>JAPTHR010000004.1 GCA_029228645.1 Gammaproteobacteria bacterium Milos-ODIII6
AAACAGAAGCAGGCACAGACACGTGCCTGTGGAAATCCACAGCCAGGCTTTTGATTCGCTGGCTGGGGCCATTGGGCTTGATTCGCCGGCGTATCCGGCATGCTTAACCCAGTCCCGTCAACGACAACGACACGGTGACCGTTCCAGCACTGATCGCCACGCCGCTGTTGGAGGCTATTGGCCGTGTGCGAAAGCAGGGTTTCCAAAGTCGCCGTACTGAGTTTGCTGCGCGCCTGGCAGTAGGCTGAGGTCGACGTCGAGGGCTTCGGTAATGCGCGTGACGCCGAAACCGCCTGCACTTTGCGTACGGCTTCCTGGCAGCCACCATCGGCATCCAGTACTTGGGAGAAGAATGCCCAGAACGTATTCTCTTTGCTGAACACGCGCCGACGACTGAAGGCGCCGGATGTATCTCCGCCCAACTCCTGCACCGGAATGAATGACCCAAAGCTGTCACCGAGTCGGCTGAGCGAATGGTGCCGAATCCGCGCATGTTCCTCAGCGAGCTTTTCGCGTGCTGAGCGAGGCTTTTTACGAAGGCTGGCGAGGTGAAATCCGGGCAGGTAATAGGAGCTGTTTTCCATGCCCGATTTTCTCATTCTAGGCCAAACAAAACAGCTCCTATTTGCATGCTGGAGAGGCTTAACTTAGTGCCATTCGAAACTGACCCCTTTGATCTCGACGGAAATTGACTAGGGAACAATGTGTGGGATCATCTAGCCCGGCGGTATCAATCGAAACTGACCCCTTTGATCTGCCCCGACCCATGGATGTCATGCGGTACTTGCGGTTGCCGGGCAGCACGCAGCGCACCCGGCTCGGCCACAACCAGCACACGCCCGCCGGGGTCATCATGTCGGCCAGGCTGTGGCTGAGCCTGCCCGAGATAAGCGCCAGAGCGTAACCAAACGGCAGAGCGGCATACGCCAGCGCGCCGACACCTGCCTGCAGCAGCAGCGAATGGGTCAGCGTGCGGTGGCCGAAGTGATGCTCCAGCGGCTCGCTCACCATCGGCAGCAGCCGACCGAGATAGGACTGACGCGAGTCGAGGTCCGGCAACAACGACGCGGCCATCGCCAACCCCGCCTCGCCCAGGTTTGGCGCATGCCCGGTCACGATCGAGCCGACCAGGAAGGCGGTCTGGCCGGTGACCAGGTGGGTTGGGGTCAGCACAGGTGGATCGCCGATACGGGATGTATACTGAGCCCAACGGATCGAAACGCGCGACCCGGTGCAGACACCCACGGAGTGCCGACATGAACGAACTGGAACGCATTACCGTCGACCCGCAACAGTGCGGCGGACGCCCCTGCATCCGCGGCCTCCGTGTGCGCGTTTCGGACGTGCTCGACCTGCTGGCTTCGGGTGCATCGCGTGAGGAGATCCTCGAGGATTATCCCTACCTGGAAGATGGGGATATCAGCGCCGCCTTGGCGTACGCGGCCAAGCAACTGGACCACTCGGTAGTTCGCGTCGCCTGAATGCAGTTTCTGGTTGATGCCCAGTTGCCGCCGGCGCTTGCGCGTTGGATCGAAGACGCTGGCCACAGTGCCGCGCATGTCGCCGACCTCGATATGGCCGATGCCAGTGACCGCGCCATCTGGCAGAAGGCACAGCAAATCAACGCGGCCATCATCAGCAAGGATGCCGATTTCGTCACCCTCGCGACCCTGGAATCGGATGGGCCGGCAGTCGTCTGGATCCGGCTTGGCAATACTCGCCGCCAAGCGTTGCTTGCCTGGTTCGGCCCGCTGTTCCCAAAAATCCTGTCTCTTCTGGAGCAGGGCGAGAAGCTGATCGAGATCGAATAGCACCCTCACCGCCCCAACCGTCGCAGCACCAGCATCAGCCCGTAGAACAGCGCCGAGGCCACACTGGAGAGCACCAGCAGTTCCATCTCGCCGATGCCGCGCGAGACGTAGCGCATCGCCATGAAGCCGATCAGGACCAGCACCAGCAGCGGGGTCATGTCGAAGTAGCGCGTGCCGGCCTCGTGACGGTAGGCGCGGATGCTGGCCGGGGTCACCTCGCCGTCGTTGGCAGCGGCCTGCAGCATGCCCTCGATGGCCGCGGGCACACCCCCGGAGTCCTGCTCGATGGCGCGCACGAAGGCCTCGCGCACACGTGGACTGCTGAAACGGATCGGGCGCCGCTCCAGCCAGCATTGCGTCTGCTCGCGCGTCAGCAGTTTGAGTTTGATGGTCTTCTGAAAGCGCCACAGCAGGCGCTGGATGCGCACCCGGCGGTTGTCCGGGTCCATCGCCGCGGCCATCGGCGTGCCCATCGCCCTGCTCTACGACGAACAGGACGACACGGCAAAGAAAGTGGCCGACCTCAGCGACGAGGCCATCGAACTCGCGCGCGCCTGGCAGGCCCTGCCGCCGGAGCAACGCGCGGCGATGAAGGTGGCGGTGGCGGTGGAGGCCTTGGGGAGGCAGGTACAAGGGGAAGATTGAATGCGTAGTGTGCTCGAGCGGTACGCGTAACGATTGACTGCTGCGGAGTAAAACCGGGCAGCAAGGTCGCCACGTGACCTGTAACGGAATGAATCAGTTTGGGTTATCCAGAGCTGTGAGTCAGTGGCACAGCTCGGCTGTCCGGGGCCCGTAGCTGAGTGATCCAATCTGAGCTTTAAAGATCGAATGACTGCCCCGATGGCTGTGATTGAAGGATCGCCCCGCGTGCAGCTTTTCGCCAAATGGCGTATATTTATTGCCATATGGCATAAAGGAGAGTCGCCATGGCCAAGAAGACGTCCCAGAGCCGCATCACCAAGGACGCTTCCTTCGAGGGAGTCGTCGTTCAGAGTCCACGCAAGAAAAGGGCAAAAAAGAAAATAGGCGCTGCGCCGGGCAAGGTGCTTGCAAGGCGCTCGCCGCGTGAAGGCAGCGTTTGCCCAGGAGCGCGCATTATCGGGGTAAAAGCGGCGACTTCCTTTGACATGATCAAAATCATGCGCAAAGGCCTTAGCTATCGCTCAGTCGAGAAGCTGGGCGCAGAGCTTAATGTTTCGATCCCCGAGCTGGGGCGCATTGTCAATATCGCTCCTCGCACCCTGAACAGGAGAAAGGACATGGGGCGATTGGAAACTGATGAGTCGGAACGCATCTACCGCTTGTCTGCGCTGGTAGAGAAGGCAGAGGATGTTCTGGAAGGCAAGGACTCTGCCCAGCGATGGCTGAAGACGGCCAAGAAAGCACTCGGCGGCAGGACGCCGCTTGATTACGCCGATACCGAAATCGGATCCCGGGAAGTCATGGATTTGCTTGAACGCATCGATTACGGGATTTACTCATGACGACTGCCTGGCGGATCGTAAAGACCCGCCGAGCCGATGGTGTTGTGCGGATCAACGGCACGGAGATACCGACCCCCTTCGACGGTACGGGCGCCAGTCGTGTCGGCGGTCGCTGGAACAGTTGCGGCGTGCCCGTGGTGTATTGCTCCGAGTCTCAGTCCCTGGCGATGCTCGAAATCCTGGTACATATCGAGGATCCCGCTCTCATGGGAAGCTATTCGCTCTTCCCTGTGGAATTCGATCCGTCTCTGGTCTTGGTTGCCGGCGAAGATATCGACTTGCCTGAAGGCTGGGATGGGCACCCGGCAGGCGCAGCCAGTAGAAGCGTGGGAGACGATTGGGCGTTTGGTAACCGGTCAGTAATCCTGAAGGTGCCGAGCGTCATCATTCCCAGCGAGAGCAATTATCTGATCAACCCCTATCACCCAGACATGGACAAGTTGAGCATTGCTGGCCACCAGCCATTCCCATTCGATGATCGACTCACCGGCGCTTAATCAAAGGCAACCAGGGTGATAAAAGGCTTGCCGTAGACGCCGATAGTTACCCGTTCGGTGATCGCGCGGATCAACTTGGCCCCGCCCAAATCCTGGCGATCGCGCGCGCCATTGATGTGCCCATCGCCCCGCTCCATGACGAGCAGGACGGCACGTCAAAGCCGCCTCCGCACACAATCTGTTACGCCCAGACGTGATGTGATTGTCGAATAGTCCTGGATGCGTAGAATGCCCGCCATGAAAAATATGACGGTAGTAACCCATAACGGGATCTTTCACGCAGACGATGTATTCAGTATCGCGGCCCTGAAGCACGTCTTCTCCTCTTTCACTCTGATTCGCTCCCGTGATTCAGACCTTATTGCGAAGGCCGATATTGTCGTCGACGTAGGTGGGCTGTATGACGCTCCTGCGGGTCGCTTCGATCACCACCAACGCGGTGGTGCCGGCGCGCGCGATAATGGGATTCCCTACTCTTCAATCGGCCTCATCTGGAAGGAATATGGCGTCCGGATTTGCGATGGTGACCTGAATGTCGCCAAGGCCCTTGATGCGGGCCTTGTCTCTGCGATTGATGCCATCGATTGCGGTTATGTTGAAAGCGTGGCGGAGGGCATCAGTCTGAGCCAGACCATTTCAGCGTTTAACCCTTCCTGGGAAGAAGATGACGACATCGACCAATGCTTCGAGGAAGCCGTTGGTTTCGCCTATCGTTTACTGGAAAGGTTTATTGCTTCCGCCGCGGGTGGCGTTAAGGCAAAAGAGATTGTTGCAAAAGCCATAGAGAAAGCAGAAGACCCACGAGTCATCGTGCTGGAAAGATTTACGCCGTGGAAACGAACCGTACATGCCTTGTCGGAAGAAGCCTTGTACATGGTCTATCCATCTCAAACAGGTCAATGGCGAATTCAAGCCGTACCGGTAGAGCCTGGGTCATTTGAAAACAAAAAATCACTCCCGGCACCCTGGGGAGGGTTGTCAGATAAGGAACTCCAGAGTGCTACTGGCATCGATGACGCAATGTTCTGCCACAACGGCTTGTTTATCGCGGGCGCGGAATCGTTTGAAGGCGTGATGAAAATGGCTCGCTTTGCACTGGATGGTTAGCGGACGGTTACTCGGCGCCAGGAGCCTGTCGGATCCAGCACTGTACGGCTGCAAAGGGGTTCAGCAGTTGATAAGGAAAAACCCCGGCCGAGGCCAGGGTTTTTTGTCTTCGGGTTTCCCGGGTCAACGCCGAACGGCGGCCGCCAGGCTAGTGGGCCAAGCGGAAAGTTGTGTAACGCTCAGCCGTGCCACAAGCGTTGTGGGCAAGGCGTAGTCCGTAGGGAATGGCAGGCCCTTTCCAAGGACTGCAACACAGTCCACGACGTTTGTGGCGCGGCCCTTCGGGAGCCGCTGTGCGAGCGCGACGCTGTGTTGCGTTTCTTGACAAGGGAGGGACCATTGCCTGCGAAACGCGCCTTGATTCGCACTCGCACAGTGGCTCTGAGTGTTACAGAACTTTCCGCTTGGCCCACTAGTAGTAATCCTCTTCGATTCCCTCCAACTGGCCATCATGCACTTCGCTGCGGCGCTTCTGCAGGTAGGAGTCACGCACGAAGGCATACGGGTCGAGTGCCGCCTGATCCACCACGCGGCTTGCGCTGAGCAGATCTGAGCGCTTGTCGATCACCTCCAGTCCTTTCAGGCTGTAACGCACAGTATCGTCTTCGATGTAATTGACGGGGTCGGTGAACCAGTCCGCCACCCGGCCGACCACATCGCGCCCGGTGGAGGGCCCAAGGACCGGCAGTACGATAAAGGGACCGGAGGCCACACCCCAGGTGCCCAGGGTCTGCCCAAAGTCTTCGCCGTAATGAGGCAGGTCCATGTTGCTCGCAACGTCGAACAGGCCGCCGATGCCGATCGTGGTATTGACCGCCACGCGCCCCAGATCACTGACCGCCCGCCCGACCTTGAACTGCAGCAGATTGTTGATCGCCGAAGTGATGTCGGAGATATTGCTGAAGAAGTTGGTCACGCCTTTGTCCAAGGGCTCCGGCATCACCGCCTGATAGCCTTCCGCGAGCGGCTTGATCATCGCGCGGTCGAGCAGGTCATTGAAACTGTACACGGCCCGGTTGAAGCCCTCCCAGGGGTCGCGGGGATCGGCGAAATCCGGGTCCACTGTGGCGCAACCGCCCAGGAAAATCAGGGCCGCGACAAGCAGGGAGCGCAACGGCGCCCCTCTGAAATTGGTGAACTTCATTTTCTTATTTCCACACTTTGTAGAACTGTATTCCAAGCGAATCCGAATTATAGGCATTTAAAGCGCGGGGAATCAGCCGAATTTTCCCAAAAACCGCTGATCTTTTCGGCTGTAGGGTCTGGATCTTTATCGTCGAATCGCGGCACGCACCGAAGGCGCTGGGCTTGGACAGCAGGCCAGTCGAACCGCGGTTTCCCTCTGCGCTGCCGTTTCCCTTATTCTGCTGCGATGAACAGCAGTCTATACAACCCCCTCATGGCGAACCGGTTCCGCGGCTATCTGCCGGTCGTGGTGGACGTGGAAACCGGCGGCTTCGATGCCGCCACCGATGCGCTCCTCGAGATTGCCGCGGTAACACTCCGCCTGGACGCTGAAGGAAGGCTCCTTCCCGCGGAATCCCTCGGCGAGCACGTCCTGCCCTTCGAGGGCGCCAATCTCGACCCAAAGGCACTCGCCTTCAATGGCATAGACCCCACCCATCCGCTACGCATGGCCAGGACGGAGAAGGACGCATTGAGCAGCCTGTTTGCGCCGATCCGCGCGGCGGTCAAGGCAAGCGGATGCAAACGCGCCATCCTGGTCGGTCACAACGCTTTCTTCGATCTCGGCTTCGTGAATGCGGCGGTGGCGCGCTGCGAGTACAAGCGCAACCCCTTTCACCCCTTCAGCACCTTCGACACGGTCACCCTCAGCGGGATGGCGCTCGGCCAGACAGTGCTTGCACGCGCGGTATCCATGGCGGGTATCGACTGGGATCCCAGCCAGGCGCACGGGGCGGTTTACGACGCCGCAAAAACAGCAGAGCTTTTCTGCTGGATTCTCAATCAGTGGCATGATCTGGGCGCTCCGCAGCCCTGGCGCGAGCCCGGAAACGCCCCCTGAATCAGGACGCGGCGTCCTCTTCGGGCCACTTTTTGGCAGCCTCTTTCACCATCTTCTGCAGGTCCCCGCTGCCGTGCATCTCGAGCGTGATGTCACAGCCGCCCACCAGTTCGCCGTCGATGTAGACCTGCGGGAAGGTCGGCCAATCAGCGAAGCGCGGCAGATTCTCGAAGATCTCGGGATCGGCCAAAATGTTGACATAGGCGAACTTCTCGCCGCAATCCTGCAGCGCAGCCGCCGCGCGCGAGGAAAACCCGCACTGCGGGAACTGCGGCGTGCCCTTCATGTAAATGATGACGGGGTTGGATTCCACCTGTTGCTTGATTCGCTCGAGTACGTCCATCGCGGGTTCACCTCTCGTGAAAATTAATCCTGGGCATGCAGCGCCCACTTCCGCCCGATTGTAGTGCCTTGCCCAAGGTGGAAAACCCACTCCTGGGCACGGGAATACGAACCGAAATCACAGGCCGTGCCGTTGCAGCCAGAACTCCAGAAGGGCGAGGTGCCACAGCTTGCTGCCCATGATGCGTGTATGGTGCATGTCCGGCGCATCCAGCAGCATGTCGACGTAGGCCCGCTCGAACAGCCCGCGCTCCCGACACCGGCGCGAGTCGAGGATATCGCGCATGAAATCGAGAAACTCGCCGCGCACGTATTTCAGTGCCGGCATCGGGAAGTACCCCTTCGGCCGGTCGATGACCGCATCCGGCACCAGCCCGCGCGCAATGCGCTTGAGCAGGTACTTGCCGTCCTCCTTGAGCTTGATATCCACCGGGCAGCGCGCGGCGACCTCGACCAGTTCGTGGTCGAGGAAGGGCACCCGGGCCTCCAGCCCCCAGGCCATGGTCATGTTATCCACCCGCTTGACCGGATCGTCGACGATCAGGGTGGTGACATCCAGTTTGAGGACCGCGTCCATGAAGTCATCGCTGAGCGCATCATCGAGGCGCGCGGCGACGTAGCGCCCGGTGTGATCCGGACCATGATAGGCCGGGGTGAGCATGCGCAGCATCTCGTCATGGTCACGGTCGAAATAGTGCCGGCGGAAGCGTTCCAGACGGGTACCCTCGGTCTCCGCCGCCATGCGCGGGTACCAGAAGTAGCCGCCGAAGACCTCGTCCGCCCCCTGGCCCGACTGGACCACCTTGATGTGCTTCGATACCTGCTCCGAGAGCAGATAGAAGGCGACCGCGTCCTGCCCGAACATCGGCTCCGCCATGGCGTCGACCGCCTCCGGAAGGCGCTTGAGCACATCCTCGTTGGGCACCAGGAACTTGTGGTGGGTCGGCCGGTAGCGCTCCACCACGAGATCCGAGAACTCGAATTCGCTGCCCTTCTCCTCCGGCTGGTCCTCGAATCCAACCGAAAAGGTGTGGAAGCCCTCGACGCCGATTTCGGCCAGCAGGGCGACCAGCAGGCTCGAATCCAGCCCGCCGGAGAGCAGGATGCCGACCGGCACGTCCGCGACCTCGTTGCGTTTGCGGACCGCGGCAAGCAGCTGCTCGCGCACGCGCTCGACCCACTGATCCTCGCTCAGCCGCTCGACAGTGCGACGCGCATCCAGGTCCCAGTAGCGGGTCTTGTGCAGCGTCCCGTCGCGTCCCACACGCAGGCTGTGCGCGGGTTCGAGCTTGCGAATCCCGCGCAGGACGGTGTGCGGCGCCGGGACCACCGCGTGCAGGCTGAACTGGAAATGCAGCCCGACGGGGTCGATCGCAGCATCCACCTCGCCGCTCGCGAGCAGTGCCTGGGTATTCGAGGCGAAGCGCAGCCAGCCATCGCCTTGGGCGTAGTAGAAGGGCTTTATCCCGAAACGATCACGTGCCGCGAACAACTCACCTCGCACGCCATCCCACAGGGCGAAGGCGAACATGCCGTGCAGGTGGCGCGGGCAGTCCCCGCCCCACTCACGGTAGGCCTTGAGGATGACCTCGCTGTCCCCATCGGAGACAAAGCGATGACCGCGGGCACGCAGCTCCTTGCGCAGTTCGCGGTAGTTGTAGATTGCGCCGTTGAACACCAGCACCAGCTCACCGTCGCGCATCGGCTGGTGCGAACGACTTGACAGGTCGATGATCGACAGACGCCGGTGCCCCAGTGCGACCGGGCCGGCATGCCATTGACCCACATCGTCCGGCCCGCGCCGTTGCAGCGCCGGAAGCATCCGCGTCACCCGCTCAGCGGACGCCGGGGACGAATCGAATCTCACTTCTCCACAGATACCGCACATCGGTTGTAGCGCCTCAGTGTTCCGACCGTCCCCAGCCACCGCCGCCTGGCGTCGCCACCGTGAGGCGGTCACCCGGCTCGACGAAGGCCTCGACCTTGCCCGGAAGGTGTTGCTCGTTGAGCCGGTTCAATCCGACCGACCCATTCCCACCGCCGGAACCACCCCAGGGAGGGTGTCGGCGGCGCTCGCTCAATAGTGTGAAATGCGCTGCGCGCAGAAATTCGAACTCGCGGATCAGGCCATCGCCGCCCCGGCGCAGACCCTCTCCACCGCTCCCGCGCCGGATCGCATAGCGACGCACCCGCAGTGGGTACTGGCTCTCCAGTATCTCCACCGGGGTGTTGAGCGTGTTGGTCATGTGCGACTGAACCGCATCCAGGCCATCGTCGTACGCATGCGCGCCCATGCCCCCGCCGATGGTCTCGTAATAACTCCACCCATGCTCGCCTTCGGCGCCCATGGCGAGATTGTTCATCGTGCCCTGGCTGGCCGCGGGAGCCTGTTGCGGCAGGGCCTGCGCCAACGCCCCCAGAACCACGTCCACCACCCGGGTGCTGGTTTCGACGTTCCCCGCCGCGACTGCAGCCGGTCGGCGTGCATTCAACAGGCAGCCCTCTGGCGCAAAGATGTGAACCGGACGGAAGGCGCCGGCGCAAGCCGGCGTTTGTGCTGGCATCAGGCAACGAAACACGTACCAGACAGCCGCCGCAGCCACCGCCAGGGGGCAATTGACGTTCCCGCCGACCTGTTCGGCAGTGCCGCTGAAGTCAACCTCGAAACGCGCCTGCCGAACCTGCACGCAGACCTCGATGCGGATATCGGCATTTCCCTGACCATCATCGTCGAGGCTGTCCGCGTGGCGGTAGACGCCGTCCGGTATCTGCGCCAGGGCATGCGTGGCGAGTCTTTCCGCATAGGCATTCAGCTCGAGCAGCCCGCTCAGGTAAAGCTCGCTTCCGTACTGTCGGACCAGCTGCTGCAAAGCCCGGGCGCCTGCCCGGTTGGCCGCGATCTGGGCGGCGTAATCGCCGAGCGACTCCCGGGGGTTGCGCGTACAGGCGCTGAGACGCTGCAACAGGCTCCTGTCTTCGCTGTCGCCGCGCAACAGGAAGGTCGGCGGGATGATCTGCCCCTCTTCCTCCAGGCGGCGCGAGATCGGCATGCTCCCCGGCCGATCCGAACCGATGTCCGCGTGATGGGCGCGATTCACCACGAAGCCGATGAGCCCGCTGTCGACAAACACCGGCGCCACCAGGGTGACGTCCGGGAGGTGGGTTCCGCCGAGATAGGGATCGTTGAAAACCACCTGGTCACCGGGTCGCCAGTCCAGACCGCGCACCACGTCGCGCATCGCGAAGGCCATGCTGCCCAGATGCACCGGGATATGCGCGGCCTGGGCGCACAACTCGCCGTCTATATCGAAAATGGCGCAGGAAAAATCCAGACGGTCCCGAATGTTGGGCGAGAAGGCGGCATTCCGCAGGACCAGCCCCATCTCTTCGCAGATGGCATCCAGGCGACTGGAAAAGATGTTCAGATCGGCGGCGTTCATGCCACGCATTCTCTCGCAACAGGACCGTTTTCACCAAGCCATGCAATAGGCGAAGCCTGGATATCCCGGGCCCCGTGTTGAGCCGAACCCGGCAAAGCGCCGCCACCTCTGTGCTGCCGGGGCAGGTGCAGATCCACTCCCTGGCCCGCCACACGGCTCGCCGCGACCGACGGCAGAACTTGATTCGGGCCGCGAATCCGGCTATTTTCCGGTTCTTGCCGCTCAGTGTAGCGGCGCCATCTCGTGGGTGGTCCTCTCCTGGAGGCCGCCTTTTTTGTTTTTTCGCAAGACCAAAAGCGTTCCATGAGCGACGTATTGATGCACACTTACCAGCGCCTGCCCGTGACCTTCACGCACGGCGAGGGCGCCTGGCTGGTCGACACTGACGGCAAGCGATACCTGGATGCCCTTTCGGGTATTGCCGTGTGCGGCCTTGGACACGCCCACCCTGCGGTCACCGTGGCGATTCGCGAGCAGGCCGGAAAGCTTCTGCACACATCCAACCTGTATGGCATCGCGGAACAGCAGCAGCTGGGCGAAACGCTGTGCCGCCTCTCCGGCATGCACCGGGTTTTCTTCGGCAATTCCGGGGCTGAGGCCAACGAGGCAGCGATCAAGCTCGCACGCCTGCACGGTCATCGTCGCGGCATCGACAAGCCGGCCATCGTGGTCATGGAGAACAGTTTCCACGGTCGCACCCTGGCTACTCTCAGCGCCACGGGCAATCGCAAAAGCCAAGCCGGCTTCGAGCCCCTGGTGCAGGGCTTCGTGCGAGTGCCGTTCGACGACCTCGATGCGTTGCGAGCAGTCGCCGCGAACCACGCCAACGTGGTCGCCGTCCTGGTAGAACCGATTCAGGGCGAAGGCGGCATCCGGATACCCGGAGAGGGCTATCTCGAAGGCGTGCGCCAGATCTGCGATGCCCATGACTGGCTGATGATGCTCGATGAGGTGCAAAGCGGCATGGGGCGCACCGGCCGGTTCTTCGCCTTTCAGCACAGCGACGTCTCGCCCGATGTGATGACGCTTGCCAAGGCCTTGGGCAACGGCGTGCCGATCGGCGCCTGCCTGGCACGCGGCGGCGCGGCCGACCTGTTCGGCCCGGGCAGCCATGGTTCGACCTTCGGCGGCAACCCGCTCGCCTGCCGCGCCGCGCTCGCGGTATGCGAGACGCTCGAATCCGAGAACCTGCCGGCGCGCGCGGCGGAGCTCGGTGCGCGGTTGCTGGGCGACTTGCGGAACGCGCTGCAAAGCCTCGCGGCGGTGCAGGATATCCGCGCTCGCGGCCTCATGATCGGCATCGAACTGGATCGCCCCTGCGCGCCGCTGGTGCAGTCTGCCCTGCAGGCCGGCCTGCTGATCAACGTGACCGCCGGCAATGTGGTCCGCCTCCTCCCGCCCCTCACCCTCAGCGACGATGAAGCCTCCCACCTGGTGGAAACACTCAGCGGGATCATCCACGGATTCGTCGCTGACGCCTGAATATACCGAGGAAGCCCTATGGCCTCTATCCGTCATTTTCTGACCTTGCTGGATTTAAGCAGCGACGAACTCAACGCGATCATCGACCGCGCCAGCGAACTGAAGCGCCTGCAACACGCGCACAAGCCGCACGCAACGCTTTCCGGCCGCGTGCTTGGCATGGTCTTTGAAAAATCCTCGACACGTACCCGTGTGTCTTTCGAGGCCGGCATGGCCCAGCTTGGGGGAGCGGCCCTGTTCCTTTCCCCCCGCGACACCCAGCTCGGGCGTGGCGAACCCATCGAGGACACCGCGAGGGTGCTGTCGCGCATGTTGGACTGCGTCATGATCCGTACTTTCGAACACGAGAAGCTGGAGCGCTTCGCCGAATACTCGCAGGTGCCGGTGATCAACGGCCTGACCGACCTGGTGCATCCCTGCCAACTGCTCGCCGACATGCAGACCTACCGGGAGCATCGCGGGGATATCGCTGGCAGGACGGTGACCTGGGTCGGGGACGGCAACAACATGTGCCATTCCTACATCAACGCGGCCCGCCGCTTCGGCTTCAGCTTGCGCATCGCCTGTCCGGAAGGTTTCGATCCGGACGGCGAGATCCTCGCCGCGGCAGGCGACCGGTGCGAGATCGTGCGTGACCCCATGAGCGCGGTCGAGAAGGCCGACCTGGTCGTCACCGACACCTGGGTGAGCATGGGCCAGGAAGAGGAAAAGAAACAACGCGAAACCTCGTTCGCCGGCTTCAGGGTGACCCACAGCATGATGGAACAGGCGAGCCCGGATGCGCTGTTTATGCACTGCCTTCCGGCGTATCGTGGTCTCGAGGTGGACGCGGACATCCTGGATGCGCCCGACAGCGTGGTCTGGGAGGAAGCGGAGAACCGCCTGCACGCTCAGAAAGCGCTCCTGGAATTCCTGCTTGCATGAGGTCCATCGGCTTACCGCAGGCCAGACCCGGTTATGATGCGGACAACATAACGGGTGGCGCGGCGCGCTGAGCGCGCCCGCGCGACCTAATTCGTATTCAGCTGTAGAGGACCCCAAGGTGAAAAAACTGGTTCTTTGGATGTCACTATTCCTGGCGCAGGGCCTGCTTGCCGAGACTGCGTGGGTGACAGACGACGTCAAGATCACGGTTCGCGCCGGGGAGAGCGCGAGGCACAAGATCATTTCGATGGCCCCATCGGGAATGCCCGTGACCGTGTTGTCGAAAAGTCGCGAGTCAGGCTACTCGAAGGTCAAGCTGCCCAATGGTCGGGAAGGCTACATCCTGAGTCGCCAGCTGCTGCCGGAACCGGTCGCACGCGACCAGCTCGCGGCGCTCAAGGAGGAGGTCGCCTCGCTCAAGGTCGCGCCGAGTGAACTTCAGCAGAGACTCTCCGAGCTGAGCAAGCAGTACGACGAACTGCAACGCGCGCATGGCGAACTCGAAGGCATCAAGAAAGAGATCGAACAGGAGCTCGCCGCATTGCGCCGCACCTCGGCGAATGCGGTGCGCATCTCCGATGAGCGAAACGAACTACGCAAGCAGGTCGCCGAGCTGACGCGCACCTACGAGGAACTCAAGCAGGAAAAGCGCGAACTCGAGAACAGCAGCACCCAGCGCTGGTTCATGATCGGCGCCGGAGTCACCGTGGGCGGCATTCTGATCGGCCTGATTCTGCCGCACCTGCGCCTGCGTCGCCGGCGGGAGAGCTGGGGATCACTCTGAGGGCCGCAGGGAGATGGGATATCCCGCCTCCCCGTTTAATGCCGGCTTTATCCCCGCCTTGCAATCGCTCCCGATCGGCTGCCGCGCTCAGGCACGGGCATCGCTGAGCCAATAGAAGTGATACGGCGGGACGACCAACTGGCTCTTGAACATGCGGGGCGCCTCGCCAGAGTACAGATCCCTGAGCTGGGAGTACTCGAAGTTGCCCCGATTGCCGAGATCCTCGAGCGCCAATGACTGCGGCGCACTGTCGAAGTTGCCGACCACCAGCACGCGCCCATTGCCCAGCATCGGGGCGTGACGCATGAATACGAACAGGTGCGGATTACCCGTCTCGAGCAATTCACGATTGTTGAAATCCGCGAACTCCGGAATACTTTTACGCACTGCGATCATTCGCTGCACCCCGTCGAAGATCCTCTGCTCGACGGAGCCATGCTGTCTGCGACGCTCCGCTTTCGCCCAGTCGGTCTTCGGCCGATGCATCCAGCGGGAATCGATGGCCTTGGCCTCGTCCTCGAGGAAGGAGCGATCGTTCAGCGTGCCAATCTCGTCGCCGTAGTAGATCAGCGGAATACCGCCGAAGGACATGATCATGCTGTGCAGCAGCAGGATCTTGTTGACGCTCGCCTGGATACGCGCTTCATCGCCGCTCTCTATCGCAGCCTCGAGTCCGATCAGGGAGGCGAGTGAACCCGAGATGCGGGCATCTCCGGTCTTTTCGTTGCGTCCGAACGGTTGCCCCCGGGCGGGCGAGTCGGCATACACGCCGGTGAAATAATTCACCAGGAAATCACGGTGCTGCTTCGGGTTATACCCCGCAGCGACGATATCGACATCATCGAAGCCCAAGCCGATATCGTCGTGACAGCGGATGTAATTGAGCCAGGTCGCACGATCCAGCTTGTCCGGCAGATTACGGATTCCCTGATCCAGCAGCTTGGCGTTCTTGGTTGCGATTGCATCCCACAGCAACGCCATGAAAGTTGCGTTGTAGGCGATCTCACACTCCTTCGCAATGACCGCGTCTTCCCCGAAGTACTTGATGATTTCGACCGGCGCCACGATCGCCTCCGCGATGAACAGCACGCCGGGGGCAGTCACCTGGCAACAGTCCTTGAACAGCTGCAGGATCAAGTGGGCTTCGCGTTCGTTCTGACAGATGGTGCCGACCTTCTTCCACAGGAAAGCGACCGCGTCCAGGCGCAGGATGTCCGCCCCACGATTGGCCCAGAAAAGCAGGACGTCGACCATCTCGATGAACACAGCCGGGTTACTGTAGTTGAGGTCCCACTGGTAGCTGTTGAACACCGTCATTGCCCACTTCTGCATTTGCGGGTCATAGGTGAAGTTGCCGGGAGAGGTCTCCGGAAAGATCTCTGGCAGGGTTTCCTCGAACATGTCCGGCACGTCCCGGTTATCGAACACGTAGTAATAGTCCTGGTAGGTCTGCTCCCCTGCACGCGCGCGCATGGCCCATTCGTGTTGGTCGGAGGTATGGTTAACGACCACGTCCAGGGTCAGCAGCATTTCTCGCCGGCGCAGTTTCTGCGACAGGGTCCGGATGTCCTCCAGGGTTCCGAAGCGCGGGTCGATATCGCGAAAATCGCTGACCGCATAGCCGCCGTCACTGGCCTTTTCCGGACACTTCAGCACGGGCATCACGTGCAGCATGTTGATGCCCAGCTCCTGAAGGTAATTGACGCGCGAGCTGACACCCTGCAGATCGCCGGCGAAGCCATCCGCGTACAGCGCCATGCCGACGATCTCCTGGCTCAGGAACCAGTTGTGGTCTTCCTCGCGTGCCTTGTCGATCCGCCTGAGTTCTTCATCCCGCTCGATATAGCGCGACGCCATGGTTTCCACCAGGCGCACGACCTGTTGCTCGAAATCGCTGCGGTTGCCATAGAGATGACTGAACAGAGAGTGAATGGCGTAGAAGTTCGCCCCCAGACGCGTATAGAAATGCCGCAGATCCTGCTTCTGGATGTCCGGCTGCAAGCGGTCCAGGATCTTGTTGAGTAGGGAATGCGCTACCTGTTCGTACATTGCGAATCCAACTTTGCGATTAGTGCCAACTGTCCAGGAATGCCCGGTAGTAATCGGGGTCGCTCACCGTGGCGCCCCGTTGACCGACGATCGCCGAGGCAAATGCCTGCGCCCGCTCCAGTATTTCCTGCCGGGGCCAGCCCCGCGCCAGGCCGAGCAGGATGACCGATGCAAATGCATCCCCCGCCCCCACCGTATCCACCACATCGGTGGACGTCGATGGCGCGATCGCGCCCTGTTCACCCTCTGCGGTGACCAGCTCGGCGCCGGCACCACCCCGGGTGATAATCAGCCCCTGCAAACCGTGCTGCTCGAGAAAAGCGCTCGCCGCCCCGGCAGTGGCCGGGTCCTCGCCCGAGATCAATTCGAGTTCGTGCTCGTTGAGCTTCACCCAGTCCGCGCGCGTCACTCGCTGCAACACCTCGTCCCGCGACCACCATGGTGAGCGCAGGTTGACATCAACGAACACGATCCGCGGCCTGCGATTCTGCAGCAGGCTATCCAGCGCGGCGCGCGATACCGGATCACGCAGTGCCAGGGTACCGTGGTAGAGCAGCCCGCAGGGCGGCGATTGAGCTGCCTGCTGGATGCGGTCATAGGCACTGGGGGCGACGATATCGTAGCAAGGCTCTCCATCCTGCAACGTGACCCTGACTTGGCCGGTTGGATGTTCGCGGTCGATCTGCAGCCCGCTGGTATCCATGCCCCAGGCCTGCATGGCCTTACGTACCTCGGCGCCTTCCGGGTCATCCCCCACCCGGCTGATGAAACTCACGGGTTCGCCCAGCGCCTGCAGATTCCAGGCGACATTGAAGGGTGCGCCGCCCAGTACTCGCGAGCCATCCGGAAAGTGGTCGAAGAGCACCTCGCCGAACACGCATATTGAGCCACTCATGCTTCCTCCAACCCCATCAGGGGCAGCACCTCAGGATGATAATGAGCGATACCCTCGAGCATGCCGGCGCTGTAGTTGCCATTCGCCCCGTGGAAGCCGCCACAAGCGATATACAGGCTGCTTTCATGACCCGCGCGGCGCGCGGTCTCGGTCGCGGTACGCTTGATCTCCGGGTCCGCGTTTGCCACCAGCACCGACGGGATGTGACTGACCAGGACCTCGAGATCATTGCCACTGTCACCGCAGAATACGGTGCTCGCATCATCGAAGCCCTGGTCCCGCATGAGCGCCTCGATGGCATGGTACTTGGAGGCACTCGCGGGCAGAACGTCCAGGAGGCCGATACCCTGGGGTTCATCCAGGCTCCAGATGAGATTGCAGCGCGCACCGGCCGACGTCAGGCGACCCTGTATATCCAGTGACAGGGCCTCCCTGTCGGCCTGCATGGGGACGTAGTAGCTCAACTTGTGTCGATTCTGCTTGCTCGGTTCCTGCAGCCGCAGGACACGAATCGGCTGCAGCAGCTTCTTCAGGTCAGCATGCGACTGTTGGCCCCAATCCTCGCCGATCTGCTGCTCCCAGCTCTGCTGTGGCGTCCAACTCGCATCCCTGCCCACGTAATAGATGGTGGTTCCGACGTCACCGATGACGAAATCCGGTATCGGCAGGCGATAGGAATCGATAGCCTTTTCCACCAGGGCACGATGACGCCCACTGACGTAGGCGAGCGTGACTCCGGGGTGAGAAGCGAACTGTGAAAACCGGGCCCGCGCCCCGCGCGACTCCGACTGGGTGCCATTCGGGATCAGGGTGCGATCGAGGTCGGTACAGACAAGCATTCGCATGGTCATTTTGGAGGCGGCGTACAGGTCTTGAAAAAGTCATAGTGCTCGGCCGCCTCCAGAATACCGGCGGCATGCGGCTGCCGGGCGAAATAGATGTGATCCTGTTCCACCAGTTCAGACAACTCCTCGTAATGTCGATTGGCCACCACGACCGCGAGGGTATTACCCCGCATCAGGTCCTCATCCGCACCGGATCCACCGGCCACCAGCATATGCTCCAGGGGGATATCGAGTCGCTGCGACACGTAACGCAGCGCCTGGCCCTTGGAGGCGCGCGCAGGGACGATATCGATGAACTGACCAAAGGAATGCGACACGTTGGCCGTCAGTTCGTGTTGCCTGATCAGCGCAATGATCTCCTCCACTGAGGGTGCCCGTCGCGGATCGTGAAAATAGGAAACCTTGAAGCGGCTGAGCTCGGTCTTTGGTTGCAGCGTAATGCCTGGCAGGTCCGCCATCACGCGCCTGATGCGCTCCGGGTTCCAATCCCAGTCGATATGGTCGGCCCAGAAGTTATCTTCATCCAGCGCCTGGCCGTAGTGTATCCGGGTGCCCAGGCTTGAAATGAGGATATCGGGGGCGGGGATTTGATTCTTGCGCATCAACGCCAGGGCCGAATCCAAGCGCCGCCCGGTGGCGATTCCGAAGGTCACGCACTTGCGGTTTTCCCGGATCACTTTGGAGAAACGGCGCAGCGCCTCCGCATTGCCGACGAGATTCTGATCGAGGTCGGTAATGATCGCGCGATCGCGGTAGCGAACCGCTCGTCCCTGGGCCCTAGACTCAGGCAGGGGTTCGTACTTGCCCTGCAGGCCTCGAACCTGCTGCAGATAACTGAGTGCGTGGGCTTCCCAGGTGTAATGCCTGCGAACACCGGCGAGGCCGTTTTCGGATGCCTGCTGCCAGGCATCCGGGTCGGTCAGGTATTTCAAGAGGGCTGCCGCAATCTCGCCCCTGTCCAACGGATCGACCAGTGACCCATTGTGGCAGTTGCCAATGATATCGACCGGCCCACCGTTCTCGGTCGCCACCAGGGGCAGACCGCTTCCGGCCGCCTCCAGGAGCGTCAGGCCGAAAGGCTCTGTAAGCGCCGGATTGATGAACACGCCCCGACTCTCGGCCACCATGCGGTAGATCTGCGCCACCTCCTCTGGCCTGTGGCGCTTCGGCACTGCCACTTTTCCGTAGAGATCATAGCTGTCGATCAGCAGCAGGATATTGGTCAGCACCGAGCGCGCGCCCTGATCGAGATCGCGGATATCCTCGCGCGTACCGGCGACGATCAGCAGGTTGGCGGCCGCCTGCAGTGGCTCGGATTCACCGTAGGCCTCGAGCAGGGTAAGAATGTTCTTGCGCTCGTCCGGTCGGGACAAGGCCAGGATCAGTGGCTTGCCGGGATCGCCAAGGAATCGATCCACGACCTGCCTGAAGGGGATCGTCTCGTCATCGCGCGGCGGCCGGAACTGCCCCAGATCGGTACCCGGGGGGATGACCGACATACGCGCCGGATCGTAGTAATTGTAGAGGCCGTACTGCTGCTCTATCTCGTTGCGTGTGCTGGCGATCACCAGGTCCGCATTGGCCAGCACCTCCTCCTCGGCATCGATGCGGCGCGCGATGTTATAGGTTTTCTCGATCTCGGCCTTGGACAGGCCCTTGGCAAGCAGGCGCTTGCGCTTGTCCCGGCCGAGCGAATGTCCCGTGTGAACCAGGGGGACACCAAGCAGGTTGGTCAAACGCACCCCGACATAGCCGGCGTCGGCGTAATGGCTATGTACCAGCTCAGGCATGCGCGGCTGTTCGTTCAGCCAATTGAGCAGGTTGTCGGTAAAGCTGTCGAGGTAGTCCCAAAGCTGCTCTTTCGGGAGGTATTGTTCCGGCCCTGCCTCGATCCGGATGATCCGGGCCTTGTCCGACAGCGGCTCGATGGGCTGGGCGTAGTCGTCGCTGACGGAGGGATCGACGATTCTGCGCGTCACCAGGTCCACCTGCGCAACCCCCGCCTGCTTTGCCAGGCTGCGCGCGAGGTCGATCACATACTTGGTCTGGCCGCCGGTATCGGCGTCCCGGCCCAACTCGAGGTCATTGCCCCGGATGAGGCCATGCACGCTGATCAACAGCAGATAGGATTTCCCGTCTCCGACGACTTCTGGTGTGTGAACGATTGTATGACTCCCTTATTCGTCTCGATCTTGACTATTCGCGCAACAGCGCTGGATGGGTATTCGACGCCATAGCGGAGCGGCACGACGAATGGCCACTTGTCCAAGTAGTGCAATTTTACTTTCTGACCCGGCCGGATCAACCGCACATGACGACCAGACCCGCGCAGGGACTGGGGTTTCGGAGGCCGATTGGCTGGCGAATGATTCGCTCAAGGGTCGTTCTGAAATGTACAGCAGGCGAAGGTTCCGGTCTCAGGCTCGCTCCTGCATCTCAAATGGCTGCAAAAGCGATTTTGAATTTACCACAGGAGTGCGCCCAAAGACGCACTGAAGACCCCTGCGGCGGTCAGAAGAAGTAAAGCAGGCCTGGGCGTCCGGCTGAACACGATGATCAGGCCTACGGCGGCAAATGGGACAAACAGAAACAGTTCCGGCAGTTTTCCGGCGAGCCAGATGGCGCTGGCAAAACTCAGCAGGGCGAGCAGGAAAAGCAGCCGCGATGCACGCACCGTGACAGCCGACCCATAGCGAACAGCGAAGGTGTGTTTTCCGGCAGCGCGGTCGGTCTCGATCTGCGGCGGCTGGTGTGAAAGGAGTAACGAGACCGCCAGGGACGCGAAAGTCAGCATCCCGATCAACGCCGGGCCGTCCACGTGCTCGAACGCCAGCAAATACAGGCACCCGAACACCCCCGGACCATAGCAAAGCCCGGTCACCCACTCGCCCAACACTGTGTAGGAAAGCGGGCGCTTGCCGGCATTGTAGAGATAGCCGAGCAGAACCATCGGTGTGGCGATCCACAATATCCAGAGTTTGTCGCCGAACACCAAGGTGGCCACACCGAGCGTCACCCCAAGCACGCTGCTGATCGCGCCATGCACCAGAGCGACGCGTGTATCGCCCCCATGAGCACGAATCCAGGAATCGAACTTTTCGGTATCTGCCCCGAGCCGCCAGTCACTGACGTCGTTAAAGACGTTGATGGCATGCTGTAACAGCACCACCGCGGCGGTGGCGCAAACAAGGCCGGCCCACCAGATTTCCTGGCGGGCCAGCAGAATCACACCAAGGGCCGGCAGCAGCGAAACCAGGTAGATGGCCGGGTTGAGCGCCACCCCGATACCGGTTTTTGCCACTGCCTTTCCCTGGAGGTTGGATCCAACCTCCATCAAAAAAACGGCTCAGGCGGTTGCCGCGAGTTCCTGGCGATAGTCGTGCAATGCCGTTTCGAACCACTGCGCATGCTGCTGCTCAGAGTCGATCACGCGTTGATAGACGTCGGCGGACCGCTGGTCGCCGTCCGCAATCGCCTGATCGCGGAAGCGCGGATAGATATCGAGATACTCGCGCTCCTCCACCCGGATCGCCACCATCAAGGCCTTTTCCAGCACACCTTCCGGGTTCATGGCCATCAATTCATCGCAGTTGGCGCGGATGGTCTCGAGTGCTTCGACTGCACGCGCGGTATCCTCGCCACGCTCCGGCGTTCCCATGTCGCTGTAGACCTCGCGCAGCCAAACCGCATGCAGGCCCTCCTCACCGGCCACCTTGGAGAACAGACGCGCCAGATCGGGGCGACCAGCGGTCCTCGCCCAGCGGGCAAATTCGGGATACATGATCTTGTTTTCGTATTCCTCGACATCCATGAACGAGGCAGCCGTGCCGGTACGATCGTCGCACTGTTGCGCAGCGGCAAAGCATTGGAAGATCATTTCTTCGGTGATTTCCGGTTTACTCATCTCTATCGGTCCTCTCTTTGATGGAATGGGTATTTTTCGGTATCGGAATGATCGCATTTGAAGAACGAATATCGGGCTTCTCAGCAACCTTCGCCAATCAGCAGCCGGGATTTGGGTTTGGCCGACTGCATGGCTGGCCCCAGGCCGAGGCCCAGCCCGAGCCCAAGGCTATCCCCAGCGGCGCCACTCTCGCCAGCCCCGGCCGGCCCGAGTCCCACATCGAGCCCCAGGCCCAGGGTATCGCTTGCGGCTGCCGGCTGCAGCGGTGGCGTATATCCCCCGGCGCGATGGACCGGCTTGACCGACAAGCCGGCAGCAGCCACGTAATCGCCTTCAAACCAGCAGGAGACCGCCTGTTGGCGCGCCATATCCGCCGCCTCCTCCCCGTCTTTGGCCGCGCCGCTCACATTGCGCATCTGTTCTTTCCAGGCCTTGTGACCACCGGAAAGAAAATACGCATTCACCCCCGCAAGCCGCAGCAGGGTGGCGGTCTGCGCCGCCACGTCGCTGTTCTCGGAGTACAGGATGATATCCCGTCCCTGCGGGAGGCTCGCCTGCCCTTCTGCGGACAGCAGCACAGCGCTCGAGGAGGCCTCCGAGGTGCGAATGCGATCATCCTCCTGTTCGGCTCCCGAGCGGATATCGAGCAAAAGGTAGTCGCCACGACGCTCGAGGACACGTCCGGACAAGCTATCCACATCAATGGCATGGTCCTGGCGGGCAATGCCTTCGGCGATCACGCCAAGGGACTCGTGACTGTCCGTTTGAGGGGCGAACTGGTCGCAAGCAGTAAGCAACAAGGCAAGAGAGATGGCAATTATTCTACTCAGCATGGTCATTTCCCCGTAGTCATCGCAACCGCTCGAGCAGCCCAGGATCGTATTGGACGGTGTATTCGCTCCAGGTGCTGGCCTGACCGATATCGAGGGTCACCTGACGAAGCAGGTACCCCCCAAACAACACCAGTAAGGGTGCCAACAGCACCAGACTGCGGCCACCACGGATCTCCCAAAGCTCGAGCAACAGAGGCACGGCGAGTCCGACGGTAACGAACAACACCCAGAAGATCAGCGCAAATGGCCCGTCCGGATAAGTGATCAACTGCAATGCCTGCAACTGAGCCTGTGCACCGCTGGCCAGGCCGACGATGAGCAGCCCCACGAGGAGCAGTTCGACCGCGAGCAGACCGGCATCGATCTTCGCAAACGCATGCCGTTCACCCTTGTGGCGCGCAAACAGAATGATCAGGGCGGCTGCCGCCGAGACCCCGGAAACAAGAAAGAGGGGACCCAGGATAGCCGTGTTCCAGAAAGGACGGGCGCTGAAGGTACTCAGCAACACCCCGGTATATATCCCCAGTGACACGGCGATCGGAATCGACCAGAGCATGATCGCCCGCCGGTAACGCTGGGAAACATCGAACGCGGCACCCAACCATCTGCCGAACAGGGGCAGGCGCTCCAGCCAGGCAGCGAATCCGGGGTAACCACCGCGCAGGGTGGCGGCAATCTGGGCCACGCTGAGCGGGTAAACAAGCAACAGAACCCAGGACCCCCAGGACATCGGCGAAGCCGGCTGCAGCGTGGTATAGAAGCGAAAAACGTAAAGCTTGTGCTCCAGATCCAGGAACAGGGTGGTCATGCCCGCCGAAAGGACGACCGGGGCCCACAGCGCGAGACGATACGCGGTGAAAGGTCGCTCCTGCGGACTACCCTGAAGGTGAACCAGGGCGACGAACAGCATGATCCCGGCAGTGAGACCACCGAGGAAAAGGTAAACCGCCACCTCCCAGGTCCAGATCCCGAGTGATGGATCAACCAGGGCATTGGAACGGGCCGTGCTGAGTACCTCTTCGATCATGGCGATTCCCTAGACCAGGTAGAACACATTGGGCTT
Source organism: Gammaproteobacteria bacterium Milos-ODIII6 (assembly GCA_029228645.1). Taxonomy (GTDB): domain Bacteria; phylum Pseudomonadota; class Gammaproteobacteria; order Chromatiales; family Chromatiaceae; genus MONJU. The sequence continues at coordinate 23,490 of JAPTHR010000004.1, forward strand.
GTTGCCCGTTTCCGGCATCAGTGTCTTGTAGTTCCGGCTGAGCAAGAGTTTCGACACATCGCTTCCCGGATCATCGAGCAGACCGAAATGCATGCAATGGGTGGGACATGTTGAAACACACGCCGGATCCAGTCCTTTTTCAACCCGGTGGTGGCAGAAGGTGCATTTGTCGATATAGCCCTCCGGGTGCATCACCAGGCGTGCGTCGTAGGGACAGGCGGCGATGCATGCCTTGCAGCCAGTACATTTATCCGCGTCCACCAGGACGATATTGCTATCGTTCCACTGGTGACTGGCGCCGGTGGGGCACAACAGCACACAGGTCGCATGGCTGCAGTGGTTGCAACGTTCGGAGCGAAACTCGGTGCGCAAATTGGGATAGCGGCCACTGGTGGCTTCCACCACCCAGTCCCGGTTGAGCCCCACCGGCACCTTGTTTTCGCTCTTGCAGGCAACCACGCAATCACCGCAGCCGATGCAGGTGCGCGTATCGATGACCATGGCATAAGTACGCATAGGCTCAGGCTTCCAGCAATCGGACGAAATTGGCCCGCATGCCGGTACTTCCGGCGATCGGGTCGATCTTGACGTTGGTGATCAGGGCCGCATCGTCCGCGCCGACGCCATGTGTCAGGCGCATGCCTTTGGCGTCATGACCGAAACCATGCACCATGAACACCGCATTGGGCGCGACGCGCTCGGTGACACGTACCCGAATCCGGTTACTGGTCACGCCGTCCTGGTTGCGCAGGCGTATGTAGTCACCGTTGCTGATGCCATGCTCAGCGGCCGCACGCGGATTGATCCAGACATTGTTCTCCGGCATCAGCTCGAATAAAACCGGGTTGTTGGTGGTCCGCCCGAAGGTATGCGCGGGTGCCCGCCCGTAGATAAGGTAGTAGTGATCGGCAGGTGGCTCCTGCGGTGGCGTGTAGCGCGGAAGCGGGTCATAACCGGCTTCGGAGAGCAGACTGGAGTAGAGCTCGATCCGGCCGCTGGGTGTCTTGAAGCGACGCTCCTCCCCCTCGGAGAAGTACATCGGGGTCTTGCGCGGATACATCTTCACCCCGATCCGCTGCATCTCCTCCAGTGAACTTCCAACCTGTTGGAGCTGCCAGTCCAGGACCTCTGCATAGTCTTTCCAGGGAAAGTATTCTTCCAGCCCGAGCCGCTGCGCGAGCGCCTTGGCCATCCACCACCCGGGTTTTGTTTGATCGCGGGGCTCGAACGCCGGACTGCGCAATGCCAGGCTCGGGACGCGCTCCGGCGCATTGCGCAGGTCGTCGTAGCGCTCCAGGTAGGTGCACTCGGGCAGTATCACATCGGCATAGCCGGTGATCTCGGCCGGCTGCGTCTCCACCACCACCAGAAGTTCCAGGCTGTCAGCGGCCTGCTGCAGACGATCGCGAATATTCGGGACAGTCAAAGGCAAATTGGTGGCGTAGACGAACAGCCCTTTCACATAGGCATCCGGCCCGATCGCCGCCTCGATGACCGCCTGGCTCAGCCCCGATGGAGCGAGCGGGAAATCGGCCTGCACCCTCGCCTTCCAGTCGCTTTTCGCCTTTGGCGGCTTGGGTGCCGGATAGGCCGGCAGATCGACCTTTTCCTGGATGTAGAAACCGCCTTTGCGCCCCCACGAGCCGAGTAGCGCATTGAGGATCGCGATGGCGCGTCCACGCTGGGTATCGTCGCCGTACCAGGTGGTGTGGCGCCCCGGATGAACCATGCTGGCCGGCGCATGACTGGCCATTGTACGCGCGGTTTCCCGAATCAGACCCGGCTCGAGACCGGTCTCGAGGTAGGCCCATTCCGGGCTGAAAGGCTGCACATGATCGCGTAGCTGCTCGAAGCCGGTGGCATAGCGTTGAATGTAATCCTTGTCGTACAGATCCTCGTTGATCAGCACGTTCATCCACGCGAGCAACAGCGCAATGTCGGTACCGGGACGGATGGGAAGCCAGTGATCGGATTTGCCGGCGGCAACCGAGAACCGCGGATCCACGGTGATCAGAGAAGCGCCCTGGTCCAGCGCCTGGGTAAGTGTCTGCACCTGGCCGTTGTGCAGGTTCTCGCCGATGTGAGAACCGATCAGCACGATACAGCGCGAGTGCTGCATGTCGGTACGGTCGGGCGAGCCAACCCCCTCACCATAGGTCAGCGCGAAGGCCACCTCACGCGGCCCACGGCATTGTGCGTACGAGGGGTGCGCGTAAACATGTGAGCCATAGGCTTTCAACAGTCGTTCGAAGTGCTTGCCGCCGGAACCATGCGACAGCAGAGCGACCCGGTCCCGGCCGTGACGCTCGCCAATGGCACGCATTCGGGTGGCGATGAAATCCAGCGCCTCCTCCCACGAGACCGGCTCGAAGCTGTCCTTGCCGTTGCGGCCTACCCGCATCAATGGCTGCTTGAGGCGGTCGCGATCCTCGTACGCGCCGAGCCCACCGCTGCCGCGGGTGCAAAGGCGCCCCATGGAATGCGGGTCGTCCGGGTTGCCGGTGATCTTCCAGGGCTCGCCGTCTTCGCTGTGCACCATGCCGGCACACTTCCAGAAACAGATGTCGCATACAGTCGGACTGACAGCGACCTTGCCATCACCCGGCAGTGGGCGCGGGGCACAACCGGACAGCAACATGCTCGGCGTTGCCACGCCCAACCCGGATATCTTGATGAATTCGCGACGGTTCATGGCTACTCAGAAGCTGATGTTTCCGGCCGCGTCGAAATGCGTGGTCTCGTTGAGAAAGCGCGCCTTGAAACCATTCTTGCGCAGCGTCTGGTAGGCCATCTCCGCGCGGATGCCGTTCTCGCAGAAAGAAATGATTTCCTTGTCGGCAGGCAATTCCTTGATACGCGCGCCTAGCTGATCGAGAGGAATATGCCGCGCCCCCTTGAGCGCCCCCTGTTTGATCAGTTCCGCGTCGGTACGCACATCCAGAAAAACGATGGCCGCTGGTTCGGCAAGAAGATCCTTGAATACCTGTGGCTCGATCGCGCCTTTCACCGGTTTCTTGCTGTAGCGGATGCTCGCGGCCAGCTGGCCCGAATCCAGCGGCAGACCATCGGCCTGCCATGACTTCATGCCACCCTCGAGTACCGCGACGTTGCTATAGCCCCACGAGCGGAGTTCTTTGTAGGCAAGCAGCACACCCCGGTCTGCCTGGGTATCCCCATACAGAATGATGGGCGCCCGGGTGTCGCTGACGCCCGGCAGACGGGCCACTTTCTGCTGTGCGATGAAGCTTTCCCGCATTGCACTCAGCTTCGCATCGGTAAGATTGACGGCGCCCGGGAGATGAGATTTCGCCGACACCGCTGGGTTCCTGACATCGATCACCACGTGGTGCGGATCGAGATTGCCGGCCAGCCAGTCGCGGCTCGCATGCAGCGGCAATTTCGCCTTCTTCCAGCCCGGCATCCCCTGCTGGAATCCCTTGACGTTGGTGTAACCGGCGTCGGTGGCGATCTTCACGGCCTTCTGGGTGAACGGACAGGTGGGCCCCCCGCAATAGAACACGACCAATTGCCCCTTGTCCTGCGGCAGTTTTTTGAGCAACCCGTCCGCATCGGAAACCGCAGTGGAAACGGCCGAGGGGATATGCGACGGCCCGAACTTTTTCGCCGGTCGCGCGTCGCCGAGCAGATAGGGGCCACGCTGCTGCTGCAGGATAGCGAGCATTTCCCGTATATCGATCTCCACACCGGGCGGCAGCCCGAATACGACCTTGGTAATGATCGTGGCTCGCAGCTCAGGGCTGACCTCCACTTTAATCAGATCCTGCGGCGAGAGCTCCTTTATCCCGGAAACCCCTTCATAGCGGGTGCTGGCATCGAAAGACACGACCACCGGGTCGCTGCCTTTCACATCCACCTGGATGGTGCTGGCCTTGTTGGAGATGTACATGATCCGACCTTTCAGCATCTCGCCCATGACGGGGCCAGTCGCCACCAGACTCATGAACAGAAGAATAAAGACCGACGAGGAGAGGCCGGTGGTTTTGTTCATTACGGCATTACCTCTTTTCAGGTGATACGGGACAAATAGGGGAAGGGGCATCCACACCCGGTCTCCGCAGATTGCCACATTCGATGGGGAGGGCAGCCTTTACCAGCAGGGTGAACAGCAGCAGCCCCATCCCCCAGATGCCCAGGGAAACAGCAATCTCGGGAAAACTCGGCGTGTACTCGTAGATCTCGCCGATCGGGGTCGGCACATAAGCCGGGATAACCATGCCCATGCCTTTCTCGATCCACACACCGACCACGGTCAGTACGCAGGCGACATTCAGGAGGAACACATTGTTACGCAGCACGTGCACCGACCCGATAAAGGTGGCGATGCCAATCAGCAGCAATGCCGTCCAGATCCAGGGGGTGAGCGCATCGAAACCGTTCAGGCCCAGATACAGGTACCGGGCGGAGGCCGCATGCTCACCCTCGTTATAGAACTCGGTGAACAATTCGACCCCGATCAGGAACAGCGTGATCTGCAGTGACACGGTCATCACAATCGCCAACAGTTTGATCACGCTCTGCGGGACGGGATAGTTGCTGATCGAGCGGATCAGCTGCAGCCCCAGGATCATGAGCGCAGGCCCCGAGCAAAAGGCCGAGGCGATGAACCTCGGGGCCAGCAGCGGATTGCTCCAGAAGGGCCGCCCGGTATTGGCCGAATAGAGAAACGCGGTCACGGTGTGAATGCCGATCGCCAGGAATATCCCAACGATCACGAACGGGAAGTAATGCCGCAGTTTCGGATCGCAACCGCCATAGTGGCAGGAGATGATGTAGAAAGAGATACCCATGTTGAGCAGCAGGTAGCCGTTGAGAACAACGACATCCCAGGCGAGCATGGATTCGGGGAAGTTGAAGATGCCGATCCCCGGGATCAGGTGCCAAAGCCGGTCGGGACGGCCGACATCGACCACCACGAACATGATCGCCATGAACACCGCCGCGATCGCCATGGTCTCACCCATCAAGACCACGTCCTTGATGTCTTTACGATGGAAGATGTAGGCGGGAATGGTCACCATGACGGCCGCCGCCGCGATGCCCACCAGGTAGGTGAAATTGGCGATGTAAAAGCCCCAGGACACCTGGTTGCTCATATGGGTGACCACCAGGCCCTGAATCACCTGCTGGGCATAAAACCACACGCCGAGCGCAATCATCAGCAGCAGCACCGCCACCCAGGCCCAATACCGCCAGGAGCCGGTCAACATTTCCCGGAAGGCATCGCGAAAGAGGTATAGCAGGGTCATGGCTGCGTGTCCTCAGGCATCGCGGTAGTACCAGAACTTGGGTTCGGTGCCGAGTTCCTCCTTGAGGCGGAACACGGCCTTGTGCTCCAACACGTAGCGTATCTCGCTGTTCGGATCGAGCAGGTTGCCGAACACCCGGGCGCCGGTCGGACAGGCCTCCTGGCAGGCGGGCTGACGCCCCTCACGGGTCCGCTGGACACAGAAATGGCATTTCTCGACGACCCCCTTGGGCCGGGGGCGGTTGCCGAGGTAGTGCGTCTTGGCGTTGATCTCTTCCGGCGGAAGCTTGGGGTTCCCCCAATTGAAATGACGCGCCTGGTAGGGACAGGCGGACATGCAGTAGCGACAACCGATACACCAGTCATAGTCGACTACCACGATGCCATCCGGCTCGGTCCAGGTGGCCTCCACCGGACAGGCCTTGACGCAGGGCGGATTGTCACACTGCATGCACTGCATGGGTAGGTAGTAATGGCCCTCGCGCGGAACCTCCTCGGATGCGAAGTAATGGTCAGCGTGCAACAGATCCAGGCTGCCATCGGGCATCTCGAGCACACGAATGTACTGGGTGTCGCGGCTCAGGTTGTTCTCTTGCACACAGGCATGCACGCAGTCCCGATACCCGCGACACTTCGAGATATTGATCGCGTAACCGAAGACCACGTTCTCCTTTGCCGGCGTGTTGGCGCAGCTGATGTCCACCCCGTAACGCCGCTTGGCTTTGCGCTCGATCCGTTCGAGGGTGTCCGCGATCTCCTCGGCAGTCATGCGCTGATAATGCGCCTGGAAGAAATCGGCAAAGGCATCGCTCAGGGTATTGCCGCCCCAGGCAGGCATCGCAGCGGCGGCCCCGCTGGCAGCCGCGACGGATGCGACGCCCTTGAGGAAATGACGGCGCGCCAGATCTGTTTTGTCGCTACTCATGAGCCACTCTCCGGCTTGTTATCCAGCCGCTTTTCCCAGCTCGCCTCATGGCGCGGGTATTTACTTTGACGCTGCGCCGCAGGCACCCAGTGTTCGGGACGTGGCAATTGCATACGAATTTCCGGACCAGGCATCGCGGTACGCGGATTCCAAGCCGGGGCATGCTGGTAGTGACAGGCCGTGCAGTTGTACACAACGCGCTCACCCTCCCAATTGCCGACGCGCTTGCCGTGCACGCCATAAGCCCAGTCACGCGCCTGATTCACGTGGCATTGGCTGCACAGGATGTAGGCATCCTCGAACGGAAGCGCCTCGCCTTCCATGGTGCGCAGTTGGCGATCCTTGCCATTATCGTGACAGCTGAAGCACCAGAACTGCCCCTTGCCATGCAGGCCATGTTTCAGCTCGAAATTGTCATGCGGCGGGTTGAGCTTCCGCGGCGTGGTCATCGCCTCCTGCCATTCGTGGCAATTACTGCAGGGGTGCATGTCCTTGTCGATGCGACTCGGGATCACTTTGAATTCCGGCATGCCCGTGAACAGGCTGTAGACCTGATGCGCTTCCCGTTGCATATCCGGCTGGGTGACGTCGTCCTTACTGGGCCGCTGCATCGGAACAGAGGCCGGCACCTCGCGCACGCTCTCCTGGGGCGTGGTCGGGGTGTCATCGAGTGCCTCGATGGCACCCCAGTCCCAGTCAGACGTCAGCGCACCGCTCTCGTCCGCACTCGAGGCGGAAACCCAGCAGGAGACCAGCAGGGCCGATAGAATCAGCCCTCCTGCAATACGCACACGTCCAAGCAAAGGCATGGGACCTGGCTCTCAAAGTTATCGATTCAACTCAGAGCCTCACTTCAGCCGACGCGGCAAGCTTGGGCCGCAACAGATCCTCCGGCAGCTTGCCCTTCATCTGCGCCTTGATTGGCGGCAGCAACAGGTCATACAGGGCCTCCGCACGGACGATGGCGATCTTCTCCCCGTTGATCGGGATGTCGTACTTCAGGGTGCGGCTTTCATTGGGCGCCAGGCGGGTGTCGGCCAGGACCTGGGTCGCCATCGGCGGACTGGTGGGCTTGCCGGCAGTGTCGCCCAGGGTGTACCAGAAGGCAGCCTGGGGATCGTCCTTGATCGGGTGCACCTTGTAGTTCTTCCACAGCTCCTTCCCGTCCTTGTCATACGCGGCAAGTTTGACGAAGAAATTGCGGAACGGCGCACCCGTGGGATAGGAATGAGGCAAACGATTGCGCACCGTGATCTCGGCACGGATGTTGCCCCCGTCGGCCTTGGCCTGCATCGTCATTGCCAGACCACGCGTGATCATCTTGCCATCGTGGCCTCCACCCATGCTGTGATCGGCTATCGAGACGTACTTACCCGGAACGACCTTGCCATTCTCCATCTTGGGAACCGACACAATTCCCATGTGGCAGGCCTGGCAGCTGATGAAGTTCTTCGAAGTCCGATATTCGTTGCCGGTGCGGCAAAGGGGCGTGCCATGCGGATTGGAGCGCTTCTCGTGGCACCCCATGCAGGCATCGTTGCTCTTGAAAAGCTCGGCACCATTGCCCTGGAGGGGTTGTGGATGATGCGTCGGTGTGGGCCACTTCGCCCCTTCCGCCACACGCTCGGTTGTGTAGGTATTCCCGGAAGGTCCATGCAACGATGCGCTATCGATTTCATAGGCATCGACCCCGTACAGAGGCTTGCCATCGGGCGTGTCAGTGCCTTTGAAACTCTTGAAACTGTGACAGGTGACGCAGGAGATGCCATTGGCGTAGGCGGCCGTATCGTCCAGCTTGGTCTTGCCATCGATAGCCGCTACCGGTGCGTGACACTTCAGGCAGACGGGGTAAGCGCCCTTCTTGTTGCGCACGCCCTCCTCCGCGGGATCACCCATGACCTTCTTATAGAAGGCGCCGTGGATAGGGTCTTTTACCGCCGAACTTTGCGCATGCATCGATCCAACCCATTGGGTGTAGATCTCCTCATGACACTGCTTGCAGGTCTCGGGCTTGATATGGTGCAGCGAACTGACCTGCTTCTCCCCCGCCTGCGCGGCGACGGACAAAAACAGACACGCGAGCGCGAGGAATGAAAAACGAGTGGAACATGCTGATAGACGCATGACGGTCCTCCTTTGTTGATTGCCAGGCCCTCTCGTCCTGCGTCTGCAGAAGTAAGGGCACTTTGGCGTGAACTGGGACTGCGTCACGCGTTTATTGGGTATACCCTTACAAAAGTAACGGAAAAAAAGTGGAAGCGAATTCGGGAAAACACCCACATCGGGCGTGTTATGGCTAATCCAGGTTATGGGTTCACCCGGCAAGAGCCTCGCCGAGTTCGCTTCTCCAGGATTAAAACCATCAAACCGTATTTGTTCTCTTGCCTCTGGCTGTGCATTTCACTGCTGCTCACTTGTGGATCCGCTGGCGCCGGGGCTGTCGCTTGCACAGCTTGCCATTCCGGGGGGACAAGTGATTTGCACCCGATGCACCGTTTCGATTCCAAACCCTGCGCCTCGTGCCACCAGGGCGACGAGGCCACGAGCGACCAGACCGCAGCCCATCAGGGGCTGATCGCTTCGCCGGGGGAACTGGAGAATGCCTCGGTAAGCTGCGGTGATTGCCATCGGGGCCATGTCGACACCGTACTAGCCAGCCCGATGCATACCGGGCATGGCATGGTGCGAGCAACCCGCGAAGCCCTGCAGAAACATAAGAAGACCCCACACCGACCGGCAAGCCTGCAGGCCCTGGGCCATGACCTCGCAGACGGTCTTTTGCGCAAACAATGCGCATCGTGTCATCTGGGACAGACTCGTCGCGTCGATGCGTCCATCGATCCATTGGCGGCCCGTGGCGGCGGTTGCCTGGCCTGCCATCTGAAAACAGGCGCCGCCCATCCACGCCTGGACATCCATATCGGCGATGAACGCTGCCTCGGATGCCATTCACGGTCTGGCCGGATATCCCTCGCCTATGCCGGGCTCGCCGAGGTGGATAGCGGCACCGCCACCCGCAATCCCGCCGGCATTGCCCGCCTGGGAGATGGCCGACTGGTCAGACAGCAACCCGCAGACGCGCATCACCGCGCCGGCCTGGCCTGCATCGACTGCCATACCGGACCCGGTCTGATGGGTTTCCTTGCGCATGACGGAGGAAACAGCAGCATCGATATCGCCTGTACCGACTGCCACGACAACCGGAACCCGCGCGCCCGGCTCAACGGGAAACAGGGCGCAACATCACCGGGGGATCAGCAGCCGCCTTACGCTCACGAACCGGAGCATGCGTTCCTGACCACTGCCAACGGAACCGTCCTCTGGCATATCCAGCTCGACGGCGATCAGGCCTACCTTCATCCCAAACACGGCGGACAAGCTGTACGCATACCGCATGCCGGAGAAGACCACGTTCCGTTACTGGAGAGCCATGAGCGCCTGAGCTGCGACGCCTGTCACGCCCAATGGGTGCCCAGGTGCCTGGGCTGCCACCTGGAATACGATCCAGACAGTGAGCAATGGGATCACCTGGAACAACGGGTGACCCCGGGACGTTGGAAGGAGAAACGTTGGGACACGGATGCCGGCGAGCCAGTACTGGGCATGCGGGACCAGGAAACGATCGATACCTTTGTGCCCGGCATGATCCTGACCGCGACCCACCCGAGCCTGGAGGAGCCGCTGTTTCTGCGCCGCTTCACGCGACTGTCCCCACACACCACGGGAAAGGCGCGCGGGTGTGATAGCTGCCACCGGTCGAGCTCACTGCTGGGGCTGGGCAGTGGCAAGCTGGAGTGGAAGGGAGAGGCCCTGCATTTCACACCCAGCGTGCGCAAACTCCAGGATGGCCTGCCCATGGACGCCTGGACCTGTCTCGACGACGATTGCAATGCCTCTTCCGGGCAAGCCTACCCGGGACCGCTGAAGGCCTCGCAAATCGAACGGATCTTGAGGGTCTCGACCGACCTCACCGCGCCCGCCCGTTCCGGGCAGGCCCGTAAAAAGGAAACACCCCGCCACTCGGACGAGTAACAGGGTGTTGTGCTTGCCGATTGCCCGGGCAGCGCCAATTCAGGCGATCGGCTGGCGCGCAACGCGGACTTTTCCCCCGCGCCGCCGTGGCCGCGTCAATCAGTTGTTCTGGATCACGATATTGGGGAACTTGGCCGCATAGCTCTTGGCCTGGCGCGACAGCTTGGCGGCCGCCTTGCGCGCGATCTCGCGGTAGATATGGGCCGGACGGGATTCCGGCTCGGCGACCACGGTCGGCTTGCCGGAGTCAGTCTCCTCGCGGATACGGGTCTCCAGCGGCAGTGCGCCGAGGAAGTCCACGCCGTACTGCTCGGCCATACGCTGACCACCGCCTTCACCGAAGATATGCTCCTCGTGGCCGCACTTGGAACAGATGTGGGTGGACATGTTCTCCACGATGCCGAGCACCGGCACCTCGACCTTCTCGAACATCTTGAAACCCTTGCGCGCGTCCAGCAGGGCGATGTCCTGCGGGGTGGTCACCACGATCGCGCCGGAGACCGGCACCTTCTGTGCCAGGGTCAGCTGGGTGTCGCCGGTGCCCGGCGGCAGGTCGATGACCAGGTAGTCCAGGTCGGCCCAGTTGGTGTCGTTAAGCAGCTGCTCCAGTGCCTGGGTGACCATCGGGCCACGCCAGATCATCGGGGTTTCCTCGTCGATCAGAAAACCGATCGACATGGCCTGCAGCTCGTAGCTGCTCATCGGCTCGAGCGTCTGACCGTCCTTGGATTCGGGCTTGCCGGAGATTCCCAGCATGCGCGGTTGCGAGGGGCCGTAAATGTCCGCATCCAGGATGCCAACGCGCGCGCCTTCTTCGACGAGCGCGAGCGCCAGGTTGACCGCGGTGGTCGACTTGCCCACGCCGCCCTTGCCCGAAGCAACCGCAATGATGTTCTTGACGTTGTCGATCGGCTTGAGCGACTTCTGCACCGAGTGGGCGGTGATCTCCCAGCTGACGTCGACATCGCAGGATGCCACACCGTCCACACCCTCGACCGCCTGCTTGACGGCAGCAGCAATCTCCTCCCGCACACCCTTGGCCGGGAAGCCGAGCACGACCTTGACCGAGACCTTGTCGCCATCGATGGCGATGTCCTTTACCGACTTGGCCTTGACCAGGTCGGTGTTCAGGTGGGGTTCGATGTAGCCCTGGATGGCGCCTTCGATCGCTTCACGGGTAACTTCTGCCATTGCTCTTGACTCCTGATGCCGCGCCCCGCAGGGACGAGCTGAAACGGGTTATTTCACATGGGCGGCGATTCTAGCACCGCGTCCGGGGCAAACCCAACGGAAACACTCGGGTTTTACCGCCCACCCGGTTCTCGTGGAATAATACGGCGCCTTGTCCCTTCCGCTTCACCACAGAACGCTACCCGGCCATGCCTGAAACACCGCGCAAGATACTGATCACCAGTGCCCTCCCGTATGCCAACGGCTCGATCCACCTCGGGCACCTGGTCGAATACATCCAGACAGATATCTGGGCGCGCTTCCAGAAACTGCGTGGCAACACCTGCTTCTACGTCTGCGCGGACGACGCGCACGGCACGCCGATCATGCTGCGCGCCCGCGCCGAGGGGATCGAGCCGGAGGAACTCATTGCTCGCGTCTGGAAGGAGCACACCGAGGACTTCGCCCGCTTCCACATCGATTTCGACAACTATCATTCGACCCACTCGCCGGAGAATCGCGCCTGCGCCGAGTTGATCTACGCGCGCAACCGGGATGCCGGGCACATCGTGCGCAAAACCATCCAGCAGGCCTACGACCCCGAGGCGGAAATGTTCCTGCCGGATCGCTTCATCAAGGGTGACTGCCCGAAATGCGGTGCGCAGGACCAGTACGGGGACAACTGCGAGGTCTGCGGCGCGACCTACGCGCCGACGGAGCTGAAAAATCCGCGCTCGGCGGTATCCGGGGCGACCCCGGTGGAGCGGGAATCCGAGCACCTGTTCTTCCGCCTCGCGAACTTCGAGGACACCCTGAAAACCTGGCACCAGGCGGGTCACGTGCAGGCAGAGATGGCCAACAAGCTGGACGAGTGGTTCGAGGCGGGTCTCGCCGACTGGGACATCTCGCGCGACGCGCCCTACTTCGGGTTCGAGATTCCGGATGCCCCGGGCAAGTATTTTTACGTCTGGCTGGATGCGCCGATCGGCTACATGGCCAGCTTCCGTCATCTTTGCGACCGCGAGGGCATCGACTTCGACGCCTTCTGGCGCAAGGACTCCGAGGCCGAGCTTTATCATTTCATCGGCAAGGACATCATTTACTTCCATGCCCTGTTCTGGCCGGCGATGCTGCATGGCGCCGGCTTCCGCATGCCAACCGCGGTGTGGGCGCACGGCTTCCTGACCGTCGACGGCGCCAAGATGTCGAAGTCGCGCGGCACCTTCATCAAGGCCAGCACCTACCTCAAGCACCTCGACCCCGAGTACCTGCGCTACTACTTCGCGGCCAAGCTCAGCCCGCACATCGACGACATCGACCTCAACCTCGAGGACTTCGCCCAGCGGGTCAACAGCGACCTGGTGGGCAAGGTGGTCAACATCGCCAGCCGCTGCGCCGGGTTCATCCGGAAACGTTTCGCGGGCAGGCTCGCCGGCAACGTCGATCAGCCCGAGCTCTACGAGACCTTCGTCAAGGCAGGCGCTGAGATCGCCGGACTGTTCGAGAAACGTGAATTCGGTCGTGCGGTGCGCGAGATCATGGCGCTGGCCGACCTGGCCAACCAGTACATCGACGAAAAGGCCCCCTGGGTGATCGCCAAGCAGGAAGGACGCGACGCCGAACTGCATGCGGTCTGCTCCATGGGCATCAATCTGTTCCGCGTGCTGATGGGTTATCTCAAGCCGGTGTTGCCTCACATGGCGAACGAGGCCGAGGCGTTCCTCGCGATCGAACCGATGACCTGGGATTCCCAGTCGGAGCCCCTGCTGGATCACGCCATCAATAAGTTCAAGCCGCTAATGACGCGCGTCGATCGCGACAAGATCGGGGCCATGATCGAGGATTCGAAAGAGGATCTGGCAGCAGAGAGCCAGGTCGCTACGGATACGACTCAAAACAAGCAGGCGGATTCGCCGCTGCTGGCAGACCCCATCTCGGAAACCATCGGGTTCGAGGATTTCGCCAAGCTCGATCTACGCGTCGCCCGCATAGCCAAGGCGGAACACGTCGAAGGGGCGGACAAACTGCTCCGCCTGACCCTGGACCTCGGCGGCGAGACGCGCAACGTGTTTGCCGGGATCAAGTCCGCCTATGCGCCGGAGGATCTGCAAGGTCGGCTGACCGTGATGGTGGCCAACCTGGCACCGCGCAAGATGCGCTTCGGCGTCTCGGAAGGGATGGTGCTCGCCGCCGGTCCCGGCGGCAGTGACCTTTTCATCCTGAATCCCGACGACGGCGCCGTTCCCGGCATGCGGGTCAAATGACAAAATTCTGGTCCACGCCGAAGCGCAGACCTCTTCAGAACTGCCATTTGCTGCCGTTGGCGTTATGATCCGGGAAATCGCACCTGGATCACGGAATCTCGTGGCAAGGCGGCTGGCCTGCGGCAACCGGCCAGGTCTGCCCGCACAGTACGACAAGGACATCGCTCCTCTATGCCTCTGAACCTGAAAAAACCGATTGCAGTTGGCCTTCTGCTTGGGCTGCTGAACTCGCCAGTGGCGCACGCCCTGTCGATCGGCGAGACCGCCCTGAAGTCCTATCTGATGCAGCCGCTCAACGCCGAGATTCAATTGCAGGGCACCGAGGGGATGAACCCCGCCGATCTGCGCGTGCAGGTGGGCGACCCCGCCGAATTCGAAAAGCTGGGCATCGAATTCGACGCCTTCGCTGCAAAGTTGAAGCTGGCCGTGGAACCCCGCGATGGCGGCTGGATCATTCTCGTCACAACGACCGAACCGATACAGCAGCCCTACCTGCAGTTCCCGATCCGGCTGCGAGCGGGGCCGATGCGCCTGGTCAAGGAAATCACCCTCCTGCTGGATCCGCCGAGGCGCGAGGTCAGGCCGGCGCAAAGCACCGCGCCCGCTCCCCGCGAGACGGCGGGGGCGCCCGGTCCCGGCGAACAGGCAGCCGCCGAGCGCCGCACCTACCGGGTGCGCGCGGGCGACACCCTGTGGCCAATTGCCGACCGGCTGCGTTCGCCGGAGGTCACCCGCTACCAGATGATGATCGCCCTGCAACGCGCCAACGCGGACGCCTTCGACAACGGCGACATCAATCGCCTGCGCGCCGGCAGCCTGCTTGCCGTTCCCTCGACCCGGGAGGCCCTGCAGATCGGTCGCCGCGAAGCATCCAACGCATTCTGGCGCCAGCAGAAACCCCGCCAGGCGACCCAAGCGGCGGCTGCCGTCGCTCCGGTCGCCAGCATGGTGACCGGGTCAGACGCGCCCACCGGCTCGGCCGACGCCCCGTCCTCCAGCCAGGCAACCCCTGCAGCCCCGCTTCAAGAGGCCACCGCTGCAGTCCTGGAGGTATTGCCACCCCCGCAACAGGAGGTGACGGAGGAACCGCTGGCAACCGACCCGGAGGCGGTTCAGCGTGAGATCCTGCGCAGCGAGGAAGAGAGCCGTAGCCGCGAACTCGAGCAGTCCAATATTCGCCAGCAGATCGCCAACCTGCAGGCCCAGATGGATCAGATGCAGGCGCTGCTGGCCCTCAAGGACCAGCAGATCGCCACACTGCAATCGATTATCGAGACCGGCGCCCTGGCAAGCCAGCTGGATAGCGGGGACCCGGCAACAGCGCTGAGCGAAGCGCCTCCCCCCGCTAGCGCAGCGAGCGCGCCGCCAGAACCGGAACAGCCCCTGCAGCGGCCGCTGGCGGTGGACGCGGAAACGCCACTGGCCTCGCCCGATACACCGGCTGAGGCAGAGGAGCTCGCCTACCTGTGGAACTGGCTGTGGATGATCCTGGTGGCCATTGTCATCCTGCTGTTGGTGTTGCTCCTCAAGCGGCGCAGCAGTTCTGACGAGGTACATGGCGAACTGCCGCTGGCGGCCTACCCGGAGACGAGAGGCAACAACACATCCCATCGCGAGGAACGCGCCCCGGCGCCGTCCCCCCCTGCACCGCCACCGGTCGAAACGCGCGCCCCACCGCCCGCCGCGGGGCTTGCCGCGGTCCCGCCGGCGTTGGCAACCGGCGTCACCTTGGCTGAAACACTTTCCGGGACTGAAGAACCCCCGGTCGTCGAGCCACCGCCTCCAGCCGAAGCCGCGCCGCCGGAAGAGGAGGAGATCGACCTCGATCTCGGCCTAGACGAATTCAAGGACCTGCCGGAACTGGATGACATCCTGGTTCCCGGCGAGGACACCTCCGGCGAAGAGGTCACTGAAGAGGCTGAAAAGACGGACCCGATCGCCGCCTTCTGGAACGAACTGGACACCGACGAACTGGGAGAGGCCGACGCCGAACCGGAACAGAACGAGGAAGACCAGAGTCTCGAGATTCTGCTGGAGATGGCCCGCGCGTACGTCGAGCTGGGCGACCGGGACGAGGCGGTTGCCATTCTGAAGCAGGCACGCTCGGCTGCCGAGGACGATGAAAAACGCGTCCGGATCCAGGAAGCGCTGGAAGAGATCTGACGGCATGCAGCGGGGCAGAACAGCGCCATATCGCAGCGTTGATCTGTCTCAATCGCCCAAGGTTTGCGCGGAAACCCGGTTTGCCTGCCCCAAGGCCATTGCTTAAGCTAGTCCTCCACTCCAGGATTTTCCTTATCCATGGCCGAATACGCGCTCATTCTCGTCAGCACCGTACTGGTTAACAACTTCGTACTGGTCAAGTTTCTCGGCCTGTGTCCCTTCATGGGGGTGTCCCGCAAGCTCGAGACCGCCATGGGAATGGGCTTGGCCACCACGTTCGTGCTGACGCTGTCGTCTGCCAGCAGTTACCTGGTCGACACTTATCTTCTGCAGCCGCTCGGACTGGGCTACCTGCGCACCATTGCTTTCATCCTCGTGATCGCCGCGGTCGTGCAGTTCACCGAGACGGTCATGCACAAGACCAGCCCGGTGCTCTACCAGGTGCTGGGCATCTTCCTTCCCCTGATCACGACGAATTGCGCCGTGTTGGGGGTGGCCCTGCTGAATACCCAGGAACAACACAACTTCGTCCAGTCCGCCCTGTATGGCTTTGGCGCCGCCGTCGGATTCTCGCTGGTCCTGGTGCTGTTTGCCGCGGTGCGCGAACGGGTCGCGGTGGCGGATGTCCCGGAGCCCTTCCAGGGAAACGCGATCGCACTGATCACCGCGGGCCTCATGTCGATGGCTTTCATGGGCTTTGCCGGCCTGGTGGCGGGCTGAGGTGGGCGTGCTCTCGGCCATCCTGACCCTGGCCCTGCTGGCCGGCGTTTTCGGGCTGCTGCTCGGTTACGCGGCGGTGCGCTTCCGGGTCGAGGGTGACCCGATTGTCGACCAGATCGACGCCCTCCTGCCGCAGACCCAATGCGGCCAATGCAGCTACCCGGGCTGTCGCCCCTATGCCGAGGCCATCGCAGCGGGCGAGGCCGAGATCAACCGCTGCCCGCCGGGTGGCGAGGCAGGGATGATCGCGCTCGCCGACCTGTTGGGCCGGGATCCGGTTCCGCTGGAAGACGAGGAGGCCGCTGCCAAGCCGAAATCCGTGGCGTACATCCGCGAGCCGGAGTGCATCGGCTGCACCCTGTGCATCCAGGCCTGCCCCGTGGATGCCATCCTCGGCGCCGCCAAGCAGATGCACACCGTCATCGAGGACGAATGCACCGGTTGCGAGCTGTGCATCCCGCCATGCCCGGTCGAATGCATCGACATGATAGCCATCCGCGACACACCGGAGACCTGGCGCTGGCCCTACCCCGACCGCAAACCCTGGTTGCAGGAGGCCGGCGATGCCTGATTACCCCAAGCCGGCCTGGGACTTCCACGGCGGTCTGCATATCGACGGCCACAAGAGCGAATCACTTGCGACGCCCCTGCGCGAGGCGAAGATTCCAGCAAGCCTCACCCTCCCCCTGCAGCAACACATCGGGCTGGCCGCCGAACCGGTGGTGCAGGTCGGGGATGAGGTGCTCAAGGGACAACTGATCGCACGTGCCTCGGACTACGTGAGCGCAAATCTGCACGCGCCAACGTCGGGTCGCGTGACAGAGATTGCGGAGCGACCGATCGCGCATCCCTCCGGCCTGTCTGCTCAGTGCGTGGTCATACAAAGCGACGGGCAGGACCGCTGGACCGAACTGCCCGAGCCGATCGCGGACTTTCGCGAAGCCGATCCGGCCGACCTGCGCGAGCGCCTGCGCTGGGCGGGGATCGTCGGCCTCGGCGGTGCGGTCTTCCCCACCAACGTCAAGACCAATACCACCGGCCGGACCGTCGACACCCTGATCATCAATGCCGCCGAATGCGAGCCCTACATCACTTGTGATGACCGCCTCATGCGCGACCACCCGGGTGACGTGATCGACGGCGCCCTGATCCTGCAGCACATCGTGAGTGCGGCACGGGTGCTGATCGGCATCGAGGACAACAAACCCGAGGCGATCGCTGCGCTGCAGGCGGACATCGATACACGTGGCCTGGACGAGGTGAAACTCGTCGTGGTTCCGAGCAAGTACCCGAGCGGCGGGGAGAAGCAGCTCATCTACCTGCTGACCGGCATCGAGGTGCCTTCGCGCGGGCTGCCACTGGAGGTCGGCATCCTGTGCCAAAACGTGGCCACCAGTGCGGCGATCGCGGACGCGGTGCTGCGCGGTCGCCCGCTGATCTCGCGCATCGTCACCCTGACCGGAAAGGGGATAAGGCAACCCGGCAACCTGCGGGTGACCATCGGCACGCCGATACGGGACCTGGTCGAGGAGATGGGCGGCTACACCGGGCAGGCGCATCGCCTCATCATGGGCGGCCCGATGATGGGATTTGCGCTCGGCTCGGACGAGCTGCCCGTGGTCAAGGGCAGCAACTGCTTCATCGCCGCCTCGCGAGAGGAAATCCCGGATCCGCTTGCCGCTTCGCCATGCATCCGCTGCGGCGAGTGTGTCAAGGTATGCCCCGCGCAATTGCTGCCACAGCAGTTGTACTGGTATGCGCGCTCGCGGGACTTCGACAAGACCCAGGATCATTCCCTGTTCGACTGCATCGAGTGCGGCTGCTGCGCCTACGTCTGCCCGGCGAATATTCCGCTGGTGCATTACTACCGCTTTGCCAAGACCGAAATCTGGGCGGGTGAAAGGGAGCGCGGCAAGGCGGATCATGCCCGCCGCCGGCACGAGTTCCACGAGGCCCGGCTGAAGCGCCTCGAGGAGGAACGCCAGGCGCGCCTGCGCAAGAAGAAGGAGGCCCTGGGCAAAAAGTCGGCCGCGGGTGGCGATCCCAAGAAGGCTGCCATCGAAGCCGCGATGAAACGGGTAGCGGCCAAGAAGGCCGCACAAGGCCAGGAGCCGTCGCCGGAACAGGCGCGGGACCAGGAGAAAGAGGCCTGATGCATTTCCCCATCACGAGTTCACCCCACCTGCAGGGCGGCAACGCCATCCGCTCTGTCATGGGCCAGGTGCTGCTGGCGCTGGTGCCGGGCACCGTCGCGCTGTGGTGGTATTTCGGTTGGGGCGTAGTGATCAACGTCGCCCTGGCCGGGGTGACTGCGGTCGCCGCCGAATGGCTGGTGCTCAAACTGCGCAAGCGCGACCCCTGGCCTGCGGTATCCGACCTGAGCGCCCTTGTCACCGCCTGGCTTTTGGCGCTCGCGCTGCCGCCGCTGCTCCCCTGGTGGCAGACCCTGGTTGGCAGCCTGTTCGCTATCGTGCTGGTCAAGCAGTTGTTCGGCGGCATCGGTTTCAACCCATTCAATCCCGCCATGGCGGCCTATGCCTTCCTGCTGATTTCCTTCCCGGCCGACATGACCCATTGGCTGCAGCCTTCGGTCCTGACGGGAGAAAACCTGCCCCTGCAAGAGACACTGCAGGCGATATTCCAGGGAACCGCGGTGCTGGGAGCGCAATGGGACGCCATCAGCGGCGCCACCCCGCTGGACCACATGCGCACCGAGCTGTCGCGCAACCTCATGATCAGCGAAATCCGCCAGAGCCCGGTCTGGGGTGACTTCGGCGGACTCGGCTGGGAGTGGGTCGGGAACTGGTTCCTGCTCGGCGGCCTGTTTCTGATCTGGCGTGGGGTGATCAGCTGGCGCATCCCGGTGAGCATGCTCGCGGCGCTGCTCCTGATTGCCGGCATGTTCTGGGCGGTGGATCCGCAAACCCATCCCTTTCCCGCCTTCCACCTGTTCAGCGGTGCCGCCATCCTCGGTGCGTTTTTCATCGCCACCGACCCGGTCAGCGCCAGCACCACGCCGCGCGGGCAGCTCATCTATGGCGCCCTGATTGGGCTGCTGGTCTTCGCGATCCGCACCTGGGGCGGCTACCCCGACGCGGTCGCCTTCGCGGTGCTGCTGATGAACATGGCCGCGCCCACCATCGACCATTACACCCAGCCCCGGGTTTTCGGCGCCAGGGAAGAGGACCATGGCTGAGGGCCCCGAAAAGCCAGTTGCCTCGGCCCTGATCGGGGCCGCCGTGCTCAGCCTGTTTGCGATCATCGGCGCACTCCTGGTCGGCCTCAGCTACGAGGGCACCGTCGAACGGATCGCACAGAACGAGCGCGAGGCGCTTTTGACACAGCTGAATGCGATCCTCCCGGCCACCGAGTACGACAATCCGCTGCTGCAGGATTACCTCGACGTACAGGCCCCCGCACGCCTCGGAGCGCAGCAGACCCGGGTGTACCGGGCGCGCAAGACCGGGCAACCCGTTGCGGTGATTCTTTCGCCGGTGATCGCGAACGGCTACAGCGGGGCAATCAACCTGGTGGTCGGAATTCGGCAGGATGGCCGCCTCGCCGGCGTGCGCGTGCTGTCGCACCGCGAGACACCCGGCCTCGGGGACAAGATCGAGGCCGACAGGAATCCCTGGATACTCGGCTTTCACGACAAATCGCTGCAGGATCCGGCGCCAGCACAATGGAAAGTACGTCGGGACGGCGGGGTATTCGACCAGTTCACCGGTGCTACCATTTCGCCGCGTGCGGTCGTGGCGGCCGTAAGGCAGTCACTGCTGTACTACCGCTCCGAGCAAGCCAATCTTTTCCGCGCGATTGATGAGAAGGGGAAGCCCGCCGATGGCTGACATTGAATACAGACGCATCACCCTCGACGGCCTGTGGCACAACAACCAGGCGCTGGTCGCGCTGCTCGGG
This sequence comes from Gammaproteobacteria bacterium Milos-ODIII6, assembly GCA_029228645.1. Lineage (GTDB taxonomy): Bacteria > Pseudomonadota > Gammaproteobacteria > Chromatiales > Chromatiaceae > MONJU. Next base: position 43,948 of record JAPTHR010000004.1, read on the forward strand.
CTGTGTCCCCTCATGGCGGTTACCAACACCCTGGTCAACGGCCTGGGGCTGGGACTGGCCACCACGGCGGTATTGCTGATGTCCAACCTGAGCGTGTCCGGCATCCGCCACTGGGTGCGCGCCGAGGTGAGGCTGCCGGTGTTCGTGATGATCATCGCCTCCTTCGTGACCGCGGTGGAACTGCTCATGAACGCCTATTTCCACGAGCTGTACAAGATCCTCGGTATCTTCATCCCCCTGATCGTGACCAACTGCGCCATCATCGGTCGCGCCGAGGCATTTGCCTCGCGCAATCCGATCAGCGCCTCCGCGGTGGATGCGCTCTCGATCGGGGTTGGCTTCACCCTGGTCCTCTCCGTGCTTGGGGGCCTGCGCGAGTTCATAGGCCAGGGGACACTGTTTGCCGGCGCTCCGTTGCTGTTCGGTGATATCGCCAGCTCCTGGGAGCTTTCACTGGGAGAGGAATATCCGGGGGTGCTGCTGGCGATTCTGCCGCCGGGCGCCTTCATCGGCCTTGGCTTTCTGATCGCGTTGAAGAACATCATCGACAAGCGGCTCAGCTCCCGGGCGGTCGAGGTCACTGCCGCCACGGCTCCCGCCGGAGCCCCGTCCTGAACCGGCATTCCTGCGCTACCTCCCTGACCAGCGACTGACATGAACCGCGCCAAGAGACAACAGATATTCGAGCGTCTGCGCGCCGACAATCCACACCCCACCACCGAGTTGCGCTACAGCTCACCTTTCGAGTTGCTGATTGCGGTCATCCTTTCGGCCCAGGCCACTGACAAGGGGGTCAACAAGGCGACGGCGAGGCTCTTCCCGCTGGCCAACACGGCAGAGGCGATCCTGGGCCTGGGGGAACAGGGGCTGAAAGAACACATCAAGACGATCGGCCTGTTCAACAGCAAGGCGAAGAACATCATCCAGACCTGCCGTATCCTGGCAACTGAATACGGAGGCGAGGTGCCGCGCGAGCGGCGTGCTCTCGAGGCCCTGCCGGGGGTGGGACGAAAAACCGCCAATGTCGTGCTCAACACGGCCTTCGGCGAGCCCACCATGGCAGTCGACACGCACATCTTCCGGGTCGCCAACCGCACCGGCATCGGACCCGGGAAAACCGTGCTGGAAGTGGAAAAACGGCTGCTGCGACTGATACCCGGGGAGTTCCTCAAGGACGCCCACCACTGGCTGATCCTGCTCGGGCGCTATACCTGCACCGCGCGCAAGCCGCGCTGTGGGTCCTGCCTGATCGAGGACCTGTGCGAATACCGGCACAAGGTGGTCGACTAGTGGGCCATGCGGATAATTCTGTAACGCTCAGCCGCGCCCGAAGGGAGCCCCACAAACAGGCCAATACTGCGTTACAGTCCTCGCATAGGGCCTGCCATTCCCTTCGGACTGCGCCTTGTCTTGGCCCGTTTTTGGGGCTCTGAAATGCAACCAACTTATCACTCACCACACTAATGTTTCCCCAGGATCGCGAACAGCTGCGCCGCTTCTACCAGAACGTGTGGCACAAACAGGAACAGGGGCACGCGCTACAGGGGGTCGAGCTGATCATCGCCCAGGTGCTCGCCCAACACCCGGAGTACCACGAACTCATCCAGGGTCCCGAGGCCATTGAGCGCGACTTCAGTGTCGAATCCGGCCAGACCAACCCCTTCCTGCACATGGGTATGCACATCGCGCTTGCGGAACAATTGCAGGCCGACCGTCCCGGCGGCATCCGCCAGCTCCACCAGGCCATGGCCGAACGGCGCGGGGACGTCCACGAGGCGGAACACCAGATGATGGAATGCCTTGGCCTGGTGATGTGGGAGGCGCAGCGAAACAACACTGTCCCGGACGAGCAGGCCTACCTGGAATGCATCAGGAAACTGGCATCGAAATAAAACGGGGGCTTCGCCGGTCCCAAACACGCAATCCACGGCTTGCCTGGCCCGCAGGGCCGGTGAAACTTTGATCGGCTTGAATGAACTTTTCGACGCGTTTCAGGCCACACCCCTAGACCGGGCCCTCCGTGGGGGTGCTCGGGGAACCTCAACCACCAACCAATAAAACCTCTGATCCGGAGTAAAGACATGTCCGACAAGACCCGTAAACCCGTAGCCCATGCCATCGGGGCAGCCATCGCCGGTTCGATGCTCCTCGGTGGAGCTGCCTCTGCCGGCGAAAACCCCTTCGGCCTCAGCGAACTCGATCGTGGCTACATGCAGCTCGCATCGGCCCACATGGAAGGTAAATGTGGCGCCGGCAAGTGCGGCAGCAATATGCCGGCCGAGGCCGCTGACGCCGCCAAAGCCGATGCCATGCAGGGCAAATGCGGTGCCGGCAAATGCGGCAGCAATATGCCGAGCGAAGCCACCGGTGACATGAAAGCCGACAGCATGGAAGGCAAGTGTGGTGCCGGCAAGTGCGGCAGCAACATGGCCACCGAGGGCGCAGACGCCGCCAAGGCCGACGCCATGCAGGGCAAGTGCGGCGCCGGCAAGTGTGGTTCCGCCAAGTAAACGCTGACGGCGGGCGGGCCGGAACATCTCCGCCCCGCCCTGTCAGAAAGGACTGCCCGATGAACCAAACCGACACCCGCTACCCGGTCACCGGAACCGGACTGGGTTTGAAAAACGAGATCATCGCGCAACTGCTTGAGTCGGAGCCGGGCGTGGTCGACTTCGTCGAGGTCGCCCCGGAAAACTGGATCGGGGTCGGTGGGCGACGCAAAAGAGTCTTCGAGCGCGTGCTCGAACGCTATCCCCTGGTGTGTCACGGTCTCTCCCTGAGCATCGGTGGTCCACATCCCCTGGACGAGCCCTTCCTGCACCGGGTCAAGGACTTCCTGGATCGTAGCGATGCCCTGGTCTATACCGAGCACCTCTCCTATTGCGCGGATGGGGGCCAGCTGTACGACCTGATGCCAATACCCTTTACCGAAGATGCGGTGCACTATGTCGCGGACCGCATCCGGCGCACCCAGGACATCCTGGAGCGACGTATCGGCATGGAGAACGTGTCCACCTATGCCATGCCGGCAGGCGAACTGAGCGAAATCGAATTTCTGAATGCAGTCCTGCAGGAGGCCGACTGCGGCTATCACCTGGACGTCAACAACATCTTCGTGAACGCCATCAATCATGGCTTCGACCCGTACGATTACCTGGCGCGTATTCCAGCCGACCGCATCCTGTATGCCCACATCGCCGGGCATTATGTCGAGGCAGCGGATCTGCGCATCGATACCCACGGCGAAGACGTGATCGACGAGGTCTGGCAGCTCCTGGACAGCGCCTATGATGCGTATGGGGTGTTCCCGACGCTCCTGGAGCGCGATTTCAACATCCCTCCCCTGCAGGACCTGCTGCAGGAAATCGACCGGATCGCGGCCCTGCAGGCGAAGCACGCGGGCGACGAGAATGAACATGTCGCCTGATAGGCGCCCCGGTTTTGCACAGCAGCAACTTGCGTTCAGCGCCCATCTGCGCGATCCGGAAAAAGAGCCTGCGCCGGAGGGGATGCCCGCAGAGCGCCTGTCGGTGTATCGCGAACTGATCTTCAACGGCTTCGACAGCCATCTTTCGACCAATTTCCCGGTGCTGCGCGCGATCTGCGGCGACGACCAGTGGCAGGCGCTGGTGCGCGACTTCCTGGTGCGGCATCGCGCACGCACGCCGCTGTTCACCGAGATCGGGCTGGAGTTCCTCGACTACCTGCAGCACGAGCGGACCCCGGCGGCGGACGACTGGCCCTTTCTGCTGGAACTGGCTCACTACGAGTATGTCGAGCTCGCCGTCGCGATCAGCGATGCCGAGGCGCCGCCACACGACCCCAATGGCGACCTCCTGGCCGGGCACCCGGTGGTGGCCCCGAGCACCTGGAACCTGAGCTATCGATACCCGGTTCACCGGATCAGTCCCGATTTCCTGCCGGCGTCGGAGGGGGAAACCCCGACCCACCTGGTCGTGTATCGCGACCGCCAGGACGAGGTCCACTTCCTGGAGATCAATGCGGTCACACAGCGCCTGCTGACATTGCTGCAAGAAAACCCGGAGCAAACCGGTCTGGAGATATTGCAGACCATCGCTATCGAACTGGGGCATACCCGGGCGGACAATGTCATCCGGGCCGGCACCGGTCTGCTGCAGGACCTGAAGGAGCGCAACGTCATTCTTGGTAGCCGTTGAGCATCGCCAGATGGAGAGAACCATGATCAAGCTGCTGAACCGCTTACAAGACCTCCTCGACGGCCTCCGGCCGCTGGACTTCCTCGCCCCGCTGGCGATCCGGATCTACCTGGTACCGGTCTTCTGGATGGCGGGAACAAACAAGCTGGGTGACATGCAGAGCGTGATCAGCTGGTTCGGCAACGCCGAATGGGGGCTCGGTCTACCCGCGCCCGCGGCGATGGCCTGGGCGGCCGCCCTGACCGAGGCGGGTGGCGCCATCCTGCTCGCGCTCGGGCTGGCGACGCGCTGGATCAGTATCCCGCTGATGGTGACCATGGCGGTCGCGGCGGTCACGGTCCACTGGGCCAACGGCTGGGCGGCCATTGCCGAAACCGCCGAGTCCGCGGAGCGGCTCGAGCACGCCACCGCGATCCTGCAACAGCACGGCAATTACGAGTGGCTCACCGGCGCAGGTGAGTTCGTTGTACTCAACAACGGAATCGAATTCGCTGCGACCTATTTCGTGATGCTGCTGGTGCTGTTCTTCCAGGGTGGCGGCCGCTACCTGAGCCTCGACTACTGGATCGCGCGCCGCTGGCGCAGGACCTGAGCCGCTAACCCTGTTTCCGCTTGTGCTTGCGTTTGGCGGCTTTCTTCTTGCGTTTTTTTTCGGGATCTGTCGATTTGCCATCCAGGCGGCTGATTTCGAGACGTTCCCCGCACACACGCGCCTTCTTCAGATCACGAAAGGTCTCAGGCGGCATGCCGGCCGGCAGATCCACCACCGAGAAGTCCTCGAGGATCTGAATCCGGCCGATATAGCGGCTCTCGAGGTCGGCCTCGTTGGCGATCGCGCCGACGATGTTACCCGGCTTGACTCCGTGACGGGCCCCCACTTCGACCCGAAAGCGTTCCATCGCGATCTCGGGGTCGTCCTTGAGTGGCGGCGCCTCGGGTGAGAGGTCCTGTGGCCGGGCGGCGCGGGCGCTCTCTCTGGGCTGCCTGTCGCGGGGTTTCCCCGCCTTCGGCTCGCCGGCGAACTCGTGCTTCGACTGCGGGCGCTCCGCCAGCAACAGCGGCGCATTGCCCTGCAGCATGGCCGCCAGCACCGCGGCGAGTTCAAGCGGATCGGCATCCCGCTCGTCTTCAATCTCGCGCACCACCCGGTAGTAGAGGCTCCGATCGCGTTCCTTATCCATCTCCTCGAGGATGCGCTGCTTGAAGCGCGCCAGGCGGCTCTCATTGACATCCTCGATCGAGGGCATCTCCATGGCCTGCATGCGCTGGCCGGTCGCGCGCTCGATGACCTTCAGCATGCGGCGCTCGCGGGGTGCGGCAAATAAAATCGCGTCGCCAGCCCGGCCGGCGCGACCGGTACGCCCAATCCGATGGACGTAGGCCTCGCTGTCGTAGGGGATGTCGTAGTTGATCACATGGCTGATGCGCGGCACATCCAGCCCGCGCGCGACCACATCGGTCGCCACCAGCAGGTCGATGCGGCCATCCCTGAGTCGCTCCACGGTCTTTTCCCGCTGCGCCTGCGGGATATCGCCATTGAGCGCCTCGACCGGGAAGCCGCGCGCGGCCAGGCGATCCGCCAGCTCGACGGTAGCGGTTTTGGTGCGCACGAAGACGATCGCCGCATCGATGGTCTCGGTCTCGAGCACCCGGGTGAGGGCGTCCAGCTTGTGCATCCCACTCACCACCCAGCAACGCTGCCGGATGTTCGCGGCGGTCATCGTGGGCGACTCGATACTGACGGTCTCGGGCTTGCGCAGGTGGCGACCCGCCACCTCGCGGATCGCCGCGGGCATGGTGGCCGAGAACAGGGCGATCTGGCGCTCCTCAGGCAGTCGCTCGAGTATCCAGTTGACGTCGTCGATGAAGCCCATGCGCAGCATCTCGTCCGCCTCGTCGAGAACCAGGGCATTCAGTCCATCGGTTGCGAGCGAACCGCGCCGCATATGGTCCATGACCCGCCCCGGGGTCCCCACAATCACCTGCACGCCGCGTCGCAGATGGCGCAACTGCACATCGTAGGCCTGCCCACCGTAGATCGGCAGCACGTGGAAGTCCGGCAGGTGATGCGCGTAGACCTGCAAGGCCTCCGCCACCTGAATGGCCAGCTCACGCGTGGGCGTCAGGACCAGTAGCTGCGGTACGCGCCGCTCCAGGTTGACACGCGCCAACAGCGGCAGGGCAAAGGCCGCGGTCTTGCCGGTACCGGTTTGCGCCTGGCCCAGCAGATCATGCCCGGCCAGCAGCAAGGGGATGCATGCCGATTGAATCGGAGAGGGACTCTCGTAGCCTGCGTCCTCGATTGCACGCAACAGCTCGGGTGGAAGGCCCAGGTCGGAAAATCCGCTCGGGGATGTATTCATGAGACACAGCCTCGGTTGACGCTGCGGTTCCGGGAAAGGGCCGGCTGGAAAACCGGGTCACACAGCAGGAAGGGGAGCGGGACTATACGCGCTTCGCGCCAAAATTGCCTGCAAATCAACCGGCCGCAGTCAATAGGGATGCTCGAAAAACACATAGGGGGTGGAGTAATCGCTGAACTCGAAGTAGACGCGCTTCTCGCCCGGGTCCTTGCGCATGTTCATGTTCTCGTCGAACACCCCGTAGCCGAAACGGTAGGGGCGCGAGGCATCGCCCTGGGTCGATACCGCCGTCGAGAGCTTGTCGATCTCGATGAAGCGACGCACCAGGCTCTCACCCGCGTAGATCTCGAGCACCCCGTTGGTGCCGGTCCAGTTCTGGATCGCGCGACCGAGCTTGTTCTGGGCTTCCTGGGTGCAGCCGACGAGCAGCAACAGAAAACCAGTGGTTACCGTCAAACCCAGCCAACGCATCGCTTCTCTCCCGAAAACATGTCTTCCCGAAAATACTCCGAACCGGTGACGAAACCGTAAAGCGGCGATTACCCCGGGGCGCGCCTGCTCACGATTGGTTCTTCGCGGCCAGGGCCGCTCCGACAATTCCACACCACTTGCGATCGCCTCGGGCGCGCAGGAGCGAGCTTGCTCGCGAAAAATTCGCGGCCAAGGCCGCTCCTACAATTGCCCACCCATGATCGTCCCGGAGTGGCTGGCGGCACGCTTGCTCGCGAAAGTCCAGATGCTGGTGTAGTGTTGCACACTGATTGGCACTTTCAGCGAGGCGGAAAATAGTCGGATGCAAGGCGCTATCTGCAGTGAATGGCATGCCCTTTACAAGGATTGCAACGCAGCAGACGGCTGTTTCCCGCCTCGCCCGGAGGGAGGCGCACAAATTGCCCAATACGGCGTTGCCGTTCTTGCCAAGGGAACAACCATTGCCTGCGAACGCCGCCTTGTCTTGAGCAATTTGTGTGCCTCTGAATGTACCAATCAGTGTGCAACACTACACTAGACTGCCCTCTCTCTTCCGCTCGCTCCTGCCGATGATGCCAGCCCCCAAGGATCTTTTCAGCTACCGCCGTCACTGGGCACACAAGTTCGGCCCGGCGCCCTTCCTGCCGATGTCGCGCGAGGAAATGGACGAACTGGGCTGGGATGCGTGCGACATCATCATCGTGACCGGCGACGCCTACGTCGATCACCCCAGCTTCGGCATGGCGGTGATCGGGCGCACTCTGGAGGCGCAGGGCTTCCGTGTGGGCATCATCGCGCAACCCGACTGGGACTCGGCCGAGCCCTTTACCCGCCTGGGGCGACCCACCCTGTATTTTGGCGTGACCGCGGGCAATATGGACTCCATGGTCAACCGCTACACGGCGGAGCGGCGGCTGCGCTCGGACGATGCCTACACCCCGGGCAATCTCGGCGGACGACGCCCTGACCGCGCCACGATCGTGTATGCGCAGCGCTGCCGCGAGGCCTTCCGCGACGTACCCATCGTGATCGGGGGCATCGAGGCCAGCCTGCGCCGGATCGCCCATTTCGACTATTGGCAGGAAAAGGTCCGGCGCTCCATCCTGCTCGACAGCAAGGCCGACCTATTGCTGTACGGCAATGCCGAACGGGCCATCGTCGAACTCAGCCACCGCCTTGCCGCTGGCGAGCCAATCAGGCAGATCCAGGATCTGCGCGGTAGCGTCTTCGCTGCCGGCGGTACCGATCACTCCGGCTGGACCGAGATCGACTCATCGCAGATCGATGAACCGGGCGAGATCGACCCGCACCCCGACCCCTACCTGGATACCAGCGCAACGGCGACAGATTCATCCGGGGACGTCCGGCAGGAGCCCACGGGTGACGCCGACGCCCAAGGCGCTGCGCAAACGCCCGTGAAACCACAGGTGGTTCAATTTCACGACCGTCCACGTGGGCTCGACCGCAGCCGCAGCGTGGTGCGCATTCCCGCCTTCGAACAGGTACGCGATGACCCGGTCCTGTACGCACACGCATCCCGCATCCTGCACCTCGAATCCAACCCGGGTAATGCGCGCGCCCTGGTTCAGCGGCATGGCAGACGGGACATCTGGGTCAATCCCCCGCCGCTGCCCTTGAGCACCCCGGAACTCGACCGCGTGTTCGAACAACCCTACCAGCGCGTGCCACATCCCAGCTACGGAGATGCCCGCATTCCCGCGTACGAGATGATCCGTTTCTCGGTCAACATCATGCGCGGTTGTTTCGGCGGGTGCAGCTTCTGCTCGATCACCGAGCACGAAGGCCGGATCATCCAGAACCGGTCCGAGGACTCCATCCTGCGCGAGATCGGCAACATCCGCGACATGACCCCAGGGTTCACCGGGGTGGTCTCCGATCTCGGCGGCCCGACCGCGAACATGTGGCGGCTGCACTGCAAGGACCCGAAGATCGAATCCAGCTGCCGGCGGCTGTCGTGCGTTTATCCCGGCATCTGCAAGAACCTGAACACCGACCAGATGCCACTGGTGCGCCTCTACCAGCGTGCACGCGAACTGCCCGGCGTCAAAAGGGTCCTGATCGCCTCGGGTCTGCGCTACGACATCGCGGTGGAAACGCCGGAATACGTACGCGAACTGGTCACGCACCACGTCGGCGGCTACCTCAAGATCGCGCCGGAGCATACCGAGGACGGGCCCCTCTCCAAAATGATGAAGCCGGGCATGGGCACCTACGATCGCTTCAAGGCCCTGTTCGACCGCTACTCGCGCGAGGCCGGCAAGGAGCAGTACCTGATCCCCTATTTCATCGCCGCGCATCCCGGTACGCGCGACGAGGACATGCTCGAACTCGCGCTGTGGCTCAAGCGCAACGGTTTTCGCGCCGACCAGGTGCAGGCCTTCCTGCCCTCGCCGATGGCGCTCGCGACCGCGATGTGGCACTCTGGTCGCAACCCGCTGAAGAAGATCACGCGCCATTCGGAGCCGGTGTTGTCGGCCAAGGGTCGGCGCCAGCGACGCCTGCATAAGGCCTTCCTGCGTTACCACGACCCGGAAAACTGGCCGATCCTGCGCGAAGCGCTGCAACAGATGGGCCGTGCCGACCTGATCGGCAACGGCAAGCGCCACCTGGTGCCCCGCTGGCAGCCGGCCGGCACCGGCGAGAAACCGGAGGGCGTTCGACGCGGCAGTGGCCGTCGTCCTTTCCGCAGCCGCCATACCCGCGCCGAGGCACAGGATTACAAGGGTCCACGCAAGCGCAAACCATCCCGGTGAAGGATTGAAGGGACTCTCTTCTTTCGGGTACTACTTGCCCGGGCGAATCAATCCGCCCAAGCCCATTTCCTCGAGGCTCTTCTTCATGAGTTGCCGCACCTGTGAGGCCTCCTCCATGCGCAGCGCCACCGAGAGCAGGTGACGGGCGCGCGAGCGGCTGATGCTGCGCACCACCCACTTGACCCGCAGCAGGCTACCGACACTCATGCTGAGCACGTCCACCCCCATGCCCACCAGCAGGATGGTGGCCAAGGGATTGCCCGCCATCTCGCCACACAGGCTGACCGGCCGATTGAAGCGACGCGCACCCTCGACCGCCATGTTGAGCGCACGCAATACAGCCGGATGCAGCTCGTCGTAGAGGTCGGCAACCCGCGGATTGTTGCGGTCGACCGCGAGCAGGTACTGGGTGAGATCGTTGCTGCCGATCGAGACGAAGTCGACCCGGCGCGACAGCTCCTCGATCTGGTAGACCGCGGAAGGCACCTCGATCATCACCCCCAAGGAGGGCATCGAGACCGGATAGCCCTCTTCGAGCAATTCGTCGTGCGCACGCTCGATCAGAATGCGCAGTTCATCGACCTCGCCGACGCTGGTGATCATCGGCAGCATGATCTGCAGGTTGCCCAGCCCGATATCGGCGCGCAGCATGGCGCGTATCTGGGTGAGGAATATCTCCGGGTGCTGCAGCGAAATGCGCACCCCGCGCCAGCCCAGGAACGGGTTCTGCTCGCTCACCGGGAAATACGGCAGGTCCTTGTCGCCGCCGACGTCCAGGGTACGCAGCGTCACCGGCCGCGGGGCGAAATTCTCGAGCACCCGCCGGTAATTCTGGATCTGGGTTTCCTCGCCCGGGAAGCGGTCCCGAACCATGAACGGGACCTCAGTGCGATACAGGCCAACGCCCTCCGCCTCGGCCTGCTCCTCGCTGCGCATCTCGTTGACCAGGCCGGTATTGAGGTACAGCGGCACCTGGTGACCATCGGTGGTCTCACTGGGCAACCCCCGCAGCGCCTCGACCTCGAAGCCGAGGGCACGCTCCTCTTCCAGCAGGCGGCGATACTCGGCGCACACGGCCGGGGTCGGATCGACGTATACCCGCCCGCGGTAGGCGTCCACCACCAGGTGCCGCCCCTGGATGCGGCCCACCGGCATCTCAGACACCCCCATGACCGCCGGGATGCCCATGGCGCGCGCCAGGATGGCCGCGTGCGAGGAACCGGATCCGGCCGCCGACACGATCCCCACCAGCTGGCCCGGCGGCACCTCGGCTATCTGCATGGCGCTGATATCCTCGCCCACCAGGATGGTGTCGTCCGGGAAGCTCATCTCCTGCGGCTGGTCGTGCTCGAGGTGGGTCAGCAGACGCCGCCCCAGATCGCGCACATCCGAGGCGCGCTCCCGCAGGTAGGTGTCCTCCATGGCGTCGAAGATCTGCGCATGGCTCGAGATCGTGTTGCGCAGAGCCGCCGGCGCCCACAACCCCGACCGGATGGCTTCCTCGGTCTGCTGCAACAGGGATTCCGATTCGAGCATCAGCAGGAGCGCATCGAACAGCGCCCGGTCCTCGCTCGGGAGCTGCTCGCCCACGCGCGCCTGCAGGGTGCGCAGGTCCTTACCGACCTCGCGCACCGCACGACGCACACGTTCGCATTCGCCATCCGGGTCTTCCGCCTGACGGTCGGGGACGCTTTCCAGGTCAGAGGCGGGGTAGGCTACCACCGCGGTCCCAATCGCAACGCCCGCATAGCCGGCCTGGCCGGAGAAGAAGCGATGCAGCGGCTCCTCCCCCCCGGTCATGGCATTCAGTTCGCCACTGGCGCGCGCATAGGTGATGGCGCCTGCGAGCTGCGCCGCGAGGGTGAACAGGAAGCTCACTTCCTCGTCCTGGAACTTGCGCGTCTGCAGCTGCCGCACGACCAACACGCCCAGCACGCGGCGGTTCTGAATGATCGGCACGCCCAGAAAACCGCGGAAACGGGTCTCGCCGGTGTCGGTGACGCGGAAATACCTTGGGTGCGCCCCGGCATCCGCGACGTTGACGGGCTCGGCCCTCTCGGTGACCAGCCCGACCAGCCCGCGCCCCATGGGCAGGCGCACCTTGCCGACCGCGTCGGGATCCAGACCGATGGTTGCCATCAGCACATTGGCGCGGGCGTTCTCGTCCAGCAGGTAAATGGAGCAGACATCGCAGGCTATCGCGTCCTTCACTCCAACCACCAGCAGGGAAAGCGCTTCCTGCAGACCCGGCGCCTTGTTGACGGCGCTGACGATGCTGTGCAGCGTATCGAGCATCCCTCAGGAAACCCGCGCGGGCGCGCGGGCGCTCATGTATTGCTCTGCCGGTGATGCTCGCGAATGGGCGGACGCGCCGGCGCGCCGTTCGGAAACAGCAGCGGGGCCAATTCCTCCAGCGCGCGCTCGTAAACGCGTCGCTTGAAATAGATGACGTCGTGGACCGGCGCCCAGTAATCGACCCAGCGCCAATGGTCGAACTCCGGTTTGGCGCAACGATCCAGGCAGAAATCGTTCTCCGTGCAGTTCACGCGCAGCAGGAACCACCGCTGTTTCTGGCCGATACAGACCGGGTGAGAATGGCGTCGGATAAAGCGCTTGGGTAGACGATAACGCAGCCAGCGTCGGGTTTCTCCGAGCACTTCGACGTGCTCTGGCTTGAGCCCGACCTCCTCTTCGAGTTCGCGAAACATGGCCTCGCGCGCCGACTCTTTCCTCTTGATCCCGCCTTGGGGGAACTGCCAGGCATTCTGGCCGACACGGCGCCCCCAGAACAGGCGGTTTTCGTCGTTGACGAGGATTATCCCGACATTGGGCCGAAAACCATCCGCATCGATCACATCTCTCACCGCTGAATAACTGATGATTCCGATTGTCCCTAATGCACGCCCTCCCCGCAAGCGATCGCGATCACACACAGCATCCATAAGCTATTGCTTATAAATATTTTTCTGTATGATCACCCGATCTGAATCGAAACCCGGAACAGAGCATGGCGCTGGCCATTTTTGACCTGGACAACACCCTTCTCAGCGGCGACTCGGACTACCTCTGGGGACAGCACCTCGTGGAGATCGGGGTGGTCAACGGCGAGGTGTATGAGGCCACCAATCAGCAGTTCTACGAGGACTACAAACAGGGGCGCCTGGACATCTTCGCCTTCCTCGGTTTTTCCCTGCGTCCCCTGGCTGAGAACGACCCCGCCGACCTGCGAAACTGGCGCGAGGAATTCGTACAGGAAAAGATCCGACCACTGGTCGGGCAAGCGGCGAAGGAGCTCGTCGAGCGTCACCGCGAGGCGGGCGACACGCTCCTTATCGTCACCGCCACCAACAGCTTCGTGACCTCGCCCATCGCGCAACTCTTCGGCATCGACAACCTGATCGCGACCGAACCCGAATTCCGCGATGGCGCCTTTACCGGGCGGGTCGCCGGCACGCCCAGTTTCCGCGAAGGCAAGGTCACGCGCCTGCGGGAATGGCTGCAGGAACGGGAGCATTCCTTGCAGGGTTCTTCGTTCTACAGCGATTCGCACAACGACCTGCCGCTGCTCAACCTGGTCGATCACCCGGTCGCGGTCGACCCGGACGAAGCCCTGCTCGCGCACGCCGGGAAATCCGGCTGGCCGGTCATCAGCCTGCACAAGCATGCGACGAGCGCGGCCTGAAAAACTGGCCCTGCTGGCGCTGCTCCTATCCCTCGCCAGCCTGCTCATATCGCTCAGCACCGGCAGCACCGACATCCCCTTCGTCGAGGTACTGTCCTGTCTGGTGAACGACGACGGCAGCACCCACGACCGCATCATCGACCAGCTGCGTCTGCCACGCACCGTATCCGCTTTCGCGGTCGGCGGCATGCTCGCGCTGGCCGGCGCACTGATGCAGGTGCTGCTGCGCAATCCACTCGGCGACCCCTATGTCCTGGGGGTGTCTGGCGGGGCATCCAGTGCGGTACTCGCCGGCATGTTGCTCGGCATACCGGCATTCTGGCTCAGCCCGGTCGCATTCATCGGCGCCCTGGCCAGCACCCTGATGGTGTTTTCCCTGGCGCGTTCGCGCACCGACCCCGGCAGCACAAGGCTGCTGCTGACGGGCATCATCATGGCGGCTGGCTGGTCGGCGATCATCAGCCTCACGCTGAGCCTGAGCCCGGCCATGCAGCTGCCGGGCATGCTCTTCTGGCTGATGGGAGACCTGAGCGACGCCCTCAACCCGGCGCCGTTGCTGGCCGTGTTGGCGGCCGGCCTGGCGGCCAGCCTGTGGTTGGCGCCGCAACTGAACGTGGCGCTGTACGGGCTGGAACAGGCATCCCTGCTCGGGGTCAACCCGATGCGCCTGCGCATGCAGTTGTTTTTCCTCGCCTCGCTGCTGACCGCCGCGGCCGTGGCGGTGGCTGGCGCGATCGGTTTCGTGGGTCTGATCACCCCGCACCTGGTGCGCCTGCTCGGTGCAACCGACCAGCGTCAACTGTTGCCGCTCGCGGCACTTTGCGGCGGCTCACTGCTTACCCTGGCGGACACCGCTGCGCGCACGATGATCGCACCGATGCAGCTGCCGGTGGGGGTGTTGACCGCCGTCATCGGGGTGCCGGTCTTTCTCCTGCTCCTGCAGCGCGAGAAAAACCTGTGAGCGCCCTGATCGAGGCGCATGCCCTGACCCTCGCCCGGGGCGAACGCTGTCTGGTGCGAGACCTCGATTTCAGGATGGACGCGGGCGAGTGCTGGGCAGTGCTGGGCCCCAACGGTAGCGGCAAGACCACCCTGCTCAAGGCGCTCGCCGGGCTGGTCCCGGTTCCGCCGGGGCATCTCGAGCTGGGCGGTCAGGCGCTCGAGCGCATCGGGGTGCGCGAACGCGCCCGCTCGATCGGTCTGGTCCTGCAGCAGGGCCATCCCGGGCTGCACAACACCGCGCTGGAACTGGTCATGAGCGGTCATCACCCTCACCGCCGGCATTGGTGGGACACGCCCGAGGAGTACCAGGACGCGCACCGGGCCCTGCGCGAGGTCGGCCTCGATACACTCGCGCAACAGGACACACAGACCCTCTCCGGCGGGGAGCTGCGTCGCGCCGAGATCGCCCGCCTGCTGGTGCAATCGCCCGCCATCGCGCTGCTCGACGAGCCGTTCAACCACCTCGACATCGGGCAACAGGTGAGCATGATCCGGCTGCTCAGGCGGCACTTCGTGCGGCGGGACAAGGGCCTTCTGCTGGTGAGCCATGACCTCAACCTGGCAACCCAGGTCGCGAGCCACTGCCTGCTGCTGCATGGCGATGGCCGTTGGTCCGCCGGGCCCACATCCGAGGTGGCGGCCGGCGCGGCCTTCGGCGAACTGTTCCAGTTCCCTCTGGTCGAGTACCGCGGCGCGAAGGGTCCCTACTGGGGGATTGATTGGGAGGGATAAACGCAGAAACGCGCCGGCTCGGCTATGCTGAAAGTCGAATCAGCTTTCCCTCGGCTCCGTCAAATGCGCATGCCCCGGCGACAAAACCGAACCCACGTCTACCTGCTCCTGTTGGCGGTCACCATCGCCGCCATCGTGGCCTATCACCTGACTGGCAAGGATGGCAGCCGGGAGGGCGTCTACTCCCACAAGGAGTACATGCAGCTGGTGGAGGAAAGTCGCGCCCGGAGAATGCAGCCACCGCCCGCCGATGAGTCGGCTGGAGATACCCGCCATTGAGGGGCTTTATCGGCCCGCCCCGTTTTCCGCAAACCCGGCCTGCCGCGCACAAGACATTCCTCTAAACAGACGGGTGATTATCCGAATGTGTGGCCAACGGGAAATGACCTATGATGGCTCGGGCAAACATACCAAAGAGAGGAACGTTATATGCGTCTGAAAAATGCTTTGCTCGTCGCCAGCCTTGCAGCTGCAGCACTGACGGGCACGCAGGCGAGCGCCAGCCAATGGGCCCCATGGAGTGGCGGCAATACTCCGTGGAGCGGGGGCAATACTCCGTGGAGTGGCGGCAATACTCCGTGGAGCGGCGGCAATATGCCCTGGAGCGGCGGTGGCAACTCCCCCTGGAGCGGCGGCAATATGCCCTGGGGCGGCGGCAACTCCCCCTGGAGCCGCGGCGGGAACAACCGGGGCCCCGGGCGCTGGGACCGCGGCATGAACTTCAGCGGCAACGACTTCAGGCCCTGGGAAAGCGGCCCCTGGGGCGGCGACAGTTGGGGCCGCGATGCCCCCTGGGGACGTGAGCGTGTCTATCCCTGGAGCCGTGACCGCATGTGGGAAGACCTGCCCTGGTCCGGCAACCGTCCCTGGGACGACAGCGATATGAGCATGCCGTGGAGCAAGAAGAAGAAAAGGCCGATGCCCCCGCCCGGCTATTGGGGTCGTCCGCCGCAGCCAGGCCAGATGCCTCCTGCGCAGTTCCGAGGGCCCGCTGGCGGTCCTCCGCCGGGGCAGACAGGTCCACGGGGACCGGCACCGGCGCCGATGGCACCGCCTGCGCCACCGGGACCCGCACAGTAACAAGTGCCTACAACGCGCCTTCGGGCGCGTTTTTCATTGCTCGCTTCTGCCTCTAATAAGGTTTGTTCGCGAGCAAGCTCGCTCCTACGGCACGGCGGAGATGATATGCCCTGATAGGAGCGGCCTTGGCCGCGAAGGCCCGAGCGAACGGGCGTAAGCGGCTCAGTCGACCAGTTCCGCCTCGATCACGTCCTCGTCCGGGGAGGTGTTGACGCGCTGGGTCTTGGAGAAAACCAGGCCAGTCTCGCCGGCCTGGACCTGGATGACGTCGTCCGGTCCGTATTCTCCCGCCAGTATCTTCTGCGCCAGGGGGTTCTCCAGCTCGTGTTGGATGGCCCGCTTGAGCGGCCGGGCGCCGTAGACCGGGTCGAAGCCGGCCTCGCCCAAGCGGTCGAGAGCGGCCACATCGATCTCGAAGCCGATATCGCGATCCGCAAGACGCTTGCGCAGGTATCCAATCTGGATCTCGCTGATGGCGCGGATCTGTTCACGGCCAAGCGGATGGAAGACCACCGTCTCGTCGATGCGGTTGATGAACTCGGGCCGGAAGTGCTGGCCGACCACCTCCATGACCGCGACCTTCATGGCCTCGTAGTCGTCCACTCGGGCCATCTCCTGGATCAGGTTGCTGCCGAGGTTCGAGGTCATCACGATGACCGTGTTGCGGAAGTCCACGGTACGACCCTGTCCGTCGGTCAGGCGACCATCGTCGAGCACCTGCAACAGCACGTTGAACACGTCCGGGTGGGCCTTTTCCACCTCATCCATCAGGACCACGCTGTAGGGCCGGCGACGCACCGCCTCGGTCAGGTAACCGCCCTCCTCGTAACCGACATAGCCCGGAGGTGCACCGATCAGGCGCGCCACCGAATGCTTCTCCATGAACTCGGACATGTCGATCCGGACCATCGCCTCCTCGGTATCGAACAGGAACTCGGCGAGTGCCTTGCACAGCTCGGTCTTGCCCACCCCGGTCGGGCCGAGGAACAGGAAGCTGCCGTTCGGTCGGTTGGGGTCGGCCAATCCGGCGCGCGAGCGGCGGATCGCATCCGATACCGCGCGCACGGCCTCCTCCTGACCGACCACGCGCTTCCACAGCGCCTCCTCCATGCGCAGCAGCTTGTCACGCTCGCCCTCGAGCATCTTGGAAACCGGGATGCCGGTCCACTTCGAGACCACCGCCGCGACCTCCTCGTCCCTGACTTTGTTACGCAGCAGGTGCGTCTCCTGGGTCTCGGCCTGTCCGGCCGTCTCCAACTGGCGCTCCAGCTCAGGGATCCGCCCGTATTGCAATTCGGACATCCGTTGCAGGTCGCCCGCGCGGCGCGCGGTCTCGAAATCCAGGCGCGCCTGCTCGAGCGCCTCCTTGATGTGCGTGGCGCCCTGGACCGCTGCCTTCTCGGACTTCCAGACCTCCTCGAGGTCGGCAAATTCGCGCTCCAGGGACCAGATCTCTTCCTCCAGGGCGGCAAGCCGCTTCTTGGAGGCCTCGTCCGACTCCTTCTTGAGCGCCTCGCGCTCGATCTTGAGCTGCACCAGACGTCGGTCGAGCTTGTCCATCTCTTCGGGCATGGAATCGATTTCCATACGGATCTGCGAACCCGCCTCGTCGATCAGGTCGATCGCCTTGTCCGGCAGCTGGCGGTCGGTAATGTAGCGATGCGAGAGGGTCGCCGCGGCCACGATCGCGGGGTCGGTGATCTCGACCCCGTGGTGAACCTCGTAGCGTTCCTTGAGGCCGCGCAGGATCGCGATGGTGTCCTCCACGCTCGGCTCCTGCACCAGCACCTTCTGGAAGCGACGCTCGAGCGCCGCGTCTTTCTCGATGTACTGGCGGTACTCATCCAGGGTGGTTGCGCCAATGCAGTGCAGCTCGCCACGCGCCAGCGCCGGCTTGAGCATATTGCCCGCGTCCATGGCCCCCTCGGCCTTGCCCGCTCCCACCATGGTGTGCAGCTCGTCGATGAACAGGATGACCTGGCCTTCCTGTTTCGACAGGTCGTTGAGCAGGCCCTTGAGGCGCTCCTCGAATTCGCCACGGAACTTGGCGCCGGCGATCAGGGCGCCCATGTCGAGCGACAGCAGGCGCTTGTTGCGGAGACCCTCGGGCACCTCGCCGTTGATGATGCGCTGCGCCAGTCCCTCCGCGATGGCGGTCTTGCCCACGCCGGGTTCGCCGATCAGGACCGGGTTGTTCTTGGTCCGGCGCTGCAACACCTGGATCGCACGCCGGATCTCGTCATCGCGCCCGATCACCGGGTCGAGCTTGCCCTGCTCGGCCCGCTCGGTCAGGTCGATGGTGTATTTTTCCAGGGCCTGGCGCTGTTCCTCTGCATTCGGATCATCGACCGCCTGGCCACCCCGCAGGTTCTCGATCGCCCGCTCGAGCGCCCCCTTGTGGGCGCCGGCCTTGCGCAGTGCTTCGCCCAGGGCTCCCTGGTCCTCTACCGCGGCCAGCACGAACAACTCCGAGGAGATGTACTGGTCCTTGCGCTCCTGGGCCAGCTTGTCGGTCTGGTTGAGCATGCGGTTGAGGTCATTGGAGATGTGCACATCGCCGGCCATGCCCTGCACCGAGGGCATGCGATCGAGCGCCTCGCCCAGCGCAGAGCGAAGCTGATTGACGTTGACGTCGGACTGGGTCAGGAGGTGGCGCACCGTGCCGCCCTCCTGGTCGAGCAGGGCAATCAACACGTGAGCGGGTTCGATGAACTGGTGGTCGCGGCCGACGGCCAGACTCTGGGCATCCGCCAGGGCCATCTGGAACTTGCTGGTCAAACGGTCCATTCGCATGGTTTATCTCTCCGGGTAAATCGGTCAACTGATCGACAAATGGGGATAAGCCACGCTTTTGCAAGGGTTGCCCGATCGGGCCTCAAGTCTTTTTGGCGCCGCCTTTCTGATAGACCTTGCGCCGGAAGAGGTCGGTGCGGCGACTGACCACGCGGTCGACGAACAGCATCCCGTCGAGGTGGTCTATCTCGTGCTGCGCGGCGCGCGCCTCGTAGCCCTGCATGTCGTACTCGACCGCAGCACCCTCGCGATTTTGGGCCGAGAGCCGGATCCGGGTCGCGCGGATCACGTTACCGGTGTAGTCCGGCACCGACAGGCAGCCTTCGCGGCCGGGCTCAAAGCCCTCCCAATGCGTTATCTCGGGGTTCACCAGGATGAGGTGGCCGTGGTTCGGCACCGGCTTGCGGGTGTTCGAGCAGTCGATGATCACGACGCGCTTGAACATCCCGACCTGCGGCGCCGCGATCCCCACGGCCGCAGGGCCGTTGCACCGCGTCTCCTCGAGATCGTCGATGAAACGCTGCAAGGCATCGTCGAACGCGGCGACCGGCTCGGAGACCTGCTTGAGGCGTGGGTCCGGCAACTGGAGAATCTCGAGTACCGCCACGCCACTACCCGATATAGGTGTCGATTGCAGAGACATTGACCGAAACCCCGCTGCGACGCAGGGAATCGAGGCGTTCCTCCACCTCTTCCACGGACTCGCTCGCGATTCCGCTGATCAGGAGGATGTAGACCGGCTTGTCCTCGCTGCCCGCCACGTCGGAATCGAGATCCAGGATGTTGAAGCCACCCTCAGCCAGCGCGCTGGTCACCTGCGCCACGATACCCACCCGATCGGCGCCGCTGACCGTCACCTGCACATTCGGCACGAGATGTTGATGCAGGTGCGCGTCGATCGGATCGATATGCAGGCGCATCGCGTGCGTGCTGACGACGGGCTTCAGCATCCGGCGCAGATCCTCGTCGCTGGCATCCCCGGCGATCATCATCATGACCGTGAAATTGCCGCCGAGGCGCAGCATCGAGGTCTCCCCCAGGATCACACCCGAGCCCGCGAGCGCGGTAGTGACACCGGCCACGATCCCCGGGGCATCCTTCCCGATCAAGGTCAGCATCCGCCAGTCATCACTCATTCGCTGTCTCCGCGTCGATCCAGATCAGGCTTGCCATTCTGCCCGTTATGCCGTCGCGGCGGTAGGAGAAAAACCTGTCCCGCTGCGAATAGGTACAGCTGCCACCGCCGCTGATGCGAGTCACACCTGCCGCTGCCAGACGCTGCCGTGCCAGGCGGTAGATATCCGCCCGCCAGCGCCCCCCGACATCGGCCTCGAAAGCTGCCGCCGCAGCGGGGTCCGAGGCCATGAAGGCCTGCCTGACTTCGTCACCCACCTGGAAGGCTCGAGGCCCAATGGCCGGCCCCAGCCAGACACTCACCCGGGCGGGGTCCTGGAAGCGCGCCAGGGTTGCTTCGAGCACGCCGGCGGCCAGGCCCCGCCAGCCGGCATGCGCGGCCGCCACGGCGCGCCCCCGCCGATCGGCGAACAGCACCGGCAGGCAGTCGGCGCTCAGGACGGCGCAAACAACGCCCGGATTGCGGGTGAAGGCGGCGTCCGCCTCCAGGCCGCTCTCACCACCCTGCAGTTCCGCCACGAGCGTGCCGTGCACCTGCTTCAGCCAGGCCGGTTCAGACGGCAGATGCAGCGAAGCGGCCAGCCTGCGCCGGTTTTCGAGCACATCAGCCGGATTGTCGCCCACGTGCGAACCCAGGTTGAGCGAGTCCCAGTTGCCGTGGCTGACACCGCCGGCACGCGTGGTCGAGGCAGCGCGAACCCCGGCTGGCGGATGCCAATCGCCAATCGTCGCGTCAATCGGGTTCATCGTCTTCATCGATGACGTAGCCCTGCTCGCCCATGGCCGCGTAGAAACCCTGGTCGAAATCCCCGCGCTGCGCATGCACATGCGCCCGCAGTCCCTCGAGCAGTTCGGCCAGGTCGAGAGGCAGCGGCGCCTCCCACTGCATGGCGCGCCCGGTGACGGGATGCTGCAGTCCCAGACGACGCGCGTGCAGTGCCTGACGGCCGAAATTCCGCATCAGCTGCTTCAGTTCCTCGTTCGCCCCGGGTGGCAGTTGCAGGCGTCCCCCGTAGACCGGGTCGCCGAACACCGGGTGCCGGATATACGCCATGTGGACCCGGATCTGGTGCGTGCGACCGGTCTCGAGCGTGACCTTGAGCAGGGTGTGGGCGCGAAACGGCTCCAACACCCGGTAATGGGTTACCGCCGGCTTGCCGAGCGGATTGACCGCCATGCGGGTGCGCTGGGTCGGGTGCCGACCGATCGGCTGCTCGATGCTGCCCTCCACCCTGAGCCGGCCCACCACCAGGGCGCGGTATTCGCGCCGGATTTCACGCGCGGCCATGGCGGCGACCAGGCGCTGGTAGGCCAGCTGGGTCTTGGCCACCACCATCAGGCCGGTGGTGTCCTTGTCCAGGCGGTGCACGATACCGGCACGCGGCAGTTCGACCAGCGAGGGTGCGTGGTGCAGCAAGCCGTTCAGCAGGGTCCCGTCCGGGTTGCCGGCGGCGGGGTGCACCACCAGGCCCGCCGGCTTGTTGACCACCAGCAGGAACGCATCCTCGAACAGGATGTCCAGCGGGATATCCTGCGGCTGCGCCTGCACCTGCTCCTCGTGGACCGCCTGCAACCCGATGAAATCGCCCGCGGCGACCTTGTCGCGCTGCTTCGCCGGGTGACCGTTCAGGGTAACCCGACCCTCTTTTATCCAGGTCTGCAGGCGGCTGCGCGAGTAATCCGGGAACAGGCCGGCAACCGCCTGGTCGAGGCGCTTGCCTGCCAGCTCCGGTGGAATGCTGATCTGTTGCGGCGGCGTCTGCGGCTCGTCGTCACTCATGGGGTGATCCGGTATACTCCTGCGCTCATTTTGTGAGGATTATCGCCCATGTACCGACCGATCTGGCCAATCCTGTTCGTCCTCCTGCTGGGAGGGTGTTCCATCTTCGGGGACAAGGACGAGACTGAGGGCTGGAGTCAGCAGAAACTCTACAGCGAAGCCTCATCGGAGTTGGCGTCCGGCAACTACGAGAAGGCAATCGAATATTACGAGAAACTGGAATCCCGCTACCCCTTCGGCAAGTTCGCCCACCAGGCCCAGTTGGACATTGCCTACGCCTATTACAAGGCGGAGGAGCCGGAGTCGGCCCTGGCCGCCGCCGACCGCTTCATCAAGTTTCACCCCGGTCATCCGGCCGTGGCCTATGCCCACTACCTGAAGGGCCTGACCAACTTCTCGCGCTCGCTCGGCTTCCTGGCGCGTTTCACCCCGACGGATAACTCGCAGCGCGACCCGGGCGCGGCGCTCGACTCCTACCGTGACTTCGAGCGCGTACTGCAGGAATTCCCGGAATCCGATTATGCCGAGGACGCGCGCATGCGGATGCTTTATCTGCGCAACAATCTGGCGCGCTACGAGGTACACGTGGCGCGCTTCTACATCAAGCGCGGGGCCTATGTCGCCGCGGCACAGCGGGCCAGCTACGTGATCGAGAACTACCAGCGCACGCCCGCGGTCCGGGAAGCGCTCGAGGTCATGATCGAGGCCTACACGCGACTCGGCATGCAGGATCTGGTGGCAGATGCACAGAAGGTGTTGGCCCTGAACGAGGCCTCCGGGGCACTGATCGATGACCCGCTGGAGTTCAGGGAAAAGAGCTGGGGACGCCAGCTCTGGGACTACTTCGAACTGGACACCAACTGATCGCCCGCCGCCTGAGGCGGGCGGCGAGACAGTCAGCTCAGATCGCCTCTTCGCCGCTCTCGCCGGTGCGGATGCGGATGACCTGTTCGACCGTGCTGACGAAGATCTTGCCATCGCCGATCTTGCCGGTGCGCGCGGCATTGGTGATCGCCTCTATGCAACCCTCCACCTGGCCATCGCTGACTACGATCTCGAGCTTCAGCTTGGGCAGGAAATCGACCACGTACTCGGCGCCCCGATACAGTTCGGTGTGACCCTTCTGCCGACCGAAACCCTTGAGTTCGGTAACCGACATCCCGGTAATGCCTATGCCCGACAGGGCCTCGCGCACGTCGTCGAGCTTGAACGGCTTGATGATTGCTTCGATCTTTTTCATTTCTTCTACCTCCAGGTACCTTCAATGGAACTCGGCAGAGCATAGCCGTTGCCCGAAGCGGCTTACAAGAAACCGCTGACAATCGGATAGCGCCAATCACGCCCAAACGCCTTCTGGGTGATCTTCACGCCCGGAGGCGCCTGCCGACGCTTGTATTCATTGCGCACGACCATGCGCGCAACCCGCTCGACTTCGGCGCGATCGAACCCGGTCGCCGCCACGATCCGCTCGATCGACTCATCCCGTTGGATGAAGCGCTCCAGGATGGCGTCCAACTGATCGTAGTCCGGCAGGCTGTCGCTGTCCTTCTGGTCGGGGCGAAGTTCGGCCGAGGGCGGGCGCGTGATCACGCGCTCGGGAATGACCTCGCCGTCACGGTTGCGCCAGCGCGCAAGACGATAGACCAGGGTCTTGGGCACGTCCTTGAGCGGCGCGAAGCCTCCATTCATATCGCCGTACAGGGTGGCGTATCCGACCGACATCTCGCTCTTGTTGCCGGTCGTCAGGAGCATCCGCCCGGTCTTGTTGCTGATCGCCATCAGCACGATGCCGCGGCAACGCGCCTGGATGTTCTCCTCGGTCACGTCCGGCTCGCGCCCGGCAAAGGCGCCCTGCAACATCCCGAGGAATGCGTTGAACGCCGGCTCGATCGGAATCGACTGGTGGCTGACGCCCATGCGCTCCGCCTGGGCGAGCGCATCCTGATTGCTCATGTCCGCGGTGTAGCGCGAAGGCATCATGACCACCTCGACCTGATCGGGCCCGAGCGCATCCACCGCAAGCGCGAGCGTCAGGGCCGAGTCGATACCCCCAGAAAGCCCGAGCACCACCCCCGGGAAACCGTTTTTCTGGACATAGTCACGCACCCCACAGACCAGCGCCTGGTAGGTCTCCCCGAGTTCGTCCATCCAGCCGTAACACTGGTCCGAGAAGGGCTCGCCCCCGGGGGAGATCTGCACCAGGTCGATCGACTCGCGAAACTGGGGGCAGCGGGTCGTCGTCTCGCCATGCGCGTTGCACACGAACGAGGCGCCGTCGAACACCAGTTCGTCCTGCCCGCCGACCTGGTTGGCATACACCACCGCGACTGCATGTTGGCGCGCCAGGCGCTCCACCTGGCGTTCACGCTGCAGGCTCTTGCCCCGGTGGAAGGGTGAGGCATTCAGGTCCAGGATCACCTGCGCACCGGCCGCGGCGGCCTCCGCCACAGGCCGTTCGAACCACACGTCCTCGCAGATAGCCAGCGCAAAACGTACGCCCTCGAGGTCGAAGACGGCGGTTTCGTCCCCCGCCTGGAAGTAGCGCTTTTCGTCGAACACGCTGTAGTTCGGCAACTCGCGCTTGCGGTACTCGAGCAGGATCTCGCCGTCGCGCATCACGCCGGCCAGATTGAAGCGCTTTCCCTCACGCTCACCGGGGTAACCGAGCACCACGGTGATCCCGCTGACCGATTGGCGCACCCGCTCGAGCGCGGCGTCCACGCGTTCCTGGCACTCCGGGCGCAGCAACAGGTCCTCGGGCGGGTAGCCGACCAGGGTCAACTCCGGAAAAACCACCAGGCTGACGCCCTGGGTCGCGAGCCCGTTGGCGATTTCGCTGACCCGCTGGGCATTCTTTTCGATTGCACCCACCGTTGGGTTGACCTGGGCTATGGCGATCTGCACAGCGCTCAACCCGCTTCAGGCGAGTAACTCGGCCATGGTCTCGCCGATCAGCGCCGGCGAGGCGACGGTCCGCACCCCCGCGGCCTCGAGCGCCGCGAATTTGCCTTCGGCGGTTCCCTTGCCGCCGCTGACGATTGCGCCGGCATGCCCCATGCGTTTGCCCGCCGGCGCGGTCACGCCGGCGATATAGGCCACCACCGGCTTTGAGACATTGGCCTGGACAAACTCCGCCGCATCCTCTTCCGCGGCGCCACCGATCTCACCGACCATCACGATACCCTCGGTCTGGGGGTCGCGCTCGAACAGTTCGATGCAGTCGATGAAATTCATCCCGTGGACCGGGTCGCCGCCGATCCCGACGCAGGTCGATTGGCCCAGCCCCGCGGCAGTGGTCTGATGGACCGCCTCGTAGGTCAGGGTACCGGAGCGCGAAACAATCCCGACCCGCCCCGGCTTATGGATCACGCCGGGCATGATGCCGATCTTGCAGGCGCCCGGGGTGATCACGCCGGGGCAGTTGGGGCCGATCAGGCGCGCGCTGGAACCGTCCAGCTCGGCCCGCACCCGCAGCATGTCCTGTACCGGGATGCCCTCGGTGATACACACGATCACCCCGATGCCGGCGTCCGCGGCCTCCAGGATCGCATCCGCCGCAAACGCCGCAGGCACGTAGATCATGGTCGCATTGGCGCCGGTCTCTGCGACAGCGGCATGCACGGTGTCGAACACCGGCCGCTCGAGATGCGTCTGCCCTCCCTTGCCCGGCGTCACCCCACCAACCAGGTTGGTGCCGTAGGCGATCGCCTGTTCGGAGTGGAAGGTCCCCTGCTTGCCGGTGAAGCCCTGGCAGATCACGCGCGTGTGCTTGTCGATCAGGATGCTCATGCGGCGCCTCCGGCAGCGGCGACCACCTTTTCGGCGGCCTCGGTCAGTCCGCTCGCGGTCTGTAGCGCCAGGCCACTCTCGTCCAGCAGGCGCATACCCTGCCCGGCATTGGTCCCCTCGAGCCGCACCACCACGGGCACTTCGATCCCGACCTCTTTGACCGCGTTGATTATTCCTTCCGCGATCAGGTTGCAGCGCACGATGCCGCCGAAGATATTCACCAGGACCGCCTTCACCTTGTCGTCCGAAAGAATGATCTTGAAGGCCTCGGCGACCCGCTCGGCGGTAGTGCCGCCACCCACATCGAGAAAGTTGGCCGGCGCCCCACCGTGCAGCTTGACCAGGTCCATGGTCGCCATTGCCAGGCCGGCCCCGTTGACCATGCAGCCGATGTTGCCGTCGAGTGCGATGTAATTCAGTTCGTGCTCGGCGGCGCGCGCCTCGCGTTCGTCCTCCTGGCTGATGTCGCGCATCCTGCGGGTATCGGCGTGCCGGTAGAGGGCGTTGTCATCGATATTGAGCTTGGCGTCCAGGGCCAGCAACTGGCCGTCGCTGTTCACGATCAGCGGGTTGATCTCGACCAGGCTGGCGTCTTCCTTGTCAAACAACTCCACCAGGTTAAACAGGATTTTCTGGAACTGCTTGAGCTGCTCGCCCTGCAGGCCGAGCGTGAACCCGATGCGACGACACTGGAAAGGCTGCAGCCCCGCCGCAGGCGAAACCAGGGTGGTGACGATCCGCTCCGGCGTCTTCGCCGCGACCTCTTCGATATTCATGCCTCCGGCCTCCGAGGCCATGATCATGACCCGCCGGGTCGCCCTGTCGATCAGCACGCTGAGATAGAGCTCGCGTTCGATTTCGCTGGGCTCCTCCACCAGTATGTAACTCACCGGCAGGCCTGCCTGCCCGGTCTGGCGCGTCACCAGGCGGCTGGCAAGCATGCGCCCCGCCTCCGATTCGACCTCGTCCAGGGAATCCGCCACGACCACGCCACCGGCTTTGCCGCGCCCCCCGGTATGGGCCTGGGCCTTGACCACCCAGCGGTCACCACCGATGTCGGATGCCGCCTCCCTGGCCTGCTCGGCGCTCTCGACCGCCAAGCCATAGGGCACCGGAATGCGATACCCGGCAAAAAGGCGCTTCGCCTGGAACTCGTGCAGATTCAATCTCGCTCACCCATTACTCGCAGTTGAAGGTGGTATTCTCCGCGAATCAGGGAACCCACGCAAAACCGAACGCAGGTGGGGCCACCCCACCCCCGGCATCAACCTACCGGCAGCGATGATCGACCAGGCCGACAGCAATCATACAACCCTGCCGAAGTGGTCGCCGTCTGGATCGGCATCCCGGGTGCCGCCCTCGGCGCTGCACCTGTTCCTCGGCTACCGCGTGTTCGTCGCCACCGCGATGCTGGTGTTGTTCTTCGTCATCGAACGCGGCCCGCTCGGAACCCATGCCCCGAGCGTGTTCGCGGTGGCGGTACTCGCCTATTCCGCGCTGAGCATCGGGGCACTGCTGCTCTCGATTGCGCGACCGTCGAAGATTTCGCTGCAGGCCACCCTGGCCATGGTGGTCGATCTGTTGCTGTTCACCCTGATGATGTACGCCAGTGGCGGGGTGACCTCCGGGGTGGGGATACTGATCGCCATCTCGATCGCGTTGGGCGCCAACATCATCGAGCAACGCCTGGCGCTCGCCTTCGCCGCCATCGCGAGCCTCACCGTAATTGCCGAGGAGTCGCTGGCCTATGCCCTCGGCGCCTTTGTCCGGACGGCCTACGTGCAGGCGGGACTGCTGGGGATCGCCTACTTTCTGCTGGTTCTGCTGGTACTCACGCTGTCGGCGCGCGCGCGCCGCAGCGAACAACTCGCGGAACAGCGCGAGATCGAACTGATCGACCTGGCCCAGCTGAACGATTACGTGATCCAGCAGATGCAATCCGGGATCGTGGTGGTGGACCGCGAGGACGTGGTGCAGATGCTGAATGAATCCGCCTGGGTCCTGCTGGGAATGCCGGCGCTGATGCGACACCACCCGCTGGATCGGGTTGCGCCTGCCTTGGCGCAGGCCTACCAGGCCTGGCGCCTCGACCAGGGCGAGCCCGACACCCTGCTGCGAATCGCGCATGGCGGTCGGGATCTGCGGGCGCACTTCCAGCGAATCGGACAGAAAGGCAATCAGGGCACCCTGATCACGCTCGAAGACGTGTCCGTGGTGGCCGCCCAGGCACAGCAGATGAAGCTGGCTTCGCTCGGCCGCCTCACCGGAGGGATTGCCCATGAAGTGCGCAACCCACTCGGCGCTATCAGTCATGCCGCCCAGCTGCTGAACGAATCCCCGGACAGCCCGGATCCGGACCGGCGCCTGATCGAGATCATCCTGCAGAATTCATCGCGCGTGAACGAGGTGATCGAAAGCATTCTGAAGCTCTCGCGTCAGGATCTCCCCAAACCCAAGCCGCTGGTGCTCGGCCCCTGGCTGCGCGATCTGGCCGCTCAGTTCGAACAGGCTTGCGCCTTACAGCCCGGGCAGCTCACGGTCGACGCCGAGCCCTGGGAAACCACGGTGTACGCCGACAGCAGCCAGCTGAAACAAATCATCGAGGTGTTGTGCGACAACGCCATCCGCCATTTCCAGGGTGAGCCTGCGGAGCTTCGCCTCGGGATCGTGGCCGGGATCGACGCCGATTCGGGCGGCCCCTACCTGGAGTTCCGCGACAACGGCCCCGGCATCCCCGAGGATCGGGTCGAGCAGCTGTTCGAACCCTTCTTCACCACCAGCAACGAGGGCACCGGGCTGGGACTGTACATCGCCCGCCAGCTAAGCGAAGCTAATCATATGCGCATCGAATACCGGCCGCTGCCGCAGGGCAGCTGCTTCCGCCTCAGCTTTCCCAACCCCAGGCGAAGGGACCTCGCGTGAACGCACCGCTTGCCCTGATCGTCGACGACGAGCCCGATATCCGCGAACTGCTGGACATCACCCTATCGCGCATGGGTGTTGCCACCGAGCTCGCGGGAGATGTCGCCGGGGCATTGCAGGCCCTCTCGCAGACCCACTTCGACCTGTGCCTGGCAGACATGCGCCTGCCGGACGGCAACGGCATCGAGATCGTGCGGCATGTGAATGCGCACCACCCCGAAATTCCGATCGCCATGATTACCGCGCACGGCAATATGGACACCGCGATCGAGGCGCTCAAGGCCGGCGCCTTCGATTTCGTCTCCAAGCCAGTGGAACTGGGCGTGTTGCGACGCCTGGTCGAGACCGCGCTGCGGCTGCGTGAGCCGGGACCGGATACCGCCGTTGACGGTTCCGCCGAGGGTACCCTGCTCGGTCGCTCCCCCGTGCTGGAGAATCTGCGCCGGCTGATCGACAAGCTGGCGCGCAGCCAGGCGCCGGTGTTCGTCACCGGAGAGTCCGGCACCGGCAAGGAGCTCGCGGCACGCCTGATCCACCAGCGCGGGCCGCGCTCGGACAAGCCGTTTGTCGCGGTCAACTGCGGCGCCATCCCCGCGGAACTGATGGAGAGTGAGCTGTTCGGGCACGTCAAGGGCAGCTTCACCGGCGCCAACGCGGCCAAGCAGGGACTCTTCCAGGCCGCCGACGGCGGCACCCTGTTTCTGGACGAGGTCGCCGACCTGCCACTCGCCATGCAGGTCAAACTGCTGCGGGCCATCCAGGAGAAACGCGTACGCCCGGTCGGCGCGACCGCAGAAACGGAAATCGATGTGCGCCTGATCAGCGCCACCCACAAGGACATGAACGGACTGGTGACGGATGGCCAGTTTCGCCAGGACCTGTATTTCCGCATCCATGTCATCGAACTGGCGATGCCGGCCCTGCGCGAACACCGCGAAGACATCCCGCTGCTGAGCGCGCATGTCCTGGAGCGGATCGCCCGCCTGACGGGGCAAGCCAAGCCGCGCCTGTCCGACGATGCCGCGCTGGCGCTGCAGGCCTATGCCTACCCGGGAAACGTGCGCGAGCTGGAGAACATCCTCGAGCGTGCCAGCGCGCTGTGCGAGCAGGGCATCATCGAGGTCGAGGACCTCGGCTTGTCGGCCGCGCCCGCGCCTTCGCAGGAGCAGCACCTGCCGGCGGGCGATGCCGACCTGGAGAGCGAACTCGCGCGTATCGAGCGCGCCATGATCCGGCGCGCCCTGAGCGAGACCAACTGGAACCGCACCGCGGCCGCCAGCCGCCTCGGGCTGAGCCCGCGATCCCTGCGCTACCGGATGCAGAAACTGGGGCTGGACGAACCGGGCTGAGTCCGGCGCCGGCCCCATTCGCGTCCAGGGCCGATCCCACGCTACCCGGTTGTTCCAACCACCGCGCCGTAGGAGCCAGCTTGCTGGCGAATGCCTTCGCGGCCAAGACTAACCGATTGTCCCGACCACCGTGCCGTAGCGAGCTTGCTCGCGAAACCTGTGCCGCAACCTGGCAATGGCCCCTGTTCATTCGCGGCCAAGGCCGCTCCTACAAAAGCGCTCGTCCAAGACAACCGCCAAAATTCCGTTGCAGGTGACAAAAATTGTCACCTGACGACATTTTGCGTTCTCCCGATCGGCCTGCGGCACCCGGACGAACCGACTTCCCGGTGACTAATTTCATGTAAAACAGCGGGTTGCCAAAGAATAAGGCTTCTACTTCCTACTGGCACAGCTATTGCTTACTTCTGGTCGTGGATTCAGCGGCCGCGCCGCACCCGACAGATTTCACCCTTTTTGTAATTGGAGATTCGTAATGAAGAAACAAGCTGGTTTTACCCTGATCGAACTGATGATCGTGGTCGCGATCATCGCCATCCTGGCCGCTATCGCCATTCCGGCATACCAGGACTACACCAAGCGCTCGCACGTATCCGAAGGCCTGAGCCTGGGATCCGGCGCCAAGGCCGCAGTTGCCGAGTACCTGGCCTCCGAAGGCGCTTTCCCGAGCAACAATGCCTCTGCCGGGCTGGCGGGCGCAACCACCATCACGGGTAACGCGGTAACCTCCGTGGAAGTATCCAGTGGCCTGATCACCATCACCTACAACTCCAAGGTCGATGGCACCAACAACCAGCTTGAATTGAGCCCGTACACCACCGCAGGCGGTATCAGGTGGACGTGCCAACCCTCAAGCTCCAATGGCGTTGATTCCAAGTATGTACCCTCGAACTGCCGCTGATATTCAGCTAGGCCAGGTTTGAGAGAAGGGCCCGCTTCGGCGGGCTCTTTTTATCATGCAGAAACCCTTTACGAGCGCCAGTTCCCGCTTTGCTCCGGGCCTGCTTTTCCTGGTACTCCTCGCCGGCGCCACGCTGACACTCTGGCCTGGCGTACAGGGCGGTTTTCTTTTCGACGACTATCCCAATTTCAAGAGCCTGGCCGAGCTCGGGGGGATCGACGACTGGCAGGCCTTCCGCACTTTCGTTTTCGATGGCTTCTCCGGGCCGACCGGGCGCCCGGTCGCGATGGCCTCTTTCCTGATCAATAGCAACACCTGGCCGGCCCCGGCGTTCTCCTTCAAGTACACCAACCTGCTGCTGCACCTGCTCAGTGGCGTCTTTCTGACCTGGGCCAGCCTGCAGCTCTGCCGTTTCTACGGGATAGCGGAAACCCAGGCACAGTATTTCGCCCTGTTCAACGCGGCAGTCTGGCTACTGCACCCGCTCCTGATTTCGACGACCTTCTATGTCGTCCAACGCATGGCCCAGCTGGCGGCCCTGTTCTGCTTTGCCGGCATCGCCGCCTACCTGCACGGTCGACGCCTGGTGGAGTACCGCCCGCGTGCCGGTTACCTCTGGATGGCCGGCGCGATTGGCCTGGGCACCCTGCTCGCGGCCCTCAGCAAGGAGAACGGCGCGCTGTTGCCGCTGCTGGTTCTGATTATCGAGTTCTGCCGGCCGCAAGGGACAAAGCCGCTTGATTTCCGCTTCAGGGTTTTGATTCTTTATCTGCCCAGCCTGGCGATCCTTGCCTATCTCGCCAGCAAGATCGATTTCTCAGATATTGTCTGGACCAATCGCACCTTCAACCAGCCCGAAAGGCTGCTGACCGAGGCGCGCATCCTTTGGGAGTACCTCGGCAAACTGCTCCTTCCGCAGATCGAGGGGGCCGGCCTTTACCAGGACGGTCGCGTCGTCTCTGAAAGCTGGTTCAACCCGCCATCGACCCTGCTGTCGGTTATTGCGCTTGCGGGCCTGATCGCTGTCGCGCTTTACCTCCGGCGGCGCCTGCCCCTGCTGGCCCTGGCGATCCTGTTCTTCCTCGCCGGGCACCTGGTCGAATCGACCGTAATCGGCCTGGAACTCTACTTCGAGCACCGCAATTACCTGCCGAGCGCTTTCTTTTTCCTGCCGCTGGCACAGGGGCTTGCGCATCTGCCGCAATCGCGATCCGGCCCGGTACGCACGCTTGCGGTAGCGCTGATAATTGGCACCCTGGTCTTCCTGTCCCACCAGCGCGCCCTGCTCTGGGGCAGTCCGGTAGAGCTCGATCTCTACTGGGCGACCGCGGCGCCCAACTCGCCGCGCGCCCAGAACACCCTCGCGAGTCACCATATGCTGCACGGTGATTTCGATTCGGCCGAAAAAGTACTCGTGGCGGCGGCCGAAAAGCGGCCCGACAGTCCCCTGCTGACACTCAGCCTGCTGTTGCTCAAGGTGAAGGCGAGTAGCGCGCAACCCGGGGACTTTTCTTTCGCCAGCGCCCGACTTGGAACTCAGGTGATCGACGGGCAGGCAATCGGAGCCGTGCGTAAACTGGTTGACCTGGTGCTGCTGAGAGAGCCGACATCCTGGATTCAGGACGCCACTCTGGAGTTCGTAGACAGCTTTTCAGAAATGGAGGGATCGGCCGAAAACCATTTCATCCAGCGCCTGATTCCCTATCTCAAGGCGAAGCTCTACCTGCTGAGAGGAGAGGAGGATCTGGCAGAACGGCACTACGCAGCGGCAATAGAGCTGTACGATGACATCGACGCCGCCATGCAGATGGTCGCGGAGATGGCCCTCGCCGAGGAGCCCGCCCGCGCCTTGAGCCTGCTGGCCACGGCGGACCGGGTCTTCGGCCAACAGGCGGACGAATCGCTGCGCTTTTCGCGGGATTTTTACCGTGAGGAAATCAGCAGGGTGCGTACGGTATTACGGGAACACATCGAACAGAATGGCGAAATCGGCCGGCGCGGGAACCCTTGAACAAATCGCCAATTGGATCTGCAGTAGGATTGAATCGATCAAAACCCGTTTAAGTCTTATAATTTAGGTAATTTTCCCCACGGAAAGCGCGCGCAATCGGCTATGGAATCACTTAATACCAACCTGCGAATTGGCGGCCTGGGCAAACGCCTGGTCGATAACGGCCTGATCAGTGCGGAAGATGTGCTGCGCGCGCAGGACGAGGCCGCCACGGCCAGCCAGCCATTCGTCGCCTGGTTGGTGAGTAACGGCCTGGTAGACCCGACCGAAGCCGCGTTGGCCGCCTCGCAGGAGTACGGCGTACCGCTGTTCGACCTGGACGCGATCGACGTGGATCAGCTGCCGACCCAGCTGGTCGACGACAAGCTGATCACCAGGCACCACGCCCTGCCCTTGTTCCAGCGCGGCAAACGCCTGTTCCTCGCGGTATCCGACCCGACCGATCACCAGGGCCTCGACGAAATCAAGTTCCACACCGGCCTCGCGACCGATGCCGTGCTGGTGGAGGAGCATAAGCTCAGGCAGGCCCTCGAGCGCGCCCTGGATGCCCAGGACGCGGCCATGAGCGATATGCTCGATGCCGACCTGGAAAGCCTGGATATCGACGTCGCGGACGAAACGCCCGACGACGGCGACGCCAACCTCGGGGTGGACGATGCGCCGGTGGTCCGCTACGTCAACAAGATCCTCCTGGACGCGATCAATGGCGGCGCCTCGGATATCCATTTCGAGCCCTACGAGAAGAAATACCGGGTGCGCTTTCGTCAGGACGGGATTCTGCACGAGGTAGCGACTCCGCCGGTCAACCTGGCGCCGCGCCTGTCGGCGCGCCTCAAGGTCATGGCGCGCCTCAATACCGCGGAGCGGCGCGTCCCGCAGGACGGCCGCATCAAGCTGGCGCTGTCGCGCAACCGCGCCATCGACTTCCGGGTCAACACCTGCCCCACGCTTTACGGCGAGAAGGTCGTGCTGCGTATCCTGGATTCCGCGGCGGCCCAGGTCGGGGTCGACTCGCTGGGCTTCGAGCTGGCGCAGAAGACCGCCTTCATGGAGGCGATCAAAAAGCCCTACGGGATGATTCTGGTGACCGGCCCGACCGGTAGCGGTAAGACCGTCACGCTGTATACCGCGCTCAACATCCTCAATGAATCCGAGGTCAACATCTCGACCGCCGAGGATCCGGTGGAGATCCAGGTGGCCGGGATCAACCAGGTCAACGTCAACCCCAGGACCGGCCTGACCTTTGCCTCGGCACTGCGGGCCTTTCTGCGCCAGGACCCGGATATCGTGATGGTCGGCGAGATTCGTGACCTGGAGACGGCCGAGATCGCGGTCAAGGCCGCCCAGACCGGCCACCTGGTGTTGTCCACCCTGCACACCAACGATGCGCCCCAGACCCTCACCCGCCTGGCCAACATGGGCATCCCGGCGTTCAACATCGCCTCGTCGGTCAACCTCATCCTGGCCCAGCGTCTCTCACGCCGCCTGTGCGATCACTGCAAGGAACCGGACGAACTGGCCCGGGACGCGCTTCTGGACGAGGGCATACCCGAGGCGGAAATCGACCGCGGCGACTGGCAGGTGTTCAAGGCCGTCGGTTGCAGCCACTGTACCGGTGGCTACAAGGGCCGCATCGGCCTCTTCGAGGTCATGCCGATCAGCGAGGAAATGGAGCGGCTGATCATGGAGGACGCCAATGCCGTGGCCTTGCGCGACCAAGCGGCGCGCGAAGGCGTCGAGGACCTGCGGGCTTCCGGCCTGCGCAAGGTCAAGGCCGGCCTGATCAGCCTTGAAGAACTCAACCGCGTAACCAAAGACTGACACAGCAGATGGCGAAAGCAGCAGAAAAGGCCAACAAACCGGCGGTATTCACCTGGGAAGGCACCGACCGGCAGGGCAAACGGGTCAAGGGAGAGACGCGCACCGCCAGCGTGGCATCGGCCAAGGCGGAGCTGCGCCGCCAGGGCATCAGCCCGCTCAAGGTGAAGAAGAAGGCCACCTCGCTGTTCGCCAACCAGAAGAAGAAGATCACCACCAAGGACATCGCGATCTTCGCCCGCCAGCTGGCCACGATGATGTCGGCGGGCGTGCCGATGGTGCAGGCCTTCGACATCGTCGGACGCGGCCACGCCAACCCGGCGATGCAGGACATGCTGCTGGCGATCAAGGGCGACGTGGAGGGCGGCTCCACCCTGACCGACGCGTTGCGCAAGTTCCCGCTCTATTTCGACGATCTGTTCTGCAACCTGGTGCATGCGGGTGAGCAGGCCGGCGTGCTCGAGACCCTGCTGGACAAGATCGCGACCTACAAGGAAAAGACCGAGTCGCTCAAGGCCAAGATCAAGAAGGCCCTGTTCTATCCGGTCGCGGTCATCCTGGTCGCGATCATCATCACCGCGGTGATCATGATTTTCGTCATCCCGCAGTTCAAGGACCTCTTCAGCAGCTTCGGCGCCGACCTGCCCGCGTTCACCAAGGTGGTTATCTCGATGTCCGACTTCGTTGCGGGCTACTGGTACCTGGTACTGGCGGGGGCAATCGGCCTGGGGTTTGTGCTCAGCAATATCTGGAAGCGCTCGCCCAAGTTCCGAGAGAAAATGGATACGGTGATGCTGAAACTTCCGGTCATCGGCAACATCCTCCACAAGGCGGCGCTGGCGCGTTTCTGCCGCACCACCGCGACCATGTTTACCGCCGGCGTGCCGCTGGTGGAAGCCCTCCAGTCGGTCGCGGGGGCAACCGGCAGCGCGGTCTACGAAAAGTCGGTCCTGGCGATGCGCGACGACGTCGCCACCGGCCAGTCGCTGGAGTTGACCATGCGCCAGCAGGGCCTGTTTCCGCACATGGTCATCCAGATGGTCGCCATCGGCGAGGAGTCGGGCTCGCTGGACGACATGCTCTCCAAGGTGGCCGACTTCTTCGAGGAAGAGGTGGATAACGCGGTCGATGCGCTCAGCAGCCTGCTGGAGCCCTTGATCATGGTGATTCTCGGCACCCTGATCGGGGGGCTCGTGGTCGCCCTGTACCTGCCGATCTTCCAGATGGGTTCGGTGGTCGGCTGAGGCCGCAACAGCGACGCGTTAATCCGGATGCACCTGCCCATCGAATACCTGTTGCTCTCGGCGGCCCTGTTCGGCCTGGTGATCGGCAGCTTCCTGAACGTGCTCATCCTGCGCCTGCCGCGCAAGATGCATGCGGAACTCGCCGCCGCCTGCGCCGAGGCCGAAGGCGGGGAGTCCACGCCGCCGCCCAACCGCTGGTTCGGCCTCGACTACCTGATATCGCCGGGGTCGCGTTGCCCGCATTGCGATCATGCGATCCGCGCCTGGGAGAACATTCCCGTGCTGAGCTGGCTGCTGCTGCGCGGACGCTGCAGCGCCTGCGGCGCTCGGATTTCCTGGCGCTATCCCCTGATCGAATCGCTGAGTGCATTGCTGACCGTTGCCGTGATCTATCGCTGGGGCCTTTCCTGGGAGGCGGCTGCCCTGTGCGTGTTGCTATGGGGCCTGCTGACCCTCGCGGTGATCGACATCGACGAACAGCTGCTGCCCGACCAGATCACCCTGCCCCTGCTGTGGCTCGGCCTGCTGTTCAATCTCGACGGGCAGCCGGTGAGCCTCGACGATGCGGTTGTCGGGGCGGCAGCCGGCTATCTCAGCCTGTGGCTGGTCTTTCAAGTGTTCCGCGCCCTGACCAACAAGGAAGGCATGGGCTATGGCGACTTCAAGCTTCTGGCCCTGTTCGGCGCCTGGCTGGGATGGCAGATGCTGCCCCAGATCGTCCTGGTCTCTTCCTTTGTCGGCGCCCTCATCGGCCTATCCCTGACGCTGTTCAGGGGCCGCGACCACCAGGTGCCTATTCCCTTCGGCCCCTACCTCGTGATGGGGGGAATGATCGCCCTGTTCTGGGGGCAACAGATCAACGACGCCTACCTGCAGATAGCGGGACTCGCCTGAGCCCGTGTTGCGGGTCGCCCTGACCGGCGGAATCGCCAGCGGCAAGACCTCTGTCAGCCATTTGTTCGCCGAGCTGGGCGTGCCGGTGATCGATACCGATGTCATCGCGCGCGAACTGGTGCAGCCGGGCAGCACCGGGCTGACGCGCATCGTGCGTCGCTTTGGGGTTGAGATACTGCGACCGGACGGCCACCTGGATCGCCGCCGCCTGCGCGACCGGATCTTCGCCAACCCCGAGGAACGACAGGCGCTGGAGAATATCCTCCATCCGGCGATCCGGCAGGCAGTGATCGAGCGCCTCGGGCGTCTGGATGCCCCCTACGCCATCGTTGTCATACCGCTGCTGCTCGAGAGCGGCCAGGACTGGCAGCAGGACCGGGTCCTGCTGGTGGATTCTCCCGAGGAACTGCAGAAGAAACGCCTGATAGCGCGTGACAACTGCCCTCCGGAACAAGCACAGGAGGCACTCGAGGCGCAAGCGAGCCGAACCCAGCGCCTCGCGATTGCAGACGACGTGATCCGAAATGAAGGCGACCTGCGGCAGTTGCGCTCCGACGTCGAACGCCTGCATCGCCGCTACACCGAAATGGCTGCGGACTGAAGGGGCGCCACCGCGATCGGCAGCGGGAACTTTACCTGCCGACACGCCTGACGGACAATAGAGGGCTATCTGTCAGCAGGACTGCCTCGTGCCTGATTCCAGCATCGTTTTCGAACAGCCGTTGAACGAGAAGTGCCGCACCATGCTGCGCCTCGAGCACCTGTTCGAGCAACTCGACTACCATCTGCCGCTGGAAAGCCCCTGGCACGCACGCGCCGCCCTGAGGGCGCTGCTCGATATCGCCGTGATCCTGGCGCGCGCCGACATCAAATCCGAGCTCCTGAAAGAGATGGATCGCTACCGCGCATCGCTGGCTCGCATGGCCAGCGTGCCGGACGTCGATCATCACCGCCTTCAGCATATCCTGCAGAATCTGCAGGACGTGCAGCAGGGGCTGCAGCGCGTGAAAGGGCAACTCGGCAACAGCCTGCGCAAGAGCGACTTTCTCAACGCCGTCCTGCAGCGCAGCGCCATTCCGGGTGGCGGCTTCGACTTCGACCTGCCCCAGCTGCACTACTGGCTGTCGCAGCCACATCCGGAGCGGATGCTTCAGTTTGACGACTGGCGCAATGAGGTGGCGCCTGTTCACGAGGCGGTGGAACTCGTGCTCGGGCTGATACGGCACAGCACCACCTACGCCGCCCGCCACGCGCGAGCCGGCTTTTATCAGCAGAGCCTGCCGTCCGGCGCTTCCGTGCAGATGATCCAGGTGCGAATTGCCGCCAGCGAGCGACTGTACGCCGAGATCAGCGGCGGCAAGCACCGTTTCAGCATCCGTTTCATGGACAATGTCGATCTCCAACACCCGGCCCAGACGGAACACGACCTGGATTTCGAATTGAACGTCAGCATCATATGAGCAAGAAGACGCCTACCGTGGTGGCCTGCCCGACATGCAACCGCGCCGTGGAGTGGAGTGAAAAATCCCGCTGGCGCCCCTTCTGCAGCGAACGCTGCCGTCTGATCGACCTCGGCGAGTGGCTCCAGGAGAGCCACCGGATACCAGGCGAGGAGCAGTCGCCGCAGGCGCTGCCGGAATCCGAAAACGATTACTGAAGCGGACACTCCGCGCTGGGATGAACTTCCTGGCTAGAGCGGATATTCGGCCAGCCAACGGCGCCCCTCGGCGGCCACTGTGAGGCGAAGCTGGATCGCCTCGGTAGCCACCTGCAGGATCCAGCGACCCTCTCCCTGCGGCCTCAGCAACGGGGCTTCCAGCTCGTGCGCCTGGCGATCGAGCTGGATGACCTCCAGCGCCGCGCCGGGCGGCAGCTTTTCAGCCACGACGAGCAGCGCCGGCCCCTGCGGGACCGGTCCGACCAGGAGCGCAAAATGTCCGGCATACGCGGCGCAGGGCGCCTTCCTGGGACGGCAGTCCTGCTCCGTCTGCATCAGGCTCAGACCCGCCTCCTGACGCAGTTCGGCACGATGCCCGACCTGCGACCAGGCAATCACCAGGCCGACCGCCAGAATGATGTAAAAGATCAGGTAACGGTTAAAGTTTTGCATCGTCCCAGAACCCCCTGATGCCCGCTATGCCCTGCCCCCCCGCGTCCTGCGCAGCAGGCAGCAGCCTCTCGTGCATGCCGCCGAGCGCATATACCGGCAGCCCGGCGTCCCGCACCAGGCGCGCAAATCCGTCCCAACGCAGCGGTTGCGCGTCCGGATGGCTGCGGGTCGGCAACACCGGCGAGAGTACCGCGAAATCGAGCCCCAGCTGGCGCGCCCGGGCCAAGTCGGCCGCATCGTGACAGGAGGCCGCAATCAGGGCCACACCCTCCGGACGGCGCTTACAGGAACGTAGCTGACGGCTGTTGAGATGCAGGCCCCGTGGCTGCAGAAGCTCGGCGCCACGCATACCCGCATTCAGCAGGACCGACACGCCGGCGCCACGGCAGCCTTCCTCGACGGCCCGGAAGAGACCCGCCGCGTCGACCCCAGCGGTATCGAAGACCCGGTACTGCAGCAGGCGCAGACCGCGCGTCAGAAGCGCATCCAGTTGCGCGAGGAAGTCATCCGGATCGGAAATCTCCGGCGGCGTGATCACGTAGCGGTCGGGAAGCTGCAACGCGGCCACGATGGGACGGTCGGCCGCTGGCATCGGATAGTCCGCGAGCGCCCCCGGCTCCGCCCAAGCCAGGGGCTGCCCTTCCCGGCTGTGGGGTTCGCCGGACCAGCCGTGCACGCGATAGACGTGCAAAACCACTTCCAGCTCGGGGTAACGATGGGAGACCCGGATCAGTGGCTGGGCCGACTCCACCCAGACCCCGATCTCCTCGTGCAGCTCGCGCGCGAGCGCCGCCTCGGGGGTCTCGCCGGGCTCGATCTTGCCGCCGGGGAACTCCCACAAACCACCTTGGTGCGCATCGTCGTGGCGTTTGGCCAGGAGGATCCGCCCGGATGCATCGAGCAAGGCTCCCGCCGCAACGTGCACCACCCCGGCCATGGTCAGGAGCGGTACTCCGCGTTGATCTTGACGTAGTCGTAAGAGAGGTCGCAGGTGAGCACCGTGGTGGCCACCTCACCCATGCCGAGCTCAACCCGGATCTGGTAGGAGGAACGATCCATCACCCGCTGTCCGTCCTGCTCTCGATAGGCGGGATCGCGTCCGCCATGGCTGACGATGCAAACCTCGTCCAGATGGATGCGCACGCGCTCGAGGTCGATCGGCACGCCCGCACGACCGACTGCGGCCAGGATCCGGCCCCAGTTCGGATCGGCCGCGAACAGCGCCGTCTTGACCAGTGGCGAATGCGCAATGGTGTAGGCAACCACACGCGCCTGCTCGATGTCCGCTGCCCCTTCCACCCGCACTTCGACCAGGCGCGTTGCGCCCTCGCCATCCCGCACGATCTCGCGCGCCAGGTGGTAGCAGACCGCATCCAGCGCCTGCTGCAGGCGCGCCCGATCCTCACCTTTCGGCGTGATCCCGGAAGCGCCGCTCGCCACCAGCACGCAGGCGTCGTTGGTCGAGGTGTCCCCATCCACCGTGATGCTGTTGAAGGATGGCGCGACCGCGCGCTCCAGCATCTCCTGCAGGCGTTTCGGCTCCACCTGGGCATCGGTGGCGACAAAGGCCAGCATGGTCGCCATGTCGGGGCGGATCATCCCGGAGCCCTTGGCGATTCCCGTCACGCGCACCTCGCCAGCGGAAAGGGCGACCGTGCAGCTGCACTGCTTGGGACGCGTGTCGGTGGTCATGATGGCCTTCGCGGCGGCTCCCCAGGCATCTCCCTCAAGGGATTCGAGCAGGCCCGGCAACGCCCGCTCGAAGGGAGCCAGCGGCAGGTCCTGTCCGATCACGCCGGTCGAGAAAGGCAGCACCTGCGATGGGCGGCATCCGCCTGCCACGGCGAGCACATCGCAGGTCGCCTTGGCAGCCTGCATGCCGCTGGCGCCGGTGCCGGCATTGGCGTTGCCCGAATTGATCAGCAGGTAGCGTACCTGGCCTTGAGCCAGGTGTTCGCGGGCCAGCACGACAGGGGCCGCGCAAAAGCGGTTGCGGGTAAAGACCGCAGCGACGGCAGAGTCCGGCGCGAGTTCGAACAGGCACAGATCCGGGCGACCCTGGTAGCGGATACCCGCCTCGGCGGCGGCCACGCGGATTCCCGCCACCGGTCGGGCGGCACGCTCCTCGATCCTGACAGCGGCCGCGGCCTCACCGACCATCAGCTGAGCTTGCCGTGGCAGTGCTTGTATTTCTTGCCGGATCCGCACGGGCAGGGTTCGTTGCGCCCGACCTTGCGCTCGCTCCGCACGAAGGGCTGGTGCGCCTCTTCGGCCTGCGCCGGTTGCTGCTCGAGCTCGGGCTTTTCGCCACCGAGGCCGGTGAACTCCTCGTGCTGGAACTCGAACTGGCTGGGGTCGGCGACCGGCTCCGGCATCACCGGCGGCGCCTGTAGCTGCAGCTTGCTCAGGATGCCAATGACCTCGAATTTGATCGAGTCCAGCATGCGCGAGAACATCTCGAACGCCTCGCGCTTGTATTCCTGCTTGGGGTTCTTCTGCGCATAGCCGCGCAGGTGAATGCCCTGACGCAGGTAGTCCATTGCCGCCAAGTGCTCCTTCCAGTGGGTATCGAGGGTGTACAGCATGACCTCCTTCTCGATGTAGCGCATCTGCTCACTACCGGCCTGCTGCTCCTTGTCGCGATACACGCCCACCAGTTCCTCCAGGATACGCTGGCGCAGGGTTTCCTCGTGCAACTGGTCATCCTCGTCCAACCATTGCTGGATGGGCAGGTCGAGTCCGAGTTCCTCCTTGAGGGCTTCGCCAAGGCCTGGCACGTCCCACTGCTCCTCGAGACTCTGCGGCGGTATGCAGCGGTCGATGATGGCGTTCAATACTTCGGCGCGCAGCTGCTCGATGGTTTCGGAGATATCGTTGGTCTCCATCAGTTCGTCACGCTGCCCGTAGATCACCTTGCGCTGGTCGTTGGCGACGTCGTCGTACTCGAGCAGGTTTTTGCGGATGTCGAAGTTGCGTCCTTCCACCTT
The DNA here is from genome assembly GCA_029228645.1 of Gammaproteobacteria bacterium Milos-ODIII6. GTDB lineage: Bacteria > Pseudomonadota > Gammaproteobacteria > Chromatiales > Chromatiaceae > MONJU. The sequence goes on from JAPTHR010000004.1 coordinate 85,962, forward strand.
GCGCTGGGCGTTCTCGATCGCCTTGTTGACCCAGGGGTGCTCGATCGCCTCGCCCTCCTGCATCCCCAGCTTCTGCATGAGTCCGGAGACTCGCTCGGAGGCGAAGATCCGCATCAGGCTGTCCTCGAGCGACAGGTAGAACCGGGACGAGCCCGGGTCCCCCTGGCGGCCGGAGCGGCCCCGCAGCTGGTTGTCGATCCGCCGCGACTCGTGTCGCTCTGTGCCAATCACCCGCAGGCCCCCGGCCTCCAGCACCCGCGCATGACGCTCGCCCTGTTCCTGTCGCTGCGCCTCGAGCTGCTGCCCGGTCGCGTCCGGTCCGAGCTGGGACAGCTCGACATCGAGATTGCCACCCAGCACGATGTCGGTGCCACGCCCCGCCATGTTGGTCGCGATGGTCACCGCGCCCGGCCGGCCGGCCTCCGCGACGGTCTGGGCCTCGCGCTCGTGCTGCTTGGCGTTCAGCACCTGATGCTTGACCCCGGCCTTATCCAGCAGCCCGGATACCAGCTCCGAGACCTCGATCGAGGCAGTGCCCACCAGGACCGGCTGACCCCGATCGTGACAGTCACGCACGTCTTCGATGATGGCGTCGAATTTCTCCTTCTGGGTGAGGTAGATGAGATCGGTCTGATCGTCCCGCTCGGTGGGCTTGTTGGGTGGAATGACGACCACCTCGAGTCCATAGATCTGCTGGAACTCGTAGGCCTCGGTATCCGCGGTGCCGGTCATGCCGGACAGCTTGTCGTACAGGCGGAAGAAATTCTGGAAGGTGATCGACGCGAGGGTCTGGTTCTCATGCTGGATCGGCACCCCTTCCTTGGCCTCGACCGCCTGATGCAGCCCCTCCGACCAGCGCCGCCCGGGCATGGTGCGACCGGTGAACTCGTCCACGATCACGATCTGGCCATCGCGCACGATGTAATCGACGTTCCGCTGGAACAGGACATGCGCCCGGAGGGCCGCCATGACATGGTGCATCAGCATGATATTGGAAGCGTCGTACAGGCTTTGCTCGGCCTGCAGCACGCCCATCTCCGAGAGCAGGTTCTCGACTTTCTCGTGGCCCTGGTCGCTGAGGAAAATCTGCTTCGCCTTCTCGTCCACGGCGTAGTCACCCGGGCCGTAGTCCGGCTTACCTTCCTCGTTGGTGATCGGATCCTGGCGGGTCAATTGACGGGGAATGTCATTGACCTTGATGTACATCTCCGAGCTGTCCTCGGCGGGTCCGGAGATGATAAGCGGTGTACGCGCCTCGTCGATCAGGATCGAGTCGACCTCGTCCACGATCGCATAGGAGCGCCGCTGGACGCGCTGCTGCGCCGCAAATGCCATGTTGTCGCGCAAGTAGTCGAAACCGAACTCGTTGTTGGTCCCGTAGGTGATATCGCAGTCGTAGGCCTCTTTGCGGGTGACCGGCCGGAGATGCAGGTAGCCACCCTGGCCATCGTCCTGGTGGGCGGGATCGAAGGTATAAGACGCGGCGTCCGGACCCATGCCGCCGGAGGAATTGATCACGCCCGTGCTGAGGCCGAGGAAGTGGTACAGACGCCCCATCCATTCGGCATCCCGGCGGGCGAGGTAGTCGTTCACGGTCACCACGTGCACGCCCTTGTTCGGCAGGGCGTTGAGGTAGGCCGAAAGCGTCGCCACCAGGGTCTTGCCCTCACCGGTGCGCATCTCCGCGATCTTGCCCTGATTGAGCACCATGCCGCCGATCAACTGGACATCGAAGTGGCGCATCGCCAGGACCCGCTTGCCCGCCTCGCGCACCACCGCAAAGGCCTCCGGCAGGAGATCGTCGAGAACCTCACCCTGCTCCAGGCGGGCGCGGAAGGCGTCGGTCTTTGCCCTCAGTTCGGCATCGCTCAACGCGCTGATCCCGTCCTCGAGCGCGTTGATCTCGGTCACTGTCTTCCGCATGCGTTTGACCAACCGCTCGTTGCGGCTGCCAAACAACTTCTTCATTAGCTTGCTGAACATGAAATGCGCCTGCGTGGAAAGACCTCGAAAGTTGCGCATGATAGCGCAATGGAGGCGGCCTGGCGGCCGAACCTGAGACGGCCGGCCAGCTTAAAAAAACGGCCCAGGCGCTTCAGGGAGCGCGGATGAACTTGGCGGGATTTACCAGCTGGCCCTGCTTGCGGACCTCGAAGTGCACATGCGGGCCCGTGGAGCGACCGGTGCTGCCGAGCAAAGCGATCAACTCGCCCTTGGCGACCACATCCCCGGTCGCGACCAGGTTCTTCTGGTTGTGTGCGTACACCGTCGTGTATCCGTCCGGATGCTTGATTTCGATCCGGTTGCCGTAGGCGCTGCCGTTGTCCGATTCGATCACCACCCCAGCGGCTACTGAACGCACCGGGCTGCCTTCCTTGCCGGCGAAGTCGATCCCATGGTGGGAGCGTCGTTTGCCCGAGATGGGATCGATGCGACGCCCGAAACCGGACGACACCCAGCCGCCGTCCACCGGACGACCGGACGGCAGCGACTCATTAATCAGGGCGCGATTGGCGAGGTGAGTCTCGAGCATCTCGAGTTTTGACGCGCGGTCCTGGAACAGCCGCTCGATACGGTCGAGGTCGGCGATGATGTCGCGCACGCTCGAGGAATCGCCGTCCTCACCCAGGCCACCCTGGGCCGGCTCCGAGGCGAAATCGAACTCGCTGCTGTCGAGCTTGCCCACACCGACCAGCCTTTCGCCAAGCGCATCCAGACGCATTATCCTGGCCTGCAGCTTGGCAATCCGCAGTGCCAACGCGTCCAGGTGCGCGCGCTGCTCGACCTGCGCAGTCCTGACGTCCAGTCGCTCGCGCTCGAGCAGACCCTCGACCTCGGCCGAGGCGAAGGCACGTCCATTGGTCTCGGCGCGCTGCAGACCCAGGTGATAACCGGCACCCAGGAGCACCGCGGAAAACAGCGCCATCCCCGGAACCAACCACCCCATGGTCGCCGGGATGCCGGGTTCGTGCCGGCGCTTGTTCTTGTAAAACCGCGAAAGGAGGTTATTGTTCATCGCTCAGCCGTCTGTTAGTTCAGTTGTCCAAAAGGGATTCACCGTTCGCAGCGGATCCCTCCACACCAGCGAATTTCATTCTCATTCCATGCGAGCCAAGCCGAGACACATTGGGCGCCTGATGCGCGAGCAAAAGACCCTGGCCCACCTGACTGCGCAGGCGCAGTACCAGGAACGCCTGCTGGCTCGCCTTCGCGCGGAGCTCCCCGAGCCCCTCGCTTCCCATTGCATCGGTGCGGCCCTCAAGGGCAGCACGCTTTCGCTGCTGGTCGATTCACCCGTGTGGAACGCCAGGTTGAGGTTCCAGTCACCCCAGCTGCTCAGCCAGCTGCGCAGTGACTTTCCGGGCCTCGCCAATATTCAGGTCACTGTCGCTCGTCCCGCGGTAACCCGGCCAAAGCCTTCTCGCCACCGCCCGCGCATGCGTTCCACGCAGGCCGCGTCGATCGTCGAACAGGCATCCTCAGGCATTTCCGATCCCGCCCTGAGCGAGGCTTTGCAGCGACTCGCGAAGGTGCTCGAGGTCGATTGACCGGAATACCGGGTTCAGGAGGCCCGCACGGGTTTCATGTAGGAGATCGGCACCGTGTCTTCGTGTTCGAAGGTGATCTCCTCCCACGCATCGCGATGCGCGACGAGATCTTTCAGCAGGCGATTGTTCAGGGCATGCCCCGACTTGTAGCCGCTGAAGGCACCAATCAGGCTGCAACCGAGGAGATACAGATCCCCGATCGCATCCAGAATCTTGTGTTTGACGAACTCGTCTTCGTAACGCAGGCCGTCCTCGTTCAACACCCGGAAATCATCCACGACGATGGCATTGTCCATGCTGCCACCGAGGGCGAGGCCGTTTTCCCGCAGGTTCTCGATGTCGCGCAGGAAACCGAAGGTGCGCGCGCGGCTGACCTCCTTTACGAAAGAGGTGGACGAGAAATCCATCTCCGCCTCGTTCCTTTTGCCATCGATCGCCGGGTGGTCGAAATCGATACCGAACCGGACCTTGAAACCCTCGAAGGGCTCGAAGCGCGCGAACTTGTCACCGTCCCTGACCTCGATCGGCTTGAGAATCCGGATGTAACGCTTGGGCGCCTTCTGCTCTTGCATGCCGGCAGACTGGATGAGGAAGACGAAAGGCCCGGCACTGCCGTCCATGATCGGCACCTCCGGCGCGCTGACGTCGACATAGGCATTGTCGATGCCGAGGCCCGCAAAGGCGGACAGCAGATGCTCCACGGTGGAGATGCGGACTCCATCCTTGACCAGTGTCGTGGAGAGGCGGGTGTCGCCCACCAGCTCCGCCTTGGCCGGAATATCCACCGGCTCGGGGAGATCGACCCGTCGGAACACGATCCCGGTACCCGGCGCCGCCGGGCGCAGGGTCAGGTACACCTTTTCGCCGGTATGCAGGCCGACTCCGGTCGCCCGGATAACGTTCTTCAATGTGCGCTGCCTGATCATTTGTCTCGACCCCGAATTGGTTTCCTCATCACCGGTCCAACAACTGACCGAAGCCCACTTTCGCCATTCAGGCGCTGAATTGACTAGGTAATTACCCTAATTCTCTGCAATTTACCGCTCATATTCAAGCCATACGAGCTACTCCCACTGGATAATCGCTCAGTCGGCCTGGCGTCGCAGGAAGGCCGGGATGTCCAGGTACTCCATATTCTGCTTGGATGCAGACTCGGCGTAGCTCTTCGCGCTCTCCCCCTGACGGCGCAGGGCCGGTGGCACGTCGAGCTTGTTGTAGTCCTTCTCTGAGACCTTCCGCTCGTCGCCGATGTCACCGTTGGCCACCTTCGGCACCGGTTTGATGTCGACCGTCTGCGGAGCCGGCTCGACGACCTCCGAACTCCTGCCCAGGCCGGTGGCAACCACGGTCACTCGCATTTCGTCCACCATCTCCGGATCGATCACGGTGCCGACCACCACGGTGGCATCCTCGCAAGCGAACTCCTTGACGGTGCTGCCGACCTCGTCGAATTCGCCGATGGCGAGGTCCAGACCGGCAGTGATGTTGACCAGGAGCCCCTTCGCCCCGGAGAGGTTGACGTCTTCCAGGAGCGGGCTGCGGATGGCGATCTCGGCGGCTTCACGGGCTCGATCCTCACCGGTGGCGACCCCGGTACCCATCATCGCAACCCCCATTTCCGACATCACGGTGCGCACGTCGGCAAAGTCCACGTTGATCAGGCCGGGCTTGGTAATCAGCTCCGCAATGCCCTGCACCGCGTTGAGCAACACGTCATTGGCCGCCTTGAAGGCATCCAGGAGCGACGTCGTCTTGCCCAGCACGGCCAACAGTTTCTCGTTGGGGATGGTGATCAGCGAATCAACGTGCTCCCCCAGGGCCTTGATGCCCGCTTCCGCGATCTGCATGCGCTTGGTACCCTCGAAGGTGAAGGGCTTGGTGACCACCGCGACCGTTAGAATGCCCAGTTCCCTGGCCACCTCCGCCACCACCGGCGCCGCACCGGTTCCCGTTCCGCCGCCCATGCCGGCGGTGATGAACACCATGTCGGATCCCTCGATGGCCTCGGCGATCCGGTCGCGATCCTCGATGGCCGCCTCGTAGCCACGCTCCGGGTTGGCGCCAGCGCCGAGCCCCTTGGTGACGTTCGACCCCAACTGCAGGGCGGTGCGCACCTCGGTGTTGTTCAAGGCCTGGGCATCGGTATTGGCGCAGATGAAATCGACCCCCTCGATGTTGGAGCGCAGCATGTGATTGACCGCGTTTCCGCCACCACCACCGACACCGATCACCTTGATGACCGCACTCTGACTGTCCACATCCATTAACTCAAACATGTCTCTATCCCCCTACAGCAGGCGCTCGAGCGCCAAAATCAAAAATTTCCCTGGAACCAGCTCTTCATCCGGTTCCAGACCGACTTGATTCCTCCGCCTGCGCTCAATTCGGGCAGGCGCACCGCACGATTGCGGTGTCCAAACAACAGCAAACCAACTCCCGTGGCATGGATCGGATTGCGCACCACGTCCACCAGGCCGGTGACGTACTGCGGAATCCCCAAACGCACCGGCATATGAAAGACCTCTTCCGCCAGGTCGATGACCCCTTCCATCTTGGAGCTACCGCCGGTCATCACCACGCCACCGGCGACCAGGTCCTCGAATCCCGACCGCCGCAACTCCCCCTGCACCAGGCCCAGCAGTTCCTCGTAGCGTGGCTCGACCACCTCCGCCAGGGTCTGACGCGACAGCCGGCGAGGCGGCCGGTCGCCGATACTCGGCACCTCGATGGTCTCGTCCGGACTGGCCAGCTGGGTGAGAGCGCAGGCGTACTTGAGTTTGATTTCCTCGGCATGCTGGGTCGGCGTACGCAGCGCGACCGCGATATCGTTGGTCACCTGGTCTCCGGCGATCGGTATCACCCCGGTGTGACGGATCGAGCCTCCGGTAAAGACCGCGATATCCGTGGTCCCACCGCCGATGTCCACGAGGCAGACGCCGAGGTCCTTCTCATCCTCTTCGAGTACCGAGTAGCTGGACGCGAGCTGCTCCAGGATCAGGTCCTCGACCTCCAGACCGCAGCGGCGTACACACTTGACGATGTTTTGCGCGGCACTGACCGAACCGGTCACCATGTGCACGCGCGCCTCCAGGCGCACGCCGGACATCCCGACCGGGTCGTGAATGCCCTCCTGGTTATCGATGATGAATTCCTGGGGCAGTATGTGCAGGATCTTCTGGTCCGCCGAGATGGGCACCGCGCGCGCCGCGTCGATCACCCGGTCCACGTCCGCGTGTGTGACCTCGCCGTCCTTTATGGCCACGATGCCGTGCGAATTGAGGCTGGACACATGACTCCCCGCGATGCCCGCGTACACGGAATCGATCTCGACCCCGGCCATCAGCTCCGCCTCTTCGACTGCACGCTGAATCGATTGCACCGTGGATTCGATATTGACCACCACGCCCTTTTTGAGGCCGCGCGAGGGATGCGAGCCCAGGCCGATGATTTCGATCGAGTCGTCGTCCTTGACCTCTCCCACGATCGCAACGACCTTGGATGTGCCGATATCCAGTCCGACGATGATGTTCTTGTCTGAACGCTTAACCATCAACTCTCACCACTTGCGTTTTCCTGCCAGCGCACCGCGAACCCATGTTCATAGCGCATATCGATGCGCTCCGGCCGACGCGGCATGTTTGCCAACAGCTGCGGATACAGATCCAGGAATGCCTGCTGACGACGAGCGATATCCTCCCGCCCCAGGTTCAGGGTCAGACCATCGCGGAACACCAACAGCCATTCGCCGCGCGGGTTCAGCCGGATGCGATCGATACGCAGCGATGCCGTCATCAGGCGGGCCTGCAGCTGCAGGTAAAAGGCAACGACCTGCGGCGCGCGTGCGTCCTGTCCGAACAGGCGAGGCAGTGTGCCGAGCTCTGGAATCGACTGCGGGCGGAAGACCTCGCCGGCCAGGTTGACCAGCGCGCCCTGGTTCCAATAGGCGACCGGCACCTGCTCGCTGACATGCATCCGCAGGGTATCCGGCCATACCCGCCGAACGCTGACCTGCTCGACCCAGGGCATGGCGCTGACCTCCTGCCGGATTCGCTGCAGGTCGACATCGAAGAAGCCGCCATTGATCGCACTGGCGACCTGCTTTTCGATCGCCGCATGGTCGAGATAGGTGAACTCACCGGTCACCTCCACCACCCGTAAGGGCAAACGCCCGGGTTGGCCCAGGTAATGGAAACCCGCCAGGACCAGCGCAAGCAGTGCGACACCCGGCAGCGACAGCGCGACGTACCGCCGGGCACGCGCTGCCCATGCCACCTGGGATCGCTTTTTCGAATCAGGCATGCTCACCCTCCAGGGTCTGCGCCAACAGCGTCCAGACCAATTGCGGGAAACTCAGGCCGTGGCTGTTGGCCGCCATCGGGACCAGGCTGTGGCTGGTCATGCCGGGGACCGTGTTCACCTCGATCAACCAGGGCTCCCCGGCTTCGTCCAGCATCAGGTCGACACGCCCCCAGCCACTCGCACCCACCGCCTCGAAGGCCTCCAGGCAGAGTGCCTGCAGCCGTTGTTCGAGCCCGGCCTGCAGGCCGCAGGGAATCAGGTAGCGGGTTTCATCCGACTCGTATTTGGCCTCGTAGTCATAGAACGCGTTGGCGGTCTCCAGACGGATCAGCGGCAGCACCTCGGAGCCGAGAATGGACGCGGTGAATTCGCTGCCCTGTATGCATCGCTCGGCCATCACGTGGCTGTTGCATTCGCTGGCGCGCAACCAGGCATCCCGCAGTGCCGACGCATCCTCGACCCGGTAGACACCGATGCTGGAGCCCTCCAGAGCCGCCTTCACCATCAGGGGGAACCCGAGTTCCGCGGCCCGCGCCAGGTCGCTCTCCCCTTGCAGCAGCAGGAACGGCGGCGTGGGCAGGCCACAGGCCTGCCAGACCTGCTTGGTGCGATACTTGTCCATGGTCAGCGCCGAGCCCAGGACACCCGAGCCGGTATACGGCAGCCCAAGCACCTCCAGCACGCCCTGCAACTGGCCGTCCTCACCGCCGCGTCCATGCACCACGTTGAACACCCGGTCGTAGCGGCCCTGGCGCAACACCTCGACCACGTCCCGTCCCATATCGACCCCATGCGCATCCACACCTGCTTCGCGCAGACCGCGCAGGACCGCCTCGCCGCTCACCAGCGACACCTCGCGCTCGGCGCTCCAACCGCCCATCAGGACTGCCACGCGGCCGAAATCTGCGGGTTTCACGTTCATGCCGGCACCCCCACCACGTGCACCTCGGGCTGCAGGCGCACGCCGAAGCGGCGCTCGACCTCGTCGCGCGCATGCGCGATCAGGGCCTCGATATCCGCCGCCCGGCAAGCGCCCGTACTGACCACGAAGTTCGCATGCTTGGGTGAAATCTCGGCACCACCGATGCGATATCCCTTCAGCCCCGCCGCCTCGATCAGACGGGCGGCATAATCCCCGGGCGGATTGCGGAATGTCGAACCACCGCTCGGCTTGCCGGTCGGCTGGGTCTCGGCGCGACGATCGAGCAGTTTGCGGATGGCCGCCTGCTCCACCTCGCTGTCTCCCTCCTGCAACTGCAGGGTCGCGCCCAGGAACCACTCATCCTGCGGCCCGCTGACCTTGCGGTAAGACACCTGGTAGTCGCCAGGGGAACGCACATGCAGGCGTCCGCCACGATCGATGCTGCGGACCTCACCGACGCAATCCCAGGTCTCACCGCCAAAGGCGCCGGCATTCATCGCCAGGGCGCCCCCCATGGTGCCGGGAATGCCGGCCAGGAAGGCCGCCCCGGACAAGCCGGCGCGCGCCGCTGCACGCGCCACCCGGGCGCAGGCAGCGCCGGCGCCGACATGCACCCGGTCGCCATCCACTTCGATTTCCGAGAAACGACCCTGGGTCGCGATCACCGTCCCCGGGAAACCGCCATCACGCACCAGCAGGTTGCTGCCCAGACCGAGCCAGAGCAGGGGCTCGTCCGACGGCAGCGTCTGCAGGAAAGTCGCGAGGTCCTCGGCATCGGCCGGACGGTACAAGGTGCGCGCGGGCCCACCCACACGCCAGGTGGTGTAGCGGGCCAGCGGCTCCTGGTGGAGCAATTCGCCGCGCAATGCTGTGGCCTTGTGAGCCGTCATCATCGCTTGCTCCTGGTCCTTGTTTCGCGCCGGTTCGGGTCACCCGTCCCATTGCGCGACGCCATCGCCGGACCCGGATCCAGGTCCCGGCTACGACAGGACGAAAGGCATTCACCGCATCCCATGCGCAGCGCGATCAGGCGTGTCTTGTGGCCCTTCTTCAGCGTCATTGACATAGCCTGCCCCCCAGTTCGGCTGCCACCTGGCCAATATTCCCGGCGCCCATGGTGAGTACAATGTCGCCGCTCTGGATCACGCTGAAGAGCACATCCGGCAGTTCCGAGACGCCCTCGACGAAGATCGGATCGACCTGCCCACGCATGCGAACCGCGCGGCTGAGCGCCCGGCCATCCGCCCCTGCAATCGGGTGCTCACCGGCGGAATAGACCTCGCTCAGGATCAGCACATCCGGCTCGCACAGGACACGCGCAAAATCGTCAAAGGCATCCCGCGTGCGAGTGTAGCGGTGCGGCTGGAAGGCAAGCACCAGGCGCCGCCCCGGCCAGCCCTCGCGCACTGCCGCGAGCGTTGCGGCGAGTTCACTGGGGTGATGCCCATAGTCGTCGACCAACAGGATCTCCCCCTCGCCGAGGCGGCAGGGACGCACCTGGAAACGACGCCCGATCCCCTGGAACTGCTGCAGGGTGCGCCCCATCTTGGCTGCGTCCAGGCCCAGCTCCAGGCCCACGCTGATCGCCGCCAGGGCATTCAGGGCGTTGTGACGCCCGGGCATGGACAACTCGACAGGAAAGCCCGTGCCGTCCTTGAGCCTGACATCGAAGCGGGTGACACCCTCGTTTTGCTCGAGACCCACGCCGCGCACGTCCGCGTCGGCGTTGAAGCCGTAGGTGACGGTGCGACGGGTGATGTCCGGCAGGAGGCCACGCGTGTTGTCGTCGTCGACGCATAGCACCGCGACCCCGTAGAAAGGCAGGTGGTGTAAAAACTCGAGGAAGGTCTCGCGCAGGCGCTCGAATTCGCCGCCATAGGTGGACATGTGGTCCTCGTCCACGTTGGTGACCACCGCCAGCATGGGCTGGAGGTACAGGAAGGAGGCATCACTCTCGTCGGCCTCGGCCACCAGCACCTCGCCTTCACCCAGGTGGGCATAGCTGCCGGCCGCGTTGAGTCGCCCCCCGATCACGTAGGTGGGGTCCATGTCGCCGTCGATCAACAGGCTCGCGATCAGGCTCGTGGTGGTGGTCTTGCCGTGCGTGCCAGCGACCGCGATACCGAAGCGAAAACGCATGATCTCGGCCAGCATCTCGGCCCGCGGGACCACCGGGATGCGCTGCTCGCGCGCGGCTATCACTTCCGGATTGTCCTCGGTAACGGCGCTCGAGATCACCACCGCGTCGACCCCATCGACATGCTCGGGGGCATGCCCGATATGAATGCTGGCACCTTGCTCGGCGAGCCGGTCGGTGGCCGCGTTGTTGCGGATGTCCGATCCGCTCACGAGATAGCCGAGATTGAGCATCACCTGGGCAATGCCGTTCATACCGGCACCACCGATCCCGATGAAATGCAGGCGTCGCATCCGTCCCATCGTCTCAGCCGCATAACGCAGGGACTGTGGCAGCGTGCTCATGGCGCCACCTCCAGACAGGCATCCGCGACACAGCGCAGCGCCTGCGGCATGGCCTTCTGACGCGCCGCCTCCGCCATGCCCAGCAGGCGCCCGCGGTCCGCGACCAGGGTCTCGAGCATCCCGGCCAAGCGCTCCGGGGTCAGCTGCGACTGCGGCAGCAGCAGGGCCGCACCGGCATCACAAAGATAGGCGGCGTTACGCGTCTGGTGATCGTCCACGGCAAACGGGAAAGGCACCAGGATGGAACCGATACCAGCCGCCGCGAGCTCGGATACGGTCAGCGCGCCCGCACGGCACACGACCAGATCGGCGGCCGCCAGCGCCGCCGGCATGTCGTCGATGAACTCGACCACGCGCGCCTCCACGCCGGCCTCCCGATAAGCCTGCTGCGTCGCTGCCTGTTTGTCGCGACCGGCCTGATGAAAGACCCGCGGACGTCGCGCCGCTTCGATCAGGGCGATCGCGGCGGGCAGGCTTTCGTTGAGTGCCTGCGCACCCAGGGAGCCCCCCATCACGAGCAGGTTCATGGGTTCAGCCGCACGCCCGGCGAAGCGCTGCGCGGGCGGCGAAAGGTCGAGAATCTCGGGGCGCACCGGGTTGCCGCAGGTAGTGACCTTGTGCCCCTGAGGGAAGCTCCCCGGAAACGCCTGCAGCACCCGCCCGGCGACTCTGGCGAGCCAGCGGTTGGTCATACCCGGTATCGTGTTCTGTTCATGGATGACGAGCGGAATCCCGAGCAGGCGACTGACCAAACCGCCCGGCCCGGAGGCAAAACCACCCATCCCCAGGACCACTTTTGGACGCCGCGAGCGCAGCACCCGTGCCGCCTGCAGCATGGCGCGCAGCAGGCGCAGCGGCGCCAACAGCAGGCTCCATACGCCCTGCCCCCTGAGACGAAAGCTGTCGATGGTGTCGAAATCGATCCCCTGCGAGGGGATCAGGCGGGACTCGAAGCTGCGCGGACTGCCCAGCCAGCTGATCTCGCAGCCGCGCTGGCGCAGCTCATGGGCGACCGCCAGGGCCGGGAAGACATGTCCGCCGGTGCCGCCGGCCATGATCATTACGCGCGCTGCCATGCGCCCTCCCTGCCGCCTGCGAGCGGCTGCGTATTCTCGCGCTGAATGCGTGCCAGCATTCCCACGGCAAGACAGGACACGATCAGGCTGTTGCTCCCATAGCTGATAAACGGGAGGGTCAGTCCTTTGGTCGGCAACAGGCCCATGTTGACCGCGATATTGATAAACGCCTGCATGCCGATCCAAAGACCCAGGCCGTAGGCCACGTAGGCTGCATAGCGGGCGTCGCGACGCTCGGCCGCGACACCGATGCTGAACGCACGCCAGATGATCAGGCTGAACAGCAGGATCACCAGCAGGGTCCCCAACAGACCGAACTCCTCCCCGATTACCGCCATGACAAAGTCGGTATGCGCCTCGGGCAGATAGAACTGCTTCTGGATGCCGTTGCCCAGGCCCACGCCGAACCATTCCCCGCGGCCAAAGGCGATCAGCGCCTGGGTCAACTGATAACCGGCATCCTGGGCCTGCTCCCAGGGATTGAGGAACGAGGTCACACGCGCCATGCGGTAAGGAGAGAGGTAGATCAACAGGCCCAGCGCGCCGGATGCCAGTGCCACCAGCGAGCCGAACTGCCAGATCGGTGCGCCTGCCAGGAACAGCAGCCCGAACGCGGTTGCCAGCAACACCGCGGTGGTGCCGAAATCCGGTTGCAGCATGATCAGGCTGCAGGCGGCGAGCAACAGCAACAGGGGCTTGATGAAGCCCCACACCGTGAAAGCGACCTCCAGCCGGCGGCGCACCACGTAACCCGCCAGGTACAGGATCAGGAACAGCTTCATGAATTCCGATGTCTGCAGGCTGAGCGGGCCAACCCCCACCCAGCGCATCGCACCGTTGGCGGAACGACCCAGCCCCGGGATGAACACCAGCAGGAGTAAAACCAGGCCGAGGAAATACAGCCAGGTGCTGCTTTTCTCCCACCAGGCGACCGGCAGGTAATACACCACCAGGGCCGCCACGCCTCCGAGCGCCAGGGCCAGCAGGTGCCGATCGACGTAGCGGAAGGCGTCACCCTGGCGCGCGCCGATATGCAGCGAGGCGGACGCCACCATGATCACCCCCAACACCAACAGCACGCCCGTTGCCATTAGCAGGGTGACGTCCAGGCGACGCAGTGTATTGGCCGCGACCCCGCGCTCGCGCGCCATGCTGCCGGATGCGGTGAGCAGCGCACTCATGCCGACAACCGCCTCACCAGGCCACGGAAACGATCTCCGCGCTCGATGAAATTGCGAAACTGATCGAAACTGGCACAGGCCGGCGCAAGCAGCACATGGTCGCCCGCCTGCGACATCTGCGCAGCGAGTTGCACCGCCTGCTTCAGATCGACGGCATCGGCCACCTGAATGTTGCCCGGAATGAAAGGCCGGATCGCCTCCCGGTCGCGCCCCATCAGGACCACGCCGCGCGCGCACTCGGCCAGTACCGGACCCATGGCGCTGAAATCACCGCCCTTGCAGTCACCGCCCAGCAGGATCACGGCGCGTCCACCGGCAGGGTCGTGCAGACCGCGCAGGGCCGCGATGGCTGCGCCCACATTGGTCGCCTTGCTGTCGTTGTACCAACGCACGCCCGCTGTCTCGCCGACGAACTCGCAGCGATGCGGCAGACCGGGGAAACGGCTCAGGACCTCGCGCATGCGCTCGATCGCGAAACCCAGGGCGGTCCCGATGGCCAGCGCCGCGAGCGCATTGGCCAGATTGTGACGACCCGGAATCAGGACCTCCGAGGCCCTCATCAACGGCTGTTCGCCACGACACAGAAACTCCTCACCGTGCAGCGTTCGAATCCCGAAGCGCTTATCACCCTGCGGATCCCCGAGGGTGAAGAACCAGGCGTCCTGGCTGCCCTGCATCGACATCACCATTCGATCGTCCGCGTTGAACACCCCGAGACCGGCATTGCGCAGGATGCGCTCCTTGGCATCCGCATAGGCCTGGATGTCCGGGTAACGGTCCAGGTGATCGGCCGACACGTTCAGCACCGCGGAAACAGCGGTATGCAGCGAGGATGTGGTCTCGAGCTGGAAGCTGGACAGCTCCAGGACGTACAACTCGACTTCATCTTCGAGCAGATCCAGCGCGGGCGTACCCAGGTTACCGCCGACCGCGACCCGGCATCCCGAGGCCTTGGCCATTTCGCCGACCAGGGTGGTCACGGTGCTCTTGCCGTTCGAGCCGGTGATCGCGACCACCGGCGCCTGTACGGCGCGCGCGAAAATTTCAATGTCCCCCAGCACCGGGACCCCACGCTGGATGGCCGCCTGGATCTGGGGAGTCGACAGCGGCACACCCGGACTCACGATCAGCTGATCGGCCTGCTCGAACACGGCATCCTCGAAGTCGCCGAGGAACACCGCCACATCCGCATACTCCTGCTGCAACTGCGCCAGACCCGGAGGCTGCTCACGACTGTCCGCAATCGCCACCCGCACCCCCTCGCGCATGAGGTAACGCGCCACCGACAGGCCGGTCGCACCGAGACCCACCACCAGGGTCCTGAGGGCCAGTTGTTGAGGTTGCGTGACCATATCCCGGCGACCTCAGCGCAGCTTCAGACTGGCCAGACCGACCAGCACCAGGATGACCGTGATGATCCAGAAACGCACGATGACGCGCGGCTCCGGCCAACCCTTGAGTTCGAAGTGATGGTGCAGGGGCGCCATGCGGAAGATCCGGCGCCCGGTGAGGCGGAACGAAAGCACCTGCAGGACCACCGACACCGTTTCCATGACGAACACCCCGCCCATGATGAACAGCGTGACCTCCTGGCGCGTCGCGACCGCCAGGACACCGAGCGCCGCACCGAGCGCGAGTGCGCCCACATCGCCCATGAACACCTGGGCCGGATAGGCGTTGAACCACAAAAAGCCGAGCCCGGCGCCCACCAGTGCGCCGGCAAATACCGCCAGCTCGCCCACCCCCGGGAGGTGCGGAATCAGGAGATACTCCGCAATGACTGCATGCCCGGAGACATAAGCGAACAGCGCCAGGGCGCCAGCCACCAGCACGGTCGGCAGGATCGCGAGACCGTCCAGCCCATCGGTGAGATTGACGGCATTCGAGGAGCCGACGATCACGAAGTAGCTCAGCACCACGAACCAGGGCCCCATGTCCAACACGAAGCCCTTGACGAAGGGCAGCAGCAACTGCGTCTCGGCGGGCACACTGGCGGTGGTATACAGGGCGATCGATGCCCCCAGGCCGAAAATCGATTGCCACAGATACTTCCAGCGCGCCGCCAGCCCCCGGGCATCCCGCAGCACCAGCTTGCGGTAATCGTCCCACAGCCCGATCAGACCGAACGCCAGGGTGGTCAGCAGCACGATCCACATGTAGCGATTCGACAGATCGGCCCACAACAGGGTCGATACCGCGACCGCCACCAGGATCAGGGCGCCACCCATGGTGGGCGTGCCGGCCTTGGACAGATGGCTCTGGGGACCATCGTCGCGCACCGTCTGGCCTATTTTGTAACGGCTCAGGCGACGGATCATGGCCGGCCCCACCAGGAAGGACATCAGCAGCGCGGTCAACACCGCCAGGATGGTGCGCAGGGTGATATAGCGGAAGACATCGAAGCCGCTCTCGAATTGCGCCAGGTAGGATGCCAGCTCGATCAGCATGTGACGCCCTCCCCCACCAGGGCCGCAACGACCCGATCCATGGCGCTCGCGCGCGATCCCTTCACCAGGACGCTCTCGTCCGCGCCGAGAGACTCGCGCAGACCCTCCAGCAACGCGGCATGGTCCGCAAAGACGCGTTTCTCACCCTGGAAGGTTTCCGCCGCATGCGCGCTGAGAGGCCCGCAGGTATACAGACGTTCGACCCCGGCCTGCGAGGCCAGCACACCCAGCTCGCGGTGCAGCGACACCTGCTCCTCGCCCAGCTCACCGAGATCCCCAAGCACCAGAGTGCGCCGCCCGGGCATCGCCGCGAGCACCGCGATCGCCGCCGCGACCGAGTCCGGATTGGCGTTGTAGGCGTCATCCACAAGACGGACGCCGGAGGTCGTGGGCACCGGGCAGAGCCGCCCCTTGACCGGCGCCAGCGAAGCCAGTCCCTCGCGGATCGCCTTGGGTGGAATGCCGAGCTCGAGCGCCACGGCCACCGCCGCCAGGGCGTTCATGCGGTTGTGCCGCCCCCCCAGCCGCAGCCGGACCTCGAAGGCCTCGGCGCCCGCGATCACCTCGAAGGCGGCCTCGAAACCGGCGTCACGCCATTCCAGACGGTAGCTTTCGGCCGGACTGCGCACGTCCGCCTGCTCGTCGAGGCCAAAACCGCGCATGCGATGACCCTCGGCCAGCTCGCGCCAGAGATTGGCGAAACGGTCATCGGCGTTGTAGATGAACGTGCCGGTGGCAGCCAGACCCTGCAGGATCTCGGCCTTGGCCCGGGCCACCCCCTCGATACTGCCGAAGCCTTCCAGGTGGGCGCGCCCCGCATTGTTCAGCACCGCGACATCCGGACGCGCGATGCGGCTCAGGTAAGCGATCTCACCCGCGTGATTCGCCCCCATCTCGATAACCGCGTACTGCTCGTCCTGCAGGCGCATCAAGGTCAGGGGCATGCCGATGTCGTTGTTGAGGTTGCCGCGGGTGGACAACACGCGATCGACCTGCCCCAGGATCGCCGCCAGCATCTCCTTCAGGGTGGTCTTGCCGTTGCTGCCGGTGATGCCGATCACCCGCGCCCCGGCCTTGTCGCGCCAGGCCGCAGCCAGGCGCCCGAGGGCAAGACGGGTGTCCTTGACCCGCAGCAGCGGCAGGTTCGCGCTGACCTCGCGCTGCACCATGGCTCCCATGGCGCCCTGCTGTTCCGCCAGCCGGACGTAGTCATGCGCGTCGAAATTCGGACCGTTCAGCGCCACGAACAGATCGCCGGTACTGAGCGTGCGGGTATCGGTACTGACGGAGGAAAAGACCGCGTCCCGACCGTGCAACTCACCCTGTACCACCTGTGCGGCCTCTGAGAGTCGAAAGCTGATCATGCGGCACGCTCCCCGAGCGCCTGCCGGGCATGCTCACTGTCGGAGAAGGGCAGCTTCAGGCTGCCGACCAGCTGGTAGGCCTCGTGGCCCTTGCCGGCGAGCAGCACCAGGTCGTCCGGACCCGCCTCGCGCACCGCGAGGGTGATCGCTTTGGCGCGATCGCGCTCAACCGTAACCGCGACCGGGTTCGGCATCCCGCCGAGGATCTGCGCCACGATCGCCGCGGCATCCTCGCCGCGCGGGTTGTCATCGGTCAGGATCACGCGATCGGCCAGGCGCTGCGCCAGCTCCCCCATGCGGGGGCGCTTTTCGCGGTCGCGTTCGCCACCACAACCGAACACCACGAGCAGGCGCCCACGCACGTGCTCGCGCAGGGAGGAAAGCACCTGCGCCAGGGCATCCGGGGTATGCGCGTAATCGACCACGATGCGCGGCTGTCCGTTGCCGCCCAGCAGATTCATCCGACCCGGAACCGGCTGCAACGCCTGAAGAACTTCCAGGGCCGCATCCAAGGGCATGTCCCAGGCCAGCAACACCGCCAGCGTGAGCAACAGGTTCTGGGCGTTGAAACGTCCCAGCAGCTGTGCCCGGATTTCGCCCGAACCCCAGCTGGAATCAAACGTGATGCGCAGGCCGTCCACACCCGGCTCGATCCGCTGGGCATATACGAAGCGGTCGGCCCCGCGCGGCGCTGGCCCCTGCAGACTGCAGGCGACCACACTCACACGCGCGCCGATTTCCCGCATCAGCTGGGCGCCGAAGGGGTCATCGACATTGATGACAGCATTCATCAGGCCCTGGCGGCGGAAAAGACGCGCCTTGGCCTCGGCATAGGCCTCCATGCTGCCGTGGTAATCCAGGTGCTCATGCGTCAGGTTGGTAAAGACCGCGGTATGGAAAGGCACGCCATTGACCCGCCCCTGGTCGAGCGCGTGCGAGGAGACTTCCATCGCGACCGCCTTGACCCCCAGCCCCGCCTGGCGCGCCAGCTCCGCCTGAACCACGACCGCATCCGGGGTGGTATGGGTCGCCGGGCGCAGATCACCAAGCTTGCCGTTACCCAGGGTGCCCAACAAGCCGCTCGATATGCGTTGCGCCAGCGCATGCGCCAGAAAGTGGCAGACGCTGGTCTTGCCGTTGGTCCCGGTCACGCCAACCACGCGCAGGACCTGGCCGGGATGTCCGAAAAAGCGCGCCGCCACCACCCCGGCCTTGTGCCGCAGACCGGCAACCAGGAACAAGGGCACGCTCAGGCGCCCGGCGGCCTCAGCCAGGCGAACACGGTCCCAGCGATCGTCCGGCTCTGCGAGAATCGCCACGGCACCGAGAGAAAGCGC
This sequence comes from Gammaproteobacteria bacterium Milos-ODIII6, assembly GCA_029228645.1. Lineage (GTDB taxonomy): Bacteria > Pseudomonadota > Gammaproteobacteria > Chromatiales > Chromatiaceae > MONJU. The sequence continues at coordinate 104,617 of JAPTHR010000004.1, forward strand.
CTGCGAGAGGTGATCCATACCATGCGAGGACTGCCCCGGCACGGCCATGAACAGCCCACCAGGCTGGATATCCCGACTGTCCAGGGATATCCCGTCGATCAGCAGGCGGCCGTACTCTCCGACGTCCACCAGGTTGAGCAGGAGGTCCCCCAACAACAGGCTGCGGGTATCGATCCGCTGCGCCATCATTGCGCACCCCCCAATTGCGCCAGCCGCATCTGCGGCTTCTCGAGCGCGTCCGGCGGCACGTTCAGCAGCCGCAAGGCCTCGGCCAACACGTTCGAAACCACCGGGGCGGCCACCAGCCCGCCGTAGTAGTGCTTGCCGCGAGGTTCATCGACGATCACCGCCATCACGAGGCGCGGATCGCTGACCGGCGCCATGCCCACGAATAGCGCGCGGTAACGATCATCACTGTACTCACCGTCCGGCCCAAGCTTCTTGACCGTACCGGTCTTGCCGGCCACACGGTAGCCGGGCACGCGCGCCTGCGGAGCGGTACCCTCCGGCCCGGTAACGCCCTCCAGCATATGTCGCACCGCACTCGCGACATCCGCGTCCAGGATCCGCTGCCCCGCCGGAACCCGCTCCTGCTTGAGGAGCGAAAGCGGTAGCTTGACACCATCGTTGGCCAGCACCGCGTAGGCGCCGGCCAGCTGCAGCGCCGAAGCGGAGACCCCGTAGCCATAGGACAAGGTGGCCTGGTCGACCGTAACCCAGTCGCGGTAATGCGGCAGATAACCGCTGCTCTCGGCGGGGTAGCCGGTCATGGCCGAATGACCGAATCCCAGCGCATCCAGGACTTCCCAGTAGTCCGCCTTGTCCAGGGCAAGCGCCAGCTTGGCCGCACCCACGTTGCTCGAGCGCGACAGCAAGGTCGCCAGGTCGATACGCCCGAGGTCCTTGTGATCGCTGACCGTGAAGCTCGCCACCCGGAACCGGCCGGGAGACGTATCGACCAGCGCCGCCGGGTCCACGACCCCCTGCTGCAGGGCAGCCGCCACCACGAAGGGCTTCATGGTCGAACCGGGCTCGAACACATCGGTCAGGGCGCGGTTGCGCAGACGACCGTCCTGGTTGGATCGGTTTCCGTTCGGGTTGTAACCGGGCTGGTTGACCATCGCGAGCACCTCGCCGGTGCGCGAATCCAGGAGCACGGCCGAGCCCGCGATCGCGCGGTGACGGTGTACCGCTGCCTTGAGTTCACGGTAGGCGAAGTACTGCAGACGCGCATCCAGGCTGAGCGCCAGGTTGCTGCCGTCACGCGGCGAGCGGATGTTCTCGACATCCTCGACCACGCGCCGGCGACCGTCGCGCAGAACCAGTTTCTGCCCGCTCTCGCCGCGCAGCTCCCGGTCATAGGCCTTCTCGAGGCCCTCCTGGCCCTCATCGTTGACATTGGTGAACCCGAGCAGGTGGGCAAAGACCTCACCCTCCGGGTAATAACGCCAGTGTTTGCGTTCGATGTGCACGCCATCGATGCGCGCGGCGTCAGCCACCTTGAGCACGTACTCCGCGCGCCCCGGCGGCAGTCGTTTCTTGAGGTACATGAAACGCCGCTGCGCATAGCGCTCGAGACGCGTTTGCAGATCCCGTAACGGCATATCCAGCGCCTCGGCGAGCAGCCCAAGATTGGGCGTATCCGCGGTCAGCACCCTGGGGTCCGCCGCGAGCGAGTCCACCGGCGTACTCAGGGCCAACACCTCGCCACGACGGTCGGTCACGATGCCGCGACGCGCCACCTGGTGGACACGATCGAGGTAGCGGTCCGCCCCCTCCGACTGCAGGAAGTCCTTCTCCAGCACCTGCTGATCGAAACCGCGCCACACCAGGACCGCGCCAGCCACGACAAACAGGCCGATGACCGCACGCCGGCGACCGACGAAGCTCGGCACAGCGACAGGCTGGCGCCGAACCCGGTTGGCCCTTTTCTGCCGCCGGCCCGCCATCAGTCGATCACCACGATCTGGTCTGGACTCGGCTCATGCATCCTGAGTCGGCCGCTGCCGATGCGCATGACATCTTCGAGGTTGCCGACATTGGCCAATTCGAGCTGCAGGCGCCCCCATTCCATGCTGGCCAACTCGTGCTGCGAGCGCACGCGCTGCAGATCGAGAAACAGCTGGCGCGACTGGTATTTCAGCCACACCACCGCCAACCCGCTGATCACGATCGCGGCAATCAGCAGGCCCACCTGGAACAAGCGCGCGCGGCTCACGCGAGCACCTCCGCCACGCGCATGATCGCGCTGCGGGCACGTGGATTCGCGGCCACCTCCCGGTCATCCGGCCGAACCGGCTTACCGATCACCCGCAGCCGCCCGGTGACGTTCTCGTGCTGTACCGGCACGCCCTTGGGCAGACGCTCGCCGCGCGCCTGGTCGCGCATGAAGCGTTTCACCAGGCGATCCTCGAGCGAATGGAAGCTGATCACCACTAGGCGTGCGCCCAGCGCAAGCACATCCAGCGCGCCATGCAGGCAAAGACGCAGGTCCTCGAGCTCGCTGTTGATGTAGATGCGAATGGCCTGAAAAGTGCGCGTGGCCGGATGCTTGTGCGGGTCCCGCTTGGGTACCGCCGAGTCGATCAACGCCGCCAGCTCGCCGGTTCGGCTGAGCGGGCGCTCGTCACGCGCCTGCACGATGGCGCGCGCGATCCGACGCGCAAAGCGCTCCTCGCCAAACTCCCAGATCACGTCCGCGAGCTCGCCCTCGTCGACTTCGGCGAGCCACTCGGCGGCGCTCTCACCAGCGGTCTGATCCATGCGCATGTCGAGCGGGCCGTCCTGCATGAAGCTGAACCCCCGCTGCGCGTCGTCCAGCTGCGGCGAGGACACCCCGAGATCGAGCAGCAGGCCATCCACGCGATGCGCCAGCCCCAGGCCGGCGATCACTGCGCCGATGTCGGCGAAGCTGGCGTGCTGCATGCTGAAACGCGGATCCGCGGCAAAACGCTCGCGTGCGGCGGCAACCGCCGCGGCATCCTTATCGAAACCGATCAGGCGCCCACGCTCGTCGAGTCGCTCCAGGATCGCCCGGCTGTGCCCGCCACGCCCGAAGGTCGCATCGATATAGATACCGTCCTCACGAACCGCGAGTGCATTCACGGCCTCATCCAGCAGCACGGTCTGGTGGCCCTCCGCCAGGGGGGTCACAGACGCAACTCCGTCAGGTCTTCCGAGAGCTCCGCTTCCGAGATGCCCGCCTCGTCCAGCCAGCCCTCGCGCTCGGTCAGCATGCCGCCGGCGTCCCAGATTTCGAACTTGTGGCCCTGGCCTATCAGGGAGATTTTCTTTCCCAGGCGAGCGTACTCACGCAGCTCGGCGGACAGCAGGATGCGTCCCTGGCCGTCCATCTCGAGTTCCGAGGCGTGCCCGAGGAGCAGGCGCTGCAGGATCAGGTTCTGGCGGTTCAGGGTCGGGAGTTGGGCCACCTTGCGTGCAATCTCGTTCCACTCGGCCTCGGGATAGAGCCACAGGCAGTGCTCCCTGGGATTGATGGTCACGACCACGCGCGAGGCGCAGCATTCCGCCAGCGCGTCCCGGTACTTGGCCGGAATCGCCATGCGCCCCTTGGCGTCCAGATTGAGTGTGCTGACACCCAGAAACACCGGAATGAATCCCCCTCGTGATTGCGGCGTGACGATGTGGGTTACATCCCCTCATTTCCCCACTTTTCACCACCTAAGGCACAATCTTAGGAGGCGGAATCCGCCCGGTCAAGCTAAAACAATGAAAAAGCCTATGGAACTCAAACACTTACGCGACTTACCGAAAGCAAGGCAAAGCTCTGGCAAAACAGCAAGCTAAGCTTCAGACTTAAAGTGATTTATAAAGAAAGGCCGACCTGTCGCCGGCCGGAGACAGGACAGACCTGTGATGTGGGTCACCGTGGGGGGGAGGGGGAGCCGGCCGGTAAGCCGGATTCTGTCGAGGACGATCATTCATCTGGGACGGCCGTCGCCGGACGCCTCATGCGACCTACCCGGAAACACCCGCGGGCCGCGGGCTGCCGAGGCATGTTTCCCTATTTGGTCTTGCTCCGAGAGGGGTTTACCCTGCCACCCCTGTTGCCAGGGGCGCGGTGCGCTCTTACCGCACCTTTTCACCCTTACCGGCCCCGAGGGGCTTGGGCGGTATGTTTTCTGTGGCACTTTCCGTCGGCTCGCGCCGCCCAGACGTTATCTGGCTCTCTGCCCTATGGAGTCCGGACTTTCCTCCGCCGAGCGGGCAGCGATCGCCTGGCCGACTCCCGCTGTGCAAGCTATAGGCAATGCGCCCGCCTGGCAAGCGCCAGCTCCCCCGGAAAGGCCATTGCGTGTCGGTGGCCGGGCTACTCCTGCCGGATCTGGATCGCCCGCTGGTAGGCCTGGTTCTTTTTGCCCCCCACCAGGCGGGCCGCGATGCCCGCCGCCTGCCGCACCGGCAAACCCTCCTCCAGCAGCACCCGCAGTACCGGATCGAGCACGTCATCCTGCGGCGACTCCGGGGCGGGTGCACCCGCGACCACGAGGACGAACTCGCCCTTGCGCTGGTTCGGATCGCTCCGCACCCATTCAGTCAGCTCATCCAGGGATCCCATGCGCACGGTCTCATGCAGCTTGGTCAATTCACGGCAAAGGGTCAGCTGCCGCTCTGCGCCAAAGAAGGCGCGCATCTCGCCGAGGGTTTCGACGATCCGGTGCGAAGACTCGTACAAAACCTGGGTCGCGTTTGCCCGCGCTGCCGTTTCGAACAGGCTGTGGCGTGTCGACTCCCGGCGGGGCACAAAGCCCCGAAACTCGAACTGGTCAGTGGGCAGCCCGGAGACACACAGTGCGGCGATCAGGGCGCTCGGTCCGGGTATCGGCGAGACGCCGTATCCGGCCTCGTGACAGGCCCGCACCAGCGGATAGCCGGGGTCGCTGATCAGGGGGGTGCCCGCGTCTGACACCAGCGCGATGCGCTGCCCCTGCGCGAGTCGTTCGAGAATGCCAGCCAGACGCTCGCGCTCGTTGTGCTCATGCAGCGCCAGCAGGGGACGCTCAATACCGAGGTGACGCAACAGGCGTCCGCTGTGGCGGGTGTCCTCCGCCAGTACCAGATCCGCATCTGAAAGCACCTCGATGGCGCGCCGGCTCATGTCACCGAGATTACCGATCGGGGTCGCCACCACGTACAGGCAGCCCTTGTCGTTTGACACCTCAATACTCACCTTTGATACTCCCCGCTCATCGACCCTCTATGAATCCGAGATGCAACTCCGCACATCCTTTTACCACGTAGCGGCATCGCTGTTACTGGCGGCAGTGCTGAGCGCCTGTTCGCCACTGCCACCCCAGACCGGACCGGCGCAGGACCCCGACCTGGCGCGCGCTGCCGACCTGCTCGCGGACGGGCAGTTCCTGCAGGCGAGCGCGCTTTACCAGGCCCTGGCCGGCCGGGTCGGCGGTGCACGCGGCGCCGATTTCCTCCTGGACGCGGCCGATAGCGCACGCCAGGGAGACGATCTCGATCGCGCCAGCGCGCTCGCCCGGCAGGCTCGCGAGCTACCGCTCAACGCACCACAGAGCCTGCGGCTGGACCTGCTGCAGGCAGAGATCCAGCTGGCCCGCCACCAGGGCGACCTGGCGCTCAGCGGCCTCCTGGCGCTGGAAAATGCAGGCCTGCCAGCCGAACTCTACCCGCGCTACCTGCGCAATCTCGCGAACGCCTATCGCCAGATGGGCAACCTGCTCGAGACCGCGCGCACCCTGCAACGCCTGGACCGCGTCCTAGGCGCCGACGTGGACGCCAGGTTGGCGGTGCAGGAGGACATCCTGCGCGCACTGACCGCGCTGAACGAACGCACCCTGCGGGAACTGCAACCCTCCCCCCCGGGGGAGAGCGGCGGCTGGATGCAACTCGCTCTCCTGATCAAAGCGCATGGCAGCGACCCGGATGTCCTGGCGCCACACCTGCAAGCCTGGCGCGCGCGCTTCCCCGCACACCCCATGCTGCCGCAGCTGCTGCAGCGCTCCATCGAACGCCTGCAACAACAGGTTTTACAACTCGACCATATCGCCGTCCTGCTACCCCAACAGGGGCGCTACGCCGGAGCGGCATTGGCTATCCAGGAAGGCATCCTGGCGAGCTTCTACGAGATCCCGGAAGCCAAGCGCCCCCGGTTGCGCTTTTACGATTCCAGCGACCCGGCCAGCGCCTGGCCGCTGTACATCGAAGCAGTCAACAACGGCGCCCAGGCGGTCATCGGCCCGCTGCAGAAGCCTGCCGTCAGCCAGCTGCTGCGCGCCGGCCAGCTGGAAGTACCGGTGCTCGCTCTCAATCAGGTCAGCGAGGCGAACGCGCCGCCATTGAACCTGTTCATGTTCTCGCTGGACCCGGAACAGGAGGCAGTCCTCGCGGCGGAACGCATCTGGCAGACCGGGCAGCGTCAACCGGTCACCCTGGTGCCGGACAATGAATGGGGTGCGCGACTGCAAAAGGCGTTTTCCAACCGCTGGCAGACACTCACCGGTGAGCTCGTGGATGGACGCGCCTACCCGGCGGAATCGTCCGACTATTCCGAGGCGATCAGCGCACTCCTGCACCTCGACCGCAGCCAGGCGCGGCACGCGCGCATGCAGCGTTGGCTCGGCCAGCGGGTCGAGTTCGAGCCACGACGGCGGCAGGACGTCGACGCGGTCTTCGTCGCTGCCTATCCGCAGCAGGCGCAAAGCATGCACCCCCAGCTGGCCTTCTTCCGCGCCGGCGATCTGCCCATGTACACCACCTCGCACGCCTGGACCGGCACGCTCAACCGGCAACAGCTGGCGGACATGCGCGGCATTCTGCTCCCGGACCTGCCCCTGCTGGCCGTGCCCGCGGACCGCGAGCGTCTCGGCCAGACCCTGCCCGGCATCCTCGGTCCCGGTGTGCGCCTGTACGCCATGGGTATCGACGCCCTTCGCCTGCTGCCGCACCTGCAGCGCATGCGTGCCAGCCTGTACGAAACGCTGGATGGCCAAACCGGCAATCTCTACATGGACAGCGCACAGCGGGTCCAGCGACAGCTGGTATGGCTGCGCCTGGACGAGCCAGCGCACATCCTCGGCTATTCCGATCGCATGGACCTGGACGGCTCGAGCGAACTGAACGTGGCGCCGCTCGAGGAAGCGCCGCTGGACCCCGGCGCTGCCGAACCGGCGCCTGGCGCCGGCGCGAAGTAAACCGATGCGGAATGCGAGCCAGCAGGATGGCGCCAGCGCCGAGCGGACTGCCGAGGCCTTTCTGGTCGCTCAGGGCCTGCAGCCGGTCACGCGCAACTACCGCTGCAAGGGAGGAGAGCTGGATCTGATCATGCGCCAGGCGGACGCCTTGGTATTCGTCGAAGTACGGCTGCGGCGCGGACGTGCATTCGGTGGCGCCACGGCCAGCGTGGACCGGCGCAAACAGAAGCGGCTGATCCATGCCGCCCAGCGCTACCTGCAGCAGACGCGCTGGACAGGCCCTTGCCGATTCGATGTGATCGGGCTCGACGACCGCAGCCCGCCGGAATGGATCCGCAATGCCTTCGATGCCAGCTGAAGCACACCCACCGCGTCGGAGCCGGTAAATAATGAACCTGGAAGAGCGCCTCAATCAACAGTTTGCGGCCCACATCGAGAGTGTGAGCGAGTCGGCGCTGTACCTGTCTGTGCCGCTGGTGCGCGCCGCCAACGTCATGGTGGAGGGCCTGCTGCAGGGCAGCAAGATCATCAGCTGCGGTAACGGCGGATCCGCCAGCGTGGCGCAGCATTTCACCGCCAAGATGCTCAACCGCTACCAGCGCGAACGCCCGGGCCTGCCGGCACTCGCGCTCACCAGCGCGGGCACCACCCTGACCGCCATCGGGGATGCGCACGGCTTCGAGCAGGTGTTCGCCAAACAGCTCGAGGCGCTCGGGCAACCCGGCGATGTGCTTTTGGCAATCAGCACAGGCGGCAGCTGTGAGAACATCGCCCTTGGAATACAGGCCGCCAGGGATCGCCAGCTGCGGATCATTCTGCTCAGCGGTGGCGAGAGCCCGCTGGGTGAAATGCTCAGGGAGCAGGATGTGGAGATCCGCGTCCCCAACCACGACAGCGCGCGCATCCAGGAGGTCCACCTGCTGGCCGTGCATTGCCTGTGCGACCTGATCGATACCTGTTTACTGGGAGGATGAAAATCATGACCCCGTCCACAAGACGCGCCCTGCTTGCCACTTTGGTTCTTTTCGCCGCCGGCCTGCTGGGCGGCTGCGCCGCCGTCGTGGTCGGCGGAACCGCCGCGGGCGCATCGGTGGCGCACGACCGCAGGACGGTCGGCACCGTCATCGAGGACAAGGAAATCCTCCTCAGGGCGATGCGCCTGCGCGGCGATTCCCCGGATCTCGCGCAACGCAGCAATATCGACATCACGGTGTACAACCTCCAGGTTCTGCTGACCGGGCAGGCCGAGAGCGGCGACATCGTGGCCCGCTTCGCGCAGGAGGTGGCCAAAATCGCGCGCGTGCGCAAGGTCATCAACGAGGTCAGCATTGGCGCGGAGGAGACCTGGAGCGAGGCGGGCGGTGATGCCTACCTCACCACCCGGGTGAAACTCGCGATCTTCGACGTCGGCATCGAGGGCTTCGACCCGCTGCGGGTCAAGGTGGTCTCCTCGCAGGGAACCGTCTACCTGATGGGCCTGCTGAGACCGGGCGAAGCCGACGCGGTGACCGACAAGGTGCGCTACATCAGCGGCGTGAAGAAGGTGGTGCGCCTGTTTGAATACATCTGAGGAAAACGGCGAACTCGCCCGCCCGGTGCTGGCTCGCCTGGGGGAGATATTCGGAGACCAGCTGCTGACTGACACCGCCGAGCGATGGGCCTATGGCTATGACAACAGCCGCCAGCAGGCACTCCCGCAGGCCGTCTGCCTTGCGCACACCCACGAGCAGGTGCTCGACCTGGTGCGCGTGTGCCTGCAGCACCGACTTCCACTGGTGCCGCGTGGCCGCGGAACCGGCACCACCGGCGCGGTCGTGCCGGCCGCCGGCGGCATCGTGCTCTCGCTCGAGCAGATGACCGGAACCCTCGAAATCGACGCGCAAAACCGGCTTGCGGTCGTCTCCCCGGGGGTGAGCAACGAGGAACTCCAGAGAGCCGCCGCCCGGCATGGTTTCTTCTGGCCCCCCGATCCGACCAGCGCTGCGGTCTGCACCATCGGAGGCAACCTCGCCTACAACTCGGCCGGACCACGCGCTGTGAAGTACGGCACGCCGCGGGAAAACACGCTCGCGCTGCGTGCCGTGACCGGCGCCGGCGAGACCCTGCGCACCGGCACCCGGACCACCAAGGGCGTGGTTGGTTACGACCTCACCCGGCTGCTGATCGGATCGGAAGGGACGCTCGCCATCATTACCGAGGCGACCCTCAAGCTCACCCCGCTGGCCGCGGCGAAGCGCACCCTGCAGGCAAGCTACCGGAGTATCGAGGCGGCGGCCGAGGCGGTCTCGGCGCTGATGGCCCAGGCGCTGACGCCGAGCACCCTCGAGTTCATGGACGGCCAGGCGATCGACACGGTGCGCGACTACGCGGATCTGGGCCTGCCCGACTCGGCGCGCGCGCTCCTGATGATCGAGGTCGACGGCTCCGCGGATTCAATCGAAGCGGATGCGCGCCGGGTGGCGGAAGTCGCGCACAACGACGGCTGCCTGGGCGTCGAGCTGGCCAATGACGCCGCCGAGATCGAACGCCTGTGGCGTGCCCGCAAGGCGCTTTCCCCCGCGCTGCGCAACATCGCCCCGAAGAAGATCAACGAAGACGTCGCGGTACCGGTATCGCGCCTGCCGGAGCTGATCACCGGCCTGGAGACGCTCTCCCGGCGCCACGCCATACCGATCGTCAACTTCGGGCATGCCGGCAATGGCAACATCCATGTCAATCTGCTGCTCGATCCGGACGATCCGGCACAGGCCGCGGCCGCAGAGAGCTGTCTCTCCGAGGTCTTCAGCCTGGTCCTGGAGCTCGAGGGAACCCTGTCCGGGGAACATGGCGTCGGACGGGTCAAACGCGACTTCGTCGCGCGTGAGCTCTCGCCCGTCGCGCTGCGCCTGATGCAGGGCATCAAGCAACAATTCGACCCGCACAATATTCTCAATCCCGGGGTAGGCTTTCCGCTGCCGGCGCCACTCCCCTGATACGGCGCAAATCCGGGCTGGACAGCCTGTGCTATAGTCGCGCCACTTTACGAACTGGTCACCCGCCCCGTGGCGGCTGACCGAAGCTGAATAATGACTCGCTCTGAGGGGGTAATCATGTCCAAGAAGCATCCAGTTGTCGCAGTTACCGGCTCCTCCGGCGCAGGTACCACCACCGTCAAGCGTGCCTTCGAGCACATCTTCCTGCGCGAAGGAATCAACGCCGCCGTGATCGAGGGCGACAGCTTCCACCGCTACGACCGCGTCCAGATGCGCGAAAAAATGAAGGGCGGCATGAGCCACTTCGGTCCGGAAGCCAACGAGTTCGGCAAACTCGGCGACCTTTTCAAGGTTTACGGCGAGACCGGTTTGGGTGAGAAACGCTACTACCTGCACAGCGAGGAAGAGGCCGCCGAGCACAACGCGCGCCTCGGCACCGACAAAAAGCCCGGCGAGTTCACTCCCTGGGAACCCATCCCGGAAGGCACCGACCTGATGTTCTACGAGGGTTTGCACGGCCTGGTCAAGACGGGCGATATGGACGTATCGCAGCACGTCGACCTGGGTATTGGCGTGGTGCCGGTGGTCAACCTCGAGTGGATCCAGAAGATCGCGCGTGACAATGCCGAGCGCGGTCATTCCGAAGAGGCCATCGTCGACACCATCATGCGTCGCATGCCCGACTACATCAACCACATCACGCCGCAGTTCTCGCGCACCGATATCAACTTCCAGCGCGTCGCGACCGTGGACACCTCCAACCCGTTCATCGCGCGTGACATCCCGACGCCGGACGAGAGCTTCGTGGTCATCCGCTTTGCCAACCCGGACAAGTTCGACACCGACTTCCCTTACCTGATCAACATGATCCCGAATTCCTTCATGTCGCGCCGCAACACCATCGTGGTGCCCGGCGGCAAGATGGGCTTCGCCATGGAGATCATCCTGGCGCCGATCATCGACAAGATGATGGACGACGCCAAGGCCGACTGAGCAGCTGGCGAACTACCGGGCCGGCCCCCGGGCCGGACGGTCGCTTGCCGGGAAGCCACAATTACCGGCGGGCAGAAGCAAAAACCCCGACACCCATTGGGTCTCGGGGTTTTTTACTGCGAGTGAGGCGTTCTGTTGCCCGCGCCCGTGGGCGGATGCCGGCTATACAGCCATCCGATCAGGCATTCGCGGCGTACATGTCCGCGGGTAGTTGGGCTCGAATGTCGGCCACGATCCGCTCGACCGACAGGCCCGCCTCGCGCAGTTGTTCGTCCTGGCTGGCCTGCTCGATATAGTGGTCCGGAAGACCGAAGTGCAGCAGCGGAACATGGATCCCCTGCGCGGCGAGGAATTCCGCCACCCCGGCGCCGGCGCCGCCGGCGACCACGTTCTCCTCCAGGGTCACCAGGAACCGGTGTTGCGCCGCCAGGCGCCGCACCAGGTCCTCGTCCATCGGCTTGACGAAGCGCATGTTGGCGACCGTCGCGCCCAGCGCCTCGCCCGCCTCGAGTGCGCGCCCCAGGAGCGTGCCGAACGACAGGATCGCAACCCCCTCGCCCTGCCGCCGGATCTCGCCCTGGCCCCACGGCAGGGGCTGCAGGTCCTCCCCGGGAAGCGCGCCGATACCGCCACCGCGCGGGTAGCGCACCAGGGCCGGCCCCGGATGCTCCCAGGCCGCTTGCAGCAGCGAGCGGCACTCGGCCTCGTCGCCCGGGGCGATCACCGCCATATTGGGCACACAGCGCGCATAGCTCAGGTCGAATATACCGGCATGCGTGGCGCCATCCGCACCGACCTCGCCGGCGCGATCCACGGCGAAGGTCACATCCAGGTTCTGCAGGGCCACGTCATGAATCAGCTGATCATAGGCGCGTTGCAAAAAGGTCGAATAGATCGCCACCACCGGCTTGATGCCCTCGCACGCCAGCCCCGCAGCAAGGGTGACTGCGTGCTGCTCCGCGATGCCGACGTCGTGGTAACGCCTGGGAAAACGCTGTTTGAAATCCACCAGGCCGGACCCCTCGCACATCGCGGGGGTGATCGCCACCACGCGCTCGTCCTGTTCGCCGAGATCGCAGATCCAGTCGGAGAAGACCTGGGTGAAACTCTTGCCGCCGGACTTGCCGGCCATCTCGCCGGTCGACAGATTGAAAGGCGTGACCCCGTGGTACTCACAGGGGTCGCCCTCCGCGGGCGCATAACCACGACCTTTCTGGGTAACGACATGCAGGAAACGCGGCCCATGCATGGCGCGCATGTTCTCCAGGGTCGATACCAGCAACGGCAGATCGTGGCCGTCGATCGGGCCGATGTAGGTGAAGCCGAGTTCCTCGAACAGGGTGCCGGGCATCAACATGCCCTTGACGTGCTCTTCCCAGCGGTGCGCCAGGTCCTTCATCCCGGGCAGTCGATTCAGTACCTGCGCACTGCCGTCGCGCATGCGGTTATAAAAGCGGCTGGATAAAACCCGCGCCAGGTAGTTGCTGACCGCCCCCACCGGTTGCGAGATCGACATGTCGTTGTCGTTGAGAATAACCAGCAGGTTGCTGTCGGTTGCCCCCGCATGATTCAAGGCCTCGAAGGCCATACCGGCCGACAGCGCGCCGTCGCCGATCACTGCGATGTGTTGGCGGTCGACCCCCTGAGCCTTGGCCGCAATGGCCATACCCAGCGCCGCACTGATGGAGGTACTGGAATGACCGGCGCCAAAGGCGTCGTAGGGCGACTCGTCGCGCTTCAAAAAGCCGGACAGGCCATCGCGTTTGCGCAGCGAGAGCATGCGCTCGCGTCGTCCGGTGAGAATCTTGTGCGGATAGGCCTGGTGGCCCACATCCCACACCAGGCGATCCTCGGGGGTGTTGAACACGTAGTGCAGGGCGACCGTCAGCTCGACCACCCCCAGGCCCGCCGCCAGGTGCCCACCGGTGCGCGCGACCGAAGCCACGAGATATTCGCGCACCGCCTGCGCGATCTGCGGCAGCCGATCCGGGGGAAACTCGCGCAAGCCTTCCGGGGTATCCACCTGCGCCAGCAGCTGCAGGAGGTCTTCCCCTAAATCTCCAACCATGGCACGCACCTGTCAAAGGGAAGCTTGTTATTCTACGCCCAATCGCCGCGAACTACAGCACGCCCCAGATGCCCGAAGTCCCAGACCCGCCAATGACACGCTCGCAACGGCGCCTCGAGCGGAACGAGCGACTGAAACAGATCGAGCAACGCTACCGGCGCGAGCGCCAGCGCAACGTGCTCGCACAGCCCGGGCGTTATCCCTTTGCCGTCGTACTGGACAATCTCAAGGCCGGCTACAACGTGCCCAAGATTTTCCGCAGCACCCACGCATTCAGTGGCGCGGCGGTTCACCTGGTCAATATCGGGGTGTTTGACCCGGCGGCGGCCAAGGGCGCATTCCGCAAAGTACCCGCGCATTTCCACGACCACTTCTCTCAGGCACACCAGGCGCTTCGGTCGGAGGGATACACCCTGTACGCACTCACCTCCATCGGAAAGGAGTCGTTGCCGGACGCCTGGCTGCCGGAGAAAAGCGCCTTCATCATCGGCAACGAGGAATTCGGACTGAGTTTCGACCCGGCTGACTACCCGGATGTCCGCACCCTCGCCATCCCGCTGCCGGGCCAGATGGAGAGCCTCAATGCCAGCATCGCGGCCTCGATCGTGATGTACGAATACCTGCGGCAGCATGCGGCCGGGGGATCCCACGAGGACTGACATCCGGCGTTAACCAAACGGTCAAACGATGGTCACGCGCGCTGGCTAGCATGGCGCGCCATACCCCTTCGGAGACCTCGCCATGACCGCTATCCCACGGCTCGCCAGCGGGCGACGCAAGAGCCGGCTGTACGTTGAGCTGGCCACCACCACTGACGACATCAGGGCCTCCCAGGCGCTACGCTACCAAGTATTCGCGGGCGAAATGGGAGCTCAGCTAAAAGGGGACCAGGAAGCCCTCGACCAGGACCACTTCGACCCCTTCTGCCAGCACCTGCTGGTCAAGGACAGCGGCACCGGCCGGGTGATCGCATCCACCCGTCTGCTGCTCGGCGAGCAGGCGCGCAAGGCCGGCGGCTTTTACGCCGAGAGCGAGTTCGAGATGGACGCCCTGTACGACCTGCCCGGTCGCAGCGTCGAGGTGGGCCGCACCTGCGTGGACCCCAGCTACCGACAGGGCGCCGCCATCGCGGTGTTGTGGTCCGGACTGGCAGACTTCATTCGCCAGTTCGAAATCGACCACCTGTTCGGCTGCGCCAGCATCGAGATGGCCGACGGTGGCGTGCTCACCCAGGCGATCATGAACAACGTCCGCCGCCAGGGCATGCTGGACCACGCCTGGCAGGTCACCCCGAGAATCCCCCTCTCTCCCCTGCCCGACGGGGCCGAAAAGACCGTCTCCGCGCCCTTGCCACCGCTGCTCAAGGCCTACTTCCGACTCGGCGCCAGAGCCTGTGGCGAGCCATGCTACGATCCTGATTTCGATTGTGCCGATATCCTGGTTCTGGTCGACGTCAGCGAGATCAACGCCAGCTACGCCCGGCACTTTCTGGATCGTGTCTCCAGGGAGTAAGCATTGCGAACAATCCGGATCGCCTGGCGAGGGCTGGCACTGTTGCTGCACCTGCTGCTCGGCGTCTTCCTGACCCCGCTGGTCACCCGCCAGGACGCAGACGGGTATTGGCACGTCAATCACCGCGTCGCTGCCTGGTATCACGGTCGCGTGGCGCGCATCCTGCGCCTGCAGATATCAACCTCGGGTACACCGCCGATGGCGCCCGCACTGGTGATCTCCAACCATGTCTCCTGGCTCGACATCGTGGTGCTGATGCACCTGTTGCCGACCTGCTTCCTGTCCAAGTCGGAGGTCCGCGCCTGGCCCCTGCTCGGCTGGCTGGCGATGCGCGGCGGCACCCTGTTCATCCGGCGCGGCAGCGGGGACACCCGACATATCGCGCAAACCATCGGCCGCCACCTGCAGCACGAGGGCATGCTGACCCTGTTTCCCGAGGGCACGACCACCGACGGGCAGGGGGTGCGGCCATTTTTCTCGCGCCTGTTCGCCGCCGCCATCGAAACCGGCGCCCCGGTGGCCCCGGTGACATTGCGTTATCACGTTGCGCGGAGGCTCGACCTGGAGACCGCGCCGTACACCGGCAACCAGTCGCTGGGCGAGAACCTGCTTGGACTGCTATCGCGACCCGGGGGTTCGGTGCATGTGCATTTTGCGCCCAAGATTGCGTCCGCAGGACTGGAGCGCAAGGCGCTCGCGGAACGCGCGCGCGCAGCCGTGCTCGATGGGCTTGCACAAGTCCCGCTGGAATGAAGGCATGCACGACTACCTGATCCTGGGGCAGGGGCTCGCCGGCAGCCTGCTGGCCTGGCAGCTGGTGAATGCCGGCGCGCGCGTCCTTGTCATCGACAACGGTCACCGTAGCGCCTCCTCGCGGGTCGCGGCCGGGCTGATCAATCCACTTGCCGGCATGCGCTTTAATGCGGCCGCCGAGACCGCGGAATGGCTTGCCAGCATGCGCACCACCTACGCCGCCATCGCCGAGGCCATGCGGGCATCGCCTTATCTGCACGAAATACCGATGCAACGCCTGTTGCGTTCCCCGCAGCAGCGCCGCTTCTGGGAACGCCAGCAGGCCAACCCGGTGGCCCGCCCCTATCTCGGACGCCCGCTTGCGCCCGAGGCATTCGACCCCGGCATAAGGGCCCCGCATGGCGGCTTCGAGCAACGCTCCACCGGCTATGTCGACCTGCCCCGCCTGCTGGACGATCTGCGCACCTGGTTGAAATCCATGCAGGCCATCGAGCAGGCAGAGGTCCACTACCCGGATATCGTCACAAGCCCGGAAGCCGTTTCCGTGGGACCGCATCGCGCCCGTCACCTGCTTTGCTGCGAGGGCTATCGCATGCAGCAGAACCCCTGGTTCGCCGACCTGCCGCTGCAACCGGACAAGGGCGAACTGCTGCGACTCGAATCGGAGCGGCCGCTGTGCCGCCATATCATCAACGGCGCGCACTGGCTCATCCCCCTGCAGGCGGGCGGCTACCGCTTTGGCTCGACCCACGAACACCGGCAGATCGACAACCTGGCCACCGACGCGGCGCGCGATGCGCTGCAACAGGGACTGCAGGCCTTGCTGGTGGACGGTGCCGATATCAGGGTCAGCGAGCACACGGCCGGGGTCAGGCCCGCCACAAGCGACCGCCACCCCATGCTCGGAACGCATGCGAACGATCGCCGGCTGCACCTGTTCAACGGCTTCGGGGCACGCGGTGCGTTGACCATCCCCTGGTACGGCATCCGCATGCGCGAGTATTTGCTCGCACAGCGCCCGCTGCCAGCGCAGGCCGACATCAAGCGCTTCGCATGACCACCCACCGCCCCCTGACGCGGCAGGCGCACGAACTGCTCGCCGAGTATCTCTCGCCGGGTGAAATCGCCATAGACGCGACCGCGGGCAATGGCCACGACACCCTTTTCCTGGCGCGCCAGGTCGGACCCGGCGGCACGGTGCACGCCTTCGATATCCAGGCCGAGGCGCTCGCGCAGACCCGCGACCGGCTCAGGGCCGCCGCCTGCGACACGCCGGTTTTCTACCGCCACTGCAGCCATGCCGAGATGCTGTCCGCGCTGCCTGCATCAGCGCGCGGCCAGGTGAGCGCGGTCACCTTCAACCTTGGTTACCTGCCCGGCGCCGATCACAGCACCATCACGCGCGCGCCGAGCACGCTCGAGGCGCTGCGCCAGTCGCTCACCCTACTGCGCCCGGGCGGCGTGCTGTCGGTGCTCGCCTACCGCGGTCACCCCGGTGGACGCGAGGAGGCCGAGGCGGTCGCCGCCTGGTGCGCCCGGCAGGACGCGCTGGCGCACGCCGTGTACGACTCACCCGGGCCGGTCCTGCACCTCTGCCGCCGTGCGCGAGAAGCTTGTGACTAATCTGACCGGAATTTTTACAAACTCACGCTAAACACATTCCCAATGGCGGCAAGCCATTGATTTTTCAATGGTGGATCATTTTATGCAGGGATTTGGCTGAAACCATCGATTGGACCATCGAAATTCTTGAACGAGGTGTGCCATGACGATCGACCAAAACACTGCAGTATGGGAAATGCGCCGCAAGGGTCTGCATTCTTTGGCCTACCAGGCCGAGCAGCAATGGGACCACGGCGAGTTCTTCGAATGGAATGACTTTGCGCGGGCGACCCGCGCGCTGAGGGCGCTGGTGGAGCGTTGCAACCGCCAGGTCCGCAAGCACTGGTAACCCTTCGCGGACAAGGCCGCTCCTGGAATGCCCGGTCGTTTAACCAACCTGACTGCGTAGGAGCGAGCTTGCTCGCGAAGAGCATCCTCCAAGGCGGAAAAAAGGCCCGGGCGATAACCAGCCCGGGCCTTTTTCGTGTGTGGTAGCAAGGGGCAGATTTGAACTGCCGACCCCCGCATTATGAGTGCGGTGCTCTAACCAACTGAGCTACCTTGCCGAAAGGGCGTTGGATTCTGCGATAAGGGAGGATTCTTGTCAATGCCCGCCGGGCCCTGGACGCCTACCAAGTGGATGTCAGACATTGAACCGGAAGTGCATCACATCGCCGTCCTGGAGCACGTAATCCTTGCCTTCCAGGCGCAGCTTGCCGGCCTCCTTCGCAGCGTGCTCGCCGCCACAGGCGACAAAGTCATCGAAGGAAACCACCTCGGCGCGAATGAAGCCGCGCTGAAAGTCTGTATGGATCACACCGGCAGCTTCCGGCGCAGTGGCGCCGATGGGCACGGTCCAGGCACGCACCTCCTTCGGACCAGCGGTGAAATAGGTCTGCAGGCCCAACAGCTTGTAGCCGGCGCGCACCACCCGGTCGAGTCCCGGCTCGTCCAGCCCCATCTCAGCCAGGAATTCGGTTTTCTCTTCGTCGCCAAGCTCAGCCAGCTCGGCCTCGATCGCGGCACATACCGGGACCACCTCGGCATCCTCGGCGGCGGCCATCTCGCGCAGCGCGTCCAGGTGCGGGTTATCGCTGAAGCCGTCATCGTTCACATTGGCGATGTAGAGGGTGCGCTTGGCGGTCAGCAGGTGCAGATCACGCAGCTGCTCCAGGTCCTCTTCGTCCAGGCCCATGGCGCGCACCGGCTGTCCCTGATCCAGATGGGCCTGTACCCGCTCCAGCAGTTCCTTGTGGGCGATCACTTTCTTGTCGTTGGTCTTGGCCTGCTTGACCGCGCGGGCAAGCGCCTTGTCGACCGTTTCCATGTCCGCCAGGGCCAACTCGGTGTTGATCACCTCGACATCGGCCAGCGGATCCACTCTGCCGGCAACGTGCACGATGTCGTCGTTCTCGAAACAGCGCACCACCTGCGCGATCGCATCGGTCTCCCGGATATTGGCGAGGAACTTGTTGCCCAGGCCCTCGCCCTTGGAGGCACCCGCCACCAGGCCGGCGATATCCACGAACTGCATGGTCGTGGGCAACACCTGTTTCGGCTTGACGATCTCAGCCAGTTTGTCCAGGCGAGGGTCCGGCAAAGGAACCACGCCGACATTCGGATCGATGGTGCAGAAAGGGTAGTTCTCGGCCGCGATCGTGGCCTGGGTGAGCGCATTGAACAGGGTCGACTTGCCCACATTGGGCAGGCCGACGATACCGCATTTGAATCCCATGGACTGACTCCGAATCACCGCCGGGGCCGGCGGAAAGCCGCATAGGATAATGTAAAAGCCTACTTGCTGCCGCTATCGCGGTTGTACACGTCCTCGAAGCGGACGATATCGTCCTCGCCCAGGTAGGCGCCAGACTGGACCTCGATGATTTCCAGCGGGACCGCGCCCGGGTTCTGCAGGCGGTGGCGAGTGCCGATCGGTATGTAGGTGGACTGGTTCTCGGTCAGGAGGAACGTCTTGTCGTCGCAGGTCACGTTCGCGGTACCCTTGACCACGATCCAGTGCTCCGCGCGATGGTGGTGCATCTGCAAGGACAGCGACGCGCCGGGTTTGACCATGATCCGCTTGACCTGGAAACGGTGGCCCTGATCGATTCCCTCGAAGGTACC
The DNA here is from genome assembly GCA_029228645.1 of Gammaproteobacteria bacterium Milos-ODIII6. Taxonomy (GTDB): domain Bacteria; phylum Pseudomonadota; class Gammaproteobacteria; order Chromatiales; family Chromatiaceae; genus MONJU. The sequence goes on from JAPTHR010000004.1 coordinate 123,825, forward strand.
CCAGGGGCGATGCACGCAGCGATGGAATTCGTTCTCCTGGCGGCCCGCTTTTTCCAGGTGCTCGGTGACGCGCTTGACCTCCTGCGCACAGGCCTTGTCCGCCACCAGAATCGCATCCGGCGTCTCGACCACGACCAGATTGTCTATCCCGACCGCCGCCAGCATGCGGCTCTGTGAGTACAGCAGGTTGCCATGCGACTCCCAGGCGAATACGTCACCATGCACCGCGTTGTTCTGCTCGTCCTGCGCGGACACCGCCCACAGGGCCTCCCAGGCGCCGATGTCGGACCAGCCGGCATCCAGCGAGACCACGACGCAGGCGTCCCCCTCCTGCGACAGGGGCTCCATGACCGCATAGTCGATCGAGTCGGAGGGGCTGTTGGCGAATGCCTCGGCATCCACGCGGAAAAAATCGAGATCGTCCTGACCATTGATATAGGCCTCGCGCACCCGCGCGAAAATCCCGGGCGCGAATCGCTCGATCAGTGTCAGCCAGCGACTCGCGCGCAGCATGAAGATGCCGCTGTTCCACAAATAGCGGCCATCGCGCAGGTAGCCCTCTGCGACCTCGCGATCCGGCTTTTCCACGAAGGCCTCGAGGCGGGCAGCCTGCGACGAGACCGCCTCGCCCTGGCGGATATAGCCATAGCCGGTTTGCGGGCTGTCGGGCACGATCCCGAAGGTCACGACCTTGTCCGCGAGCGCCTGCGCCATGCCCTCACGCATAGCTTCCTCGAAGCGTTGCTGGTCGGCGATCACATGGTCCGCGGGCATGACCAGCAGGATCGGATCCTCTCCGGAAGCGGTCGCATGCAGCGCCGCGAGGGTGAGCGCCGGGGCGGTATTGCGCCCTACCGGCTCGAGCAGTATTCCCCCCGCCGGATTGCCGCATTCGAGCAACTGGTCCGCCACCAGGAACCGGTGCGCCTCGTTGGTCACCACCATCGGCGCGGTCACACGGTATTCGGAGAGCCCTTCGCAACGCCCCGCGGTGGCCTGCAACAGGGTCAACTCGTCGACCAGGGCATGGAATTGTTTTGGGAAGGCCTTGCGTGACAGGGGCCAGAGTCGGGTACCGGCACCACCCGAAAGAATCACCGGCTGCAGGACTTCAGTCATGTTGGCTCAATTAACTCCTCGGGGGCCGTGCGGCGACGGCATTAGAACAACGCCACCACGGCCGGTCAAACAATCTCGCAATATCGGCCGACAGCCTGATGTTTGCACATTCAGGGCATCAGGCAAGCGCAAAAAGCTTGTCGAAATTGGCGAGCTGTAGAATCTCGCGTACCTTCTCGTTTCCGTTGCGCAACTCGACCACGCTCCTGGGGCGCGCATGCCCGCGCAGTTGGAGCAGCATTCCCAGGGCAGCACTGTCCAGAAACTCGGTCGCCGCCAGATCGATCACGAATTGCCGCTCCCCCCGGGGCTCTTCCTGGTAGGCATCGAGAAACTCCCGATGCAGCAGGTAATCGAACCGGCCCTGAACCGAGATCGTCACCGTGTCGCCTTGCTGTTGCCTGACAATAGCCATTTCCCGTTCAACCCCTGGAACTGGATCTCACCTGCGGTTAACGGCCGCACTGAGCCGATGTTGATCCCGGCGCGACGATGATTTCCTCGAGGCGCGCCCCGATGCGCGCGAGCGCAAGCACCTCGTCGGCAAATCCACGCTTGACCACTTCACCGGGCATGCCCCAGACCACGCTGGACTTCTCGTCCTGGGCGATGACCGTGCCGCCAGCCGCCCGCAGTTCTCCCATGCCTTCGGCACCATCGCTCCCCATACCGGTGAGGATGACCCCAATGCTGTTGCCGCCGGCGCTCTGGACCAGCGAGCGCAGCATGACGTCCACCGAGGGCTTGTGACGGTTTACCGGTGCGCCATCGTTGAGGCGGCACTGGTAGCGACTCCCACTGCGATCCACCAGCAAATGACGGTCGCCCGGGGCGATATAGACATGCCCGGGCAGGATGGTCTGACCGTCGTCTGCCTGGCTCACGCGCAGCGCGGTAATGCCATCCACCCGCCTGGCAAAGGACTGACTGAATGCGGCCGGGATATGCTGGGACACCACAATCGCTGCCGGCAGATCGCCCGGCAACTCCGCCAGGACTTCCTTGATTGCCTCGGTACCCCCGGTCGAGGCGCCGATAGCGATGATCGGAAAGGCCGCCGGGATATGCCGTGGCGCGGGTTTTCTGGATAACACCGCGTCGGCGGATAATCTTTCCATCGCATCACCCGCCGGCGCCCGCAGAACCCGCCTTTCGAGCGCGCGAACACGCGCCCCGGCGGCCGTTCTGACCTTGGCGACAATCTCCTCGGCGTACTCCGCCAGGCCCTCGGCAATATCCAGTTTGGGCTTGGCGACGAAATCAACCGCGCCATACTCCAGCGCCCGCAGGGTCACCTCCGCACCCGCCACCGTCAACGAGGAGACCATCACCACCGGCATGGGACGCAGGCGCATCAGGTTACCCAGGAAGGTCACCCCGTCCATGCGTGGCATCTCCACATCGAGGGTCAGCACGTCGGGATTGAGTTGTTTTATCTTGTCGCGCGCGATGTAGGGGTCCGGCGCGCTGCCCACTACCTCGATGTCCGGTGTCTCGGCAAAGATCGAGGTGAGCACCTGGCGGACGAGGGCGGAGTCGTCGACGATAAGTACCCGTATCTTTTTCATCTGTTGCCGTCCATGGTCAAAACAGTTCGATATCACCCTGCTCGGGCTCCTGACGAATCCGCTTGCGGTAGTCGTCCTCGCGTCTGACCAGCGTGTCGTTGTGCATGTGACGCAGGCGTTTGACCAGGGCCCGGCCAGTCGCAGGAAAGTAGACCACCTTGCGCGGGTAAATATCCCCCACATCATCCGACAACAGCGGGATGCCCTCAGTAGCCAGATACTCGCGCACGAAGCGGATGTTGCGCAGACCGACATCACTCAGCTTGTGCAGGATACGCCCCCCACCAAAGACCTTCGCCTCGAGGTTCTGCTTTTTGCCGCCCTGCTTGAGAATGTCGTTGATCATGTGCTCCATCGCGAAGTTGCCATACCGCGTCGCCAGGCTGACCGGCTCGTTCGGATCCTGTGCATCCAAAGCCCCGGAACCGCCAGCGGGCAGCATGAAATGGTTCATGCCGCCGATACCAAGCTTGCGGTCGCGGATACAGGCCGATATGCAGGAACCCAGCACCGTGGTGATCAGCTCGTTCTCAGGGGTAACGTAGTACTCACCGGGCAGTATCCTGGCAGCCACACACTGATGGGTCTTGTGCCAGTAGCGCTGGATATGGTTGAAACCGGGCGGCGGCCTGCCGAGGTCTGCGCGTGGGTTGGCAAACATCAGCCGATTTTCCGGTAGACGGTCTTGCCGACGCTTTCGAAGCGGCCGCTCAAGCGCTGCAGAAATTCCGAGTGACCGACGAACAGAAAACCGCCGGGCTTGAGTACGTCCGCAAACCGGTCCACCAGTTTCGCCTTCGCCTCCCTGTCGAAATAGATCAGCACGTTGCGACAGAAAACGATGTCCTTTGGATCCTGGTGCCAGGGCTGCATCAGATTGAGCACACCGAACTCGACCCGCTCGCGCAAAGCGGGTTTGATACGCACCAGCCCCTGCTGACCACCCGTGCCTTTCAGGAACCAGCGCCTGAGTCGTTGCGGCGACAGCTTGCCGACGCGATCCGCGGCATACACCCCGCGTTCTGCACTGGAAACGACGTTGGAATCGATGTCGGTCGCGTGGATATCGACCTGCCAGCCGCGCAGGGCTGCCTCCATCTCGCCCAGGGTCATGCCCAGGGAGTAGGGCTCCTCGCCGGTGGAACACCCGGCTGACCATAGGCTGATGCAACGGTCTTGGGCCTGCTGCTGACGAGCCGGTATCGCCACCTCGCGGAGAAACTCGAAATGATGATTCTCGCGGAAGAAGTCGGTCAGGTTGGTGGTCAGCGCGTTGATCAAGTGGGTTGTCTCGTCCGGATCCTCGCCGCTGTCGAGGTAGTCACAGTAAGACGAGAAACTCGGAAGCCCGAGCGCGCGCACGCGCCGAACCAGGCGCGCATAGAACATGTCGAACTTTTCGTCGCTGGCGACGATCCCGGTCCGGGCGTTCGAGAACCGCCGCAGGTAGTCGAAATCCTTGCGGGTAAAAAGGAACTCCCTGTCCTGTAAGGCCTGACTCATTTAGAACAGTTCGATGTTGTCTTCTTCGCGTGCAGGCGGCAGCTGCTGCGCCGCCAGCAGGGCTTGCTCGACGCTGGCGCCGGCAAGCAGCGCGTCGAACATCTGCTGCTCGCCGGACAGGGTGTAGCGTTGGCGTATCTGCTGCTGCAGCCGGTGCCACTCGCCCGGGTTGTACAAGCGCGCCGGCTCGGCCACGAGTCCGCCGAGCTGGCCGAGTGCCTCGCGCACATGATCGAGGCGCTGCGACAGCCGATCGTAGAACTGAAACGCCACGATGCTCTGCTGCATACCGGCGCGCACCTGCTCACACTGTTCCAGGATGGCATCGTTGGCGGCCCCGTCGGGCGCATCCTCCGCCCCGACCAGCTCGCTGATCCGCTCCACGTTGCCAACCATGCCGGTGAAGGAGGAACTCAGGGACTCCACCGAATCCTCGCCCTCATGCATCGCCATGCTGATCTGGGCGATTGCCAGATCGAGCATGCGCACCGTCTCCGAGACCTGGCTCCAATCCAGATCCGGCGAACTGCTCGTCGAAGTCAAACCCCGGTCCGGGTTCATGCCGCTCTCCTGCTCACTTCACGATACATCCAGGGAATGATCCAGCATGAGCGCCTTGTGCAGACCCATGCGACCAGCCGCCCTGGCAAGCACATCGGAGGGATTGATCCAGTAAACCTTGTCCGCCCTTTGCTGCATGTCTCTGACGAAGGCCGTCATCAACTGCAGGCCGGCGCCATCGATCATTTCGACCGCATTGCCGTCGATCGCGATACTCCCGCCGGCATTCAACCAGCGGCTCAGTTCGGCGTGAAACTCACCGACCTCCACGATGGTCAGGTGATCCGGAAGCACTAACACGTCGCGTTGCGCTTCAGCCGAACTGGAATAAAGACCCATCCGATCCGGAGGAACGGACGGGATATCCCCAAACGCCTCGTCCTCTGAACCCACCGGGTGGCCATGCGACATATCTGGTTCGCTCTTCATCCGATATCGCCCCGACTGTGATCGTCAGCAAAGTCCCCAGCGGCTGCAGCCGGCAGCTCCTGGACAGCGGCATCCTCCAGGAGGCGTTCGACGTCCAATACCAGCAGCATGCCCCCCTCGATGGAAACCATGCCGGCCAGGATCCCACTTGCGACGCCCAGCGCGGCGTTGGGAGGCGCCTTGATTTCGCTCGCTTTGCTATCCAGGACATCAGAGACCGCATCCACCACCAGGCCAACCAGCTGCTGGCCCGCGGTCCCCTCGAGCGACACGATGATCACTACCGTGGTAGGGCCATAGCCCGGCGCCTGCGCGCCCAGGCGCACCCGCAGATCCAGCACCGGCACCATGGTGCCGCGAAGATCCAGTACCCCTCTGACCGCCCCGGGCGCATCCGGGATTGTTCTGACACCCTCCCAGCGGCGAATCTCCCTTACCTTGAGGATGTCGATGCCAAAGGCATCAGCCTCCAGCTGAAAGACCAGAAACTGTGCGTTTGCTTGCGCTGTGGCCGCGCCCGTCTGCTGTGCCTGCATCACGCTTTCCTCAAGCGGCGACCCGCCCCTCCACCCTGTGCAGCAGCATCACGATCTCGTCGGAGAGTTGCTCGATCTCGGCGAAACGACTCTCCGCCTGGGCATATTTGCCCGCTTCCTTGAGAGCGATGATGTCGCGAATCACGGCGTGCAGTTGCTCGTGGCTCTTTTCCATGCGCTGCATCTCGGGGATGTGGCCGTAGGTCGCCATACCGGCGTGGTACAACCACTTGCCCAGCACACAGTCGCGGTGCGATACCGCCTCCGCATGGGTGAGAGACTGCTTTCCATCGAGAAAATCGCGAATCCGCTGGCGCCACGCCAGATGCGCGGTGCGCGCCTTGAAAAAGTCGAGGGTCGCGTCTTCACCCGCGTCGGCGCACAAAGCCTGATCGCGATCATCGCCCGATGCGATGCGCGCAGCCGCTGGTTGCAAAAGATGGAAGAAGGCAATCCCCTGCTCCATCTCCTGCGCCTTTTCGTACAGCGAAGCCGACGCCGAAGAGGTTTCTTCGGCGAGGGCCGCATTCTGCTGGGTGCCTTCGTCCATGGCGGTGATCGCAAGGTTCACCTGATCGATACCGGCTGCCTGTTGCGCACTGGCGGTTGCGATCTCCGCCACGATATCACCGACCTTTTTGACCCCCAGAACGATCTCATCCAGGGTCGCGCCGGACTCGTTGACCAGCTCACTGCCGACCTCGACCTTGGCAACGCTGTCCTGGATCAGCTCCTTGATCTCCTTGGCCGCCTCGGCGGAGCGCGAGGCAAGATTGCGCACCTCGGTGGCAACCACCGCAAAACCACGCCCCTGTTCGCCGGCGCGCGCCGCCTCGACGGAGGCGTTCAGTGCCAGCAGGTTGGTCTGGAAGGCGATGTCGTCGATAACACCGATGATCTCGGCGATGCGGGACGACGCGGTATCGATATCCGCCATCGCGGCGACCGCGCTGGCGACCACATCTCCCCCTTTTTCGGCCAGCTGCCGGGCGCTCACCGAAAGCTGCCTGGCCTGTTGGGCATTGTTGGCATTCTCGCGCACCGTGACCGTAAGCTCTTCCATCGAAGAAGCGGTTTCCTGGAGCGCGCTGGCCTGCTGCTCGGTGCGCGAAGAGAGATGATTATTGCCTGAGGTGATCTCGTCCGAGGCGGTATGCACGCTCCTGGCGATGGCATTCAGCTGTTCGAGTGTCTGCGACACCTTCCTCAGGGTATTGTTGACCGCATCCTTGATGCGTCCATAGGCCCCCTGGTAGCTCCCCTCCATGGGACGTGTGAAATCGCCTCCGGACATCCGCTGCAGAGTGGTCTCGACCTCCTGCACGACATGCTGCAGATCGTCGAGCAGCGCGTTGATGCCCAGGCCGATATGGCGGAAGAAACCCTGCTTGTCGTCGAGTTGCACCCGCTCGCCGAGATTGCCACTGCAAGCCGTGGCCACCAGCGCTTCCAGTTCCTGTTCGATCGCCACCTCACGGGTGCGGTCGAGCCACTCCACTGCCGTTCCAAGACGCGTGCCATGCGCATCGACCACAGGATTGGCAATGAAGCGGAAGGTTCGCCCACCAACATGCAATTCCGAGCGGAAGGTGTCCTGCATGGCGGCGACGATGCGCTGCTGGTGGGCCGGATTCCTGTGGAAGACATCGATATTCGCGCCGACCAGATCATCGACCCGGAAATCGGGCAGGTCCGTGCGGATATCGCTTTCGGCCTGCTCGAACATCGCGCGCAGGGTATCGTTCATGTAGATGATGTTGTTGTCGGTGTCGGCCATCATCACGCAGCTGGACACGTTATCCAGCGCGGACCGAATACGCAGGTTCTCGAGCGCCTGTTGTTGCGCCTGCTCTCTGGCCTGGGTCTCCGAGCGCTCCGCTTTGCGCACCGCGGTGAGATCCTTCCACTCGACCACCATGGCGACGCGTTCGCCCTCGGCGTCGAACACCGGATTGACGATCAATTCCAGAACCCGCTCGCCGATCTGCAGTTCCGCCTGGTGGGTCCCGTTGAGCCGATCCAGCATACTGCGCTGGTGCTCGGGCCGGGCATGGAACAGGTCGATGTTCTGCCCCAGGATGTGGTCCGCATCGAACCCGGGCAAGACCGCCTTGAGGTCATCCTCCGCTTCGCGGAACATCTCCTGGACCGCCCTGTTCATGAAGACGATGTTGTAATCCTCATCGGCAATCATCACGTGCGTGCTGGCGGCATCCAGCGCCGTGCGCGTGCGGATACCCTCCTCTGCCAGGCGGCGATTATCGACCAGCTCGAAGCCCGCTTTGATCTGCACCGCACGCATGGACTGCAGCACTTCGCCCACAGCGCCCCGGTGACGTATCTCGAACCAATCGAAGTAATCGCCCTCGAGCAGGCGATTCAACTTTTCGCTGCCCTCGTCCAGGGGCGCGATCACATGTCTTGTCATAAGCCAGGATGCAGCCACGACCACGCCCAGGATCGCCGTCAGGGTGGCGTGCAGGAAGGTGCGCTCGACGCCGCTCTCGAGCATCAACATCAGCGCCAGCACCATCGCTGCCATCAGGCCACCGGCGAGCAGCAGGATCCGCTCCAGGGTCCAGAGACTCAGCGTACTTGCCGTGCCCTTGTGCGATGTCTGGCCAGCGCGTATCGCGGCGTAGTGATCCTGTGCCGCAAGCTTCTCACTCTCGCTGACGGCGGTTCGCACGGACATGAATCCCAGTGAACCATCCGCCTGGGTGATTGGCGTGACGTTGGCCCTGACCCAGTAGTGATCGCCGGCCTTGGTGCGGTTTTTGATGATCCCGGTCCAGGTATCTCCGCCCTGCAGGGTGTCCCAGAGGTCCGCGAAGATCTCCGCTGGCATATCCGGGTGACGCACGATGTTGTGACTTTTCCCGATCAGCTCCTCCTCGCAGAAACCGCTGACCCTGGCAAAGTCCGGATTGACGTAACTGATCAAACCCTTTGCATCGGTCTTGCTGACCAGGACTGTCTCTTTCGGGAAGGATATTTCCCGGTCACTGACCGGTTGGTTTATTTTCATCGAGTGGCTCGCATGTTCTGGTGGCAGCGCTCGCGGGCGTTGCAGGCATTCATTGCTACCCCGATGTCATCGGCCATGCTTGAGAGGACTTGAGAATTGCGCTCGATCCGGAAGGACTTTCAGCCGGCGCGGACAGGCCGCAATGGCAGGCTCATCAGGCGCGTGGGGAGGCGGCCTCGGGTTCGCCCTCGTCCGAGTTGGAGCGGGCCAGGGCATCGAGGTCCAGGAGCATCAACATGCCGTGCTCGAGGGTTGCAAGCCCTTGCAGATACTGGGTCGGCACACTGTGATCGAACCGGGGGGTAGGGCCTATTTGCTCATCCTGCAGCGCAAGCACATCGGAGACCGATTCGACCACCAGGCCCATCGACCTCGCATCGGCAGAGGATCCGGTCCGCACGATGATCACGACCGTCTCGCGTGTATATTCCAACGCCGCCAGGCCAAACCATCGCCGCAAGTCATACACCGGGACGATGTTGCCGCGCAGGTTGACCACGCCGCACATGTGCGCCGGGGTATTCGGGACCCGCGTCGCCGCCTCCCAAGCACGGATCTCCTGCACCCGCAGAATGCTTACCCCGTACTGCTCGCCGTTCAGAAGGAAGGTCAGGTACTGGCTACCCTGTTCGTCCGCCATGGGCTCCTGAGCTTCGATACCTGCAGCGCTGCCGTGATGCATCCTGGCTCCTAGGCCGAAAGACTGATCTGAGGTTCGTGTTCATGGCTCGCCTGGGTGGCCAGGCGGGTGATTCCGGGAATATCGAGGATCAAAGCGACCGATCCGTCCCCGAGCACGGTCGCGCCGGATATGCCGGCGATGCGCTGGTAGTTGGCTTCCAGCGACTTGATCACGACCTGCTGCTGGCCGAGCAGGTCATCCACGAACAGTCCCCATCGCGACCCCCCGGACTCCACCACCACCACGATGCCTTGCTCCACCTGTGTCTTCCCGGGATTGGGCACGTCCAGCACCGCATGCATTCGCACGATTGGCAGGTACTCGTCGCGCAAGCGGAACGTCTCTCCCTTGCCGGCCACCTGGCCGAGCATGTCGGGCTCGACCTGAATCGATTCGACAATCGATACCAGCGGGACGATGTAGGTCTCGTCGCCGACCCGGATCGCCTGGCCATCCAGGATCGCGAGCGTGAGCGGCAAGCGGATGGTGAAACGAGTGCCCTGGCCGGGCCTGGAATCGATCTCGATGGATCCACCCAGTTCGTTGATGTTGCGCTGCACCACATCCATGCCGACGCCGCGACCGGAGACATCACTGACTTCCTCCGCGGTCGAGAAGCCGGGCTTGAAGACGAGGTCGTAAATCTGTTTGTCGTTCAGATTGTCTTCCGCCGACACCAGCCCCCGTTCGCGGGCCCTTTGCAGAATGCGGTCGCGCCCCAGCCCCCGCCCGTCATCGCGGATCTCGATCATGATATTGCCGGCCCGGTGTTCGGCGGAGAGGTAGACATGGCCGGTTTCCGGCTTGCCCGCGGCCAACCGTTCCTCCGGTCGCTCAATCCCGTGGTCGATGCTGTTACGGATCAGATGGACCAGGGGGTCGCCGATCTTCTCGATCACCGTCTTGTCCACCTCGGTGTTCTCGCCGCTCATGTGCAGCTCGATCCGCTTGCCCAGCTGCTTGCCGAGATCGTGCACCAGGCGCGGAAAACGGCTGAAGGTGAAACTGATCGGCAGCATGCGGATGCGCATGACGCTTTCCTGCAGCTCGCGCGTGTGGCGCTCCAGTTGCGCCAGACCCTCCTTGAGACGGGCGAGCTTCTGCATGCTGAAATCCTCGCCCAGGACCCCCAGCATGGACTGGGTGATGACCAGTTCGCCGACCATGTTGATCAGGGTGTCGATCTTGTCGGTATCGACCCTTATGGAGTTCCCTCCGACAGGATTGGCGCCTGCCGCCCTTTCCCGACGGCGTTCAGGTTCCTGGCGCCGATCATCGTCCTGGCGACGCTCCGGCGGTCGATCTAGCATCTTCAGTTGCGGTCGACCCTCGCGCCCCCCCTGCGTGTCAGCATCATTTTGCGACACAGGGTGCTGGCCGGTCTCCGGGTCCGCACCGGCCTCAGTCGGATCGGCTGGTATCGAATGTTCGCCAAGCGGCTGGAGTGAAAAATCGCAGTCACCCTCGACCCATTCGAAAAGGTCGCGGACCTCCTCTTCCGGCACCGCCGCATGCAACACCAGGTTCCAGGCGAGGTGGCTGTCTTCCGGCTCGAGCGCGTCCAGCGCCGGCAGCCCGCCGAGATCGCAGACGACCTCGAGTTCACCAAGTTCACCCAACTCGCGGATGATGCGCAGGGGATCATTGCCGGTGCGAAACAAGTGCCGGTGGGGACGAAAACCGATTTTCCATCCTGGCGTCTCCCCGCTCGGCACCTGCTCAGCGGACGCTTGCGCCAACGGGGGACCTGCCAGGATCGGTTCCGGGTCAGGCGCGCCATGCGAGCTGACGGCCCCATCCAGAATCTGAGCCAAAGCCTCGCGCTGCGCATCGATCCTCGGCGCGTCCGGTTCGGCGCCGTCTCTCGCCGCGGTGAGCATCTCGCGCAGCACATCCACCGAGGCGAGCAACACGTTGGAGGCCTCTTCGTCCAGGCGGCGCTTGCCCTCGCGCACCTCGCCCAGGAGGGTCTCCATCAGGTGAGTGAAATCGGATATCCGCGAAAAACCGAAGGTCCCGGCGCCCCCCTTGATCGAATGCGCCGCGCGAAAGATGGCGTTGATCGCCTCGGGGTCGGGTTCACCCGGCGTGAAGTCCAGGAGGCCACTCTCAATCGCATCCAGGCCGTCGAAGCTCTCCTCGAAAAACACCTGGTGAAACTGCGCCATATCGATATGCATACATCCCCCGCGCCATCATGGCGAACCAGACCTTTTCAACCGATGACTTTTGAAATCGTTTTCAATAGCTGGTCCGGGTTGAACGGCTTGACGATCCAGCCGGTAGCCCCGGCGGCCTTCCCCTCCTGCTTCTTGTCCGAGCCCGACTCCGTGGTCAGCATCAACAGGGGCGTGAAACGGTAATCCGGGAGTCCACGCAGCTCGCGTATCAGCGAGATGCCATCCATCTTGGGCATATTGACGTCTGTCAGCACCAGGCTCACGGGACGGGAGCGGGCGATATCCAGCGCCTCCGCGCCATCGGCGGCCTCGACCACTTCGTAGCCGGCGCTCTTGAGTGTGAAAGAGACCATCTGCCGCATGGAAGCGGAGTCGTCGACAGCCAGAATGCTTGCACTCATTCCCCTACTCCTGAAAAACACCCCGATGTGACAGTCCAATCGTCACCCCGGGGCAAGCGGTTCGCGAATTGGAATAAATATCGACAGCGCAGTTCGAATCTTTAGTTGACTCACTTTCGGCGGCGCATAAAAAAACCCGCTCGAGGAGCGGGTTCTGGTGTAGGAGATCGAAGTCTCAGACACAGCCGGTCGGCTTGGGCAGGCCACCGTACTTGGTGATCGGCTTCATCGGACCGGTCTTCCACATCTTGAAGATCTCTTTCTGGTCCTGGCCCACATACTTGGCGAACTTGCGGATCGGCGGGACCACGTTTTCGTCTTCGTAGTACTCCCGTGCCTTCATGATCTGTTCCCACTTGACGTCGTCGAGCTCGACGCCGTCGGACTCGGCCATGGCGCGCCCGATCTCAGGGGTCCAATCGTTCATGTCGACCAAATAACCATCGCCATCCCGTTCCGGCAACTGCACACTCATCGCGTTACTCCTGATATTGAGTTCACTGATTTTCGATGGCCGAATGATACCGCAGTCGAGTCAGAATAACCAAGCTCAGAGGTCGGGCTTTAGCCGGCACTGAAACTCAGGTCCGCCCCCAACGCAGCGCAGGACGTCGGGCCAATCGCGATGTCGGTCAATGTTCACAGAGGCTTTGCTGGGAAAAATCCAACAGGTCCCTCGTGACCGCAACTCACTCCGGCAGCAGGGACACATGGCCGGTCGCCAGGCCGTTCAGATGGATGCTGTCCTGGGCCATGTGCACCTGAATATCCTGGAAGCGCAAGGCCGTCGCATCCAGTTGCATGCCATCCGGGATGACCCGTTCAAACGTGGTGAGCAACCGCTCGCGCCATGCCTTCATTTGATCCTGCAGCTGCCGGTTCGCGCTCTTCTCCAGCAGCTGACGGATCTGGTTGGAGAACAGCCGCACATCCGCCTCCAGAAGCGCGTCCTGCAGAGAGGCCTGGTACTCGAGCTGGCTCAGCTCAAACCGCTGCGAGTCGGGCCTGAAGTCGAGTTGCGCCCCGATCACCACGCTGCCCGCCAGTTCACCACCCAGGTCCACGCTGGCGTTGATCCGCTCGCCCTCGCCGCTCAGCGTGATCGACTCGATCGTCGCGCTGTGCCCCTGGATATCGAAGGGCTCGCGCGCCAGTTCCTCGCTCATGGTCCGGGCGAGACTGCTGTAGCGCATATCCACCGCCAGCTGCAGCTGAATCCCGGTCGGCGAGGGGTAGTACTGCATCAGGGTGGGAAGTTGCGTGTACCGGGGCGCGGGTTGCTCGCCCGATACCACCTGTGGCGACATCAGCAGCGCCAGCCGCACATCGACCCAGTTGCCCTGGCCGTACATGGGCGAGAGGGCGGCCCCCTCGGGATTGAGCAACAGCCAGTGGTCCTTCCAAAGCTGGACCGGTTGCTGCAGCAGGGTCCAGTTCTGTTCGGCCTGCACGCGGACCTTCTGGATCTCCGGTGTCAGCAGGGCGAATGCGCTGCGTAACTGGGCCGCCAGCTGGCGCTGAAATTCCTCGGCGACCATGGGGGTCACATCGATATTGGCGAAGGTCATCTCGCAGGCGTCCAGAAACCGGGTCGGCATCACCAGGAACTGCGGCCAGACGCGCCAATCCGGGCCGATATCCAGGCGTACCCGGACCCCGATCACCGCCTGCCGCGGGCGCTCATTGATGCCGCAACTGGACTGCATGCGCATGCCCATGATTTTCTTGCGGGCCTCCAGGTAGTAGCGCACATGCGCCTGGATCAACAGCTCTTCTCCCTGCACCGTGATGGACAGGGGCCCTCGCCAAGCCCGGAACCGGGCCGGGACACCACCGCTGCGGGACCAGTGTGGCCAACTCCCCGACTGCAACGGCACCTCAGCCTCCGCCACCTCGAACAGGCGATCCAGCGATATCCGAATGGGAACCTCGACAACCGAGGGAGTCGGAGCCGCCTCGCCCCCCTGCGCAGGCATAGCCTGCGCCAGCACGAGGTTGGGCAGGAGAAACAAACCGGATAGGAGCCAGAAGCGTGGGGAGCGGTTTTTCATGGGGCATGCAGGCGTGGATTCAGCAGCCAAAGACTATACAGGCAATGCTGATCGCCAGTGGGCCGACCTCCCCCTCCCGACAAACGGCGAGAGCTGGGGTGGGGATACACCGCGTTGAGGGAAAACAGGGTCGGAGTCGATCCGACTCCGACCCCTTGTGGCAGCCGGCAAAGCCGCTCTTCTCCGGCTACTGTACGCTACCGAAAGACTTGTCCTCCGAGCCCGCCGGCGCCTGCAGCCCCGCCAGGCGGCATCCCTGTGCCACCGGGCCGCCCGGTGTCAGCCGGTACAGGTACTTCAGCCCGCCCTTGTGGTGGAAGTTCTCGTCCAGGGCATCGACCAATTCGCGGATACGGAAGTCGTTGCTCTCATGTTTGGCGTAGTACTCCTGCAGGGCAGCGACCAGTTCCATCAGGTCCTCGCTCATGTTCAGGCCTTCCTTCTCGGCAACCTTTTCGGCATCCGAGACCTGCCACCCCTCCGGGGCAAAAGGAAAATCCGCATTTCCACCCTTGGATCCCTGGCTTTCAGAATGTGAGCCCATCACCTCGCACCTCCGCAATAGCGTTTTCAAATTGATTATTCGGATCGACTGCAAAATGATCCCCAGCCAACTTCTGGCAACCCCCACTTCCGGATTCGCGCGGACCGCAAGCAAACGCGCAATCATAAAAACCCAGTGGAATGGTTGTCCTTAAGTCTTGTTGAATCCTGCAGGAATTCAAGGAGACTAGGATGTTTTCGGTCGCTTCGCGACCTATGGAGACCGTGGCATGCGTCTGTCCAGGCTGGCCTACTGGCTGTTCAGCTCGATCCTCTCGATAGTTATCGTTGTCCTCGCTGCTCTCTACTGGATGGCGCAGCGGGCAGAACCGATCTACCAGGGCGAGTTGAGGCTTTCCGGTCTGACGGCACCGGTGAGCATCGACTTCGGGCCACACGCGATACCCAGCATCCGCGCCACCCGCATCGAAGACGCGGTTTTTGCCCAGGGCTACCTGACCGCCGCCGAACGCCTGTGGCAGATGGACCTGATGCGCCGCGCGGCGCAGGGACGCCTGGCCGAGGCCTTCGGCGCCCGCGCACTGCCGTTCGACCGCCTGATGCGCACCATCGGCCTGGCGCGGGCGGCCGAACGCAACCTCGCGGTGCTCTCACCCCAGGCTCGCGCCCTGCTGCAGGCCTATGCCAATGGCGTGAACGCCTACCGCGCACAGGCTTCCGGGAAACTGCCGATCGAATACCGGCTGACCGGCCTCGAGCCGGCGCCCTGGACGCCGCAGGACTCGCTGGCCATCGGCGCATACATGGCCTACCTGCTGTCGTTCAATGCGCGCGAGGAACTGGCCTTCATACGCGTCGCCCAGCGAGTCGGCGTGCGCCGCGCGCGCGAACTCTTCCCCACCGACGAGGGCATACCGGCAGAGCCGGCGTCGCCCGGCCTGGACGAAATCATCGGACCCGGAAAGGACGCTCTCGCGAATCTCTCCGGCGATCTGTTTGCCGCTGCCGACCGGCTGAGCGCGGAATTCGGCCTGCCGCGTCCGGGGCCGGCCAGCAATGCCTGGGCCGTGCACGGCAGCCGCACCGCGGATGGACGTCCAATCCTGGCCAACGACCCTCATTTACTGGCCTCGATGCCGAATATCTGGTTCGAACAGGAGCTCATCGCCCCCGACCTGCACGTCAGCGGGGCGGCGATACCCGGGCTGCCATTGGTGCTCATCGGCCACAACGAGGATCTGGCCTGGGGCATGACCACCACGATGGCCGACAACCAGGACCTGGTCATCGAGCGGCCGGGCGCCGATGGCCGGTCGGTGTTGCGCCCGCTCGGCATTGAACCGATCCGCGAGCGCCAGGAGATGATCCCGGTGCGCGCGGGCGAGCCGCAGCCACTGCGTATCCGCGCGACCAGTCAGGGCGTCATCCTCAATGACATACTGGCCGAGGAACGTGGCCTGCCGCAGGATTTTGTCGGCTACCAGGGGACCCACCTGCTCGCCCTGCGCTCGACCATCGATCTGCCGGACACCGCATTCGACGGGCTTTTGCGTCTGAATACAGCGCGCAGCATTGCAGAGGCACGCGCAGCGGTCGGGCTGTTCGTGCATGCCTCGCAGAATGTGCTCATCGCCCATCGCAACGGGCGGATCGCGTGGCAGATCAGCGGCCGGCTGCCGATTCGTGAACGCGGCGACGGCAGCCTGCCGGCACCGGGCTGGACCCCCGGCAACCGCTGGCTCGGCATGCTGCCGGCGGAAGCCAATCCCGCGTGGACCGATACACCGGATGGCCTGCTCGTCTCGGCCAACCACCGCCACCAGGCGACCGACCATCCGGTCAATGTCGGCCGCTCCTGGCTCGCCCCCTACCGTGCGCAGCGCATCGCCGCACTGCTGGCGGACCGTTCGGACCTGACGCTGGACGACATGAGCACGATCCAGATCGACCGGCTGGGCATCGAGGCGCGCCACTACCAGCGCGCATTGCGCGCGATCGCGCCGGCATTGCGCACAGTCGACCCCGACGCCTGGCGCGATGCCGAGCGGCTGTTGGCCTGGGACGGCCACTTCAGTCCGGACAGCCATGCGGCCGCGCTGTTCGTGCTGCTGCGCCGCGCGCTGTTCCAAGCCCTGCTGGCGGATGAACTCGGGCCGGACCTGGCGGCCTACATGGCTGTGGCGCTACTCGCCTATAACGGGCTGCAGGAGACAGTCCGCAGCGGCCAAAGCAGCTTCTGGGACGATGTCTCGACCCCCGAGCATGAGACCCCGCCGCAGATCTGGGCGCGCGCGTTGCGCGCCGCGCGTCACGCGCTCGATGCGAGGGCCGGACAGCACGCCACGCTTGGCGAGCTACGCCATCTCGTCTTCCCGCATGCGCTCTCCGGGCATGGATTTTTCGCCGGCCTGTTCGGGGTCGGTCCAATACCCGAGGGCGGCGATGACTATACCGTGGACGTGCGCAAGGCGGATGCGGCAGAACCCGGACGCCCGCTGTTCATACCGGGCTATCGCGTGCTGTTCACCCCCGGCGACTGGAGCGCCAGCCGCAGTGTCCAGGCACTGGGACAGTCCGGGCATCGCCTGTCGGCGTATCGCAGCGACCAGCTCGCCGATTGGCGCGCCGGGCGCACCCATGCCCTGATGTGGAACGGACCATCGGCTGGACAGACCATCGGGCGCCTGCAGCTATTGCCGCAGGATTAAGGCGGCTCCCAGGATGCCTGGTGAGCAAAAGCGAACCGCACCGGAAGTGATCACGCACCAGCGAGGCGCTGCGCTTAATCTCTCACCGGTCCCTGCGCAGGGAGAAAACGGCAGTTGCAATACCCCCCGACTGAGTCAGGCAGTCCCCGCCGCCTTCTCCCCGACCAGATCGCCCAGGTCTTCAACCACGTGCTCGGCAAAGTTCTCGCCGGCGCCGGCGTAGAAATTGAACACCTTGTGCACGCCCGCCTCGCGCAGGCCTTCCTCGTGGTCCGGGTAATAGGCGACCGAGGCCAGTTCGAGATCGAACTCCTGCTCGCGCAACAGACGCGCCACCGCCAGGTTGGAACTGTGATCCGAGAAGGCCAACAGCGCCAGCTTCACCTTGCCGCTGCGCTCGGCTCTGGCCCAGAAGTCCGCGTCGGTCGCGTCCCCCAAGGCGACGTTGCGCCCCGCCTGGTGGTGGCGTTCGACATAGTCGGCATTGATGTCGATACCCAGCACCACGTCGCCCCAGTGCTTGCGCAGATAATCGTAGGCACCGGCGCCGACACGCCCCATGCCGAACACCACCACCTGCGCATCGCCGGCGCGGATGATCTCGTCTCCGGGCAGTCGCTTGCGGGTCTGCAGGCGATGCAGTTGCTGTCGCCAGCGCGCGTAGATGCTTTTCGATGCGGTGTTCAGAGGCGAGGCGATCAGGAAGCTGAGCGAGAGTGCGATCGCCAGGATCGACAGCCACTCCGGGCCCAGCCACTGCTGGCTGACCCCGACCGCACCGACGATCAGACCGAATTCGCTGAAATTGGTGAGGCTGAGGGATGCCAGGGTCGCGCTGCGTGCGCGCATGCGCTGGCGGGTGAACAGCAGGAAGTACAACAGGGTCTTCAGCGGCAGGACCAGCAGGACCAGCAGCAACCCGGTGCCGAAGGTGGCCCAGCTGAGTTCCCCGGAGAGCCCGATCGAGAGGAAGAAGCCGATCAGGAACAGATCCTTGAAGCTGAGCAGCGACTTGGCGAGTTCATTAGTCTTGGGGTGACCTGCGAGCAGGATGCCGAGTATCAAGGCACCCAGGTCCGCCTTGACCCCGACCATTTCGAACAGTGCGGCGCCCGCGAGCGGCAGGGACCAGCCCAACAGCACCAGCAGTTCGCCGTGGCCCACCGAGTCGAGGATGCGCAGCAGGGCGGGACGCAGCGGAATCAGGCCGAGCAGCAGCAGCGCCCACACGCTCGGCACCTTGCCGGCGGAGACGGCGATGAACACCACCGCGAAGATGTCCTGCACGATCAACAGGCCGATCGCGATGCGTCCGTGGATGGCTCCCATCTCGCCGCGCGCCTCGAACACCTTGACCGCGAACACCGTGCTCGAGAAGCTCAGCGCAAAACCGATCAGCAGCGCGCTGTGGAGCGAGATATCGGCGAACAGGCCAAGGCCGAGCAGTGCCAACAGGCCGACCAACAACGCGCCCAGCCCGCAGATGACCAGCATGTGCAAACTCGCGGTCAGCCACACCACCGGTGCCGCGAGGTCTTTGATATGCAGCTTGAGGCCGATCGTGAACAGCAGCAGGGTGACCCCGAGGTCGGCGATCTGCTGCAGCAGCGCGGTGTTCTGCATGCCCAGGCCGCCGAGCGCAAATCCCGCAGCCAGGAAACCCATCAGCGGCGGCAGATTGGCAAGCCGCGCAACGAATCCCAGGACAAAGGCGACCCCCAGGGGAAAGATGTGCATGACATCCACGGCGGCGAGGTTGATCGGGGCCAGGTCTTGCATGGGGTTGTTGCTCTGCGAGAGGAAGCTCAATCATTACACGAACGCCAAACGCAATCGACCGGCCCATTGGCGCGAGGCCCGCCGGGAGCCGGGCCCGGCGACGATTAACCCGCCCCTAGGCGGGAATGAATGGCAGACTATGCTTTAAGACCAGCTGACGTATCCATGGTCAGGGCCATCAGCTTGTCGGGACAATCAACAATAATTTCTGGTCGGGGCGATCTGGATGCCGCTTGGACAACACGCATGAAGTCATTGTCTTGCAGGGAAGCCCTTCTGGCGGCGAGCCTTTACGCTCTGCTTCTGGCATCTGCGGCAGCGAGTGCGGAGCCACTCAGAGGAAAAGGGAAAACCTATACCTTCGGCGTCGTTCCGCAATTGAACGCCGCTCAGACGGTAAGCATCTGGCGGCCAGTACTCAGCCTGATCGAGCAGGAAACCGGACTGAAGTTCAGACTGATCGGATCTGACAGCATTCCCGATTTCGAAAAGGAGTTTTCTTCCGGCCGGTTCGATTTCGTCTACATGAACCCCTATCACTTCATTCGCGCAGAGCGCTCGCAGGGCTATATCCCGCTGGCGAGCGATGTGGGTCGCAAGCTCTACGGCATCCTGGTGGTTCGCAAAGACAGCCCGATACACACCATCCAGGATCTCCAGGAAAAGGTGGTCGCCTTTCCAGCGCCCAATGCGCTGGGCGCCTCCCTGATGCCAAGAGCGGACTTGCAGGACAGGTTCGGCATCCAGGTCACCCCCCGCTATGTCAGGAGCCATAGTTCGGTTTACCTGAACGTGGTCCTGGGAAAAGCGGATGCCGGAGGCGGTGTACAGAAGACACTCGAACAACAGCCTGAATTGATCAAAGACAGTCTGCGGGTCCTGTATCGGACGCAGGAGGTGATATCCCACCCGATAGCGGCACATCCAGCGGTTCCGCCCGAGGTCCGGGAGCGCGTTATGCAGGCGCTCCTGGCTCTCGGCAAGACACCCCGGGGAAGGAAGGCCTTGGCCAGGGTGCCCATCCAGGAAATCGGCGCTGTCACTGCTGACGATTATGCCCCGCTGGTGGAGTTGGGCCTGGAGGCCCTGTACCGGGAAGAGTGAACGTATGGGCATCCGGTTAAAACTACTTATTCCACTGTTCACCCTGGCCGTTCTGGTCCTGGTCGGGCTGAAAGTACTGATCTGGCCCGGCTTTCTGGCCGCGCAACTGGATCAGCACAAAGCCGAGGAGAAAAAGCGTGCTCAAATACTCGCCACCGCGCTGATTCATCCCTTGCGAAATTCCGACCTGGCGCAGGTCTACAGCATCCTGGACAACGTCCTGGCCAGCCACCCGAACTGGAGACGTATCCAGCTGTTCGATGCCGGGGGATTGCAGTTGTATCCACTCGAACACCTCAGCCCGGCGAGAGGCGAAAATCTGGTCGAAATCTCTCACTCCTTCTCGTTTTACACCGAGCCCATCGGCAAATTGCAGATACTGATCGACCTGCGTCCGATTCATCAGCAGCACGCGGAATTCACCCTGCGAAGTGACATTCTGATCGTCATGGTGCTTTTGGTCGCCATCGTCATCGCCATCTCTTCGCAGGAAAAACTGATTGTCGCACCGCTGAAATCGCTCGCCCTGGCCGCACAGAAAATCAGCCAGGGGAATTTCCAGGCACAACTGCCGCGCGCCGGCCGGGATGAGGTGGGCCAACTGGTGCACAACTTCGACGACATGCGAAAGAACATACAGACCTATCAGAAGGAACTGCACGATCTCGCGCACCACGACTCCCTGACCGACCTGCCCAATCGGATGATGTTTCTCGACCGACTGGAGCACGCCATCTCGCTGGCCCACCGGACGGAAAAGCGCCTCGCGCTGCTGTTCCTCGACCTGGACACGTTCAAGGCGGTCAACGACACCCTCGGACACTCGACCGGCGACCGGCTGCTTGTTTCGGTCGCGCAGCGACTCACAGAGCACACCCGGGAGGGCGACACGGTCGCCCGGCTGGGCGGTGATGAATTCATGATCATCGTGGAATCCATGCACAGTGCCGATGAGGCGGGTGTGGTCGCACAGAAGATCCAGAACGTTTTTCAGCAGCCCCTGCTCGTTGATGAACACAGCATTGCCATGACCACCAGCATCGGGATCACGGTCTATCCGGATGACGCGAAAACCCCTTCCGATCTGGTGCAGAACGCCGATATCGCGATGTATCGCGCCAAAGCGGCGGGCGGCGGGGCGTTTCGCTTCTTCTCGGAAAAGACCGAGCCGCGCGAGCTGTGCGGCCTGGAGATGCGCAGCCAGCTGTTTTATGCGCTCGAGAGGGACCAGTACTTCCTGGTCTACCAGCCGCGTATCGACCTCGGCAGCGGCAAGGTCGATTGCCTCGAGGCCCTGATCCGCTGGCAATGTCCGTCCGGCAAGACAATCGGGCCGGCTGAATTCATTCCCCTGTTGGAGCAGACCGGCCTGATCGTGGATGTCGGCGAATGGGTGATCCGCCAGAGTTGTCGCTTCATCCAACAACAGATCCAGTCAGGACAGAACGTCGCCAGAGTCTCGGTCAACCTGTCTGCCCGACAGTTCCACGACCCCGGCCTGCTGGCCAAGATCCACCACGCCTTGAAGGACCACGAAGTACCGGCTCGATATCTGGAGTTGGAACTGACCGAAGGGCTGATCATGGCCGACGTGGAGTCCTCCATCAGGGCACTGGATGTCCTGCATGAAATGGGCATCCAACTCTCGATCGACGACTTCGGCACCGGCTATTCCTCGTTGAGCTACCTGAAGCGTTTTCCCGTGGATTACCTCAAGATCGATCGCTCCTTTGTCGATGGCATACCCCACGACAACGATGACGTGAGCATTGTCGAATCCATCATCGCGCTCTCCCGCAAGCTGGGCATAAATACGATTGCTGAAGGCGTCGAGAATCAGGAGCAACTGTCGTTCCTCAGGAACGAGGGCTGCGATGGGGTACAGGGCTATCTACTGAGCCACCCGCAGGGCGAGCAGGCAATC
The DNA here is from genome assembly GCA_029228645.1 of Gammaproteobacteria bacterium Milos-ODIII6. Classification (GTDB taxonomy): domain Bacteria; phylum Pseudomonadota; class Gammaproteobacteria; order Chromatiales; family Chromatiaceae; genus MONJU. The sequence goes on from JAPTHR010000004.1 coordinate 145,902, forward strand.
CGGGGGTGGTTGTCCGAGCACGAAACCACGCAGGGAGGGGTCGGGGACGACAGACGCCAGCAGCAGAGCTGAAGCGGCGCGGGTGTGCCCGCCGCGGGGTTCCGCCGTGGCCTTCGCGAGCAAGCTCGCTCCTACGCGAACGGGCCGGCGTAGGAACGGCCTTGGCCGCGAGTGAAATGGCGGAGCGGGCTGCTCGGCGAGCATCGCGCGCAGGGCCTGGACTGTTCGGACAGGAAATCGCGCCCGGGATTTTTCCGCCGCTGTAACGGCTGTGCCCGTAGCGGGATCCGGCCGTGGTCTTCGCGAGCAAGCTCGCTCCTACGCGAACGGGCTGGCGTAGGAGCGGCCTTGGCCGCGAATGAAATGGTGGGACGGTTCGAGCTTCGCGGCGACCAGAGCATCCGCCATCATGGCTGCTGGTGGAAAAACGATCGGGCAAAAAAATCCCGCCGCAGCGGGATTTGATCGGAAATATGGAGCTGGTGACAGGAATCGAACCCGCGACCGGCTGATTACAAATCTGTTTCTACTGACTTGAGGTGGTCCCGGAAGAATCCCTATGACCCACCCCTACCTACTCTCCGTCATGTCACCAAATACCGTTTTTTATGCTGTGAATTAATTTTTCTCCGTTTCATTTTAGTTCATTTCAGATCATCCGACCCGCTTTTTGGTCTATACTAAATCATCGTGAAAGTTCACCTAATTGAGCCTTAGGTGAACGGACTGACTTTCCACCAGGTGGGATAGCAATGGCAAAGAAAACGATTCGCTTCACCGAGCGGTGGGTAAGCATCGCCAAATGCGACGCAGGCAAGAACCAAACCGATTATTACGATGAGGGGCACCCCGGCCTCTTGCTGCGTGTGAGCTATGGCGGCACCAAGACGTATGTCGCGTGGTATGTCATCGAGGGCCGAACGCGGAAAAAGTCACTTGGCCACCCACCAAAGATGAAACTGAAACAGGCCCGGGCACAGGCCAATGCCGTGCGGGCGAAGGCGGCAGAGGGCGAAGATGTCCAAGGCCTCGCGCAGGCCGAACGCAAGGCCGAAACATTTGCCGAACTCGCGCACCTCTATGTGGAGAAACACGCCAAGCCAAAGAAAAAAGCGAGTTCGTGCAAGGAAGACCAACGCATGCTGAACAAGGACGTGCTCCCCCTGTGGGAGACTCGCAAGGCCAAGACAATCACCCGTCGGGACGTCATCAACCTTGTTGAGGGCATCGCCGAAAGGGGTACCCCGACTCTCGCCAATCGGGTCTTGGCACTGGTCCGAAAAATCTTTAACTTTGGGATTCAATGGGAGGTTGTCGAGATAAATCCGTGCGCGCAGGTGCCACGCCCGGGGAAGGAAGTCCCACGGGACCGGGTATTGCGCCCGGACGAAATCAAACCAGTTTGTATAGGTTTAGGCACCGCCAATCTGAGCGCCAAAGTTCGTCATGCACTCAAACTGCAACTCATGTGCGCCCTGCGATCTGGCGAAGTGGCCCGGTCACGCTGGGAGGAATTCGACTTCAACGAAAACGTTTGGACGATCCCGGCCGAGCGCTCCAAGAACGGCAACGCGCATCGAGTGCCGTTACCTCCCCAAGTGTTGGAGGTGCTTGAGCAGGTGAAGAAAGAGGCGGGCGAGTCAGAATTCCTGTTTCCCACAACGAAACGCGACCGCAGCGTGGGGCCACTGAATCCCGACGCCCTGGCCAAGGGGGTTTACCGCAACCTTGAACACTTCGGTACCGATCCGTTCACCCCCCATGACCTGCGCCGGACGGCGGCCACTCTCATGACCGGAATGGGGGTAGACCGGCTCGTGGTCTCCAAGCTGCTGAATCACGTAGAACCCGGCGTAACGGCCGTCTATGACCGCCACAGTTACGATGACCAAAAGCGCGCCGCCCTCGAAGCGTGGAACAACGAACTCGACCGGATGGTGAAAGCGTGAGCAAAAATCAAGAACTGGAGCGTATCGCGGAAAAGCTGCGCCGTAGGGCCGAAGCCAATGGTGACGTGGCGGTGGCAAGTGTGGCGGGGACCTTGGACACCATGCGCAGCACGATATTCAGAAATGCGCAATCGGGTGGGAAGGCGAAGGATGAAAAGGAGCACGGCCACTACCGGCAATTCGCCGAAGACCACGCAATACGACTCAGACGCGAAGATCAAAGCGGGGATGTCCGGCTAATCGCAAAAGACGTTTGCATACTTGTAGAACACGAAGAAGAGAGACGAGGGAAAGACCCAGACGACTTTTATGATGATAAGACGGTAAAGAGTTGGGTCTACGGGGCGCTTGGGGAAACGGTCCCGCGCGGCCCACTGCCAAAATCCGCTAAATAGCCACTGCGCAGGTCATCTCCGCGTTAAATACGGTCTGCTATGCAGACGCCTTGTTGTCGTGTGTTCGAGGTTCAGAATGAACCGCACTGAACAACACGGAGACGATTTGAGATGACAACCCCCACCGGATTCATTTCCAGAAAGAAGGCGCGCGAGTTCGCGGGTGGCATTAGTCGGTCAACGGAATACCGTTGGCGATCCGAAGGACAATTTCCCACGCTGGTCCAGATCGGGCCAAACACCTACGCCTACCGGCAAAGCGACTTGGAGGTATGGGCCGCTTCGAAAGTGGAGGGGGCGCAATGAACAAGTCGGATTTCTGTGGGGCGTGCTTCCGAAAGGTCACGCAGGCGCACGTTATCAGCACATACATCCCATCCAATGGGGACAAGCCTATTCCCTACATTTTGTGCTCGAAGTGCGCGTTGAAACTACTCCATTCTTCCCGCACCCGTAACTGCATATTGGATCAAGTCGAATACAACTTTGCCAATCGACGCGAGCACTGAGGGGTAGCTTATGCCAGTTGAAGCCAGCACGGCGGCCAGCTCCCTCGGTAGTGCTCCCCGCGCTCCCGTCTATGAAGAAGCGAAGCGCTTTTTGAACATACTGGGCCGAGGGGAAACCACCCACACCTTTCAAACCTTTGACGACGACAAAGACCGAGTCAACCCGCGCCTTGCCCGTATTCTGCACGGCACACTCGACGAGCATTACGAAGTACTGCGAAACCTCAATCTCCAAGGGGCGGCCATCTGTGTCGCCGTAAATGAAACAAACGGCAAAGGACGCAAGATAGACGACATAACGAAGGTGCGAGCACTTTACCAAGATGACGACGGCAACGGGATAGACCTTCCAATCAAGCCCCATATAGCGGTCGAAACCTCCCCGGGCAGATTTCATAACTACTGGTCAGTTAACAACATTAACCTTGATGAATACGATGGCATCCACCAACAGATCATCGACGACTACGGTTGCGACCCTGCTTGTAAGGGCGTTAACAAGGCGCTTCGAATGCCGGGATTCTTTCATTGCAAGGAAGAACCTCACCTTGTCCGCATCGTGGCGACCAACGACATATCGCCCTATGGCCGCGAAAAAGTCATGGAGGCGCTCAAGCTCGATAAAAGGCGAAAGCGCAAAAAGAATACCAGTGGCAACCCATTCCCGGAGGGGCAACGAAACAACACATTGATCAGCATTGCTGGGAGCATGCGTGCACAAGGTCGACCACAAGAAGACATCGAGGACGCGCTGCTGGTCTTAAACGAGCAACGTTGCGACCCTCCATTGACCGAAAAAGAAGTTCGGGCGATCGCAAAGAGCGCCTGTCGTTATCCGCCGGGAATTTCCTATGAAGAAGCGGTGCAAGAGGCGGAGCGGTTTACCGAGGAGGCCTCATCAGAAGCAGTCTACGCGCTCCTCGACAAGTGTCGATCCCTTGATCTGGTTAGCCATGAAAGGCTTCTGAAGCTGATCAAAAAATGCACCCGCATTCCCCTTCAAGTACTAAGGGAAATGGCCAAAGGAGGTGACGACCAAGAGGACCTCGCGCTCAAGGTTGTTGGGATCGCGCTCGAACAGTACTGGTCCAATGGTGAGTATCTTATTAATTACATCGACCGACAATTTTATGAATACACAGGGACTCACTGGCAACCAATTACCGATGATCAGGTCAAGAAGAAGTTGCTTGAAGTTATCAAAGACACAATACCACCCGGCACTGCGAACTATTCCAATGTCCTTAATGCGTCTTTAAACTTGTTGCAGGCACAACAGGCAGCCGAGGGCGACGTACTACGCCTTACCCAAGAACCGCTTCCGGTAGTGAACTGCCAAAATGGGGAATTGTGGATCGATGACGACGGCAACGTGGAGCAACGGCCACACCGTGCCGACTCCTACCTCACTAATGTATTGGACGTGGAATACAACCCCGATGCGGAATGTCCACTGTTCGACAGTGCACTTGACAGTATGTTTCCTGAAGATACTGACGAGATGGTCCGGCACTTAGAGGAGTTTATAGGCTACGCCATACAGCCCCGCCGCAACATTCCTGCGATTTTCATGTTGACGGGTGCGGGCAACAACGGCAAAACCAAGTTGGCCGAAACCATGGAAAAGCTCATGAGCAAGTCGGCAATTCTCGCGGCCCGGGTGGTGGAACTCGAACGAGACAAGTTTTCTATTGGAAAACTCGCGGGCAAGCTCTTATTCATGGACGATGACGTGAGCGACAACACCAAACTGCCCGATGGCACCCTGAAAAAGATCAGCGAAAGAAAGCTACTTACAGGGGAGAGGAAAAACAAGGACCCCTTCGAATTCTCGAACACAGCACTGCCCGTTTTGCTGGCCAACAGTTGGCCTAGGCTGACAGACCTTACCTATGGGATTCGCAAGCGCATGCACCCCGTGCCATTCCTTCGTACGTTCTACCACGATGCTAGGGACGCCGAGGCCGCTAAGGAGAAGGGCGAACGCTACGCAGCCGTTGCCAACCCCAAGCTGTTCCCAGAGATCTGGGAGACTGAAATGCCGGGGGTGTTGAATCGCGCCCTTGCCGGGTTGAAGCGGCTGCTTGAACGCGGGCGGTTCGAGCAACCCATCCCTTGTATCGAGGCGCGGCGAAAGTGGCTGGCGGAGGCTAACCCGCTGGCCCAGTTCGTCCAAGACGAAGACTGGTGCGAGCACGACGCGGATGGACACTGGCTCCTTGGGGAACTTTACGGAACCTTGAAAGAATGGGCTGGGGTGCAGGGGATTCAGCCCCACCACATCCCACAGCAAAAAACGGTTAAACGAAAACTAGTAGCCCTTGGCTACAACGTTGTACACACAAATCGGGGGAATGCCGTTCGCGGGTTGCGGAGGGGGCGGACGGCGCCAGTGGAGTTTTAGCGGGTGATCATAATGATCATTTTCGAACAATATCAACGCATATGAAGAAAATAAAATATAAAAATGTGTTTTTTATATAATTATGCACGTGGCAGAAAATCATCACTATGGTCATATCCACCGCGGAGCGCGGCCTAATGTGTGCTTTCCCGCGCACCTTGAAAAGTAAAAATGGGTTCTTTGCCCCCCATGCGCCGATGAGTCACCTAAAATGGCATTAGGTGAATTGTTTCATGCCAGGTTATTCTGCTTAATCCTGTGTTATCAATTGGTTAAGATCATTTTTTCATTGTAAAGGCACTGATTTATTATCAGTTTTCTCCTATAATTAATATTTAATTATTACTGTCGGGAGCGCTTGATACTTTCGTTCCCAATTGTAGATTGATATATGACTGTTGTGTTCAATCATGCCCTTCAAGAAAGGTCAATCAGGTAATCCAGCTGGCCGCCCTCGGGGCGTCCCGGACCGTCGTACACAGTACCGGAAGCTGTTGGAACCTCATGCCCCCGCCCTGATAGAAAAGGCGGTGGAATTGGCCTGTGCAGGAGACACAGCGGCCATAAAGTTGTGTCTGGAGCGCGTTCTACCGGCAATTCGACCCCAAACCGTGCCGGTCACCCTTGCGGCTGCAAACGAGGCTCATACGCTTGCTGAGAAGGCGCAGGCAGTGGCCAATGCCACCACCACGGGGGAGATCTCCCCTGATGAAGCTGCGTCCTTGTTAAACGTGCTGGGCGGCGTTGCAAAGATTGTGGAGGTGACAGAATTGGAGACCCGACTATCAGCCCTTGAGGAGGAACTAAATGGGGACCTTGCGACGTAGATTAGAGGCATTACGCCGGCGCGCATCTCGGAAACCGACCCAGTATGTCGTCTACGTTCAACCCGGCGAGACGGAGGAAGAGGCTATATCGAGGGCTGACGGTCCATTGACACGCTTTGTTATCGTTTGCCCAGAGCCCGCGGCCGACGAAGCCGAGTGGGAAGTAGAGTACGGCTACTCTGAACTCCCCTAGTCGATGCTTCGTCGGGCAGACCGTGTTCCGACTCCGTTGTGTGTTACGCAATTGAGGCGGTCTAGGAGATTTCTTGCCCGGGTTCTGCTTGCTACCCAGAGCCCTTCATCTAAGGGTGCTCTTTGAACGTCCGCTGCCGACAGCAGCGACTATTGCTCAACCTAACGGCGAGGGGCGAACTCCACCAGAGGCGGCCCAACGTGTGATTCAAATGAACAATGGGTTTTGCGAATTGGCGTTGCAGACTAGCGTTCGACTGCGGCGGGTTGTAACCACAGGGGAGAAAACCTCCGAAGGATGTCGGTCCGTTTACCTTGACTGGTTGTGCGCCTCACACCATTTGATCACTTCGCGATAACCCAAGGATCCATTGGTTTGTTTACCCTTACGGACCCATCCGCGTCCTTCGTAAACAGCGACATTTCAGCATCCTGAGAAACCACCACAGCAAGGACCCCTTCATTAGCAGCAACAGCGCGAGCAGCCGATTGGTGGCGTTGCCCTCCGACATTTTGCAGAAACACCTCCCGGCTGATCTCCTCGTCGCCTGTGAGCTTGTAGGTAGCCTTCACTTCATCGCAGTCTTTTTCGGATACTGTGATCTTGCCTCCAAATCCGAGTACACGAAGCTCGTGGTTAAGTACGACGCAACCGTCGACTGCCGTTAGATTCGCGATAGCTTCCGCGCTTGTCAGTAGGCGAGCCTTGCTGTGGTTACAGCTTCGGAGGGCCTTTTCATACGGCTGCCTCTCTTTACTCGAAGAGGCGGTTATGTGTGTGCTCCAATATTCAGCGAGGTCCTCACCCAGGTCAGGCGCGGTCACAGGAAACTTGTATTCAATCCCGAAACTTGACGGATCGTCTCCTTCTTTGGCCGGGACGAACACGAAGGCGCCACCATGGCGAAGCTCCATACAGGAGCGAAATAGCTTCGATAGAATTGTATGAGTCACTCCCGCAATGCCGTGGGCTCCTCCAAAATATGTATCGGCGGCGCGAACGTCTGTAACTTTTCTGAGCGCGAGCTCTTGGATGGAGCCAGCAGCCGCATCGACCAGACAACGAAAACTGCCGGAGGTGATGATTGGATGAGACAGCCTCACGCGGCCCGCTCTGTATTCGACGTGACAACCTCCTTCACTCGCATAGAGGTGACCGGGGCCCTCAATCCAGACAAACGCAGAAGGTGGGCCGCCAACACCTACGATTTCTGGCCGTCCAGGCTGGGAGCTGAAGCCCAATGGCCCAATGTTGGCGAGCCCAGGGCAGCAGAGCTGCCCATCATCCCATTCGGCGACGAGTAAAGCGAAATCAGATGCGCGGGCTGCTGGCGTGATTCGGCGTAGTTCGTGAACGTCGCTGAATGGGATTGGTTCCGAAAATCGTGTGGCTAACCGGTGGTCGTCAATACGTCCAGACACGATTCGCAATCTTGGAAACCTACCCTCGTCTTCCCTAACGCTAAGAAAGAATGCCACATTGACAAGCAATCGTAGGTTGTCGTCTGTGAGGTGTGACCGAAAACCAGATGGGCTAGCCTCGGCGTTTCGAACTTGAATGAGTAAGTCGCCCAGTTCAGCAGGCCCAGCAGGCTCGTCTGGACATACCAACTTTTCTCCAGTTGCTTCGTAGAAGATTCTATCGGGCATCAGCTGTCCTGGCAGATCTAATGAGCCACATATAGTCGCACAACAACAAATTACGCGGCTGGCACCGGTGTCTCGCGTCGTTCGAACGGGGCGTGTCTTGACCGGCCCGGAGCGGCAAAAATTTGTTGAAGCCGGGCCAATAGGCTGACTATCGTGATGTCTGCTCAACCCGAGAGGAGTGATCATTCACTGGCGCCCAGCGCAAGGGCCGCTTTTGGCCGATTAGAGACTTCCAGATAGCCAAATCTACTGGGAGCATCCAACGAGTGAGCAGGCAAATTCAAAGGGCTCATCACGATTACTGCAGGCAGATGTGAAGTGCTCTTGCCCCGCTTCCTTTTTAACCATCATCGTGACCGGCCTTCGGCGGTCTTCCCCCAGACAACCCTGCTCTTCCGCATAATTTTCCGCTCGGTAGTTCCATTCTCCAACCACTGTAGGAAGAACGGTGTCGTTCGCGTTGCTGGCTTTGCCTTGAAATGCCGAAGGTTCCATCTGTGCCTTCTCCGCTGGGGAAGAGTCAGCCATAACTCCCCCTACATCCGAGGTGTCAGTGTTTCCATCTGCTCTATTCGGCAACATAACTAACCCTTGGCTCTTCTTAATTTCCACCTCTGCAACGGCCTTCTGGAGCGCAACACTTCGCTCAGGAGTGCCGGGGTGCGTTCCACCATAGCGTTGTGCAATAGAACCGGGACTTTCGGCCCCCATCCTTCGCCATAAGGTAGGTGCGATACTAATGTCGTATCCGGCTCTGCTAGCGAGATAAAGACCTAGGTAGTCCGCTTCCTCCTCGTAATCCTTCGAGTACACTAATGCTCCGGCATTCTGAAAAATACCCCCTGTGTTTATGCCCGTCGCGCCTTGAATTACTCCGTCTACAATTGCCCCCAGAATCACCCCCCCCATTTTCTTCTCGCTATGATCTAGCATGTTGTGAGCCATTTCATGGCCTATGACAATAGCAATTTCGTCATCAGATTCGAGAAAACGAATCAATCCAGAATTGATGTATATTTTTTCTCCATCCGCTGCTGCATTGAGCTGTGAATCATCAACCAACTCTAGCGAGTAAAGACAGTCAAGCCCTGACTTATCCAGAACCTTGGAACAAATATCTCGGGCGTGGGGAATCAGTTTTTCCCTGATCTTGTTAAGTCGAGCCAAACGTTTACTACGAATGCTTTTTGCCAGCCGAATCTGCGCTGTGCGTTCAGCTTGAACAGCTGATTGCGATGCATCCGGCCTGCGGAGTTCTGGCGCACAGCCGTACAAAATGACTGACACCAAAACAACCATGGCGGTGAAGTAACGCTTGGTAAGCACATCCATATTTCGCTAAGTATCCTATTTTTCTAGCGTCTCAATTACTTTACTGTTTCAAGGGAAGGCCGAACAGCATGCAAGGTTCATCCGGATTACGCCTCGTGATTCGGTGTTCGCGTCAGCAGAATCTCCGCCCCCAGCCTGTCCAAAGTCCGCATAGGCAATAAGTCCTGGCCTCACACATTTGCTTCTGATTAAACCAAGATCACCACTACTGCCCTTTGATACATATATTGAACCAGAATTCGATCGCGAATCGCTTGATGCTACTGCCGTTACATTCACTAATTTACGCGTCTTTAGTATTCGTAGGCTCAGCAATACATTCGAAGAGGCTGCTCCGAATTTTTTTTGCTTCCTCAGTAAGATCAATGGTCATGATTCGAACATGATGGCCAAATATCTGATATTCGGATGTGATTCGATGATCTGTGGTCGGGTAGATAAGTACACCGTCAAGAGGAACGGTGCCATTGCTGTTTAAGTTTTGAAGATAGGCAAAGAGCTGATATAAGTGCGGCGATCTTATTGATGCGCCACCAAAATGATGGTGCGCCAAGGTTTTCTCATAAAATTTAACCTCGATAATGATTTTCCTTTTTGGTGATATTAGGCTTACATCTGTCTCCATAGTGGGAAGAAGTTGGAGGGCCTGCTCGTTACTTGACGTCCGTTGCCACTTAAAACGCTCACGCTTTACCTTGTATATTCTCTGCTCTCGCTTAAAAAAGTTCCGAACAAAGCTTTCAAAAATCGTTGCAAGTCTGTCCTCCGAAAAGTCAGCAAAACGATAACCTTTGCCAGATGTGTCTGGCAGGAGTTGTTGGTGCAACATCCAGCAGATTTGAATCAATAATCTGTAATAGCGATTGTTTGAGTGAAGCTGAACTTGCCGGAAGGTATTATTTGATAGTTGGATCTCGCTGATTCCATCAAACCGCAAAACGAGATCGTGCAGGTCCTGTTTCAGCTCAGGACTTAGGCTGTCAGTGCGTATTAACCTCAGCAATGAGGCTTTTAGTATTTGATTGTGGAGTACGTCATAGGTGAGTTCATCGTAACTGCAAACAGCAACGCCACGGGTGAAACTGGCTGTTTTGATGCTTGAGGATAAATTCAAGCGACCTCGAATCCCGGGAATAGCACCTGTTTCTGAGGTGTACGCCCTGTCTAAGCCGCGCTTCAACAAATGGTCGATGCCATTCCGAAGTATCTTGGCAAATAGATCTGGCGGAGTCTCGATCTGCTCGACATCAATGTCACCTACGCCCACCTGATCGAGTACGTCCCACGCATAGACAAGAAGATAGTAGAGATTCCGAATTGGAATTTTCATTCCCGTATTTCTTCGATCAGGCTTTCGGCTTTTTCGGGCTGGTCAAACCAATACTCTCGAATCTGTGGTGCGATTTCTGTCCGTATGATGGCGTCGAACCATGAGTCATCGACGCTCTCCTCAAGAGCATCACAGAAGTAACTATGCCCAATCTCAAAGCCCCATCCTAAATGCGGGTTAGTTTCAATCTCGCTATTTACGGCTCTCATGCGAGAACGTATTTTCTGGATGAGCTCTTCAGATGCGCCTTTGTTTTCGAGTAATGCTTTGAAGCCCGAAGAATCAAGCTGTGGACGTAAACGATAGAAAGAAAACCGTCGGCGAAGCGCATAATCGACCATCGCGAGGGAACGGTCTGCCGTGTTCATCATGCCGATCAGGTAGAGGTTCTCAGGGATATAGAACCGCTCTGAATTGTTCTGGGAATAGGTAAGGGGAATGGCGAATTTACTGCCTCGCTTGTCATGCTCTATGAGCATCATGAGTTCGCCAAGAATCTTGCTGATATTGCCTCGGTTGATCTCATCGATAATGAAAACGAAAGTCTGATCAGGATGCTGCCGAGCTTTGTTGCAGAATTGGTAGAAGACCCCAGATTTGAGCTCAAAGCCTCCGGAGGCTGTTGGTCTCCACCCTTGAATGAAGTCTTCATAGGCATAGGATTGGTGGAACTGCACCATCTCAATGCGGCTGTCGCCTTTCGCGTTCATGAGCGTGTATGCGATTAAGCGAGCTGCGTAGGTTTTGCCGACTCCTGGAGGCCCTTCCAAGATAATGTTCTTCTTACGTCGCAGACCACCGAGGATATCCACGAGGTCCTCACGTGGCATGAAAAGAAGATTCAGGGCATCGTCGATAGAGAAAGACTCTTCGACCATTCTTGGTGGCGTTCTCATCGGAGATCGAAGGTAAGCAAACCCAAAGGCGTTCTGGTTGAGCACACTTTTTTCATGAGACCAGGGCGACGCTGGCTCGAAGTCATCTATAGCCAGTGAAGAGGGCAATCGCTCAATCTTTGTCACCTTTAGCCAAGTCTTGAATATTTCACTTTGCTTTGAGCCGGCACGGTTGCGATGTTGCCACTCGGGGTATGTTTGCTCAGGCCAAGGGCTCTCAATTCCCTCTGACCCTCGACTCGTCACAAATTCGGCCACTTCCATCCGGACCGGAAATCTCCCTCCTCCAGTATTGAGATAGATTTGAAATGGTGCCTCTAAAGCTTTTCCCACGTCTTCGCCAATGACAAAACTCCACCAGGAAGCAAAGGCGCCATGTTCTTCGATGAAATCACTTACACGGTCGAAATCGGCTTCGATGCTGGGCCAGGTTCCAAGTAGGCAAAGTTCTCGTCCTTGTTCAGTCAACTTTTCATAGAGATCGCTATTAATGACTCTAATCGCGTGTTGCGCGTTATAACTCGGCAGCGCCTTAATCTGTGCCAAGACTGCATCAGGTATCGCATGTGCGGACTCAAATGGAGTCCATTCACTGAAGGCACATTTATATTCAACCGGCCCTTCTTTAGGGTGATTGATTTCTTGAGCAGCTTCGAGCACCCCGAATCCGGTAAGCATGACCCCTTTGGCGCTCTTGCTATCGACGACGACCATTGCGCCTTCGAGTAACTTTTTGTGGTTAGGAACATGGCTCGTGAAGTGGTATACGGCGCCTTCCTCATCGTTATAAGGGGATACCTCGTTTGACCTAATGAGGAGGTACGAGGCGCTGCCCTTTTCCTTATCGACAATTTCGAAGCCATGACCGGTCAAAACGCGAAAACACTTGCTGGATTTGCCACCTGAGAACTCGTAGTGGTGAAGTTTGCGGCCAAGGATGCGACGGGCTGCGAGTCCGCAGATCACCTTAGGCGGGTAGCGTTTATCGTCGAACAGGAGATCGTAGAAAGTCGATTCGCCAAAGTCTCCGCGCTCCCCAGTGTCGTAGTCACGGATTGCCTGAAGAACATCATCTCGAGTGATGCCGTCCGGGACGCCACCCGTTCCGACATGCTCATTGGCCAGGACTTCTTGATCCATGAAGTCGTCGACACTGCCGAATTCGTCAGCTATGCGCGCGACTTTTTGATCGGATATTCGAGTGAATCCCCGGTAGCCGCCGGAAAGCTCGGTGGCAAGGTTGCCAACGGGGATCTTGACTGCAATAGGCTTGCTCAAGAAGTACATCAGCTGCCACGTTTCGCCGGATGGGTCAGCGCCCCAAGTCGCAAGCGCGAGACTTTTGTTATCGTATTTGGCTAAGACGCGAGCGGCGTAACGGTAGTGATTGCCAAACACACACAGCACCCAGTCACCCGGGGTCATCGCTTCCCAATTTGGATTGTTGCGCACACCTGGGGTCGCTCCCCAGGCATAGAGGCCCCCATCTTCCGCTAGTTCACGGATCCTTACGGCGTCTTGTTGCGGAAAATGACTAATGACTGCTTCGACGTTCAGTGGATTGGTTATCGAAACGTTCAGGTGCTCACGAGCTTCAGCATTGCCCGCTGTAAAGATGAAAATATTAGGTGTTGCCATGAGGTTTCCGAGCCACTTAACCATAATCCTGGAATTCTCACTATGGTATAGATTGAACTCTTGGAAGGGTAGATTGGTATTGATGCGCCTCGTAATGTGCAGATAGTGCGCGAGGAGTTGCTGGTCTACCGGGCAGTGACTGAACCCATGTGAAGGCTATCTACTTCCGCAATACGACCTGAGCGGAAGTTCGACAGCGGGGCGACCAGGGTGTCGAACTGGCCTACTCTCAGCTTGGTGCGAATGGCAGCAATCAACACGAATCAGACATTGCCTCACCAATGACTCCGGGAACGAAGCTAGTTTAGGCAACAGCCCTCTGCTGATGCGCATCAATAGGAAATGCTCCATTCCCGAGCTAGGATTTCATGTCGGAGTATCGTATTGATTGGCTGCAGTAATGACTAAGAGATTGCCCACCGATGACTAGACGCGTGTTTCGATCTATCAACGAGCCGCTTCGGCCTCGCCTTTCCTATGAGCAACGGTGGAAGGGACCAGACAAAGGCCTGATCACCTGCTGGGAAGTAGGCCGAAAGATGGTCGAGCGGGAACCCGAGGTTGCCGCTGCTGCTGTACGTGGGGAACTCCCCCCAGCTGGCTGGAAAGGTGGCGTCGAGAAGAAACTAAAGAAGAAAGAAAAGATCGGTACCTTTTTTTACTTGGCCCAATGGCAGGGCATGCGTGGCGAAGACCTCGATATTGATCTCGAAGAGGAACCCGAACTTGTGTGTACCAAAACTGGGATGAGGGTCATTTTCACCGGAGACTTCGAGAAGTACGCAAACGCTTGATAGGAGCTCGGGAATGTTCGCTGTACTCGATACCGAGACAACGGGGCTAAACCCATCGGCAGACCGAATCATTGAACTAGCAGTCATCGGGCTAGACAGATTCGGCAACAAAGAATGGGAGTGGTGTTCGCTGATCAATCCAGAGCGTAACACCGGCAATGGCTTTGCCGTCCGTATTCATCAGATCTATGACAAAGACGTAGCTGGCGCACCGACGTTTCGACAATTCGCAGGGAAGCTGATTTCACTCCTCAGAGGCCGAGCAGTCATTGCCCACAATGCCGGTTTCGATCTGCGGATGCTCTCGGCAGAGTTCTCACGCCTAGGCATCGCTGTTCCCTCGTTACCGCACATCTGCACAGCAGATATAGCAAGAGACTTGGGCTTTAAGCCCTGGAGGCTGGAGAGTTGCTGCAGTTCGTTAGGCATCCAGATGGATGGCATGCACCATGCGTTAGCTGACGCACGTGCAACTTGGGCCTTGGCGCAGCACCTTCTAGACTTCGCTGATGAGAGCGTCCAAGAGTGGTTGTCACTTGATCCAAGTTTCGACTCGCATTGGCCCGAACTACCCATCGGAGCATCGGATCCTGTTCTCCGACCGGTGCGACCCGCGAGGATCGGCTCCGCTCCTCGGGCAAAGATGGTAGCAACCGCATTCGAGAATAGACCCTCTTCCGCCCCCTCGATTGCTACCTTCTCGCCCGACTCAGAAGGCCCCATTGCAGACTACGTGGCAGCCGTCGAACTCGTTATTGAAGACCGAGAGGTTTTTGACGAACAGAAGGTCGTCTTAAATGATCTTCAAGAGCAACTGAACCTAACCGAGGAACAGGTCCGGTCAGCAAAGCTGATCTTCTTGCAAGGTCTGGCTGGAAGCATGTGGGACGACGGAGAAATATCTGCGCACGAAAGGTTCGACCTTGAAGTCGTAGCAACAGCTCTGGGCCTACCTCAAACTGAGATAAATTTCGCTCTGAGTAATCCCCTCGATGTAGGCCTATTAAACGAAGACTATGCCCTACAACCTGGGGATAAGGTTGTCTTTACTGGAGAGATGTCTCTTTCTCGCTCAGAATGGAAAACCCGCGCTGAGAATGCTGGCCTCAAAGTCACTGGGTCGGTATCGGGCAAAACAAATTGGCTCGTGGTCCCGTCAATCGTAACTGGTTCGGGAAAATCGAAAAAAGCAAGGGAACTGGGAGTTCGAGTCATCAGCGAGCAACGTTTCTTGAGGATGATTAAGCGCCGGGAAAAAGAAGCTAGCTGAACTCGCTCTCTCGCTTTCCCTAGGACCGCTTTTGGCCGTCAACCGACCCCCGAACTCAAACCCGCAGAACCGTCACCATAAGCAAACGCACACGCTACCGACCACCCTATCCGTATATCGATTTCTCGGCTGCCACAGGATGAACAGCGCAGTCTGTTCCGGAGAGTGTCTACGGGTAGCGTAGAAGGCAGACTTACGATACCCACCAGCGCGGAGTGTCCACACTCACAGTAAGCGGTGATATGGAAGCGAGTTGGCGGGAAGTCGGAAAGGGTGTTCTGCATGAGGCTATTTCATCCGCCGCCAATCCCAAGGAGCTATAGGTTCAGGATCAGACCATAAGCCCCTGCGCGCTCCTCTGGCAGCCTCCTCAGCCTTGGCATACGCTTCCCTGTCTCCGGGTGTCTGTTCGTCCTGATAACGCTTGTAGTGCCATGCCATCCCTCGGTCGATCATGTGCAGGTTAATATCCTCACCAGCGAGACGGACGATCCCGATCAAGCGTTTCCAACGATCCTTCTTTTGCCACTCGACCACCACGAACCGACCGGCCACCTGACGCCGAAGCTCTCGTGTGGAAGCTTCTCCCCAGGGTTGATTGCGTTCGGGCGCATCGATACTAGCAAGTCGTACTCTGTGATCGAATTCCTGGCTTTCAATTACGAGGGTATCCCCATCCACGACCCGCTTTACCTGACCCGGTAGGGAAGCGGAGAAGGCGGGCACAGATGCAAAAAATGACAGGGCAAGGGCTACCCATAAGGACACGAGCAAACGTATTCTGCCGCGCCTACTTGGCGATCTGGGTTCCTTGGGGTGCAGGTCCATGGTGCTAGTATGCAGGCTCCACTAACGGAATGAACAGGAGCAAGGGAAATGCTTATCCTCGGTCGCCGAGAAGGCGAGTCAATCTATATCCATGTCGACGGCATGGAGCCTATCCGAATCGAATTGAACCGCGTTACGGGCTGGAATCAGGCTCGGATTGGCATCGATGCGCCTAGTGATGTGCTAGTTGTGCGAGAAGAATTAGTACGGATCAAGGAAACGTAGGAACTAGAAATGGGCCGATCAGCATTTACGACGTTCCTTTATTCACTTTGTGCGATCACGACATGCACCGTTTCAGTAGCGAATGCTGTAGTCATAGGTGACAAAGACTGGCGGCAATTGACTGAGACAAGGGGCTTTTCCTACAACATGCTTGTGGACACTTCTACTGGCGTCTGTAGTGCGGCCGATGGGAAGTGTTCAGGATTCTTGGGTGGCGTAGAATTTACCGGGTGGACATGGGCTTCGTTAGCTGAAGTCGGTGAGTTGTTCAACCTGTTGGTTTCCAAGCCCGGTATTGATTTCAGCATCCCCTCTGGCGCGTCACTTCAAGAGTATGGTTCTGATTGGGCACCGGTCTCGATTGATGCTGACGGTATCGCGAATGGCGATCACGGATATTTCTATGCGACATCTGTAATTTCGGGTGAAGCGGCAAAGATTGATGGAATCACACGAACAGATTCGATCTACACGGTAGGAAACGTTTTCATGCCGGTGATGCTGGACCAATTCAACGACGGCATTCAAGATGCAGTTGCGACCACTACGCATGGAGCAAAATGGCTTCCCCACCAAGATCGGGGGATATGGATGTATAGAGACTCTTCCTTGGTCCCCGAACCCACCACCCTTGCTCTGCTGACCCTCGGCCTTGCCGGTATCGGCTTTGTTCAGAAGAAGAAGCAGCACCAAAAATAGATCCCGCTTTAGTGGTTCCTCCGCACTCATGGTGCGAATCACTCTATGATCCGCTGTGCGACCCAAATAGACTAAACAAAGCTGGTTTGGCCCGTTCTCATTCGCCAGAGCCGCGACATCCACCATTTTATTTCAATCTGTGATTTAGAGTCGTTGGGTGACACTCGGCAGCTGATACTATGAATGCCCAATGGAAGAATCAAAGGCAATACCGGCTAACATGCAATTCTCTACCAGTTTGCCAAGTACAACTAATCCGTTATTGAAATTACCGGCAGTTGTTATTTTCGGGCTGATAGCTTTTTCCGGTTTTCTTTTCTTATCAAACGAATCCTACGCTATGCCGCTATTCGACAACGGCGAGCCAATAGGTGGGAATGGCCAATGGATAGGCATCAAGCGCGACGGTATTAGGCCGAGAATTGCTAATGATTTTCTCTTGGGAGAAACGTCTCTAGTAACTGGCATGACGCTCTGGACTGTGGAGGATGGGTTATGGAATGGAACGCTGGAGTACTTCATCTTTGAAGATGATGCAGGGCTTCCCGCTAATGATCCACTCGCAGGATTTACGTCGGGCGCTGCTGTAAACGTGACTCGTGAATTGGTTGGCACGTTTCCTAAGGGCCAAGAGTACAAATATACGTTTAATTTTGCCAATCCTGTCGTTCTTCTAAGTAGCACCGTTTATTGGATTGGCTTGCATATGGACACGGTTCCCGGGTCTAGCCCAACTAACGCGAGTAATGGCATATTCTGGGAAGAAAGTAGCCTTCCAGGGTTCGGTGCTGAAATGGTTATTTCAGAAGGGTATACCAACATAGGGTTGGGGCCGTATTGGCAAGAAATAAGCGATGGGGTTCCACCTCGTAGCGATGGAGCGTTTCTGCTTCACGGCGAAGCTATACCCGAATCTGCCGCCGTAGCCCTGATGACCCTAGGTCTTGTTGGTATCGGACTTGCCCGGAAGAAGCAGTAAATGCCAAGCCTAACAGTAAAGCATAAATTCAGAACAATTATATGTTCGTTAATTCTGGGCCTGTCTGGATTTAATACAGTCGAAGCCACCCCACTATACTTGTTTGAATATACTGGGACAGTAAGAATCGTTGGAGGCTCAGTTACGGACGGTTCACTACTTAATTTTTCTCTAGGGGATGAAATTTCGGGGGCATTCATCTTTGATGCCGCAGGATTTAGTCCTCTTCCCAGCGCGACAAGCACTTTTCAGCCTTATTCGATCGATAAATTTTACTTCTCTAATATTCAGGCGAATGGTAATCAAGCAAGTTACTCATACTTTAGTCTCGATGCATTACGAGGCTTCGTAAACGCTTACAAACAAGTTGGTACAGGGCAAATTTACGACAACTATTCATTCGTGCTTTCGCCGGACGATGGGGTCAGTCCATTTGTCGATGTCTCATTTGATTTGACCACTCTGAAGTTATCTGATTTTGCAGCACTTTCGGTTTTTCCGAATTCGCGTTTTTCGCTCCAGCGAGTCGACATTTCTTCTAGCCCTCTCCAATACACCGACGTGGTAGCCTTTTTCAAAACTCTGAACGTCAGTGCGATACCTGAATCCACCACCCTCGCCCTGATGACCTTCGGCCTCGCTGGTATCGGCTTTATTCGAAGGAAGGGACGGGATTGATACTTACATAGTTTGGGGCGGGGGTAAATGTGTTGCTTTCTCAACAACAAGACGGATGGGGCGTAATTATGAAATTTCTGAATGCCGCAATTTTCTTTCTTGTTTTTTCTTACTCCAGTAACGCAACAATTGTTTGGGATGAGTCTATTGATGGCGATCTATTGGGCATAGGCCAAAGCATTGGAAGCTTGGGGGTGGGCACAAATACGTTTCTCGGCACCTTTGGCTTGTTTCGTAACAACGGGAATGCAGCGAGCGCTGACGTTGATTCGGGCTTTGTCGATCTTGCTAATCATTTGCAGATCATTTCGTTGGACGCAGAAATCACTTCAACATATGGCTTCGGAGTTCTTAATTATACAAGGGTCGCTGGCCTCCACTCTCCTACTGTGCCTCATATCTATTATGAGGAGATGCTATCAGATACCGTAATTTATAATTTGTTGCCTATTTCCGAAACGGGAACATATAGACTATTTACTGGTGGCGGGGGTGCAAGTGTGGAGGACGACGTGGAATTCTATTGGGATTGGGAAATAAATATAGAAGTCGCATCAGTGACTGAACCATCACTGTTAGCTCTGCTACTAACAGGAATTCTTTCAGTCGTCTTTTTTGGTATCAGATCAAGTAAGCCTAATAGTCCGCTCCTGGCCGTTAAGCGATCCTGCCAGTAACCCCCTGCCCCTAGGGGGTGATGAGCGATATGCCGCCTGTTGGTGACGCTGTGCCTATAAGAGACCCACTAGGATCGTAGAATCGGATATGTCGAGCGCGCTTGTGTATACACGCATCGGTATCGGCGAAGGCGGTAATCAACGGCTTAATGTTACCGTTATCCAAACTAAGCTGATAATAGCTAGGGTTCGTAAATTGGAACTTCATCGAGTCTTCGCTAGCGTTTTCCTCCCAAGAGGCGTCTTCAAGAAAGAGCATCCGCGTTTTAATCGATGCCGCGACGTCACAATTAGCCAAAGATTCAGCAGCCTTTGCCTTTGTCGTTGTTTGTGTCTTTGTGGGGGATGGTCTTTCATTAGAACCATCTCGGAGGACTAATTCGCGCCCGTATAAGAAAAAGAACCCGACTACACCAGCCAAAACAGCCACTCTATCCCAGCGGATTGTCCCCTCTTTATTTTTAACCTCAGCTATTTTCGCTTCATCCACTTCAAATGCCACACCCTGAGTTTTCACAGGCTCGGGCTGTGGAACATTATCGGACACGTTCACTGTAGAGATCGGGTGCCCACAGTGCGGGCAAGCAGTCGCTTTTGTGGATACTTCCTTACCGCATTCTGGGCAACTCGTAAGGGCCACGCGATCCTCCATGGGCGTTTCTGCCTTCGACAAATCAACATCTTTACCGCAATGCTTACAGATTTTGGCCTTGACGAGAATCTTCTCAGCGCAGTACGGACACTCACGCTCTAACCTTGGCTCTGATGCTTCTCCCTTAGCCTGCAGCGTCCTTAATTCGGAGAACACCTGCAATTGTTCTTTGTGCTGTTTTTGTTCTTCCTTTTTACTTTCATTGCTCCTCATCACTAGGGCGAACAAAACACCAATAGGCCCCAGCAGCGCGCCCAGCAACAAACCTGTGCCTGCTTTGTCGTAGCGACTAAGAAGCACCGCGCCGAGGATTGCACATAACAACCAGAATAGAAATAATTCCATTTTCTCCCACCTTGTCAGGCCTCGAAGTATACTAATACACGCGACGCTACCTTTGACAACTATGGCCAAGAAAACACCTGTGTTCCAACCAGTGAACCCCGACGAGTACGTTGACGAGATGCAGCGACTTGCTGAACAAAACCGAAGATCCCATCGAACGCCGAGCACTGCTCGCAAAGGCTAGTACGGTAATCCCCCCGAAAAGTAGCGGTCCCCAGAAGTGGAATTTTCTCGTAATGTACGCGAAGGAGATTTCACGTGAAAAAGTCCCGATACACCGACAGTCAGATCATCAGCATCCTCAAGCAGGCAGAGGCCGGCACGCCTGTGCCTGAGCTGTGCCGCGAGCACGGCATGAGCAGTGCGAGCTTCTACAAGTGGCGCGCCAAGTACGGCGGCATGGATGCGTCACTGATGGCCCGCCTGAAGGAACTGGAACACGAGAACCGGCGCCTGAAGAAGATGTATGCCGAGGAGCGGCTGGTGTCCGAGATCCGCGAGAAGGCGGAATTAGATTCCGCCTTCGGAGCCAGAATAGCAGGTGGCAGTGATTTCTGGGCGGCGAGACCTATGTCTACTTCGGTTGCAGAACGGACTGATCGCGGCCAGGAGGTAGGTCTTCCAGGCTTTAGGGTCGCTGACCGGCCAAAAGCGGGAATCTAGATTCTCTCCGGGTGACAGTATCTCATCCAGTTCGTGGCGTTAATTGCCGGGCAAAGGTCACACGCCCAGAGCCCACGTAGTAGGGTTTCCTCGAAAGAGAACGCGTGAATAGTGCATGCCTCGGCCAAGCGCCCCGAAACCCCGACTGATGCAGATCAATTTCTCCTGACAATTAAACCATTCTGGGCTGACAATGTTTCGGGTTAATAGCCATTAGATTCGGTTCGGACTAGCATTACCTGTGACCGTTGGTAATTTCCTATCAAGGAAGGGGGGGGGGCATGATTAATCTGCCAAAAGTTAAGAAAACCGTTCAAAGCGGACTTAGCAAGATGGAAAAGGTCCGCAACGTAGTAGCCGCTGTCGCGTTGGCTGCTGGTGTTGGGATTACTGGCGGTGGAGTGGTTGGCGATGCAGAAGCAAGCCTATCTGCCCCATCTACACCTTCGGTAGAGCAAGGTGCTGTGCTGTTAGTTCCGGCTATCCAATCGGCAGAGCAATTGGCATACCACTACTCGCATAGATCGCACGCATCGCATGCGTCCCATTCATCTCATCAGTCGCACTATTCAAGCCGTTGGTAGAACGCAAACCACTCTTGCACCTAGTTGTGACTTTGCGTCGGATATTTGTCCGACGCAAACCCATTGAGTTTAGTTATTCGGGAGAAAACTAAACGTGAGCATATCGTCGCTTCCCAAAGGAGCTGCATTGGAAGAGGACCCCTTGGGAGAAAAGGTGGTACTTCATGTCCAGACATCTGTGTACAGCTTAGTAGCTTTGTTCAAAGCAGCTTATTGGTATACCGATAGCTATTACTTGTTCTTAGATGCCCCTTCCACTGAACCAGAGATTGTACGAGTCGAGTTGAGACATAAGGACCAGGCCTGTGATGAGCCATTAGCGGTTGTTGGGGCAGAGTTTCTAAATCGCCTAGTAGACGAGCAAGTTCGTCAAGATACTTTGTCGGAAACCAATGAGATTCGTTCTCTTCTTGTTAAGAAGGCGTTTTTTGAAGGTGCGGCGCACCTGAACCCGGATTTGCTGGACTCCAATGAATCGCACTTGCCTTCCGCTGAAGCAGACTACGCAGCTGATCACCTGGAGATTGGTCGGGAAACTGGTGCTTGATGGTCATCGAAAAAACCATTGACCATACGCTTTACCCTCGTCAAGCGATTACAGAAGCCCGCCAAGCATACAAAGATTATTGCACTTTCAAAGTGAGCCCTTCTGGAAACAATCGCGCCCTTCTGCATGTTTCAGTTAATCCCAAATATTCTTCTGATGCGAGAGAGGTGGCGCTTGAGTTCTTGAATTACGCACTTGACCGAGCAGTTCAGCTTAAGCTGGATCAAGGTTAACTTTATGGCGTTGACCAACTTCCAAGAAAAGAACTTTTATGGCGTTGAGCCAGCTATCAGATACCAACTATTGCCCCATCGGTTTAAACGAAGGGCGAATGGCGAAGTTTTTCTTTCTAACGAAGTTGGCGAATTTCTGGTCCTTCCGCGTGTTGTTTATGAGCAGTATGTGGCGCATAGGCTCCAGCCAACAGATGCATCTTATCTTGATTTAAAGGCAAAGCATTTTCTTGTTGACAATCAATCATCGGCACATCTGGATGTGCTGGCATCGAAGTACCGGACCAAAAAATCCTTTCTTGAAGGGTTCACCAAGCTTCATATATTTGTAACAACATTGCGCTGCGACCAGTCTTGCCCGTACTGCCAAGTGTCGCGCCAGAATCAAGATGCTTCAGCGCAGACGTATGACATGACGCCGGACGTGCTGGAGAGGTCTGTTCGGTTCATGCTGGCGTCTCCTGCCAAGCAAGTCACCATGGAGTTCCAGGGAGGGGAGCCACTAGTCAATTTCGATTTAGTTAAGGAGGCGGTCAGACTAACAAAGCAACTGAATCAATCGGTCGGAAAGAAAATTGATTATGTTCTTTGCACGAATTTGACTTTGCTGAACGACGAGCACCTTGATTATTGCAAAGAGCACGGCGTCATCATCTCTACGTCACTAGATGGTCCGGAGTTTCTACATAACATAAACCGACCATTAGGCAATGGAAAGCCCAGCCATGAACAAGTCGTCAAAAACATTAAACGATGCCAAGAAGCACTTGGCCATGAAGCGGTATCTGCGCTCATGACAACGACACGTGAAAGCTTGAAGTATCCAAAGGAGATAGTTGATGAATACCTTCGGCTGGAAATGGGCTCACTTTTTGTGCGCGAGTTAAACCCCTACGGTTTTGCTTCAAAGAGCGCCCCCGCCATTGGCTACAATACGAAGGACTTCGTTGCCTTCTACAAGGAAATGCTGAGCTATATTATCGAGATTAATCGCTCTGGACGCACGTTTTCAGAAGCGTATTCGACTTTGATACTTAGTAAGATATTTACGCCTTGGCCAATAGGTTTTGTAGATCTCCAGTCTCCGAGTGGGGCGGGCTTAGGTGTATGTGTTTACAACTATGATGGCGATGTATACGCATCCGATGAGTCAAGGATGCTGGCAGAAGTGGGAGACTCTTCGTTCAGATTGGGAAACGTGCTTGAGAATACGTACGACGAAGTGTTTTTTGGCGACACTATGCAAACTATTGCAGCGGCTTCTTGCAATGAAGCACTAGCTGGCTGCTCAGATTGTGCTTACCAGGCGTATTGTGGTGCCGACCCAGTCCGGCATTACAGGACTCAAAAAGACATGTTTGGCAACCGTGCGGCAGCTGATGGATTCTGCGCGAAGAACATGGCAATCATAGAGCATGTTTTGGAATTAATGTTGAACAGTGATTCGGAGCTTGAAAGTATATTATGGGCCTGGATCAATCGCGCTGGCGTGGACGAAATGCAGTTGCCAAGGATATAGGCATGTCGCAGGCATTGCGATTTAAAGGTGACCCGACGGGTTTGACCAAGCGAACTCTTGGTCGAGTAACCTTTTCAGAGGTTTCTATTGAAGAGAGAGGGGATTTCTTCTTCGCAATTACTGCAAACACGCCTAAAGAGAGTTTAAGGAATCTAGACCAGTATCTCGGGATTGTTGTAGAAAAAGGTGCTGAAAAGAAAGTTCCAGCAGGAACAGCAGCCCCTGTGGTTACGGGGTATGAAGATCTCAAAACCATATCGCAAGATACGGTCATAGCAATTAATCCAGGCTCTGGGTCTACGTATCTCCTATACCGACCAGAGTCGATGCACAACGTCATATTTTCGACCGTGCGTTGTAACAGCAACTGTCTTATGTGTTCCCAGCCTCCAGCCCTGTCAGAAGACGATGCCATAGTTCAGGAGCATCTCCGTCTTATCGATCTAATCAAAGAGGAGCCAAAGGTTCTAGGTATCTCAGGTGGCGAGCCAACGCTGCTAAAGGAGGGGTTGATCGAAATTCTAGAACGACTAAAGCAGCGCTTTCCCACAACGCATGTTCAAATGCTTACCAATGGGCGTTTGTACGCATACGAAAATCTAACTAGAGAAATTGCAGCCGTTGATATGGAAAGTTTCGTTTCTGCTATTCCTCTTTATGCAGATAACGCAATCGACCACGATTACACCGTCCAAGCAAAAGGCGCTTTTGATGAGACGCTGCGTGGTATTTATAATGCTGCCAAACATGGCTTGAATATTGAGATCCGAGTTGTTTTGCACAAGCAGACTCTGGATCGGCTGCCCCAGCTAGTGGAGTTTATCTATAGAAATCTCCCGTTTGTTAGCCATGTTGCGCTTATGGGCTTAGAAAACATGGGGTACGTGAAAAAGAACTGGAACCTTTTGTGGGTAGATCCGGTTGACTACGTGGAGACTTTGGAGAAAGTCGTACGGTATTTGCACTTAAGACGCATGCCAGTATCGATATATAACCTTCCACTTTGCGTGTTGCCTCGGAAGTTATGGCTGTTTGCGCGACAAAGCATTTCTGACTACAAGAACATTCTGCTTCAAGAGTGTGGTGGCTGTGATGCATCAGCTCGCTGTTCGGGCTTATTCCAATCATCAGAGGCGCGGCATAGTCGAGGGATACGAGCTATTAAATGGGACAGCGACCCTTTTGATAAATATTTTGAAAAGCCAACAGCAAGCTAGTGGTTTCACGAAGGGGCGCTGAATTCACAATCAGCGTCCGGTTAGGTCGCAAAGCAGACCCTACCGACGTTTTCCTGCGCAGACAGGACACCAACTGTCGTGGTAGACGAGACTTTTTGGTGCTGCTGCTTCTTCCGGCCAACACCCGCCGTTCGACAAGCATCGGGCGAACGGCAGCTTCATGCGCATTGCGGACCCTGGTTGGGGAAGTAGCGACGCTTGGAATCGACCCACAGCGGACATCCCTGACCAGTGCTAAGCTGCGAACACGAACAATCTCAACCTGCTTTCTACCCCTACGATACCGAAACATAGCTGCACAGCAGAATACGCCGGCGAATACCGCTTAGCCTGCTCTCCTGGTTCCCGGGCAACATCACCCGATGATCCCATCAATTATTAATGGAATCCAATGCCTGTAATCGTGATAGCTTTGTATATTTCGCAATAAGTCGGTGCAGAGACTGGCGCGGGTACCGTCCCAGGAATTACGGTAAATATGTCCCTGCACTTGTGACTGCGCCATCCTTGGCACAGACGGTTCTGACAGTCGGAATCCGTACCAGCTAAAAAGTAGAATACCCCGGGTTATTGGGAAGTTACATAGCCTTAGGCTACCTTGTTGAAGAGGAAGTAGATCTTTGGTGATTTTGTTATGAGCTGATGCGATTCCCATCAGCTCAACTTGCCAACATTAGTGTAAACACGCCTTACGACAATGTGACAGTTTGTAAGAGGATGATTGCATATTCAGAAAACCTCCCGTTTTCCACATTTATTTCTCAATAACAAAGCGTGGACGGTTCTTACCGCTTTCCAGTAACGGGGCTCTTCGTATAATACTCCGAAAGCCAGACATGGGAATTACGGCACCTATAAAATGAAAAGCCTTTTTATTGGAATAATTATAGTTATAGGAACCGCTGTCCTATGGCTGTCTGCAGGGTTGAATGAGATAGAGTATGTCTACAGCAGTATGCCTTTGGAACGGGGCGATATCGTTAACCGGATCACGGTTACCGGGACGGTGAGCCCGATAGGTGAGGTGAAGGTTGGGTCGCAGCTGTCGGGACAACTTGCGGAGCGGCTCGTTGACTTCAACCATAATGTTAAAAAAGGCCAGCCGCTAGCCCGGCTTGATGCAACCATTTTTGCGGCCAAGGTTAGAGAGGCACAGTCGCTGGTCGAGGTGGCCGAAGCCGATGTGGTCATCAAGGAGGCGGGCATAACCAAGGCGGAGTCGGAACTTCAAAACGCCCGGGGTCGACTGGCGGTGGCTGAAGCCCGAATCGAGGATGCTCAGGCGATATCTCGACAAGCGTCAGGGGAGTTCCGGCGCAGAGAAATGCTGACTAAGAGCGGGACCGTCTCGAAGAGCGATCTGGACGATGCGAAGGCACACCACCAGTCTTCCATCGCCAGGTTGCGGGCCGAAGAGTTGGAGCACCAGGTGCGGCTGTTCGCGATTCGAAGCGCGGAGGCGGCGCTGCACATGGCCAGAGCGGAAGTCCAATACGCCAAGGGGGTTGTCAGACAGCGGCAGGCAGCTCTTGACCAGGCAACGGTGGAACTGGAGCGCACGGTCATCCGGGCGCCCATCGACGGAATCGTGATCGGACGCGACGTGGAAAGCGGTCAGACCGTGGCCGCCGCGCTGGAGGCGCCGACCCTGTTTACCTTGGCGCGGGATCTGGGCCAGATCGAGGTGCAGGCGACCGTAGACGAGGCGGATATCGGCCGGGTCCATATTGAGCAGCCCGTGAGCTTTCGCGTCGCCGCCTATCCGGAACGCGAGTTTGCGGGGAAAGTGGTCGAGATCAGAAAGGCGCCGAAGAAGCTGGAAAAGGTGGTGACCTACACGGTGCTGATCTCTGCCGAGAACCTTGATAGGACCTTGCTCCCCGGTATGACCGCTACCATCAGTATTGTCGTGGAATCGGTTCGCGACGTGCTCAAGTTGCCCAATGCTGCGCTGCGTTTCCAACCACCTGACCGTTCTGGCCAGCGCGAAGTCGAGGCAAGGCGTGAACCGGAACCGGATCGCCCGGCCGACCGCACCCGGGTGGTCTGGGTGCCGGATGAGGACGGCAGGCCGGCGCCATTGGAGATCCGCATCGGCCTCATGGGCGACTATTTCAGCGAATTGGTCGCGGGAGAACTGAGTGAAGGCGGGGCCGTGCTGGTGGGTTTCGAGGCGCTATCGGGCGGCTTGTTCTCAGGTATCACGGCCACCCGGTGACCCAGTGGATACCCTGATCAGTGCTAGATCTCTGCGCAAGTCGTATTCTCTCGGGGAGACCACCGTTCATGCGCTGCGCGGGGTATCCCTGGAGATCTCCGCAGGGGAATTCGTCGCCATCATGGGACCATCCGGTTCCGGAAAATCCACGCTGATGCACCTGCTGGGTTTGCTCAACCGTCCGAGTGGCGGTCAGTATCGGTTTTCTGGCCGGGAGGTGGGCGATTTGACCAATGATCAACAGGCCAGAATCCGTAATCGCCAAATCGGCTTTGTCTTTCAGGCCTACAACCTGCTGACCCGAGCCACGGCCCTGGAAAACGTGGAACTGCCGCTATTGTACGGCAGCTGTGGCCGGGTGGAGCGCCGACGCAAGGCCGGCGATACCCTAGAGCGAGTCGGGCTCTCTCATCGTATGAATCATCTTCCGGGACAGCTCTCCGGCGGGGAACAGCAGCGGGTGGCCATCGCCCGCGCCATGGTGAACAGACCGGATCTGGTTCTGGCCGACGAGCCCACCGGCGCCCTGGACAGCCGCACCGGACTGGAGATACTGGCACTTTTTCAGCGGCTCAATCGCGATGGCACAACGGTGGTGTTCGTCACCCACGATGGGCAGGTGGCAAAGCATGCCCGGCGCACTGTGACCATGCAGGACGGATACAGCATGGCGGACAAACCGGTTGACGCGCCCGTGGATGCAGCGGCGCAGTTGGCGGGCTTGCCGGCAGACCTGTCGTGAACTTCCTGCAGAGCCTGGTGACGGCGCTGGGTGCCCTGAACGGCAACCGGCTGCGCAGCGCACTCACCATGCTCGGCATCGTCATCGGCGTCGCTGCGGTGATCACCATGGTCGCCATCGGCAGCGGCGCCCAGCAGCGGGTGGTCCAGCAAATCCGCAGCCTGGGGGCCAATCTGCTGCAGGTGCAGCCCGAAGAACGACGGGGTGGCGGTTATTATCTGCTCACGGAACAGGACGCCGTGGCGATTGCACGGGAGATCTCCACGGTTGTATTGACGGCGCCCGCGGTGCAGGAGCACTTCCGGATCGTAACAGGCAACCGGAACTGGAACACTCCGGTGGTCGGTGCATTGCCCAACTACCTGGAGGTGCGGGATTGGCCGCTGGACGCGGGTCGCGTCTTCACCGAAAGGGAAGCGGTCTCCGCTGCCAAAGTGGTCCTGCTGGGGCAGCGGGTCACCGAACGGCTGTTCCGTGACGGCTCCCCCCTGGGTCGCCAGGTGCGGATCGGTGACATCCCTTTTACCGTAATCGGGGTGTTGGCCGGGAAGGGACTAAGCCCTTTCGGAACCGATCAGGACAGCGTCGCCTTCGTCCCCATGCAGACCGTCAAGTTGCGGCTGCAGGGTAGCGGCCACCGGGTCAATCCATACGCCGTGGATTTCATCTACGTCAAGGCCCGGGATGCCCGTTCATTGGCACAGGCGAAAAAGCAGACCGAGTCCCTGCTGCGCCAGCGCCACCGCCTGATGTCGGGGGATGAAGATGACTTCGAGGTAATGGACCTCTCCGCCATGGTACTCGCCCAGCGGGAAGCGGGGCGCACTCTCACCACCTTGCTGGCTTCCGTGGCGCTGGTCTCTCTGCTGGTGGGAGGCATCAGCATCATGAACATCATGCTGGTGTCGGTTTCCGAACGGACCCGGGAGATCGGGCTGCGCCTGGCAGTGGGGGCCCGCCGGCGGGACCTGCGCAATCAGTTCCTGACCGAGGCGGTGATTCTCTGCCTGATCGGCAGTATCGCCGGCATCGGCGTCGGGGTGGCGGCATCGGTGGCAGTCGCCGCTCTGGCGGGATGGGAGGTGCTGATCGAGCCCTGGTCCATCCTGCTAGCGGTGGGATTCGCGGTGCTGGTGGGCATGTTCTTCGGCTTTTATCCTGCGTACAAGGCATCCAGGCTGGATCCGATCGAGGCGCTGAGGTTTGAATAGTATATTTCTCAGGCGTTGCCAATCGAGATGCAAAAAAAACCCCGGGAATAATCACGGGGTTTTTTATCAAAGTTTCTATTGATTAATTGTTTGCGTTATTGTCACCGGAATTACCAGGATCGATATCAAAACGACGACGACTCTCGGCACGTTTTCCACCTATATTCTTTACGCACGTACCACTTCGCCGCAGTAGTCGTTCCCCACCATTCCCGATACCAGCATTAGCACATTTGGTTGCGGCAAGCAGGCGAGCGTCCTGGCCGACAGCCAGGCCGTTGTCGTGACCTTTGGCCCAGGCACCGGACGCAGCCAGCAAGGTGGAAGCGGCAAAAATCAGTGTAATCTTTTTCATTAGGTTATCTCCTCTGTGTCATTCCCGTTCGTACTGAGAAACACTTTACGCATTAATCGTGCCTATTTATTCAACCTACTGATACTGCAATGATTGTCTTTTTTTCTCCGACCGACGGGACGCTATCTTGTTAAATTTTCTGACACACTTGCGTATGTTGATCTTAATGCGGATGTAAGTGTGCTGTCCTCTCAGCCCGGATAAATATCTTCCGAGCTTAGCCGGAAGGATAGTCAACTTTTTGCCAACATCAAGCATATCGCTAGCAGAAATAAAGTTCCTTTCCACAAAGTCGGCGCCTAGCAAGAACCCCGAAATAGCGCCTGGTGGTGCCTTGCAACACCGTGAGACCCGCCTGGTTTCAGAGAATTTCACTAGTTTCTCATGCCTGCTATCCGGCCATCCATCGATATCACGCCATTGCCTTTTTCAGGATGAATGAGTTCGCCCATGATGCATACCGACAGCGCTTTCACAGCTGGATGAGATTGACGATACTTCGGAAACGGACCAGCGCGGCGATGAAAAGCAATGAGGTCGATGAAGCCGATGGCCAGCCGCCGCGGCTACGACGAACATCGTCAACCCCTGCCCGCGGGAGAATCCCAACCGCAATTGCCAGAAAACGTGGCGGGCGATCGGATCGAGGCTGGAGTTGGATTGGGCCAGGATCAGCACGTCGGGGTCGTGGATCACCGCGACCGCCAGCAACAGGCGCTGGCGAATGCCCAGAGTCAGATGACAAGCGTGGGACTTCGAGATGGCGCCCAAGCCCGAGACGGTCGACCAGCCCGGCCAAGCGCTCGTTGAGTCGGCCGGCGGGCAACCGCGGAATTCTGGTGACAGTTTGCTTAATCCAATATGCCTACCAGCTCCCACGGCCTCTGCCTTGATATGCCTCGGCTTGGCAGGAATCGGCTGCAGGCAAAATCGCAGAAGAACTGCCGCAGGAAACTTTCGAAAGCCCAACATACAACCCCTTTATGATTCACTTTTACAGGGTTTATTAGTGCATAGTGTATGACCGGTTGCAGGCGGTCGGTTTCTTTACTTCACCGTCTGGTTACCGCTGAACAACGGTCATTCCCCAAGTCAGTGCTGACCGTCTGTTGTGTGTCGATTCCTGCCGTCCGCCGATGGTTGGTTTTGAGGCCAGCGGAGCCCCGGATGACTGCCCCGGCCGATGTCTCTTCAGGGTCGATTCCGGGCATTCGCCTACACGTCAGTGAAGAGCAAACTACCACCCTGGAAGCCGATTCCGGCAACGTCCGGTCTGTGTTGTTTGCGGTCGTTCTCGGCTGACTGAGCACAGCGCCACCCGATGCCTTCTTCTCCGCCTCAGATTATGTCTCCTTCGGTCGCAAAGCGGAAGTTGATCGAGATGATGCGGCCAGATGCCGCGCCCGGAAAGCGGACCTTCGGACAAGGTGACCTCAATGACTGCTACACACAGACCGGACGTTGCCGGAATTGACTTCCAGGGTGTTGGTTTGCTCTTCACTCAGGTGTTAGCTAATGCCCGGTATCGCCCCAACTCGGACATTAACGTTGTAATAGGGGAGTGGACACTCACGCGCCGCACTGGCGACAATTCTCCCTTCTTAGTCCATGTCCACCTGATAAGTTTCACCGGTTTCATAATCTGTTAACTCGCCAGATCCACCGGGGTGCATATCAAGGTAACCCGAACGGTACTCACCAGCCCTGTAGTCATAGTATTCAACTTCGCCCTCACCTTGACCTTGATGGTCATAGGATTCGACATCGATGTGACTTCCGGTGCCGTAGTTGTATCCGTCCCATGCATGAGTGGGGGATACAATGAATACACTAGCAATGAATGCCCGTGCGGATATTCCAACAACACTTAAACGGTCCATATCTATATCTCCCTTTTGCATCCTAGTTTACAGGAAGCACGCGTGGTGAAATTTCATACTTTTAAGGAAAATGAGAGCTAACAGCTTTTAGAGGTCGTATACTTCAAACTGATCGCCGCTCATTGAGTTCTACTAGCAACCCTCTTCACTACCGCGGTGCTTAGTTGAGAGGCAAAAAAACGCCGCCAAGGTGGAGGTCCCCAAGCGGCGATGATTATGTAATTTCCAGCGACTTTAGGTGAATCGCTGTCCGATGCGTCTAGCCGGTAACTAGTGACAATGAACAACCCCCGTGCTGTTGTCCATGTGGCAGCACAACCCAGGGGGTGAAGATTTGCGACACCCTCCACCATGCTCTACAACTTCAGACTGGTGCCCCGTAGGTAACCATACATACTCGGACTTCGCATAAGCGAATGCGCTCATGGAAATCAACATGACAGCGGCAACCTTGATTAGTCCTTTCATAAACACCTCCAATTTGTGACCCAGCGCTTCGAGACTAGCCTCGTTGAATACCGCTGGCAACCCCTAGCCTATCGGCTTCCTTGAAACTGCTGTAGCTTCCACGCCTCACACACGTTCTCACTACTCAGTCCCCACACCCCCAAAGTCACTCGTGGAAGGTTTTGACTGCAGTTGGATAACTTCATGTCAATCTTGATCCCGTGAAGGCCCTTCCCGCAACTCTTACATATTGCGAGCTACATTGATCCGATCCAGCCTGACCCGGTGGTCATAACCCTGAGACTCCACGACAACAGCATCCCCGTTCACCACGCTTGACCTGACCCGGCAGACAGGCGGAGACGAGGAAACCAGTAGGGTAAGGGTTATCCCACAGGTAAGGCAGCAAACGCCCTCTGCCGTGCTTGATTGGCGATCCGGATTCGCTTTGGTGCTTGCATGCAAGTCCCAAAACCGGATTGCAAAGGAGCAGGCAAGCATCGAGATGACGCCCCCAAATACATAACCATCTTACGGGAAGAGACCTCGGACGCCGCCAAGCAAGGGCGACGGAGCGCAAATTTGTCCAACACTTAGCCAGATATCGGCTGTCAGGTAAGGTTGGTGCACTTCTGCTCTCGGCAGGGCGGAGGCGACTGCAATATGATTTATGCGCCGAAAATTCACCTATAGCTCACCTAAAAAAATCCCGCCGAAGCGGGATTGCAAGTAATCCATTGATAAATATGGAGCTGGTGACAGGAATCGAACCCGCGACCGGCTGATTACAAATCAGCTGCTCTACCTGCTGAGCTACACCAGCGCTCAAGCGACGCATTCTAGGGTGGGGCCGCGCCGCAGGCAAACCCGGGACGCTTATTCGGGACAGCCGACCGCTTCGATATTTTCCGCATCGAGCGCCTGCAGTGCCTCGCGGACTGCGTCATCGGCGGCGCCCTCGACCAGCAGCACGGTCTTTTCCGCATCGCGGTAGCGCACCCGCAGTTCCGGCTCGAAGCCCTTGGACTGGACCCGTCGCAGGCGCCGCTGCGCATTGATCTCACGGTTGAACAGGCCGAGCGAGACTGCATTTCTCAGCGGCCCGGCAATGAACACCCAGGAATCCTCGATGCCCGCCTCCTTGAGCTCACGCTCCAATCGCAAGGCCTGCGCGCGGCTGGCCAACGGGGGGATCAGCACGTAGTAACCCCGCGGCACGGAAACAGTGGCCTCCTCCACGCTCAATCTGTTCACACCCGGCGGCAGCGCCTGCGCGAGACGCACCGCCGCCGCCGCGCTGTCGAAGGGGCCGAGCCGCCAGCACTGGCGGGCGGGCGTCGCTGGCTCGAGCTCCCGGTCGGGCCGGGGTTGCCCGACCGCCGCCACGGACTGTTCGACGGGCTCGCTCTCCTCGATCACCTGCGGTGGCGTTTGCGTGACGCTCTGCCCGGTGGCAGCGGGCACTTTTGCATCGACTACCGCCTCCAGCGCCTCACCGGGCGACACTGCGGCCGGGACCTCCGGGTCGTCTTGCGTCGAGTCCGCCTCCGAGCCGAGCAGCGGCCCGGCGACTGCCACCGGCTCAGGCCCAGTCTCAGACCCAGACTCCGGCTCGGCCTGCACGGGCTCGACGGGGATCGCCCCGGGCACCGCCTGCCGGACCGAAACCTGCTCGGCCACTTCATCCGGACCTTCAGGGAGGATCGGTTCCTGCGCAACAGGCTCCCGCGAAACCAGCTCAGCGGCCTCCGCCACCTCGGCCAGCTGCAACTCACTCAGCAGCCGCAACTCACCGACATCGGGCTCGGCCACTGAGACCGGCGCCTCGGGCTTGTGCACCATCACCTGCCAGAACAGCAGCACCAAATTGACGACCAGCAGGATTCCCAAAGCCAGCGCGCGCATCATTCCTCCCGACGTGCCAGGCAGGCCAGGCCCTGCAGCACCATGTGCGGCATCATCTCATGCGCCATCTGCAGGTAGGGCCGCAGCGCATCGCCGTTGCCACCACCAACAAAGATACGGCAGACGGCACCCATATCGTCATGGACGCGCTCGATCAAAGCGGCCTGCGCCGCCAGGCTGGCGCAACGAATCGCCTCGCGCGTGGCGCGTGGCACGCCGCCATCACAGTCGGCCGGACCGCCTTCGAGGCGAATCGCGGTATGGCGCAACAAGGCCTCGCTCGTCAGGGCCTCCCCCGCGAGGATATAACCACCCTGATGCACCCCCGAGGCATCCACCCGGTCGATGGTCGTGGCGGTGCCGGCATCGACCACGACGCAGGCGCCCTGCGCACGCTCGTATCCCGCCAGGGCGGCCAGCCAGCGGTCCACGCCCAGCTGCTGGGCAACATAGCGGGTCGGCAGGTATTCCTGGTAACGCGCGACCGATACCTCGCGCACCTCGACCTGCAGGTGCGCCAGCTCGGCGCGCAGTGCCCGTGTGCGATCCTCGCCGGCGACGCTCGACAGCCACACACGGCGCGCTGGCGCGGGCAATCTCGTGGCGATCCCCTCCAGCCCGGCCACGCCAAGCGCTTGCAGCCCGTCATCATCCAGCCAGCCGAGTTTGAGCCGGCTGTTGCCCAGGTCGACCAGCAGCTCAGCCATTCGACTCTTCCCGGCGAAGACTCAGCTCGCCACCGTGGAAGACCCGCTCTTGCCCCTCGACCTCGAGACGCAGCCCACCATCGGCATTCACCCCCCGCAGGATGCCGAGATGCCGCCTACCCGGCGCCTCGAGGCGCACCGCCTGGTCCTGGTAGAGCCCGTAGCGGGTCCATTGTGGGATCAGGGGCGCGAGACCCTCGGCGGCGAAGCGCCCGCACAGTTCGAGGGTGCGCGCGAGCAGCTCCCCGGCAAGCCGGTTGCGACTCACGTCCATCCCGGCATCGCGCAGCGAGCAGACGGGTTGTTCGAGCCACTCCGGGGGGCGACCGAGATCGACATTGAGCCCGATCCCGATGACCGCACTGGTCGGGCCTTCGCTCTCGCCGCGCGCCTCGATCAGGATGCCGGCCAGCTTGCCGCCCTGCCAGTGGAGGTCGTTGGGCCACTTCAGTCCGTGCCCCTCGAGACCCATATCGGCCAGCATCTCCGCCAGCCCCAGCCCGACCGCGACGCTCAAGCCCGCGAGACGGTGCATCGGCATGTCGAAGGGCTGCAGCAGCGAGAAGTACAGGTTGCGACCATACGGCGAGTACCAGCCGCGGCCCCGCCGCCCGCGCCCGCCGGTCTGCGCCTCGGCAAACCAGGCCTGCGGCGCGCCCGCTCCGGTGGCAGCCGCCCGCAGCGCCAGTTCGTTGGTGGACTCGATCACATCATGCACGTGACAGGCCGCCAGGGCGGCGCGCTGTGGCGCGCTCAGGCGATTCAGGATCAGCGACTGGTCGAGCAACTCCAGCGGCTCGGACAGGCGGTAACCACGACCGGTGACTGCATCGATCTGCAGGCCGGACTCCTGCCGCAGCCGGCGCACATGCTTCCAGATGGCGCTGCGGGAGCAGCCAAGCATGCCAGCGAGTTCCTCGCCGGAGCGGAAGCGGCCGTCCGAGAGCGCGCGCAGCACCTGGCGTGGGTCAGTCATCGCCCGCCCGGGTGGCGCTCGCCAGCCAGGCGGTCTTGCGCTGAACCATCCGCTCGCTGAGGTCGTCATCCGCCAGCCAATACAACTCCGCGGTGTCCGCAGCCGCCGCCGCAACAGCCAGGCCGACCTCGCGCAGCAGGTCGCGCCGGAACAGGCTCAGGCGCACGACCTCGCCCACCGGATATCGGCTCAGCATGCTTTCCAGGGTATCCACGCTGCAGCGTTCGCCATTGACCGCCAGCAGCAGGTCGCCGGGCGTCAGGCCCGCCTGCTCCGCAGCGCCGCCCTGGAACACCTGGTCGACCCGCACCAGGCCGTCGCGGGCGCTCACACGCGCACCCAGGCTGCGTGCCGAGGACTTGTCCCCGGACGGACCCGCGACATAGCCGCCGGTGTCCTGAATCGAATTGCCCGGGCGCAGGTGCAGGCCAACACCAAAATCCCCAAACCACTCAGCCAGCGGCAGCTCCTCGACGCCGTAGATAAAGCGCTCAAAGAAGTCGTGCACCGGGTTGCCCAGCAGCGCGCTCAGCTCGACCTCGATACCGCGCTCGGGAATACCACGCCCGCGGGCACCGAAGTGCCGCCACAGGCGGCGCATCAGGTCGTCCAGGCTGAGACGGTCGTCGCTGTCGAGCCGGATCAGCCGGTCCAGCCCGAAGGCGACCAGGGCGCCCTTGGTGTAATAGCTGACGATCGCGTTGGGCGCGCTCTCGTCCTGCTTGTAGAACTTGGTCCAGGCATCGAAGCTCGACTCGGCAATCGACTGGCGGTGACGCCCTGCGTTGCGGTAATAGCGGGTCAGCGAGGGCGCCAGCATATCCAGGTAATCGTCGCATCCGATCGCCCCGCTGCGCGTCAGGGCCAGTTCGTCGTAATAGGAGGTGATGCCCTCGAAGGCCCACAGCAGCTCGCTGTGCGCCTCGCGCGACAGGTCGGATTCGGCCAGCACCTCCGGGCGGATGCGCTTGACGTTCCACAGGTGGAAATACTCGTGGCTGCACAGCGCCAGGTACTGACGGTAGCCCTTGCTGATACCGACCTCGCCCGACCAGGGCAGATCGGCGCGCTTGCAGATCAGGCTGGTCGAGTCGCGGTGCTCGAGCCCGCCGTAGCCGTCGCGGGTCGCGAGCGTCTGGAACTGGTAGGCCTTCACCGGCAGCTCACCGAACAGGGCCACGTGTTCCTCGCAGATCGGCTTGAGGTCACAGGGGATACGCTCGATATCCGCCCCGCCCGCCTCGACGAAGACCATCTGGTGGTCGACCCCGTCGATATCGAAGCCGGTCGTCTCGAGCTGCCCGATCTCGACCGGGTGATCTATCAGTTCCGCATAATCGCTCGCAACGTAGGCGCCGAAACCGCGCCCGTCCAGTTGGCTGGCGGGCAGCATGGTCGCCACCCGCCATGCCTCGCTGCCGCCAAAACCGGGCGGCTCGATGGCCAGGCGATGCGGCTGGTCGGTGAAACCGGCCACGCGCAGAAACAGGCTGGTGCCGTTGAAGTAGGCGCGCGTATCGTCGAAATAGGCCGAGCGCACCGACTCGTCCAGCGCATAGACGCGGTAGCGCACCTCGATATCGCCCTGCGCATCCGGTATCGACCAGGTCTGCTTGTCGAGCTTGCGCACCGTCACCGGCTCGCCCTGGATGCGCGCGCGCAGGTCGTGCACATTGCGCGCGAAGTCGCGGATCATGTAGCTGCCCGGGATCCAGGCCGGCAGGTCCAGGCGCAGACCAACGCGCTCGGGCGCCGTCAGGCGCAGGCGCACCTCGAATTCGTGGGCGCAGGGGTCGGCGAGGCTCAGGGTATATTCGATCGACATGCGTGACGCTCGGCTCCGGATGCAAGGGACGGGCCGGTAACCCGTTCTTTGGAGGGTGTATAAGATACGTCAGGCCCAAGGGGATCGGAAGCCAAACCATTGGGCATTGGATCGCTTGCCGGCAAAAATAAAAAAACCCGCGTCATTGTTGACGCGGGTCTTTCTCGCCTAGCGCGAGGGGTAAGGGCTTACATCATGCCGCCCATGCCGCCCATGCCGCCCATGCCACCCATGTCAGGCGCTGCCGCCGGCGCCTCGTCCTGAGGCTCCTCGGCGACCATGGCCTCGGTGGTGATCATCAGGCCAGCCACGGAAACCGCGTTCTGCAGCGCCGAGCGGGTCACCTTGGTCGGATCGAGGATACCGGCCTCGATCATGTCGACATACTCGCCAGTGGCCGCGTTGTAGCCGGTATTGCCGGAGGTCTCGGCGACCTTGTTGAGCACCACGGAGGCCTCGTCACCGGCGTTGGCGACGATCTGACGCAGCGGCTCTTCCATGGAACGACGGGCGATGCTGATACCGACATCCTGGTCATGGTTGTCGCCGGTCAGCTCGTCAATCGCGGTCAGCGCACGGATCAGGGCGACGCCGCCGCCCGGCACGATGCCTTCCTCGACCGCGGCGCGGGTGGCGTGCAGGGCGTCTTCGACGCGCGCCTTCTTCTCCTTCATTTCCATCTCGGTGGCGGCGCCAACCTTGATGACAGCCACACCGCCGGCCAGCTTGGCGAGACGCTCCTGGAGCTTCTCGCGGTCGTAGTCGGAGGTGGTGTCTTCCATCTGGCTGCGGATCTGCTCGCAACGGGCCTTGATGTCGCCCTCGGTGCCGGCACCGTCGATGAGGGTGGTCTCTTCCTTGGTGATGGTCACGCGCTTGGCCTGGCCCAGCTCGTTCAGACCGGCCTTCTCCAGGGTCAGGCCGACCTCTTCGGAGATCACGGTCGCACCACTCAGGATAGCAATGTCCTGCAGCATGGCCTTGCGGCGATCACCGAAGCCGGGCGCCTTGACCGCGGCCACCTTGACGATGCCGCGCAGGGTGTTGACCACCAGGGTGGCCAGGGCCTCGCCCTCGACGTCCTCGGCGATGATCAGCAGCGGACGACCGGCCTTGGCGACGGCCTCGAGCACCGGCAGCAGGTCGCGGATGTTGGAGACCTTCTTGTCGTGCAGCAGGATGTACGGCTCTTCCATATCGACCGTCTGGTTCTGCTGGTTGTTGATGAAGTACGGGGACAGGTAGCCGCGATCGAACTGCATACCCTCGACCACGTCCAGCTCGTTCTCCAGGCCGGAACCTTCCTCGACGGTGATGACGCCTTCCTTGCCAACCTTGTCCATGGCATCGGCAATGATGTCGCCAACGCTGGTGTCCGAGTTGGCGGAGATGGTGCCGACCTGGGCAATCGCCTTGTTGTCGGTGCAGGGCACGGACAGGCCCTTGAGTTGCTCAACGGCAGCGACCACAGCCTTGTCCATGCCACGCTTGAGGTCCATCGGGTTCATGCCGGCGGCAACCGCCTTGAGGCCTTCGCGCACCATGGCCTGGGCCAGCACGGTCGCGGTGGTGGTGCCGTCACCGGCCACGTCGTTGGTCTGGGAAGCGACCTCTTTGACCATCTGGGCGCCCATGTTCTCGAACTTGTCCTTGAGTTCGATCTCCTTCGCCACGGAAACGCCATCCTTGGTGATGGTCGGCGCGCCGTAGGACTTCTCCAGGACCACGTTGCGGCCTTTCGGGCCCAGGGTGGTCCTGACCGCGTTGGCCAGAATATTCACGCCGTGCAGCATGCGGGCGCGCGCGTCATCTCCAAACAGTACTTCTTTAGCAGCCATGTATCAGCTCCTTAAATCTTTGTTTAATATCGAAAATCAGTCGGTTACCAGGGTCCGGAGGAGGTTCAGCCCTCGATCACACCCATGATGTCTTCTTCGCGCATGACCAGCACTTCCTCGCCACCGAGCTTGACCTCGGTACCGGAGTACTTGCCGAACAGGACCTTGTCACCCACTTTGACATCCAGCGGGCGGACATCGCCGCTTTCCAGAATCTTGCCCTTGCCGACGGCAACCACCTCACCTTGAACCGGTTTCTCGGCAGCGGAATCCGGCAGCACAATGCCTCCCGGGCTGGTGGTTTCCTCTTCCTTGCGACGGATCACGACACGGTCGTGCAGCGGACGGATATTCATTGCATCAAGTCTCCTGATGGAAAATAGACGTGAAACTGCCAACAAACTGTTAGCACTCTAATCAAGCGAGTGCTGATAGTAGGGGCGGTTTGTCCAATGTCAAGGGAGAGGGGGGTAAAAAATCGCGCGCCGATGCTCGCGGCGCGCGGGGGGCACCTCTTCGCGGCCAAGGCCACCCCGACAGCTTATGACCTCGCGCCGTAGGAGCCAGCTTGCTGGCGAAGGGATCGAAAACGAAATCGCACCGGCCGAATGCGGCTGCTAATCCAGCACGTGGCTGACCAGACCGTCGGCGAGCTTGGGCTCGAACCAGGTGGACTTGGGCGGCATCACCTCGCCGGCGTCGGCCACGCGCATTAGCGCCTCCATGCTGGTGGGGAAGAGCGCAAAGGCGACCGCCCAGTCGCCGCTGTCGACCCGCTTCTCCAATTCGCCCAGGCCGCGGATGCCGCCGACGAAATCGATGCGCTCGTCGCGCCGAGGATCGCTGATGCCGAGCAGGAGCTCGATCAGGTTGTCGGCGAGCAGGCTCACATCCAGCCCCTTGACCGGGTCGTCGCTTCGGAACGCATCCTTGAGCACCAGGCGGTACCACTGTCCGCCGAGGTACATGCCGAACTCGCCGGCCGCCCCCGGCCGCACCGCCTGCGCGCTGGCCTGCACGTCGAAACGTTCCGCGATGCGTCCCAGGAAGTCCTCCGGCGAGAGACCGTTGAGGTCCCGCACCACCCGGTTGTAATCCAGGATCTGCATCTGGTCGTGCGGGAAGATAACGCTCAGAAAATAGTTGTAGCTCTCTTCGCCGGTGTGCTCCGGATTGGCCTGCGCGCGGGACGCGCCCACCCGCGACCCCGCGGCCGAGCGATGGTGGCCGTCCGCCACGTAGATCGCATCCATTGCCTCGAAAGCCGCGCTGAGCTGCGCCACGGTCTCCTCGTCGTCGATCACCCAGATCTCATGACGCACACCATCGACCGCGGTCACATCCATGTCCGGCGCGGTCCCGGCCTTCTGCGCCAGGATGCCGTCCACCGTCGGGTCGGCGCGATACACCAGGAACACCGGCCCGGTCTGGGCGTTGAGCGCATCGATCTGGCGCACCCGGTCGTCCTCTTTCACCGGGCGGGTGAACTCGTGTTTCTTGATCCGGTCGGCGTCGTAGGCAGCGACCGAGGCGCCGGCCACGATGCCGGTCTGAACATGCTCCCCCATGGTCAGGCGGTAGGCGTAGTAGCAGGGCTTCGGGTCGCGCCCCAGCACCCCTTCGGCGACCATGCGGTCGAGGTTTTCCCGCCCCTTCGCATACACCGAGGGGTCATAGGGGTCGGTGTCGTCCGGCAGGTCGATCTCCGGTCGCGAGACATGCAGGAAACTCCACGGCCGCCCGAGCACCATGGCCTTGGCCTCGGCGCGGTTCATGACATCGTATGGGGGCGCGACCACATCCGACTCGCGCCCGGGCACTGGCCGCAGCCCGGTGAATGGTTTGATCAGGGACATTTCTCTCCTCCTGGGGAATGCTCTCGATTGCTGTGATTGTTATTGCTTTGCGCCCGGTCGCGCGACGCCCTCAGTCGTCGCGGCGAGACTCGCCTTCGATGTATCCGCCGTGGGACTTGTCCTGCGGTGGGCGTGGGTCGCCCGGGCGGATGACTCCTCGACTGCGGAGAATCCAGAGCACGACCGCGCGACGC
Source organism: Gammaproteobacteria bacterium Milos-ODIII6 (assembly GCA_029228645.1). Classification (GTDB taxonomy): domain Bacteria; phylum Pseudomonadota; class Gammaproteobacteria; order Chromatiales; family Chromatiaceae; genus MONJU. The sequence continues at coordinate 187,109 of JAPTHR010000004.1, forward strand.
AGTGGCGGGATCAGCAGCAGGAAGCCGACCGCATCGGTGATGAACCCGGGCAACAGCAGCGCGAAGCCGACCAGCAGCAACATCGCGCCCTCCATCAACTCCAGGGCCGGCACCTGGGCGCGCGCCATCGATTCCTGGACCCGAAACAGGACCGAGAACCCCTGCAGGCGCACCAACGCACCGCCCAGTACCGCGGTGAACACCGAAAGGGCGATGGTCGCAAGCGCCCCGATTCGGCTACCGACCTCGATCAGGACATAGAGCTCCACCAGGGGAGCCGCGACGAATAAGACCAGAAACAGGAAAACAGGAGAAATCATGCGGGCAGTGTCGGGTTATGGCATGGAACAATCATCGCAAAGATCATAACAGCTGAGCCCGTTCCACCTCGCGGATCGGGTTAGAATGCCAGCCCGTTCGATCCGGCTCACCAGGACGTCGCCCATGTCTGACCAGGTCATCGTTGTGCTCACCACGTTCCCGGACGAAGCAGGAGCGGAACGGATGGCGAACGCACTCGTTCAAGCCGGACTGGCCGCCTGTGTGAATATTCTCCCCGCCATGACGTCTATATATGGATGGAAAGAAAAGATCGAGCGCGGCAAAGAACACCAACTGGTGATCAAGTCGAGCCCCGCTCGCTACGCGGCCCTGGAGGCCTTCATCCAGAGGGAGCACCCCTACGAGCTGCCGGAGATCCTCGCGTTCGCAGCTCAGGACGGCTTCCCTCCCTATATTGAATGGGTCAACGCATGCACCGAAAACTGACACCCGTGAACTCCGGCTGGACCCGCCTGGCGCTCTTGCTGCTTGCCTGGTCGCTGGCGGCAATCGCCAGCGCGCAGTCCCCGGAAGAGGATTTCCTGCGGCCGGAGCAGGCCTTCATCCTGGCGGAACCGGTGAGCAGCGATGACGGGATAGTCCTGGAATGGGATATCGCGGACGGGTACTACCTGTACCAGAACAAGTTCCGTGTCGACGCGGTGGACCCGCAGATCGAACTCGGGGTTACGGAGCTCTCCCCGGCGAAACCCAAGCAGGACCCCCTGTTCGGCGAGGTGCAGGTCTACTACAACGCCGCCCGGCTGCAGGTTCCAGTGCTGCAGGCGCCGCCCGGTAGCGATTCGATCGAGCTGAAGATCCGCTACCAGGGCTGCGCGGACCAGGGCATCTGCTACCCACCACAGCTGAAGACCGTCAGCGCGCCCTACAGTGCGCCGGCCGCCCTACAGGCCCTGCCTGAGATCGCCGCGGCGGAACCGGTACTGCCAGCGATCGGCGGGGGTCGCAGCGCGCTGGATGAACTGGGCGCCCTGAGCAGCGACCTCGGATTCGGCCTCGAGGACGACATCCTTTCGCCGGAGGAGGCCTTCCGGCCGCAGGTGGCCAGCTCCGATGGGAAGACGCTTGAGGTCAGCCTGCTGATCGCCGAGGGCACTTACCTGTACCAGGACAAGCTCAAGGTGCGCGTTGGCGGGGAGGGTGTTGCGATCGGCAGCTACGACCTGCCAGAGCCCGACATCAAAGAGGATTCGATCCTGCCGGACGGCAGCTTCGGCGATGTGCCGGTGTATCACGACCGGGTGGAGCTGGATATCCCGCTCATCCGCGAGCAAAAGCAGGCGAGCGAGATCGAGGTCGTTCTCGAATACCAGGGCTGCGCCGACCGCGGCATCTGCTATCCCCCGCAGCAGAAGACCTTCTCGGTCGCCCTGCCTGAAATCAGCGATGCCGCGCTTGCCGAACAACGCCAGCTCTCTGCGGCCGTCGCACCGCCCCCAACAGCCAAAGCGGCCACTGCGATCGACGCGCCGGTCAGCGAACAGGACGAATTGCTGGGGCAGCTGCAGGCATCCGGCCTGATGACCGCGCTGCTGCTCAGCCTCGGCTTCGGCCTCCTGGTTGCCTTCACTGCCTGCATGTATCCCATGATCCCGATCCTGACCTCGCTGATCGTGGGGCACGGCGAGAAGGTGACTGCGGGGCGCGCCTTCGAGCTTTCCCTGGCCTACACCCAGGGCATCGCGCTGACCTTCGGCGTACTCGGCGCAATCATGGCCCTGGTCGGCAAGTCGCTGGGCATTCAGTCTGCGCTGCAGACCCCCTGGGTGCTGGTGCCTTCGACCATCCTGTTCATCGCGCTGGCACTGTCGATGTTCGGCTTCTACCAGATCCAGGTCCCTGCCGCGCTGCAGAGCCGGCTGCACGAGATGAGCAATCGTCAGAAAGGCGGCTCGGTCCTGGGGGTCGGCCTGATGGGGGTCCTCTCCGCGCTGATCGTCGGCCCCTGCGGCGGCCCGGTGCTGCTGGCGGTGCTCGCCTTCGCAGCGCAGTCGCAGGACATGCTGCTCGGCTTCGTCTACCTGTGGCTGTTCGGCACCGGCATGGGCCTGCCGCTGCTGCTCATGGGCTCCGGCGGCGGCGCCCTGCTGCCCAAAGCGGGCACCTGGATGGATACGGTCAAGGCGACCGGCGGGGTGATCATGCTGGCGCTGGCGGTCAGTTTCCTCGAGCGCATGAGCCCGACCTACCTACCCACTTCGCTGATCATGCTTTTGTGGGGCGCGCTGCTGATCACGGTGGCGGTGTATATGGGGGCACTCAGCCCGATCGCGCAGCAGGCCAGTGGCTGGTTCAAGCTGTGGAAGGGTCTGGGGCTGGTGCTTCTTATCTATGGCATCACCTTCCTCATCGGCGTCGCCGGCGGCAGTCGCGACACCCTGCAGCCGCTGCGCGGCATCCTTCCCGCCGGCGGGAGCGCTGCGGAAGCGCAGCACCTGACGTTCCGGCAGGTTGCCAGCGTGGCCGACCTGGAGCGCGAGATTGCGGCGGCCGCGAGCAACAACAAGCCGGTCATGCTCGACTTCTACGCTGACTGGTGCACCTACTGCAAAGTGATGGAGAAGGAGATATTTCCGGATCCCGGCCTGCAGCAGGCGCTCGCCGGCTTCGTCCTGTTGCAGGCGGACATCACCCGCATGAACGACGACGACAAGGCGCTGACCGCCTACTTCGACCTGCCCGCTCCGCCCGCGTTGTTCTTCTGGGACCGCGAGGGTCAGCTGCACAACAATCTGCGCCTGGTAGGTCAACCCACCGTCCAGCAGATCATCGACCGAGCCGTTGAGGTGAGCCAATGAAACCGACACATATCCTGGTGATCGCCGCTGCGGGTGCGCTGCTGGGCGCCGCCGCGGGGTTCGGCATCAAGTTTTTCAATGCAGAGGAGTCCAGCCTCAGCGCTGAATCCGAGAGCGCCATGGCGTCACTGCAAACGGTGCCGGACTTCGCGTTCCAGGATCTCGAGGGTCAGGTACGCCATGCCAGCGAGTGGCGCGACCGTATCCTGGTGCTCAACTTCTGGGCCGCGTGGTGTCCACCGTGCCGGGAGGAAATGCCGATGTTCAATGAGCTCCAGGAAAAATACGCCAGGGATCACGTGCGCTTCGTTGGCATCGCCATCGACGACCCCGAGCCAGTGCGCCAGTTCGTCGAGTCGATCGGAGTCGATTACCCGATTCTGCTGGGGGACCTGGAGGCCATTGAGCTTTCAAAGCGCCTCGGCAACCGCTTCGAGGGACTGCCGTTCACCATCGTGGCGGAACCCGGCGGTAAAATCATCCTGCGTCATCAGGGCGGCATCGAACAGGATCAACTCGAGCCGTTCCTGCAGGATACGGTGGAACGCATCCGGCCCCAATTCGCCTCGCCGGAACGAATATAGGCGCGACCCGCCAGGCGGGTTTTTCGTCCATCGACCATTCGATCCGGCCTCGCAGCCGAGTTGTCCCCTCCAGACTTATCCCAATCTGGACAAACCGGGGTTTATGATCCAGAATTGTTCGAAATTCAGCGCATTTTCGGCACAAATAACGACAAATAACCCGATCTGAAGGGCGAGGCACCGATTTCCATGGCGAGCATCCTGGTTCTGCACGGGCCGAATTTAAATCTGCTGGGCACGCGTGAGCCGGAAACCTACGGTTCCACCACCCTCGCCGAAATCGAGGATCGCCTGCAGACACTCGCCGCGGGACATCGCCTCGATTGCTTTCAGTCGAATACCGAAGGCGCGCTCATCGACCGGATTCATCAGGCCGGCCGCGAAGGTGTGGATTTCATCCTCATCAATCCGGCCGCCCTGACGCACACCAGCATCGCCCTGCGCGACGCCCTGTTAGGCGTCGGAATACCGTTCTTCGAGATCCATCTCTCGAACGTGTTCGCACGGGAGGCGTTCCGCCATCACTCCTACCTCTCGGATGTTGCGGTTGGGGTTATAAGCGGATTCGGCGCCCAGGGTTACGAGCTGGCCCTTGCCGCAGCGCTCGCGCGCGGCGGCTGAACCTCAACCCGTCACCAGGGACACGCATGGACATCCGCAAAGTCAAAAAACTGATCGAACTTTTGGAAGAATCCGACGTTGCCGAGATAGAGATCCACGAGGGCGAAGAATCGGTGCGCATCAGCCGCATCGGCAGCGCCACCCAAGTGAGCATCCCCATGGCGGCGCCCTACCCTGCCCCAGCACCGGCCGCCGCGGCGCCCGCGCCAGCCGGCGCGCTACCCGCTGCAGAGGCGGCACCAAAAGAGCCGGAGGGTCATATCATCCGGTCCCCCATGGTGGGCACCTTCTACCGCGCGCCGTCCCCGACCTCCAAGGCCTTCGTCGAGGTGGGTGGCGACGTTGCTGCCGGCGAGACACTGTGCATCATCGAGGCGATGAAGATTCTGAACCAGATCGAGTCCGACAAGGCGGGCAAGGTCACCCAGATCCTGGTCGAGAACGGCCAGCCGGTGGAGTACAACCAACCGCTATTCGTGATCGGTTAAGGGACAGAGGGGCCGAAAATGTTGGACAAAGTTGTCATCGCCAACCGGGGCGAGATCGCGCTGCGCATCCTGCGCGCCTGCCGGGAACTGGGCATCGCCACGGTCGCAGCGCACTCCGAGGCGGACCGCGACCTCAAGCACGTCCGCCTGGCAGACGAGTCCGTGTGTATCGGGCCTGCCGCCTCCGCGCAGAGCTATCTCAATGTCCCAGCGATCATCAGTGCCGCGGAGGTGTGTGACGCCGTGGCAATACATCCCGGTTATGGCTTTCTCTCGGAGAACGCCGACTTCGCGGAACGGGTGGAAAGCTCCGGTTTCCGATTCATCGGCCCCCGCCCCGACACCATCCGCCTGATGGGCGACAAGATCACGGCCATCGAATCGATGAAAAAGGCGGGCGTACCCACCGTTCCCGGCTCCGATGGTCCACTGGATGAGGATACCGAACGCACCCGACGCCTTGCGCGCGAGATCGGCTACCCGGTGATCATCAAAGCGGCCGGTGGTGGTGGCGGGCGCGGCATGCGCGTGGTGCACTCCGAAGCCACCCTGCTCGATGCCATCACCCTGACCCGGAGCGAGGCCGGTGCGGCCTTTGGCAACGACACCGTCTACATGGAGAAATTCCTCGAGAAACCGCGTCACGTTGAGTTTCAGGTGCTCGCCGACGAGCACGGCAACGCGATACACCTGGCTGAGCGCGACTGTTCCATGCAGCGTCGCCACCAGAAAGTGGTCGAGGAGGCACCCGCCCCGGGGATCAGCGATGAGGTCCGCTCCCGCCTCGGCGAGCGCTGCGCGGAAGCCTGCCGCCAGATCGGTTACCGCGGCGCCGGCACTTTCGAGTTCCTGTTCGAGAACGGGGAGTTCTACTTCATCGAGATGAACACCCGCGTCCAAGTCGAGCACCCGGTCACCGAGATGATCACCGGTGTGGATATCGTCAAGGAACAGCTGCTGATCGCCGGCGGCTACTCCTTGAGCTACAAGCAGGAGGATATCCAGGTTCGCGGGCACGCCATCGAGTGCCGTATCAACGCGGAGGATCCGGAGAACTTCATGCCGAGTCCCGGCGATATCACCGCCTTCCACGTGCCCGGGGGGCCCGGCGTACGCGTCGACACCCACATCTACGACGGCTACCGGGTGCCACCCTACTACGACTCCATGATCGGAAAGATCATCACCCACGGCGAGAACCGGGATGTCGCGATCGCGCGCATGCACGGGGCCCTGTCCGAGATGGTTATCAGTGGGATCAAGACCAACATCCCGCTGCAGGCCAACAACATGGCGGACGGCAACTTCGCCGCTGGTGGCGTGAACATCCATTACCTGGAAAAGAAGCTGGGGCTTTGAATTTCTTCAGCACAAAGGGCACGCAGCACACCAATGAATGGGCTGCCATCGTTCCTTAAACGCCCTCCAGTTGAGGTAGTCGAACCGTCTTTGCGTGCAACGAATCTGAATCATTGAATGCAGACTGCGACGGTCATTTAGCGCACAGAGGTTAGAATGGTGCAGGTCACTGGAATCGACCAGCCAAAAATTCTTTGTGCCCTTCGTGTTCTTCGTGGTGAACCCCGCATGCCCTGGATACAGACCCATCTGGTCATCGACAAATCGCGCGCGCCCCTGATCGAGCTGCTGTTCGAGGAACTCGGGGCGCTCTCGATCACCCTGGGTGACGCCGGAGACGAGCCCATGCTGGAACCCGGCCCCGGGGAGACCCCGCTGTGGTCGGCCACCCGGGTCACCGGACTGTTCGCCGGGGACACCGACATCGATGGCCTGCGCAGCCGCATCGACCAGGCACTCAATCGCGACACCAGCGGTCATCTGCAATTGGAGGTCCTGGAGGACCAGGACTGGGAACGCGCCTGGCTGGAGCGGTTCCACCCGATGCGCTTCGGCCGCCGCCTCTGGATCCGTCCGAGCGGAAAGCAGGTCGCAGCCGAAGACGCCGTGGTGGTCGACCTCGATCCGGGATTGGCCTTCGGTACCGGCACCCATCCGACCACCGCGCTATGCCTGACATGGCTGGACGGTTCAGACCTCTCGGAACGGCGGGTGATCGACTTCGGTTGCGGCTCGGGGGTGCTCGCCATCGCCGCGCTGAAACTGGGCGCGGCGCATGCCACCGGCATCGACCACGATCCCCAGGCGTTGCTGGCGACCCGCGAGAATGCCAGGCGCAACGGCGTCTCCACGCACCTCGAAGTCCTCTCGGACAAGGCCCCGCCCCCGCCGCCCAGCTCCCTGGTAGTGGCCAATATCCTGTCCAATGTACTGATCGAGCTGCAGGCCACGATCTCCTCGCTGGTGGCGGAGGACGGCGAGCTGGTGCTGTCCGGCATCCTGCGCGAACAGGCGGAGGAGGTCATGCGCGCCTATCACGACAACATGCAGTTCGACGCGCCCATCGAACAGGAGGGCTGGGTGTTGCTGCACGCCCGGCGCCGCTGAGGACCGGCGCTTGAAGACGCGCTGTCCACAATGCGGCACGCTGTACGACATCAACCGGGCGATGCTGCGGCAGGCCAGCGGGCTGGCGCGCTGTTACAACTGCGGCACCGTGTTCAATGGCCTGCAGAGAACGCTGGACGGGCTGTCCGGGTCTTCGCCGCTGCCTGTTCGGAGCCGCATCCCGGCGCCCGGCCCCGGCACCCCGCGGGACCTCCCTTTCGAGGTGCCGGAGGACTTGCCCGAGCTCAAACCGAGTGACCGGGTCGATCTGCAGGCGCGCGATACGCTGCATCCCGGAGCTGATGCGCGGGTCCCCTGGTGGCAGAAGGCCCTGTTCGCTCTCTTGGGCATCGCGCTGCTGGCCCAACTGGCCTGGATCCAGCGGGAGCACTGGATCCATCACCCCCTGGTGGCGCAGGCCTGCGCTGCGCTGCACTGTCCGGATTTCCGGTCCGCTCGGCCGGAGCTGTTCAGCGTGCTCCAGCGTGACATGGCGGCCAGCCCCGGCGCGACCCCGACGCTGCGCCTGCAGCTGCGTTTCCGCAACGACGCCGAGTACCCAGTGCCGCTACCGCGCCTGCAACTCTCACTCCTGGACGGCAACGGCTCGCTGGTGGCGCGGCGCAGCCTCGAACCGAGCGAGTACCTGCCGGCCACCTGGTCCGGTCCCAGCGTCGCCCTGGCGGGTGAAGTGATCGCTATCGAATTGACCCTGCAGGATCCTGGTCCTCGCGTCAGGAGCTATGTTTTCGATTTCGTTTGAGGTCGAATCGACCTTTAAGCGCTGTCTCCACGGGGCGACGCAGAACGCGAACCCGATCACTTGAACTTCATCCGCATGCGCGTAGACTTGCACGTCCGCGCCCTTCCAGCTCGCCGCGACGACATCGATTCGACTGCTTGACGCCATGACCTTTTGCGGTCCTGGCAGAGAGCGACTTTTGTGAACCGCCAGGGGACTTTGATGCAGATCGGTACACACCAACTGCGCAATCAACTGATTCTTGCCCCGATGGCGGGCGTGACCGATCGCCCATTCCGACAACTCTGCCGCGCGCACGGCGCCGCCCTGGCGGTATCCGAGATGGTCAGCGCCGACACCAGCCTGTACGCCAGCCGCAAGACCTCCAAGCGCCTCGATCACCGCGGCGAGACCGGTCCCATCGCCGTCCAGATCGTGGGCAGCGACCCCGCGAAGATGGCGCAGGCCGCCAGGGTCAATGTCGATCGCGGCGCCGAGATCATCGATATCAACATGGGCTGCCCGAAAAAGAAGGTCTGCAAGGTCGCGGCGGGCTCGGCACTGCTGCAGGATGAACGCCTGGTGGGCCGCATCCTGGAGGCAGTCGTTCAGGCAGTGGAGGTGCCGGTCACGCTCAAGACCCGCACCGGCTGGGATCAGGAACATCGCAATGTGGTGCGGATTGCACGCCTGGCCGAGCAGGCCGGCATCCAGGCTCTGGCTGTACACGGCCGAACCCGCGCGTGTGGCTTCAGCGGCGCTGCCGACTACGACAGCATTCGCGCGGCCAAGGCCGAGATCACGATCCCGGTGATCGCCAATGGCGATATCGACAGCCCGCGCAAGGCACGTGCGGTACTGCAGGCGACCGGCGCGGATGCGCTCATGATCGGCCGCGCGGCCCAGGGACGCCCGTGGATCTTTTCCGAGATTGCTCAATATCTCGAGCGGGGCAGCGAGCTTCCGCCACCCACACCGGACTGGATTCGCGAATTACTTCTAAGCCACCTGGACAATCTGTACGACTTTTACGGGTCGGAACACGGGGTCCGGGTGGCGCGCAAACACATCGCCTGGTACAGCCATGCGCAACGCGGCAGCACTGAGTTTCGCCGCCAGATAAACCGGGCAACCACCCCACAAGAACAGAACAGGCTCATAAACGATTATTTCAACAGCCTGTCGTCGATCCAGGAGGAGCAGGCCGCATGAACACGCACACATCCGCCGAACATACCCAAACGGAAAACCTCAAGAAGGCCCATAAGCGGGCTGCCGCCCCGCTGAGCGAGCGCGTCCGGAAGTCACTCGACGAATACTTCGAGCAGCTCGACGGCACCGAACCCAGCGACCTCTACCAGCTGGTGATCCAACAGGCCGAACGCCCGCTGTTCGAGCGCGTCATGCAGCACACCGGCGGGAACCAGACCCGCGCCGCCGCCGTGCTAGGGATCAGCCGCGCCACCCTGCGCAAGAAGCTTGCGATGTACAATATCGACTGATCACCGTCGCTCTGTTGCACCCACAGCGCGGCCAATGGCCGCGTTTTTTTCAGGTAGGAATTCATGCCCACAATTACCCGAGCCCTTATCAGCGTTTCCGATAAAACCGGTGTCGTCGAATTTGCACGCGACCTTGCACAGGATGGCGTGGAGATACTCTCTACCGGGGGTACCGCACGCCTGCTCCGCGAGAGCGGCATCGATGCAATGGAAGTCAGCGACTACACCGGCTTTCCCGAGATGATGGACGGTCGGGTAAAGACGCTGCACCCGAAGATCCACGGAGGCATCCTCGGACGCCGCGGCACCGATGACGAGGTCATGGAAGAGCACGGCATCGGCCGAATCGACCTGGTCGTGGTCAATCTGTACCCCTTCCAGCAGGCGGTCGCCGATCCCGACTGCAGCCTGGAACACGCAATCGAGAACATCGACATCGGCGGACCCACCATGATCCGCGCTGCGGCCAAGAACCACCGCGACGTGGCGGTGATCGTGGACCCACACGACTACGGCCGCGTCATCCAGGAGATGCGCGAGAACCAGGGCGTGCTCGATCCCGCCACCTGCTACGCGCTGGCGGTCAAGACCTTCGAGCATACCGCCCGCTACGACGGCGCCATCGCCAACTATCTCGGTGCGATCTCAGCCGACGGCCAACGCAGCGACTTCCCCAACACGATCAATCTGCAGTTCCGCCAGGCGCAGGGCATGCGCTACGGCGAGAACCCGCACCAGAAGGCGGCGTTCTTCATCGAGGACGACATCGAGGAATCCAGCATCGCCACCGCCACGCAGCTGCAGGGCAAGGAGCTCTCGTACAACAACATCGCGGACACCGACGCCGCGCTCGAGTGCGTCAAGCAGTTCGAGGAAAGTCCTGCCTGCGTCATCGTGAAGCACGCCAACCCCTGCGGGGTGGCATTCGGCGGGAGCCTGCTGGAGGCCTATGACCGCGCCTACAACACCGACCCGGAATCCGCCTTCGGCGGCATCATCGCGTTCAACGGTGAACTCGACGGCGAGACCGCGCAGGCGATCGTCGAGCGCCAGTTCGTCGAGGTGATCATCGCACCGAAGGTCTCGGCCGAGGCGATCGAGGCGGTGCGTGCGAAAAAGAACGTGCGCCTGCTGGCTTGCGGCGAGTGGGCATCGGAAGCACTTCATCGGCTCGACTTCAAACGCGTCAACGGTGGCCTGCTGGTGCAGGAAGCCGATCTGCAACTGCTCGAGGAAACACGCGTGGTCAGCCAGCGCCAACCAAGCGAGGCGGAAATGCGCGACCTGCTGTTCAGCTGGCGGGTGGCCAAGTTCGTCAAATCCAACGCCATCGTATACGGCAAGGACGGCATGACCATCGGTGTTGGCGCCGGCCAGATGAGCCGGATCAACTCCGCGCGTATCGCGGCGATCAAGGCAGAGCATGCCGGCCTCGAGGTGAAGGGCTCGGTGATGGCTTCGGACGCCTTCTTCCCCTTCCGGGACGGCATCGATAACGCCGCCAAAGCCGGTATTGCAGCAGTCATCCAGCCAGGTGGCTCGATGCGCGACGAGGAGGTCATCGCCGCCGCCAACGAACACGGCATGGCGATGGTGTTCACCGGGATGCGCCACTTCAGACACTGATTTGCATGGGATCGGCACACGGGGACTGAATCTGGTGCCGGAAGCGCTGGCAGGCCTCGCTATTGGCCTGCCCGCCGCCTTCCTGAGCGGGCGCCTCACTCGAACTCGATATGCTCGGGCAGCCGGGATTGGCGGGCGCTGCCTACCTTGCCGCCAGGATCCTGGACAAATTATCCGGTGCCTGGGTGGGTGCCCGCCTCGGCGGGGCAGGCCAAGCGGTTCGCTGTTGGATGGGTATCGCCCTGCTGCCACAGGCCGGCGTCGCCATCGGCATGGCCCCGCTCGCGGAGCAGCGCTTCGCCGCTGGTTACACACCTAAAATCCCTAGAGCAAAGTGACAGGGAAACGACAGTCGCAGTTTGCGGCATAATTTCCGGATAGATCCATTCGAGACGACAACCATGTCGAATATCCATCCCAGTGCCATCATCGGGTCCCGAGCCGTGGTCGATCCGAGCGCCCGCATCGGCCCCTTTTGCATCGTCGACGACGGCGCCGAAATCGGCCCGGAATGCATCCTGGAAAGTCATGCGCGCGTCTATTCCGGGGTCTGCATGGGGGCCGGCAACCGCGTCGGTCATGGCGCTGCGATCGGCGCCGAACCGCAGGATCTGAGCTATACCCGGGACAGGGCCAAGCCGCTGTCGATCGGAGAGGGCAATCACTTCCGGGAAAACGTGGTGATCAGCGCCGGCATCAAGGAAACACACGGCACGGTCATCGGGAACTTCAACTATTTCATGAACGCGGCTCACGTCGGGCATGACTGCCATATCGGCGATCACAACATCCTCGGCAGCAGCGCCACCCTGGGCGGGCATGTCGAGGTCAGGGACCGCACCTTCCTCTCCGGCCTGGTCGCCGTGCACCAGTTCTGCCAGATCGGCTCGTATGTCATGGTCGGCGGAGTCAGTGGGATCCGCCAGGACGTACCGCCCTACTGCATGGCAAATGGACAGGGGGCGCGTTTCGTGGGCTTGAACGTGGTGGGCCTGCGGCGCAACGGCTTCTCGCAGCAGCAGCGTAGCAACATCAAACATGCCTACCGCCTGCTGTTCCGCTCCGGCATGAACAAATCCGCCGCACTGGAGGCCCTGCACGCCCTGCCCGAGACCCCGGAACTCGAAAGCATCCTGGAGTTTCTGGAGAACTCAAAGCGTGGCCTTATCTCCACGTAATAGTAGAATCCACGCCATTCACGACTTCGCGAGAGAAATCCATGCATATCCTGATCATCGGTAGCGGCGGCCGCGAGCATGCGCTTGCCTGGAAGGCGGCCCAGTCTGAACTCGCCGACACCGTTTATGTGGCGCCTGGCAACGCCGGCACCGCGCTCGAACCGAATATCGAGAACGTCGAGATCGCCGTCGACGACCTGGAAGGCCTCAAACGCTTCGCCCTGGACAAGGACATCGGGCTGACCATCGTCGGTCCCGAGGCCCCACTGGTCGCCGGGATCGTGGATCATTTCACCGCAGCGGGGCTGAAGTGTTTCGGTCCGACCCGTGGCGCCGCGCAACTGGAGGGCTCCAAGGCATTCAGCAAGGAATTCATGGCTCGTCACGACATTCCCACCAGCGACTACCAGGCCTTCACGGAGGTGGATAAGGCGCTGAAATACCTGCATGAAAAAGGCGCCCCCATCGTGATCAAGGCCGACGGACTGGCCGCCGGCAAGGGCGTGATCGTGGCGATGGACATTGAAACGGCGGAAACCGCGGTGCGCGACATGCTGGCTGGCAACGCCTTCGGCGAAGCCGGCAACAAGGTCGTGATCGAGGAATACCTCGAGGGTGAGGAGGCCAGTTTTATCGTCATGGCGGATGGGGAACATGTACTGCCGATGGCCACCAGCCAGGACCACAAGCGCGTCGGCGACGGCGACACCGGCCCCAACACCGGCGGCATGGGAGCCTACTCCCCGGCGCCTGTTGTCACGGATGCCATCCACGAACGGATCATGCAGGAGGTCATCAACCCGACCGTACGCGGCATGGCCAAGGAAGGCTATCCCTACACCGGCTTTCTGTACGCCGGCCTGATGATCGCGGCGGATGGCACACCCAGGGTGATCGAGTTCAACTGCCGCTTCGGCGACCCGGAGACCCAGCCCATCATGTTGCGCATGCGCTCCGACCTGGTGCGCCACTGCCTGGCGGCGATGGAAGGCCGGCTGGACGAGGAACACACCGGTTGGGACCCCCGCCCGGCAGTGGGCGTGGTACTGGCCGCTGGTGGCTACCCCGGCGAGTACCCCAAGGGGGCACCGATCCGGGGGCTGCCGCAGGAAGAGGACGCGGAGCACAAGGTCTTCCATGCCGGCACCACGCTGCAGGAAGAGGAAGTCGTTACCAACGGCGGGCGCGTGTTGTGTGTCACGGCCCTGGGCAGCAGTGTCGCCGAGGCACAGAAATCAGCCTATGCCCTGGCGGAACAAGTACGCTGGGACGGCGTGTTCTATCGCCATGACATAGGCCACCGCGCCATCGCGCGTGAACAGGCGGATCACTGAGGCGTGCCCATCAGTCGCTGCAATTCCGTCGGGGCCCAGCTCCTGCTGGGCCTGGCGCTGCTGATCGTGACCTACATGATGCTCACGCCGGAGCCGCCGAAACCCGCGATGCTGGATTTCTCGCAGTCAGACAAGCTGGAGCACCTGATCGCCTTCATCATTCTGGCCTTCCTGGCCGATGCGGGCTGGGCTGAATCGGGTTTCACGCCGCGCAAATACCTCCCTCTGCTGGCTTACGGCATCGCCATCGAGTTGCTGCAATACTTCGTCCCCGGACGCGAGGTGGGGATCTGGGACATTGTCGCCAACGCCGGCGGCCTGGCTGTCTACGGCCTGGCCGTATTTCCCCTGATACGCCGCCTGGAGATTCGCTGATGTTCGAACGTATCGACAAGACCCGCATACCCTCGCAGGAAAAGTCACTGCCCGGTCGCGACACCCCGATGCCGGTCAACAACCGACACTTCTTCAACGGCCATCCCATCCAGCCGCCGTTTCCGGAGGGCATGCAGCAGGCCCTCTTCGGCATGGGCTGCTTCTGGGGCGCCGAGCGGCGTTTCTGGGAGCTCGACGGGGTGTACAGCACCGCGGTCGGCTATGCCGGCGGTTACACCCCCAACCCGAACTACGAAGAGGTCTGCACCGGCCTGACCGGGCACAACGAGGTCGTCCTGGTGGTATGGGACCCCGACAAGCTCAGCTATGCCGACCTGCTCAAGGTCTTCTGGGAATCGCACAACCCCACCCAGGGCATGCGCCAGGGCAATGATGTCGGCACCCAGTACCGATCCGGTATCTACACCTTCGATGCCGATCAGGACACCCTCGCACAGGCGACGCGTAGCAGCTATCAGAAGGCGCTGGATTACGCCGGCAAGGGCCGGATCACCACTGAAATACTGCCCGCCCCGACCTTCTACTATGCCGAGGACTTCCACCAACAGTATCTGGGGAAAAACCCCGCCGGCTACTGCGGCCTCGGCGGTTGTGGCGTAACCCTGGAGAGCTGATTTTTCAGAACCTTTCCTGCCCTGGGTCCTGCCCTGTCAGCGCCCGCAGAGCGGCAGCTGTTACAGGATCAATGGAACAGTCCCAGGTCGTAGTAGAAAAGCATGCTCACGATACCCACCCCGAAGCGGCCAAAGGCTGTCATAGTTGATGTGGACCTCGGGATCGCGGGCCGAAAGGCGCGTGTTCAACCCTCAGGGAACCTGAGTGCTTCGTTAAGGAGACAAGCCATTGCCCGCTGAGGTCACAATATTCAGACACGGGACCAAGGTGCAGCCTGCTCTCCGAGGGAGTCAACGCGCGCCGAATCGATCAAGCATCGAAGGCTCGTAAGCATCGGTCGAGGTCGAAAGCCCTGCGCTCTCGAGCAGCTTGTCGTGATGGCGGATCTTGTCGACCAGTTCGTCGTGCGTGACCAGGTTGTCATCGAGCTCGTACAGCTGCTTCGAACCGCGGTAGAAGAAGTTCATGATCAGCAGCGCGTCGGGATCGTTGTCATCCACTGCCGCCTGCAGCCGGCGTTGCTTGCGGTAGATGCGGTTCAACTGCTGCTTGAGATCCCAGACGTAAACGACCTCGCGCATGAAAGGATGCCGGCGCAGCTTCTGCAATACGATTACAACCACGACCGCGGCCATAACCACGCCGCCGAGGTTCAGCCAGAAATTCGACCCGCCTGGCGTGCCGAACAGCTCGATCAGCAGGGTCGAAACCGCAAGCGACAAAACGATCAGCGTCACCGCGATACCGCCAAACACCAGGTTGAGGTGGCGACGGTAGCGCGGCTTGTCGATTTCGATCAGTTTCATGGAATCGCTTTCCGGGTAGCTCGAAGATGCGCCTGTACGGCGCCTGGCCGATGAGGCGGATGCAAAATAATGCGGATTCGGAACGACAAGGTCCACTGGGAATAAAGCCTGCAGCCCCTTAAAGTGAACTCCGCCCTGGCTTGCAAGTCTAGGAGCCTGTCGGATTTAGCACTGTTTGGCTGCAAATCGCTGGATGACGATCAACTCAGCCTATCCTTTTCGTCAAATAGGCCCACTATTCTCCTCAAACGATAAACTGACTTGATTCGCCCCCAGCAACTTTCGCTTCAAACGGCCAAACCCGACAGGCTCCTAGAATGCCGAGGTATTTCCGGGAATTTCCCACCCGACGCGGATCCTTTCCACCACGCACGCTGAATCGACATGTTGAAGACCATCCTGCTGACCATGACAGCCACCGCCGCTGCCCTTTCCCTGGCCGCATCGCTTTTCCTCAATTCCATCCTCGGATTCTTCGGCCTGGCCGCGACGGGCGCGGCCACCCTCAGCCAGCTGCGCGCATCACAGCAAGTCCTGGAGCAGGTCAAAAAGCGTCACGCGGCAAAGCGGCGTCACGTCTCCAAACGGCTGGTGAAACGGTCTGGCAAGCGGGTGGCATCCACCGCCCTGGCGGCGGCCACTGTCGGCAGCGTGGGTGTTGCCGTGGTGATGACCGGCCTGGAAATCGAGGACTATTGCAAAGAGAAGGAGTCATTGCAGGAGGATGCCAACCTGCTGCATGGCACGGATACGCCTTTCGACTACGAGCTTTGCCTGCAGGAGAGCCGCGACGACGCCACCGAAATCCTTTCAGAGGCCGGGGAGTCGGTCAAAGTCGCCGCCTCGGAGGCCCTGGATACCAGCGGCGATTACGGTCGGCAGGCGTGGGACAAGGTGCTTGCAGCCTGGCGCCAGGGTATAGAGGCGTCCGGCGAGGCGGCCCGGGGCTTGTGGGCGACCACCGCCGCCTGGATGCAGGGCGATCAGGGGCAGCTCGCAGCGCTCCGCGGGGAAGCCCATCCGGATTGAGCGATGGCGCCTCGCTCGCACCCCGGCCGCGGACTCCGACCGCCACGGACACTCAGTTGATCTTCAACCTGCCTGGGGGGGACGTCTCGGCAACATGCTGCCGCACCCGGTTGCGGCCATCGGCCTTGGCCCTGTAGAGCGCCTCGTCCGCGCGAGCGATCAGATCCTCAGTCGAAACTGCTTCACCGGAGTCCAAGGTCGTGACGCCGATACTCAGGGTCACGCGAGCGTCGATGTCGGCAGCGACATGTGGAATCTTCCGCGCCCACACCGACTGGCGAAGACGCTCGGCAAGCTCGGCGGCATCGGCAGCGCCGGTCGCCGGAAGAACGATGGCAAACTCCTCCCCGCCATAGCGCGCCACCAGGTCGCCCGCGCGCTGGAACATCGACCGGATGACCGCGGCAACCTGTTGCAGGCACTCGTCTCCCTGGATATGCCCATAGTGGTCGTTGTACGACTTGAAATGGTCGATATCGCAGAGCATCAACGTGAGAGGCGCATCCTGCAGGCGCCCGGCATGGCGGATCTCGCGTTCCATCGTCTCGTCGAAATAACGGCGATTGGCAAGGCCGGTCAGGGCATCGGTTCGCGCCTGCTCGGTCAGCTTTTCATTGGCGCGCTGAAGCTCCTCTCGCGCATGTTGCAGTTCCAACTCGTGTTGTTTACGTTCGGTAATATCGCGAAGCACACCGACATAAAGGGTTTCACCGCCCGCGCTCAATTCGGTCACGCTGGCCTCCAAGGGAAACAGCGACCCATCGCTCCGCCTGCCCTCGAGCTCACTGCCTTTACCGATAATCCTGGCCGAGCCGGTGTCCTGATAGTTCCGGATGTACTGATCATGACCACTGCGATGCGGCTCGGGCATCAGCATGGTCACATTTTGTCCGATGATCTGTTCCGGTTCGTAACCGAACATTTCCGAGGTCGGCGGGTTTATCGATTGCACCACACCGCGCTGATCGATGGTGACAATACTTTCGAGCACATTGTCGAGCACTGCCCGCATCCGCTCTTCACTGTCCATGATCCGGTTTTCGGCAACAACCCGTTGCCGTTCATTCTGGTATTCCACGATCAGATTGGCGCAGGTCGCACTGAACGGCTGGAGTGACTCGACCATACCCGCATCGTAGCCGGCCTCGCGGTTGGCGATGCCTGCAAGACCAACCATCAAGCGGCCCGCATACAGGGGGATTGCCAGAAATGAGGTAAGCGGCGGATGCCCCGGCGGCAACCCACCCCCCCGGGGGTCGTTGGCCGGGTCGTTGGCAATGACCGGCTCACCTGTCTGGAGCGCCGCACCGAACAGGGTATCCAGGTTGGTGAACTCCATTCCCTTGGGCGCATGTTCGGCATAAAAGGCCCGCGTCTCTTCGTTCCAGGCGATATTCGTGATCGCATGCGTCTTCAGATAGGGCGTGCCATCCGTTTTATGCAATACCTCGCCAATGAAGCCGAATGCACTGTCCGCCAGCTCGAGCAGACCCTGGAGCATCGCTTCGAACGTAGCACGTGCATCGGTGTTGAGGATGAAGGCCTGCTGCGCCTCGCTGATGAGATTGATCTGGCGGCTGTTCCAGGCCAGGTCGGCCTCGATCCTTTTCCGTTCCGAGATATCGCGCACGACCGCAACGAAACGTGCCGGTTCGTGCTCCGGCGCCACGTACTGCAGCAGGATCTCCACCGGCATCCGCGAGCCGTCCTTGCGCTCATGCACCGTTTCGAAGGTGCGGGCCGTCTCGCGATGCGCCAGGAACGGCGCGATCAAGGAGCGGAACTTCGGCTCGTCGAAATCCGGCTTGATATCGAAGGGCCGCATCTGCAGCAATTCTTCGCGCGAATAGCCGACCTGCTCAACGGCCCCCTCGTTGACATACGAGAACCGCAGCTCCGTATCGTCGAACATGAAAACGCAGTCGCGGATCTCGTCCAGGGTCCTCTGAAAACGCAGCAGATCGGCTTCGATACGCGCACGCTCGGAAATCTCATTGCGCAAGCGGTTATTGGATTGCTCCAGGCTGGCCGTCCTGTCCGCGACCCGTTGCTCGAGCGCGCTGTTGGCCCGATCCAGCGACCGCTCCGCTTCCAGACGTTGTGCCAGTTGCTGTTCGAGATCGCGGGTGCGCTGCCGGACCTGGGACTTGAGTACGCCGTTCCAGGCCAACATCAGCAGCAACACACTGAGTATTCCGCCGATCATCAGGATCGTGGTCCGGTTGAACCAGGTTCCCTCGGCCTCGACCGCGATCCAGCGCTGCAATATTGCCTGGTGTTCTTCCGGGGTGACCGTGGCGAGCGTCTTTTCCAGGATACTTTTGAGCAGCGGCCAGTCCTTTCTGGTCGCAAAGGCATAACGCCCGAAATAGCCGGTTTCACCCGCCACACGCAGATTGGTGATGCCCTCGCGCTGGATGTACCAGCTCGCGATCGCGAGGTTGGCCACCATCGCATCGATCGACCCAAACGAGGTCTCTTTCAACCCCGTCTTCAGGTCCGGCACCTTGACCAGATCGATGTCTGGGAAGTCATTCAGCAGCAGATCCTGCCACACGTATCCGGAGACCACGCCAACGCGCAGGTCACGAAGGTCCTCCAGTGACAGCTTCCCTTGCACCTCCTTACGTACCAGGATCGCGCCGGGCAATTCGATGTGCGGACGGGTGAAATGCATGTATTCGGCCCGCTGCGGCGTCTTTGCAGCCGCACCGAACATGTCGATTTCGCGCCGGCGGGCCTTCTCAAGAACCTCATCCCAACTGGCGAGATTCACGATCTTGAGCTGGATCCCGAGGCGGCGCTCGACCAGCGCCGCATAGTCGGCGGCAATCCCCTGGTAATTGCCATCGTCATCGATAAACTCGATCGGCGGGAAGTCCGGATCCGGGGCGAGGCGGATCTCGGGGTGATCGGCCAGCCAGGCGCGCTCCTCGGCCGTGAGCGCCACTGCCGGCTGCGAGGACGAGGCCGCCAGAACAACGCCCCCCGTGCCGGGCAGGCAAAAGACAAAACACACCATCCAAATCCAATTGGTGAATGTGACCCTGAACCCGATTTTTGCCATTTTGAGGATTGCCTTCCCAGTACATGCACTGGCCAGCTCGGCGCTGACACCGACAACGTCCCTGGACGCTGTCACCTCTGTTAACGGCAGGCGCTTCTGGGAATTTAGGAACTAACGACTCTCCGACGGAGGCCGCTGCCGGCAGGGCGCAGGCGTTTGAAAGAGCAGATATCCGGTCGCCTCGCTACGATCCACCCCTGCGGACAGGCCTGTGCCGTGATTGCAGCCGGGAGAGCGTCAGGAACCGAATATTGGTAACCTGGCCAGTGGCCACCGTTAACATCATTAATCGATAGCCCGTGCCGTTGATCCTGTCACCTCGCTATCTGCTCGCTGTCCTGCTGCTTTCGCTTGCCGCCAACCTGCCGGCGGGAGAGATTCGCGTGGCCGTGGCAAGCAATTTCGTGGCGGCGATGCGCGATCTTGCCGCGGCATTCGAGCGCAGCAACGGGCAGCGGGTCATCCTGGCGACCGGTTCGACCGGCAAGCACTACGCCCAGATCCGGAGCGGCGCGCCCTTTGACCTGTTTTTCGCCGCGGACGGTCAACGGCCCGCGCTGCTGGAGCGGGAGGGCATCGCCGCGCCGGGCAGTCGCTTCACCTATGCGCTCGGTCGCCTGGTGTTATGGAGTCCTCGCGCAGGGCTGGTGGACGACGCGGGACAGGTATTGGCACAGGCCAGCTTCCAGCGGATTGCACTGGCCAACCCCCGACTCGCTCCTTATGGCCGCGCGGCCGAACAGGTACTGCGCAGGCTCGGCCAATGGGACAGGCTGCGAGCGCGCATGGTGCAGGGCGGGAATGTCGCCCAGGCTTTCCAGTTCGTGTTCAGTGGCAATGCCGAGCTGGGATTCGTCGCCCTCTCCCAGATCCAACGGCCGGACCGCGCTACGGAGGGCTCGGCATGGCTGCCGACACAGGCACTTTATGATCCAATCGAACAGCAGGCGGTACTGCTCAAAGATGGACCGACGGCACGCGCCTTCATGAATTTCACGCGCAGCCCCGAGGCACGGGAGATCATCCGGAAACACGGGTACAAACTGCCATGACACCGCTGGAAAACGACCTTACGGCGCTGTTCATCACACTAAAACTCGCCGCCCTGACCACGCTCGTGCTGCTCCTGGTCGGCACACCGATCGCATGGTGGCTGGCGCGCACGCGCTGGCGTTTCCGCTTCCTGATCGAGGCAATGGTCGCCCTGCCACTGGTGCTGCCACCGACCGTGATCGGCTTCTACCTGCTGCTGATGCTCGGGCCGGAAGGCCCGCTGGGCATGCTGATGCAGGCCCTCGGCGGCCAGTCGCTGGCCTTTACCTTCAGCGGCCTGGTGATCGGCTCGGTGTTCTACTCCATGCCCTTCGTGGTGCAGCCCCTGCAGGGCGCCTTCGCGGCGATCGGCGCGCGCCCGCTCGAGGTTGCCGCCACCCTGCGCGCCTCCCCGCTGGATCGCTTCCTCACGGTGGCGCTGCCACTGGCGCGCAACGGTTTTCTCACCGCGGCCGTGCTGGGTTTCGCGCACACCCTGGGAGAGTTTGGCGTGGTCCTGATGATCGGCGGCAATATTCCGGGCAGCACCCAGGTGATCTCGATCGCCATTTACGACCATGTCGAGTCGCTCGAGTACGTCCGTGCGCACTGGATCTCCGCGGGACTGCTGCTGCTCTCCTTCGCCCTGCTGATGCTGGTGTACGCGCTCAACCGGCGCTTCTCGCTGGTGCGCGCATGAGTATCCAGGCAGACCTGCAGCTGAGGCGCGGGGAATTCGCCCTGGACGTGCACCTGGACGTCCTCGAGCGCGGCATCAGCGCCATCTTCGGACCCTCCGGGTGCGGCAAGACCACCCTGCTGCGGGCCATCGCCGGCCTCGAGCCGGCGGTGCGCGGGACCCTCAAGGTAAACGGCGAAACCTGGCAGGACGCGGATCATTTCGTGGCGCCACATCGGCGCCCCATCGGGTATGTCTTCCAGGAGCCCAGCCTGTTCGCCCACCTGGATGTGCGTGGCAACCTCGACTACGGTCTGCGGCGGCTTCGGGGCAAGGCGCGGCAGGATTCACTGCAGCAGGCGGTCGAACTCCTGGGCATCGGGCATCTGCTGGCGCGCCAGCCGCAGCAGCTTTCCGGCGGGGAACAACAGCGGGTCGCCATCGCGCGCGCTCTGGCGGTCAGTCCCGCACTGCTGCTGCTGGACGAACCTCTGGCGGCGCTCGATCGCGAGCGCAAAAACGAGATCCTGCCGTACCTTGATTCACTGCAAAGGGAGCTGGGCCTCCCGATGCTCTACGTCAGTCATTCGCGCGACGAGGTCGCCCGCCTCGCGGACCACCTGATCCTGATGGGCGATGGCCTTGTCCAGCACAGCGGTCCTGTTGCCGAGCTGTTTGCGCGCCTCGACCTGGCCCTGGCGCAGGAACCGGACGCCGAGACGGTGATCGAAGCCGAGGTTGCCGGATACGACCCTGAATACCAGCTCAACTGGCTGGATTTTCCCGGTGGTCGCTTTATCGTTGCCGGCAAGCCCCTACCGAAAGGACGCCGGGTGCGCCTGCAGGTGATGGCGCGCGATATCAGCCTGACCCTCGAGCATCAGCGCATGACCAGCATCCTGAATATCTTTCCGGCCACGGTCGAACAGATCGCGGCGACCGGCGTGGCGCAGGTCAACGTCCGCTTGCGGGTTGGCAACACTCCCCTGCTGGCGCGCGTCACGCGCAAATCGGCCGATGCGCTTGGCCTGCAGCCCGGCAAATCGGTTTACGCGCAGGTCAAGAGCGTCGCGCTGCTGGTGTAAAAAGACCGCCATCGGATGTCATCGAGAGGCCTGCGGCTGCGGGGATTGCTATAGTTCCAGATGATCAATGGCAAGAGGGCCAGGCACATGCTCGTACGACTTATCGCTACCGCGGTCGTGTTCGGCCTCGGCTATTATCTCGGCCGCGAGATCGGTCGCACCGAATCCATCCGCGAGGAACTGGAACGCAGCAGACCCCCTGCGGAGCCACCGACCGACAAGAGCGACGACCCGGTTACCTGAAACCGTTTTTGGATCACACACATGACCACCGCGAGCAACGTGGAAACCCCGGAAATGACCGCCAATCTACCCTTCGCCATGGAGCCGCAGGACATCGAACTGCTGCGCGAAGCGCACTACCACCTGGAACACCCCAGCCTGGCCGCACGCCTGTCGAGTGTGGTCGGCACCCCGATCGATATTGCCATGCAGCTGCTGCCCAAGCGCTGGTACAACGGCCTGCACAGTGCGACCGAGGCTGCCATTCACAAGGCGCTGAGCGCGGCGGTCTCCTCGATGCGCCGCGACCACGAAGTCAATGCGCACGAAGGCCTGTATCGCGCGCTGGCCGCCGGCACCGGTGCGGTAGGAGGATTCTTTGGTTTCGCCGGCCTCGCGGTCGAGTTGCCGATCACCACCACGCTGATGCTGCGCACCATCGCGGAGATCGCGCGCGACGAGGGCGAGGACATCCACACCCCCGAGTCCCAGCGCGCCTGCGTCGAGGTGTTCGCCTTTGGTGGCCGCACCGAAATGGATGATGCAGCGGAAACCGGCTACTACGGCGTGCGCCTGGCCCTCGCGGCCTATATCGGCAATCAAGCCCTCGCCGCAGGCGAGACGGTCGCGATCACCGCCCGCCTGGTGCATGCGGTGGCCCATCGCCTCGGCATGCCACTATCACAGCGTGCCGCGGCCAACCTGGTGCCGGCGGTCGGCGCGCTCAGCGCCGCCGCGGTCAACACCATTTTCATGCAGCACTTCCAGTCCATGGCCAGGGGTCACTTCCAGGTACGCCACCTGGAACGCAAGTACGGCCCGGAGATCGTCAAGGGCAATTACGAGAGCTTTGCCTGAAACCGAGTGGGGCGCCTGCTTCATTGCACCCGGTCCGGCGCATCGCCACTGGCTGGCAGGAACAGCGCTGCCGCATCCACCGCGTCAAAGCGATAACGCGCGTTGCAGAACTCGCAGTTGACCTCGATGCTGCCCATTTCGTCCAGAATCTGGGCGACCTCGCCCTCGCCGATCGCGACCAGGGCCTGGCCGACGCGCTCGCGCGAGCAGCCACAACGGAACGACAGCGGCTGGGGATCGTACAGGCGCACCTGTTCCTCGTGGAACAGGCGGTACAGAAGCTCCTCCACGTCCAGCGACAACAGTTCCGCCCGGGTGATGGTATCCGCGAGCGTCTCCACCCGGGTCCAGTCCTCGCGCTCCCCGGCTTCCCCCGGAAGCCGTTGCAGCAACAGCCCGGTCGCCACCTGCTCGTCTGCCGCCAGCCACAGGCGGGTTGGCAACTGCTCTGATTGCCGGAAGTAGTATTCCACCGCACCCGCCACATCGCCGCCCTCGAGCGGCACGATGCCCTGGTACCGCTCACCATCCGGGGACTCGGCGGTCAGCACCAAGCGCGCATGCCCCAGCAGCGCAGCCGAGTCGTCCCGGGGTGGCGTCTCGGGGTCGTTGAAACTCGCCATGCCGCGCAGCGTGCCGCGATCGGTCGCCTGCGCGACCAGCGAACGGATCAGGCCATCCCCCTGCAGCTGCATCACCAGGGAACCCTGGAACTTGATGGTGGCCGAGAGCAGTGAGACGGCCGCCAGGGCCCCGCCCAGCGGCGCCTGCACCCAGGTCGGGTAAGCATGCTTCTCACGCACCGCCTGCCAACTCGCGGCCAGACGCACGAACTCTCCGCGCACCCCGAGATCCTGAAAAACGAAGCGGTACAGGTAGTCGTTATCCTTGTCACCCATGCAGACTGGCCTTGCTATGCTGAACCCATGAAAAGCACGATGCCCCAAACACTGCGGATGCCTCAGGCCCTGGCAGCCTGGGGAACGGACGCATTCAATGACACCGTAAAACGTGAACTGGCCGCGATTGACCACGAACTGTTGCCATTGCAGCAGCTACTGCGATACGGCAGCAACGTGGCCGATCAGCCGACCTTCATGATACTGGGCAGCAGCGCGGATAGCGAAGCGATACATATTCGTACCGGGGTGTTCTTCCGCTCGGTGCTAGCCGGATGCAGTTGCAGCGACGACCCCACGCCGACCGACACCCACGAGGAATACGGTGAGCTCGAGGTACAGGTCGATCGCGGCACCGGCGTCGCCCGCATGAGGCCGGCCGAATGAAGAGCAGGACGGGCTCAGGCATGCCACCCAAGGGTCTGCTGCTCGATCTCGACGGGGTCTTTTATGTCGGCGGAAAGACGATCCCCGGCGCCGTGGAGTGCGTGCGTTTCCTGCACGAGCACGACATTCCGCACCTGTACCTGACCAACACCACCACGCGCAGCCTCGCCGACCTGGAGAAGAAACTGTCCGGGCTGGGACTGGCAATTCCCGCGGACCGGATACTGAGTGCGCCGCTCGCCGCGGCCCGTTACCTCGAGGCGCGCGGCATCACGCGCTGCCAATTGCTGCTGCGGGACCGGGTCAAGGCTGATTTCGCGAATGTGCATGAAGACGAGCAGCACCCCGAGGCGGTGGTCATCGGCGACATCGGCAATGCCTGGTCATACGAACTGCTCAACCGGGCCTTCCGCCACCTGGTCGACGGGGCCATGCTGATCGCCCTGCACCACAACCGCTACTGGCAGGCGGAAGACGGACTGCGACTGGACATCGGCGCCTTCGTGGCCGCCCTGGAATACGCGGCGAATACCGAAGCAGTCATCATGGGCAAGCCCTCCGCGGCGTTTTTCGCCACCGCGCTCGACGGCATCGGTCTGCCTGCCGGCGAGGTCGCCATGGTCGGCGATGACATCGAATCCGACATCGGCGGGGCGCAAGCCGTGGGCATCCACGGCATCCTGGTGCGGACCGGCAAGTACCGCGCCGAGCTGGCGCGCCGCACCGGGGTGCAGCCCGACAATGAAATCGAATCGATCGCGGACCTGCCGGAGCTGTTTGCCGGTCCTTAGGCCCTACGGCTGACCTTTGAACAAGTCGTCAAAGAAGGCCTGCATACGCGACCAGGAGCGCCGGTCCGCCCTGGCATCGTAGCGCAGCGCCTCGATGCCGAAACTGGCGGCATCCGGATTGGTGAAGCCGTGCCGGGCACCACCGTAGGTGTTCATTTCCCAGTCAGCGCCGGCCTCATCCAACTTGTTGCGGAAATTCGTCACCACCTCGGGGGCAACGAAGGAATCCGCCTGGCCATGCAGCACCAGGATACGGGGATCGATGTTGCCACGCGCCTCCTCGGGCGCCGCTGGCAGCGCGCCATGGAAGCTGACCACACCCTTGACCGGCGCGTTCGCGTACGCCATCTGCAGCACGGTGGCGCCGCCAAAACAGTACCCGATCGCGGCGACCTCGCCCTCGCTCACCAGACCACTCGCATTCAACTGCTTCAGCCCCTCGAGCGCACGCTCGCGCCAGCCCTCGACGTCGACGGTCACCTCCTGCATCCACTCGCGCGCCTGGTCCGGCTTGTCGGTCACCTGGCCATTGCCGTACATGTCGGCAGCGAACGCCACGTAGCCGAGTTCCGCGAGCATGCGCGCACGCTTTTTCGCGTAATCGTTGAGGCCCCACCACTCGTGCACTACCAGCACCCCGGGGCGCTTTTCCTGATGCGCATCGTCCCAGTAGAGATATCCGGTCAGCGGGATGTCATCGTATTGGTAAGAAACCGCGACACTGCGTATTTCCGCCTGCGCGGAGGTGCTCAGCAACAGCGCGACCAGGGCGATGACGAAGTGGAATCGGCGGATCATGGTGCTCTCCATCGGTGTGAATGTCCGGCGAGTATAGTCACTCCGGGGACAGGGAGCGCCAGGCGGCGTGTTGCCCGATCAGATCGAGGGCATCCGCCAACAGACTCTTTCCGGGCTCGGTGCGATGCCAGGTCGAGGCACCGGAGGGATGCGGCAGGGGAATGCAGTCGATTGCGCGGCCGAAGCACTCGACCCGGTGACGCTGCCCAATCACCTCCGCGAGGCGCTCTGCCGGCAGAAACTGGTTGATTGCGAGCTTGCCCACCGGGATCAGCAACTCTGGCCGGACCAGCTCGCATTCCTCGCGCAGCCAGACACGGCAGTTGGCCACTTCGGCCAGGTTCGGCACCCGGTCGCCACCGCGCGGCTTCTTGCCCGGAAAGCAACGGCAGACCGCCGCGATAAACACGCGCGATCGCACGGACTGCTCGTCCAGGCCGATTCCATCGAGCCATTGAAACAGGGTCTTGCCCGCGGTCCAGGCGAACGGACGCTGCAGCTTCGGCTCCCTGTCGCCCGGGGCCTGCCCCAGCAGCAGCACCGGGGATGCCACGGCTTGCCCGGTCACGGGCGGCCCGGTCATCTGCGGGCACTTGTGGCAGGCCTTCAGGCGCGCCTGGTGTTGCCGCAGGGCTTGAACAGGATCTCGCAAGGTCTGAAACTCAGCGGGTCAAAAGATCGGGAGTATAGAATGATCGAAGCAGCGCTGGGCCTGGGGCTTTTCGGGATCCTGATGGTTCTGTTCATCTGGTTCCTGCCGGTGCTGCTGATCCTGCGCTCGGACAAGACCTCTGGCCTGGAGAAGCTGGCCTGGCTGGGGCTGATTTTCTTCTTTTCCTGGTTTTCCTGGATCCTGTACGCCCTGCTCGCCCCGCTGAGCAAGAAGGAGACCTGAAGCATGCGCGCAATCCACATGACCGCCGTGGGCGGACCCGAGGTTCTGCAGCCGATCGAACTGGCGGAACCGGAGATCACCTCCCCCACCGGCATCCTGGTGCGGCTGCACGCCGCCGGGGTCAACCCGATCGACACCAAGATCCGCTCGCGTGGGCTGTTCCACGATGCCGAGCCGCCGGCGGTGCTCGGTTGCGACGGCGCCGGCGAGGTGGTTGCGGTCGGCAGCGCGGTCGCGCGCTTTGCCATTGGCGACCGGGTCTGGTTCTGCCACGGCGGCCTGGGACGGGAACAGGGCAATTACGCGGAATTCACCGTGCTCGAACAGAATCAGGCCGAGCGGATGCCGGAGCGCCTCGATTACCTGCATGCGGCAGCCGGGCCGCTGGTGCTGATCACCGCTTGGGAGGCCCTGTTCGACCAGGCGCGGCTGCAATCCGGGGAGACGGTCCTGATACATGCCGGCGCCGGCGGCGTGGGGCACGTCGCGGTCCAGCTGGCCAAGATCCGCGGCGCGCGTGTGCTCGCCACCGCCGGCAGCGAGCAAGGTATCGCCCTGGCGCGGGAACTGGGCGCAGACAGCGTGCTTGACTACCGCGCAGGTGATGTGAGCGCTCGGGTTCTCGAGCTGACCGGGGGCCGGGGGGTCGACGTCTGCCTGGAGAGCGTCGGGCCGCAGGTGTTCCGCGACAGCATCGGGATGATGGCGCCCTATGGCCGCCTGGTGACCCTGCTCGATCCCGGCAGCGAGCTGGACCTTTCCGCCGCACGCAGCAAAAACCTGCAGATCGCGTTCACCCTGATGCTCACCCCCATGCTCCTGGACCTGCACGATGCCCGCATGCACCAGGGGGAGATCCTGTGCGAGTGTGCCGCCCTGATCGACGCCGACCAGCTGCGACTGCATATTGCCCATACCTTCCCACTGGAGCAGGCGGCACGCGCACACGAGCAGATCGCGACCGGGCACACCCACGGCAAGATCGTGCTCGAAATCTGATTTCCCCTCCCCAACCCTCCCCACGCGTGGGGAGGGAGTCAAGCGCGGCCGGTTCAGCCCCTCCCTCACATGTGGGGAGGGAGTCGATCGCGGCCGGTTCAGCTCCTCCCTCACATGTGGGGAGGGAGTCGATCGCGGCCGGTTCAGCCCCTCCCCCACATGTGAGGGAGGCTGGGAGGGGGAAAGCGGCCTTACAATAGGCGCATGAAAGAAACCCTCTGGTCCCCTCCCCCCAAGTCACTGCTGCGCAAGGTCGGCCGCGCGATCGCGGACTACGACATGATCCGTGAGGGTGACCGCATCCTGCTCGGGGTCTCTGGTGGCAAGGACTCGCTCTCGCTGCTGCAGATCCTGATGCAGCTGCAAAGCTATTCACCGGTGCGTTTCGAACTGGGGGTGATCACCGTCGACCCGGAGGTGGAGGGCTTCGATCCGCACACGCTGACCGGGTACTACAGCACTATCGGTGTCAGCTGGCATTACCGCGAGCAGCCGATCATGGAGGACGCCAAGACCCGCATGAGCGGCGACTCCTTTTGCGCCTACTGCGCGCGCATGAAGCGCGGCATCATGTACAGCACCTGCCGCGAGCAAGGCTACAACGTGCTGGCGCTGGCGCAGCATCTCGATGACCTGGCCGAAAGTTTCCTGATGTCGGCCTTCCACCAGGGCCGCCTCGCCACCATGAAGGCGCATTACACCAACGATGCAGGTGACATCCGTGTGATCCGCCCGCTGGTATACGTGCGCGAGACCCAGACCGCGGCCTTCGCCGACGAGGCCCACCTGCCGATCATTCCGGACTCCTGCCCGGCCTGTTTCAGCGCACCGACCCAACGCGCCCATTTCAAGACCCTGCTGGCGCAGGAGGAGCGCAACAACCCGCAACTCTTCCCCAAACTGCTGCACGCAATGCGCCCCCTGATGCGCGGTGATCTGCCGGCCAGCTGAATGTCCGTTCGGTGGATTGGTATTGATCGGAACCGGGAACCGAGGCACATTATTGACCTGGCCACCCAATTGGTCGCATTCAGGATGCAGCGAACGCCGCTATACATGGGGACGGGTTAATATCGACACGGCGACCAGCAGAAAGGCCGCCATCCAAAACGGCAGGCTGTCCGTTACGGGCGGTAGCCACGTGTTAAGCTCAACCGGGCAGGCAAAGTACAGGAGAACAACATGGTGCGCGGCTTAGTTGTCACCGGCGTCACCTTCGGTGTATTCATGACCGAGGCGATCATTCATTACAACATGGGCATGGCCAAATCCGACGGCCAGTTCCGCCTGCGCCTGCCACCGCCCGAGGAGCTGGCCAAGATCGCAGCGGTCACCGGCGTCTTCTCGATTGCCAGCAGTGCGCTGATACGGAGTCTCGAGCAAAGGATGCTCACCAAGTAGCTTCAGCCCTTGAGCGCATCGACCTTGTCGTTGCGCTCCCAGGGCGCATCCAGGTCCACGCGCCCCATCTGACCGTAACAGGCGAGCTTGCGATAGAAACCGTCGTGCAGTTCGGGCAGCTTGATCAGACCGAAATCACGCACGATCGCGCCCAAACGCAGGTCGAACACCTGTTTCACTTTTTCGGCCAACTCCGCGTTTGAGAAAGCAACATCGTCGCCGAAGGCACGCACCCGTATGCTCACTGGGCCAGCGGCGCCAACTGCATAACTGAGCGACACCTCGCACTCGTCCACCAGGCCGGCCGCCACCAGGTTGCGCGCCACATAGCGTGCCGCATAGGCGCCAACGCGGTCGACCCGCAGTGGATCCTTGCCACTGAGCGCGGCACCGCTGTGACGCGCATACTCACCATAGGTGTCCACACCGGTCTTGCGTCCGGTCAGGCCCGAATGCGCTGCAGGGCCACCACCGATCAACAGGCCTTCCGGGTTGGCCGACAGCAGCGTCTTTTTGTCGAGATCCCACTTGGCCTTCTTCATCACGGGCTGCACCACGTGCTCGAGCAGGTCGGCTCGCAACTGCTCGACGTCGACATCGACGCTGGACTGGCTGGCCACCAGGGTCAGGCTGTGAATCCGGCTGGGCTTGCCGTTTTTGTATTCGACGCCTACCTGCGCCTTGGCATCGGGCAACAGGTAAGGCAGTTTCTTCTTTACCTTGTCCGAATCCATCTGCTTGCTCAGGGCATGCGCCAGCCACACCGGCAGAGGCATCAGGTCCGCCGTCTGGTTGCAGGCATAACCGAACAGGGTCACCTGGTGCTTGCTCACAATGCTATCGATATAGGCATCGTCGATCCTGTCGAAATCCAGCACCCGGTAATCGGTCGCGGTGTGGTCAGCGAAGCTGGTCATGATGGTGCAGGCATCGGCATCGAAGATCTCCTTCGGGTAGCCGACGCTGCGCACAACCTGGCGCGCGATGTCTGCAATATCCAGCACCGCCTTGGAGGCGTAATGAGTCGAAATGAACATCAGGCCGCTGGCGAGCACGCTTTCCGCCACGATGCGCGCGTTCGGATCGGCCATCAGGTAGTGATCCACGATGGCATCGCTGACCTGGTCGCATAGCTTGTCCGGATGACCGGCGGTCATGGACCCCGAGGTGAAAATGAAATCGTCGCTCACGGCTGTTCCTCCACGACATCGATGGATTCTTCCGAATCACTGAAATCCGCGTCCCCGTCGGTCTCTTCCTGAGGCGCCTTGGGTTTGGTCATCTCGTTGGCCAGCAACGGCAGCAGCACGCTGCCACCGAGCACCAGCACGTCGGCGAAGCCGAGTGGCGTGGTGCCCAAAAGGCGCCGCGCCGCTGGCAGGGCATTGACCAGCACCTGCAGGCCGGCCATGCCACCGATGGCCTTCACCAGGTGCGGATTGGGTTGCAGCTTCTGCCCACCGAAAACGTTGCGGTAAGGCGAGCGGGAACTCAGGGCGTGCGCCAGTTCGTTCAGGGTCAGCGCATTGAACGCCATGGTGCCGGCGGCCGCCGGGTCACCATAGCGCCTCAGGCCATACAGGAAGGCCCCCATGGTACCGAGGCCGATCATGCTCGACTCGAAGGTCATGCGGCGCAGATCGCTATTGCTGATGATCTTGTCCTTCGGATCGCGCGGCGGGCGCTGCAGGATGCCGGGCTCGGCCGGCTCCAACGCCAGCGCCAGGCCCGGGAAGATATCGGTCACCAGATTGATCCACAGCAACTGCATCGGGTTCATCGGTTGGCCGAGGCCCAAGGCGATGCCCGCGAGCATCACTTCGATCTCGGTCAGGTTGGTCGAGACCATGAAGTGGATCATCTTGCGGATGTTGTTGTAGATGGTGCGGCCCTGGCTGATCGCCGTGGTCATGGTGTGCAGGTTGTCGTCCTCCAGCACCACGTCCGAGACATCGCGTGCCACGTTGGTGCCGCCGCCACCCATCGCCACCCCGACATCCGCCGCCTTCAGCGCGGGGCCGTCGTTGATGCCGTCACCGGTCATGGCAACCACCCGGCCGGCATCCTGCAGGGCCTGCACGATCTTCAGCTTGTGCGCCGGGCTGACCCGCGCAAATACGTGCACGTTCTCCACCAGGCCCTTGAGCAGTTCCGGGTCGAGATCCTCCAGAGCGCTCGATTCGAGCACCTTGAGCGGCTGATCGCCGCTCAGGCCCAACTGGCGACCGATTGCCGCGGCGGTACCACTCTGGTCACCCGTGATCATGATGGTCTGGATGCCCGCCTGGTGGTACTGCGCGATCAGTCTGTCCATACCCGGGCGCATGGGATCGGCCATGCCGGCCAGGCCCAGCCAGGTCAGGCCCCCGCTGCGCCCGGGCATCACGCCCCGGTCGAGCTCGCGGTAGGCCACCCCGAGCACGCGCAGCGAGTCACCCGCCATATCCACGTTGGCGGCGCGGATCGCAGCCCGCGATTCGGCGTTCAGGCGTACCTTGCGGCCATTGCGCAGCTGGTGATCGCACTTCGCCAGTACCTCGTCCGGGCTGCCCTTGAAGGCCCACAGGTACTTGCCGCCCGGCATCGGGTGCAGGGTGCTCATATACGGGCGACCCTCGGCGCGGTAACGGATCTTCAGGGTCGGCTGCTCGGCGCGCAGACTGCCCACATCGATGCCGGAATGGAGCGCCAGCATCACCAGCGCGTTCTCGGTCGGCGAGCCGTCCAGCTTGACCTCACCGGGAACATCCAGGATCTCGCTCTCGCTGCACAGCGAGACCACCTGCATCAGCCGCACCAGCTCCTTGTTCTGCAGCGGTTCGACGGCCTCGCCATCCGCGTACACCGTCTCGCCGCTGATCGAATAACCCCGCTCACCAGCGAACAGGGCAACCACCGCCATGCGGTTCATGGTCAGGGTGCCGGTCTTGTCCATGCAGAACACCTGCACCGAGCCCAGGCTCTCGACCGCGTCGAGGTGCCTGACCGACACATTGTGCTTGCGCATGTTGGCGATGCCCATCGCGAGGGTGGTGGTGGCGACCGCCGGCAGGCCCTCCGGAACGGCGGCGACGGCCAGCGAGACCGAGCTCTTGAGCATCTCCAGCCAGCCAAATCCGCGCAGCAGGCCGACACCGAAGACCCCTGCGCAGACCGCGCCCGAGAGCAGCGCCAACTGGGTGCCCATGCTGCCGAGCTGTTTCTGCATCGGGGTCTCGGGCGCTTCCGCTTCGCCGACCATGGTCTGGATCTGTCCCAGCTCGGTGGCCGCGGCGGTGGCCACCACGATGCCCTTGCCGCTGCCTCCGGTCACGTGGGTGCCCATGAAGGCCATGTTGCGACGATCGCCCAGCGCGGTGTCGGCGCTGGCCGTGTACTCATGTTCCTTGGCCACCGGCAGGCTCTCGCCGGTCAATGCCGATTCGTCCACGCTCAGGCGGTGCGAGCTGAGCAAGCGCACATCGGCGGAGATGTAGCTGCCGGGCGCCAGTACCAACAGGTCGCCGGGCACGATGTCTTCGACCGATATCTGCAACGTCTGCCCGCCGCGGATCACGTTGACCTCTGTGACGCCACTCTTGGCCAGCGAACTGATGGTGATCTCAGCCTGGCGCTCGGTAACGAAACCGATCACCGCGTTGATCAGGACCACACCGAGGATCACCGCCGCATCGGCGGCCCCCCCTGTCAGCAAGGAGACCACCGCCGAGGCGCCGAGCAGGCCCACCGGCAGGTTGTTGAACTGCTCCAGGAAGATCAGCAGGTCGGAGCGGCGCTGGGCGGCGACCAGGGCGTTGACCCCGTAGTGGGCCAGGCGCTCGCGTGCCTCTTCCAGGCCCAAACCCTCGGCATTCACGCCAAGACTGGTCAATACTTCCTCCAGCCCCATCAGGTGCCAGGGGCGGATGGCCTGGGTCGCCGGCCCGGGTCCGTCCGGCACAGCGGTGGCGCCGCTTGCGCCGAGCACCGGGTGCGTCTGCAACAACGCCGGGAAACCGCGCACAACGGCATTGAACGCGCGCAGTAGCGGGCTGCTGTCGAATCGCGGCAGCGCACGCGAATGATCTCTGGACGGCCTCAGCAACGGAACCGCATCCGCGTTCAAGCGCGACTCGATCACGCGCGTAATCTCGTCCAGTGTGATCTCATCCGAGAACACCACCAACACCCGGGCGGTACGCGTATTCACTTCGGCCGAGGCGATCGCCTGCAATTCGCTCAACGCCGCCTCGATGCGCCGCTTCAGTGCGCGCGACTGGTACAGGCCAGCCACTTCGAAGCGTGCCCGCCCCGGCACGCAGGCATGCACAGGCACGACCCGCTGTTTACTCTTCATCAGTGCCAACCGCTGAATTCATCGATCGAAGGACAACCCACAACCTACTATTCCAACTACAAATACTGGCACAACTGCGCGCCTGCATTGTTACAGTGAATCGACCAGGATCAAATTCCCGGCAGTTTTTTCAGACCGGTACCACCATTTGGTCGATATCTGGTTTATTAAGAATTGGCAAACAGATCTTTTCTGACCAAGTACCACGGGGAGCAGGATGGAAAACGACATCTGGCGCTGGCTGGCGGACGAATCCGCACTGCAACAATTGATGGCCGGTCAATCCACCATCATGCTGTTATTGATCATCGTGGTGTGTATCGCGATGCTCTCCAAGGGCGCGGACTGGATGATCGATGGCGTGGTCGACCTCGCATCCCGCACCGGCATGCCCAAGATCGTGATCGGCGCCACCGTGGTGTCGCTCGGCACCACCCTGCCGGAAGCCTTCGTTTCGGTGATGGCCGCCTACATGGGCAACCCCGGTTTGGCTCTCGGCAACGGCGTGGGATCGATCATCGCCGATACCGGCCTGATCTTCGGCCTGACCTGCTTGCTGGTGGCAGTGCCGGTCAACCGTTTCATCCTCAACCGCACCGGGTGGGTCCAGTTCAGCTCCGCGAGCCTGTTGGTCCTGATCGCAATCGGCGCCTTGCTGATGACCCCCGAGGGTGCAGAGCCCTTTCTTCCACGTTCGGTTGGTTTCTTCTTCCTCGGCCTGCTGGCTCTCTATCTCTACATGACCTACCGCTGGGCACGCGGTAGCGGGGAAACCGGCAATGGCGAAGCCGCCCTGCCCAGCGAAGACGAGCTGATGAGTCTCGGGCGGGCCTGGCTGTTGGTGATCGGTGGCCTGCTGCTGGTCATTCTCGGTGCGCGCGTGCTGGTGCCGGCCGCCTCCGAGATCGCCATTCGACTGAGCGTTCCGGAAGATGTCATAGCGGCCACCATGGTGGCCTTCGGCACTTCGCTGCCGGAACTGATGACCGCCATCGCCGCGGTGCGCAAGGGCCACCCGGAAATCACGGTGGGCAACATCGTCGGCGCCGACGTACTCAATGTGCTGTTCGTGATCGGCGCCGCCGCCGTAGCGGCCCCCCTGGCGATACCCGCCAATTTCTACTACTTCCACTTTCCAGCGATGCTGATCATCCTGCTTTCCTTCCGCATTTTCATCAGCATGAACAAGGGCGTGTTCCATCGCTGGCAGGGGGTGTGGCTGCTTGGCGTATACCTGATCTACATTATCCTGCAGTACGCATTGAACATTGGAGCGGCACATTGAACAGCACCAGCCCCCTCAAAATCCTGCTGGCGACCGATGGTTCCGACACCGCGCTTGCCGCCACCGACTTCCTCATGGGTCTGCCCCTTCCGACGAAGACCGAAGCCACCGTGATGACCGTGCTCAAATCGCTGCTTCGGGAAGAGGAAATGGCCGAGCTCGACGAGGAACAGCAGGAGCTCTACGAAAAGGTAAGCCACGAGACCAACAGCGAGGCGCAGCAACTGCTCGACACCGAAGCGCAACGACTGCAGAACAGCGGCATCCACACCCGCACCCTGGTCCGGTCCGGCCACCCGGCCGAGGAAATTCTGCGCGAGGCGAGCGATGGCCGTTACGACATCATCGTTGTTGGTTCACATGGCACGCACGACCCCAAGCGGTTTCTTCTCGGCGGAACATCCGATCGGGTATTCGAATATGCGCCCTGCTCGGTACTGATCGTGAAACCGGCATCCGACGAGGCAGACAGCGACAGCCACCTGCGCATCCTCCTCGGCTATGACGACTCCCCACCGGCGCGCGCCGCGGTGGAACTGCTCGCTGCGCTGCCCCTCCCCGAAAACACCCGCCTGAAGGCGGTCACCGCGCTGCCGCTGATCAAGATGTTCCGCCAGGATGTGCGCCAACAGCTGAACTGGATCTGGAAGCAGAAGCAAACGCTTGCGCAGCAGGCCCTGGAACGGCTGAAAAAAGAGGTCGACTGGAAGAACGTGGACGTCAGCACCGAGCTGCTTGAGACCAAGGACGTGGCCTCGGCACTGCTGGAACAGGCAGAGGCGTTTAACAGCGACCTGATGGTGATCGGCAACAAGGGCAAGACAAGCTTTGAACGCTTTCTGCTCGGTTCGGTAACCGCCAAGGTGACGCACCATGCACCCTGTTCGGTGCTCGCGGTCCGGCAGCCCGAAACCGACCGCACCTAAACCCGGCTGAGAAAGCCGCGAATGAGCGGCTTGGCAAAGCGCCGCAGCAAGGCCTCGAATTCACCCCCGCGGATGGAACCCTGCCCGCGCGCCGGGCGCTGGCGTCTGCCTGCGCCGGCATCACCGGAAACGTGGCTTGCCGACGCCCTGGGCTCATCTTTTCGGGTGATCGCCCCGGTCACCCCTGAGACGGTCTTCATACCCACAGCCATTGCCGCTGTGCCACCACGCATCCACGGCCAGACCGTCAACACGCTCGACAGGGATGCCGCCGCGTAGGTCATGGAGCAGGCGAAAAGAATGCGTTGCGCCGATTCCCTCTGCTCGGGCCGGATGTAGCCCGCCTCGAGCATCGGCATCGCACGTTTGAAGCTGGCGTCCATTTCGGTCGGCAGGGCCGCCAGCTGAGCCGCCGCACTCGTACCGAGCATCGCCAAAGCGCTGCCGCCAACGATGGTCGGGGGCAGGGAACGTCGCGTCAGCAGATAGGTCACCGGCACCGCGATGAACAGGACGGTACCGACCTCCCCGGTCACCTGGGCAACACGAGCCAGGCTGGTACGCAATTCGAACGGCGGGTAACCCTCCGCATGCTGCAAGGCGTGCGCGGCTTCGTGCGCCGCCGTGACCACGGCCGTCAGACTGCGGCGGTCCATGTTGTGGCGCGACAGCCGCACGGCACGCGCATGCGGGTCGTAATGATCGCCGCGGTCGGTGACTTCCAGCTGCACCCCGTGCAGGCCGTGCTGATCGAGTATCTCGCGCGCCACCGCTCCCGCGGAGGCGGGCAGATCCTGCTCCTGGTCGTGCTCTCGCAGCACCCGGTTGACCCAGACGCGGGGACCAAGGATCAGCCCGAGGGCAGGCAACAACAATACGAAGGGGTGCATGCCGCGATCCTCAGGCGCTCAGTTGCTTGTCCAGCTCCTCGTTGAGGGTCTGCTCGACTTTCCCTTTCAAAGCGCTGAGCAACATCCCCAGCTTGACCTCGACGTCCAGGTCCGACTCCCGCACCGTGATCTTCCCTGAGGCTCCCGTTCGGGAAAAAACCAGTGCCGAACCTTCCCAGTGGTATTCGGCATCCAGATCCTTCTGCAGTTTTTGCGCGATCGTCTCGACTTTCTCACAGGCCTTCTTCTGGCCCATCGAATGTTTCCGCTTGATCTTGATCATTGCCATTTGTGTCTATCCCCATGCCCGCTTATGCGGGCCATTGACCCCACCATCCGGTTCGACCGGAACACAACACCTGGCGATCATTCGCCGGACGGTGAATCAGGTGAGTCGTGCGCATCGGCTGAATTGCCCGGCCCCTTTTCGATCAGCCCGAAGGCGTACCAGAAGAACGAAAACGCCGGCATCATGATCTGGCCACGCAGCAATTGCGCGACGCCCAGGCTGAACAGTACCAGGAACGCCAGGGTGCGCATGTCCACGCCACCGCCGCTGGCCCCGGCCAGGAGTTTATCGACGTTGGCGAAACCTGTGCGCACCACCGCCAGATTATCGCGCGGCCCGGCCGGCGCCTGGGGCTCAGCCAATATCTCCCCGCCGGCATGCGCCACCCGCTCGGCCAACTGCCCGGCATCCAGCAGCGGATGCTCGACCACCAGGCTGCCCGTGGCCTCGCGCAGGTCGAGCATTTCGATATCCGGCTGCTGTGAAAACTGCTCGACAAATGCAGCCAGTCCAGCCCTGTCCAGGGGACGGTCAAAGGCGCGCAGTCGGGTTCGGCCGTCGATCTGATGCGCAATAACGAACCTCAATGCCGGACCGCCTCCTCCCCCGGGTGCTCTTGCGAAGGCGCATCCATGGATTCCGCTTCCGCTGCCTGTGCCTCTTCTTCCGCCTGGGCCTGCGCCGCAGCCACCCGTTCCGCACGCATTTCCGCCTGCGTCTCGGCAACCAGGTCTTCCATCATTTCCCCGGCCTCGTCGACCACTTCACGGGCCCGTTCATAGGTACGCAGGCCGGCCTTCAGTGCGGTCCGAGCCATTGGCTTGACCACCGGGGCCAAAGCGCTCACCAGCACCGGCACCAGCACGGCGGCCCCTACCCCCAGGGCAACGCCCTTGGCCAGGTCATTCCGTAACAGCTCTTCCCATCGAATCATTACGCCCTCCTTCAGAATCCGATCAAGCGGGTACGCTTCGTACGCCATCAATTTACACCATACCCAATGGTTTGACGCACAGAAACGCGTTTTCCGCGAGGGGCAAATGTCGCGCCGTCCGCGTTGAAGTCCTGGTTCTCATGCCAGGACCTGGTTGCGGGGATGCCCCTGCAGGAAACCCTCGATATTTGCCAGGGTCTGTTCGACCACGTTCTGACGCGCCTGGCGCCCCGCCCAGGCGGTGTGCGGGGTGAGAATCAGATTGGGGATGTCACCCGCCAGCAGGGGATGATCGGCAGGTGGCGGCTCCCGGTCGAGGACATCGATGGCGGCCCCGCCGATGGTCCCGTCACGCAGCGCATCGGCCAGGGCGCGATTGTCC
This sequence comes from Gammaproteobacteria bacterium Milos-ODIII6, assembly GCA_029228645.1. GTDB lineage: Bacteria > Pseudomonadota > Gammaproteobacteria > Chromatiales > Chromatiaceae > MONJU. The sequence goes on from JAPTHR010000004.1 coordinate 225,791, forward strand.
ACCACCGCTCCTCGCGCGGCGTTCACCAGCAGCGCATGCGGCTGCATCAGCGCCAAGTGGCGCGCATCGATCAGGTGCTCGGTATTGGGCGCGAGCGGTACGTGCAGGGTCACCACATCGGCGCGTTGCAGGAGTTCCTCCAGCGGCATCCGCCCGGGTGCCGGCTCTCCACCGGGGCGCTGCGAAATCAGGACCTCCATCCCAAAGGCGCGCGCGAGGCGCTCCACGCCGTGCCCCAATTCGCCATAGCCCACGATGCCGAGAGTCATACCCCGCAGTTCCCGAACCGGGTAGTCGAGCAGGCAGAACTGCGGGCTGCGGCTCCAGTCGCCGCGTCGGACCGCGGCGTTGTATTCCAGCAGGCGGGTGTGGTGCGCCAGGATCATCGCCATCACGTGCTGCGCGACGCTGTCGGTGGCATAGGCGCGCACATTGCTGACCACGACTCCCAATTCGGAGGCGGTCGCAAGGTCGACGTTGTTGGTGCCGGTCGCGGTCAGGCAGATCAGACGCAGCCTGGGTAGTGCCCTGAGTATCGGCTCGTCCAAGACGACCTTGTTGAGCACCACCACCTGCGCATCACCGATATGCGCGATGCGCTCCTCCTGTGCGGTGGCATCGAAGAATCGCCATGCCGGCAGACAGGACTTCAAGCCAGACAGGTCCAGGTCCGCCGGGTGCAGGCTGGCGAGATCGAGAACGACGCCGCTGGTCATGTTGAGCCTCCAATCTCCATCTCAGGAATCCACCGCCTGAGTAGCACTGACCATCCCCACAGCGGTCACGAAGTTGTCATTTGGATTCCCTAGGGTGCCCAGAACAAAAATACCAAGTCAGGGGATCTCATCATGTACCGTAAGTCCTTGCGGCGCCACCTGCTGGCGCTCACCGTCTCTTTGTCGCTGGGTTCGGCCGCAACCCATGCCGTGCCAATGCTCGTCTTCGAGGAAGTCTGGGCAGAGACCGGCGCCGGCGCCGAGATCGTGGCAATCGATGCTGCCAACAACCGTGTTTTTTCGACCACGGGGAACGGAGTGGAGGCACGCCGACTCGAAGCGGAAGGCACATCTTCCGCGGGTTCCCTGGTAGGCACTTTTAACATCTCTAGCGGCGGGGTTAACAGCGTCGCGGTCAGGAACGGCATCCTGGCAATCGCCGTGGCGGCACCGACCGAGACAGACCCCGGTTCAGTCCTAATTCTACGATGCGACGGTTGCCAACCCTGATAGCGCTCCGTCTCTTGCTTCGGTGACGGTGGGGGCTCTGCCGGACATGCTGACCTTCACACCCGACGGCGACAAGGTGCTGGTGGCCAACGAGGGTGAACCCAACGATGACTATTCGACCGACCCGGAAGGCTCGGTCAGCGTGATCGACATCGATACCAGCGGTGGCACTTTCAGCGCCGGCGTCACCTCGCTCGACTTCACTGCGTTCAATTCGAGAGAGGACGAAATCGAGGACGAAGGCGGACGCATCTTCGGGCCCAACGTCACCACCGGGGGTGATGCCACCGTGGCCCAGGACCTCGAGCCCGAGTACATCGCGGTCTCGCCGGACGGCAAGCAGGCTTTCGTCACGCTGCAGGAGAACAACGCAGTCGCGATCATCGACCTCGAAACCAACACGATCAGCGATGTTCAGGGGCTGGGCTTCAAGGATCACGATCTGCCGGGTAATGAACTGGATGCCTCCAATCGTGACAATATCGATGGCAACCTGCAGAACTGGCCGGTGAAGGGCATGTACCAGCCGGACTCGATCGTCAGTTACACCGTTGATGGCGAGACCTACTACGTCACCGCCAACGAGGGTGACGCGCGCGACTATGTCGGCTACTCGGAGGAGGTGCGGGTCGAGGACCTCACCCTGGACTCAAGCGTGTTCTCCGACGCCACCCTGCAGGATGAGACCAACCTGGGACGCCTGAAGACAACAACGGCCAACGGCGATGCCGACGGCGACGGCCTGTTCGAGAAAATCTATGCCTACGGGGCACGTTCGATGTCCATCTGGGATGCCCAGGGCGAACTGATTGGCGACACCGGCAGCACAATCGAGAGCGTGATCGCCACTATGTTCCCCGACCAGTGGGAAGAGGGACGCTCCGACGACAAGGGCCCCGAACCGGAGGCACTGGAGGTGCTGGTCCTGAACGGGGTGCCCTACGCCCTTTTGGGCCTCGAGCGCGCAGATGGATTCATGGTGTTCGACATCAGCAACCCGACCAACCCGATCTACCTCGACTACATCTTCAACGACCGGGACGAGGCGCCTGAGGGCATCGACTTTGCCCTTATGGCGCCGATTCCTTCGCAGGGCCTGTACAACGACTGGGGGTACGTTGCGGTCGCCAACGAGGATTCCAACACCACCGTCCTGTACCGCGTCAGCCAGGTACCGGAAGCCTCCACCCTGGCGCTGCTGGGACTGGGATTGGGACTGGTATCGCTGCGCCGCAGAACGCAATCAAGAGCCTGAGTGGCAGGCGAACCATCCGGCGGACCGAGACCGCCAATAAAAAACCGGCGCTCCGTGCGCCGGTTTTTTATTGCCTCGAGGCTGTCGACCCAGGCGATAAGCTTGCTACCAACCCTACCGGTTACTGTCAGCCGACCACGGCCAACAGCGTGGCCGCGGCTCCAACCAGAACCAGTCCCTCGACCAGCAAACGCACCAAGCTTACGCTCGGCGGGTTACTGAGCTCGTGTGCTGCACTCCTGACATCCATCCTACTGCTCCCTGAGCGGAAAAACCCGGTAAAACTTTACAATCACAATGTATACACATTGTATGAGTTACAATATGGCATAGAATTATGAAAAGTCAACGAAATCCTCCGACATGCCCAAGACAAAGATTCTCAACCTGCGGATCGATCCCGAACTCAAGAAAGCCGCCAGGAAGCTGGCCGATAAGGAGGATCGCTCCCTCTCCAACTGGGTTACCCGACTGATTCAACATGAAGTGGACAAGGCCGCGCGCCGCAAGTCCTGAATCCAGCACCGCAAACGCGCTTACCGGCCCATCCCCTTTCGGTAGAATCCCGGTCAACACCCATTACGGCGCCGCCGGACCCAGCCATGGACCGAATCCGCGAGATTCCCTACAACTACACCTCGTTCTCCGACCGGGAGATCGTGATTCGCTATCTCGGCGAGGAGAACTGGAGACTGATCGAGCAGCTGCGCGGGTCGCGCCGCACCGGGCGTTCCGCGCGCATGCTCTTCGAGGTCCTGGGCGATATGTGGGTGGTGGAGCGCAACTCCTACCTGCAGGATGACCTGATCAACGACAACGGGCGGCGCAATGCGCTTATCGAGGCCCTCAACCATCGCCTGCACCAGTTCGAGGAGCGCCTCAACGACAACCCGGAAGCCGCCCGCCTGCTCGCGGCCGCGCAGGAGGCGGTCGACCGTTTCTCCAACTGTTTCGGTGAACGCGCCCAGCTGCGGGGCCGCGTTCGGCGCACGCTCGCGGGGATCACGCGCGGCGACAACATCGACTTCAGTGGCCTGGCGCGCGTATCGCATGCCACTGACGCCACCGACTGGCGGGTGGAGATGCCGTTTGTGGTCATCTCGCCCGACCGCGAGGAAGAGGTCGCCGCTGTCGTGCGTGCCTGCATCGAGTGCGGACTGAGCCTGATCCCGCGCGGCGGGGGCACCGGCTACACCGGCTCGGCGGTGCCCCTGGATGCGCACTGCGCGGTGATCAACACCGAGAAACTGGAATCACTTTCCGAAATCGAGCAACAGCAGCTACCCGGCGTGGAAGAGCCAGTGGCCACCGTGCGCACCGGCGCCGGCGTGATAACGCGACGCGTCTCGGAACTGGCCGGCCGACACGGCCTCGCCTTCGCGGTCGACCCCACCTCGCAGGACGCCTCCACCATCGGTGGCAATATCGCCATGAATGCCGGCGGCAAAAAGGCGGTGCTGTGGGGCACCACCCTGGACAACCTCGCCAGCTGGCGCATGGTCACGCCGCAAGGCGACTGGCTCGAGGTGACCCGCCTAGAACACAACCTCGGCAAGATCCACGAACAGGAGACGGTACGGTTCTCGCTGCAGCGCTACCACGAGGACGGCCACACCCAGCGGGGTGAAGCGGAACTGCTGGAGATGCCCGGCAGCACCTTCCGCAAGGCCGGCCTGGGCAAGGATGTCACCGACAAATTCCTGGCCGGCCTGCCGGGCATCCAGAAAGAAGGCTGCGACGGCCTGATCACCTCGGCCTGCTTCATCCTGCATCGGATGCCGGCGCATGTGCGCACCGTTTGCCTGGAGTTCTTCGGCAACGACCTCAGCCGCGCGGTACCCGCGATCGTGGAAATCACCGACTTCATCCGGGCCAGTGGCGAAGTACAGATCGCCGGCCTGGAGCACCTCGACGAACGCTACGTCAAGGCAGTCAGCTACAGCACCAAGGCGGCGCGCCGCGAGACCCCCAAGATGGTCCTGGTCGCGGACCTGGTATCCGAAGACGAGGCCGCGGTGGGCGCGGCCGCGAGCGCGGTGGTGCGCCTGGCCAACGCGCGCGATGCGGAAGGTTTCATCGCGGTCAGCCCCGATGCGCGCCGTAAATTCTGGGCCGACCGGGCACGCACCGCGGCCATCTCGGCGCACACCAACGCCTTCAAGATCAACGAAGACGTGGTCATCCCGCTGGAGCGCCTGGCCGACTACAGCCGCGGCATCGAACGCATCAATATCGAGCAGTCCATCGGCAACAAGCTCGAAAGCGTGCTGGCCTTCCGGCGTATCCTCGCAGAGGCCACCCCACACGATGACGAGCAGGCCGGGATCGTCACCCGAAAGCTTGCGCTCGCGCGCGAGGTGCTCGATCAGGTCGAGCGGCGCTGGCAGACGCTGTTGCAGCGCATGGACGAACCCGCCGCCAGCTCGGACGTTCTGCTGGCGCAGGAACAGGAGCGCATCCGCGAGGGGGATTCGATCGCCGACATGCTGCTGCGCCGCGACATCGCCGTGTCCTATCGGGCCGAGCTCAAGGCGCCTCTGCGCGAGATATTCCAGGGCAGCGACCTCGAGACACTGCGCGAAAAGCTGCGGGTGGCGCATGCACGCATAAAGAACGAACGGCTTTTCGTGGCGCTCCACATGCACGCCGGTGACGGCAATGTGCACACCAATATCCCGGTCCACTCGGACAACTACCGCATGCTGCATGCGGCCGATCGCATCGTGGACCGCATCATGGAACTGGCCCAGGCGCTCGGCGGTGTGATCTCCGGCGAACACGGCATCGGATTGACCAAGATCCAGTATCTCGAAGAGGACAAACTGGCTGCCTTCGTCGAGTACAAGAACAGCGTCGACCCGGAGCAACACTTCAACCGCGGCAAACTGATGCCTGGCTCCGGGCTGAGCAGCGCCTACACCCCCTCACTGCGACTGGTGCAGCAGGAGGCCATCATCCTCGAGCAGAGCGAGCTGGGGGAACTCAACGACGACATCAAGCACTGCCTGCGCTGCGGCAAATGCAAGCCCGAGTGCATGACCCATGTGCCGCGCGCCAACCTGCTGTACTCGCCACGCAACAAGATTCTCGGCACCGGCCTGATCATCGAGGCCTTCCTGTACGAGGAGCAGACCCGGCGCGGCATCTCGATCGACCATTTCGAAGAGATGAACGACATTGCCGATCACTGCACGGTGTGCCACAAGTGCGCCCCCCCCTGCCCGGTCGATATCGACTTCGGGGATGTCACCATCCGGATGCGCAAGATCCTGCAGGACGCCGGCAAGAAACGCTTCAATCCCGGCACCTGGGCGGCAATGCAATTCCTCAACAGCACCAATCCGCTGACCATCAAGGCGCTGCGCAAGCTCATGCTGGAATGGGGTTTCAAGGCCATCAACCTGGCGCACGACCTGGCCCGCCGCACCCGCCTGCTGGCCCCCCCGGGGCAGATCCCGGCCGCCACCACCGGCACCCCGCGCGCGACCGGGATCGCGGTCGAGCTGGTGCGCCACCCGATCCGGGTGGAGCTGCCGAAACGCTCTTACCGCAACGAACTCGGCCTGGAGGATTCCGATTACGTGCCGATCCTGCGCGACCCCTCGCGCGACAGCGAGGAGGCGGATGCCGTCTTCTATTTCCCCGGCTGTGGCTCCGAACGCCTGTTCTCCGATGTCGGGCTGGCGACCCTGGCAATGTTGTACGAGAGCGGCGCCCAGACGGTCCTGCCCCCGGGTTATCTCTGCTGCGGCTATCCGCAGACCAGCGCCGGGCTGCATGCCAAGGGACAGAAGATCACGACCGATAACCGGGTGCTGTTCCATCGCATCGCCAACACCCTCAACTACATCGACATCCGCACGGTACTGGTGTCCTGCGGCACCTGCATGGATCAACTGCTCAAGTACGAGTTCGAGCAGATCTTCCCCGGCTGTCGACTGCTGGATATCCACGAGTACCTGATGGAAAAAGGCATGGGCCTGCCCCAGGGGGATGCGGAGCGCGGCGTGCGCTATCTCTACCACGATCCCTGTCACACCCCGATGAAGCAGTATGACCCGACCGAGGTCACGGCGCAGTTGCTGGGCAGCGAGGTGCGCCTGTCGGATCGCTGTTGCGGCGAAGCCGGCACGCTCGGGACCTCGCGCCCGGACATCGCCAACCAGTTGCGCTTCCGCAAGCGCGAGGAATTGCGCCAGGGAATCCAGGAGCTCGCCGGCAGCGAGCACAGCGACGGCACGGTCAAGCTGTTGACCAGCTGCCCGGCCTGCCAACAGGGCCTGGCGCGTTACCGCGACGATACCGGCCTGCAGACCGACTACATCGTGGTGGAACTCGCGCGCGAGCGCCTCGGTCAACACTGGCAGCGGGATTTCATCGCCCGGGTTCGCCAGGGCGGCATCGAACAGGTCCTGCTCTGAGCCGCGACATGCGGGGCACAACGATTAAACCTTACAATCGAAGTGCGTATATCGATTAGTTTAAGAAACTTATCAATTACTAATGCATCTAAGCTTCTGAACGAGCCAAAAACAGGAGGCTAAGCATGAGTAACCTGATCAGTAACTTCTCGCCCGATGGCGTTGTCACGGTCAACCGCGTCATCCTGAAAGCCGGCTACACGGTCGACGATCTGCAGGAGCGCGTGGCGCTGCTGTGCGAGAACGTCAAGACCTATCACTCGGATACCGGATTCGTCGGCGGTTTCGTGGCACTCAACAGCGGCCAGATCTCGAACGAGGGATCGACCGTCGGTCAGGCAGTGGAGAGCCCGCTGCGTGAGCGCGAGGCCTTGATCGTGACCTTCTGGAACAGTTTCGAGGAACACGAACGCTCGCACCGCAGCGAGACCTTCCAGCCGCTGTTCCGCGAGGTCCTCGAGTTGTGCGAAAACGGCAACGAGGAGATCGCCTACCAGATGCTCTGGTCGGGCGCCGCCTACAGCCCGGAAGAGGCGCAGGCCGCCCGGGACGCGAAGGCCAGATTCGCCGCCTGAGCAATCCATCCCCCCTGCACGTTTAGTGACGTGCGATAGCCTTGGCCCCTCCCTGCGAGGGGCTTTTTTTGCGTCCGGTCACGCAGGCAACCCGGGGCGGCTAGCATCGAGGCCAGTCAAGCGGCGGCAGGAAAACGTGAACACCAAAACCCCAGAGATAAAAATAAATTGACATTTTAGTATTTGCTTATATACTGCGGAGCATCAAAGGGCAGTTGACCGTTACCGGGATCAACGTCATTCAGTTTTCAGGGGTAAACAAATGAAGAAGATCCTCGCTATCGCAGCCATCATCGCCTCCGCTCAGGCTTCTGCCTTCTGGGGCTGGGACAACAGCAACAGCGCCACCGACGGCGGCTACAACGGCACTGGCGACTTCGTTGGTGACGGTTCCGGCGAAGCGGAAGCCAGCTTCAGCATGACCTTCACCGGTCGTGGCAAGGCGCGCGGTGATTTCAAAGGCGACGCCGACACCGATGGCAACTGGGCCGGGTACGGATACGACGCACCCTACTACTACGGGTACGCGCCTTACGGCAGCCAGTACGAGCCGTTCGGCAAGTAATCCCGGGGCATTCCGGAATCCCCGAGAGACCCCGCACCGCCAGGTGCGGGGTCTTTTCGTTTGTGGCCCGGCAACGGCCACTGCGGTTAGACTCCGGCTCACCGATCACCACCGAGTCGCGCATGCCAAAACTGCTCTGGATTCTCGCCCTCTTCACCCTGGCCTCAATCGCCCGCGCCGATACCCCACCCACGTATGACCGGGTCAGCCTTTCCGAGCAAGCCAGTACCGAGATCGATAACGACCTCATGGTGGCGGTACTGTACGCACGTCATCAGGGCCGGCAGCCGGCGCGCCTTGCGGAGCAGGTCAACCGCGAGATCGAGCAGGCCATACGGATCGCCAAAGAGACCCCGGACATCGTGGTCCGAACCCTGAACTACAACACCCAGCCGGTTTACGACAAGGGCAAGATCTCCGCCTGGCGGGTTTCACAGTCGCTACGCCTGGAGAGTACCCGCAGCGATGCACTCGGCGAGTTGCTCGGCCAGCTGCAGGAGAAACTCCAGCTCCAGTCGCTCAGTTACGAGGTTTCCCCGCAGCAGCGACGCAAGCACATCGACACGGTCATCGAGACAGCGCTCGCCCGTTTTCAGGAACGCGCCCGTCGGGTCGCCGCGGCGCTCGGGCGCAAGGGCTGGCGCCTGGTCCGCCTCTCCATCAATGACGGCGGTTCGCCCCCGGTGCCGATAATGCGCACCGAGATGTTTGCCGACATGGCCATGCGCAAACGCGAACCGGTTGCCATCGAGAGCGGCACCAGCCGCCTCAGCGTCAGCGTGAACGGTGAGATCGAACTCAGGGACTGACCGCCGCTGCGAGCAGTTCCAGGCGTTGCCAGGCCTCGGGGCGAAGATGCTCCGGATCGCGCGCCTCGAGCAGGGCGCGCGCATGCGCCGCGAGTTCCTGGCGCTGTTCCGGATCGAATAGCTGCAGGGCCGCATTCACGGCCGCATCGCTCTCGCTCAGCAGGGTGGGTACCAACTCATCCGCGTCGATCACCGACTGCGGATGCAGCAGATCCGAAACCAGGGGCTGCTGCAGCAGGCTGAAGTGCAGGCGCCGCGCCTGCTCCTCCATTTCCAGCTCCTGGGCGGCGAGTGCATCGCCCTCGGCGTTGCCCCGGATGGTGCGCATGATCACCGCGAGCAACTCACGGATGGCGGCGCGATTGCCCTCCTGATCATCGGCCAGGCCGGCAGCGGTCTCGTAAAGACGCTCGAGATCCTCTTTGAGCGCCAATACATCCTCGGTCTCTGTTTGCGGCTTGAGCGCGACCGCGCGCGCGACCACCTGGCGCAACTCCTCGATGAAGGCGATCAGTTCCTCGTGGTCCAGACGCTGTGCCTCCAACAGGACCTCGTCGTCCGCGGGCGCCGGCGGATTGAACAACGGATTGTCCAGGCGCCGCCGGTAGTGGCGCTCGTGCCGGCCGGGGAGCTCACTGAAAGGGATCTGCATCGTCATGCCCGTTTGCAAAAGACCGGTATTCTACTTATGAAGAACAGCTCACGCTGATCTGTTCCGCCCAGTCGGGCGGCAACGCCGCGAGGTCATCGTCCTGCGGATGCTCCTCGTAGGGTGCGCTCATCACCCGCAGCAGTCGCTCGACCTCGGAGAAGTCCCTGTTCCCGGCGCGCTCGATCGCCTGTTGCGCGAGGTAGTTGCGCAGCACATAGCGCGGGTTGACCGCGCGCATGCGCCTCGCCCTGTCGGCGTCGCTGCTCTGCTCGGCAGCCAGTCGCATCCGGTAGTCGCGCGCCCAGGCGTCGAACGCCGCGCGGTCGGTGAACAGGTCACGCACCGGGGCATCACCGCCCGGTTCGTCCTGGCGCAGCTGCGCGAGGTGGCGGAAGGTCAGGGTGTAGTCGGCCTGTTGCCGGTGCATGCAGTCGAGTAGCCCCGCCACCAGATCCTTGTCACTGTCGCGCGCCGCCTGCAGCCCCAGCTTGGCGCGCATCCCCTGCGACCAGGTCTGAACCAGCTCCGGCTCGTACAGGCGCAGCGCCTGTTGCGCCATTTCGGCGGCCGCTTCACCGTTCTCCTGGTCCAGCAAGGGCAGCATCGCCTGCGCCAGGCAACTGAGATTCCATAGCCCGATACTGGGTTGGCGCTCGAAGGCGTAGCGCCCATGGTGGTCGGAATGGTTGCACACGAATCCGGGATCGTAACGGTCGAGGAATCCGTACGGCCCGTAGTCCAGGGTCAGCCCGAGCATCGACATGTTGTCGGTGTTGAGCACCCCGTGCGCAAACCCGACCAGCTGCCATTGCGCCACCAGGCGAGCGGTGCGACGAATCACCTCCTCGAGCAACGCGAGGTAGGGGTGCTCCAGCTCTGCCAGCTCCGGGTAATCGTGCGCGATCACGTAATCCGCGAGCTGGCGCAGCTCGGCGTGGCGATCGCGATAGAAGAACACCTCGAAGGATCCGAAGCGGATGAAGCTCGGGGCCATCCGCACCAAAACCGCACCGGTTTCGATCCGTTCGCGATAGACCTCCTCGTCGCTGCCCAGCAGGCACAGCGCGCGGGTGGTCGGAATCCCCAGCCCGGCCATCGCCTCGGAGCAGAGGAACTCGCGAATGCTGGAACGCAGCACCGCGCGCCCGTCACCGTCACGCGAAAACGGGGTCAGTCCGGCGCCCTTCAATTGCAGTTCCCAGTGCCCGCTGTCCGGGTGCGCCACTTCGCCGAGCAAAATGGCGCGACCATCGCCGAGCTGCGGTACGTAATGGCCAAACTGGTGGCCGGCATACAGCGCGGCGACCGGCTCCATGCCCGGCAGCAGGCGATCGCCGATGAAACAGGCATGCGTCGCTTCCTGCTGCAGTTCCGCAGGGTCCAGGCCGATCAGCTCGCACGCCGCGCGACTGCCGGCAACCAGGTAAGGAGCCGGCATCGGTGTGGGGCGCACGCGCGCGAAGAAGGTCTCCGGCAGACGCGCAAAGCTGTTTCGAAACTGGAGTTCATGAAGTGCTGGCATGCCGCATCTTTGGTCTCCTACGCGCCTTAATCAACCCATGGGAAAGGCGGAAATGGGCCGCGTATAATCGCGCCATGAAGACCCGGTCACCCTTGCTGCTGCTGTTCCTGCTGCTGCCCGTGCTGGCATCGGCCAGCGAGGAGTTCGTGGCCGAGCTGGCCAACGGTGACGAGATACCGCTCACCCACTACCCGGCGCAGGGCGATGTGCGACTGTTGTGGTTGACCTCCGAGTTCGGGCTCTCGGCGCGCCAGAGGCCAACAGCAGAGGCGCTCGCGGCGCGTGGCGTGGATACCTGGGTTCCGGACCTGCACAGCGCCTGGTTCATCCCGGCCGGACGCTACAGCCTCAATCAAGTCGATCCGGCGGCGGTGTCTGAACTGATCAGGCAGGCCACCCGCGACGGGCAGCGCGTCTTTCTGCTTGCGAACGGCCGCACCACGGGGCTGGCCTTGCGTGCCCTGCGGCACTACCAGGAGCAGCACGCCAACAGCGCGCAGATCGGCGGCCTGATCAGCGTTGGACCGCGCCTGTTTCTGCGTACGCCACAGGGCGGCGAGAGCGAGACCTTCCTGCCGGTCGCATCCGCCAGCAATGTTCCGGTGTTCGTCCTGCAGCCAAGAGATGCCGGCGGCTTCTGGCGGGCAGACAAGGTCGCCGAAGTGCTCGCATCGGGTGGGTCGCCAGTGTATCTGCAGGTCCTCGAGGGCGCGCGCGACGGCTTCAACCTGCGCAGCGATGTCACTCCCGCGGAAGAGACCCTGACCCGGGCGCTGCCGGATACGCTGCTCACAGCGATGCGCGTGCTCGGCTTCGAGCAGGGGCTGCCCGCCACGGCGGCGCCACTCCCGGGCGCGGACCTCGCACCGGAGGCCGCCAGCGGCAGCACCCTGCTCAAACCCTACCCGGCGGACAGGGAGACCCCCACCCTGCGGCTTGCCGACACGCAGGGGGAAATCCACGAACTGAGCGCCTACCGCGGCAAGGTGGTGGTGCTGAACTTCTGGGCCACCTGGTGCCCTCCCTGCGTCGAGGAACTGCCCTCGCTGCAGCGCCTGTACGCGGCAAGGCGCGGGCAGGGACTGGAGATCCTGGCGGTGGACGTGGGTGAGCCAAGCGGGCAGGTGGTCGATTTCCTCGCAAAAATCGACACCCGGGTCGAGTTCCCGGTGCTCCTCGATAGCGACGGTGAACAGCTGCGACGCTGGAAGGTGTACGCCTTCCCGACCACCCTGCTGATCGACCCGGAGCAGCGCATCCGCTATGCCGGCTTCGGGGCGTTCGCCTGGGACGACCCGGAGATCCTGGCGCTCGTCGACCGGCTACTGGCCGGTTCCTGAGCCGATATCCGGCGGCTCTATCCCGCACCGTTCGGCGAGGCCGGCCAGTTCGCGGCGCATGATGCCTGGCAGTGTCGCCGGCGGGGCCAACAGGTCCGGCAACAACATCCCCGCTTCGGCCTCGCCCAAGACCCATTCAGAACCACCCAGCCAGCGTCCCTCGCCGCACTAGGTCCTGCCGCATGAGCTGATCTGAATACGGTAGCCCAGACAGTCATCGAACTCGGCGGGGAGCAGCAGCCAGTAGCCATTGCAGCTGTTGAGATTCTGCAGGCAAAAGCGGGCGAAGGTGACGAAATTCGGGTAATCGGACTCGCCCGAGAGGCCCGCCGCCCAGGCCACTTGCGGCGAGTGACCTTCCAGCCCCACCAGCAACACCTTGCCGCCATGACCTCCTGCCACCGCCTGCTCGAGCCATTCCAGCGCCTCGCGCCCGGCGGCGATGCCGGTCTGCATCAGCGAAACGCCGGCGGGGGATTGACGCGATACCAGGAGGCACCCTCATCGTCGCTGGCCCAGACCTGGCGGTCGGACACCCTTTTTACCACCTGGCTGTCGCTCAGGACATACTCGATCTCGGCGGTCTGGGCCCAGCGCCAGGGTCCGAGCTCGCGCATCGCGCCGACCTCGTACTGATTGACCCGCACATCTTCGAGCCCCGCAGGCAGCGTGACCTGGCTACCCGGCTTGGCGAACAGATACATCTTGCGCAAATCACCCCAACGCACCACGTCCTCGAAGACCCGTACCTTGACACCCAGCTCCTTGGGGACGGGCGCATAGGGGTTGGTCGCCATGCACGCCGCCAGCAATGAGCCCAGGATCAGCACCAGCAACCGTCGAAGCATGTCCTTCCCTCCAGTATGAAAACGGCCGCATGGTAACCCGGACCCGGGTCCGTGGCGGCGCTGTTCTCGGTTATCATGACCGGCCTCATCTCGGAAGCCGCACGAATGAATGATACCGACCCCGCGACCCCGCCCCCGCACAGCGATCCGATCACAGAGGTTCAGGTAGGCGAGACCCGGATCACCCTGCTCGGCACCGCGCACGTCTCGCGCAAGAGCGCCGAGACGGTACGTGACATGATCGACAGCGGACACTACCACGCCGTCGCCGTGGAACTCTGCGCCAGTCGCCACCACGCCCTGAGTGAACCCGAGGCGCTGGCGCAACTCGACCTGCTGCAGGTCATGCGTCAGGGCAAGGCGGCCATGGTGACCGCGAACCTCGCCATGGGCGCCTATCAGCAACGCCTCGCCGAGCAGTACGGCATCGAGCCGGGCGCGGAGATGCGCGCCGCCATGGCGGGCGCGGAACGACATGGCCTGCCGCTGCTGCTGGTCGATCGCGAGATCGGCACCACCCTGAAACGCACCGGCGCCAATCTCAGCTGGTGGAAACGCTGGTCCCTGTTCAGCGGCCTGCTGCTCAGCCTGGTGTCGCACGACGAGGTCGACGAGGAGGAGATCGAGAAGCTCAAGCAGGGCGACATCCTGGAAAACGCCTTCGCCGAGTTCGCGCACGATCGCCAGGACCTGTACGAGCCGCTGATTGCGGAGCGCGACCGCTACATGGCCGCCAAACTGATCCTGGCCGCCCGGGAGCACCCGGGTAAGCGCATCCTGGCGGTGCTTGGAGCAGGCCACCTCAAGGGAACCTCCGAACAGCTCGAGCGCATGCAGGACCCGGAGCAGCAGCTGGCAGAGCTGGACCGGCAACCCGCGAAATCGCGCTGGCCCCGCCTGATCCCCTGGGTGATCGTGGCGCTGGTGCTGTTCGGCTTCTACCTCGGCTTCAGCCGCAGCAACGAACTCGGCTGGCAGCTGATCCGTGACTGGGTCTTGATCAACGGTGGCCTGTCCGCGCTCGGCGCCCTGATCGCGGCCGCCCATCCGCTGACCGTCCTCACGGCCTTCCTGGCGGCGCCGATCACCTCGCTCAACCCCACGATTGGCGCCGGCATGGTCACGGCGGCCGCTGAGCTGATGCTGCGCAAGCCGCAGGTGCGCGATTTCGGCTCGCTGCGACACGACACCACCACCCTGCGCGGCTGGTGGCGCAATCGCATCTCGCGCACATTGCTGGTGTTCCTGTTCAGCACCCTGGGTTCGGCCGCAGGAACCTATCTGGCCGGCTTCCGGATTCTGGGACGGCTCACCTGAGATCGCGGACGCCCGCCGGCCTGGGCCGAGGAGCGTCCGTCGAGGCGATCACCCGGCCGCGAGGATGCGGCTTACCCGGCGATACATGACCCCGTAGTAGACCACCGGGATGACCACCAGGGTCAGCACGGTGGAGACGAACAGGCCGAAGATCAGCGACACCGCCAGGCCCGAGAAGATCGGGTCGTCCAGGATGAAGAAGCCGCCGGCCATGGCCGCGGCCGCCGTCAGGGCAATCGGCTTGGCGCGCACCGCGGCCGCCTGGATCACCGCGGTTTCGAAGGCAATCCCGTCGCGCAACTGCTGGTTGATGAAATCGACCAGCAGGATGGAGTTACGCACGATGATGCCTGCCAGGGCGATCATGCCGATCATCGAAGTCGCCGTGAACTGCGCCCCCAGCAGGGCGTGCCCGGGCAGGATGCCGATCACGGTCAGCGGTATCGGCGCCATGATCACCAGAGGCACCACGTAGGAGCGGAACTGCGCCACCACCAGGAGGTAGATCAGCAGCAGGCCCACCGAGTAGGCGATACCCATATCGCGGAAGGTCTCGTAGGTGACCTGCCACTCCCCGTCCCACTTGACGCTGTAGTCGTAGTAGGGGTTGTCCGGCTGGGTCAACAACCACTGGTCCATGCCCAGCTCCTGCGTGATCCGGTCACGAATCTCGAACATGCCATACAGCGGGCTGTCGGTCTCTCCCGCCATGTCGCCGGTGACGTAGACTACCGGCAACAGGTCCTTGTGGAAGATACTGATCTCGCGCTTGGCCGGCACCACGGTGACGATCTCGGAGAGCGGCACCAGGCGGCCGCTGGCCGCGCGCACCTTGAGCGACAGTACCTGGCCCAGGTCGGCGCGGTCACCCTCGCTGTAGCGCACCCGGACCGGCACGGCGTACTTGAGGTTTGGTGCATGAATGTAGCTCATGTCCTCGCCACCGAGGGCAACGCTGAGCACCTCGACCACCGCGCCCTGGGTCACCCCCATGCGGGCCGCCTTGGCGCGATCCACCAGCACCACCCCCTTGGTCGAGGGCCAGGTCACCGAATCGTCGACATCCACGATATCCGGGGTCGTCTGGAAGATACCCCGCACCCGCTCCGCCGCCTTCACCTGGCCGACGTAGTCGAGCCCGTATACCTCGGCGACAAGGGGCGATTGCACCGGCGGACCCGGCGGCACCTCGACGATCTTGGCATTGCCGTTATAGCGGCGCGCGATCTCCTGGATCGGATCGCGCACGCTGAGCGCGATTTCGTGGCTCTTGCGCTCGCGCTGCGCCTTGTCCACCAGGTTGACCTGGATGTCTCCCAGGTTACTGCCCTCGCGCAGGTAATACTGCCGCACCAGGCCGTTGAAACTGATCGGCGCTGCCGTGCCGGCATACACCTGGTAGTCGTGTACCTCGGGCACGCCGGCCAGGTAGTCCCCGATCTCGCGCAGAACCTGGCTGGTGCGCTCCAGGGTGGCGCCTTCCGGCATATCCAGCACCACCTGGAACTCGGACTTGTTGTCGAAGGGCAGCATCTTCATGACCACCGCCTTGGCGCCAACCAGGGCCGCCGAGGCCGCGATCAGCAACAGCAAGGTGACCAGCATGATCCAGCGGTTGCGCCGACCTTTCTGCGGATCCAGCAAGGGCGACATGATCTTGCGGAAGAACCGGGTCAGGCCGGTCTCCGCCTGCTCATCATGCGCATGCGTCTCGAACTTGTGCGCCACCGGCGCAAGCATTCGATTGGACAGCCAGGGTGTGACCACAAACGCCACGACCAGGGATATCAGCATACCCATGGAGGCGTTGATCGGTATCGGGCTCATGTAAGGGCCCATCAGGCCGGATACGAATGCCATCGGCAGCAATGCCGCGATAACCGTGAAGGTCGCGAGGATGGTCGGTCCACCCACCTCGTCCACCGCGGCCGGGATGGCCTCGAGCAGTTTCTTGCCGCCCATGCTCATGTGGCGGTGGATGTTCTCGACCACCACGATGGCATCGTCCACGAGGATACCGATCGAGAAGATGAGCGCGAACAGCGACACCCGGTTGAGGGTAAAGCCCCACGCCCAGGATGCGAACAGGGTGATCAGCAGGGTCACAACGACCGCGACACCGACGATCACCGCCTCGCGCCAGCCAAGCGCCAGCAAAACCAGCAACACCACCGAGAGCGTCGCGAAGGTCAGCTTGGTGATCAGCTTCTTGGCCTTCGAATCGGCGGTCGCTCCGTAGTCGCGGGTGATCTCCACGTTCACCCCGTCCGGGACGTAGATACCGCGCAGGTGCTCGAAGCGCTGGATCACGCGTTGCGCAATCTCGACCGCGTTGGTGCCAGGCTTCTTCGCAATCGCGATCGTGACCGCCGGCGCGACACCGGCCTCGGCCAGCTTTCCCTGCGCCATCGGCCCCGCGCCGATCGAGACGTAGCTGTCAGGAGTATCCGGGCCTTCGCTGATCAAAGCCACATCGCGCAGATAGACCGGGATGCCATCGAACACCCCCACCACCAGGCTGCCGATTTCCTCGGCATGGCTGAGAAACACGCCCGCCTGGACCAGCATCTCGCCGTTCTCGGTCACCACCTCCATGTTGTCGCGGGTGTTGTTCGCGACCTGCAGGGCGATTCGGAGGTCGCCGGGATCGAGGCCGCGCGATGCCAGCGCCTGTGGATCGAGGCTGACGCGCACCACCCGGTCGGGCTCGCCAATGGTATAGACATCGCGGGTCCCGGGGACCCGCTTGAGTTCAGACTCGATCGCATGCGCCACCTGGCCAAGCTCGTAAGAGCCCTTGCTCGGATCTTCGGTCCACAAGGTCAGGCTCACGATGGGCACATCATCGATGCCCTTGGGTTTGACGATCGGCTGGCCGACTCCGAGACCTGGCGGCAGCCAGTCCTGCTTGGAGAAAATCTTGCTGAACAGACGCACGATCGCGTCGGTGCGATTCTCCCCAACGACATACTGCACGGTGAGGACGGCCATGCCCGGCATCGAGTTGGAGTAGACATGGTCGATGCCATCGATCTCAGAGAGCACCTGTTCCGCCGGAGAGGAAACCAGGCTCTCGACTTCCTCCGCGGCCGCACCCGGAAAGGGGATGAAGACGTTGGCGAAGGTGACGTTGATCTGCGGCTCCTCCTCGCGCGGGGTGACCAGCACCGCGAACACGCCGAGCAGGACGCCCACCAGGGCCAACAGGGGAGTGATCTGGGTCGCCTGGAAGCGTTGCGCTATGCCACCCGAGAATCCGAACCTGTTACTCATGAGCGCTTTGCTCCTTGCGTTGTTGAATCAGCAAGCGCACGGCGACCTGCGGGTCGAGCGCGACGCGCTCTCCTGCATCCAGCCCGGAGAGCACCACGAAGCGACCATCGGCGAGCGGATTGCCGACCCGGATGTGGCGCAGCCGCACCCGGCCCTCGTCATCCACCACGTACACACCAACCACTTCGGAGCGATACACCACGGCACTCGCCGGCACCGCCAGCACCTCGCGCTTGCCCACGCCCAGCGCCACCTTCACGTACATGCCCGGATAAACCCCCTCGACGCCCGGGGGCAGGTCGAGCCGCACCCGGAAGGTATCCGTGGCGGTATTCGCGACCGGGAACACGACCAGTTGGGTCGCCCGGATCAGTCGCCCGTTGAGCAGAACCGCCGCCTCCTTCTCCCAGCGGACCTTTTCGATCAGCGACTGTGGCACGTCCAGGTTGACCCGCAGGCGCTCCAGCGCAATACCGCTCATCAGCGGCTGCCCCTGCGAAACGACCTCGCCCAGCTCGATGAGACGTTCGGTGACGATGCCGGTGTAGGGCGCCCGCACCTCGGTGTATTCGAGTTGCCGCTGCGCCTGGACCAGCGCGGCCCGGGCGGAATCGACCGCGGCACGCGCTGACAACACCTCACTGGTCGCCTTGTCCATGACCGACTTGGATACCACGTTCTTCTCGAACACCTCGCGTATGCGGCGGAACTCCTTCTCGGCGTTGGCCAGCTGCGCCCGCGCACTCTGCAGGTTTGCCTCGCGCTGTGCCAGGGAAGCCTTCTGCTCAGTGGGATCGATGACCACGATCACATCGCCCGCCTCGACCAGATCGTCGACATCGAAGCGTATCTCTGCGACCTGACCGGATGTCTGCGCCGAGATGGTGCTGGCGTTCACCGCCTCGATATCCCCGTCGACCTGGAAGATGCGCGGCACCACGGTGCTCTCGACGCTCGCCAGTTCAAGCTCGGCGGCATGCCCGACCGGCGTTAACAGGGCGCATACCAGCAGTTGCAGCCCCACGATCCATGCGTTGCGTCTCATAAGTCGACCTCGTTCTTGTGTGTTTTGTTGGCAGGGTGCCATCCGTCCACGATAAGGCAGGCGCCTGCGTCGGGAGGCAGTGCTCTTCCGATCAATACCGGCGCGTCAGACACGGCATCGATTTTCCTCGTATCCACCGGCGCGTAGTTCGTCGGATTAACGACCGCGACTGTGCCGATCACGAACCCGTGATAGAGGATAGCCACTTTTGGCGGATTTCTCCTGCCGGTTTCCCGATCGCAGGGCTCTTCCTCCGCCAGCTTTTCAGGAAGTGCGACCGGTCAGCCCTGTTTCTCGTCACATGTGGCGCGAAACGTCACTGACTTTCGGCGCTCGCCGGATCCGCCTCAGCCGCGATGCGGGCTGCCGAGATAGGCCTCGGTCTGCATCTCAGCCAGACGACTGGCCGTCCTTTGAAACTCGAACGCCAGGCGCTCGCCGGAGTAGAGCCGTTCGGGCGCGGCATCCGCACTCATCACCAGCTTGACCCGGCGATCGTAGAACTCGTCGATCAGGAAGATGAAGCGACGGGTGCGATCATCCCGCGCGCTGCCCATGCGCGGCACGTCGGAGAGAAAGACGGCTGCCTGGGTCCTGGCCAGTTCGATGTAGTCCAGTTGACTGCGGGGAGGCCCGCACAGGGCCTCGAAATCGAACCAGACCACCCCCTCGGCCCGGCGCCGGTAGGGAAGACGGCGCCCGTTGACCTCGAGCGCACCGTCGCAATCGACTTCGCCCCCGGCAAGTTGCCCGAATTCACGCGCCAGCGCGTCCTCGGCCGCAACCCCAAGCGGCCAATGATAGGCATGCTGCTGGCGCATCACCTCGCAGCGGTAATCGCGCCCCCCGCCCATGTGCACGATGTCCAGCTCGCGGCTGAGCAGGTCGATCGCTGGCAAAAAGCTGGCCCGCTGCAGACCATCGCGGTACAAGTCCTCCGGTGGGACATTCGAGGTAGTCACCAGGACCACCCCCTCCGCCAGCAGCGCCCGCAGCAACCCCGCCAATATCATCGCATCGGCGATATCGGTAACGTTGAATTCATCCAGACACAACACGCGCCACTGGCGCGCCATGCGGCGCGCCACGATCTGCAGTGGATTGCTCTGCCGGAGGTCGCCCAGCTGCGCATGCACCTCCTGCATGAAACGGTGAAAATGGAGACGCTGGCGCCTTTGCTCGCGCAGTTGATCGAAAAACAGGTCCATCAGCCAAGTCTTACCCCGGCCAACGCCCCCCCAGATGAACAGACCACGGGCCGGCGCTGCCTTGCGGCGCGACCAGGGCAAGCGGACCCTGCGTTCCTGGCGCTCGATCGCATTGGCTACGCCCTGCAAAGCGGCGAGGAGCTCGAGCTGAGCGGGATCCCGCCTGAAGCCGTCGCGTGCGAGGATCTGCTCGTACGCGCTTGCCAGATCCACCGGGGTTACTGATTCCCTTCCTCGTCCTGATAGCGTTCGTCCAGGTTGGCAGGACACAGGACGTTACGCATGGTGCCAACCAGTTCGAGCAGCTTGCCGTTGCGGATTCGGTAATAAATCCGATTGGCTTCCTTACGCGAGGTGAGAATGTTCTTGTTGCGCAGCTGTTCGAGGTGCTGCGAGATATTGCTCTGGGAGGTGCCGGTGTAGGAGACGATCTCGCCCACCGACATCTCCTTGTCCCCAAGGGTACACAGGATCTTCCAACGCAGCGGATGCGCCATCGCTTTCAAGGCGTTGGCGGTCATCGTCGGATCCTCTTCCGCCGGGATCTGCGCTTCCGGCTTTTCCTGATCAACCATCTTTACAACTCCTTGCCCGGGGGATGGGGGGCTCGCCCCAGTCAAATCCCCGGTGGGTACTTCTTCATGTTCAGTTTATACGCTGTCGCTGCCGCGTTTGCATCGCTGCACGCGATCAGCGGCCATGAGACTCATTCGCTTGCTTCCACCTTGCGATAACCCCGCATGTTTTTGGCGATACAGAGGATCTCTTCGATCACGCCCTGTTCATTGAGGATTGCGGTGCGCGAGAACAGGATGGGCACGCGCTCGCCGCGGCGGTCGACCAGCGAGGCCTCGATGTCCCTGAGGGCACCGCTGCGGATCAGCGCCTCCAGCCAGGTGCCCATGAACGCATTTGCCTGGTCCTCGCCTTCCTCCTCGAACACGTCACCGATGGACATGCCACGCAGTTCCTCGGCGCTGTATCCGAGCAGCTGCTGCGCCGCCGGATTGGCTTCGAGAATGTGTCCCTCGGGGGCCAGCACGAGCAGCGCCTCGCCCATGTTCTCGACAATCTTCTGCAGGTGTTGGTTCGCCTGGTGAAGTTCCGCGGTGCGCTCGGCCACCTGCTGTTCGAGGATCTGGTTGAGACCGCGCTCCTTCTCGATCAGCCGGAAGTAGGTGCTGACCTTGTTGATCAGCAGATTATCGTCGATCGGTTTGAGCAGGTAGTCGACCGCTCCGATCTCGTAACCGCGCTGCTGAAACTCCTCGGTCTTGAATGCCGCGGTGAGGAAAATGATCGGGATATCGCGGGTCTTGCGGCGCGCCTTGAGCATCTGCGCGGCCTCGAAGCCGTCCACATCGGGCATCTGGATATCCAGGATGATCAGATCGATATCCGGATTGGACTGGGCGGTTTCGAGGGCCTGCATACCACCGGTGGCCTCCAGGATATTCACACCGAGGTGCTTCTGCAGCAAAGTCCGCAGCGTGAACAGGTTGTCAGGGTTGTCGTCGACCGCCAGTAGCGTGAAACCCTGGTAAGGCTTACTCATCCTTTCTCCCGTTGCGACGCCCATTCTGCGAGCAGGCGATACAGCGGCCCTTCCTCCAGTGCGCCAGTCAGCCAGTGGATCCCCTTTGGGGGTTCGCATCCGAGCCCTTCCGGCGCGCCCATCGCGATCGACAGCATGGATCCGGCGGCGACCTCGGTCAGCGCCCTGATGCTATCACAAGCCTGTTCACCCAAATCCCGCGGATCGAACACCAGAACATCGGGTCTGCCCTCGCCGTCGATGGTCTCGCAGGCCTCTTCCATGTCGCACGCCACCAGTGGGAGGGTGCCCCAGCGCTGGAACATCTGACTGAGACGCAGCTGGGCACGGATGTCAGAAAGCACCAGCATGACCCGGCGCCCTCCCAGGTGCAGCGCCGGACCCGCCTCGGAACCGGCGAGCCTCTCTTTGGTAGCGCCCTCCCGGTCCGCTGCCGCGTCCTCCGGACGTTGCCGCTTCGGATCGAAATCCGCCGGCAACAACAGACTGAAGGTCGTACCCCGGCCAGGCTCGCTGCGCAGGCGGATCTCACCCTGTAACAGATCGGCCAATTGACGGCTGATGGTCAGCCCGAGTCCGGTGCCACCGTAGCGCCTGTTGGTCGATCCGTCCGCCTGGCGGAAGGCGTCGAATATGTGCGCCTGTTTCTCGCGGGGAATGCCGATCCCGGTATCGCTGACCGAAATCTCAAGGGCGAACGGCGCTTTCGCCGTCCGCACCGCCAGGCGCACCTCGCCTGCGGTGGTGAACTTGAGCGCATTGGCCAGGAAATTCTTGAGAATCTGGCGAATCATCCCCGGATCGCTGCGCACGACAGCCGATGCCGAATCGCCCCAGTCGAGCTTCAGCCGCAGCGCCTTCTGGTCGAACTGCGCCTGCATCAGTTCGCGCAGATCCTCGAGCAATGGCCGCAGCTGGATCCTCTCCGGGTGGACTTCAAAACGGCCGGCCTCGATCTTCGACAGGTCCAGGATATTGTCGATCAGGGCCCGCAGATCATTGCCCGCTTTGTGGATCACCCCGGCCTGCTCGCGCTGCTCGTCGGCAAGGCCGCTCTCGGGCGCCTTGAGTATTTTGGACAGCAACAGGATCGAGTTCAGCGGCGTGCGCAATTCATGACTGACATTGGCCAGAAACTCCGACTTGTAGCGGTTGCTGTCCTCGAGCTCGCGCGTGTGTTCGAGCAGGCTGCGCGCCTGGACCGCATGCCGCGCCGACAGGCTGGTGAGGTCCGCGGACAACTGCTGGAGTTCCTGGGTGTCCGACCAGTTGAATTCAACCGCGCGATTGGACTCCAGGGTTTCATGAATGCCCTCGATCAACTCGGTGCTGATCTCCTCCACCCGCTTGGCGAGCATGCGCGCGGCAATCAACAGCAACAGGATGAGCCCGAACACGATCGCCAGAACCCGGTGGACCAGCTCGGTGCGCAATTCGACCAGCTGGGAAGTGTCCGCTTGTCGACCGACCCACAGGGGAGCCCCGGATTCAGTAACGAACATCGGCACCCAGATCACGCGCTGGTCGCCGCGTTCCCACAGCGCAGGCTTGCGCTTGCCGAACAGTGTTTCCAGACCGGGGTAGCGTTGGAAGGCATTGCCTGCCTGCTTCTCCGTCGCCGACTGGTACAGGTAGCTCCCGTCGTGCATGACCCAGCGGGTGCGGGTGTCGCTTTTGACCAGGTTGCTGATATCCAGGGAAATCACCACCGCCCCCCAGTAGGTGCCCTCGACCCGTATCGGCGCCATCATCTGCAGGGTCAACAGGGGCGCCGCACCCACCCCGTCACCCACTCGCACCGGGGTATAGGCAACATCCTTCAGCTGCCCGCTGCGGATGACCTGCAACTGCTTGTTCGGCAGCCCGGAGAGTGGCGCCGGCGGCGCATACCAGACCCCGCTGACGGTACTGCGCAGCAACCAGAAATGCTCTTCTGCATCCCGGTCGAGGAAGCGAATCTCGAAGATGTCGCTCTCGTCGCCAAGAATCCGGTTGACCCACTCGGTGTAACGGACGCGCTCCAGGTCGACACGCGCCTGCACGGCCTTACTGTCCGGTGCGAACAGGGAAGGCTCAGGGAGGCGCGCCAGCAGGCGCACATTGGCGTCGCGGCTGGCCAGGTGCTGGTCCAGGTCACGAAAGTCCTGACGCAGGTCGTGCAGGTAGGTCTGGCGGGAATAATCGTCCACGCGGTCCAGCACCAGCGGCAGGTTGATGACCACCGCCATCAACAAAGGCACCAGGGCGAAGAGGGACAGGAACAGCAGAATGCGGGTGCGTAATGACATGAGATCAACATTAACGCGAAAATGACCCGTTACAAACCATCCTGCACGGCATGCAACTCCCCATCCTCTATCAAGACGAACGGCTGGTCGCGATCCACAAGCCATCCGGGCTGCTGGTCCACCGAAGCCCGATATCACAGGACCGGGTGTTCGTCCTGCAGACCCTGCGCGACCAGCTGGGGCAGCGGGTCTACCCCGTTCATCGGCTCGATCGGGCAACCTCGGGCGTGCTTCTGTTCGGCCTCGATAGTGTCAGCGCGCGCGCAATGGCGGCCCAGTTCGAGTCACACAAGGTGTCGAAAAGCTACCGGGGTCTGGCGCGCGGCTGGGTGGATAAAAACGGGCTCATCGATCATGCCCTGCAGGACGAGGAGGGGACTCGCGGCCTGCAGCCCGCCCAGACCCGCTATCGCCGCCTGCAACAGGTCGAGTTGCCGCACGCGGTGGATCGCTACCCCAGCGCGCGCTACTCGCTGGTCGAGATCGAGCCCCTGACCGGCCGGCGCCAGCAGATCCGCAAGCACTTCAAACACATCTCGCACCACCTGATTGGCGACACCACGCACGGCAACGGGCGCCACAACCGCTTCTTCCGCGACCACTTTGGCATTCACCGCCTGATGCTGACCGCGCAACGGCTGGACTTCGACCATCCCGTCAGTGGCGAGCGGCTCGAACTGGAGGCGCTGCCGGAGCCGGAATGGCTGCGCCTGTTCTCGGCCTTCGGCTGGGAAGCGTCAGAGTGAGCGCACCACCTCGAGAATCCGGTCGGCGTGCCCTTTCGGGGTTACACCGTACTCGGCGTGGCGGATAACGCCCCCGCCATCGATGACAAAGGTGGAACGCACGATACCGAGGCGCTTCTCGCCGTTCTTCTCCTTTTCCTGCCATACCCCGTAGGCCTCGCACAGCTGGCCGTCGACATCCGCAAGCAGGGTGACGTCCAGCCCGTACTTGTCGCGGAAGCGACCGTGGCTCGCGCAGTTGTCGCGACTGACGCCGATCAGGCCGGTGTTGGCTGCCTGGAAGTCATTCATCAGATCGGTGAACTCCTGCGCCTCCAGGGTACAGCCGGGCGTGTCGTCCTTGGGATAGAAATAGATGACGTAGCTCTGCCCGCTCAGATCCGCGGAACGGACCATGTTCATGTCCGCGTCGGGCAATTCGAATTCCGGGGCCGTGTCTCCCGCTTTCAACATGTCATTCTCCTCACTCTGGTGCAGACAGATTCGACTGCGGGTAACAGGGACCGACTTCGGACAGACCGGCCGCGCGTTTTTCCGGCTGAATGTAGGTTGAGCGGAGGCTCTGGTCAACCACCGGCGGCCGGCCCCAACAGCTCGCGGAGGTGGTCGCGCAATCTCCTCTCGGCGGCGCGGTCCGCGATATGGCCGGGCCTGGCTTGCAATACCGTGCGCAAAAGCTCGGGCGATATGTCCTTCGGATCGTCCTGGGCGCGATCCAGCAACCAGCGCCACACGGATGGAAAGGCATCGGCAAAGCCGCGCTGCCCGAAGGCAAAGGCATTCACATTGGCCTGGTCACGCCCATCGGGTCGCAATTCTTGCGGGACTGGCCCCGGCAACAGTGCGCGCAGCAGCGCCAGGGGTAATGCGGACAGTTCCCGCTGCAGACGCCAGGGGAGATCGCGCCGGAAAGCGGCATGCACGCTGTCCACCAGGCACCTGCCAGCCGAATCCAGCCCCTTGAGCAACTGCGCGGCATGCGCACCGCTGGCCGGATCGACGCGATACCCGAGTCGCGCGAGCCGAAACCCGGCGCCTTGCCAGAATGAAAGCAGCCCGGCGTCTGCGCCAAATGAGGTGCCGATGAGGCCGTAACCCTGCTCACGCGCCCAGGATTCCGCCTCGGCCAGCAGCGCCGAACCAATACCGCGACGACGCACTGTCGCCTGCACCGCGATCCGCATCACGCGCAAGGCGCGCTGCCGCGGCGCCTCGCAGCATCCCGCGTGCTGCGCCAGGGACTGCAACAGGAGATGCCCGCGGGGGCGACGCTCGCCCTGGCAGACCCGGGCCGCCAATTCGGCGTCGAAGCCCCCTTCGCTGGCGAGGAGTGCGACACCCAGGACGGCACCGCTACTGCGTGCCAGCAGCAGGCGCTGGCGCGGGGCATCCAGCAACTGCTGCAGGTCGGCGGGGCGGGTCTGATAATGCGCCGCCACCAACAGTCCGAAAACCTGCTTGAGCAGCCTCTCGTCGCGCGCAAGTTGATCCTGTTCCAGCCATTCCAGCACTGGCTCGCCGCCATCCGCTGGCTCGGGCTCCGCGTCCAGGAGCAGGGCGTCATTGAGCCTGACCTCGAGTGGATCGCCGATGCCCCAGCGCACCGGCTGCTTCAACTCGAGCTGGCGGACGCCAGGCATCGCTTGCGCGACGAGCTCGCGGAAACGCAGCAGGAAGCCCCGCCCACTGCCCTCGTAGCCATGCACCGTGGTGCTGAAAACAATCCGCTTGTGCCTCTCCAGCAGGCGCTGCAGGGCATCCAGGCCGAGCGCCGCCGCCTCGTCGACCACCAGCAGGTCACAATCCTGTGGGTCCTCCAGCTGCGCCGAGGGCTCCCGCAGGAGCAGCCTTCCATCGCCCCAGCTGAAACCCTGTTCATCGCGTCGACCCGCGGGCAATTCGCGCTGTACTTGATCGAACAGGGCCAGCACCGACCACGCCGAAGGGGCACACAGCAGGACCCGCTTGCCCAGCGACAGCAGCCCCGCCACGCCCGCGCCGAGCGCCGTGCTCTTGCCGCGACCGCGGTCTGCGGTCAGCAGCAGGGGACGACGCGCGTGCCCCAGGGCAACGCGCTCAACCGCCGCAACCACCTCCCGCTGCCCCGCGTTCAGCTGCCATGTCCGGCCCCCCTGCTGGACCGGCAAGGGCAGCGGCTCCCGGCCGGCCGGGTCCAGGCTGAGGAATTCCGGATGCGCCGCGAACCGTTCGATGAAGCGCCCGAAGAAGCGGCGCCCCACGGCGTTCGCGCCCAGCGGCCAAGGCGCGAGACGCTCCAAAGCCGGGTCGTCCAACGCCGGCCAGTCAGCCTCCGGCAACAGCAGATAGAGCACGCCACCAGCGCGCAGGATGCCGACCCAGGCGGCGAAGGCATCCGGATGAAAACCCCGGTGGGCATCGTAAATGAGCGCAGCGCGCTCGCTGCCGAGATGCTCGCGGAAGCGCTTCGGTGATACGCACGGCATGCCGTCACATGCCCCATCCCCGATCCACAGCAGACCAACGCCATCCTGCTCCGGGAGTGCCGCCAGGATCCTTTCCCGGGCCCACGCGGGCGGACCCGAGAGAATCACCACTCGACGGAAACGTGCGTCCGCTTGGGCAGGTTCAGACAAACAGGGTCGCTCCATCTCGGCAGAATGGAGGCATGAGAGTGCGACAAGCCCCTGGCGAAAACAAGGGCCGGCCGGAAGCGCTGACTCAGGCGGCGCCCTGCAGTTGGCGCGGCCTGTCGCGCTCGCTCGGGCGGCTGCCGGGCAGCTCGCGCAACAACAGCGAGGACGCGGTCATGTCGGAAGGCACCGGCAGGCCCATCAGCTGCAGCACGGTCGGGGCGACATTCGACAGCCCGCCTTCACTCGAGAGCTGCCAGTTGGCCCCGTCGACGATCAGACAGGGAACCGGGTATGTGGTGTGCTGGGTATGCGGGGCACCGGTGTAGGGATCGATCATTTCTTCGCAATTGCCGTGGTCGGCGGTCAGCACCACCGAGTAGCCGGCGGTTTCGGCGGCCTTGAGGACCCGGCCTGCCTCGCGATCAAGCGTCTCCACCGCGGCAAGCACGGCATGCCGCTTGGCGGTGTGGCCGACCATGTCACCGTTGGCGAAGTTCACCACGATAAACCCGTACCGGCGGGATTCGATCGCTTCGGTCACGGCATCCGCAACCGCCCCGGCATTCATCTCAGGCTGGAGGTCGTAGGTGGCCACCTTGGGCGATGGAATCAGCATCTGATTCTCGCCACTGTAGGGCGTGGTCCGCCCGCCATTGAAGAAGTAGGTCACGTGAGCGTACTTTTCGGTCTCGGCGCAGTGAAACTGCGCCAGGCCGGCGGCGCTGACGATCTCGCCGAGGGTGGTCTCGGGATGCTCAGGCTCGAAAGCGAAGGGCAGATCGAGGTTGCGGTCATAAGGCATCATGCAGGTGACCTCCGGCAACGGCGCCGCACCGCGATCGAACCCCTGGAAACCGGCATCGGCCAAGGCCGCCACCAGCTGGCGCGGACGGTCCTTGCGGAAGTTGAAAAAGATCACCTCGTCGCCCGCACGCACCGAATCGAAGGTGGAGGTCCTGACCGGACGGATGAACTCGTCGCTGTCACCCGCCGCATAGGCACCGCGTATCGCGGTCTCCGCGGAGTAGGCCTGCTCGCCCTTGCCGAGCATCAGCAGGCGCCACGCCAGCTCGGTGCGCTCCCAGCGCTTGTCCCTGTCCATCGCGTAGTAGCGACCCATCACCGAACCGATCGACCCGCCGGATTCGTGCAACAGCGGCTCGATCGCCTGCTGGTAGTGCAGCGCAGATTGTGGAGGCGTGTCGCGCCCGTCCGTAATCATGTGCAGCTGTGGTCGCGCACCCTGTGCGCGACTCATCTGCACCAGCGCCTTGAGGTGCCCCAGGTCACTGTGCACCCCACCGTCCGACACCAGTCCCAACAGGTGCAGGGGACGTCCCGCGCTCGCCGCGCGCTGCATTGCCGAGAGCAGCGCCGGCACACGCTTGAAATCGCCGCTCGCGATCGCGTCACTGATCCGCACGCTGTCCTGGCGGATCACGCTTCCGGCGCCGAGCGTCAGGTGCCCGACCTCGGAGTTACCCATCTGCCCGTCGGGCAGACCCACCGCGTGCCCGGAGGCAGCCAGGGTGGTATGCGGGTAGCGGCTGAAGTAGTCGTCCAGGTTGGGGGTGTTGGCTTCGGCCACCCCGTTGTTCGACTTGCTCGCATTGACTCCAAATCCATCCAGGATCAACAGGACCGTGGGGCGGCGCGGGACCTGCGCAACAATACTCATGGCGGTAATACTTCCGGGTGTTAGCTATTGGGTTTTATTCAAGAATCGCGCCGACCCACGTCCAAGCGCGGGGAATGCGGCAAAACGCGCGGCAACAGTGGTTATCGGCGCACCTGCATGGACCGGGACGCCCCGCCTTGGGTCACATGACGCAGACCGGGGCGAGTAATTGCCCTAAATCGGTGCGGCCGGCCGTCTTCCGCGGCCGCACCGACCAGGCGCCATCAGCCACCTCATTCGAGACGCTGCAGCATCCGCTCGGCTTCACCCCGCTCGGGGAAATCACGACCCGACTTGAGCAGGCGGGCCAGGGTCTTGCGCGCGGCCGCCGAGCGGCCGTTTTTCTCCTGCGCCACCGCGAGGTGGTATTGAATGGTCGGGATGTGCGGCCCGAACACGGCGGCGTCCTGGATCGCCTTGAACCCGGCTTTGGCATCGCCTTGCTGGAGTTCGATCCAGCCATAGGTGTCGAGCACCTCCGGCTGCTGCGGGGCCAACTCGTGCGCCTTGCGCGCGTAGGACAGGGCCCGCTGGTCACCGCGCTCGTGATACAGCCAGGCCAGGTTGTTCCAGGCGGCAAAGTTGTCCGGCCGTAGTTCGCGCACGCGCTCGTAATGCTGCATGGCCGCGGGGAACTGCTCTTTGTTCTGGAACTCGTTCGCCAGCACCATATGGGCTTTAGCGTCATTGGGCTGGGTCTGGACCCAATCCTTGAGGATGCCAATGGCACCCTCGCCGTCACCCGAGGCCCGGCGTGTCTGGTAGGCCAGCAGGGCGCGCTGCGAAGAGGGACCCAGTTCCAGAGCCCGCGCATAGGCTGCCGCGGCGCCCGCGTAGTCCTTTGCCTTACGCTCGATATCCCCCAGGAGCTGCGGGCCGAGCGGGGACTCCGGGTGGGCGCTGATAACCTTCCCGGCGGTGGCACGGGCGCGCTCTGGCTTCCCCGACTCCAGTTCAATGGCCCCGATTCCCACCATGCCGGCGAGGCTGTTGGCGTCCTGGGCCAAGGCCTGTTCAAAGGCACTGCGGGCCGCATTCAGGTCCTTGTCACGCAGATTGAGTTCCCCGAGCCGGATCCAGACCGCCGGGAGTTCGGGACGCAGCCGCGCGAGCTTCTCGTAGCTGCCAATGGCGTTCTTGAGTTCACCGTTACGCAACTGCACGTTGGCCAGGGTTTCGATCGCCACCGGACTATTCGGATGCGCGGTCACCAGGGAGCGGGCAATCGGAAGCGCCTTGAGCGGTTGGTTCTCCGAGAGGTAGTGCAGCGCCAGCATCACGCCCGGCTGGAGGGCCTCGGGGTCCTCCTCGTGCGCCTTCAGCACCCACTCGATCGCCTGTTCACGATTGCCCTGGCGTTCCTCGAGTTGAGCGAGTCCAAGGTAGGCCTGGGTGTGGTTCGCAGCAAGGGCGAGCACGTCCTCGTAGTGGCGACGCGCGGCATCGAAATCACCGTCCCTCAGCGCGAGACGCGCCAGGTTGATGTGTGCCGGACGGAATGAGGGGTCGACCTGCAACGCTTTCTGCAGTGCCTCGCGCGCCCTGCCGTTTTCCTTTTTGCCCAGCAGTGCCGCCGCCATGACGTTGTAAGCGAGCGGGTTATCCGGCCGCTTTGCGATCATCTCCTCGGCTACCGCAATGGCCTTGTCGTATTCCTGCTTGCGCAGGTGGATCTGGACCAGCACCAGG
The DNA here is from genome assembly GCA_029228645.1 of Gammaproteobacteria bacterium Milos-ODIII6. Classification (GTDB taxonomy): domain Bacteria; phylum Pseudomonadota; class Gammaproteobacteria; order Chromatiales; family Chromatiaceae; genus MONJU. The sequence continues at coordinate 256,418 of JAPTHR010000004.1, forward strand.
TCGGCCTGCATCAAACCAGGCTCCATCTTGACGGCGCTCTCCAGATGCGACACCGCCCGATCGGTTTCACCCAGGGCCAGATGCCCCAAACCGATCTGCGACTGGACGCCCGCCATATCCGGCGCGAGCACGGCCGCCTGTTCCAGGTACTGCATGGCGCTGGAGGCATCCCCGGCCTCGAGGTGAGCCCCACCGAGCATGGCGAGAAACTGCGCATCGCCGACCGCCTGGTCTTTGGCGGCGGTGAGTACCTCGACGGCCTTCGCCGGGTCACCCTGCCTGATCTTGATCATCGCGAGCAGCTTGCGTGCCGGCAGGTTGCCGGGGTTTGTCTTGATGAACTCTTCCAGGTGGCTGTTGGCGACCTCGACCTCATCCTTGAGATAGCTGGCCACTCCGGCCAGCAAGCGGCCCTGGAGATAGTTCGGCGCCACGTTCAGAACGGGAGACAGCTTTTCCTGAACGGCATTGTAGTCCTTGCGATGGAACGCGATTACGGCATCCAGATAGCGTCGATGCAGCATCCCGGGGGCGAAGGTATCAAGTCGCTTGAGGAGCTTTTCCGCCTCTTCCAGTTCCCGCTGTTCCACCTGCACGGTGGCAGCGCCAAGCAGGGCTTCGCGGCTGAATGCATCGGATGCGAGCGCTTCCCGATAGGTTTTCAGGGCCTCGTCCTGGCGCCCCTTCTGACGCAGCAAGTCGGCTTTGATCACCAGGGCCTCGGCATTGTCCGGCTCGAGTTGCAGGGCCCGCTCGACGTGCCGCGCGACCGCCTCGGTCTGTTTGTCCGTAATGGCGAGCATGGCGCGACCCAGTTCGAGTTCCGCGTTGTCCTTGACGAGGACCGCAGCCTGTTCCAGGGATTCCGCCGCGTCATCCGACTTGCCCTGCATGAGGTAGGCACGCGCGCGCAGCACCAGCAGTTCCGCACGCAGAGTGGGAGCATCGCCCTCCAGGGGTCGGATTTCTTCGAGAACGGCGCGGTAGTTCCGCTGCGCCAGGTAGGCTCTGGCGAGTGGAATCAGGACCCGATCCGGGGCTATACCCGCCTTGCGCGCGAAACGGAACTCCTTTTCGGCGGCAGCACCCTGCCCGGTCTCCAGGTAGATCTGACCGAGGAAAAGCCGCACATCGGCACTCTCCGGATCCTTCTGCAGGGCGTTCTTGGCGTCGATGATCGCTTTCTGAAAGTCTCCGGCCTCCAGGTAGCGTTGCGCGGACTGCAGGTGTTGCTCTGCCGTCACAGCGAGAACTGGGCCGACTGGCATAGCCAGCGCGGCCAGCAACAGGGTTAGACGGATCATCGGACTCATCTTCATCGTGTCTCCCAGCTTCCTTGATGCAAACAATTTGAACACTCCACCGGCTAATGCCGGTGGTTTGAGATTACGGCTGAAAGCCGGATCGATCGGCCATACGGCCGATTGTCCCCTCCCCACTTGTGGGGAGGGTTAGGGTGGGGACATGATTCCCCTATATTTCAGGTCCACCCCCATCCCAACCTTCCCCCTCAAGAGGGGGAAGGGGTAAACCCGGAGTCCGGCTGAAGCCGGGGGATTTACGGATCCCCTATTTAGTGACTTTAAACGGTCGTATTTTCAGTCTGCCACAGCCCTGGCGGTCGGAGCGGCACCGATCTGTCAGATCCAATACAGATTCAACGGCCATGGCGTGCTCATCTTGACATCCCGGGTACGCATTTTTATCGACCGTCTATTAAAAACCGATGGCAACATGCACCGCTCGCTTCGCAGTGCCCCTGGCGAACGACGGTAGCGAACAAGCCTGATCATACGCGTCCCAGGCGGGCGCGGATATCCGCCCGGGCCTGCTCCAGGATCGATCCGCGATCGAGCGAATCGAGAATCTCGCGCACCGCCAGCTTCGCACCGGCATCGCCCCAGGATTTGCCATTCGCGAGGTAACGCTCGGCCGCACGCCCGACCACGAAGGTGCTGTAGTAGGCCACCGCGCCCTGCGCGCCCCCGGTCACCAGCGCGGAGAGTCCGCCCGTGCCGAGCTTGAGCGCAGAGGCGACGAAGTGAACCGCCCATATGGTCCCCATCAGCAGCAGCATCTGCGCGCCGATGGTTCTGACCAGCTCACCCGCTTCGCTGCGGGTCAACGGAAAACCATAGACGCGCGACAGGTGCACCACCATGCCGACATCGACCACCGCGGCCGCCACCAGATCGGCGACCGGGACCGGATTGAGCGCGACCGCCACGCCCTTGGCGATACACCACGTGCGGATCACGCGGTCGCCAAGGGTGCGCCGCGCACTCAGCACGCGCCCCGCCACTTCATCGCTCAACTCGCCGGCAAACAGCGAGGCATTGAGTGCGGCCAGCGATTTGCCATCACGCTCGAGAACCTGCCACAGAAGCGCTTTCAGCTCAGCGACATCCGGAGGCGGCTGGCGCCGGGTCTCGGTTTCCTTGCCCGATTCATCCACACGCACCACCCACTGCTCGGCTGGTTGGGCGGCCACGAATACCAGGCTGTCCGGCATAATCAGCCCCTCACTGTGCGCGAGCAGCGCCGCGCGCAGCGCTTCGCGCTCGTCGGCCGAGTAGCGGTCCGTCTTGTTGAGGACCAGCAGCATCGGTCGGCCTTGCGAGCCGAGTCCGTGCAGGGTTTGACGCTCCACCGCGGTGAGATCGCCGTCGACCACGAACAACACCAGATCGGCGCGGCCGGCGACCTGGCGGGCGAGCATTTCGCGCTCCTCTCCAGCGACTTCGTTGATACCCGGCGTATCAAGCAGGATCACATTGCCATCGCGGAACTCGCTCCAATGCCCCTGTTGTACCGTGCGGGTCTCCCCATGCAGCGGACTGGTGGCGAATCGCGCTTCCCCGAGCAGGGCATTGACCAGCGCGGACTTGCCGACACTGACGCGCCCGAACACGGCGATGTGTATATGCCCCTGCTCGAGCTTGTCGAGCATCGCCTGCACCTGGCTGTAGTCTTCCTGCAGGGACTCGCGCACCTCTGACGGCACGCGCTCGTCCACGAGCAGTTCGCGCAGGCTCTCGCGGGCCAGTTCGAGATGCCCCTCGCCGCCCGTGTCAGCGCTCTTCCCTATGCCGGCCCTGTTCGAAAACCAGCTTGGCCAGGCCGCGCGCAGATGCTTCCAGATCTTCACCGAGTTCCTCCTCGAACAGCCTCGCGGTCTGCCTGGGGTGCAGCTCGCCTCGGGTGGCGAGGGTTGTCGTGAGAGCACGCCCCAGGGTGCGAAAGATGATGCCATAGGCCACCGCGTGCAGGGCGCCGCCCGCGAGTGTGCCGACGCCAGGGAAGGCCTTCAGGCCATTCCCGGCCACTGCGAGGATCAGGGTGCGGGTTCGGCCGACATGCTCCTGGACCAGCTTCAGCAACAGATCGATGTCCACCTTTCCCGGTTTGGTGTCGTACAGCGCAGCAAGTTCCCGAACCAGTTGGGTCCCCAGCCAGCCCTGGATCACCAGATCGGACCCTGGCGTGATCGCCGCGAGTGCCCCCACGACCGCCTTGAGCGCATAGCTGTCCACCAGCGCATCCGCCTTTTCACGGCGTGATTCGGCCAGGGCTGTGTCCAGCTGGCTTGCGGCGAGCACGAAGGTGGCGCTGTCGCGAAGCTGCGCGAGCATGTCCGGATCATTGTCGACCAAGCGCTGCAGCGCCGCGCCGAGTTCATTCACGCGCGGCGCCACGGTGCGCATCTCGACCTGCTCTCTGCCATCCGCGAGCTGACGCACCACCTGCCGGGTACCCGCCGCAGAAACCATTACCAGCTCGGCATTCCTCCTTTCCCGCAAGAGAGCCGCCAGGCGACCGGATATCTGCTGCAGCTCCGGGGCGGTGTAGCGATCGGTCTTGTTGAGTACCAGTAGCATGGGCTTGCGCAGGTCGAGCAAGGCCGTTACGGCCGCATGCTGCTGCCGGTTGAGATCGCCATCGCTCACGTACACCACGATGTGCGCGCGCTGCGCCTCCTCGGCCGCCAGCCGATCGAGCGAGCCCTCGACCTCGCCGGTTCCGGGCATGTCGGTGATCAGGAGATGATCCCCGCCGGGGCTCTGCCAGTCGTAGCGCGTGAGTTCGCGCGTCGTACCGCCAAGCACATCGGTGCGGACCTCCAGGCCGGGCAGCAGGGCCCGGACCAGACTGGATTTACCGGTGGATATCTCACCGAAGAGGGCGACATGGATCTCTCCGGACTCGCGGCGACGCTGCAGCTCTGCGAGTTCTCCACGCACCTGCCGGGTGTCGGCGCCGAGGCGCTCCGCCTGCTGCATGGCCCGGTCCAGGTCCTCGCGGGTTGGCGCGGCCGTCTGGCCGGCCTCCTGCGACTCGGGCGCCGCGGGGCGCGAGCGCAGAACCCGCCACAGCAGCAGCCCCGTCAGCACGCCTCCAACAGCCAACCCGCCCCACCATGCCACCTGCATCCATGCCGGGTAGTCATCGATGTGCGCACGGATGTTGAGGGTCGCCTCGGTAATCGTGAGGACAAGCAACAACGCCGCCAGGGCGAGCACCACGACGGCAAGGGCGATCAGGATACGGATGCTGCGCGGGAGATTCATGCCTGTGACTGTGCCATCGACACCCGGCTCGAGCCAGCCGAAGCGACGCGCCCGGAGAGCTCAGGGGAGCCCCGGGTGAGCGTCTTGTGACCTGCTTGCGCCTGGATGGCGATGTGGCAGCTGGATGATTGCTCCACCCGTCGCCGCAGTCACTCGATCTTTAGATAGGCGAAACCCTCGCTCTGCAGTGCGGCCACCTGGACGACACCGGAAGGCACGAGTTCGACGCCCTCGTAGAGCAGGTCCTCACCCAATCCCACCTGGCTGCGGGTGATTTCACAGAGTTCGAGTTTGACGCCCTGCACGCTGCGCAGGGCGTCGAGGCGCCCGGCGTTGTTCTGCCGCCGCTCGGCCATTTCGGCATCCTCTTCGAACGGCGTGCCGCTCAGCTTGTCGTCGGTGACAAAGCGGATGCCGTGGGCAACGAACACGATGCGAACGTCGTAATCGATCAGCTCGTTCTGGTAATAGGTCACCATGTTGTTGATGCTGGTCAGCATGGCGCTGAAGCGTCGGGGGTCCGCGAAGTCGGCGTGATACACGACTTTGGCCATGTCGGAGGCGCGCGCTGGCACAGGCGCTGTGGCGAGTACCGACAGTATCAGCAGCAGGCTGCACAGCAGCACCATCGGTTTGTTCTGGCTCGGTTGCAATCGGCAGTTCATGGCATTTTCTCCTTCGGTCGAATTCAGTCGGCAGCGCGAATGGCAGGGAGGCACACCGCCCGTGCGCAGCGCTTTCCGCAAAGTGTAGGCCAGCCATCCCGGCTTGCGCCGCTGTTGAATACTTTTTGGGTAGCTTCCTGCGGAAACGGCCGCAAGAACCGGAAAACCTCAAGAACGAAAAAAGGCCGGGTTCGGAAAACCCGGCCGTTCTTCTGCATTGGTGGGCGCGACAGGGATTGAACCTGTGACCCCTGCCGTGTGAAGGCAGTGCTCTCCCGCTGAGCTACGCGCCCCGATGAGTTGGGGGGGACGGATATTAACCGAACAACGCCGGTTTCTCCAAGGAGTCCGGGCGCTTGCCGCATCTCCCGGCAAGCCATACCAGGCCATACAGAGATCCGGGGTAGGCGCCAACCCGCCCGCGTGCGGCCGTATTGACGACAATCGAATCAGGGTAGGACGACATTCCGGGAGGGTCGGATCTGAAATTTAGTTCCTGCGATGCGATTCTCAACCGCTCCGGGGTTGCCCCCAGGGCCGTCGGCGGCGAGAATCCGCCGTCATGGCAATGGCGCGCTGCCGCCACGCCTGGACCCGGCACCCGCTCATCGCGGTGCCGTCATTCACTCCGGAGCCGCAACCCCGCGTCTGTCGATGGACATGAAAACCTCCCCCGAAAACGCCGGTGATGAACAGGCCCAGGAGGTTTTATTCCGGGACAGCCCGCTGCCACAGTGGATTCAGGACCCGGAAAACGGGGGTTTTCTCGAGGTCAACCAGGCGGCTTTGTCGCAGTATGGCTATTCCCGGCAGGAATTCCTCGCTCTGAGCCTGCACGACATCCAGCCCCCGCAGCAGGGACCTTGCAAAATGGGCGCCAAGGGCGAAGTGCGGCGTCATCGACGAAAGGACGGTTCAGTCGTCGATATCGAATACTGCACCCACCCGTTCGAGTACGGCGGCCAGCAAGCCCTGTTGGCCATCGCTTGCGACATTTCCGGTCGCATCCAGACCGAGGCCGAGCTACAGACGCTGCTCGAGCTCGAGCGCGTCATCAGCAACATTTCCCGCCAGCTTTTCGAAACGGAAAAGTCCGACTCAGGCATCCATGATGCGCTTGCGCAGATGGGCAATTTCAGCAATGCAGGGCGCGCCTACCTGTTCCGCTTCGACCTCCCGGCCGGCCGCATGAGCAACACCCATGAGTGGTGTGCACAAGGGGTTTCGCCGCAGATCGACATCCTGCAGGATCTTTCGATTGAGACCTTTGCGTGGACCGCTGGCCAGATGCTGCAGGGCAAGACCCTCTCGATCCCGGACGTCGAGACCCTCCCGCCGGAGGCGCGTAACGATCGGGACATCCTGCGTCAACAGGAGATCAAGTCCCTGATCATGGTCCCGGTGCACTCCGGCGAAGCAGTCACCGGTTTCCTCGGCTTCGACAACGTGGTGGCCGCAGGCGCCTGGGGAGAGCCGGCACAGCGCCTGCTCGAGGTGGTAGCTGAACTGATCGGCGCTGCGCTCTGCCGGCAAACCGACCGCGAGGCATTGCAGGCGAACGCCAACCAGATGGACGCGATAATGCGGAGTGCCGGGCACTTCGTGTTCTACCGCTTACGCATACATGCCGAGGCGACGCGGGGAGCGCAGGTCGAATTCGTCAGCGACTCCATCCAGGACATCCTGGGCGTAGCCCCGGATGCACCCTTCGAAACCTGGTTCGTGCACGTGCACGAGGAGGACCTGCCGCAACTCGAGGCAGCCAACGCCCGTGCTGCGTCGGAGGGCGCTGGCCTCGACCAGACGATCCGGATGTTCCACCCGGGCCGGCGCGCGTGGCGATGGATAAGGGTGGTATCCAATCCTTCCCGCGATGCCAGCGGCAACATCACTCACTTCAACGGGTTTCTGCTGGATGTCACCGACATGGTCGAGGCATCGCGCGAGCTGAAGTCCGAGAGGGACTTCGCCAACGCGGTCATGGACACTGTTGGCGCGCTGGTGGTGGTCATGGACGATCAGGGGCGCATCGTCCGTTTCAACCGAGCCTGCGAAGTTGCCACCGGATACCGCTTCGACGAGGTTCGCGACCGCCGGGTATGGGACTTCCTGCTGCGGGATTCGGAGCGGGCGGCTGTGGAAAGCGTCTTCACCCGCCTGAAAGCGGAAACGCTGCCCAACTTTTACGAGAACTACTGGGTTACGCGGGATGGCCAGGAGATACTGATCTCCTGGTCGAATACTTCCATCCGCGACGACGCCGGCATGCTGTGCTACGCCATTGCCACCGGCATCGACATCACCCAACGACGGCAGGCAGAGGGCGCGCTGCGCAAGCTGTCCAGCGCCATGGAGCAGACCACCAGCGGCGTGGTGATCCTGAATGAAGAGGGGCTGATCGAGTACCTGAACCCCGCCTACGCGCAGCTCAGCGGGCGCGAGATTGGGGAACTCATCGGCCGCCCGGCGCCCTTTCTTGGCACGCCGGACACCGCGACGCCGGAACAGTCTCGTATTTGGAAACAGATGCTCGCCGGCAATACCTGGCGTGGAGAGCTGAAGCAGGAGCGCGACAACGGCCGACACGGCTGGGCACTGGTCACCGTGTCACCGGTACGCAGCCCGCAGCAGGAAGGCAGCCACTTCGCTGCACTGGTGGAGGACGTCACCGAACTCAAGCGAACCCAGGAGAACCTGGAGCGTTTGGCCTCCTTCGATACCCTGACCAACCTGCCCAACCGGCGGCTTTTTCGCGACCGCCTGGAACTCGCGATCAAGCATGCCCACCGCCATTCGCAACGCATCGCCCTGCTGTACCTGGACCTGGACAACTTCAAACGGGTCAACGATTCGCTCGGCCATGACGTCGGCGACCAGCTCCTGTGCGAGGTGGCGCAACGCCTGACCGCCTGCCTGCGTGAAGAGGACACGGTTGCCCGCTTGGGGGGCGACGAATTCGTGGTCTTGCTGCAGGATGTGGACGACGCACTGGAGGCCGAGATTGTCGCCAGCAAGATCCTGGAACGGCTCAGTCAGCCGGTCAGGTCGTCGGGCCACGAGGTGGTGATCGGCGCCAGCATCGGCATCACCCTCGCACCCGATGATGCGCGCGATCCCGGCAGCCTGTTGCGCAATGCGGACATGGCCATGTACCGGGCCAAGGACCGCGGGCGCGGCGGCTTCGAGTATTTCGAAGACGCCATGAACCTGGAGGTCTCACGCCGACTGAGCCTCGAAGCGGAACTTCGACACGCGATAGAGGCCGGACAGATTCAGCCCTACTTCCAGCCCATCGTGCGCCTCAGCGACATGCGCATCGTCGGTTTCGAAGCCCTGGCGCGCTGGCAACACGCGAGTGAAGGCTTTGTGCCACCGCTGGAGTTCATCTCGGTTGCGCACGAGTCGGGCCTGATCATCGGCCTCGGTGAAAAGCTCCTGCGCGAGGCTGCCGGACATATTCGACGCCTGAACGAAGCGCACGGCTCCTCCAACCTATACGTCGCCGTGAACCTCTCGGCCGAACAGGCACGCGCCACAGGGTTGCGAAAACTGATCCGGGATGTCCTGCACGAGACCGGGCTGCCGCCGGAGGCGGTGCGCCTGGAGATCACCGAGAACCTGCTGATGGACGACTTCGATGTCGCCGGAAAACTCCTGCAGAGCCTGCAAAAAGACCTCCGGACGCGCATCGCCATTGACGATTTCGGCACCGGCTATTCCTCGTTGAGCTACCTGCGAAGGCTGCCTCTGGACACCCTCAAGATCGATCGCAGTTTTGTGCATGACATCCCCGGCGACCAGAACGACATGGAAATCACCGCCGCCATCATTGCCATGGCGCATGCCCTGAACAAGGAGGTGGTGGCCGAGGGCGTCGAAAACCGGCAACAACTGGATTTCCTGCGCCAACACGGATGCGACTTCGGGCAAGGCTATCTGTTTGGCCGGCCTTTGCCGCCAGAGGCCTTTCTCGAAACGCCTCTCGCGCCTGTTCAGCTGGCCGCACCAGACGGTCAGTGAACTGCCGCTGCGTCACGCTGCCATCCCGACAGCGCGTTGGCCTTTTGTCACGCCATCTCTATCATGCCCGGGCATGCAGCTGCCCAATCTCCCTATCACGCCCAGCCTGAGCGCTATCGATGAGGCCCTCGCAGCCTGCCACCTGGTACTGGATGCACCTCCAGGGAGCGGCAAAACCACCCTGGTGCCGCTCAGCCTGCTGCAATCGGCGTGGCTCGAGGGAAGGCGTATTCTCATGCTGGAGCCACGCCGTCCGGCGGCCCGCATGGCGGCGCACCGCATGGCTTCTCTGCTGGGCGAGCAGGTCGGCGAACAGGTCGGCTACCAGGTACGTTTCGAACGTCGTATCGGCGCGAGCACGCGCATCGAGGTGCTCACCGAAGGTCTGCTGCTGCGCCGCCTGCAGCAGGATCCGGAGCTCCCCGGGGTCGGCCTGGTCATCTTCGACGAGTTTCATGAACGCGGCCTGAGCGGCGATCTCTCGCTGGCCCTGTGCCGGGATGTGGTCAGTGGCCTGCGCGAAGACCTGCGCCTGATGGCGATGTCCGCCTCACTCGATGATGCCGCCCTGGCACGCCAGCTGGGCGCGCGTCACCTGCAGGCCAAGGGGCGCTCCTACCCCGTGCACATCAATTACCTGGAACGCGACCCACCCCGCGAGGAAAGAAACCGTCAACTGGCCCGCCTGGTCCGCGAAGCGCTGAACTCACACGCCGGTGACGTGCTGGTGTTTCTGCCCGGCAAACCCGAGATCCGCTCGCTGGAGCGACTCCTGGCGGAGAGCATGCCTCCCAGGGTCGCCATCGAGCAGCTGCATGCCGAAGTGCCCCCGGGTCAGCAGGATCGCATCATCCGCGGTAAAGCGCCCGGCCGTCGGGTCATTCTCTCGACCGATATCGCGGAGACCAGCCTGACCATCGAAGGCATCGGCGTGGTCATCGATTCCGGCCTCAACCGCCGGCCGCGCTTCGACCCCTCTACCGGGCTTACCCGACTGCAAACCGGTTTCATCCCGCAGGCCTCCGCGCTGCAACGCGCCGGCCGCGCCGGCCGCCTCGGCCCCGGTCATTGTTACCGCGCCTGGAGTGCCGCACGACAGGAGCGCCTGGCGCCTGAAATCCGTCCGGAGATACTCGATGCCGACCTGGCGGGAACGGTTCTCGAGCTGGCCGGCTGGGGCATACAGGATCCGGACCAACTCAACTGGGTCACCCCACCTCCGGACCAGCATTGGCAGCAGGCGAGGCAACTCCTGGAGCAACTCGGGGCGTTGGACGAGAAAGGAATGATCACCGTCACGGGGCGGGCCATGCTGCGGCTGCCGGTGCACCCGCGGCTGGCGCATTTACTGGTCGCCACCGCCACTCGGCAAGACAGGCGCCTATCTGCGGACATCGCCGCCCTGCTGAGCGAACGTGATCCGGTCGCACGCAGCCACGCGGAAGCAAGCGGCTGTGACCTGCGCACCCGGCTGGCCGCGCTCGCGGAGACCCGTACCGGGCTTGTGCCCGAAGGGTTTCAGCTCAGGGCCCTGCGCCGCGTCGAGCAGGTATCGCAGCAGTTGCAGGCGATGCGTGAGGACCGGCAACCCTCAGCTCCCACCTCCCCCCTTTCAGCCGGCCTCGCGCTGGCGCTGGCATTCCCCGATCGAATCGCAATGGCGCGCGCGCCCGGTTCGACCGATTACCTGCTCAGCAGCGGACGCGCCGCCAGCCTGCCGCCGCATGACCCGCTTTGCGGCAGCGATCTGCTGGTGGCCGCGGCCCTGGATGCAGGCCGGACCCAGGGACGCATATGGCTGGCCGCCCCCTTGCAGCGGGCCGAACTGGAGGCACACTTCGCAGACCGGATCACTGAACAGCGCGAATTGGAATGGGACAGGGAGGCTGGCGCCGTGCGGGCCTGGCGACGCCGCCGGCTCGACGCGCTGGTCCTCGATTCCCATATCGAGCCGATCGGGCCGGGGGACGATACCCAGGCCATCCTGCTGCAACAGCTACGCTCTCAAGGAATCGATCTCTTCAAGCAGGCCCCGGCGCTGCGCCAACTGCAGGCCAAAACGGCAACCCTGCGACGCTACCTGGACGAGCGCGAGTGGCCCGATTTATGCGACGAGGCCCTGCTCACGCAGGCCGAGGAATGGCTCGGCCCCTGGCTCACCGGTATCCATAGCATCCGGCGCCTGCGGGAGATCGATATCCCGGGCGCGCTGCAGGCATGGCTCGGCTGGGATCTGCTGCAACGCCTGGAAAAGCTGCTACCGGGAAAGTACCGCACCGCAGCGGGAACCGAGCGCGTAATCGAGTATGCACAAGACGCCGATCCGGTCATACGCGTACCGCTGCAGGAGATGCTCGGCAGTGCGCAGGGACCGTCACTCGCGGACGGCCGCGTGCCGGTAGTCCTGCACCTGCTCTCCCCCGCGATGCGTCCACTGCAGATCACACGCGACCTGGGACACTTCTGGGGAAACGCCTATGCCGAGGTCCGCAAGGAAATGCGCGGGCGCTACCCCAAGCACCACTGGCCGCAAGACCCGCTCAATGCCGCGGCGACCCGACTGGGTCGCCGCGGGCGGCCCAGCCAGGGTTGATACCGATCGAAAGCGCTCGCCCTGCCTGCCGCAGGACGACAGCGCCTCAGAGTTCGACCTGGTCCGCGTTCACCATGAACACAACGCGCTCCGCGATATGGCGTACACGGTCACCAACACGCTCGAGGTGGTAGGCAATCCATAGCAGATGGGTCGAGTGCATATGGGTGTCGGGGGCAATCGCCAGCTGCATCATCAGGTCCGCGACCGCCTCCTGGTCGAGCTCGTCGACTTGCTCGTCCTCCGCGGCAGCCGTGCGTGCCAGATCATCGTCCTTGTTCAGGACCGCCTCGCCCACCTGTTCGAGCATGGTCACCACCAGGTCACCCATGCGCAGGATCCGGTCCATGGGACCGGAGAAGTCGCTCGGATCCATGCCGAGCACGATCTTGGCGATGTCCTTGGCGTGCCCGCCAATACGCTCCAGTTCACCGGCCACCTGCAGGCCGCCGATGATCTCGCGCAGATCGCGGGCCACCGGCTGCTGCAGCGCCAGCACCTGGAGGCATTCGGCCTCGATGATGCGGTAGAGGTTGTGCAGGTCGACATCGCTGTCGAGCGTGCCCTCGGCCTGGTCTGTATCCTGGGATTCGAGCGCCGTGAGGGCGCTGACGAGTTCCCGCTTCGCCATCCGGACCATTCTGTCCAGGTTGTCGTGTATGCGGGTTTCCTCTTCGAAGAGTCGGCGACTGGAGCCATCCATCTAAAAATTCTCTCTGATTGTCATCTGCTGGTGAATGTTGGGTCGGAATCGTGCGGCCGGGCTGCGCAGCTCAGGGCTCCACAAAGGCGAGCAGTACGCTGCAGTCGGCAATCGGGCGCATGTTCCTGGAGACCGGGCAATGCTGCAGCCGCTCGATGATGTAGTCGACAGTATCGGGATCCGGCACGATGCTGCGCGGGCGCGCGGAAAAAGACATCAGGAGGTGTCCAATCTCCCAGTCCTCGTGTGCCGAAAGGTGCATCTCGCCATCGACCTGCTCCAGCAGCACGCCTTTTTCCGCGCAGTTCAGACGCAGGTAGGTGTGCTGGCAGGTCAACAGGGCATAGCAGAAGATCTCGAAACCCGGGGTCCGGATGCCAAGGTCAAACGTCCGCCAATCCCCCTCCTCGCTCTGCTTCCAGACCTCAAGACCCTTTACCAGGTTGTCCTCACCCTCATAGCTGCATTTGAAGCGGAAAAGAAAATCATTGGTGGGCATAGCAGTTCCCGTTGGGGTAAGACGTCTTTCAGGCCGCGATTCCGGGACCGGAGAATCCGATCAGCAGCGCGCAAGGCGTGCAAACATCACCCGGCAGTTGCAGACCTTCCAGACTTTTATTATCGACGGGCAGGCGCACAAATGAAGGCCGAACAGCGGCGTCCGGACGGCCCGCCGAGTATGTCACACCTCGTAGGCGAGGTTCTGTCCGAGCCATTTCTCGACCGTCTCGAGCGGCATCTCCTTGCGACCGGCATAGTCCTCGATCTGGTCCCGGGCGACTCGCCCGACGGCAAAGTAACGCGCCTGCGGGTGAGCGAAGTATAAGCCGGACACGGCTGCGGTCGGGACCATGGCCTTGGACTCGGTCAGCCAGATACCGGTATTGCCTTGCGCATCCAGGAGGTCCCACAGCAGGTCCTTCTCGGTGTGATCGGGCGAAGCCGGATAGCCCATCGCAGGCCGGATTCCCTGATATTTCTCGTCGATCAGGTCCGCCAGCTCGCGCGCGCCCGGCGTTTCATCGGTTACCGCTCCCGCTTCGTAGCCCCACAGTCGCGTGCGCACCTCGCGGTGCAGCCACTCCGTCAAGGCCTCCGCGAGGCGGTCGGCAAGCGCTTTGAGCATGATCGCGTGATAGTCGTCGTGATCTGCCTCGAATTCGGCCAGCTTGGCATCGATCCCGAAACCCGCGGTGGCGGCGAACCCGCCGATGTAATCCGCGATACCGGTCTCCCCGGGCGCAATGTAGTCGCCAAGGGACTCGTTGTATTTGCCCTTGGGCTGGCGCCCCTGCTTGCGCAGATTGTGCAGCACCATGCGTACCCGGTCGCGGGAATCGTCGCTGTAGATCTCGATGTCGTCACCCACCGCATTGGCCGGGAACAGGCCAACCACCGCGCGCGCCCGCAGCCAGTGCTGCGCGACGATGCTCGCGAGCATGTCCTGCGCATCGGCATACAGCTTGCGCGCTTCTTCGCCCTTCTCCGGATCGTCCAGGATCCTGGGATAGCGACCCTTGAGCTGCCACGCATGGAAGAAAAAGGTCCAATCGATGTAGGGGACGATCTGCCCCAGTGGTATGTCGTCGAACACCACGACCCCGTCTTTGACCCTCGCGTGGTACTGGTCCAGCTGGTCCGCCCCCCAGTCCAGCACGCGCGGTCGCACCGGCTGCCACTGCGACCAGTCGATGGGTGTGCGGTTGGCGCGTGCCTCTTCCAGGGAAACGAGGTCCTGCTTGCGGTTGCGCGCCGCGCGCTGCTGCCGTACCTGCTCGTACTCCTCGCGCAGAGCGGAGAGCAGAGCCGGCTTCTGCTCGCTCGAGAGCAGCCCGGAGGCCACCCCGACCGCACGCGAGGCGTCCGGCACATACACCACGCCATGTTCGTATTGCGGTTCGATCTTAACCGCGGTGTGCGCCTTCGAGGTGGTCGCGCCACCGATCATCAGCGGGATGTCGAAGCCCTGTCGCTTCATCTCCCTGGCCACGTGCACCATCTCGTCGAGCGAGGGCGTGATCAGGCCCGACAGACCGATGATGTCGACCTTCTCCTCGATCGCGGTGCGCAGGATCTTCTCGGCCGACACCATGACCCCGAGGTCGATCACCTCGTAGCTGTTGCACTGCAGCACCACGCCCACGATGTTCTTGCCGATGTCGTGCACGTCCCCCTTGACCGTCGCCATCAGGATCCGGCCGGCAGCCTCGGCACCGCATTCGGCCTTCTCCGCCTCGAGAAAGGGTTCCAGGTAGGCGACCGCCTTTTTCATCACGCGCGCCGACTTGACCACCTGCGGCAGGAACATCTTGCCCGCGCCGAAGAGATCCCCGACCACGTTCATGCCGGCCATCAGGGGGCCCTCGATCACCAGCAGCGGACGTCCTAACTGCTCGCGCGCCTCCTCGGTATCCGTGTCGATGTATTCCGTGATCCCCTTCACCAGGGCATGCTGCAGGCGTTTTTCCACCGGCCAGGAACGCCATTCCAGGTCTTCGCTGCGCTCCACCACCGCGCCGTCTCCGGCATAGCGGGGCGCCAGCTCGACCAGGCGCTCCCCGGCAGCGGGGTCGCGATTGAGGATCACGTCCTCCACGGCATGCCGCAACTCCTCCGGGAGTTCGTCGTACACCGCCAGCTGGCCCGCGTTGACGATGCCCATGTCCATGCCGGCCCGGATCGCGTGGTACAGGAATACCGAATGGATCGCCTCGCGCACGGGATTGTTGCCGCGGAAGGAGAAGGACACATTGGAAACGCCACCGGAGACCAGCGCCTGCGGCAGGTGCTGCTTTATCCAGCGAGTGGCTTCAATGAAATCGACTGCATAGTTGTCATGCTCCTCGATCCCGGTCGCCACCGCGAAGATATTCGGATCGAAGATCACATCTTCCGCCGGGAAACCGATCTCATCCACCAGGATGCGATAGGCGCGCTCACAGATCTCGGTCTTGCGTTGGTAGGTATCCGCCTGGCCCTGTTCATCGAAGGCCATGACGATGACGGCCGCCCCGTAACGACGGCACAGGCCGGCGTGTTCGCGGAACTTGTCCTCGCCCTCCTTCATCGAAATGGAGTTGACGATCGGCTTGCCCTGCACGCATTGCAATCCGGCCTCGATGATCTCCCACTTGGAGGAGTCGATCATCACCGGCACCTTCGCAATGTCGGGTTCGGCCGCGATCAGGTTGAGGAAACGCGTCATGGCCTCGATGCCGTCGAGCATGCCCTCATCCATGTTGATGTCGACGATCTGCGCGCCCTCCTCGACCTGGATGCGGCAGATATCCAGGGCCTCTTCATACTCGCCGTTGATGATCAGGCGCTTGAAGCGCGCCGAGCCGGTCACGTTGGCGCGTTCACCGACATTGACGAACAGCGAGTCGCGCCCGATGTTGAGCGGCTCGAGCCCCGCCAGGCGACAGGCCGGTTCGGTCTGCGGCCGACTACGCGGCGACACGCCCTGCACCGCCGCTGCGATGGCGGCGATGTGCTCGGGAGTCGAGCCACAGCAGCCACCGATGATGTTGAGGAAGCCGGAACGCGCCCATTCGCCCACTTCGGCCGCCATCGCCTCGGGGCCGAGGTCGTACTCGCCAAATTCATTCGGCAGGCCTGCATTCGGATGCGCATTGACGTGACACGCCGCCACGCGCGACATCTCCTCGACGTACTGGCGCAGCAGATCCGGACCCAGTGCGCAGTTCAGGCCGATAGAGATCGGCTCGGCATGCTGCAGGCTGTTGTAGAAGGCCTCGGTGACCTGGCCGGACAGGGTGCGACCGGAGGCATCGGTGATCGTGCCGGAGATCATGATCGGCAGGCGCACGTCCTTGTCGTCGAAATACTTGTGGACCGCGAATACCGCCGCCTTGGCGTTGAGGGTGTCGAAGATCGTCTCGACCAGCAGGATATCGGCCCCTCCCTGCACCAGGGCGTCGGTGGACTCGTAGTACTGCTCCACCAGCTGGTCGAAGGTGATATTGCGGAAACCGGGGTCGTTGACGTCCGGCGAGATCGACAGGGTGCGGCTGGTCGGGCCCAGCACACCCGCGACGAAGCGCGGCTTGTCCGGGGTGCTGTACTGGTCCGCCACTTCGCGCGCGAGCCGCGTGGCGGCATGATTTATTTCCCAGGCGAACTCCTGCATGCCGTAGTCGGACATGGAAACCCGGGTGCCGTTGAAGGTATTGGTTTCTATGATGTCCGCACCCGCCTGGAGGTACTGCGCGTGGATACCGCGAATGATTTCCGGCTGGGTGATCGACAGCAGGTCGTTGTTGCCTTTCAGCTCGCTGGGCCAGTCGGCGAAGCGATCGCCGCGGTATTCCGCCTCTCCCAGCTTGTGCCGCTGGATCATGGTTCCCATGGCGCCATCCAGGATCAGGATGCGCTCGCTCATCAGGGCTTCGAGTTCGTTACTACGGTCTTTCATCGGGGGGTATCGCGGCGGACAAGCGGCGCATTATACCGACGTCGCCGGATATTTCCGCGCCGGGGCCCGGGAACCCCGGTCCGTTTCCCGGCTGGCATGAAAAAGCAAATAAATCGCCTCTTGACCTCATAAAAACTTATGTTCCCCAAAAATCCCAAAGCATGCTTATATACCGCCGGTCTGCCGGGCGGCAGAGCCCTGCCCCATCCCCGGGGCCGGACAGCAGTATCAGGGGCCCTGCCGGCTCCGTAACCCTGAGGAGGAAACTTTATGGCTGAACTCTTTTCCGACGCATGGATGAAGGCGCTCATGGATGCCTGGAATGGCGAACCCGATGTCAAAGACAAACTCGCCGAAATCGGCTTCAACTCTGTGATCAGCTGCGGCTTCAAGGGCGAGGACCAGCCGCGCGGTATTTTCGTGGTGGAAAACGGCGAGTGCGTACGCGCAGGCGACTACGACGGCACCGAGCCCGACTGGGATATGCGCGCGGACAAGGACAACTGGATCAAGTGGGCCAAAGACGGTATCGGCATGACCGGCCTGGGCACTGCCTTCGCGATGGGCAAACTGAAGTTTCTCAAGGGCGACTTCAAGGGCATGATCAAGGATCCCCGCATGGCGGGCCCCTTCGTCAAGAGCTTTTCCCTGATGGGCAAGATCGACACCCAGTAGGCCGCCCCTCCCCGGGGCGCGACGTCGCCCCCGGGGACTGCTTATTTTCCCTCGATCAGGGGATTGCCCCAGCCCTGCACCTCGCGCACCCGTCGGTTATGCGCCCTCTCCGCCTGGTCGGGTGGATCGGCACGCTCCCAGCGTTGCAGCAATTCCCGCTGTTCGCGATAGAGTTTCAGCTCGTAGCGGTCCGCTATGTACAGCATGGCCCGGGCGATATCACCGCGCACAGCCGGACGGGGCTCGACCCGGCGCCGACGCTCGTCGATCTCGAGATCGCAGCCTGGCTCTATCCAACGCTCGCCCTTGATCACCGCGTAGGCCATCGAGCCTCGCCGCCGGTTCAGATCCTTGCGCGCCGGATACATGTTGTGCATGTCGGACTCGATCTGATTGAAGCGTTCGCTGCGGGCACGGCAACTCTGCCTGTCGCCGCAGCGCAGGCTGCGCGCAACCCAGGACATGGGAAACACGTGCTCGATGTTGTAGCGCCGATCGAAGCGCTTGAAAGACTTGCCGCAATAGAGGCCGGTCCCCCCGTCCGGGTAGAGTGTCTTCCAGAAAACCGGCACGGTCTCGAGGTAATCGGCCGCGGCCGTGGCGCTCCCAAAAAGTGGAATCAGGACCCAGAAAATGCACCCAAGGCGTCCTCTCATTGCCCTCTCCTTTGCACTCGCGCGTGGGCGGTTGGATAATCGCGACTTTCCCGCTAACCCCAGAGCGAGTCAAGCACGTGGCAGAAGAACAGAATATGCCTGATACCGGCAACGAAAACCCGCCCAGGCACAAAGGCGGAGCCGGCAAGCTGATCGCCGTGGTCGTGGTGCTCACCATCCTGGCCATCCTGCTGGTTCCGAGCCAGGATCCGGAGGAGCCCGTGAGCGTCGCCCCAACGGTCGACGGGGAGCCACCGAGCCTGCTCGCCCCCGACGCAGCCCAAACCGGCAGCGCGGTCACGCCGGCCCGCCCGGAAACGAGCCCTGAACCCGGTCCCGGTGGCGCGGCGCGATCGCTTATCCGCGAACTGCGCGCCGATCCGCCCGTGGACCTGGAGCGCGCCTTTCGCGCCGGACAGGCATTCGAGGCCGAACAGCGGCGGGACGATGCCTACCTGATGTACTTCTTCGCGGCGCGCGAGGGACACGGCCCCTCCGCCCTGTTACTGGCTCGCCAGGCGGACCCGGCCACCTTCAGCAGCGACGGTCTGCTGGCAGCGCCGGACGAGCTGCAGGCCAACAAGTGGTATCAAGTCGCGAGCCGCTCCGGGGAGCCTGGCGCCGCCGAGGCGCTGCAGGCGCTGCGATCGCGGGTTGAGCAACAGGCGCTCGCCGGCGATCAGCGGGCGCGCCGAATCATGCTGCAATGGAAATAGACCGACCATGAGACACCTCAAGCTGTTCATCCTGGCCGTCCTCGTGGCGCTGCTTTGCTCGCCTGCCCTGGCCGCCGACAAGATGCCGCTGCTGATGCCGGGCAAGACGGCGCTCTACCAGCGCATCCTGGTAGTTCCGGGAGGGGAGATGCATTCCAAACCCGGCGAGGGTGGCGAGGCCACCGTCCCATTCACCGCTTACTACGTCTTTTCGCGCAGCAAAGTGGGCGACACCGAATGGGTCGAGGTCGGCACCAGCCGCTTCGACGCGGGCAAGGGCTGGCTCAAGGTCTCCGACACCATCGATTGGAACCAGGGTCTGACCGTGGCCTTTCGCGAGCCCAAGGCGCATGACCGCGCGCTGCTCTTCCGCAGTGCCGAGAAGCTGCAGGAGGTCGCCAGCGATCGCGAACTGGAGAGCTACCAGGCGCTCTACCAGGCCGCGCTGGACGGGGTGATTGACAATGACTCCCCGGTCGTCGCCATCCAGCCACCGGGCCCACTGGATATCCAGGAAGATTTCTACCTGGTGCCGATCCTCGAACACAGGGACATCTACCTCGGCAACGAGCAGGTGCGCATGCTGCGCGTCGCCAGTGTCCCGCTGTCCGACCCGCCGGCGGCTGAGAAACCCGTAGTCGCTGCGGAAAAGCAACAGGGCTACAACGCCGGCCTGACCTTCGTGATCGACTCCACGCTCTCGATGGACCCCTACATCGAGCGCACCCGCGAGGCGGTGATGAAGATCTACGACAGCCTTGGCGATGCCGGGCTGCTCGGCAACGTCAACTTCGGCATGATCGCCTTCCGCGACGACCCCGGCAGTGTCCCCGCGCTGGGATACCGCAGCAGGACCTTCGTGACCCTGGAGCAGGGACGCAACCCGGGCACCTTCCTGGAACAGATCAACAATCTGCGGGCCGCCCGGGTCTCGAGCCGGGATTTCCGCGAGGATTCCTACGCCGGGATCGAGCGGGCGATCAACCGCATGGACTGGGATGGCCACGCGGCGCGCTATATCGTCCTGATCACCGATGCCGGACCACGCGATCCGGGCGACCCACTCTCCGGCACCGGACTCGACGCTACACAACTGTCGAAGCTGGCGCAGGAAAAGGGCGTCGCCATCTTCGTCATGCACCTGCTGACCCCCGCCACCAGGGCCGATCAGGAACGCGCCGCGGAGCGCTACCGCGACCTGTCCGAGTTTCCCGGCATCGGGAGCCTGTACTACGCGGTTCCAACCGGCGACGTGGCCGAGTTCGGGCACGTGCTCGACACCCTGGCGGGGCAGATCACCATGCAGGTGAGAGTCGCCGCCACGGGACAGCCCCAGCCAAAATCGGTGGTCGAACCCGACGCCAATCCCCGACTGGCGGAACTGCAGAGCAAGGTCGCAAAACTGGGCTACGCCCTGCGCATGCGCTACCTGCGGCAGAGCGAGGGCGGCAGCATTCCACGCGTATTCAACGCCTGGCTGTTGGATCACGACATCCGGCGCCCGGAAATCCGCACCCTGGATGTTCAGGTGCTGCTCACCCGCGACCAGCTCTCCGACCTGCACGACATCCTGCGGCAGGTGCTCAACACGGCCGAAGAGGGGCTGCTGTCTCCTGACAACTTCCTGAACGAACTGAAGAGCCTGGCAGCGACGATCGCGCGCGACCCGGAGGAGCTCGGCGAGACCACGGCGACCACCTCGGGCGAGGGCAACAGCCTCGCCGACCTCGGCTTCATGCGCGAGTACATCGACGACCTGCCCTACACTGGCGAAGTCATGGCCCTCTCCCTGGCGGACTGGGAAACCTGGCCGGCGCGCGAGCAGATCGCCTTCCTGCAGCGCCTCGAAGACAAGATCGCCTACTACCGCGCGTTGCACGACCATACCGACCTCTGGGTCAACCTCGACCGTGGAACGGTGAGCGGTGATTCGGTCTTCCCGGTACCACTGGAAATGCTTCCTTGAGCATCACTGCGCAGGCCCGGCTCGCATGCCTGCTCGTTTGAAAAAGCGGGAGCGGGTGGACCGGGGACTGCGGCGCGTCCTCGGGGAACAGGCCACCTCCGCCATCGACGCGCTCTCGGCAGCACCAGCAGAGCGCGAGCGTGGCATCCATGATTTTCGTGTCGGCTGCAAGCGCCTGCGCGCCACCCTGCGCCTGTTGCAGGACGAAAGCCGCCCGATGGCCGCCATACTCAACCGCCAGATTGGCGACCTCGCGGCAGAGCTTTCCGCACTGCGCGACGCCGACGCGATGATCGAGACCCTGGACGCCCTGCAGCAGAAGCACCCCGACTGGTTCGAGCAGAACGCCTACCTCAAGGCGCGTGAGCAGCTGCTCCAGCAACGCCAGCAAACCCAGGCGGAATCACCTGATTTCGCAAAGCTCGCACCTGATCTTCAGGAACGCATGCGCCTGCTCGGCCAGGAGCTGGCGCGCATCGATCTGCCCCGGCGCAAGCGGCACCTGCGCAAGGCCTTCGGTCGGACCCAGGCGCGCCTCGACAGCGCGGTTGCCAGGACACGACCGGGTCAGGCGGAGGACTTTCACCGCTGGCGTAAACGGGTCAAGGACCTGCTCTACCAGGGGGAGCTGTTGCGCCGGATTCTCGATGACCACCCGAAACGCACCCAGCGCGCATTGGCGCAGCTGTCCAAGGTACTCGGGGAACACCACGACCTCGAGGTAATGGACCTGCTGTTCGTGGAGAACGGGCTGCTCGCCTCGGCGGAGGCCGCCGCATCATTCAGCACCACCCTGGCCAGACGAAAGCGGCGGCTCGAAGAAGAGGCGACCCGACTCTACAAAGATGTTCTGAGCTGAGCTGCCAGCAACGGCGCCAGGGATATCGCATTGCTTGCATGCGGGATGCTGTCGGTGCTCCAGATGTGCTCGAATCCGGCACGCTCAAGCCGCTCATAAGCATCGTCCGCGAACAGCGCATGCGTCACGACCACCGAGATCGAGGCGGGTCCGGCGCGCGCAATGATCCCGCCCGCCACCTCCAGGGTATGCCCGGTGCTGGCCACATCGTCGACCAGCACCACATCGCGTCCGGCGAAATCCCCCTCCAGCCGGATCTCCACCTCGCGGTCCCCATGCCGCACCTTGTTGCCTATCACGAAGTCCAGGCCGGCGCGCGAGGCAGCGGCGGCGACCCACTGTGCGGATTCCGCATCCGGCCCAACCAGCAGTGCATCCGGCAGCCGACGCGCGAGAAAATCCGCGACCGATGTGGTCGCCAGCAGGGAGACACTGCGCCCGGTGGGCACCGCCTGTTCGATATCCCGGACCCGGTGCAAGTGTGGGTCGACCGTCACGAGCCCGTCGAAATAGCGCGCCAGCAGCGCCCCGACAATCCGCTGACTGACCGCCTCGCCCGGCTGAAAACTGCGGTCCTGGCGCATGTAGCACAGGTAGGGAGCGACCAGGGTCAGGGATTGCACCCCCAGGGCGCGTGCCTCGCCGGCCGCCAGGATCAGCTCCACCAGTTTGTCGTTCGGATGATCCAGGCTACGGCACAGCACGACCCCGTCCGGCAGGTCCGCGGGCAGACGGATGCGGCTCTCGCCATCCGGGAAACGGTGCACGTCGACCTCTGCATAGTCGAGACCGGCCGCCTCGGCCAGCGCGATGGACTGGCTCCGATACTCGCGGAATCCGAGCAGCAGGCTCACCTCAAACCACCAGGCCGTTGGACTGGCGCGGCGGGTCGCTGCCAATCCAGAAGCCGGAGTCCTTCTCCGCCAAGGCCACCGCGAAGCGGAAATCCGAGGGAAACTCGGCATGGATGCTGTACAACAACTCCCCCTTGCTGACGCGCTCGCCGAGCTTCTTGTTGAGATCGACGCCAGCCCCCTTGTCCATGGGAGCGCCGGCGAGGCGGGCTAGGTGGGCCATGCGCAGATTGTCGATTGCCGAGACATATCCACTGCGTGGCGCACAAACCTTTTTGCACAAGCGCCCCGGCGGGTAAGAGCGTGACGCGGCGCCCTGGGCCGAGACGATCGCCTTCATCTTCTCCAGGGCGCGCCCGGAGTCGAGGATGTCGCGCGCGACCGCATAGCCCTGTCCGCCACGGATATCGGGATCGAATTCGAGGATCCGCCCCGCCAGGCGCAGCGCTTTCTGACGCAGATCCTGGGGGGCGGCAGGATCATTCTCGAGCACCTGCATCACGTCGCGCAGCTCGAAATGCGGCCCGATGCCACGACCAACCGGCTGGGCTCCGTCGGTGATGATCACCTCGGTATGCAGGCCCATGCGATCGCCCACGTACTCGAACAGCTTGCGCAGCGCGACCGCATCCTGCATCCGGCGCACCTTGGCGGTCGGCCCCACCGGAATGTCGATCAACAGGTGGGTGGAACCCGCGGCCACCTTCTTCGCGAGGATCGAGGCGACCATCTGCCCCGGCGAGTCCATCGACAACGGTCGCTCCACCGAGATCAGGATGTCGTCCACCGGGGCCAGGCGCGCGGTTCCTCCCCAGGCGAGGCAGCCGCGATGCTGGCGCACGATACGGTGCAGGCGGGCGGGATTGAGATCCACCTCGGCGAGCAACTCCATGGTGTCCGCGGTACCCGCTGGCGAGGTGATCGCGCGGCTCGAGGTCTTGGGTATGAGCATGCCGTGCGCCGCCACGATGGGCACCAGCAACATGCTGGTGCGATTGCCCGGGATGCCACCGATACAGTGCTTGTCCGCGACCAGCGGCTCGCCCCAGTCGAGCCGCTCCCCGGTGGCCACCATGGCGTGCGTCAAAGACAGGACCTCCTCGCGCGTGAGGCCGCTGTGCGAGCAGGAGACCAGGAAGGCCGCCATCTCCATCTTGGAGTAGCGGTTGTCGGCGATGTCGCGGGCGAGTTCGAGAAACTCCTGGTCGCTCAGGACCTCGCCAGCGATCTTGCGGTGCACTGCCGCCAGAGAGGCCGGCGGCTCGGCGTGCGCCACGCGCACGGCGCGCCCCTCCTTGAGGCCGAGCTGCTCGAAGGCCTGCTCGCTCAGGCCGAGTTCGTCCGGGGCAATGATGGCGCCGTTATCGACCACGTTGAGCACCGCCAGGATGCGCTTCCTCCCGGCACCGATCTCGATCTTGGCGAGCGCCTGAAAACCCTCGGCACGGTAGGCCTCGCAATCGCGATGCATGTAGGCCACGTTCTCGCGGAAGGTGTCGATCGCGATCCGGCGGAGCTTGAGTGTCTGCCTGCTCTTGCTTGGCATAATGGCCTGAATTCCCCGGGGTTGCGGGCGTCCCCGTGCGGACCCCGTCGTAAATTTTCACGCGCCGGCGCGATTTATCCCAGTACAATAGGCGGCTTTCGATTAACGCGCCAGTGAGGCAATGTGAGCACTGTTTCGTTCAGGCCATCGCACGACAAGGGCATCATCTACCACCTGCGTAACGTGGTCCTGGACCGCGAATCGCAGGGCATTTCCTTTCGCCTGAACGTCCCCACCCTGCAGATTGCACAGGGGGAGAAAATCGCGCTCATCGGCGAGTCCGGCTGCGGCAAGTCCACCCTGCTCGATATCCTGGCGTTCATCGCCCAACCGACCGAAATCGGCGCCTTCCGCTTTCGCCCGGTCAACACCGGCGAACCGATCGACATTGGCCAGCATTGGAAAAAACGCCAGCTCAACCGGCTGGGCGAGTTGCGCAAGCGTCATATCGGTTACGTCATGCAGACCGGCGGCCTGCTCCCCTACCTGACCGTGCGTGACAACATGAACCTGACCCGCAGCGTGCTCGGGCTGCGCGGCGAGGAGACCACCGAAGAACTTGCTCGCGAGCTGGGCATTGCGCGTCACCTCGACAAGCTCCCGGAGACGCTCTCAACCGGCGAACGCCAGCGGGTGGCGATCGGACGCGCGCTCGCGCATGAGCCCTCGATCGTGATCGCAGACGAACCGACCGCCTCTGTCGACCCATTCGCCGCGGAGAAGATCATGTCCCTGTTCATCGGGCTCGCCGAGGAGCGCAATATCACCGTGATCGTGGCCAGTCATGCGTGGCGCCACATCAAACGTCTCGGCCTGCGCAGGCTCGCGCACCACACCCAACGCTCCAAGGACGGCAGTACCACCGAAACCGTGGTGAACGGCTGATGAAAGCATTTCGCACCCTCCGCCTGGCCACCCGCGACTACCGCCACGAATGGCAGATGTCGGGCTGTTTCGTACTCGCCCTGGCGGCCGTGCTCGGCCCCATGCTGGTGCTGTTCGGCCTGAAATTCGGGATCATCGGGGGCATGCTCGAGCAGCTGATCGAAGATCCCGCCAACCGCGAGATACGCACGGTCGGCAGCGCCCGTTTCGAGAGCGTGTGGCTGGACGGCCTGCGCAAGCGCCCGGACGTGGCCTTTCTGATGCCGCGCACCCGCAGCATTGCGGCCACCCTGCAGCTCAAGAGCGGCGCCAGCGCGAGCATCCTGACCGCCGAAATGATCCCCTCCGGGCACGCCGACCCGCTCCTGAGGGAAGGTGCACCGGCGCCCACCGGCCTGGCTAAACTGGTGCTTTCGCAGAGCGCCGCGGAAAAGCTGGGGGTGGGCCCGGGCGACCGTATCGACGGCAGCCTGGCGCGGCTGTACCGCGGCAAACGCGAGCGCGTCCATCTCGACCTGGAGGTGCTGGACGTGGCGCCGGTGGCGGCATTCGGCCGCGACGGCGCCTTCGTGGACCTGCGCCTGCTCGAGGCGCTCGAGGATTTCCGCGACGGCAACGCGGTCCCGGCCCTCGGCTGGGAGGGCGCCGATCCGGTCGGCGATCGGACCTACCCGAGCTTTCGCCTGTACGCACGCTCGATCTACGACGTGGCCCCGCTCAAGCGGCTGCTGAACAGCCAGGGCATCGAAGTCCGCACGCGCGCCGGCGACATCGAACTGGTAATGCGGATCGATCGCAACCTGAGCACCATCTACTGGGCGATCGCCATCATCGGCCTGATCGGCTTCTCCCTGTCGCTGGGCGCCAGCCTGTGGGCCAACGTGGATCGCAAACGCAAGGAGCTCTCGGTACTCCGCCTGGTGGGATTCCGCACCGGTGACATCGTGTGGTTCCCGATCATTCAGGCCTTCTATACCGCGCTGCTGGGCTGGGCGCTGGCGATCGGCATCTACCAGGCCGCCGCGATCGCGATCAACAACATGCTCAGCGAGCAGATGGCGGCGGGCCAGCTGGTATGCGTGCTGCTGCCACAGCATTATCTCGCGGCCGGGGTCATCACCGTGGTGTCGGCGGTGATCGCCGCTGCCCTTGCGGGGATACGCTCAGCACGCATCGAGCCATCGGAAGGATTGCGCGAAATCTGATCGCTGCTGCGCGCGACGGCGCGGCCGGGACCCCGCGCCGGCAGGCCCGTTTCAGTCGCGATCCCGCAACTGGCTGCGTACCAACAGGATGTGTTCGCGCAGGTGATATTGCAGGTGCCCGAAAGAAGCCGGCACCCGGATCCTCAGAACCTGCTCCTCGAGCCGCTTGAGACGCGCGCGCAGGGCCGCATGCGCGCTGGCATCGGAGCGCATGATCTCGGCTTCGAGATCCTCGAGGTCGTCGTACCAGTGGTAGATCCGCGCCCGCATACGCCACTGATAGACCGGCGGCATCACCTTGACGAAAGGCAGCAGCATGAGCACCAGTGGCAGCAGCATGACCTTCAGACGATCCACCAGGGATGCTGCCCAGAAAGGCAGATAACGCTGCAACAGGGGCGGGCCGTGACGGTAATAGCGCTCCGCCTCCCTGGCCAGGGGGTAGGCCAAAAGGTCGGGCTGCGGAAACTCCTCCCGCTGCGAGAACCAGTCACCGTTCTCATGCACCCGCTGCATGGCCTGCAACAGCAGTTCGTTGATCGCCGGATGGGTGTCGGCGGATACCACCAGGTTGGCTGTCGGTGCGAGCAGACGGATATCCTGCGCCGGCAGGTTTTCCCGCAGATCGACCACCCCCTCGGGCAGTGTCACGCCATTCAGGAAACGGTGGCGGCGCGAGTAGGCCTCGGACCGGTCGAAAGACACCAGGCGCAAGCCCGGATCCTGCAGCAGGGATCGCACCAGCGGACTGTCCGGGGAGGCGACGAAAAGCGCGGCATCCACCTGCCCCGCACGCAGCCTGCTCGCGGCAGCCTCGTCTTCGAGATCGAGCAGCGTGCTGTTGGCGGCATCCACGCCATTTTCCGACAACAGGCGCATAGCCAAAGCGCGCGTCCCCGAACCCTCGGCGCCAACGCTCACGCGCTGCCCCTGCAGCGAGCCCAGGTCGCGGTACTGCGGACCTGTGCGCACAAACAGCCACAACGGCTCGTAGAAGAGACTGCCGAGGGAATAGAGCGGCAGGACGCCCGCTTCATCGTGCGGATCGGACACGCCACCCTGCACCAGGGCCGTATCGACTGAACCCTCCCGCAACAGGCGAAGATTCTCGACCGAGCCGGCGGTGGGCACGACCTCCAGGGTGATGCCCTCGCGCGCCAGTAGACGCGCATAGGCCTGGGCAAAGATGAAGTAGGCCCCCTGCTCGCCGCCACTTGCAATCCGTACATGCTGCGGCGGTGCCGGCTTGATGAACTGGTAGGCCACCACGAAGGCGACCAGCACGAGCAGCCCGGCGGGGCCGTAGATTTTCAGCGCGTGTTTCACGATTCCTCCCGCCGCATCAGCATGTCGCGCAGAGCATACAGGTCACGCACCTGCAGGTCCGGCCCAGGCAGTGCGCCGGGCCATTCGCTGCCGTCGCGGTTGATCCACACGCTGCGCAGGCCGGCGCGGCGCGCCGCGTCCACGTCCCGTTCCGGGTCGTCCCCAACGTGGGCCGCCGCATTCAGGGGGATGCCGGTGGCGTCGCTGGCAGCATGAAACAGGGCTGGATCCGGCTTGGCGGCGCCGACCTGCTCGGCCATGAAGGCGAAATGAAAGCAGCCCGCGAGCGGCGTCTTCTCGATCTGGGCATTCCCATTGCTGACCGCCACCAGTTGGAAATGCCCGCGCAGCGAACCGAGCACTTCGCGCACCTCCTGGTAGGGTGTGACGCGATTGCGTGCCCGCCGGAAGATACTGTTCGCCTCGTGCGCGACCTCGGCCGGCAGACCGTGTCGCTCCGCCAGTTGACGGTAGGAGTGAATACGGATCGCACTCAGGTCATGCGCCATGTGAGGATTCTCTCTGGCGACCTGCTGCCGGTGTGCACGCAGACTGTCGATATCGTACTCGCTCGCCAGCACCGGGGCGCTGTCAGCAAACCAGGCATGCACCTCCTGCTCGGCCGCCTGGATGGTTGGCAGGCATGGCCACAGGGTATCGTCCAGGTCGAAAGTCAGCAGGCGCACGCCGCTGAAAGGATGGCTCGGCGCCAGATGCCAGCTCATGCCGCCTCCAGAACAGGCATCACGCGCGCCTGTATGAACTCGGCGAGGGGGACCAATTCCCGCTGATGCTGCGCGGCCTGAGCGACATAGCCGAGTGTCCGCGGGATATCGGCGAGATACCCCGGCTTGGCGTCGCGGTGTTTCAGGCGCGCGAAGATACCCGCCGCCTTGAGTTGCCGTTGCACCCCCATGAGATCGAACCAGCGCGGCATGCTGGCCGCCTCCGTCTCGCTGAGGATGCCGGCCTCGACCGCCTTCTCGGTGTAGGCGTCCCGCCAGTGGTCGACCCGCTGTGGCGGCCAGGCGATGTAACAGTCCCGCAGCAGGGAAACCAGATCGTAGCTGACCGGGCCGAGCACCGCGTCCTGGAAGTCGATGACCCCGGGACTATTTGCATCCGTCACGAGCAGGTTGCGTGAATGATAGTCACGGTGCACCAGCACCCGGGGTTGGGCGAGCGCGTTCTCCACCAACAATTCGAAGGTTTGATCCAGCATGCGCAGCTCGGCCGCATCCAGACGCAGTCCGAGGTGGACCTGCAACAGCCAGTCCGGGAACAGCCGCATCTCCCGCTCCAGAAGGGCCCGGTCGTAGGGTGGCAGACCGGCAGTGTCACCACCCTGGATCCGGAGCAGGGCATCGATGGCCGCGGTGTATAGCAGGTCGGCCGAGTCGGGTCCGAGTTCCCCGAGATAGAGACGGTCTCCCAGATCCTCCAGCAGCAGGAATCCCTGCGCCAGGTCCTCAGCCTGCACATACGGCACGTGGACACCGGTCGGTTCGAGTCGCGCGATCACATCCAGGAAGGGCCGGCAGTCCTCTTTGTCCGGCGGTGCGTCCATCACGATCCGGCTATCGCCGCCCGCCAGGGTCACGCGAAAATAGCGGCGAAAGCTGGCATCCCCGGATGCGAGCGCCAATGTGTAGTCGCCTGTCTGCAGGATGTCGTTCAGCCATTGCCTTATGAGGGCCTCACGTTGCGGCATGCTTCCTCCGGAACACGGCCGGCAGGACCGTGACAGCATTGAAGAATCGGGCATTCTATGAGATTTTAGCGCCCCCTGAGAGGGGCCCGCGGCTCCAAAACCATAAGGCTTTATTACTCGTGTCACGGAATGTCCTGATCCCGGGCAAGCGCCCCCTCCTGCCGCTACGCGTACTTTCCTGGCTGGTACAGGGTACCGCAGCCACTGCCGGCGCCCTCCTCGTGATCAGCAACCCGGGCATGGCTGAGAACAGTTGGGACTGCCGCGCCGCTGCGGATGGCAGCTGGCTGTGCGAGCAGGGCGAAATCTTAAGGATCGCACCGGCCGCTGCGCCCCCCAAACTACATGATGCGACCGACAGCGAAGCCCCCGGGCTGATCGAAAGCGCGCCAGACCCCGTAACTGCATCGACGCCCGCGGCAATAGCTGCAGAACCGACGCTCCCCCGGGTGAGCCCTGCCGCGCCCAGGCAACAGCAAGTTCCCGCTCCCGGACCGGATCCGGCGCACCCCTCCCGCGCGCACGACGGTGACCGCCTGGACAACGGGCCAATGGCCTCGTCCAAAGCCGCCACCGCAAGCCCCCGCCCGCCCGCAGAGTTGCACCCCGGGACAAGCGCAAAAGCCGCCCTCAGCACCGTTGCTGGCATCGGGGAGGCACCGCGTGTGAATTTCGGCCGGCTGGATGAGGGCGTACACTGGGAGAACTGTGCACCCGTAGCGATTACGCCCGCGGCAAGTGACGAGGACCGGCTTCCGATCGAAATCGAGGCGGACAGCGCCGAGGCCGACGAACTGAACCAGCGCGCCGACTTCTTCGGGAGCGTTGCCATCAGTCAGGGCAGCCAGCAGATCCATGCCCGCGAGGCCCATTACGACTACACCGATGGAACACTGCGGGCGCTGGGGGATGCGCTCCTGTTGAGGCCTGACCTGCGTCTTGCCGCCGACGAGATTCAATACAACCTGCGCTCGGGCAGGGGCGAGGCGCACGACGCCGAGTACCGCCTGCCGGGAATACTGGCGCGCGGCACGGCGGAGCGTGCACAGCTGATCGACGCCGCCAACAGCCACTATACCCGGATCGACTACACCACCTGTCCGCCGGGAGACAGCGCCTGGAAGATCGATGCGGAGGTACTCGAGATCGATACCGCCGAGGGGCTGGCTACCGCCACCGATGCACACCTGTTGTTCGCCGATATCCCGGTCATGTATCTGCCGAAGCTGACCTTCCCGATCGACGACCGGCGCCGCAGCGGCGTGCTGGTCCCCTCGTTTGGTTACGGCGACCGGCACGGCGCCGACCTGAGCGTGCCCTACTACTTCAACCTGGCGCCGAACTACGACCTGACCCTGACCCCGCGCCTGATGAGCAAGCGCGGCCTGCTCCTGGATGGCGAATTCCGCTTCCTGACCAGCGCACACCGTGGCGAAATTCAAGGCAGCTTCATCCCCAACGACCGGCTTGCCCCCGCCGGATCGGACATGCGCGGAGGCCTGTCCCTGAACACCCACAGCCAATTCAGCGACCACCTGGGCGGCTCGCTCAAGATCAACCGCGTGTCGGATGATGATTTCCTGGAGGATTTCGGGCCGGATATCGAGACCTACGCCACCTCTCATCTGGAGAGCAATGCCGCGTTGCGCTACAGCGCCCGTAACTGGTGGGCCCTGGCCCAGGTGCAAAAGTTCCAGACCATCGATCCACTGCTCACAGCAGCCAACCGCCCCTACGAAATTCTCCCCAGGCTGCAATTTCACGCGGCCGACCGCCTCGACCTGGCAACACTCCACCCCAGCAACTATTCGTTCGGGGCGGAGTTGGCCAACTTCAGCAAGGATGGCAGCGTGGTCGAGGGCCGTCGCGTCGACCTCAATCCGAGGGTGGCCATGCCGCTGCGCGAGAGCTGGTACCACCTCATCCCGGCGGTGGGCCTGCGCTACACCCGCTACGAACTGGAAAACCAGGCCGCCGGGCAGGATGCGAGCCCGGATCGGCTGCTACCCACCTTCAGCCTGGACAGCGGCCTGTATTTCGACCGTGACATGCAATGGTTCGGGCATGGCGCCACCCAGAGCCTGGAGCCGAG
This sequence comes from Gammaproteobacteria bacterium Milos-ODIII6, assembly GCA_029228645.1. GTDB lineage: Bacteria > Pseudomonadota > Gammaproteobacteria > Chromatiales > Chromatiaceae > MONJU. The sequence continues at coordinate 287,893 of JAPTHR010000004.1, forward strand.
AATCTTCTACCTGTTTGTCCCGGAGGAGAACCAGGACGATATCCCGGTCTTCGACACCGGGCGCTATGCAACGAACTTCGGCAACCTGTTCCGCGAAAACCGCTTTACCGGCGCGGACCGGGTCGGCGATGCCAACCAGCTGACCCTCGCGGTCAGCAGCACGATCAGTGACCTCGACTCGGGCGAACAGATGCTGCGCGCCGGCCTGGGCCAGATCCTCTACCTCAAGGACCGCCGGGTGCAGCTGCCGGGCGTCGCGACCGAGACCGACCGGACCTCGCCGCTGGTCGCCGACTTGAGCGCCAGACTCAACCGGCACTGGCAAACCCGCGGCGAACTGGTTTGGAATCCACACAGCAACCAGGTCGAGCAGGCGCTGGCGCGCGCCAGCTATCGCGCCGATGACGACCATATCTTCAGCGCCTCCTATCGCCTGCGCGACGTGGTCTCATCCGAGACCGACCTGGCGGCAATCTGGCCGATCGGATCGCGCACCCGTGCGATCGCGCGCTGGAATTACTCTTTGAGTGAACAACGCAACCTCGATGCCCTCGCGGGGATCGAGTACGGGCAGTGCTGCTGGAAGATCCGGACCCTGCTGCGCCAGCAGGTCACGGGAACCGGCAGCGATCAAAACCTGTCTTTCCTGCTGCAACTCGAACTCCGGGGCCTGGCCAAGCTGGGCGACAATATCGACTCTGTGCTCAGGGAAGGCATTTACGGCTACCGCAACTATGACTGACAAAATTTCAAGACTCCTCCTTCCGCTCACTCTTGTGCTCTTGCTCCTGGCGGGACCGGCCCAGACAACCCAACTGCTCGACCGCATCGTCGCCGTAGCGGGGGACTCGGCGGTCATGTTGAGCGAATTGCGAGACAAGGCGCGGCAACTGCTGAGTGAACTGCAGGCGCAGCGCACCAACCCCATGCCCAGCGAACAGCAAATCATAAACAGCGCCCTCGATGACCTGATTCTGGAAAAACTGCAGTTGGCCGAGGCGCAACGGCTCGGCATCAGCGTGGACGCCGAAACGGTCTCGCGCGCAGTCGCACAGATCGCGGCAAACAACGGCCTGACCCTGCAGCAGTTGGCGCAGACGCTTGCCGCGGAAGACATGAGCATGCAGGCCTTCGAAAACCGGATCCGCGACCAGATACTGGTCTCCCGGCTGATCAACCAGGAGGTCACCAACCGGATCCAGGTATCGACCTCGGAGATCGAGCAATACCTCGCACGCCAGGATGCCGCACCCGACCAACGGCGCGAGGTCCGCCTGATGCACATCCTGATCGCAACCCGGGATGGCGCCACCCCGGCGCAGATAAACACCGCCGCGCAGAAGGCCGAGGCGACAGAAAAACGCCTCCGCGGAGGCGAGGATTTCGCACGTGTCGCGCAGCAGGTTTCGGATGCAGGCAACGCCATTCAGGGCGGTGATCTCGGCTGGGCCAAGATGGGCCAGCTCACCCAGAGCATGGCCGAGCAGGTGGGCCGCGCTGCGCCAGGCGACATCATCGGCCCGATTCGCAGTAACGCAGGCTTCCACCTGATCAAGGTCGCCGCGTTTCGTGGCGGATCGGAGGAACGCAAGATCGTGCCGCAAACACAGGCGCGTCACATCCTGATTCGGACCGACGAAGTGACCTCGGATGACGACGCGCGTACCCGCCTGGAACAACTGCGGGACCGCATCCAGGGGGGAGAGGACTTCGCCACCCTGGCGCGCGCCAACTCCCAGGACCCGGGGTCGGCCATCAAGGGTGGTGAGCTCGGCTGGGTCAGCCCGGGGTCCATGGTGGAAGACTTCGAAAACGAGATGGTCAAGCTGCCTGATGGTGGCATCAGCCGCCCCTTCAAGACGCGCTTCGGTTGGCACATCGTGCAGGTTCTCGCACGCCGCGATCACGACGAGACCCTGGAGGCACGCCGTCTGGCGGCGAAGAAGGCCATACGCGACCGCAAAGCGGACGAGGCGACCGCCCAATACCTGCGCCGACTGCGGGACGAGGCCTTTGTGGACGTCCGGCCGGACGATATCGAGTGACATCCGGCGCGCTCGCGCTCACGCCGGGGGAGCCCGCAGGCATCGGCCCCGACCTCGTGGTCCAGATCGCCCAGCAGGCATGCGCGCGCCCGCTCGTGGCGATCGCAGACGGCGAGCTGCTGGCGGAACGGGCGAAACAGCTCGAGCTGCCCCTGGAGCTATTGGCATTCGACCCCGGGGATCCACGACCATCCCCTCCGGGCAGCCTCTATCATCACCCGGTCCCGCTGGCCCACCCGGTCCGTCCGGGTGTGCTCGATCCCGGCAACGCCGCTTATGTCCTGGAGACGCTCACGCACGCGGTCGAGGGCTGCCTGGATGGCGTCTACGCCGGAATGGTTACCGCCCCGGTGCACAAGGGGGTGATAAACGACGCCGGAATCCGCTTCAGTGGGCATACCGAGTTCATCGCGGAACGCACCGGCGGACACCCGGTCATGATGCTCGCCTGTCCCGGCCTGCGGGTGGCCCTGGTGACCACCCACCTGCCCTTGCGCGCAGTCGCTGACGCCATCACGCCAGACCGCCTGGAACGGGTCATTCGCGCTCTGCAACACGATCTCGTGACGCGCTTCCACATCCAGCGACCGAATATCCTGGTATGTGGTCTCAATCCACATGCCGGCGAGGGGGGGCATCTCGGGCGCGAGGAGATCGACGTGATCGAGCCGGTTCTGGCGCGGCTGCGCGCCGAGGGCGTACAGCTCAGCCGGCCCCTGCCGGCAGACACCCTGTTCACGCCGCGCCATCTGCAGCAGGCCGATGCGGTCCTCGCGATGTACCACGATCAGGGCCTGCCGGTACTCAAGCACATGGGCTTCGGGCAGGCGGTCAACATCACCCTCGGCCTGCCGATCGTGCGGACCTCGGTCGATCACGGCACGGCACTGGAACTGGCCGGCAGCGGAAAGGCCGAGCCCGGCAGCCTGCTGGCAGCGATCGAACAGGCGATCCAATTGACTTAGTGCTTTAGATCGCCGGTGCGCCGGGCGCCTCCTCGATGCGCTGTTTGACCTGCAGCGCCACCTCCAGAGCACGCAGGCCGACAACCCCACCCACCAGCGGCGGCTTGCCGCTGCGCACGCTCGCAACAAAGGCATCGATCTCGGCGTCCAGTGGCTTGACCGGTTCGATCGCAACCCGCTCGGCAGCGATCTCCGGCCACTCTGCGCCCTCCTTTTTCACCGGGTGGGCGGTATCCAGGGTCTGCTCGATGAAGTCCAGCGATTGATAACGATGGTGCTCGAACACGCGAATCCGTCGCATGCGCTCGCGTGAGACACGGCTCGCTATCACGTTCGCCACCGCCCCGTTGGCGAATTCGAGGCGCGCATTGGCGATATCGAGATGATCCGTGAGGACCGCGGCACCGGCGGCGGAGATGTGCACGATCTCGCTGTCGATCAGCGATAGCACGATATCGATATCGTGGATCATCAGGTCCGAGATAACGTCCACGTCGGTGGCGCGCGCCACAAAAGGGCTCATCCGGTGGGCCTCGATGAAACGGGGTGATCGAATGCCCTTCGCGAGCGCCATCACGCCGGCATTGAACCGCTCCAGGTGGCCGATCTGGAGAATCACCCCGTGGCGTTCCGCCAGCGACACGATTTCGCGCCCCTCCACTACCGTGGCCGCAATCGGCTTTTCCAGCAGGACATGCCTGCCGGCCTCGAGAAAGGGGCGCGCGACCGCGAGATGCGCCGTGGTCGGCACCACGATGCTGACCGCGTCGACCCGGTCGAGCAACTCCTCCGCATCGGTAAAGGCCTGACAACCGGCCTCCTCGGCCACCTTGGCGGCGATGCCGGCATCGGTGTCCGCGACACCGACCAGTTCAACTCCCGGATGGCGCGCATAGATCAGCGCGTGAAAACGCCCCAGATAGCCGACACCGGCCACACCCACCGCGATCTTCGTCACTGCAATACCCCCGCTGCATGAAAGGGCGGCAGGTTAGCAGATGTCGGGTAGAGCGCGCAGGGGCTGGGGCGCTTACTCGCTCGCAAGGGCTCGCGCGGGGCGCGGCCTTACTCTGGCGCCTTCCCCTCTTCCGGCTCCGCGGGGTCGCCTTGCTCCGCTTCCTCGGTCTCCTCGACCGCTCCCGCTGCCTTCAGTGCCGCCGCGATGTGCGGATAAGCACCGAGATTGGCGCGCACCAGCGCGCTCTGTCCCAAGGCATTTTTCAGGTTGGGGTCGGCGCCCGAGGCAAGCAGCAGCTTCACCACCTCGGCGAAGCCATAGCTGCTGGCGCTGATCAGGGCCGTGTCGCCGGCCTGATCGGTGGCGTTCACATCCGCACCAGCGAGCAGCAACTCGCGTAGCGTCCTGAGGTTGCCACGCGCTGCCGCGATCGCCAACACCGGCCGGCCGCCGGGGCTGCGCGTGTTGGCATCCTCACCGCTCGCCAGCAGGTCCCGCACCGCCTGTACCCGCCCGTCCCCGACGGCCCCCAACAGGGCGGGCGACTGCGCGGCGCTCAACGGCGCAAGCATGCTTAAGATGACCAACAGCAGGTAACGAGGCATAAACCCGGGTTCTCCAAAATCGAACGCTGGAATACTGTGCCAGCGCGCATGGCGCTTGACCCATAGGAGCAGACTCCGCCGCAGCGACGATAGTCTGGCTCAACGCCCGGAAGCGCGTTCCGGACACTGGATCCGATAGACACCGGACGGTGATTCCATGTCCTGTATCGGGTGTCGGAGTCGGATCTTTACTTGCTTTTGATGAGCCTCCGGCTTAGCTTTAGTGGCCTCAATCCCCGCTGCGCAACGACGCCTGACATGAGCCCCGAAGACAGACCCAAAATCGATATAGCCGTCGAGACCCGTTACATCGAGGAACAATCCGAACCGGATTCGGACCGCTATGTCTTCGCCTACACGATCACGATCAGCAACCCGGGAAACACCGGGGCCAAGCTGCTTAATCGTCACTGGCTGATCACCGATGCCAACAACCGGGTCGAAGAGGTCCGTGGGGAGGGCGTGGTCGGTGAACAACCGCATCTCGACCCGGGTGAACGTTATCAGTACACCAGCGGCGCCATCATCAAGACACCTGTCGGGACCATGCAGGGCGAGTACGAGTTTGTGACCGACAACGGAGTCAGCTTCCTCGCCCCCATCGACCGATTCATCCTCTCCGTCCCGCGCGTTTTGCACTGATACGGCGCGCCAGCATGGCGGTCTACGCACTTGGCGACATCCAGGGCTGCTACGACGAGTTGCGCGCAGCGCTGGACAAGATCCGCTTCGACCCCGCAAGCGACCGGCTTTGGTTCGTCGGAGACCTGGTCAACCGCGGCCCCAAGTCCCTCGAGGTATTACGCTACGTCCGCGGCCTCGGGGAGGCAGCGGTCAGCGTGCTGGGCAATCATGATCTGCACCTGTTGGCGATCGGTCACGGCAATCACTCACGTGCCGGCAAGGACAGCCTGGACGCGGTGCTGACGGCGCCCGACCGTGACGAGCTCCTGGATTGGCTGCGTCACAGGCCGCTCATGCATTACGACCCCAGGCTCGATTTCGCCCTGCTGCATGCCGGCCTTCCACCGCAGTGGACGATCGCCATGGCAGGACTGCGGGCGCGCGAAGTCGAGGCCGTGCTGCGCAGCGAAGCGCACCAGGAATTCTTCCACGCGATGTACGGTAACCGCCCGAAATTGTGGTCGGACGGGCTGAAGGGGATCGACCGGCTGCGCTTCATCGTCAACTGCTTCACCCGGCTGCGCTTCTGCACCCCCGAAGGCACTCTTCAGCTCAAGGAAAAGGGTCCACCGGGGACACAACGGGATCCTGCCGCACTGCCCTGGTTCGATGTCCCGGGACGGTTCAGCCAGGGCACGCGGATCGTATTCGGACACTGGTCCACGCTCGGCTACGCCGCGCGCAACAATGTCTGGGCGATCGACAGCGGCTGCCTGTGGGGCGGCAGGCTGACCCTGCTGCGCATCGACCTGCCGACACCGCAGCCCATCCACCTGGACTGCGCGGGCGCCCGCGATCCGCGCCACTTCGCCTGAAACCGGGAGACCGGGTCTATCCGGATTGGCTGTAGCGAGGAATAACGGCGCCTGGGAAAGGCGTCAGCTGATTCGCCTGCCGCGGGAAATGTTGCGCCCGTAGAAGATCTCGAGCATCTCGCGGCGCAGCTTTTCGCCGATCTCGCGCTGCTCCTTGGGTGACACATCGCCTGCTTCGACGCCGAAGAGATAGCTATTCAGATCGAAATCCTTGAGCATCATCTTGGTGTGAAAGAGGTTCTCCTGGTACACGTTGACGTCGATCATCTGGTAACGCTCACGCGTATCGCGCGCCAGGAAATTCTGAATGGAGTCGATCTTGTGGTCGATGTAGTGCTTCTTGCCATTCACATCGCGGGTAAAGCCACGCACCCGGTAGTCCAGGATGACAATGTCGGACTCGAAACTGTGGATCAGGTAATTGAGCGCCTTGAGCGGCGATATACGCCCACAGGTGGAGACATCGATATCCACGCGGAAGGTCGAGATGCCGTTGTCGGGATGGCTCTCCGGGTAGGTGTGTACCGTGAGGTGGCTCTTGTCGAGGTGTCCGACGACCGCCTCGGGCAGCGGGCCCGGGGCCTCCGAGTTGGAGATGTCCTGGGCGGCGATCGGCTCCTCCGAGATCAGGATGGTGACGCTCGCACCGGAGGGATCGTAGTCCTGACGTGCGACATTGAGGACGTTGGCGCCGATGATGTCGCTCACATCATGCAGGATATGGGTCAGGCGCTCCGCATTATAGGCCTCGTCGATGTACTTGATGTACTGATCGACCTGCGCCGGCGTGTTGGCGAAGCAGATGTCGTAGATATTGAAGCTGAGGGTCTTGGTAAGGTTGTTGAACCCGTGGAGCTTCATCCGGCTGGACTGCATGCGGTAAACCCTCGGCGAGGCCTGCGAAGTCGCGGGAAATTACCCGATTTCCCGCACCCGGGGAAGCTTTTTCAGAGCTCCACGATCTCGTAATCGTGCGTGATTTCGGCCATCGCGCCAAGCATGATCGAGGCGGAACAGAATTTCTCGGCGCTCAGGCGGACTGCCCGCTCGACGGCCTTTTCGGTCAGCCCCGCGCCACCGACGCGAAAATGCGCATGAATCCGGGTAAACACCTTGGGTTCCTTCTCCGCCCGTTCGGCCTCCAGTTCCACCTCGCAGAAACTCACCTCCTGGCGGGACTTCCTCAGGATATGAACCACGTCGAACTCACTGCAGCCGCCCATGCCGATCAGCAGCATCTCCATCGGGCGCACCCCGAGATTCTGCCCGCCATGCTCCTCTGGACCATCCATCACCACGGCATGCCCGCTCCCGGACATCCCCACCATGAGGGCACCCTCGACCCATTTGACACGTGCTTTCATAGGACACAGCTCACAAATTTTTACCGATCTGACTCAAACCCGTTCGACTTTGGCCGATACCCTGCCTAGTATTGGGATGACATTCGGTATCTTCGAACGCGGCGGGGGAGCCATTAGGCCACATTCATCAGGATGATCCAACAAGTCAAACCCTTCGCTATACCACCGCAGAATCCGTCATGGCTGGAGCCGTTTCTGGCACACTGCCACCGACGCAGGTACCCGGCCAAAACGGATTTCATCCACCCCGGGGACAAAGCCGACAGTCTCTTCTACCTGGTGTCCGGGCAGGTCACCGTCTTGATGGAGGACGACGACCGCCGGGAGATCATCCTCGCCTACCTCAACAAGGGTGATTTCATCGGCGAAATGGGCCTGTTCATGCCGCAGCCGAAGCGCTCGGTCACGGTGCGCACACGCGCGCCCTGTGAGTTGGCCGAAATATCCTATGCCAAGCTCGAACAGCTTTTCGAGTCCGAACTGCACACCGCGAGCAAGGACATTCTGTACGCCATTGGCAGCCAGCTGACCGAGCGCCTGGCCGCGACCAGCCAGAAGGTGAGCCACCTCGCCTTTCTTGATGTCACCGGCCGGATTGCGGGCACCCTGCTGGATCTGTGCAAACAGCCGGACGCGATGACTCACCCGGACGGGATGCAGATTCGCATCACGCGTCAGGAGATCGGTCGTATCGTGGGCTGCTCGCGCGAGATGGCGGGGCGGGTACTCAAGGATCTCGAGGAACGCGGCCTGATCAGCGTCAGCGGCAAGACCATCGTGGTGTTCGGCACCCGCTGACCCGCACAGGCCAACGGTCAGTCGCTACCGAACAGCGCCGCCAGCTTCTCTCCCGGGTTATCCGCCCGCATGAAGGCCTCCCCCACCAGGAAAGTGTTCACCCCGTGGTCGCGCATCAGGCGCACGTCCGCCGGGGTGTGAATCCCGCTTTCGGTGACCACCAGACGCTCCGCGGGCACCTGCGGCAGCAGGTCGAGGGTGGTCTGCAGGCTGACCTCGAAGGTATGCAGGTTACGGTTGTTGATGCCCAACATCCGGCCGGGGATCGCCAGACCCCTGTCCAGCTCGGATGCATCGTGCACTTCCAGCAGCACATCCATACCGAGTTGGTAGGCGAGATCATTCAATTCGCGCATCTGCGCGTCTTCCAGGCAGGCGGCAATCAGCAGGATGCAGTCGGCGCCTATCGCTCGCGCCTCGTAGACCTGGTAAGGATCGATGATGAAATCCTTGCGGATCACCGGCAGCTCGCAGGCCGCGCGCGCCGCCTGCAGATAGGCATCGCTACCCTGAAAGAAGTCGCGATCGGTCAGCACCGACAGGCAGGCGGCCCCGTAATCGGCGTAACTGACAGCGATCTCGGCAGGGTGGAAATCTTCGCGCAACACGCCCTTGGATGGTGAGGCCTTCTTGATCTCGGCAATCACCCCGGGATGGCCCGCGATCACCCGCTGCTGCAGGCTGTCGACGAATCCGCGCACCGCGTCCGCGTCGGCCGCGCGTGAACGGATTTCATCCAGGGAAACTCTCGCACTGCATTCAGCGATCTCTTCGCGCTTGCGCGCCACGATGCGCTTGAGGATGTCCGGGGTGTCGCTCATGCGGCATTCCCCAGTTTGCGGGTCAGGTCGACCAGTTTCTGCAGGCGTTCAGCAGCGGCTCCGCTATCGATGACCTCGCGCGCGAGTGCCACACCCTTGGCAAGCGTTTCGCTCAGGTCGGCGGCATAAATGGCGGCGCCGGCATTCATCGCGACGATATCGAGCGCCGGTCCGGGCTTGCCGGCCAGAACGTCGCGGATGATGGCGACGCTCTGCTCCGGGCCCTCGGCGCGGATCGAATCCAGCGAACCCCTCTGCATGCCGAAATCTTCAGGCTTGATGCGGTAGCGCCGGATTTCCCCGTCCTTCAGTTCGGCCACTTCGGTCTCATCGCCGATACTGATCTCGTCCAGACCGTCCCGGGAATGCACCACCAGGACGTGCTTTGCACCCAGGCGCTGGAGCACTTCCGCGATCGGCTGCAGCAGCTCGTCGCTGAAGACGCCGAGCAGCAGGTTCGGTACGCCCGCCGGGTTGGTCAGGGGGCCGAGGACATTGAATATGGTGCGCACGGCCATCTCCTTGCGCGGTCCGATGGCATGCTTCATGGCGCTGTGGTGACCGGGCGCGAACATGAAGCCGACGCCCAGTTCGCGCACGCACTCGGCCACCTGTTGCGGCTTCAGCCCGAGGTGCATGCCGGCCGTCTCGAGCGCATCGGCGCTGCCCGACTTGCTCGAGACCGAGCGATTGCCGTGCTTGGCCACATGACACCCGGCAGCCGCTGCGACGAACATGCTCGCGGTGGAGATATTGAAGGTCCCGGAGGCATCCCCACCGGTACCGACGATATCGACCGCATGCGGCAGCCCGGCGATGTCCACGCCCGACGCCAGCTCGCGCATCACCGTGGCCGCCGCCGTGATCTCGGTGACCGTCTCGCCCTTCATGCGCAATCCGATCAGAAAACCGCCGATCTGGGCGTCGGTGGCGCCCCCGGTCATGATGGTCCGCATGACCTCGGCCATCTGCTCGGCGCTGAGATCCTCGCCACGGACCACCTGGTTAATCGCCTGCGACATGTTCATAGCTTCCCCCTGATTAATCTCTCACCACAAAGGACACGAAGATCACGAAGTGATGAATTCAATGCTTTGGTGAATATTTGACCGGGAACCTTCGTGCTCTTTGTGATCTTTGTGGTTAACCGGATTGTGAAATCAGCGTCCATCCAGAAAATTCTGCAGTAGCTGGTGGCCCTGCTCGGTGAGGATCGACTCGGGATGGAATTGCACACCCTGGATCGGGTAGTCGCGATGCCGTATGCCCATGATCTCGTCGATCGCGCCATCCCTCTCGGTCCATGCGGTGATCTCCAGGCAGTCCGGCAGGGTGGCGCGTTCGATCACCAGGGAATGGTAGCGGGTGGCAAGGAAGGGGTTGTCCAGACCGGTGAATACGCCGCTATCGGCGTGATAGACCGGTGAGGTCTTGCCATGCATGACCTCGCGCGCATGCACGATCCTGCCGCCGAATGCCTGACCGATCGATTGATGTCCGAGGCAAACCCCGAGAATCGGGATCCGGCCCGCAAAACGCTCGATCGCCTCGACCGAGATGCCCGCCTCCCTGGGAGTACAGGGCCCCGGGGAGATCACCAGGCGCTCGGGCGCGAGCGCCTCGATCTCCTCCAGGCTGATCTCGTCGTTACGGTAGACGCGTACATCGGCGCCCAATTCACCGAGATATTGCACGATGTTGAAGGTGAAGGAGTCATAGTTGTCGATCATCAACAGCATGATCAGCCCTCCTCTGCAAAGCCGGGGGCCCGGTCCAGGCCGGCCTCCGCCAGCGCCACGGCGCGGAAAACCGCGCGCCCCTTGTTCATCGTCTCTTTCCACTCCAGCTCGGGTATCGAGTCGGCGACCACCCCGGCGCCCGCCTGAATATTCAGTTGACCGCCCTTGATCACCGCGGTGCGGATCGCAATCGCGGTGTCCATGTTGCCGTTCCAGGCCAGGTAGCCGATTGCCCCGGCGTAGATGCCGCGCTTGACGGGCTCCAGTTCGTCGATGATCTCCATCGCCCGGATCTTGGGTGCGCCCGAGACGGTACCGGCCGGGAAGGTCGCGCGCAGGACGTCCATGGCGCTCATCCCCTGGCGCAGCTTGCCCACCACGTTCGAGACGATGTGCATGACATGCGAGTAACGCTCCACCAGCATGCGCTCGGTCAGGCTCACCGTCCCGATATCCGCGACCCGACCGACATCATTGCGCCCCAGATCGATCAGCATCAGGTGCTCCGCAAGCTCCTTGGGGTCGGCCAGCAGCTCACGCTCGAGCGCCAGGTCCTCTTCTTCGCTGTGGCCACGGCGACGGGTACCGGCGATCGGCCGGACGGTCACCTCGCCGCCTTCGAGTCGCACCAGGATCTCGGGGGAGGAACCGACGATCTGGAAATCGCCGAGGTCGAGGAAGTACATATAGGGGGAAGGATTGAGGCCGCGCAGTGCGCGGTACAGATCCAGTGGGCGCGCATGGAAGGGTATCGTGAGGCGCTGCGAGATCACCACCTGCATGCAATCCCCATCCAGGATGTACTGCTTGATGCGCTCGACCGCTGCCTTGAACCCGTCCTCGGTGAACCCCGAGACGAAATCGGATTCGTCCACGCGGCGCGCCGCTGCCGGCGCGTGCCGGGGCGCCCCCGTCTGCATCATCCGGTAGAGGACGGCGATACGTCCCTCGGCGTCCTCCAGGGTCTGTCCGGCATCGATATCCGCGTGCACCACGATGTACATGCGCCCTGTGAGGTTATCGAACACCACCAACTCGTCCGAGACCATCAACAGGACATCCGGGGTCTGCAAGGGGTCCGGCTTGTCCGGGTCGGCCAGGCGCGGCTCGATGTAGGCGATGGTGTCGTATCCAAAATAGCCGACCAGGCCACCATGAAAGCGTGGCAATTCCGCAATTTCGGGGACCCGGAAGCGTTCCCGGAATTCATCCACGAAGGCGAGCGGGTCGGAGACCTCGAAGACCTCGCTCTCGCGTCCTTCAGCTGTCAGGGTGACCTGGTATCCACGCACCTCTAGGCGCTGGCGACAGGGCAGCCCGATGATCGAGTATCTGCCCCATTTTTCGCCCCCATGGACCGACTCGAAGAGGTAGCCATAGGGCCCCTGCACCAGTTTCAGGTAAACACTCAAAGGGGTATCGAGATCGGCCAGTACTTCGCGCACGACCGGAATCCGGTTATAGCCCTGCTGGACGAGGGCGGCAAAAAGATCGGGGGACATCAGGAACTCCACACGTTGACAGAGGACAGGCGAAACGGGCCCAGGATCAAACCTGGTTGCGCCATCGTGCGTCTTTATTCAACGGACTGCGGAAGCAAGGGAGCATGGGCGGGGGGGAAATGCCGTGACGGTAACCTGATCGGAACATTAATAAAAAATCCGAACCACGCCAAGCGCATCCCATCGATTGCCGGAAAAACCGTGCACATTGCGAAAAAATATTGACATTTAAGTAATTGCTTATATACTACTTCGCATCGACCAACTGTTGCGTCGAACGACAAATTGAATCGGGTTTTCCAATATTCCTCTCGGAGACACATCATGAAAAAGATTATTGCTATCGCTGCTGTCCTGGCTTCCACTTCTGCCTTCGCTTTCTTCGATTCCTCGAACGGTGGCACCGACGGTCGTTACAACGGTACCGGTGACTTCGTGGGCAACGGTTCCGGCGAAGGTGAAGCGACCTTCTCCATGAACTTCAAAGGTCGTGGCAAGGCCGATGGCGACTTCAAAGGCACCGCTGACACCGACGGCAACTGGTACGGCTACGGCTACGACCAGCCCTACGGTTACGGCTACATGCCGCAGGCCCCGATGGCTCCGGTTGCACCTGCCGCTCCGGCTGCCCAGTAATTCAGATCCAATCTGACATTACTTGAAGAAAGGCCTGCATCTTCGGATGCAGGCCTTTTTGCTTTCTGCCCGGCACCCCGAGCAAAAAAATGCCGGAATCTGCGAAAAAGAGTATTGACATTTAATTAAATGCTTATATACTTCTCCCCATCGACCGAGCAGTTGGGTCGACGAAATCTCAACTGGATTCTTTCTGATCGAACATTTTTGGAGACACCACATGAAAAAGATCATCGCTATCGCAGCTGTCCTGGCCTCCACCTCCGCCTTCGCTTTCTTCGATTCCTCGAACGGCGGCACCAACGGCGCCTACAACGGCAACGGCGACTTCGTCGGTAACGGTTCGGGCGAAGGCGAAGCTACCTTCTCCATGGACTTCAAAGGTCGTGGCAAGGCAGACGGCGACTTCAAAGGCAACGGCGACACCGACGGTAACTGGTACGGCTACGGTTACGACCAGCCCTACGCCGGCTACGCTCCGTACGCCATGCCGCAGGCTCCGATGGCTCCGGCCGCTCCGGCCGCTCCGGCAGCCCAGTAATTCAGACACCGTCTGAGATTACCTAAGAAGGCCCCGCATCGTGAGATGCGGGGCCTTTTTTATGGACGGTTTGACCCGAAATTTTGACCCGTTTACAGGGCCCCGTCGACCTGGGAACCAATCGCGAAGTCGCGCCTCGCCGCAACGATCGACACGGTAAATCCGGCAATCACGTCCAGTAGCGACATCAGGGCGAGCGCAAAGAAGGTAGAGGTGCCGCAGCCGGCAACGACCAGGAACTCGACCAGGAACACGATGAAAACCAGCATCGAAAGGGTATGGTCCAGGACCGAGGCCATACCGGTGCCGGTCGACTTGAATATCTCGAAGTACAACAGCAATACCCCTGACACCACAAAGGCGTCGTGCACGCTGAAGCTCCAGGTGGCGCCGGACATAAGGCCTAGCGAGAACAGCTCCTTCGCGAGTAGCGCGTTCACACCACCCGCCAGCATCAGCAGGTTGTAAATCGCCAGGGGAAGGAACAATAACGGGATGGCTCTGAACATCTTGGGCATCTCTTTGGCTGGGAGTGAGAGAAGTTCGGCCCGGAACCGGCTGGGGCGCAGCCCTCAGGCCCAAAAAAAACCGGGCCTCCACAGAGGGCGACCCGGCTTGCACGAGACCTTTGGGATCAGTGGCTCAAAATCCACTCGACCAGTTGCGTGGCCTCTGCGTCTGAGACGTGCGCATTCGGCGGCATCGGGATCGGACCCCAGACGCCGGAGCCACCGGCCTTGACCTTCGCAGCCAGCATCTCGACCGCGCCGGCATCACCTTTGTACTTGGCCGCCACTTCCTGGTAGGAGGGCCCGACAAGCTTGGCATCGACCTTGTGACAGCCCATGCAGCCTTTCATCTGGGCCATTGCACCGGTATCCGCCATGGCGGGAGCAGCAGCGACGGCCGCGAGAACAGACAATCCAATCAGTTGTTTTTTCATCAATTTTTCCTCTAACAGATTCGGGATGAGGGTGGCTGAAACCGCTTCAAGCCGTGCGAAAAAATGCGCTCCGCAGTATACATGCGGCGAAGCCAGAGTATCAGACACCCGAAAGGAGCGAAATATTCCGCCTGGACGCAAAAAATTGGCTCGGGTTCAGAGAATCCCCACGAGTTCGGACATGGAATCGACAACCAGGTCGGGATCATAGTTCCGGATGTCCTCGCCATGGTTGTACCCGTAGCTCATGCACACGATCTGGAAGCCGGCGGCGCGCGCCGCAGTGACATCGCTCCTGGAGTCGCCGATCATGAGCGATTCCTGTGGAGACACCCCGAAATGCGCCGCCGCGTGCAACAGCGGCTGGGGGTCGGGCTTTTTCACCGCCAGGGTGTCTCCGGAAACAACGATACCGAAATCCGGGTACAAGCAGAGGTCCTTGAGCAGCGGCAGCGTGAACTGGGCCGCCTTGTTCGTGACGCAGCCGAGCAGGTAACCCTGGGACTTGAAGTAGTCGATCCCCTCGCGCACGCCCGGGTAGAGACGGGAACGCTTGGAGGTGTTCTCGGCGTACAACTCGAGGAAGACCGGGTAGGCCCGCTCGAAATCCTCGTTCGGGGGTTCGCCATCCAGCTGCCCCACCAGGGCGCGCCGGCAGAGTCGCTCGACGCCGTTCCCGACCCAGTTGCGGACCTTGGCCTCGCCATGCGGCGCACGTCCGAGCCGGCGCATCATCTCGTCCACGCACCAGGCCAGGTCCGGGACGCTGTCGACCAGGGTCCCGTCCACGTCAATCAGGATCATGCGGGGTTTGCGTATGCTCATCTCGTTATCTCAAACAGCAAAAGGGCGAGCCGAAGCTCGCCCTTTCCGGACTGCGCTGCAATCAATCAGCCAACCTTGGCCAGTTCCTCGCGCATTTCCCCGACGATGGTGTCGTACTTGTTGGCATCGCTTTCCTTGCGCTTGCCGAAGATGCCGGAACCGGACACGAAGGTGTCTGCACCGGCCGCGGCGATCTCCGCGATGTTGTCCACCTTGACGCCGCCATCGATCTCGAGGCGGATATCGCGCCCGGACTCGTCGATGATCTTGCGCACCTGCTTGAGCTTGTCCAGCGCCGAGGGAATGAAGCTCTGGCCGCCGAATCCCGGGTTGACCGACATCAGCAGGATCATGTCGATCTTGTCCAAAACGTAGTCGAGGTGCGACAGCGGCGTGGCCGGATTGAACACCAGGCCGGCCTTGCAGCCTTCACCCTTGATCAGCTGAAGGGTGCGATCGATGTGCCCGGATGCCTCCGGATGGAAGGTGATGTAGGTCGCACCGGCCTTGGCAAAGTCCCCCACCAGGCGATCCACCGGGCTGACCATGAGGTGCACGTCGATCGGCGCGCTGATGCCATGCTTGCGCAGCGCTTCGCAAACCAGCGGGCCGATGGTCAGGTTGGGCACGTAATGATTGTCCATGACATCGAAGTGGATGATGTCGGTGCCCGAGGCAAGCACGTTGTCGCATTCCTCGCCCAACTTGGCGAAATCCGCGGAGAGGATCGACGGTGCAATCTGGTAATCAGCCATGGTGTTGCTCCCTACCGGCCTGCCGGTATTAACATGTGGCTTGACGCGCGCGAGCGCAGTCAAAATCAGGGGCGAAACTTTACCGGAAAAGTGAGCAATATGCAGCCAGACATCCGAAAAAACCGCGCAGCGCTCAATGTCCTGCTGGTCCTGTTTCTGTTCAGCACCGCTTGCAGCGTTTGCATGGCCGCCGACTGGGTCCGCGAGCAACGTATCCAGGCGCAGATAAAGGATGCGATCCTGGAGGGCGAAGTCGTACAGATCGAGGGCGGAGAACACCCTTTTCTCGGCATACTGACCCGCACCGGGTGGCCGTCCGCTCGCGGGGCCGCACTGATCCTGCACGGCCGGGGCGCCAACCCGGATTGGCTGGACATCGTCCACCCGCTGCGAACCCGGCTGCCAGCGTTTGGCTGGGACACCCTGTCCATCCAGCTGCCGCTCGCCTCCGAGGGCGCCCGGGACGCCGAATGGTGGGCCACGATTCCCGAGACCCTGCCGCGGATCGAGGCCGCACTGGATCTCCTTGCACAGCGCGGCATGCAAAACATCGTGCTGATCTCGCACAGTTTCGGCAACCAGGCCGTGGCGCGCTTTCTGGCTGAAAACCCGGGACGCGAGATCCGCGCCTGGGTGGGCATCGGCATGTCGACCGACGGCAGCAATCGCGAGAACGGCACCCTTGCCACGCTCCGCCGGGTGCAGCTGCCGATATTGGATCTGTATGGGGAAAACGATCTCGCGAGTGTGACCGCCAGCGCCACCGATCGCCGTCTGGCCGCGCGCGACGCCGACAACCCGGTCTTCGAGCAGCGCGAGATCGTCGGCGTGGATCATTTCTTCAGTGGCCAGGACGAGTTGCTCGTGAGCATCGTGAAATCCTGGCTGGCCAAGGTCGCGAACTAGCCGGCCTGCCGCCACCTCGGCAAGCCCCCAGGGAAGAGGCCTTTAGCCCTATTTGATGATTCGCACCAGCAGATCGCGGTAGCCGTGCCCCTTGAGCTGACGGCGCGCCGCATCCAGCTCCGAGCGCCCCAGGAAGGGGCCGGCCTGGACGCGGTAGCGCTCGTCACCGCCTCCCAGGCTCGCGCGGGTGATGCGTGTCTCTACACCCTGCAGGGCAAGCTCTGCCTGCATACGGTCGGCTTCAGCAGGACGCGAGAAGGAACCGATCTGGATCAGGTAGCGCGCGGTGGGATCGACCTTGTCCAGGCTGTCGCGTCGATCCAGCTGTTCTTCGGGTACCACCACCTGCTTGCGTCCCAGCTCATCGTAAAAGCGATAGCGTGGCTGGTAGGGCGGGATTTCCGGCGCCGGGCTCTTCTCCGGCGCGTCCTGAGGCGGACGATCCGGCCGGGCGCCGATCCACGCCTCGGGCGCAAGCGGCGTTTCCAGTTTCAGCCAGACCAGGCCGACGATGAAGGCGCCGAGCAACAGCCCCACCAGCATCCACAGCCAGGCGGGGGCGCTGCGCGAGGATTTGCGACGCCTGGCGGCGTTGGCGCGGTACTTATAGTCGCGCGGCATGGATCACATCTTCTCCGGGGCACTGATGCCGATCAGGCCCAGCCCGTTGGCGAGCACCTGGCGCACCGCAGCGATCAGTTTCAAACGCCCATCCCGCAGGCCCCCGTCTTCGACCAGGAACTGGTGCGCGTTGTAGTAGGTGTGCAACTCGTTCGCCAGTTCGCGCAGGAAATGGGTCAGCTGATGCGGTTCCTCATTGAGCGCGGCCGCTTCCACCACCTCCGGATAGCGCGCCAGCGATTTCAGCAGCGCCAGCTCGTGCTCCTCAGCGAGTTGCTCGAGATTGCCCGACCCGTCGCTGAGTTCCGCCTGGAAACCCTTCTCGGCCGCCTGGCGGAAGACCGAGCAGATCCGGGCATGCGCATACTGCACGTAGTAGACCGGGTTGTCATTCGACTGCGAGCGTGCCAGGTCCAGGTCGAAGTCGAGGTGCTGTTCACATTTGCGCATGATGTAAAAAAAGCGTGCTGCATCCCGGCCGACATCCTTGCGCAACTCGCGCAGGGTCACGAACTCGCCCGAACGGGTCGACATCTGCTTCTTTTTGCCGCCTTCGTACAGTACCGCGAACTGCACCAGGAGAACGTCCAGCTTGCCCGGATCGTCGCCCAGTGCCTGTAGCGCGGCCTTGACCCGCGGCACGTAGCCATGATGATCGGCACCCCAAACGTCGATCACACGCGCAAAACCGCGTTCGATCTTGTCCAGGTGGTAGGCGATATCCGAGGCGAAGTAGGTGGCCTGGCCGTTTTCGCGCACGACCACGCGATCCTTCTCGTCGCCGAAGTCGGTCGAGCGGAACCACCAGGCCCCGCCTTTCTCGTAGAGATGGCCGGAGGCACGCAGCCGGTCGACGCATTTGTTGACCGCACCGGACTCGACCAGCGAGCGCTCCGAGTACCACTCCTGGTAGTGCACGCCGAACAGCTCCAGGTCATCGCGGATATCGTCCAGGATGACGTTCAGGCCGAGCTCGAACACGAAGCGATAGCGGTTGTCTTCCAGCAGATGTTTGGCGCGCCCGATCAGCGCGTCGATGTGCGCCTCCTTGTCGCCCCCGGCGGGCTCATCTGCCGGCACATCCGCGAACACCTCGTGCGCCGCATGGCGGTAGGCATCCCCGTGATCACGGTGCAGGGTCGCGGCGATATCCCAGACGTAGTCCCCCTTGTAAGCGTTGCTCGGAAAGACCAGCTCCTCCCCCGCCAGCTCGAGATAACGCAACCACACCGAGGTCGCGAGGATATCCATCTGGCGCCCGGCATCGTTGACGTAATACTCGCGATGCACCTCGAAACCCACCGCCTCGAGCAGGTCTGCCACGACCGAGCCATACGCCGCGCCTCGGCCATGCCCGACGTGCAGCGGCCCGGTCGGGTTGGCCGAGACGAACTCGACCTGTACGCGCTTGCCAGTGCCGATGTCCGAGCGCCCGTAGCGCTCGCCCTGCGCAAGCACCTGGGAGACGACCGCCAGGTGCGCATTCTGTGCCAGGCGGAAGTTGATGAACCCGGGCCCGGCGATGCTGACCTCTGTCAGCAGCGGGGTCTGCGGCAGGGCGGCGACGAGTCTCTCGGCAAGGTCGCGCGGCTTCATTCCCGCCACCTTGCTGTTGACCATGGCGGCATTAGTCGCGAAATCCCCGTGCGCGGGGTCGCGCGCGCGCTCGATCACGGGATCGGGGAATGACTCGGCACTCAGGACGCCCTCACGGGCAAGCGACTCCAGCGCGGAACGGACCAGGGCGGCAATCTCGGACTTCATGACAGTTTCAACCTGGGCAAGCAGGCGGCGAAGGATAGCAAGAAGCCGGCGATCCCCCAAAAAATCGATCTGCGGGAAATGCGGGCCGCGCTGGCTTGCGAGCTTGCCTCGACCTGCCTGCTTTCATCACGCGCAGCCGGGCGGGAGGCTCAGTAATTATCAATGGGATCGACATCCAGGCTCCAGCGGACGCGGCGCGCTGTCGGCAGCCGTGCGATGGCCTCCACCACCCGGTCGAGGACGGCGTGCAGGCGATCACGCTGTTGCGATTGATACAGCAGGTGCGCGCGATAGCGCCCCACGCGCCTCGCCATTGGCGCCGGCACCGGGCCCCAGAGCTCGACCGGAGCGACGTCGCCCAGGGACTCGACCAGCTGCCCGAGGAATCGCATCGGCCATTCGGCCAGGTTCGCCTCCGCGCGCAACAGCGCCTGGTGACTGAATGGCGGGTATTGCGCCGCGCGCCGTTCCTGCATCGCCATCGCGGCAACCGCGCTGTACCCCTGTCGGGAGAGAAGCTGCAGCAGCGGATGGTCAGGATAACGCGTCTGGATCAGCACCCTGCCCGGCTTGTCGCCCCGCCCGGCGCGCCCGGCCACCTGGATCAGCAGCTGGGCCATGCGCTCGGGCGCGCGGAAGTCGGCGCTGAACAGACCGCCGTCCGCATCCAGCGCACCGACCAGGGTGACATTCGGGAAATGATGGCCTTTTGCCAGCATCTGGGTACCCACCAACAGGGCCGCGTCGGCCCGGTGGACGCGATCCAGGAGCGCCTCCAGGCTACCCTTGCGGGCAGTCGCATCCCGGTCAACCCGCAACAGTTCCACGCCCGGAAAGAGCTCACCCAGGCGCTGCTCGACCTGCTCGGTTCCCTGCCCCAGCGGATGCAGTTGGGTGCCGCCGCATTGCGGGCATTGCCGGGGTATCGGCCGCTGCGCGCCGCAGTGATGGCACCACAGCAGGTTCACGCCCCGGTGGACCGTCTGGCGCGCATCGCAGCGCGGGCAGTCGGATATCCAGCCGCAGTCGTAACAGGTCAGTACCGGGGCAAACCCGCGACGATTGATGAACACCATGGCCTGTTCGCCGCGCGCCAGGGTTCGCTGCAGCTCCTCGACCAGTGGCTCGCTCAGGCCGGATTTGAGTGGCTGGTCACGGATGTCCAGCAGATCGATGCGGGGCGCGAGCGCGCCACCGGCGCGCTCGCGCAGGTGCAGGAGTTGGTAGCGGCCCAGTTGGGCGTTGCGCAGGCTTTCCAGCGAGGGCGTAGCAGATCCCAGGAGCACCGGGCAGCCGGCCCGCTGGGCGCGGATCACCGCCAGATCCCTGGCGGAATAGCGGAACCCCTCCTGCTGTTTGAACGAGCTGTCGTGCTCCTCGTCGACGATCACCAGCCCCAGTCCCTGCATCGGGTAGAGCACGCTCGAGCGGGTCCCGAGCAGAACCCCGGCGAGACCCGTGCGCACCTGTTGCCAGCGTTGCTCCCTCTCCCCCTCGCTCAGACCGGAATGCAGCAACACCACGCCGCGCCCGAGCCGCTCCTGAAAACGCTGCTGCAGCTGTGGCGTCAGCGCGATTTCCGGGACCAGGACCATGACCGATTCCCCGCGCGCCAGCGCGGCCGCGGCCACGCGCAGGTACACCTCGGTCTTGCCGCTGCCGGTCACGCCCTGCAGCAGGAAGGCCGCAAATCCGCCGAGCGCGGCCTCAACAGAGCTTATCGCCGCCAATTGCTCCGGGTTCGGCTCTGGCGACGCGACCCGGCCCGCCACCGCCAGCGCCTGCTCATCCATCACGCGCTCTTCCTCGCGCTCTTCCACCACCTCCTTGAGCAGCAGTGGGCGGAGTGCCGCCGCCCCGCCCTTCAGGTGCGCACGCAGCAAGGCTCGCGATACCGTGGCCGGCGGCTGCTCCAGGAGATATTCGACCACCGCGAGCTGACGCGGCGCGCGCTCGCAGGCCGCGCGCGCCTCTGGCGCCGGTACCCGCAAGGCCAGCACCTGCGCGCGGTATGTCAGCGCCTTGCGCTGTTTGCGCAGACGTAGCGGAAGCGCCGCGCCGATCACCTCGCCCGCCGGGTGATGGTAGTAGCCGGCACACCAATTCAGGAACTCGAGGTGTTGCGTATCCAGCAGGGGGGCGTGGTCAAGGATGGCCTCGGCGGCCTTCAGGCGCTCATGCTCTACCCCCGCTTCCTGCGGACAGGCCACGATGACCCCGATCCTGGCGCTGCGTCCGAACGGGACCAGCACCCTGCGGCCCGGCTCGCAGGCGTCGGAATCGGCATCCGCCGGAGGCAGGTAGTCGAAAAAGCCACGCAGGGGTCCCGGTAATGCGACACGCAGGATGTTGTGAGTCATGAGCGGGATTGTATCGACCCTTTCGGCCGTGCAGTGGGGACACCTGTCGAAGCCTGTGATTCGAAGTGAATACGATTCAAAAACATAAACTTAGCCGGGCATTAACAATTCCTGTGGATAACTTTGTGGAATTCGGGTTCGCGTTTCCCCGCAGGCGCCGGAACGCGCGCGATCGAGCCAGCGAGGAAAAAATGAGCAAAAAGTCAACATCCATGGATTTCAATGGCTTACCGAACCCCCAAGGTGAGCGGCTGACGCCAGGGGGAAGTCACCCCGCGGACAGGGAAAAGCGCCGTTTTGTGCATAAGTCACTTGACAGAAACGTCGCCAGGCGTTCCATCCCGCACGCATGGGATCGACTGACGGGCTCTTCGCCGGGTCTAGTGGCATTGTCGATGTCTGCGCGCGCACCCAAGGCGCTGCAGGCCCGGGCGGATGATGCCGCTCCCCTGGACCACTTCGACGCGGCATCGCTGGCCCGGTTCGACTGCGCTGGTCGCAGCTTGAACCGGGATGCGCTTTTATGCCATAAACCGGGCAACCCCATCGCGAGGATGACGTCGTGTCGAATCTGTCTCAACAGATCCTGCGAACCGATGCATCGGGCATGCCGCTCGAATGGATCGACTACCGGCATGCGGTGAAACTGCATGCGCTGGATCTGGTGGCTTACACCCTGGGCTCCGCCATCATGACCATTCACGGCGGTATCAACTCGCGCAGCCGCGAACGCAGCCGGCTGCGACTGCACAGCATCCTCGCCACCCACGGCAACCACCAGTCGCAGTTTCGCCGCGACCGGGGCTACATGCCGCCGCTGTGCAACGAGACCCTGTTCCAGCGGGATGCGCACGTCTGCCTGTACTGCGGCGATTCCTTCCACCGCAGCAGGCTCTCGCGCGATCACGTGACCCCGGTCAGTCGCGGCGGCCAGGACACCTGGAACAACCTGGTGACCGCCTGTGTCCGCTGCAATACCCACAAGGCGGGACGGACCCCGGAAGAGGCAGGCATGCAGCTGCTCGCGATCCCCTTCACCCCGACGCACGCCGAATACATCTATCTCCAGGGCCGGAATGTACTCGCGGACCAGATGGAGTTCCTGGTCGCGCACTTCCCGCGCACCAGCCCGCTGCGCGGCCGGGTCGCGTGAGCGAACTCTGGCAACATATCGCGGAACGCATCAGCGAACTGAACGGCGTCCCTTTCAACCCCGAGACGCCGAGCCGCCTCGGCGGCGGTTGTATCAACACCGCGGTGCGCCTCTCCGACGGGGATCGACACTGGTTCGTCAAGATCAACGACGCCATGCGCCTGGATATGTTCGAGGCGGAAGCCGCCGGCCTGAACGTGATGGCGGACACCGAAACGATCCGGGTGCCACGCGCGCTGTGCACCGGCAGCCAGGGTGGCAATGCCTATATCGTGATGGACTACATCGAGCCGGGACAGGCTGGCGCCGGCGGGCAGGCCCGCGCCGGTGACGCCCTGGCCAACATGCATCGCCATACCGCCAAGGCCTACGGTTGGGAGCGCGATAACACCATTGGCGCCACCCACCAGCCGAATGCCTGGCGCGACAGCTGGGTCGACTTCTGGCGCGAGCAGCGCCTCGGCTTCCAGCTGGAACTGGTCGGACGCAACGGCCACACGGCATTGCAACGCCACGGGGAGAAACTGCTCGATCGTTTCCACGTGCTGATCGATCACGCCCCCGTCCCGTCGCTGCTGCACGGCGACCTGTGGGGCGGCAATATGCACTTCGACCAGAATGGCGAGCCGGTCATCTTCGACCCCGCGGTCTACTACGGCGACCGCGAGGCCGAACTCGCGATGACCGAGCTTTTCGGCGGATTCGGCCGCGACTTCTATGCGGCCTACGAAGCCGCCTGGCCGCTGCATGACGGCTACGCCGTGCGCAAGACGCTCTACAACCTGTACCACATTCTCAATCACGCCAACCTGTTCGGCGGGGGTTATGCCTCGCAGGCCCAGGGGATGGTCGACCGTCTCCTGGGCGAGTGTTGAAGCGGCCTTCGGGGGAGTCATTCGCCAAGCTGTTGCGCGAGATCCGGGACTGCACCTTGTGCCACGAACACCTCCCGAACCCGCCACGCCCGGTCTTCCAGGCGCACCCGGATGCGCGCATCCTGGTCGTGGGACAGGCGCCCGGACGGCGCGCCCACGAAACGGGCCTCCCCTTCAACGACCCCAGCGGCGAGCGCTTGCGCGACTGGATGGGCGTGGACCGGGATACCTTCTACGACTCCAGCTGCATCGCCCTGGTGCCGATGGGCTTCTGTTACCCGGGCACCGGTGCCGGCGGCGACCTCCCGCCTCGGCCGGAATGCGCGCCCACTTGGCGTGCACGCCTGCTCGCCGCCCTGCCGAACATCCAGCTGACCCTACTGGTCGGCCGTTATGCCATCGCCTGGCACCTGCATCCGCAGCAACCGGCACGCGCGGTCAGCGCCACGGTCGCACGCTGGCAGGACTGGTGGCCATCGGCCGTGCCGATGCCGCATCCAAGCCCACGCAACAACCGCTGGCTGCGTGAGCGCCCCTGGTTCGAGGCCGAGGTGATTCCGGCGCTACGCACCCGCATCAGGGAGCTGCTTTGAACAGACAGCGGCCGGTAACCGATCCTTTTTTCTCTGCACGGAATCCAGCCCAAAAAAAAGCGGGCGCCGAAGCGCCCGCTTTTCCCGCAAGAGAGAAGTCTGTGTTTACAGACCGCTTCCCTTGACCCCGGTGAACTCGGGGTAGGCTTCCATGCCGCACTCGCCGATGTCCACACCTTCGTACTCTTCCTCTTCGCTGACGCGGATGCCCATGATCATCTTGATCACCAGCCAGGTCACGAAGCTCGCCACGAAGACCCAGGCGAAGATGGTACCGGCACCGACCAGCTGACCGGTGAAAGTGGCACCGTCATTGGTCAGCGGCACCGCCAACAGGCCCCACAGACCGACCACACCGTGCACCGAGATGGCGCCGACCGGATCGTCGATCTTGATCTTGTCCAGCATCATGATGGAGAAGACCACCAGTACGCCACCGGCGGAACCGATCAGGGTGGCCGCCAGCGGGCTCGGGGTGGAGGGCTCAGCGGTGATCGCCACCAGGCCGGCCAGGGCGCCGTTCAGCGCCATGGTCAGGTCGGCCTTGCCGAAGATCAGACGCGCCACGATCAGCGCAGCCACCAGGCCACCGGCAGCCGCCGCGTTGGTGTTCAGGAACACCATGGCGACCGAGTTGGCGCTGACGACATCACCCAGCTTCAGCACCGAACCACCGTTGAAGCCGAACCAGCCCATCCACAGGATGAAGGTACCGAGGGTGGCCAGCGGCAGGTTGGCGCCGGGGATGGCGTTGATCTTGCCATCCTTGGTGTACTTGCCTTTACGAGCGCCGAGCAGGAGCACACCCGCCAGTGCCGCCGAGGCGCCTGCCATGTGCACGATGCCGGAGCCGGCGAAGTCGGAGAAGCCGAAGTCATCGCCCAGGCTGTACAGACCGAACACGGAACCACCGCCCCAGGTCCAGTTGCCTTCCATCGGGTAGATGAAGCCGGTCATGACGACCGCGAACAGCAGGAAGGCCCACAGCTTCATCCGCTCGGCGACTGCACCGGAGACGATCGACATGGCGGTTGCCACGAACACGACCTGGAAGAAGAAGTCGGACGCATCCGAGTAGACCGAGCCACCGTCGAAGCCGGCCTCGGCGGACTCCTTCAGTACCGTTGCGGTCAGGGCATCGGCATTCTCGGCGCCGTCCAGAGCAATCGTGCCCAGGAAGTAGTCACCGCCGTACATGATCGCGTAGCCGCACACCAGGTACATGATGCACGACACCGCATACAGCGCGACGTTCTTGGTCAGGATCTCGGTGGTGTTTTTGGCCCTTACCAGGCCGGACTCGAGCATGGCGAAACCTGCCGCCATCCACATGACCAGTGCGCCGCTCACCAGGAAATAGAAGGTGTCCATGGCGTACTGGAGTTCGAAGATTTGATTTTCCATCTTTACTCAACCTCGCTGACGGGGTGATTCAGAGTGCATCCGGACCGGTCTCGCCGGTACGGATACGGATCACTTGTTCGATGGGATAGACGAAGATCTTGCCGTCGCCGATTTTGCCGGTCTGGGCCGCGCCCGTGATGGCCTCGATAACGGTATCGACCTGGCCGTCGTCGATCGCGATCTCGACCTTGATCTTGGGCAGGAAATCGACCACGTATTCGGCGCCACGGTATAGCTCGGTGTGGCCCTTCTGGCGACCGAAGCCCTTGACCTCGACCACCGTGATGCCGGTGACGCCAATCTCGGACAGTGCCTCGCGCACGTCATCGAGCTTGAACGGCTTGATAATGGCTGCAACCAGTTTCATAAAAGCTTTCTCCTAAAGTCGGGAAGGCCAGCGGCCGGAGTCGGCCGCTGGTTGCTACAGGGTGATGTGAGCGATTAGAAGCTCTTGGACCAGGAGATGAACGGCATCATGTCGTTATCGAGGCTCTGTCCGCTGTCCTGATCGAATACGTTGGACACCGAGAGGGTGAAGTCGCCGAGTTCGCCCATGCTCTTGCTCACATCGATCTGGCCATGGGAGTAGTCCATGTCGTCGGCTTCCATGTCGTAGTAGCCAACGGTCGCACCCAGGCTCCAGCCGTCACCCAGGTCGGTGCCCGCGGACAGGTAGTAATACAGGTCGCTCTCGTCGGTCCCGCTCTCCTTGTCGACGGTATACGCAACACCGCCACTGACCGGGCCGAAGGACAAGCCTGCGTAAATCTCGGTGAAATCCGCGTCCTGCCCGCTGGGGTAGGCGTAGTAGATAACGCCGAGGTCATAACCGACCGAGCCGGACTCGCCGGAGAAGCCGGCGTACAGGTCCAGCTCTTCGCCACTGCCATTGCCAAGAGTGGAAATCCAGGTACCGGCATAGAAACCGCTCTCGTTGGCATAGTCGACGCCACCTGAGATGGCCGCATCGTCACCGGTCTGGCTCACGCCACGCCACAGGTAGTTGCTGGTGGCGCCGATGTTGCCGCTCAGTTCCGCCTGTGCGATCCCGGACAGGCCCATGACAGCCGCACCAACAGCGATTGCAATCTTGTTCAGTTTCATTTGATTACTCCCAAATAATATTTTGAATTACTCGTAACCCGGATTCGCAAAAGGAATCAGCGTAATCCCGGTATCGACGCGAAGTTCGATGCCTAGGCAGAAAGCAGGATTCAGGCCAAAGATATTTTTAATATTTATTTCAATCAGTTATGCGACACCCTGGCTATCTTAGGGAACGCTAATGCACCATTACGGGGACCGTTATGGTTTTCCCTAAGGGAATGCGCACCATTTGGGTGCAAATGGCGCCGCATAGACAACCCAGGCGCCACTCGCTAACCTTCTGCGCAACTCATGTCCCGGGAAAACACCCATGCTGGATCCGAAGTTGTTCGATGACCTCTCGCGCCGCGTCGCCGAGGGCATGCCCAAAGGGCTGCAGGCGCTGCAGGACGATTTCGAGCGCAACCTACGCGCGGCGCTGGAGGCCGCGGTACGCAGGATGGACCTGGTATCGCGCGACGAATTCGAGATTCAGCAGGCGGTCCTGCAACGCACCCGCGAGAAACTCGAGGCCCTGCAGAAACGCGTCGCCGAGCTGGAACAAACGACCACGCGCTGAATCCGCACACCCACCGACCGCCCAAGCCGCGTCGCTCGAGTGGCGTACGCCACCTGACGCTCGCCCGAGGGTGTCGCCCCCCTCCAGGAACCCGCAAAATCCGTGACCCACTCCGCCGATCGCTTCAAGGTCCTGGTCGCCGGGGTCTGCGGCCTGACCCTGATGCTGGGGGTGGCGCGCTTTTCCTACACGCCGATGCTGCCGCTGATGCTCGCGCAGGCCGGGCTGAGCGAGCCGCAGGGCGCCTGGCTGGCGAGCATCAACTACCTCGGCTACCTCAGCGGGGTGCTGATCGCGGCGGCCATCTCGGACATGCGCCTCAAGGACCGCCTGTATCGCGCCGGTATCCTGCTTGCCCTGATCACCACCTTCGGCATGGCCCTGACCACCGACTGGCGACTATGGGCGGCGCTGCGCTTCCTCGCAGGGCTGAGCAGCGCGGCGGGCCTGATGCTGGGTTCCGGGCTGGTGCTGAACTGGCTGCTACGGCATCAATTCCGCAGCGAGTTGGGCGTCCATTTCGGCGGTATCGGGCTGGGCATCTTTACTTGCGCTGCCATGGTGCAGGTTCTCACGCCGGCGTTCGACTGGCGCGATCAGTGGCTCTGGCTGACTGGGTTCGGCCTGCTGCTGGCCATTCCCGCCTGGAACTGGTTGCCGCGCCCGCACAACAGCGGGTTCACCATCGGCGGCCAGGCCCTGCAGGACAATCCGCCGAGCAGGCTTTTCCTGCGCCTCTTCATGGCGGCCTACTTCTGTGCCGGGGTCGGCTACGTGGTGAGCGCCACCTTCATCTCCGCAATCGTGGTGCAGCGCTCCGGCCTGAGCGGTGATGGCGCGCTGGTGTTCATGCTGCTGGGCCTGGCCGCCATCCCCGCCTGTATCGTCTGGGACCGGGTGGCCCGCCGCACCGGTGACCTCAATGCCCTGATCATCGCGTTCGTGCTGCACATCTTCGGCATCGCCCTGCCCATCATGGGGAGCAGCCTGCAACTCGCGATCGTCGGCGCACTCCTGTTCGGCGCCACCTTCGTCGGCATCGTCAGCCTGGTGCTGACCATGGCCGGCCACTACTACCCCAGCCGCCCGGCCAGGATGATGGGCAGAATGACCATCTCATACAGCGTCGCGCAGATGCTGGCCCCCGCCCTGATCGCCCTCATCAGCAGCCGCGGAAACGGCTACATCAGCGGCCTCTACCTCGCGGCGGCCGCCGCCCTGCTGGGCACGTCCCTGATGATAGGGCTGAAATTCCTGGAGCCGACGCATGGCGCGCCCAGGCAGGCGCGCCAGCCAGCCGGACCGGGTCAACCCTGAAGGTGGCGACGCGACCGGCTTTGGGTTAGTTTCCTCGCAGAGCCGACAGGAAGTCGGCAAACAATTCCAGACACAACAGGCACGGAAGCATGTCACTCGCCACCACCTTTTGCCGCGCCGGGCTCGGCGTACAGGCGCCGCTGGTCACGGTGGAAACCCACCTCGCCAATGGCCTGCCGGCCTTCAACATCGTCGGACTGCCGGAAAAGGCGGTCCAGGAGTCGCGCGACCGGGTGCGCAGCGCCCTGTTGAACAGCGGTTTCGACTTCCCGGCACGCCGCATCACGGTCAACCTGGCCCCGGCCGACCTGCCCAAGCAGGGCTCGCGTTTCGACCTGGCGATAGCAATCGGCATCCTCGCCGCAAGCGGCCAGGCACCTTCAGAACAGCTGCGCACGCTTGAACTGTTCGGCGAATTGACGCTCGCCGGCCAGGTGCATCCTGTCAGTGGTGTACTGCCGGTCGCAATGGCCTGCGCAGGTCAGGCAAAACAGTTGGTGGTGCCGCGCAGAAACGCGCCGGAAGCCTGCCTGGTCGCCTCCCTGGAGGTGCTCGCGATCGACACGCTGTTGCAACTGTGCGCCCACCTGAGCGGCGAGGCCTTGCTGACCCCCGTCACCGCGACACACCCGCCTGCAGGCAACCACCCGGGGCCGGACCTGGCCGAAGTGCGCGGCCAGGCGCAGGCACGCCGGGCGCTCGAGATCGCCGCCGCCGGACGCCACAACCTGCTGATGCAGGGACCGCCCGGCACCGGCAAGTCCATGCTCGCGGCGCGCCTGCCGGGCATCCTGCCACCCCTGAACGACGAGGAGGCGATCCAGACCGCCGCGGTTCATTCGGTGGCCGGCCGGCCGATCGATCCACAAAGCTTTCACACCCGGCCTTTCCGCAGCCCCCACCACACCAGTTCCGGGGTGGCGCTGGTCGGCGGCAGCAGCATGCCGCGCCCCGGCGAGGTTTCGCTCGCGCACAACGGGGTCCTGTTCCTGGACGAGCTGCCGGAGTTCGACCGGCGCGTGCTGGACGTCCTGCGCGAACCCCTGGAAACCGGCAGCATCGTGATCTCGCGCGCCGCGCGCAGCGCCGAGTTCCCCGCCCGCTTCCAGCTTGTCGCCGCCATGAACCCCTGCCAATGCGGCTACCTCAACGACCAGGCCAAACGCTGCGCGCGCTGCACCCCGGAATCCGCCGCACGCTACCAGGCGCGCGTCTCCGGGCCATTGCGCGACCGGATCGACATCCAGATCGAGGTGCCGGCGATACCCGCGCAGGAGCTGCTCGAAGCCAGCGCCCCCGGGGAATCCAGCGCCACAGTCCGCGCTCGCGTGATGAATGCCTGGCAGCGCCAGTTGCATCGACAGGGCGGCAGCAACGCCCAGCTGCAACACGCGCACCTGGAAAAGCATTGCGTCCTGTCGCCCGACGACCGGCAACTGCTGGCGCAAGCGATCGAGAGGCTGGGACTTTCGGCACGCGCCTATCACCGCATCCTGCGCGTGGCACGTAGTATCGCGGACCTCGACGAGAGCGACAGGATCGGGCGGGCGCACCTGTCGGAGGCGATTGGCTACAGGCGCCTGGACAAGGCCTGACGCCTCTCTCCGACTTCCCCCTCCCAGCCTCCCCCACGGGGTGGGGGAGGAGAAGAACGGTGGAATTTCCTGCCCCGGTGCGTTACCCGTCACCCCTGAAACGAACAAAAGCCGCCCCTCCCCCGCAGGCGGGGGAGGCTGGGAGGGGGAGTCAAAACCAGACGCCGGCCAGCTGCACCAGCCCGAAGATCACGACCAGCGAACCCGCCACCCGCCGCACCCACGCATGCCGCACGAAGCGCTGCAGCTGGGCCGCCACAGCCCCCATCGCGAGCAGATTCGGCAGCGTCCCCAGGCCGAACGCCAGCATCAGCAGCGCCCCCTCGGCGGCGCCACCGGCGGATACGGCCCAGATCAGCACGCTGTAGACCAGGCCGCAGGGCAGCCAACCCCACAGGGACCCCAGGGCAAGCGCCTGACCGATCCCGCGCACCGGCAAAAGGCCCCGCCCGAGCGGCTCGATGCGACGCCACAGGTGGCCGCCCGCCTGCTCCAGGTGACGCAGCAGGTTCCACCAGCCCGCCAGGTACAGCCCCAGCAGGATCATGAAAACACCGGAGAGCAGGAGCAAAAACTGCTGCCCCTGCTGCACCGGCAACAACCCGGAGAAGAACACCCCAAGACCGCCGGCAATCGCCCCCGCCAGGGTATAGCTGGCGATGCGCCCGAAGTTATAAGCGAGATGCAGACCCCAGCGTGGCGCCGCCCCGGGCGGCATCCCCAGTGAGATCGCACCCACGATACCCCCGCACATGCCCACGCAATGCACACCGCCGAGCAGGCCAACCAGGAAGGCGCCAACCGGGTCGATGTCAATCACGCGCCGGCGCCTCGACCCGGGTGTAGCGCCAGGCGGCGCCCACCAGGAACAATACCGGCACCCCCATCACCGCCGTCAGCACGAAAAACTGCGGGTAGCCGAACTGGTCCACCAGCACCCCGGAGAAGCCCCCGAGGAACTTGGGAAACAGCAACATGAGCGAACTGAACAGTGCGTACTGGGTGGCCGAGTAGGACACGTTGGTCAGCCCCGAGAGATAGGCGACGAACGCGGCCACCGCGACCCCGGCGCTCAGGTTGTCCATCCCGACCACCCCGACCAGCAGCCAGAAATCATCCCCGCGCTGCGCAAGCAGGGCGAACAGCAGGTTGGTGGCGGCGGCCAGAATGGCACCGACGAACAACACTGGCATCACCCCGAATCGGTACACCGACAGCCCACCGAAAAAACCGCCCAGGATGGTCATGTAGATACCGAAACCCTTCGAGACCAGCGCGATATCGTCCTTGCTGAAGCCCATATCGCGGTAGAACACGTTCGCGATCGCGCCCAGCACGATGTCAGAAAGCCGGTAGCTCGCAATCAGTGCCAGCACCAGCAGCGCCAGCCAGCCATGCTGGCGGAAGAAATCGGCAAACGGCATCCAGACCGCATCCACGAACCAGCGCCGCAGGCGCGCGCTGCGGCTTGCCGCATGCAGTCCGGGATCGCGCTCGACCGGATCATCAACCAGCGGTTCGGGTGAAAACAGGGTCGTGAGCAATCCCACCGCCATGAAGCCTGCCATCAGCACATAGGTCATGGCCCAGGGCAGCTGCTGGTAGGTCGCCTCGTCGGGATCGAAACGGGCCGCGATCCAGAGCGCCCCCGCAGAGGCGATGAACATCGCGATCCGGTAGCCGGTGGTGTAGAAGGCCGCCATCACCCCCTGCAGGCGCTTTTCCGCGCTCTCGATGCGGTAGGCGTCGATCGCCACGTCCTGGGTCGCCGAGGCAAAGGCCACAAAAAGCGCCAGCCAGACCAGCTGGCTGAGTTGCGTCGCCGGGTCGGATCCCGCCATGCCAAGCAGGCCGGCCACGACCGCGAGCTGAGTCAGCAGCATCCAGGCGCGGCGGCGCCCCAGCACCCGGGTCAGCAGCGGCAGCGGCATGCGGTCCACCAGTGGCGACCAGAAGACCTTGAACGCATAGGCCAATGCGACCCAGCTGATGAAGCCGATCGTGGAGCGGTCCACACCTGCCTCGCGCAGCCAGAACGACAGGGTGCCGAACACCAGCAGCAGCGGCAGTCCGGAGGAAAAGCCGAGCAGGCCGATGCGCAGCACCCGCCAGTCGGCCAGGTGCGCGACGGTATCGCGCCATCCCGGGCGCGCGGGCTCAGAGCTCAAAATCGTAGTCCATGATCAGCGGGGCATGGTCGGAGAAGCGCTTCGCCTTGTAGATACTGGCGCTCTGCACCTTGGCCGCGATCGCCGGCGTGACCACCTGGTAATCGATGCGCCAGCCGACGTTCTTGTCCCAGGCGCGCCCGCGATTGGACCACCAGGTGTACTGGTCCGGCGCATGCTCGAGCACGCGGAAGGCGTCCACGAAGCCGGCCGGACCGAACAGCTCGTCCATCCAGGCGCGCTCCTCGGGCAGAAAGCCCGAGTTCTTCTGGTTGCCACGCCAGTTCTTCAGGTCTTCTTTTTTATGCGCGATGTTCCAGTCACCGCAGATGACCATCTCCTGCCCCGCCTTGCGGCGCTCGACCAGGTACGGCAGGAGACGATCCATGACCTCGAACTTGACCGCCTGGCGGGCCTCGCTGGAGGAACCCGAGGGGAGGTACAGCGACACCACGCTCAGCTTGCCATAACGCGCCTCGATCCAGCGGCCCTCGCGGTCGAAGGACTCCCAGGCGATGCCCTCGACCACCTCGTCCGGCTCCCGCCGGCAATAGATGCCCACGCCGCTGTAACCCTTCTTCTCCGCCGGGTGGTAATAACAATCGAAGCTGGGTGGCCAGAACACTTTGTCGGTCAGTTGATCGACCTGGGCCTTGAGTTCCTGCAGGCAGACGATGTCCGCCTTCTGCCGGCGCAACCAGTGATAGAAACCCTTGCGCGCCGCGGAACGGATGCCGTTGAGATTCACCGTGATGATACGCATCCGCGGCATTATACTTGCGCGGTCTTCAAGCAGAGGTATGCCATGCAGGATTATCAGCGCGCATTTCTGGATTTCGCCCTCGAGGTCGAAGTTCTGCGCTTCGGCGAGTTCACCCTCAAGTCCGGACGTATCAGCCCTTACTTTTTCAATGCCGGCCTGTTCAATACGGGCTCGGCCCTGTCGCGTCTGGGCGCGGCCTACGCGCAGGCCATCGTCGACTCGGGGATCGAGTTCGACGTGCTCTACGGTCCCGCGTACAAGGGCATCCCTCTGGCCGCCGTGACCGCCGCCGCGCTGTTCGAACGGCATGGCGTGGACACGCCCTATGCCTTCAACCGCAAGGAGGCCAAGGCGCACGGTGAGGGCGGCAACATCGTCGGCCACCCTCTCGAGGGCCGCATCCTGATCATCGACGACGTCATCACCGCCGGCACCGCGATCCGCGAATCCATGCAGATCATCGAGGCCAGCGGCGCGCAACCCGCCGGCGTGGTGATCGCGCTCGACCGCCAGGAGCGCGGCAAGGGCGAGCGCTCGGCGATCCAGGAGGTGGAAGCGGACTACGGCATCCCGGTTGCCGCCATCGTCCGCCTCGAGCACCTTGTCGCCTACCTCGAGCAGAAAGGGGACAGCGCCGGGGTCGGGAAGATCCAGGCCTATCGTGAGCAATACGGCATTTGAACAATTGGGTCTGCACGGCCAAGGCCGCGCCCCAGGGTTCGATCAGACCAAGGAGCGTAGGAGCGAGCTTGCTCGCGAACGGGGATGCCGCTAACCCAGGATCAGCTTGATCCCCACCAGCACCGTGACCACCTCGAAGACCCGCTTTATCCAGCGGTTGCCCTGGCGGATCGCGAGGTGCGCGCCAAGATAGCCCCCCAGCAGGGAACCCGCCAGCAAGGCCGGCAACCAGTCCCAGCGAATATCCCCGAGCATTCCCAGCGTGAGGGCGCCTGCGCCATTCCAGAACATTCCGACCAGCACCAGGGTATAAGCGACCGCCGTCTTGTAGTCGGCGCCGAACCAACGCACCAGCCACAGGGTGACGAACAAACCGGTGCCGGAGGTCAGCGAACCGTTCAGCGCGCCGATCACGAACAGCCCCCCGCCACCGATCCAGAGACCCGCCCCGGACTGGTTGCGTAACGCCATCTCCTGGCCGAGGTCGCTGCGCAGGTAGGAATAGATGCCCAAACCCAGGGTCAGCACGCCGAGCGCGACTTCCGCGACCCGACCGGGCACCTGCAGGATCACCGAAGCGCCGAGGACAACACCCGGCAGGCCGGTAGCGAGGATGAACACGACGAAACTGCGCTGCAGGTGGCCCTCGCGCAGGTGCCGCACGGTCGCACCCACCCCGAGCGCCACGGATGCGACCTTGTGGGTCGCGAGCGCGATACCGAAGGGCAGGCCGAGAAAGATCAGCAGCGGCAGTTGCAACAGCCCGGCGCCACCACCGGCAAAGGCGGAAAAGCTGTTGGCCAGCAGCGATACGGCGAAAAGAACGAGTTGGTCCATGTGCAGTCGATCCGCTACGCGCGCCCGCCCCCGGGACACTGGCTCCGGGTCCCGGGTGGCGGCGGGATGTGGCCCCGGAAGTGCTCAAACTGGGTTTTCGAAGTCATGAACAGATGAGAACAAAACGATTATCATGCCCACACCGGCCGACGCCGGGAGTCGCGCCGCCGTTAGCCGAGCGCGTCGTGCCGAAACCATTCCCGTGGCCAGGGGTCTCAGTTAAAGTGACGGGAAGGCCAGCCGACTATAATCCTCAATCACTTCCCTGTCTTAACCATGCTTGCATGCTGAGATACTTCCACACTTCGCTGTTGTTCGTCCTGTCGATCGCTGTTTTTACGGCGACCGCGGAAGCAGCGACCGCGATAAAAAAGTGGGTCGATGCGAACGGCGTGACGCATTACGGCACCAGCATCCCCCCCGAGTACATCCAAAAGCCGCACATCGAGCTCGACCGCAGCGGCTTTACCGTCAAGGAGGTGGAACGCGCCAAGACCGACGAGGAAATCGAGCACGAACGCGAACTCAAGCGCCTGCGCGAGGCGCAGCAAAGGGCCATCGCGGAGCAGCGCGCCAAGGACCGCATCCTGCTGAACATGTTCCGCTCGGAAGACGACCTGACCATGTCACGTGACGGCAAGCTGGAACAGGTGAATGCCCAGATCCGGCTCAAGAAGGCGCACGTCGAGCGCCTCAAGGGGCGTCTCGCCACTTGGCAGTCCGCCGCGGCAGAGCGCGAGCGCCAAGGCAGGAAGCCTACTGCCAAGCAACTCGAGAACCTGCAGGAACTCGAGCAGCAGCTGGAAAACGGTTACGTGAGCATCGTGGAAAAAGAGGCCAACAAGAACCGGATCAAGAATCAATACGCCTACGACCTGCAGCGTTTCCAGCAGCTCAAGAGCGGCTTCCGGGCCAGCAGCGCCGACGATCTCGAAGCGCCGCGCGAGGAACGCAGGATCATAGAGGTCGCCGGGGCTTTCGTGTGTGCCAACGAAGCCGAGTGCGATAGCTTGTGGAAAGATGCCAAGGCCTGGGCCAAGCAGCACTCGGGCACGCCGGTCGAAGTGGTCGGGGAACGCATCCTGGTGACCAAGGCGCCGCACGCACGGGACAAGATCAGCCTCACGGTATCCCGACTCCTGCGGGAGGACGTCGAGAGACTGTTCCTGGACATCAACTGCCACAAGAGCGTAGCCGGCAAAGAACTTTGCGAAACGGAAAAGGTACAGGGTCTGCGCGACCTGTTCGTATCCGCCATGCGGGCCCGCGCAGGCGCCGCGGCGAAGCCCTCAGTGCTCGAATAGGCCGTTACTCAGGACCCGCCAGTCGGAATCCCAGTTCTGCAGGCAGGATCGCTTGAAGCGCGAGCGCTGAAAGTGGTGCAGTCGCCCCTCGATAAACGCAGTCAGCAGGTCGGCGCCGGCCTCCGCCTCGACCCGCAGGGTAACGTCTTCCCGCATCGCACTCTCGCGCAACACCTGGCGCAGCTGCAACTCGAGGCGCTCGAAGAACTGCTCCACCCGCTCCAGCAGACGCTCCCGTTCCCCGACCAGCACGTCCCCGAGCAGCAGGCGCGCGATCCCCGGGTTGCGCTCGGCGAACCCGAGCAGGAGGTAGACCACGTGAGCGCAGCGTGCCTCGGTCCCCTTCTCCTCTTCCAGGATCTGGTTGATGCGCGCAAACACGGTCTCTTCGGCAAAGGTGATCAGGCCTTCGAAAATGCGCGCCTTGCTGGCGAAATGGCGGTAGAGCGCGGCCTCGGATACCCCCACGGCGCGCGCCAGCGCGGCAGTGGTTATGCGGTCGCCGGGGTTGGTCTCCAGCTCCTTGGCGAGGGTTTCGAGGATCAGGTGCTTTCGGGAAGGACGCGGCATCGATTCAGCGTATCAGGGTGCCGATACCTTCATCCGTGAACAGTTCCACCAGCACCGCGTGGGGTACGCGCCCGTCGATGATGTGCGAGGTCTTGACCCCGCCCTTGACCGCATCCAGTGCACAGCGGATCTTGGGCAGCATGCCGCCATGAATGGTGCCGTCCGCAATCAGGGCATCGACGTCCGCTGTGGTCAGGCCAGTCAACAGCTCGCCCTGCCT
The DNA here is from genome assembly GCA_029228645.1 of Gammaproteobacteria bacterium Milos-ODIII6. Classification (GTDB taxonomy): domain Bacteria; phylum Pseudomonadota; class Gammaproteobacteria; order Chromatiales; family Chromatiaceae; genus MONJU. The sequence goes on from JAPTHR010000004.1 coordinate 324,686, forward strand.
GGACAACAGGCCCAGTGTGTTGGTCAGCAGGATCAATTTCTCGGCGCCGAGCACCTCCGCCATCTTGCCGGCCACCAGGTCCGCATTGATGTTGTAAGAGAAACCGTCCCCACCCACCCCGATCGGGGCCACCACGGGTATGAAATCGCCATGCACCAGCATATCCACTACGGACGGGTCGATGCTCTCGACCTCGCCGACGTGGCCGATGTCGATGATCTCCGGGGGCTTTTCCCTGGTCTCCTCGGTACTGAGTGCCATCTTGCGCGCCCGGATCAGGTCGCCATCCTTGCCGGTCAAGCCCACCGCGTGGCCACCATGCTGATTGATCAGGTTGACGATGTCCTTGTTGACCAATCCACCGAGCACCATCTCGACGACATCCATGGTCTCCGCATCGGTAACCCGCATGCCCTGCACGAACTCGGTCTCCTTGCCGAGACGCTTGAGCAGATCGCCGATCTGAGGCCCGCCTCCATGGACCACGACCGGGTTGATCCCGACGGTCTTCATCAGGACCACGTCGCGCGCGAAGCCTTCCTTCAACTGCTCATCGACCATGGCGTTGCCACCGTACTTGATGACCACGGTCTTGCCGCTGAAACGCTGGATGTAAGGCAGTGCCTCGGAAAGGACGTGTGCGACGTTGGATGCCGCCTCTGCAGTCAAACTCATGAAAGCTTTCTACCCGTTCGTTCTGGTAAATCCCGCTTGCTCAAAACGGCAGCGGACGCTCCGGGGCGACCTGCGCCAACACCTCTCTGAAGCGCTGCATGATCCGCTGCAACTCCTGTTCACTGTCCGCCTCGAAGCGGAAGGTGAGCGACGGCACCGTATTGGAAGCCCGCACCAGCCCCCAGGCATTGGGAAACTCCACGCGCAGGCCATCCAGATCGATGATGCGCGCGTCCGGGAAATGCAGGTTGGCCGTAATGGCGTCCATCAGGAGACCGGACTCCCCCTCCTCCAGGGGCAAGCGGTACTCCGGGGTGGATGGACTGCTGGGAAGCTCCGCCACCTGATCATGCAGCGGGCGCGGATCATCTGCAAGCACCTCCAGCAGGCGGGCCCCCACGTAGATGGCATCGTCACTGCCATACCAACGCTCCTTGATGTACACATGCCCGGCATACTCACCCCCGAGCAACGCGCCGGTCTCGCGCATCTTCTCCTTCATGCGCGAATGGCCCGAGCGCCACATGATCGGACGCCCGCCGTGCGCCAGCACGAACCCGGCCAGTTGGCGGGAGGACTTGACGTCATAGATGACATCGCTGCCGGGGTGACGTCGCAGGATATCGCCAGCCAGAAACATCAGAGCGTGCTCAGGCGACACCATCTCGCCCTGGTCGTCGACAAGCGCAATGCGATCACCGTCACCGTCCAGGGCGATGCCCAAGTCGGCGCCGCGCGACACCACCTCGTGACGCAATGCCTCCAGGTTCTCCGCAACGCTGGGGTCGGGATGATGGTTGGGGAAGGACCCATCCGGCTCACAGAACAGGGGAACCGCCTCGCAGCCGAGGATCGTCAGCACCTCGCAGGCCAGTTCACCGGCAGCGCCATTGCCTCCATCCACCACCACGCGCAGAGGGCGGGTCAGGCTGATTTCCTGGATCACCGCCGCCAGGTAGTCCTGCCTCGGGTCTTGCGCCTCGCGCGAGCCCGGGAGCGGCAGACTCCCGCCTTGCTGCATGCGCTGGCACAAGTCGCGCAAGTCTGCCCCCTGCACCGGCTCGGTGCGAAGGTACAGCTTGAATCCGTTGTACTCGGGCGGGTTGTGGCTCCCGGTAACCAGCACGGCGCCCGCCCCGGGGTCACGGTGCATGGCAAAGTAAATCAGTGCCGCTGGCGCCATCCCGAGTTCCAGGACCCGCATCCCGCTGTCGGCAAGGCCGGCGCAGATCGCCTCGTAGAGTTCCGGGCTGGAGAGCCGCGCATCGTGCGCCACGTAGACGCTGGAAACGTCCTGCGTGGCGGCCATCCCCGCAAAGGCCCAGCCCAGCCCCTCGGCCATCTCCGCGGTCAGTTCGGTATCGGCCATCCCGCGGATGTCATAGGCTCGAAACACGCTTTCAGGCACCGTCACCGGTGGGCGCGCGGTCGCCCCATCATCCGCAAGCTGCGCGGCTGCCGGCGCCACGCTGACTCCCTCGGAGGCATCCGGATCACGACCGTCAGCGGCCTGCGCCACAGCGACCGGCTTGACGCTTCTGCGCGCCGGCCCCCGGCGCAGCAACCCGGCCATGCGATGTATCGGCTCGCGGCTGATCGAGATCGTCGCGCGGGACGCGAGACCGGTTTTTTCGCCGCCGGCAATCGCCTCGCCCAGGGTCAGCAACGTACCCAGATCGGATGCGAGACCGGCGGCGAGCGCCCGCTGCTGCAGGAATACCACCAGCAGCACGACCACGATCCCGGCGATGATCAGCACCCATAGAAAAACACCCAGGCCGGGAAAGCTGTCCATGAGGGGTTGATAAAAGACCTCCCAGCGAGTGCCGTTCACGGCCACCTTGGCACTGTCCAGGCCTGGCTCGGCCGAACCGCTCCTGGCGATGCGGATGCCGCTGGCGCCACCCTGCATCAGCGAAAGCTCGACCCGCTCGCCAGCAAACGATCCGGCCAGTTGATCCAGGTCCTGCAGCGGCCAGGCCCCGAGTACCGCCCCGATCACCTCAGCATCGCGCAGGACCGGCTGCGCAACCGCCAGATAGGACGGCGCCCCCTCCGGCTGATGCACCTCGACCGGGACCTGCTCCCCCTGCAGGGCACGGGTCACCATGTCCACCCCGGCGAAACTCAGCGGCAGCCGGCCCGACGAGTCTGTCTGGACCCGCTCCTGCGGGAAAAGACGCAGCTCGATCAAATCCGGCCTCAGGCGCTGCAGCGCGGCAGCACTGCGGGCCAGTGCCTGCGGATCCTTATCGCCCAGGGCCTTTTGCACGGCGGCGAACCGTGTGATCACCTCGAGCACTTCCTGATAAGCGCGCACCTCGCCGCTGACCTGGCCGGCGAAGGCCTGCGCCGCGGCTCGCGCCTGGGCCTGTGCGGCCTCCGTCTGGATCGCCTGCCCCTGTTGCTGCGCGACGAACACCAACACGATCATCATGACTGCCGCGGCCAATGCCACCGGCAGGAAGAAGAACAGCAGGGGACGGCCTTCCCTGCCGGCGCTGGCTGGCTTTGCGGCGCCGTCCCGCGGTTTCGCAGGCGCGGCCTTCTTCCCTTTGCCTCGCAGTTTTTCCATCAGTGCCGCCCCGAGTGTCCGAATCCACCTGTCCCACGTTCGCTCTGGTCGAACTCGTCGACCTGCTCGAACACCGCGCGCACGACCGGCACGAGCACCAGTTGGGCAATCCTTTCCCCCACCTCGACGCGAAACGCCTCCCGGCCGCGGTTCCAGCAGGAGACATACAGCTGACCCTGGTAATCCGAGTCGATCAGTCCCACCAAGTTACCGAGCACGATGCCGTGTTTATGCCCGAGTCCTGAGCGCGGCAGTATGACCGCGGCCAGCGAGGGGTCGCCAATGTGGATCGCTATGCCGGTGGGAATCAGTTCGGTCTCGCCCGGCGCCAGGTCGAGCGGCCCCTCGAGCATGGCGCGCAGATCCATGCCAGCGGACCCCTCGGTTGCATAGTCCGGGAGCGGGAAGTCCTGCCCGAGGCGGGCGTCAAGAATCTTCAGTTGTAAGCTGTGCATCCATCCTCTCCGAGATGAAGGAGACCAGTTGCTCTGCCAGTCGCTGCTTCGGCTGCCTTGGCAGCGAGGAGCTCCCGCCATCCCACACCAGCAACAGGGCGTTTTCGTCGACCTCGAAACCCTCGCCATCGCCCACCCTGTTGGCCGCGATCAGATCGACCCCCTTGGCGCGTCGCTTGGCCTCCGCGTGGCGCTCGAGGTCGTTCGTCTCTGCCGCAAACCCCACGCAGAAAGGGCGCTGAGGCAGCGCGGCCACATCTGCCAGAATATCCGGGTTCCTGACCAAATCGAGTGTCAGTGTATCGGCATCCTTCTTTATTTTTTGAGAAGCCCGTTCCGATGGGCGGTAATCGGCGACTGCCGCACAGGCGATGAAAAGGTCGGCATCGTTTATCGCTCGCAGACAGGCCTGGTGCATCTCAAGGGCGGTCTGCACGCGGATGAGCCGGGCGCCAGGCGGCGCCTCCAGGCTGACTGGCCCGCTGACCAGGGTCACTTCAGCGCCTTCTCGCAGCAGCGCGTCCGCGATTGCATAGCCCATGCGCCCGGAGCTTCGGTTGCCCAGGAAGCGCACCGGGTCGAGCGGCTCCCGTGTCGGTCCAGCGGTCACCACCGCCCGGATGCCCGCCATCCGTCCCTTGTGCAACAGCGCCTCAGCCGCCTGCAGTAGCTGCTCCGGCTCGAGCATCCGACCGGGCCCGCTGTCACCGCAGGCCTGGTCGCCCTCGGCCGGCCCCAGGATATGCACTCCCCGGCCTTGCAGGCCGAGGACATTGTGGCGGGTCGCAGGATGTCGCCACATGGCCTGGTTCATGGCCGGCGCCACTGCCAGCGGGGCTTCGCTGGCGAGGCACAGGGTATGCAGCAGGGTATCGGCCATCCCGGCCTGCAGTTTGGCCAGGAAATCCGCGCTCGCCGGCGCCACCAGGATCAGGTCCGCCCAGCGCGCCAGCTCGATATGGCCCATGGCAGCCTCGTGCGCCGCATCGAAGATGGCGCAGCGCACCGGCCGCCGCGTGATGGCCTGCAGCGTCATCTCTCCGATGAATTCGCGCGCAGCGGGCGTCATGACCACCTGCACCTCGGCACCTGCGCGCATCAGCAGACGCGCGAGCTGCGCCGCCTTGTAGGCGGCGATCCCGGCCGAGATACCCAACAGCAGACGCCGTTCGCGCAAGTGTTCACTGACTTCGGATGCCATCGGCGAAGTGTATTACCAAAGCCTCCGGCTAGGCGAGGAGAGAACGAGTCGTTAAACTGCAACAGTCAATGTTGATTGCCACTCAGGGAAGAGTAAATGAGCATCAGGGACTGGCCGGCCGACGAGCGGCCGCGTGAAAAACTGCTCCGCCAGGGAGCCGCTTCACTCAGCGACGCCGAGCTGCTGGCCATTTTTCTGCGAACCGGCACGCGCGGCTGCAGCGCGGTCGACCTGGCTCGGATACTACTGCAGCGCTTTGGTGGACTGCGCCCCCTGCTGGGCTCGGAGCGCCGCCAGTTTTGCGAGGCGCCGGGCCTCGGCGACGCCAAGTACGCCCAACTGCAGGCCGTCCTCGAAATGGGGCGCAGACATACTGCCGAGCTGCTCGCGCGTGGCGAGGTGATCGACTCGCCGGAGCGAACCATCGCCTATTTCAGCGCGCACCTGCGCGACTACCCCTACGAGGTTTTCTCCGCCCTGTTCCTGGACAACCGGCATCGCATAATCGCCTTCGAGGAACTCTTCCGCGGCACCATCGATGGGGCCAGCGTCCATCCCCGCGAGGTGGTCCGGCGCGCCCTGGCGCACAATGCCGCGGCGCTCATCATCAGCCATAATCATCCCTCCGGTATTGCCGAACCCAGCCAGGCCGACCAGCGCATCACGATGCGCCTGCGCGAGGCGTTGGCGCTGATCGACGTTCGCCTGCTCGACCACATCGTGATCGGTGACGCGGACCACTGCTCGATGGCCCAGCGCGGCCTGATTTAACCGGGAATCGTCCCAAGGGCATCCAGCGGACCGGTCTCTTTCGCCGCCAAGGCCCGCCCCCACAACGTGCCCGTTCGGCGCCATCATCGTGCCGTAGGAGCAAGCTTGCTCGCGAATGAAGGTTGCACGAACCCTGTCGGGATAGGTTCTTCCCGGCCAAGGCCGCTCTACAAGGCTCGCGGCCGGGGCCACCACCGCGCCGTAGGAGCAAGCTTGCTCGCGAATGTAAGGTCGCATGAACCCTGTCGGGATAGGTTCTTCCCGGCCAAGGCCGCTACGGGATCGCGCGATGAAACCCGGTAGCATGCCGGCTCGCGCAACTTGCCCCATCCGACACCTCTGACGGACCCGCGCAAGCGCATTGCGCCTTGCCCCTGTACAGAAGTTCTGCTAGAGTCACGCGCCTTTCCGCTTCCCCACCTCGAAACGGGTTGGCGTGAATCACCGAATCAAGCAACCGAATCAGGGTTCCGACCATGTCTAAAGTCTGTCAGGTAACGGGCAAGCGGCCGATCAGCGGGAATAACGTCTCCCACTCGCACCGCAAGACGCGCCGCCGCTTCCTGCCCAATATCCACTACCACCGTTTCTGGGTGGAGAGCGAGCAGCGTTTCGTGCGTCTGCGTGTTTCCACATCCGGGATGCGGATCATCGATAAGAAAGGCATCGACGCCGTGCTGTCCGACATGCGCGCCCGCGGCGAGAAGGTTTAAGGAGCTCAGTCATGGCCAAGGCAGTTCGCGAAAAAATCCGTCTCAACTCGAGCGCTGGTACGGGTCACTTCTACACCACGACCAAGAACAAGCGCACCATGACCGGGAAATTCGAGATCAAGAAATTCGATCCCGTGGCGCGCAAGCACGTGATGTACAAGGAAGGCAAAATCAAGTAACTGCCTTGCTTGCAACGCGACAGACAAAACCCGCTGCGGCGGGTTTTTTCATGCCCGCAAACACCATCTTTTTTCCAGTTCCGGCTAAACAAGCACGCCCATCGGCCGTTAAGACACCAGCAAACCAAAAGGATTCAGCACCGATGTCCGTGCAACACGCCTCACAGACCCCAGACCCTTCGCTTGCTGCAGACCAGGAAGAATCAGCGCAACCGAGAGTGCTGGTCGGGCGGCAGGCAATTCTCGACCGGGATCTCGAGGTATTCGCCTACGAGCTGCTGTTCCGCGACGACCAGGCTAAAAACTTCTGCTTCGAACGCGATGGCGACCTGGCGACCTCGAGAACCATTCTGAATGCCTTCTTCGAGATCGGCCTGGAGCGGCTCACCGGAGGCAGGCCGGCGTTTCTCAACCTCACCCGCAGTTTCTTCACCGACAAACCGCCGATCCCCTTCGAGCCCGATAGCGTGGTGCTCGAGATCCTGGAGGACATCCCGGTGGACGACACCTTGATCGCTTCGGTCAAGGCCTTGCATGACCAGGGTTACCAGCTGGCCCTCGACGACTTCGTGTTCGAAGACAAGTGGCAGCCCCTGCTGCCGTACGTCGATCTCATCAAGGTCGAGATCACCGAAGACACCCTGCGCAACATGGCCGAACGGATCGAACCGCTGCGTAAACTGCCGGTCAAGCTGCTCGCGGAGAAGGTGGAGACAAAGGAACAGTTCCGGCAACTGCACGACCTCGGCTTCGATCTCTTCCAGGGCTATTTCTTCGCTCGGCCGGACATCGTCGCGCAAAAGCAGCTGTCCGAATCACAGCTGGTGGTGACCCGCATCCTGGCCGAACTCAGCAGCCCCAAGACGGAGCTGAAAGATATCGCCAACCTGATCGGCCAGGACCCGGCGCTGAGCTTCAAGATGCTGCGCCTGGTCAACTCCGCGGCCATCGGGCTGCGGCGCGAGATCGACTCGATACAGCAGGCGGTCGTCCTGCTCGGCCTGCAGCGGGTGCGCGCCTGGGCCATGCTGTTCGTGATGGCAAAGTCCGGCAACAGCTCGCGCGAGCTGCTCAACCTCGGCCTGCTGCGCGCCAACCTGTGCGAGCGCCTCAGCCGCATGTACGGCAAGGGCAACCCGGATACCGCCTACACCGTTGGCTTGCTCTCGATCCTGGATGGCATCCTGTCGATGTCGATGCAGCAGGCATTGGAGGAACTGCCGCTACCCGAACCGGTGCGCATTGCCATCGGCGAGCGCGCGGGCGAGTACGGCGAGATCCTGCTGAGAGCGACCGAGCTGGAAAACGGCTCCTGCTCGATCATGGATGAAACCGAAAAGGCGCACCTGATGGATCTATTCCTGGACAGCAGCGAGGCCGCCTTCGCCATCCTCAACGAGGTCGATTAACAGATTACCGAAGGCATCGGTGCACAGGCGCCATCCCGGCGCCAGCCAGGTCGTGGCTACCTGCTCGGCAATGATCGCCGGCCCCTCGATACGCATCCCCGCAGGCAACGCCTCGCGACGGTACAAGGGGACCTCTCCCAACCCCTCGATGGCATGACGGCTGAACACCGCGCCATTCCCGCTGGCGCGCTGTTCCGGCAGCACAAAGCCACTCCCCGGACCGCGCACCGCAAGCCGCAGCGTCACCAGTTCGACCGCCTGCTCCAGCTCGTGCCCATAGCGCTCGGCATGGCGGCGGTGGAAGGCCGGTATCGTCTGCGCCGCCCCTTGCCAAGGCAGATTCAGGGTGTAGGACTGCCCCTGGTAGCGTAGGTCGACGGAGACCTGCTGTTCGCAGTCGCCCAGGTCGAGGCCCTCCGCCTGCAGGTCCTGCGCAGCGAGCCGTCGCAAACGATCGACTTCCGCAGCCACGCGCCCGTCCATCTCCGGTTCGTCCAGCAGGCGCATCAACGTCCGCGAAAGTTGCCGGCCGGGGCGCGCCGCCAGCATGCCGAGCGCGGACAGCACCCCACCCTGGACCGGCACCATGGCCCGCCGCATGCCCAACTCGCGCGCCAGATCACACACGTGCAAACCGCCGGCGCCGCCAAAGGAAACCAGCAGATGCCCGCGGGTATCCACCCCGCGCCGCACCGAGATGGCTCGCAGGGCGCGCGCCATATGGGCATTGGCAATGTCGATCACCGCGCGCGCCGTAGCGGCCACATCCGTGCCAAGCGCCGCGGCGATTGGCTCCATCGCACGCCGTGCCGCCTCATGGTCCAGAATCATGTCGCCACCGAGAAAGGCCGAGGCCTGCAAGCGCCCGAGCAACAGATTGGCATCGGTGACCGTCGCATGGGCGCCGCCGCGGCCGTAACAGGCCGGTCCCGGATCGGCGCCCGCCGACTCCGGCCCCACCTGCAGCATGCCACCGGCATCCAGCCAGGCAATCGAACCACCGCCCGCACCGATGGTGTGCATGTCCATCATGGGCACTGCCACGGGGTACTCACCGATATGGCCCTCGGTCGTCAGCTGCAGTTCACCCTCGATCAGGGCCACGTCGGTAGAGGTCCCACCCATGTCGAAGGTCAGAAGCCGCCCATAGCCTGCCTGCGCGGCCACCGCACGCGCACCCACCAGTCCGCCTGCCGGCCCGGAGAACAGCAGGCGCACCGCGCCCGAGGCGGCCTGGCCGGCGCTGACCGTCTCGCCGGCGCTCTGCATCACCGACACCGGCACAGCGGGCAGGGAATCCCCCAAACGCTCCAGGTAGCCCGCCACCAGCGGCCCCAGCCAGGCATTCAGCCAGGTCGCCATGCCACGCTCGTACTCGCGCACCTCGGGCAGGACCTCGGACGAGAGGGCACAGAAGCAACCGGCCGGCAGCGCGGCTTTGAGCTGCTGCTCGAGCTCCGGGCGCAGGTAGGAGAACAGCAGGTTGACCGCGACGGCCTGCGGCGCCAGAGAGCTCAACTGGCGCGCCAGCTGTGCGATGTCCTCATGGGTGAGCGGCTCGACCAGCTCGCCGCGCGCATCCAGGCGCCCACCGGTCTCGAGACAAAGCTCGCGCGGCACGGGTGGCGGTCGTTTGCGTGGCTGGAGATTATACAGTTCGCGCCGGGCCTGGCGGCCGATGGAGAGCAGGTCCGCAAAGCCACGATTGGTCACGAACGCGGTGCGCACGCCCTTGCCTTCGAGCGCGGCGTTGGTCGCCACGGTCGATCCATGCACCACGCGCAGCTGCCCGGTCGGCAGGTCGAGCTCGCGGATACCCTGCAGGATGGCCTCTTCCGGCGCATGCGGCGTGGACAATACCTTATGCACGCGCAACGCGGCACCCGGCTCGAAACAGACGAAATCGGTGAAGGTGCCGCCGGTATCCACGCCGAGCCAGATCATGGGAGGCGATGATATATCATCGCGCCCCATGAAAGCCGTTCTGCAAGCCCAGGCCCTGTCGCTGCCACCTCGTCTGAAGAACCTCTCGCTGCGGCTACGCGGCAACGAGACGATTGGACTGCTGGGCATCAACGGCGCCGGCAAATCGACCGCGCTGATGGCGTTGGCCGGGGTCCTGCCAGACACCCAGGGCGAGCTGCGGGTCATGGGGGAAACCCTCTCGAATGCCCCCGCGTTGCGACGTCATATCGCCTGGCTGCCACAACAGCCCGCCCTCCATCCTGATCTCAGCGTGGCGGAAAACCTCGCCTTCTTTGCCGGGCTGCGCCTGATGCGCCGGCCCGACTCCAGGCAGCTGGCGCAGACACTCGAGCGTTTTGACCTCGGCCCTCTGCGCAAGCGACTCGCGCACCGCCTCTCGGGTGGCGAGCGGATGCGCCTGGCGCTGGCCAGCGTTCTGCTGAACGAACCGCGGATACTGCTCCTGGACGAGCCGACCGCGGGCCTCGATCCGCTCCAGGCCGAGCGCCTGCGCGGCCTCCTGCAACGCGAATCCAGCGAGCGCGCGGTCCTGATCGCCAGCCACCTCTTGCCCGACATCGAACAACTGTGCGAACGGATCCTGCTTATGCACGCCGGATCGGTGATCGCAGACGAGCCGATGCACACCGCCAAGCCGCGTGTGCGGGTCGGCCTCGCCCACCCTCCCAGCGATGAGGCCCTGCTCGCCCTGCCCGGGGTGGCGCGTATCGTCTCCGCCAATCACGGCGAGCGCATCCTCGAGCTCGCCCCAGGGTTCCCCGAGAATCTCGCCGAGCAGGTCGCAGCCCGGGGCTGGGGGCTGCAGCGGTGGGAACCCGGCGGCAGTGATCTCCTGGCCCGTTTCCGCGCCCTCAGCACCGGTGAGTCGGGATGATAGGGCACCTGGTCCGGCACGAGCTGCGGCTGCGCTTTCTGACCCCGGCCTGGTGGCTGCTGGCATCGGGCATCTGGCTGGTCTGCGCCTGGTTGCTGTTCGCCCAGCTGCAGGTCTACCAGGAGATCCAGCCACGCCTGGTCGCGAGCGGCGCCAATCTGGGGATCAACGAACTCCTGGTCGCGCCCACGCTGAACGTGCTCGCGATACTGCTGCTGGTCATCGCGCCCCTGCTTGGCATGGCGTCGCTCGCGGGTGAGCGCCGTAGCGGGCGCCTGGCTCTGCTGCTCTCGACCCCCCTGTCGCTGCCCCAGATGCTGCTCGGCAAGTGGCTGGGGCTATTGCTGCCGGTATCCCTGATCGCCGCCGGCATCCTCGGAATGCTCTCGAGCCTGGCGCTCGGGATGCAGCTCGACTGGGCGCGCCTGGCTACCGCGATGGCCGGGCTGATACTGCTGAGCGCGCTGGCCAGCGCGCTGAGCCTCGCCTGTTCCGCATTTACCCGCCAGGCCGCCGCGGCCTTCGCCGCCGCACTTACCGTGCTGATCTTCCTGTGGCTGGCAGACGGCTTCGTGGAGACAGGATCCCCACTCCACTGGTTCGCGCTCTCGCCGCACCTCGGCACCTTCCTGCAAGGCACAGTCACAAGCGACGGCCTGATCTATTTCACGACCCTGACGCTGGCCGCGCTGGCCCTGGCAATGGTCGGGCTGCTGCGCGAGCGCGAATCGCCGCCGCGCCGACGCCTGCGCGAGCTGCTCGCCTTCCTGATGCTTGGGATACTGCTGGCGGCGGCCGCCAACCTCAGCCAATCACAGCGCCATACCCTGTTCCGCAGCGCGCCGCTTCCCGAGGCCCTGCTGGAAACCCTTGCGGCCATCAACGGGCCGATCACGGTCACCGCCTGGGCACCGGACTACCCGATACTGCGGGCGCGCATCGAGAAACTGTTGCGACCGCTGCGCGAAATTCATCCCGATTTCACGCTGCGCTGGAACGATCCGCAACGGGAGCCGCAGCTGGCGCGCGAGACCGGCATCACGCACGACGGCGAATTGCGCATCGAGGCGATGGGGCGCGCGCAGCGCGTGCCGCAACCGGATCATGCCAGTCTGCTGCGTGCCCTGCGTCATCTGGCACGCCGCGGCGAACCCTGGATCGTCGCGCTGCAGGGCAATGGCGAGGCGCCCCTGGGGGAAAGCCAGCAGGGCCTCGGCGCCTGGGTTCGCAGCCTCAACAGTCACGGATTCCGGGTGGTTGGCGTGGATGCCGCCGGGCCGATCCCCGACAATGCCGCCCTGCTGCTGGCGGCAGCACCCGCACAGGACTACGCCCAGGATCAGGTTGAAAAACTGAAGGCCTTCCTGCGGCGAGGTGGACGCCTGCTGTGGCTGCAGGAAGCCGGCGCCAGCAGCTCCCTTGCGAACCTCACCGGCATCGGGGTCCTGCCCGGCACCCTGGTTACATCCGCAGGCAGCGCCGGCTTGAGCCCGCTGCAATTGAACGTGCCGATACCGGTCGAACTCGACGTCCCTGAGTCCGGTGGGGCAATTCTGGACCGCGCTTTTGCCCTGCTGCCGCCTGAAGACGGGGCATGGCGCATCCATGCCCGCCTGCAAACCGGCGCGCACGCCTGGAACGAGACCGGCCCCTTGCAGGGCGAACTGCAGCGCAATCCGTTGCAGGGCGAGCGCAGTGGCCCACATGCGGTGGGCCTGCTGATCGAGAACGGCGATAACGCGCGGATAGCGGTCATCGGTGACAGCGACCTGGCGCGCAACGCGCAGTTCGGAGGCGCCGGTAATGCCCGCCTGCTGCTCTCAGTGGTCAACTGGCTGACCGATAACCGGCTCGACACCCGCACCGCAGCGGACGATGCGGACATCGACTGGTCGCCGGTCGTGGGTATCAGCCTGGCGCTTTTCCACCTGTTGGTCGGGCCTGCGCTGCTGGGCCTGGCCGGCATGCAGATCCAACGTCGCCGGAGCAGGGCCTGATGCGCCTGTACGCAATCGACCGCTTGACCCTCCTGTTGGCCACCCTCGCGGCCCTGCTGCTCGCGGCGCATTGGCTGGCGCGCCCGGCGCCGGCTTCGCTCACGCCCGTCGCGCCGCAATCGGTCAATGAGATCCAGGTACTTCAGGGCGGCAGGCTCCAGATGAGCGTGCTACGCGACCGCGACGGCTGGATGCTCACCCATCCCGACATCGAACGCGCCGCAGCGGGCCGGGTGGCAGGCCTGCTCGGCCTGCTGCAGGCGCCGAGCCTGCACCGTTGGCAGGCATCATCCGGGATTGACGTATTCGGCCAGTCAGACCGGCCTGTGCGCACGATCCGCTTTGATGAGCTGACGATTGAGTTCGGCGGCCCGAGCACTCCGCCCGGGCGACGCTACGTGCGCATCGGCGATCACACCCACCTGGTCGACGATATCTGGTTCAAGCTCGCCGGCCTGCCGGTCGACTACTACCGGGAGCAGCCCTGATGCCGGAACTGCCGGAGGTCGAAACCACCCGTCGCGGGATCGCGCCGCTTATCGAAGGGAAGGCGGTCAGCGCCGTGATCGTGCGCCAGCCTCGCCTGCGTTGGGACATCCCCTCCCTGGATCACTTGCCAGGGGAGTCCGTGCGCACGGTATCCCGCCGCGCCAAATACCTGCTGATTGGCTTCGACAGCGGCACCCTGATCATCCACCTGGGAATGTCCGGCAGTCTGCGTTTCCTGCCTGCGGACTCGCCGCCGGACCGACACGATCACTTCGAGTTACAGTTCGGCCGTCACGCGCTGCGCCTGCGCGATCCGCGCCGTTTCGGGGCGGTACTCTGGAGTGCGGAGCCGCCAACGGAACACAAACTGATCCGCGCTCTCGGGCCGGAGCCGCTGTCGCAGGATTTCCATGCCGACTACCTCTACCAGCAGGCGCGCCGCCGCCGTCTCCCGATCAAGCAACTGCTGATGAACAACGGCGTGGTGGTCGGCGTGGGCAACATCTACGCCACCGAGAGTCTGTTCCAGGCCGGCATACACCCTGCACGGGCCTGTAACCGCATCTCCAGGGCGCGCCTCGAATCGCTGGTGGAAAACATCAAGGAGATCCTGGCGCGCGCCATCCAACAGGGCGGCACCACCCTGCGCGATTTCCAGCATGAGGACGGCAAACCCGGTTATTTCCAGCAGCAGTTGCACGTGTATGGGCGCGTGGGCGAGCCCTGTTCGACCTGTGGCACGACCATCAAGGCCAAACAGATCGGGCAACGCACCAGTGCCTGGTGCCCGCAGTGCCAACGCTGAAGGGGCTGGGGTACTCAAGCCCCAGTCCGCTGTCAGCAGTACTGCTCGATCTGCTGCGCCAGGTCGAAGTCGCGCTGGGAAATCCCGCCCGCGTCGTGCGTCACCAGCTCTATCCGCACGCGGTTATAGATGTTGTACCACTCCGGGTGGTGGTTCATATGCTCGGCGCAGATCGCGACCGAGGACATGAATCCGAAGGCCGCCGCGAAATCGGCAAACACGAACTCCTTCACCAGTCGCCCGTCGCGTATCTCCCAGGGATAGGCAGCGATCTCGTTGAGCTCCCCCAGCGCCTGCTGCACCTGTTCCTCGCTGAATCTTTCAGTCATTTATTCTTCTCCTCACACAAACTGCACGCGCCTGCCTGGCTGCTGCTGGCGCTCAGACAGAGCGTATCAGCAACTGACGCAGTTCAGCAGCAGCCGGATGCATTTGCGAACGCTGTTCACCCACCGCCTGCGGCCCTATCGACGTATGGTCCTGCCAGGCGGGTGGCGGACCGCGAGTTCACTGATATGCGCATACACGTATCGAAGGGCCCTCCGGTCTCCCGCACCACCCTGGACCCGGGCATGAACCGCCCTGCCGGCTTTTCTGCCGTCCGATGCCGAACTTGCCGGATCGAAGAATCCGAAGGGCAGCGACGCAGGCGCCGGGTTGGCAGGCATGACGCCAGGCCCATGACAAGCGGGCCGCTGCAGTAAACAAAAGTCTTGGCAAGACGATTTTGCGCGCCTATTTCAGGATGTCTTTTTCTCTCTGGTACACCAGCACCGCGCCGGTGCGCAACACCCCCAGGACCAGCAACAGGACGGAGAATGCGTAGATCATCTCTGGCTTGAGCTCATGCTTGAACAGCAGGATGAGGATCTCGCGCAACACGAACACCATCGCGGCATCGACGATGAAGGTCAGGCGCAGCCGGTGGGTGTTGAAGTAGTCGACCAGGGAACGGGAGAGTTCGATCAGCACGTACAGTGTCAGCACGTCGGATATCAGATCGATGTAGTGACCGGTGATGCCCTTGAAGGCCAGCAGGTTCCAGACGGTGAGGAACAGCTGCGCGGTTCCGATGACGATGCCGAGGATGATGAACAGCAGAATGATGCTGAAGACCAGGTCGATCATCCGGTCGAAATAGGACTTCATTTTTTCACTGAACATCGCTTTCTCCAGGATCCGCCGGGTCCGCAGGCTCGACGCAAAATTCCGCACCAGGGAACCGGATATCGGTCACTTCCGCGTCGAAGAAGGCAAAGTAGTCGTCCGTGCCGAACAGGTTGCCCGCCTCGACCCGGAACGGCAGGGAAAACCCCTCTACCTCGCGGAAGTCCGACAAGGTCCCACCGAAGGGTTGCAGACGGTAGGTTTTCTCCGGATTCGCGTTGCTCCAGCGCATCAGCCACACCGAGCGAGGCCGACCGCTGGCATCCACGCTCAAGTCGACCGACTGGGAAAGTGAACCGGCAGCAACCGTGACCCTGGCTTTGTTGTCGGCGAGCCCTTCCCAGCTCACACCGGGACCGGGCAGCAGCGCTGCCGGCGTCCAGAACAGCGCCTCCGCGATACAGCGCCCGAAAGCGGAACGCATATGATCGGCGTCATCGGCAAGGCGCACCAGCGGCAGCAGACCGAACAGACGGAAGCGCGTCCAGCTGCGCCTGGGAGAACCCGCATCCGATCCGGTCATCGGGGTCCACCCTGGCAGACTCGCACGCCAGACAAAGCCGTGCGGTGCCGCCAGGATCTCGCGCGCCCGCATCGGACGATAGTTTGGCCTGTCTTTGCCACCCAAGCCGAAGCGGCCCTGCATGTCGATCTCCGCCACTGTCAGTAACGGGGTGCCCGGCGCAATGGCCTGCTCGAAATACCGTCGTGCCGGATCCGGCAGGTCGGCCACCATCTCCGGATCGAACAGCTTCGGGCGGACCGGCTGCAGTGCTAGCAGACGGCGCCATTCCGCCAGATCCGCGCGCCGATCCAGGATTCGCATCATCACCACGGCGAGCACCAGCGCCGCAACGACGATCAGCAGGCTCACAACCGGCGGCATCGGTCTCGGCCTCCAGATTGCCCACTGTGTCTTTCGCTGGTCATCATTACGGCAGGTTCGCGCAATCCGATCGGATCATTCCCGCGGCGCGGTGGCTTCGCTTGCCGGCGCCTGCAGCATGAGCATGGGGCCCTGGTTGACCTGAATGACGCCACGCTTGGGCCGGTCGAGATCGATGATGATGAAAACGATCAGCGCGATCAGGAAGGACACCATCATCGTCGGCGCAATCACACGCCTGCCGCTCAAGCCACTCGAGTAGCCCAGAATACCGCCAGATGCGATAAACACCAGGAACAGCAGATACAGGACGATCTCGGGCACGTGCATCTGAAGCAGGGCTGCACGCTTGCCCTGCGCATCGATCATTTCGTTCAGCGCGTTAATGAAAGCACCCGTGGTCACCGGCCGGGGATCGTCCTGGACCGCCTCGACCGCCAGATTCCAGAGGCGTGACTGCAGGTCCGCCAGGCGTCGGTTGTATTCCTGGCGCTCCTGCGAGCGCGTCAGGTCGATACTGCCCACGGCGATGCGCAGGCCGACATATTGTTCGAGCAGGCCGGACACCTTATCCCGATGCTGTTCCGGCAGCAGCTCGACCCGCAGCTGCACCGTTCCAATGGCGTTCGCCTCGGAGATCAGGGCTTCACTGCGATTGTCGTAACGCTGCATCGACATGCTGAAGGTAAAGCCTAACAACAGTGCCAGGAGCCCCAGAATGCTGCCCTGAATCGCACCGGTCAGGGACTTGACCTCCTGATCGGTGCGGTTCTGCACAAAGCGACCCAAATGGAACCCCACCTCGTACAACAGAACGATCAGCACGAAAAGCAGCGTGGTGATTGCAATGCTGGAGAATTCGTAAAGCAGCGATGTCTGTTGCATGGATACGTTATTTCCTCGGAGGAAAGCGCGGTCGGCCGGCGGAAAAAACCGTCTTATACGAAACCGCGTGCCAGATAGATGCTGAGCGCGAAGCCGAGCCCGCCCACCAGCGCATTCACAATCATACCGGTACGCAGGCTGTAACCCTGCGGAATCTCCACCGGGCGCAGGGTCCGCAGGATCCGCTTGTGTTGCAGGATCGAATAGATCGCCAGAAAAGTTGCCAACAGCACGAAGGACTCGGCCGCAGAAAGCACCCGCGGGTCATTCAGATCCGACATCTTTCAGAATCTCTCTGTTACGCAAAATCAATCCGGATTATTACATTTGGGCCGGTTGCGGGCGGGGTCAGGCGCAGCGGTTTCTGCCTGATCCGGCTGGCGCCAACGCCAGGCTATTCCCTGAACGCCCAGTACCTTCCCTGCGGGGTATCGATGGCCTCGAGCCGGGCACGCTGGTCTGCGCGCAGGCGATGCCTGATCAGGTCGAAGATATCCGTCAGCACCGATTCAACCTCGGCGAAATAGGAGTGACGAAGAAAACTGGTATCGGTACCGGTCGCATCCACCGTTTCTATCCCGGGGACGATCACGATCTGGTCACCGGAGTCACCCGCCCTGGGGTGACCATGGACCTTCTTGGATGCCTTGAGCGCGACATCCTCCGAGGAGGCATACAACGTTACCGGGCGCTCGAACGCCGTCAGCGCCGGGGCGATGTCGCGCTTGAACACCTCGGCATCGATATCCGGCGCGGTGAGGATGATCTCACGCAACCGCTGCCGGATCTCCGGTTTTTCCAACACCAACGCCCGCAAGGCCCGGGTCAGGCCACGGTTGCCCATGCTGTGGGCCACCAGGTAGATGTTTTCGGCATCGGAGCGATCGAAAAACGCGCTCAGGAATCGCTTCAGGTTGGATTCCGTCCATTCGATGTTCTGTTCGTCAACCGTGTACTTGCCGGTCTCCCCCTGGGAGGGCCAGCTGTAGAACACCGGCGCGCCACGGAAACCGAGATCGAAGGTGATCTGAGCCGTGCGACGCGCGGCATCCTCGAAGGTGACGTTATAGCCATGCACAAACACAAAGGCATTCTTGTCCGGCGAACCGAGAGCGCGCTCGCGCACCCGGGCAAAAAAGTCGTCCACTGCCGTCACATCGATCCGTAACAGCACCACGTGCTGCGCCGGGCTTTCGGAAAACTCCAGGCGCCACCACCGCGGGGCCTCCAGTTCTCCGGTGCGATGCCCTTTGGGAATGCTCACCTCGCAGCTGCCGTAGGAAAGCGAGCCGCGATCAGGACCGAAGCGCTTTTCCGGTTCCGGATCGCCGGTCTGCTTGCGGTCGGTGGCAAAGAACACCTGCACCACGTGGTGGGACCCCTCGTCGCGGAAGGGCTCCTCTTCGACGCTTGGCTTTGGAACAGGCAGCGGAGCCGCCTCCTCAGCCTCGCCCCTGGAGAAAGACTCCCAAAGGTCTTCCGCATCCAGCCGTGATGGCGGCGGGGCAGCGGCCGCCGGAGCATATTCCGGTTCCGGCATGGGGAGCGGCATTTCCTCGGGCAGCGATTCACTGCTTTCGCGCGGGAACTCCCGAACGACCTCGGAGGCGGCCTCTTCAACCGGGGAGGGGCTGGGCGCCGTTGCCGTCGGCGCATCCCCGGGCGCCTCGGCGGAGGGAGCCGGGCTCTCGTTCGAGCAGGCGTTCAAAAACAACAAGACGACCAGAAAAAGCCAACATATCTTGTGAATCCTGCACAGCATAAGGGTGCGACTCCTGCCCGCGAGTGGTCTACTTCTCAACATGTCCCAACAGCCTAACCACTTTTTTCTGAAGGACAGTGTTATTCAGCGGAAAAGGCTCTCGAACGTATCCATCCAATCCTGACGATGCTGTTCACTTTCGCAGGCACTGGCGATCAGCTTCGGGGTCGCCTTGGCGCCGCGCAACTTGACCAGCCTGCGCAGGTCCGGGGCGCGCAGATTATCGGCGAGCACATCGAACTCGCCGGCCAGTCCGCGGATGGTGTCGGCATTCCAACGCCCCCGGTTGTCCGGTTCGATGAAATCCTCGGGGTGCTCTCGCAGGGCGTCCGCGATGGCCTGCATACGCGCTGCAGTCAGCGGGTGGGTCTGACTCGGGGAGCCTTCCACCAGCGGGTCCCGCATGCTCAGCGCGGTGAACCAGAAAGCCATTCCGAGCGGCGGCAGGCGCATCCGGCGCAGTACATTCAGGGCGAACTGGTCCGCCTGCGCTTCCTCGAGGCGCGCCTTGGCTGGATCAAACCCTCTGTAGCGCACATGGTTGTGGTGGATGTGCCCCAGTTCGTGCAGCAGGATGAACGCAATTGCCGACTTCAGAACCTTCTGGGAAACGTCGTCCACATAGGGATCGAGTTCATAGGCCTTGTCCGGCACCTGCAGGGCGCGCAGCAGGGACGGCAGGTAATGGTCACTGAAATCCAGGGCCGCCGCATAGTCGAGGATCGCCTCCTTGTTGCAGCCTTTGCGCTCGAACCAGGCATTCGCGATCGCCAGGTCATCCAGGAATTTGACCGACAAGGCCGGAAAAAGCACCACCCCGGTGCTCGCATTGGCAGAGAACTCAAAGGGGTCTCGGGTCTGGTCCCAGGGCTGTTGCAGGTCGACCCGCCCCAGTGAACGCAACTCGGCCGGTAGCAGCTGTCGCTTGATCTCCCCGTACAGGGCATCCCGAATGTTCTTACCGTAGACCTCGCTGACCCTTTGCAGGGTTTCGGGTGGATACATCTGGCTGTAATCCCTGGCCATCGCCGGCGCGACGCTCAGGAGCGCTGGCAGTATCAGTAACCAAAACAGACGTTTCATCGCGGACAGCCTCCGTACTTTGCGTGATAAAAGAACTGCATCGGACTGTCGTCCGGCAGTGCTTCCATATCCCTGTCGAGCACGCCCGGATCGCCCCACTCGTCCGGATCCCAGACGGATAGCAACAACGCTTGCTTGGCCTGGCGCACTGCCGGCGTGGCAAGCTCGAACAGATCCTCATGCGGCTCGCCCAGGCGGTGCAGGCAATTGATCATCTCCACCGCCTGAAGGGCCGCGCTGCGCTGCTGTGGTGAAGCGGCCGCGCCGGACTGCAAAGATTCACCCGCCAGAGTTCCCATACCGGTGAACGAGGTGGTCTCGAAGATATCGTTGCGAG
Organism: Gammaproteobacteria bacterium Milos-ODIII6; assembly: GCA_029228645.1. Classification (GTDB taxonomy): domain Bacteria; phylum Pseudomonadota; class Gammaproteobacteria; order Chromatiales; family Chromatiaceae; genus MONJU. Next base: position 344,935 of record JAPTHR010000004.1, read on the forward strand.
CAAGCTCATCCGCTCCCTGCGACGAAACGGTACGTTGCGACTCGATTTCGACCGGCGTGGTCAGCGAGTAGACAACCACGATGCAACCGAAGGCAGCGAAGAAAATGCCGGGGCCGACCTTGGTGAGCACCAGTTTGATACCGGGCAGCTCGAGCCGGCCGCGATGGTTGCTGTCGTCCGGTATCTGGAAAAACAGGCGGTAGCCAAGATAGATGGCGCCGCCACCGATCACTACCGCCAGGATCCGCTCCAGCATTCGCAATACCGCAATGTCATCCATGCCGGGTTCAGCAGCCCGCGTTGCCGGTGCGATACCACTTGCGCTGCTTATCGACGAACACATTGCCTTCGCCGTCCAGGCTGATCTGATAAACCTCCTGCGAACCGCTGGAATAGGTGAGCTGAATGAAGTGCCCGCCCAACTGGCTCAGGACCGTCCAGCGACCGGTTTCATCGCCCTGCCCTTGCCCGGGGTTGCGGTCGTTGCTCATGCTGACGCCGTTGCGCAAGGCGAACTGTCCGTTGCTGCACAGCCAGATGATGTGGGCGTTGCCGAAATCGATATCGTAGTAGTCCTTGAACTGCTGACCGGCCAGTTGCGGAGGCAGAAACCCCTGCGCCGGAAGCGGCGTAGCGGCAATCAAAAGACCGGTCGCAACCAGTGTTGCGATCACGCGCGCCATGACCATTCTGTCCATGCCCCGTCTCCTTCGCCTGCGGCCAGTACCAGCGGGCTTGATAAGCGGCGCCAATAAGACTAACGAGTAGGATACTGGTTCTTGTTTGTCAAACAGCGGGCGGAATCAGTCCCTCATCAACAACATCTTTTTCAGATCGGCCGAGACTAGCTTTTCGACGTATTCCACCAGGTCCTTTCTTTTGCGGCTCAGGACCTTTCGCGCGACAAATCGGGTTATCCACCAGTTGTTGCTGAAGTACTGCTCCACCATACGATTTATCACCAGGCCCGCGCGATAATTGACCTGCTCCAGAAAAGTGCTGAACTCGGTCTGCTCGTATCTTGGCCAATCGAGCAATACGCACTCATCCATGGCCTCGCTCAGCATGGGAATGATCGGGCGGACCCTGTCACCATTCTGATCTTCGAATTCGTACGCGTTGATCGCGTCCGCTGACCAGGACTCGAACAGGGGGTGGTCCGCCGGCAGGACAAAGTACTCGCGGAAAAACCGCTGGGCATTGCGGCGCCCCAGAAAATAATCATGCCTCCTGAATTTTTTGCTCAGGAACCCGCCAAAGCCTCCCAGGGACCCACACGCAATGGGGTAGAGCTCGCCCTCCCGCCTGGGGGCGATCATGAAACGCGAACAGGTACCGGTACTCGAAGCGAGTGTCAGCTCATCGGGTTTGAACCTCGCCTGGTTCTTGAGGGCATTGAACAGATCCTTGGCCATGCTGACCAGGTCAGGGGCCTCCGAGTAATCCGGGTCAAACAGGCTCTCGCTCGGGAAGGGGTCGATCATGATGACCGCGCGGCTGGCGCTGTCGCATTGGCGTGGGTTGTAGTTGTGCTTTCCCGCCAACAGGCGACGCGCCAGTTCCAGCGGCTCATTGTTCATGACACCGCCATCGACACACTGGAAGGAGTAGTTATAACTTGTCTGGACGTTGCCCCAATCCGCCTTGATGCATTCCATACGAACACACGCGTCCTCGTCCGGCGTGGGCACGGACCACTTCCTGGAACTGTACATGCCGTTGCCACCCGGCAGATTGACGGCGTGCTCCAGGGTGCGGGGCGCGAGGCCAATCGGAAAGGCACCCGAGGCCAGCGCGGCCGTTTTGAGTTTTTGCGTCACCGGATGATGGGCATCACAGAGGTCCGTCCAGCTCAGTGTGTAGCGGTCGGATATGGCGGGATCGGGACCGGTATCGTTGATCTGGAAATGCACATAGTCGGCATGCAGGCTCATGTCGTACTTGTCGATGCCACCCCATCCGCTGTCCACGGTAAAGCCGTAAGGCACACCGCGCAGATTGGTCACCGTGAGCAACAGTTCAAAGTTCTCGGCCACATAGGGCCGCCTGTGCGGCCTTTGCTCCACATCGAGACCGGTCTGGGCTATTTCCGAAAGGACAGTCGAGTCCAGCGCCGAAACGACATTGGCCTCGGCGTCGGCGAGGTCACTGCCCTGGAGCAGGCTGGACATATCTATCCGGTCCACCCAACTGTCGTAGAGCTTGTTGCGCCCGTTGTTGTAATCCGCCCGGTTCTCGCTGGTCATGGGGGGCTGATCTGATGCGAGATAACCCGCCGCGAGAGCCGCTGTGATCGCACCTGCAGACGCGCCCGAAAAGACCGACAACTTGACATCATGTTGCGGCGCGGCGGGATCGCCATCGGCTTTCGCCTGGTACCAAAGGTCCAGGGCATACACCATGAAATCGATCACACCGGCGGTATAGGCGCCGGCCGATATCGCGCCCGCGCCGACCAGGCCTATCTCGAACGGCTCAGCTTGCATGACAACCTCCATGAGCATCCTGTATATGAAAAATCAGCGGGGACCCGGCCATTCGGTTTGCGCGACAAAAACCGTGGCGCCCACAACGGGCAGGAAGTACTTTCCTTTTTAGGTTATCCGGACCCGAAACGCAAAGAGGCGAATCCGGCGCATGCCGGCGCGTCACATTGACATCCCGGCATCCGTAAACTAGCTTCGACTCCATCATAAGATTTTCTTTCCTAGACCACGCCGCCAACGGTAATCGTGCAGCAGGCCCAAGGATGGATAACCCGCGCTCCCCCCCCGACCGTCGCATGCAGCCCGTACCGCTTCCCCGAAGGGTCAACCCGGCCGGACCGGCAAACCCATTTTTCTGCTAGCAGTCTGTCGGACTTATCCGTTTGAAGCGAAAATTCGCGGGAGCGAATCAAATGAGATTATCGGATGAGGAGAATAGTGGACCTATTTGACGAGTCCGATAAGGTCAGTTGATCGCTATCCGCGGATTTATGAAACACATCCTTGTGTTTCACCGCTACGCGGCTTGCGTGAAAACCTTTTCCTGAAAGGTTTTTGCAGCCAAACAGCGTTAAGTCCGACAGGCTGCTAGCCAACGAGCACCCAGGCAAGGAGAGATCATGTTCAGCAAGCCAAGGCGAAAGGTCACCCGGGTTTTCATTCACTGCACAGCCTCCGAACTGACGAAGCACGACAATGTCGCCGCCATCAGGAAGATGCACCTCGAGCGTGGCTGGAGCGATATCGGATATCACCTCTTCATCCGGAAAAACGGGGTGTTGGAAAACGGCAGGGACCTCGAGAGAACGCCAGCCGCGCAGAAAGGCCACAACACCAACAGCATCGCCATCTGCCTGCACGGTTTGAAGAAAGACAGGTTCACCACTCCGCAGTTCGACACCCTTAAACGCCTGTGTCTCGAAATCAACAAGGCCTATGACGGCGAGATCAGCTTTCATGGGCACAGCGAAGTGGCCGCCAAGGCTTGTCCGGTATTCGATTACAAGTCTGTTCTGAGGCTCGACGCTTATGGCAATCTCGGCCTGACCGGTGCCGTCACCCAGGCGACGGCCGAGGTCGATGACATGACGCCGGATGCGTTGCCTGACCTCAAGGAAGGGGCGCGCGGGCCTGCCGTCGAACTGTTACAGGAACTTTTGCTGATCAAAGCGGATGGCATCTTCGGTCCCAAGACGGCAAACGCGGTGCGCGAGTTCAAGCGGCAACACAAGCTCTATCCGAGTGACCTCGTGGTCTCGCATGTATGGAAACTGCTGCTGGGGTCGAAGCAGGTTCCGCATTTCGACTGACACCCGCATGAAAAGACCGCTTACATGGCGATGAAGCGCAGCTATCTGTACCCGGCGCTCCTGCTGCTGGGCCTGTCGGTGTGCGGACCGTCGCCCGCGGGCGTGCCAATACCCACGCAGGGTGAAGCGAGGGGCGGTTCGATCTCAGACGGCCTGGATGTCGGGGAAATAAGGCAGGGCAGACATTCAGGCTTCGAGCGCCTGGTTTTCGATGTGACCTATTGGGAAGGCGCCGGCAAAGCGGCCGGACAGACGGCATCTTCGCCAGGGCACTTCCGCATCCAGCCACTGGTGGCTGGGCAGGATTACATCATCGAACTCGGCGGGTTCCGGGCCTTGAGCGCCAGCCTGCCGCGATTCGCCGAAACCAGCCGGATCGTGTCCCTCAGCCGTAGGAAGGGAGAGGCCTTTGAAGACGACAGCACCCTTTCGCTGCGCCTCGAAATCCGACCGGGGCTCTGCTACCGCGCCTTCACCCTGCAAAACCCGGCGCGGATTGTCGTGGACGTGGCCGACTGTCCCTAGCCTGGCGGGAGTAACCGCGGCCAGGATTCAGCGGCTTCGCTTCCATCCCGTGCTACCAGGGTTGGGGAAAGGTCACATCGTTTTCAGAAATCCGAGCCCCGCTTCTCGCAAACACTACCCGTACCTCGTTGATATTCAGAGCCCGTACCTCGATGCATTGGCTACACGGATAGTGATTCCGCTTGGCAAGGCCGAGCTGTTCAAAAACACCGCGATGAAAGGATTGAGTCCCGAAGTGGTTTTTCATGACGAGAATTTGCTATCGCTGACGCCCTGCGTATCCCTCTCAAACTCTGGCAGCCGGTGGCCATGCCATGAATACCCTCGATCACTATGCCGCGATCATCGGCATCGACTGGGCCGACAACAAACACGACCTGTGCCGGCGTCTGGCCGGTTCCGAGCCGCTCGAGTATTCGTTAGAAGCGATCTTCCCTGTGATGCCAGATACGAAGTACATAGATTTCTGTTTCGTGTACGAGATAACGAGCCAGATAATTTCCGATCACCAAATCGCGAACAGCCTCTGGATTCGGTGCTCGTTCAACTCGGGTGCCCAACAATGGAAACTGTTTCAGCTGAGCAATGCCCTTCAGGATAGTCGCCGCCGCTTTCTGCGCTGCACGAGGATTCTTGACCTCGATGAACTCACGCAGACGGCGGAGATCGCCAACCGCGTCGCCGGAATAGCGGACATTCATTTGCCAGGAGGGCTCAGCTCTTCATCAGACCCCCAACTCTCCAGCCATGCGTTTATATCGGCTTCAGGGATGCTCGAACCATTTTTGATCGAGCTTAGGGCCTCAAGTGTATCGGACCACCTTGAATCCTCGACGGATTGGCGCTCAATGAACTCTTTAATTGCCTGATTAATAATGTAATTCTTGCTTCTATCAAGCTTCGCCGCCAGCTCCTCTAAAGGAGTTTCAATATCTGGCTGCAACCGAATGCTGGTTACTCCCATCGTGATTTCTCCCGGGTGAAACTACGATGTATTACAGTGTAGCTCTCGGGCTTGAATGGGGCAATGCTTTCAAGCTTCTAATGCCCGCCATCACCGGCCCTGACCGAGCGCAGCGAGTGAAGGGGCCGAGTGTATGGCATTGTTAGGGCTTTTCTCCTAAACTGTACGGCATTACCGTACCACCTGGAAAGCATCACAATGGACACCACAACCGTAAACAAATTCAGAGATAGCCTAAAAAGCTTTGTTGAACAGGTAGTTAACCAGCATATTCCGCTTCGCGTAACTCGCCGTACCGGCTCGGATTTTGTAGTGATGAGTGCCGAGGACTGGGAGCGTGACCAGGAAACCTTGTACGTGCTCCAAAATACCAGCCTGATGCGCCAGATCGCCGAGTCCAGCGCTACCCATAACGCGGGTACCGGGTATACCCCAACCAAAGAGCAGTTAGATGAGATCGTTGGTATTTGAGGGTAGAACATGGGAGGTGTACGAGGAACTACGACAGCGCGACAAGCGGATGCACAAGAATCTTTGCGCAATTTTGAAAGAAATGTTGCGCGGTGACCCCAGTTCCGGTTTGGGAAAGCCTGAAGCACTTCGACATAACCTTTCCGGCTTTTGGTCGAGGCGACTGACCCAAAAAGACCGGCTTGTGTATAAGTTCGACGATACTCATGTCTATATCTTTGCCATCGGCGGCCATTACGACTCTTTATGAGACCTAACACCCATCTTCAGCGGGGCCAAACGCAAAGCGGCTTTTTGTGCAAAATGCCGAAGGCATGCGCAAAAAGCCGCGTAGTGTTTGGGGTCCGCTGGAACTACTTGTTAGAAGCAACTTGCTCCAGGCGTTCGGCGAGCCACACCTTGATTACGGATTGGCGTGTGACCCCCAAACGACCTGCCTCCCGATCCAGGGATTCGATCATCCAGGTGGGAAAATCCACATTGACCCGGCGCTGTTCCTGAAGAGGCCTGCGGGCCTTGGAAAGATCCAGGGCACCCGTGACATCCTCTCCCTTATCAAATTTGGCATCGAAGCTCTTAGCTTTCATAAATGGCTACCTCTTCAGTTCGGGAGCGACGAACGGAGATGATTCGGATGTTGCCATCGCGAAGCGTAACAACCGCCGACCAGTGTTTGTCTTGGATTTTCCCGATTACCAAGAAACGTTCTTCATCCGTAGTTCTTGCTGCAATTTCTACAAGATACGGATCATTCCAAAGCCCTTGGGCCTCGACAAAATCGATACCGTGCTTCTTCAGATTGCCTTGGCTTTTCCGTTCATCGTATTCAAATGAGTACATGGTATAAAAATTATACCATTATTGCGCAAAGAGCAAGGAGCCTTTCTGCTTTTAACGCCGAGGTAAGCAGCGGTCAGCATGGCGCACTTGATCGGGCAGGAATGGCGAAGCAATGCCCAAGCAAGTGCGGGGTGCTGAGCGTCCGAGTGAGCCGCAGGCGAACGGCTTGACCGCCTTGTTAGGCGCACCTAAACTAAGTAATAACATACGTAATAACTTTTTCAGGGTGCCCGTTATGATCAAAGTAAAAGTGACCGCCATCGGCAACTCAATGGGCATTATTCTTCCAAAAGAGGCACTTACGAAGCTTCATGCGGATAAGGGCGATCTGCTTTTTTTGGTTGATACCCCTGAAGGCCTGACTTTGACTCCTTACCAACAGGATTTCGAAGCCCAAATGGACGCCGCTGAAAAGGTAATGAAGAAATACCGAAATGCGCTCCATGAGCTGGCGAAATGACTGAACCGGCATGGGTTTTACCTGAGCTCGTGCAGGCGATACACCAGACCCTACTCGCCGAGCATGGCGGACTTCCCGGTGTTCGCGATAAAGACCTGCTGGGGTCGGCATTGGCCAGGCCCCCGCAAAAAGCGACCTACGAAAGTGCGGCTTCGATTTTTGATTTGGCTGCCTTTTATAGTTACGGGTTAGCCCGAAACCATCCTTTCATAGATGGCAACAAGCGCATTGCTTTGACCGTTGCTGCAGTTTTTCTGGAACTGAATGGATACTCGCTAGACGCAACAGAAGCGGAAGCGGTACTCATATACCAACAGCTCGCCGCGGGATCGCTAACTGAGGAAGAACTTGCGGCTTGGATTCGGGATTCATCCATTTCAAACGCCTAACGCCAGCGACAAGGGGCGGCGGCGAAGCCGACGTCCCAGCCCCGTAGCGGCGACTCGATTGCCTTGTTAGATGCATTACACTGCGCATATGGGTGCGCATTAATATTTTGCCTGCCGCAGGAGACTGTAATGCACCGATTATTTGATGAGGATGCTCCGAAAAAAGCCACAAACCTCAGTGTTAATAGTGACTTATTGGCGAAAACGCGAGCACTGAAGATTAACCTTTCCGCGACACTTGAGCGTGCGCTGGAACACGAGCTAGCGAATGTTGAGGCCAAAAAATGGGCAGCTGAGAACAAAGCCGCAATACAAGCGTACAACGACTTCGTTGATGAGAATGGCTGTTTTGGTGATGAGTTTCGGGAATTCTGATGGCCCAGTTCGATGTTTTCAGAAACCCGAGCGCCACTACTCGCAAACACTACCCGTATCTCGTTGATATTCAGAGTCCATACCTCGACGAATTAGCCACACGGATAGTAATCCCGCTTGGCAAGGCCGATTTGTTCAAAAATACTGCCATGAAAGGACTTACCCCTGAGGTGATTTTTCATGACGAGAACCTGCTATTGCTGACACCCCAGATTTCATCCATTTCCAAGAAACAACTGAAAGACCCCGTTGGCTCGATATCTCATTTACGCGATGAGTTAACGAATGCTCTGGACTTCGCCATTTTTGGCATCTAACGCCCAGGGAAGCGGCGCTCAGCATGTAGCGCCTCATCGGGCAAAATGGCGAAGCGGCGCGGAGCGCTGAGCGTCCGAGTGAGCCGCAGGCGAACGGCTTGACCGCCTTGTTATGTGCTTTCACGCCGCCGATAGCCGCTTAACCCGCAATTCCTTGCGATGCTGCTCGGCTTGCCAAAGATCGTACTGAGTTTGTTGATTCAGCCAGCTTTCCGACGAGGTATCGAATGCTATCGACAGCCGCACCGCCATTTCTGGACTGATGCCCGACTTGCCGTTGATGATGCTCGAAAGCGTTTTGCGGCTGACCCCAAGCCCTTCGGCTGCCTTGGTAACCGATAGCTCAAGGGGCTCAAGGCAAAGCTCTTTGATAACTTCACCGGGATGAGGAGGATTGTGCATCAGCATGACATTGCCTCAGTGGTAATCTTCGTAATCGACAACTTCGGCGTGAACGCCGTTGAACCGGAATGTGACGCGCCAGTTGCCACTGCCCCTTACCGACCAGGTTTCCTTTCGATCTCCCGTGAGTTGATGCAAATACAACCCGGGGAGATCCATATCGGCCGGTGAGGTAGAAGCATTCAACCGGCCCAGAATCAGCCGAAGTCGATTCGCATGTTTCGCTTGGATTCCGGACTTCTTCCCTGTTTTGAAGAAGCGCTCCAGACCCTTGTATCTGAAACTCTGGATCATGCAAAAAAGCGTAACCCGTTACGTTGCACTTCGCAATCCTTTCTGCACATAACGCCTAGTTCAACGGCACCGAGCGCGGAGCGGATTGCTGCGAAACAATGCCGAAGGCATTCGCAGCAAACCGCGGAGTGTTCGGGGTCCGCTTGAACGACTTGTTAGCACCGATTAGCCCGCCAAGGCTTTCAATACAGCTTTTGGCTCTTTTTCAACCACGTTGAGCAGGACCAACGCCGGACCTTGAGGTACGCGATCGCCACGCTCCCAGTGCCGCAGAGTGCTGACGCTAATGCCAAAGGCCGATGCAAATTCGTTTTGGCTCATGCCCATTTTCGCCCGAACATTCTTCACATCGATAGGCGAGAACTCATGCACTACGGCCTTCGGACATTTGCCCTCGGAATACGCGACCGCTTCTTCCAAGCCTTTTCTGATGCTTTTAGCAATTTCAGACATTTTCACCACCGTAGTTCTTAGCCAGGATATTCGTGAGCTTGGCGAATTCATTCCGTTCGGATTGGGAAAGATTGGCTTTTTCGCTCTTGCCGAATACGGTTAAAAGGAACAGCGGTATCGCTTCATTGTGGTAGTAGTAAATGACGCGAACACCGCCGCTTTTTCCTTTGCTACCAATTGCCCACCGCAGCTTTCGAATACCGCCGGTACCTTGCATGATTGCACCAGACTGCGGATGCGCCGCCAGGTAAGTGATAACGGCCTGCTTTTCGGAATCGGAGAGCAGAGATGCGGCTCTGCGTTGAAATTCCGGTAACTCGACAATTGTTTGCATGCCTCATATGGTAATCCAATGGATTACCCTGTCAAGACCACCTCAGCTGTGCTTTTTTGGTGCTAACCGCCGAGGTAAGCGGCGCTCAGCTCGGAGCGCTTGCTCGGGCAACAATGGCTAAGCCATGCCCGAGCAGGCGCGGAGTGCTGAGCGTCCGAGTGAGCCGCAGGCGAACGACTTGACCGCCTTGTTAGCGCTGCTTCTGCTGCGACACATATTCATCAAGCAATTGCCTGATCATTTTCTGATACTGCGTGTGGTGCTTCTTTGCAGCTGCCTTGAAAAACGCCACGCTCTCAGAACTCAGCGCAATAGTGACTTTGGTTTGCTCATTCTTCAGCGCCAGTTCTTCGGGCGACGGAAGAAAATCAGGTACCAATTTGATTTCGCCGATGGGCTCTTCGCTATACCGAATTCGCTTGCTCATAGACCTTCTTACCCTCACGCCAATAACCCGCACCGATGATTCGGATGCGGCCGGACCGATAAGTGAACCGAACGGTGAGATTCCCTGTGCCTTCCTCGTTGGCGCCGAAGCAGTAATACCGTTTTTCTTTTTGGCTGGGCCTCAGATCTTCCGCAATTACACGCTTTGAATCGAGGAAAGCGGCTTGGGCTTCGTAAAACGTAACCCCATGTTTTCGCTCATTTTCGCGATTCTTCGCAGGATCCCATTCGAAGCTCGGTTCGTTCATGGAACAAGGATAGCAAATTATATGGCGATTTCGCCATATTTCGAGTTTTGGGCGCTAACGCCTGAGCCCAGCGGCGCCAGCGAAGCTGGTGTCCGACTGAAGCGACTTGTTAGCCCTTACGCGATCGCAGAAACGACAGACTGCCATGCTTTCTCACCCTCCGGGGTAAGCAACCAAATGAATGCCGCACAGTTCATTACCGCGGTTGCCCAGAAAATAGCTCGGAACGGTTGCTTTCTAGATTTGTGCCGCAGACGGTTTTGCGCGATCAGTGCACCTGGCCAACCACCAACAAGAGATAACAGATGCAGCGTACTCTCACTCGTACGCCATGCCCCTCTTTTTGCCGCCGATTTATCGAGAGCATATGCTCCAAACGTAGCAGCACTGACAATGAGATAGAACGGCAGGATAACCACTGGAATCGCCGACACCAAAACTGCGCCAACAACAAACAGTAAAAATCCTGCTGCCATCACATTGGGCAAGGAGCTAGATTGCTTTGGTCTTGCGATTTTCGGAACACCCGCAATGTTTGCTTCTTTGGCGCAAGGCCTACCGCGCGCATCGGTAGACATAGAAAAGGTCACAACATCACCAACCGCTGGCCGGCGGACTCGGCTATCGAAGGCATTGATGTGTGCGAATACTCGATCACCTCCCTCAAAAGGGGAGATGAAGCCGTACCCCTTTCCATCATTCCAGGATGCGATTTTTCCCTTCTTTCTCACCGACCTGTTTCCTAAGGGCTAACCGCCCAGGTAAGCGGCGCTCAGCATGGAGCGACTGATCGGGCAAAAATGGCGAAGCCATACCCGAGCAAGTGCGGAGTGCTGAATGTCCGAGTGAGTCGCAGGCGAACGACTTGACCTACTTGTTATGTGTTTACTACCATTATTGGGTACTAATTGGTACTTTTGAGGTGCGCCATGGCTAAAAACACCAGTATTACATTGGGTGATCATTTTGATGGTTTTATTGCCGCTCAAGTGGAAAGTGGGCGCTTTAGCTCCGCTAGTGAAGTTGTACGAGCTGCACTGAGACAATTTGAGAATACTGAAGCCAAACTGCAACGGTTGAGAAAAGCCCTTGAAGAGGGTGAGCAAAGCGGTATTGCCGATTACAGCTATGAAGAATTTATGGCCGAGCTTGACAAAGAAATTGACGGATGACGGCATTTGAATTAACTCAGGCCGCAAAGAAGGATTTAAGAGGCATTGCCCTGTTTACTGAAAAGCGTTGGAACCGAAACCAGCGTTATTTGTACATGAAGCAGTTTCATGATGTGTTCGACTTTCTGGCTGAAAACCCCTTTGCCGGAAAAAGCTGTGATTCCATAAAGAAGGGATACAGGAAATTCCCCCAAGGAAGCCACATTGTTTTTTACCGCGACGGCGCGAACAGCAAAATTGTAATAATCCGTGTTCTCTATAAGAGCATGGATGCTGAAGCTCAATTTTCCGACACATAACGCCTAGTTCAGCGGCGCCGAACATGGAGTGGCTTTCTGCGAAAAAATGCCGAAGGCATTCGCAGAAAGCCGCGGAGTGTTCGGGGTCCGCTGGAACGCCTTGTTAGCCGTTGCTCTCATTCAGCCGACCCTCAACATACTTATGCAGAATGCTGGCGATGAGGGTTTGGTAGGGAATACCTTCCGCCAGAGCACGTTTCTGCAAGCCGCGCAGATCTTTTGACGAAAGCCTGATGTTGATTCGCGCATCTTTCTTAAACATGGCTTCCGCATACTCCTGATGCCGTTTCTGCGTGCTCGAAGCTTTCTTGGATCGCTTCAGCTTGCCCTTCTCAAACGCCTCAAGGATTTCCCGCTCTTCACTCGACAGCTCGCTCATTTTCTTTCACCTAGATAACTCTTCGTTGCCTTGCGGCTCGGAATGATCGTTTTCAGGAATACCTCTTCATCCGTTTCCACGAATGGAACCAGATAGACGTACTCCTCTATGGCAATGACATGGATCTGCTGCCCGGGATAACGATCTTGATTGGGGTGATCAACGGTATCGAGGATATCGCCAGCCATGATGTGGAAGACCACATCCTCAAACGAAACACCCCGATCGGCCTTCAGCAGAGAATTTTTTTCAGCATTCCATGAAATTGGCTTCATAGGCTGAGATTAGCACAATGTGTGCCTTTTGTCTTTTTACGGCTAACGCCATGGTAACGGGCGCGCAGCTTGCTGCGTGTCCCAGCGAGCAAATGCGAGCGAGTTGACTACCTTGTTAGGTTTTTTCACCACAGCTCGCTTGAACGCTGTGGTAGCGCTCGTTCCGCCCGATGGATTTCGCGAAAACGCAAACGACTCTCCAAGATTGCGCGATTTCGCGTTCATCGGACGAAATCCCAAACAATTCTAGCTGCGAGCGATGACGCCAGCGATATCACTATGATGAGCAGAGATGCGGGGAAGACCCACTTAAAGATTGGCCGAAATGACTGAATCGGCCCCAACTCAGCGATTCGTACCCATTTTATTTTCGCCTTATCCGGACGCCATATTGCATACGCGATATTCGCCAGAAAATAGTACGCATACACAGACAAGGCGAGCACCCCAACCAACAAAGGCAGACCGACTATTTCCATTCGAAACCTAACGCCAAACATATGGGGTGGCGGCGAAGCCGACGTCCCGGCCCCGTAGGGGCGACATGATGTACTTGTTATGCGCTGCCACTAGTACTGCCCCTTCCTCCAGCGCTTAGCTGTGAGTTTCTCGAGCTTTCTTCGGTAGGCTCCGGATTCCCATTTCGAATGATCTTGCTGCTGTAACTGCCAGATTTCACCAGATAGAACAGCGCCTATGGCATGGATTGCTTCGTGGCGGCTGAGCCCTTGGCGAATTAGCTTTGCTACTGTGGCTGGAACCGGCTCAAACCCCATTGCGATTTGATTCTCGACAACCACATGGATTCCTGCATGAGCTTCCATTCGACCACCTTCTAATAGGCTCTCTTCAGTTGTTTCATGATACGACCGTACCAAACCGACACGCTCATCCTCTGGCAGAGCAAGCCATTCTTCAGGGATAGGGGCAATTGACGGATCGTATCTATTCATACCTAAAATGTGGATTGATCACTTTTACGCATAACGCCAACATAACCGGCCCAGCAATTGAGCCGTGCTTTTCGTGGCAAAATCGAACGCAGCGAGGCCACAAAAAGCGCGGCGGTTTGCTGGGTCCGCGTTGATGTTTTTGTTAGCTGCCTTTTGCTTAATGAGATAATCCCTCAATTACGACTTTTTTAAGATCCAACCTCGCTTCACACCCAAAAACAAGCTCCCCGTATTTCTCCTTTACCCAGTGCTTTCCCACGGCCCTTGGATCATTTGGAAATTTCTTTTTCTTTCTCTTAATCAACCGTTTAATGATAATCTGCATTTCTCTCGGTTGATCCATCATTGTTGACATCAGTTCGTTTTCGAATCTGTTGCTTTTGTTCCAAGCATCCAATACTACTGCGTTCCATACGGTAATTATGACCCGCATTGTCGACTCCAACTCTGCCTTGGAGGCTCTTCGTCATTTCAAGTGGATTTGAGGATGGAACCCGCCGGGCTGGCGATCATGTAGATCATCGCGATGAAGGTCTCGTTGTTCCGGTATCCGCGTGCCCTGGCTCTGGCTGCCTGAAAGAGACTGTTCAAGCCTTCCAGGCGCGCATTGGTATAGGTTGATGTCCAGCGTCTGACGACCCGTTCGGCATTTCTTCCCAGGGTCTCCAGGGCTTTGCTGACCGGTTCCAGCAGGGCGTTATCGCCAATCAGGCCTTTTGCGTAATTGATGAAGCGGGTAATGCGCCAGCGCGCTGCCCGAGGGGTCTTTGCCTGCCGGATCCACTTCAGCCTTTCCTTGATGCGCCAGGCG
>JAPTHR010000005.1 GCA_029228645.1 Gammaproteobacteria bacterium Milos-ODIII6
TTTGTTTCACGGCGTTTTYGTCTAGGATAGCAATGCTGTTTTCCTGACGGCCCTGATTGGGCCGCACCATCAACCAAACGGAGACATTCCATGCGTCGATTTTCTACTGTTTTTGGCGCCCTGAGCCTGCTGCTCGCATCCCAGTCCGGCCTCGCGGCGGACGTCGTCAGCGAGAAGAGCATCGGCATGGACCTGGCGCGCGATATCGCCAACGAGACCATCATGGCCTGTCGCGCCGAGGGCTACCACGCCAGTGCGGTGGTGGTGGATCGGCATGGCCTGGTGCGCGCGGCACTGCGGGATGATGCCGCGGCCCGCTTCACCCTCGAGATCGCCGAGCGCAAGGCCAACATGACCGTGATGGCCTGGAGCGACAGCGGGGTGTTCCGCCAGGCGCGCGAGGATATCCGTCCGGAGCTCAACCACATCGAGGGCCTGATCGTGATGGAGGGTGGCATCCGGATCGTCGCCGGTGGCTACAACATCGGTGCGGTCGGGGTCAGCGGGGCGCCCGGTGGCGACAAGGACGCCGAGTGCGCCGTCAAGGGCATCGAGGCGCTGGCCGAGCGCATCGAGTTCGCCATCGACTGAGACGGCGGTCCTGGTAACAGCCGGGTTTCGGGGCTTCCGGACCCGGCAGTCATCATCGCTACGCATGACACGTATGAATATCCTGGTGCTCAACTGCGGCAGCTCCTCGGTCAAGTTCAGCATCCAGCTGGCTGACGGAGACCGGGAACTGCTGTCCGGCAGGGCGGAAGGGATAGGGGAGGCGCGCGGCCGGCGTCGCTGGCGACATGGCGGCGATGCCGAGGCCATCGACCAGGCGTTTGCCTTTTCCGATCACGAGGCAGCCCTGCGATGGGTGCTCGAACTGGCCAGCGAGGTCGGCGCGATCGGGGCGGTTGGCCACCGGGTCGTGCATGGCGGCGAGCATTTTCACGGTCCCGTCGTGCTCGACAGCGACACGTTGCGGCGACTGCGGGATCTGGACCCGCTCGCGCCGCTGCACAATCCGCACAACCGGGCGGGCATCGGGATGGCGCTGCAGGCCTGGCCGGACGTGCCCCAGGTCGCGGTTTTCGACACCGCATTCCATCACGCCCTGCCGGAGCATGCGTATCGCTACGCCGTCCCCGAGGACTGGTACCGGCGCTTCGGGGCGCGCCGCTACGGCTTTCACGGCACCTCGCACCAGTATGTCAGCCGCGTGGTCCCTGACATCCTCGGGCGCCCATCGGAGGCACTCAACATCATCAGCCTGCACCTCGGCAACGGCGCCAGCGCGGCGGCGATCCAGGGCGGGCGCAGTATCGACACCTCCATGGGCATGACCCCGCTGGAGGGACTGGTGATGGGGACCCGCCCCGGCGATGTCGACCCGGGGCTGCTGCTGCACCTGCTGCGCGAGGGGGTTCCGCCACAACAACTCGAACAAGCGCTGAACAAGGAGTCCGGCCTGCTCGGTCTGTGCGGCGAGAACGACCTGCGCGCGGTGCATGCGCTCGCGGCACGCGGAGACGCGGCCGCGGAGAGAGCGCTCGCGGTGTTCGGCTATCGCGTGCGCAAATACATCGGCGCCTATGCTGCTGTGTTGGGTCGTGTGGATGCGTTGGTATTCACCGCCGGGGTCGGGGAGAACGATGCCGCGATGCGTGCGCGCATCCTGCAGGGCCTGGAAAACCTGGGGCTGCGCATCGACCCCGCGAAGAACAGCCTTGTGACCGACGGGGCACGCGCCATACAGGCCGCGGATTCACCCACGGCGATTTTGGTGGTGCCGACCCGGGAGGAACAGGAGATTGCGCGTCAGGTGGCGCAAACCCTCGGCCATGTGGAGTAATCCCCCGGTCACGCGGTGAGTGCATAGTCAACTTGGGTGGTGGCGGAGAGCTGGCGCGCAAGCGACGCGCTGAGAGTACCGGCCCTCCCACGAGGGTGGCATTGACAGGCCGTATAGCCGCGGTCGAAATCGGCCCAACGGGTCCTGAAAGCGGGGCAGGTGGAAGGCGAAAGGAGAAAAGAATGAGCGTTGCGGAGAAAGGCTTGCCTCCGATCGGTGCCGAGGTCAGGGAAGAGCATACCCGGACCGGTACCAGCGTGGACGTGCTGAAGCGAGCGATCCTGGACAACCTGTTCTACGTCCAGGGGCGTTTTCCGGATGTGGCGACCACGAATGACTGGTATCTCGCGCTGGCCTACACGGTTCGGGATCGCATGCTGCACCGCTGGGTCAGCACCGCCCAGACCTACAAGCAGCGGCAGGCGCGCACGGTGTGTTACCTGTCCGCCGAGTTCCTCATGGGTCCGCACCTCGGGGTCAATCTGCTCAATCTCGAGATATGGGACAACGCGCGCGAGGCGGTCGCCCAGCTGGGCCTGGACATGGACGAGCTGCTCGATCACGAAACCGAGCCCGGTCTGGGTAACGGCGGTCTGGGCCGCCTGGCGGCCTGCTTCCTGGATTC
Source organism: Gammaproteobacteria bacterium Milos-ODIII6 (assembly GCA_029228645.1). Classification (GTDB taxonomy): domain Bacteria; phylum Pseudomonadota; class Gammaproteobacteria; order Chromatiales; family Chromatiaceae; genus MONJU. Next base: position 2,469 of record JAPTHR010000005.1, read on the forward strand.
CCTGGCAACGCGCGGGATACCGGCCATTGGCTACGGCATCCGCTACGAATTCGGCATCTTCGATCAACGCATCGAGAACGGCTGGCAGGTCGAGGTGACCGACAAGTGGCTGACCCAGGGCAATCCCTGGGAACTGCCCCGGCCCAAGCTCAGTTTCGACATTCCCTTCGGTGGGCGGACTGAACACTACCGGGATGCGCAGGGTCAGTTGCGCGTCCGCTGGATCCCCGAGCGCGTGGTGCGCGGGATTGCCTACGACACGCCGGTGATGGGCTACGGCGTCGGGAACGTCAATCTGCTGCGCCTGTGGAAATCCGAGGCGACCGAATCGTTCGACTTCGCCGTTTTCAACGTGGGCGATTACTTCGGCGCAGTCAACGAGAAGGTCCGCTCCGAGAATCTGTCAAAGGTGCTGTACCCCAACGATGAACAGCGCATTGGCAAGCGCCTGCGCCTGGAACAGCAGTATTTCCTGGTCAGCTGCTCGCTGCGCGACATGCTGCGCATCCACGAGCGCAGCGGCCGGCCGCTCGAGGATTTTCACCTCAAGTATGCCTGCCAGCTCAACGACACCCATCCCGCGCTGGCCATCCTGGAGCTGTTGCGCCTGTTGCTGGATGAGTACGGCATGCACTGGGGCGCCGCCTGGGACGTCACCCGTCAGACCTTTTCCTATACCAACCACACGCTGCTGCCCGAGGCCCTGGAGAAATGGCCGGTGGCCCTGTTCGGTGGTGTCCTGCCGCGTCACCTGGAACTCCTGTATGAGGTCAACCAGCGCTTTCTGGACCAGGTGCGGATCAAGTACCGCTCGACCATCGATGGCCGGCTGACGCGGATGTCGCTGATCGAAGAGGACGGTGAAAGGTTTGTGCGCATGGCCAACCTTGCCTGCGTTGGTTCCCACCGGATCAACGGGGTGGCGGCGCTGCATACGGAGTTACTTAAATCGACCGTGCTGAGCGACTTTCATGACATGTGGCCGGAGAAGTTCAGCAACGTGACCAACGGCGTCAGTCCGAGGCGTTTCGTGCGCTTGTCGAACCCGTGGATGAGCAAGCTGCTCTCGCAGCGCATAGGCTGTGACTGGGTGCGTGACCTGTCCCGCATTTCCAGGATCGAGGACTTTCTGGAGGATGACGGTTTTCTCGCGCAATGGCTTGGGGCCAAAAGCCGCGCGAAGCAGCGGCTGGCCGCTCTGATAGAGCGACGCAACGGCGTCACGCTGGACCCGGAGTCGCTCTTCGATGTCCAGGTCAAGCGTATCCACGAGTACAAGCGCCAGCACCTGAACCTGTTGCATGTGATTGCCCGCTACAACCGGATCAAGGACAACCCGGGTATCGATGTCGTACCACGCACTTTTCTGTTCGGTGGCAAGGCGGCGCCCGGCTACCGCATGGCAAAGCTCATCATCAAGGCCATCAATGCGGTCGCGGATGTGATCAACACTGACCCGGATGTGAACGGGCGCATGAAGGTGGTGTTTGTGCCGAACTTCAGCGTCAAGAACGCGCAGTACATTTATCCTGCCGCGGATCTCTCGGAACAGATATCGACCGCCGGCAAGGAGGCCTCGGGGACCGGCAACATGAAGTTCTCCATGAATGGAGCGCTGACTATCGGCACACTCGACGGGGCAAACGTCGAGATCCGCGAGGCCGTCGGTCCGGAGAACTTCTTCCTGTTCGGCCTGAGCAGCGACGAGGTGCAGGCACGCAAGAGCGAGGTCTACGAACCCTGGCGCCATTACGACCAGAACGAGGAACTGCGGCGCGCGCTCGATTTGCTGGGTGGGGGGCTGTTCAGTCATGGCGACAAGGCGCTTTTTCAGGATCTCATCGACAACCTGCTGTACCAGGATCCCTATCTCGTGCTGGCCGATTTCGCGAGCTACATCGAAGCCCAGGAGCAGGTCGACGATACCTGGCGGGATACGGATCGCTGGACGCGCATGTCGATTGTCAATGCGGCCCGCATGGGCAGGTTCTCCTCGGATCGTGCTATCGAGGAATACGCGAGCACGATCTGGAATGTGCAACCGGTGCCGATAGAACATTAGTCCCGAGGCCGCCCCCACGCCAGACCCTGCAGCTCTCGTGCCGTAGGAGCAAGCTTGCTCGCGAACACAGCGAACAGCGGGTGGTAATGGCCAGCCCGTCCTTCGATTCTTCGCGGCCGAGGCCGCTCCTACGCCAGACCCTGCGGCTATCGTGCCGTAAGCGAGCTTGCTCGCGAACACAGCGAACAGCGGGCGGTCATGGCCAGCCCGTCCTTCGATTCTTCGCGGCCAAGGCCGCTCCCACGCCAGACCCTGCGGCTATCGTGCCGTAGGAGCGAGCTTGCTCGCGAACAGCGGGTGGTCATGGCCAGCCCGTCCTTCGATTCTTCGCGGCCAAGGCCGCTCCCACGCCAGGCCTGCGGCTCTCGTGCCGTAGGAGCGAGCTTGCTCGCGAACACGGTCTTTTCGCGGCCGAGGCCTCTGCCGGACCCTCGCAGCCAGCGCGTGACTTTCTTTTTGCAACCCCGGTCCCCTAGATAACAGTGCTTGTGATCCTGATGGACAGGACCCAACAGCTCGTGGAAAAAGAACGCGCGGGCGGCCTATACTCCCGGGAAGCAGGCCCGACTGCAATTTGCACTCAGACAATAAGATAAGACCAAAGGAGAAAGACCCATGCGCCAGCGCCTTTTCGGCCTTGCCGTAGCCAGTGCACTCGCCATTGCCTCCATGCCGGTGTTCGCACAATGCGATCCCGGCGAGATCGTGATCAAGTTCAGCCACGTCACCAATACCGACAAACATCCCAAGGGCATTGCCGCCTCGCTTCTGGCCAAGCGCGTCAACGAGGAGATGAACGGCAAGGCGTGCATGCAGGTGTTCCCCAACTCCACCCTTTATGACGACAAGAAGGTCCTCGAGGCGATGTTGAACGGGGATGTGCATCTGGCGGCGCCTTCGCTGTCGAAGTTTGAGAAATTCACCAAGAAGTTCCGCATCTTCGATCTGCCCTTCGTCTTCCTGGATGTTGCGGCGGTCGACAAGTTCCAGAACTCGCCCTCCGGCGAAAAGCTGAAGAACTCGATGAAACGCCGTGGGCTCAAGGGGCTGGCCTTCTGGCACAACGGCATGAAGCAGTTCTCCGCCAACAAGCCGCTGATCCATCCCAGCGACGCCAAGGGCCTGAAGTTCCGTGTGCAGGCGTCCGACGTGCTGGTCGCGCAGATCGAACAGCTGGGCGGTTCGCCGCAGAAGATGTCCTTCAAGGAGGTCTATGGCGGCCTCCAGACCGGCGTCATCGACGGCCAGGCGAACACCTGGTCGAACATCTACGGCAAGAAGTTCTTCGAGGTCCAGGACGGCGTAACCGAGACCAACCACGGCATCCTGGACTACCTGGTCGTCACCTCGACCAAGTGGTGGGACGGCCTGCCGGGTGACATCCGCGATCAGCTGGCGACCATCCTCAAGGAGGTGACCGAGGAACGTAACGCCGAGTCCACCAAGGTCAACGAGGAGAACAAGCAGAACGTCATTGCTGCCGGCGGGGTGGTTCGCACGCTCACCCCGGAGCAACGCCAGGCCTGGGTCGAGGCAATGAAGCCGGTCTGGAAGAAGTTCGAGAAGGATATCGGTGAGGACCTGATGCAGGCAGCGCTCACTTCCAACGGCGGCTGACGGATCCCCGGAGCGCCGGGGAAGGTCGGTCAGTTTCAGCAGACATCGCCAACGCCTCGAACCCACCAGGGGAACCGACCGGGTCTGGCGTCGATATCTGTTGGTGTTGGTGACCGACTAATCTTCAATTTGGCGTGCGGCCGGTTTTTTACCGGTCGCCGCCTTTTCCAGTTCGGCATCGATGCCGTTCTTCCGAAGACCTTGCGGGGGAGCTATGCACGTAGAACCAACCACCAGGTTCGGCAAGTGGGTCGACAGCATCGAAGAGACGAGTATCGCGATCTGCCTCGGGCTGATGACCGTGATCACCTTCGCCAATGTGGTCGCGAGGTACACCTTCGAAAGTAACATCCTGTGGGCCCTGGAGGCGACCGTTTTCCTGTTCGCCTGGCTGGTGCTGATGGGCATGTCCTACGGCGTGAAAAAGCACGTGCACATCGGGGTCGACGTGGTCATCCACGCGGTGCCACCCGGCATGAAGAAGGTGCTGGCGGTTGTCGCTGTGACCGCTTGCCTGGCATTTGCGCTGTTGTTGCTCAAAGGCGCCTGGGACTACTGGTATCCGTTTGCCACCGAACGTGCCTGGCTGGAAACCGACGATGTTCCAATGCCGGAGTTCCTGCAGTTTCTCTCCGACAGCATGAACGAGGGCGAACGTTACGAAAAAATGCCACGCTGGATTCCGTATCTGGCTCTGCCGCTCGGGGTCGGACTCCTGACCCTGCGGTTTGTCCAGGTCGCCTGGCAGATCCTGACCGGAAAAGTGGACCAGGTCATCGCCAGTCACGAGGCGGAGGAGTTGCTGGAGGAACTGGAGATGTCCTCCCCGCATCCGGTTGACGAGCCGGACAGATCGGGCAGATCGGGCAGGGAGGGCTGAGCCATGCAAGTTGCTATCCTGTTCGGGATGATCATCGTACTGATGCTGATCGGTGTCCCCATCGCGGTGGCCCTGGGGCTTTCCAGCATGCTCTTTCTGATGATGTTCGCGCACGATGCCTCGCTGGCATCCATTGCGCAGACCCTGTTCTCGGCCTTCGAGGGCCACTACACCCTGCTCGCGATCCCGTTCTTCGTCCTGGCGTCGGTGTTCATGTCCACCGGCGGGGTCGCCAATCGCATCATCCGCTTCGCGATCGCGCTGGTCGGCTCCTTCCGTGGCGGCTTGGCGATTGCATCGGTATTCGCCTGCATGTTGTTCGCGGCGCTCTCCGGTTCGTCCCCGGCGACCGTGGTGGCGATTGGTTCGATCGTCATCGCCGGCATGATCAGCGTGGGTTACACCCGCGAGTTCGCCGCCGGAGTGATCTGTAATGCCGGCACCCTGGGCATCCTGATCCCGCCTTCGATCGTGATGGTGGTGTATGCCGCGGCAACCGATGTGTCGGTCGGGCGGATGTTCCTCGCCGGCGTGTTCCCCGGGCTGCTCGCCGGCCTGATGTTGATGGTCGCGATCTACATCGTCGCACGCATCAAGAACCTGCCGGCGCAGCCGTGGGCCGGGTGGGGCGAGGTGTTCGCCTCGGCGCGCGATGCCTCCTGGGGCCTGATGCTGATCGTGATCATTCTCGGCGGCATCTACGGGGGCATCTTCACCCCGACCGAGGCCGCCGCCGTGGCGGCCGTGTATGCCTTTCTGATCGCCAACTTCGTCTACCGCGACATGGGGCCCTTCAAGCACGGCATGGGCAGCCTCGCGCTGCTGCCGCTGCGCGCCTTGTCGGTCTTCTGGCACCCCGACACCAAGCATGCGCTGTTCGAGGCCGGCAAGCTGACCATCATGCTGATGTTCATCATCGCCAATGCGCTCATCCTCAAACATGTGCTGACCGAGGAGCGGCTTCCGCAGATGATCACCGAGGCGATGCTGTCGGCCGGCTTCGGGCCGATCATGTTCCTGATCGTGGTCAACGTGCTTCTGCTGATCGGCGGTCAGTTCATGGAGCCGTCCGGTCTGCTGATCATCGTCGCGCCGCTGGTATTCCCGATCGGTATGGCGCTCGGGATCGACCCGATCCACCTCGGCATCATCATGGTGGTGAACATGGAGATCGGCATGATCACGCCCCCGGTCGGGCTCAACCTGTTCGTGACCGCGGGTGTCGCGAAAATGTCGGTCGGCAGGGTGATCAGGGCCGCGCTCCCCTGGGTCGGGATCATGTTCCTGTTCCTGATCGTCATCACCTATGTGCCGATCGTCTCGACCTGGTTGCCGACGACCCTGATGGGGCCGGAGATCATCACCCGCTAGGCGAGCAGCGGAGTGCAAGTCTCGTCTTGTCGTCACCGTCATGGTGAAATCCGTCTTGCGGCAATCATCAACTCAGGGAAAGACAGCATGGAGATACTGCACCACGGCGCCGTTGGCGGCGTCACCGGCTCCTGCCACGAGCTGCGAGTCAGCGATAGCGATGCGATCCTGATCGACTGCGGGCTGTTCCAGGGCGCCGAGAATTCCGGCAGGGGCGCGAACGCGGCGAGCCTGGCGATCGAGTTCCCCATCGAGCACGTCCGCGCGCTGGTTGTCACCCATGTACACATCGACCATGTGGGGCGCATTCCCTACCTGTTGGCAGCCGGCTTTCGTGGACCGATCTACTGCTCGGAGCCATCCGCCAAACTGCTGCCGGTGGTCCTGGAGGACGCCCTGAAGGTGGGCGTGACGCGCGACCGCGACCTGATCGAGCGCGTCATAAAGGCGCTGAGGAAAATGATCCGCGCTGTACCCTTCGGCCGCTGGCAGCAAATCGATCTCACCGGAGATACGCCGCTTGCGGTCCAGTTCCGCCGTGCCGGCCACATCCTGGGCTCGGCCTGGGTCGACTGCCGCTGCGGCGACGGCGGCGCGGCGCAGCACGTGATCTTTTCCGGCGACCTCGGCGATGCCGACACCCCGCTGCTGCATCCGCCGGAGCAGCCGTCCGGGTGCGACGTGCTGGTGCTCGAAAGCACCTACGGTGATCGCAATCACGAACAGCGCGACACCCGCCAGCAACGCCTCGAGGAAGTCATTCGGCATGCGCTGAAGGATCGCGGCACGGTATTGATTCCGGCTTTCAGCATCGGCCGGACGCAGGAGTTGCTCTACGAACTGGAGGACATCCTGCACCGCAACCGCGGCAGCGAGGCGAGCGATGGCCTGCCCTGGGACAAGGTCGAGATCGTGCTCGACTCGCCGATGGCGGCGACATTCACCGACCTCTACCGGGAATTGCGTCCGTATTGGGACGAGGAGGCGAGGGCGCGCGTTGCCGTGGGGCGGCATCCGCTCGACTTCGCGCAACTGACCACCGTGGATAGCCACGACGACCACCTGCGCGTGGTCCGCTATCTTGCCGAAACCGGGCGCCCGGTGGTGGTGCTGGCCGCCGGTGGCATGTGTGCCGGGGGGCGCGTCGTCAACTACCTGAAGGCGCTGCTGGACGATCCCAGGAACGACGTCCTGTTCGTCGGCTACCAGGCGCAGGGCACGCCGGGGCGCGACATTCAGCAATACGGTCCGCGGGGAGGCTACGTCGACCTCGACGGCGAGCGCATCGACATACGTGCGGGGGTGCACACGATCTCCGGCTACTCGGCACATGCCGATCAGGAGGGCCTGCTGGATTTCGTGCGCAACATGCAACGCCGACCGCGCGAGGTCCGCCTGATTCACGGTGACCCGCAGGCGAGTGAGGTCCTGGCCGATCTGCTGCGTGCCTATGTGCCACACACCGAGGTGGCGCGCGCGGCGCCTGGTTGACCCCGAGGCCACCGAACCCCGCAGGCGCCAGCGGTGACTGTCGCGCCGGCCCGCCGACATCCTGCCCTGGACCTGATCGCCGCGGCCAAGGCCGGTGACCAGATCAAGGTGCTCGAGCTATCCGCCGAGGACAAGGCGTTATGGGTCGAGGAATAGCTCCCCGGACCAGGGGTGGTCCATCCGGGTCCACCCATCGGGGGGAAATATCAAACTCGGATTCAGCACCTGGCCCCAGCGGGATTATTCATTAAAAACAGCAAGTAAGGCGTGTCCGTGTCGTGCCGCTTCGCGCATCTGCGGACATCGCAGCGGAATTAATCCAGGTGATCGCGGTCTGTCTGGTAACGCTGCCGCGCGCCTGAGCTATGCTGTGGTTGCCGGTTCCCGCCCAATTTCCTCTTAGGTAAATTATCTATGTTTCAAGGCTTGCTCGCCCTCTCGCCGTGGGGCTATGTGGGAGCTACGCTCCTGATCACCCATGTCACGATCGTTGCCGTCACCGTCTATTTGCACCGTCACCAGGCCCACCGCGCCCTCGAACTGCACCCGGCCGTCGCCCACTTCTTCCGCTTCTGGCTGTGGCTGACGACCGGCATGACCACGCGCGCCTGGGTTGCCATTCATCGCAAGCACCATGCGCATTGTGAAACGCCACAAGACCCCCACAGCCCCCAGGTACTGGGCCTGAAGCGCGTGCTCTGGCAGGGCGCGGAGCTTTATCGCGCCGAGGCAGAGCGTGCCGACACCCTGCAGCGCTACGGCAAGGGCACCCCGGACGACTGGCTCGAGCGCAAGCTCTACTCTCGCTACAGCTGGCTCGGTATCACCCTGATGGCCTTGCTCGACCTGCTGCTGTTCGGCATCCTCGGTCTCGCCATCTGGGCGCTTCAAATGGCGTGGATCCCGTTTTGGGCGGCCGGTGTGATCAACGGCGTCGGCCATTACTTCGGCTATCGCAATTTTGAAAGCCCGGACGCCGCCACCAATATCTCGCCGCTCGGCCTGCTGATTGGTGGCGAGGAACTGCACAACAACCACCACGCCTTCGCCAGTTCGGCGAAGTTCAGCAATAAGTGGTGGGAGTTCGACATCGGTTGGGGTTACATCCGCCTGCTGCAGGGCCTCGGGCTGGCCCGGGTCCGTAAGCTGGCGCCGGTGCCGGTGATCGAAGAAGAACGCCCGGCGCTCGATATCGAGAGCGTCAAGGCCCTGACCGTGAATCGCATGTACCTGATGGCCGACTACAGTCGCCGGGTATTACGGCCGGTTTTTCTGGCCGAGTCCCGCCAACTGGATCGTGGCTGGCGACGCCTGTTGCGCCAGGCGCGCCGATACGCGACCCGCGACCGCGACTTGCTCGGCGAGGCGGAGCGCTCCCGTCTGAACGCGGTCCTTGACCAGAGCGACACCTTGGCGACGGTTTACCAGTACAAGCTGCGTCTCAAGGCGGTCTGGGAACGGCACGCCGCCAGCCACGAGGTGCGCCTGCAGGCCTTGCGTGAATGGTGCGCCGAGGCCGAGGCCAGCGGGGTTGCGGCACTCCAGGAATTTACCCACCAGCTGCGGCGCTACGCCCTGACACCCGCATAGGAGAGGGCGCGCACGGGATTTGGAGAAAAGAAAAGCCCGGTGCAAGGACCGGGCTTTGGCATATGGCTCCACGTCGTGGATGCACATCGAACCATTTGTATCGCACCACCACCTGCGATCAGGGCTGTCTTCCATGACACAAGAAGCTTCTTTCGCCCCTGATTCTGTCGTATGAAGCTCATCCCTGTACCAGATCATCCATATCGACATTCAGCGAAGCGGCCAGTCGCTTGATTAACACTACTGATCCGGACTTCTTACCCGCCTCTATCTGTGAAATATAAGACTTGCTGGATTTCACCTGTTCGGCCAATGCTTCCTGGGTCAGACCGCGATATTCCCGCCAGATCTTGAGTGGATGCTCTTTGCCATCAATCAGACGGCGTGCGGTTTCTGACGGAATCAGTTCATCCTCACCACGATCCAACTCTGCTTTGGCAGCGTCTGCAGCCGCAATATTTTCTGCATCTTCTGCCAGCTCAAGCAAGCGTTGATAATCCTTGAATGGCACAACCGCGTATTCCGGCTTCCCGTCTTTTTCAATAATCTGGATTTGTGAGTTCATTTATAAATATCTCCGCGAGGTCCGGCACTCACCACCAGCAGTACCAGTTGATTTTCCTGCAGGTCGCAGATCGCGCGATAGCCGCCTACCCGCAGTCGCCAATAAGGTGAACCAGAAAGAGGTTTCCAGTCGCCCTCGTAGGCTTTTGGATCCTCCGCAATCAGTTCAAGGGTATCTGTCATCTTTGACTTGATGCCCTTTGGCATCTTTGCCATTGCCTTGATTGCGGCTTTTTTGTAGACCAGTTGATACACAAGGAAAGTTTACTAAAGGTTAACTTATAGTCAAGGATCATGTTTACAACTGGAAGCGGCGAATAGATTTCTGCAGGATTGTTAGGGTACGACCATTGATCCCTATTGAAAGAAATGGCCCCAACAAATTGGGCGCCGCGACAAGTGCGTCCTCGGGTCAAGCCGCCGGCCTGGCAGCAGATTCTTAGTACACGCTGTCTGGCGTGCAGCGGTCAAGCGATTGGTGCCGTCGCTGGGTGTTGTAGAAAGCGAAATAGCGGCCCAGTGAGGCCCGCGCAGCAACGATGCTGTCGTAGGCTTTCAGATACACCTCCTGGTACTTCACACTCCGCCATAGGCGCTTGACGAAGACGTTGTCGATCCACCGACCCTTGCCATCCATGCTGATGCGGATGTCATGCGTTTTGAGAACATCGGTGATGTCCGCGCTGGTAAATTGACTACCTTGGTCGGTAATGAAGATCTTCGGGGTCCCATGTGTCTCAATAGCCTCTTCCAGCGCATCAACCAGAAGCTGGCATCGAGCGTGTTGGACACACGCCACGACAGCAACTTGCGTGAGTGCAAGTCCGGTGTTTGTCAACAAAGTTGCCCGATTTTTTCATGCCACTTTCTTCGCGGCGCTACCCGACTGGAGGTTTTTTGGCGGGTTCAGCCATACCTCGTTAATCGGCCTCATTTTCGGGCTGGGCGAGCATATAAGGGGCGCCAACTAAGGGAAGAAGAGCGGCGGGTGCGAATCCCTTCTTCAGTGGCCCATGCGATCCGCGAGGAACTTGTTTCCACAAACAAAGAAGAAGACTGAATCCAGGATTTCTTTGTCCTGCAGAACCGGAGCCTAAGCCGGGGCATCTTCTTGAAAGTTTTGCCGAGCCCAGCAAGAAAAGCCGTTACATCCACCGTTACATTTTGGTTTGTATGAAAAAAGGGTTAGCGACCACTAAGTCGCTAACCCTTTGAAATATGGCTCCCCCGGTTGGATGGTCTCGGCCTTTGGCCTCGCCCTGCGGGCGTGCTGCGCACGACCAACAGGCTGCCGCCTGTTGTCGAACCGCCAGTTCGAAACGTCGTTGCTTCGAACCCAACCGGGGTCTTGAGAAAAGAAAAACCCGGTGCAGGGACCGGGCTTCGAAATATGGCTCCCCCGGTTGGATTCGAACCAACGACCAACGGATTAACAGTCCGCTGCGCTACCGCTGCGCCACAGGGGAGTGGCTAGTTGAGGCGCAGGATTTTACTCACCCGGCCTGGGGTGGTCAAGCTTGCTGCGAGTTCATGTGCAGGTGACCGGATCGCCGTTGCTCAGGGTCGGCGAAAGACGTGCTCGCCCGCTGCCGTACAGGATGATGGCCCGGTTCAAAGGGGTACCGTCGGGTAAGCAAAACCGCAGGGTCAGGTTGCTGCCCCAGGCGCTGCCATCCGGTGAATAGCGGATGCTGCGTCTCCCCGAGCTGCTCTGGATGATGACGCGAGGCTGTGCGCCAATTTTCCGAACCAACTGCTCTCCGCTGTCCAACTGGCGATTGGCATTGTTGTCAACGAACAGGATCGCGCCATTGTGCCAATCGGTGTAATCCCCGCTGCATAGCTGGTCGTTACCGCTCGGGCAGAGGGTGATGTGGATGCCGGAGTCGATCGCCGACTGACGGGCCAGCGCCATGGCGCCCATCAATTGGGTGCGCGAATTGCTGATCGCGTTGTTGTCGCTCAGTTGTTGCCAGGCCGGGACGCCCACCCCCAGGAGGGTGATCGCGATCAGCAGCGAGGCGGCGAGTTCGAGCAGTGAAAAACCACGCGCGGGCGCGCGCAGGGCAGTGACGTCCATGTCGACTCCTCCTTGTCGTCAGACTGGGCCGCCAATCCGTGGCGGCCGCGAAAACTGTTCGGCTCAGCGGGTAACCGATTCGATCCGGTCGAGGGCCTGCTCCAGGTTCTGCATGCTGGTGGCGATCGACAGGCGGATATGCCCCCCGAGTCCGAACGCGGTGCCGGGAACGAGCGCCACCCCGGCTTTTTCGATCAGGTATTCGGCCAGATCGAGGTCATTTTTCACGCCATCGATCGCCTCGATCAGCCCGCTGATCGACGGAAAGACGTAGAAGGTCCCGTCGGTGGTCAGGCACTCGACCCCGGGGATGTGGTTCAGTCGCTCGACCACATAATCGTGCCGCTGCTTGAAGTGCACCAGCATGTCGCTTATGCAATCCTGCGGCCCATTGAGCGCGGCTTCGGCCGCGGCCTGCGATATGGAGGCCGGGTTGGAGGTGCTCTGCGACTGGATTTTCTTCATCGCCTTGATGACGTGCGCCGGCCCGCCGGCATAGCCGATCCGCCAGCCGGTCATGGAATAGGCCTTGGAAACCCCGTTCAGCACCATGGTGCGGTCGTACAGGTCGGGGCAGGCGTTCAGGATGTTGATGAAACTGCCCGGCTCCCAGATGATGTGTTCGTACATGTCGTCGGTGACCACCAGGATGCGCGGATACTCACGCAGCACCTCGCCCAGAGCTTCCAGTTCGGCGCGCGAATAGGCCATCCCGGTGGGGTTCGACGGGCTGTTGATCACCACCATGCGGGTGTGTTCGGTGATCGCGCCGCGCAACTGGGCGGCGGTGATCTTGAAGTGCTGGTCGGCGCCGGCATGCACCAACACCGGTTTGGCGTCCGCGAGCAGGACCATATCCGGGTAGGACACCCAGTAGGGTGCCGGGATGATGACCTCGTCATCCGGATCCAGGACCGCCTGCGCCAGGTTGTAGAAGCTCTGCTTGCCTCCGCTCGAGACCAGGATCTGGTCGAGCTCGTAGTCGAAACCGTTGTCGCGCTTGAACTTGTCCACGACTGCCTGCTTGAGCGACGCGGTGCCGTCCACCGGGGTGTACTTGGTCTTGCCGGCCCGGATCGCCGCAATCGCCGCTTCCTTGATGTGCTCCGGTGTGTCGAAATCCGGCTCGCCGGCACCGAGACCAATCACGTCCTTGCCCGCGGCCCGGAGCGCCGCCGCGCGTGCGGTAATGGCCAGTGTGGGAGAGGGCTTGACTGCCTGAACGCGGGAGGAAAGCTTGATGGTCATGGGAGGCTTCCAGTGTCTCGGGTGCGATGATGCGACGCTGGTATGATAGCGAACTGGTTCCGTCCCGGGCACCTTCTGATGGTAAAAAATCTCGAATTACAGAGTCGCTTCGAGCCGGCGGGTGATCAGCCGGGGGCGATCGCGCGATTGGTGGATGGCCTCAACGATGGCGAGGCCGGCATGACCCTGCTCGGTGTGACCGGGTCCGGTAAGACATTTACCATCGCGAACGTGATCGAGGCGGTCCAGCGTCCGACCCTGATACTGGCGCCCAACAAGACACTGGCGGCGCAATTGTATGGGGAATTCAAGGACTTTTTCCCGAACAATTCCGTCGAGTATTTCGTCTCCTACTACGACTACTATCAGCCCGAGGCCTACGTGCCCTCGACCGACACCTTCATCGAGAAGGATGCCTCGCTCAACGAGCACGTGCAGCAGATGCGCCTTTCCGCCACCAAGGCCCTGCTGGAGCGGCCGGACACGATCATCGTGGCCACGGTCTCTTCCATCTATGGTCTGGGTGACCCGCGCCAGTACCTCAGCATGGTCCTGCACCTGGCGCGCGGCGACAGCATCGACCAGCGCCAGATCCTGCGGCGACTTGCGGACATGCAGTACACCCGCAACGACCTGGAACTGCAGCGGGGCACCTACCGGGTGCGCGGCGAGGTCATCGACATCTACCCGGCCGAATCGGATGACGAGGCGGTCCGCATCGAGCTGTTCGATGACGAGGTGGAGGGGATTTCGCTGTTCGACCCGCTGACCGGCGAGGTGCTCAACAAGGTGCCGCGCTACACCGTCTATCCCAAGACCCACTATGTCACCCCGCGCGAGATCATTCTGGGCGCCATCGACCGGATAAAGGCGGAGCTCAAGGAGCGCCTTGCGCAGCTGCGCGACAACAACAAGCTGCTCGAGGCTCAGCGTCTGGAGCAGCGCACCCAGTTCGACATCGAGATGATGCTCGAGCTGGGTTACTGCTCCGGGATCGAGAACTATTCACGCTACCTCTCCGGGCGGGAGCCTGGCGAGGGGCCGCCGACCCTGTTCGACTACCTGCCGGGCAATGCCCTGCTGGTGGTGGATGAGTCGCACGTGACCATCCCGCAGCTGGGTGGGATGTACCGCGGCGATCGTTCGCGCAAGGAAACCCTAGTCGAGTACGGATTCCGTCTGCCGTCGGCACTCGACAACCGGCCGTTGCGCTTCGAGGAGTTCGAAGCGCGCTCGCCGCAGGTGATCTACGTATCGGCAACGCCGCGCGACTACGAGATCGAGCACTCGGGAGCGGTGGTGGAGCAGGTGGTGCGACCGACCGGCCTGGTGGATCCCGATGTGGAGGTGCGCCCGGCCAGCACCCAGGTCGATGACGTCATGTCCGAGATCAATTTGCGCGTCGCGGATGGCGACCGGGTGCTGGTGACGACCCTGACCAAGCGCATGGCAGAGGACCTCACTGATTACCTCATGGAACACGATATCCGGGTGCGCTACCTGCATTCGGATATCGACACGGTCGAGCGGGTGGAGATCATCCGCGACCTGCGCCTGGGTGAATTCGATGTGCTGGTTGGCATCAACCTGCTGCGCGAGGGCCTGGACATGCCCGAGGTCTCACTGGTGGCGATCCTGGATGCCGACAAGGAGGGCTTCCTGCGTTCGGAGGGGTCGTTGATCCAGACCATCGGGCGCGCCGCGCGCAACGCCCGCGGCAAGGCGATTCTGTACGGCGACCAGGTGACCGGTTCGATGCGGCGCGCCATCGATGAGACCGAGCGCCGCCGGCAGAAACAGGTGGCTTACAACGAGGAGCACGGGATTACGCCGAAGACCGTGCAGAAAAGCGTGGCAGACATCTTGGAGGCCGCCGTGCCCGGTGGCGGTGCGATCGCGCGCAAGTACCGCAAGGTGGCGGAGGAGGAGGGCGACTACACAGCGATGGACCCCTTGAGCGCGGCGCGTGAGATCAAACGCCTGGAGAAGGAAATGTATACCCTGGCACGCGACCTCAAGTTCGAGGAGGCGGCCAGGGTGCGTGACCGGCTTCGGGTGCTGCAGGGCAAGAGCTTCGTCGCCTGAAACCCAAACCTCGCAGCGCCCGCTCGCCGGGCCTTACAGGTGCTCCGGCAAATGTGCGCGGATGTCTTCCACCGAGTGGCGCACCAGGTCCTTGTCGATTTCGCCGCTGATCTTGTCGCGCAGGGCATGCGCCGCTTTCTCGCGCAGCAGGCCGAGAAACTTTGGCGGCGCGATCCAGTAGAAGCGTGCGCACTCGCCAGCCGAGATGGCCCGCTCCAGTTCCGCGCATAACTGCGCGGCGAACTGCCTGGCCTCGTCCTGCTTGTGCGAGGGCTCATCGGCCATCGCGGGGTTGCCGCCGGGGCCGTTCAATTTCCCTTCGCCATCGCTGGCAAGGTCGTTTTCGTGCAGGCGCGAGGCGGGGTGTGCGAAATCACGCAGTTCCTCGATCGGTCCGTTGCGTTTCTCCGCCTTGAACAGACGCGCCCGGCTCGCATCGGCAACGACTACTAAAATGGTCATGATTTCCTCCCGGTTCCATTGTGGCTCGATCTGATACCTGACTTTTAGCAGGGGGGGAGCGTTTGGGCCTTGTTCCAGGTCAACCGCGCTGCCTGGGCTGCCTGCAGTCACTCGCCTGGTTTGGACACGGATGGCTCTTCAAGGTGGGGTATAAGTATCGCGATTACTTGCACTTACGATCCACTGGTCCTACAATCGCGCGCTTCGACCGGGATGGACCTTTGTTCGGTTCGCCCGGTTCTCCTTGCCTCACCGCCTGTCGCGGGAGGCTGCTAACCCGTAAGGAGCAACAATGCGTCACTACGAAATCGTGTTCCTGGTCCATCCGGATCAGAGCGAGCAGGTCCCCGCCATGGTGGACCGCTACAAATCCATGGTCGAAGCCGAAAGTGGTGCGATCCACCGTCTCGAGGACTGGGGTCGGCGCCAACTGGCTTACCCGATCAACAAGCTGCACAAGGCCCACTACGTTCTGATGAACATCGAGTGTGGCCAGTCCGTGCTCGACGAGATCGAAAGCGCCTTCCGTTTCAACGATGCCGTTCTGCGTCATCTCGTGATCCGCCGCGATGAGGCGATCACCGAGGCCTCTCCTCTGGCGAAGGAAGAGGAAAAGAACGATGCACCGGAAGCTGCGGCTTCCTGATCCCGGGAGAATATTGATATGTCGCGTTTTTATCGTCGTCGCAAGTACTGCCGTTTCACTGCCGAGGGCATCAAGGAGATCGATTACAAGGATCTCAACCTGCTGCGCCAGAATGTTACTGAGACGGGCAAGATCGTACCGAGCCGAATCACCGGTACCAGTGCGAAGTACCAGCGTCAGCTGGCATCGGCCGTGAAGCGGGCGCGTTTCCTGGCGCTGCTGCCTTACTCCGACGCGCACTGATCGTTGTCGAGCGGCGAATCCGTTTCGAATTCGCCGCTGCCGTGATCGCCGGGGAAATCTGATGAAAGGCCTGCTTACCCTGGTAATGAAGGGTAGGACTCAAGCCGTGATGGGTGTCGTGGTGACCGCCATGATGGCGCTCCTGATCACGCCGCTGTCGTTGGTCAGCGCGGGTCTGGTGGTTCTGGCCACCCTGCGCAACGGTCCGCGCGAAGGGATGCTGGTGGTGCTGTTGTCCGGTGTCGCCCTCGCGCTGCTGGGCCTGCTGATATTCCAGCAGCCGCTGCCGTTGCTGGGTTTGGGGTTGTTGCTCTGGGCGCCGGCCTGGGCTCTGGCCTCGGTGTTGGGGCGCACGTCGTCGCTGATGCGGGCCCTGGAAACGGCCGCTTTGGTGGGTTTTGCGCTGGTCGCGCTGCAGTACCTTGTGCTCGGAGACCCGTCCGCATTCTGGGCGAAGCTGCTGCAGGAGCATATCGGCCAGGCGCTCGACCCGGCCGCCATCCCGGAGGGCGATCAGCGCCAGTTGTTGGCGATGGTGGCGGGCTGGATGCCTGGAGGCGCGGCGGCCAGCTGGGTTCTCTCGGTGGCGCTGGGGCTCATGTTCGGGCGCTGGGGTCAGGCGGTGTTGGACGGTTCCGATGGTTTCGGTCGCGAGTTCCGTGGCTTGCGTGTCTCGCGGTTCTGGCTGTTTGTGCTTCCGGCGTTGCTGGGGCTTGGCCTGATCGGCGAGGAAGCGAACATCGCGGGCCAGTTCTACCTGGTGGGTCTGGTTCTGTTCGTACTGCAGGGGCTGGGGGTTGCGCACGGCCTGGTCGCGATCAGTGGCGTTTCACCGGGCTGGCTGTTTGGATTGTATTTTTTGTTGTTCGCCGGTCTGCCGCACAGCGTCACTGCACTGGCCGCCGCGGGATATGCCGATGGCTGGTTGGATTTCAGGGCCAGGGTCCGGGATCGACGTGAACCACCCTCCGGGGTGTGAGGTGTGTCGGGGCTGTCCGGGGCGGGCGGTGTCCACTGAGTTAAATGATTACGAGGGGTTGAAACGATGGAAATCATTCTGCTGGAAAAAGTCGACAATGTCGGTTCTTTGGGCGACAAGGTCGCCGTGAAGTCGGGTTTTGCCCGCAATTACCTGATTCCCCAGGGCAAGGCAGTTTTTGCCAGCCCTGCGAACGTCAAGGTCTTCGAAGAGCGCCGCGCCGAACTCGAGAAGCAGGCCGCTGACAAACTGGCTGCGGCCGAAGCCCGCCGGACCCAGTTCGCCGCACTCGAAGAGGGCGTGACCATCACCCACAAGGCAGGCGAAGAGGGTAAGCTGTTCGGCTCTGTCGGCACCGTCGATATCGTAGCGGCCTGCGAGGCGGCTGGGGTCGAGGTGGCGCGCTCCGAAGTGCGTATGCCGGAAGGGGCCTTCCGCATGACCGGCGAGTACACGGTGGCCCTGCACTTGCATGCGGACGTGGACGTCGACCTCAAGGTGAACGTGGTCGCCGAGGCCTGATTCCCGGGGCAAGGGGCTTGTCGAGACGCCCCGGCTGCGATTCGCAGTCGGGGCGTTTTCTTTTCCGGCTGATCCCCTTGGCGCACCGTGGGGCGGCATTTTTATGGTTTAATTCCGCCCATGCCATCAGGTCCCGACCAGTTTCTTCCGGGGGAAGACTATTCCCCGGCGCATGCCAGCGTGGCGCCCGGTGAGGCGCTCGAGTCCCTGCGTGTTCCACCGCACTCCATCCCCGCGGAGCAGGCCGTGCTGGGTGGCCTCATGCTCGACGACGAGGCCTGGGATCGGGTCGCGGATCGGGTTGTGGCAGAGGACTTCTACCGGCGCGAACACCAGTTGATTTTCCGCGCCATGGCGGCGCTCTCGGAATCCAACCAGCCGCTCGATGTCGTGACCCTCGCAGAGGAGCTGGAGCGGCGCGCCGAGCTGAACGATGTGGGTGGCTTGCCTTATCTGGGCATGCTGGCCAACGATACCCCGAGCGCCTCGAACGTGTCGGCATACGCCGGCATCGTGCGCGAACAGTCGGTGGTGCGGCAGTTGATCAAGGTCGGCAACCGGATCGCCGACAGTGGTTTTCGTCCCGAGGGGCGCAAGGTCCATCAGCTCCTCGACGAGGCTGAGAACCAGGTTTTCCAGATTGCCGAGCAACAGGCCAAGGGGCGCGCCGGTTTCCAGCCGATCAAGAAGCTCCTGACCAACACGGTCAATCGCATCGAGGAGCTCTTTGCCAGTGACTCGGCTATTACCGGTGTCTCTTCCGGCTTCAACGATTTCGATGACCGCACCTCCGGGCTGCAGAAGTCCGACCTGATCATCGTCGCGGGGCGCCCTTCGATGGGCAAGACCACCTTCGCGATGAACCTCGCCGAGAACGTGGCGATCAGCTCCGGCCTGCCGGTCGCGATCTTCTCCATGGAGATGCCCGGCGAGGCATTGACGATGCGCATGATCTCCTCGTTGGGGCGGATCAACCAGCAGGCGGTCCGTTCCGGGAAACTGGATGACGACGACTGGCCGCGGGTGATGTCCGCGGTCAGCCTGCTGAACAATGCCAAGCTGTTCATCGACGATACCCCGGCGTTGACCCCGACCGAGGTGCGCGCCCGTTGTCGTCGCCTGATGAAAGAGTCCGGCCAGCTGGGGCTGGTGGTGATCGACTATCTGCAGCTGATGCAGGCGCCGGAAGCCGGGGAGAACCGGACGACAGAGATTTCGATGATCTCCCGCAATCTCAAGGCGCTGGCCAAGGAGCTGAACGTGCCGGTGATCGCGCTGTCGCAGCTCAACCGCTCCCTTGAACAGCGGCCCAACAAGCGGCCGGTGATGTCCGACCTGCGCGAGTCGGGAGCGATCGAGCAGGACGCGGACCTGATCGTGTTCATCTACCGCGACGAGGTCTACAACGAGGATTCCCCCGACAAGGGCAAGGCCGAGATCATCATCGGCAAGCAGCGCAACGGCCCCATTGGTACGGTCAACCTGACCTTCCAGGGGCAATACACGCGCTTCGACAACTTCGCCCGGGACGTTTACAGCGACAACGATTACTGATCGTGAGCGCGAGCAGCGTCTACGCCGATATCAATCTCGCGGCCCTGCGCCACAACCTTTCGGTGGTCAGGCGACACGCCCCGGGTTGCCGCGTCATGGCGGTGGTCAAGTCGAACGGATACGGCCACGGCGCGCTCGAGCTCGCCTGCGCCCTGGCGCCCGGGGTGGATGCCCTGGCCGTGGCCCGCATCGAAGAGGCCCTGGCGCTGCGCGCTGCGGGGCTGCATGTCCCGCTGGTGGTACTCGAGGGTCCGGTCGGGGAGGAAGACCTGCATCGCTCCGGTCAGGCGCAGCTGCAACTGACCATCCACCACGAATCCCAGTTGCGCCTGCTGTCGTCCTATCGCGGGGCGTCGATCGACTGCTGGCTGAAGTGCGACACCGGCATGCATCGCCTCGGCTTTGCGCCGGACGCGGTCGCATCGGCCTGGGCGGCCCTGACGGATATGCCATCGGTGCGCGCTGTCGGCCTGATGACCCATCTCGCATGCGCGGATGATCGCGCGAATCCCATGACCGCTTACCAGGTGGAGCGCATGCAGGTTGTCAGCCTGGGAATCGCCGCGCAACGATCGATTGCCAACTCTGCCGGGATCCTGGCCTGGCCGGAGACGCACATGGATTGGGTTCGGCCGGGCCTGATGTTGTACGGGGCCTCACCATTGCTGGGGCGCAGCGCCAGCGATCTGGGCCTGCGCGCCGTCATGAGTCTGCATGCCCGCCTGATCGCGATCAATGTCGTCCCGGCCGGCGAAACAGTCGGCTACGGGGCGACCTGGGCGGCGCCTGAGCAGATGCCGCTGGGCGTGGTCGGTATCGGTTACGGGGACGGCTATCCGCGCCAGATCGGCCCCGAGGCGAGGGTCGTGCTGCGTGGCAGGCGCGTGCCGGTGGTCGGGCGTGTCTCGATGGACATGATCACGGTTGACCTGCGTGGCGTCGCGGCGGAGGTGGGTGACAGCGTGCTGCTGTGGGGCGACGAGCTGCCAGTCGACGAGGTCGCCGCCTGGTCCGGCACCATTCCCTATACCCTGTTGTGCGGGGTGACCGAGCGGGTCGAGCGACGCTACCGGGACTGATATGGCGAAATCACCCAAAATACAGTACGTCTGCAGTGAGTGTGGGGCCAGCTATCCCAAGTGGGCCGGCCAGTGCGCCGACTGCGGCGCCTGGAACAGCCTGCAGGAACAGCTGCCGAAGGCGGCGTCCGCCGGAGGGCGCTTCGCCGGTTACGCGGGTGACAGCCCCGAGGCGCAGATCCGGCGTTTGTCCGAGGTGAGTGCGGCGAGCGC
The DNA here is from genome assembly GCA_029228645.1 of Gammaproteobacteria bacterium Milos-ODIII6. Taxonomy (GTDB): domain Bacteria; phylum Pseudomonadota; class Gammaproteobacteria; order Chromatiales; family Chromatiaceae; genus MONJU. Next base: position 23,155 of record JAPTHR010000005.1, read on the forward strand.
ACCGCGCACCCGTACCGGGCTGAGTGAGCTCGACCGCGTCCTCGGTGGCGGCATGGTGTTGGGTTCGGTCACGCTCATCGGTGGCGATCCGGGTATCGGCAAGTCGACCCTCCTGATCCAGGCGATGGCGCTCCTGGCGAGCCAGATGCCGGCGTTGTACGTGAGTGGCGAGGAGTCCGCCGAGCAGATCAGCCTGCGGGCCCGGCGGCTGGGCTTGCAGGGCGAGCACCTGCAGCTGCTCACCGAGACCTGCGTGGAGCGCATCATCGCCCTCGCGCAACGTCATCAGCCCAAGGTGCTGGTGCTCGATTCGATACAGACCTTCTACACCGAGGCGCTGCAGTCCGCGCCCGGTTCCGTGGCCCAGGTGCGCGAGTCGGCGGCGCGCCTGGTGCGTTTCGCCAAGCAGACCGGCACCAGCCTGTTCCTGGTCGGTCATGTCACCAAGGAGGGGGCGCTGGCCGGTCCGCGGGTACTGGAGCACATGGTGGATACGGTGCTGTATTTCGAGGGGGAGAGCGGTAGCCAGTTTCGCCTCGTGCGCGCGATCAAGAACCGCTTCGGGGCGGTCAACGAGCTCGGTGTGTTCGCCATGACCGACAAGGGCCTGCGCGAGGTCAGCAATCCCTCCGCGATATTTCTCTCACGCCACGAACAGCTGGTGGCGGGCAGTGCCGTGCTCGTGACCCGCGAGGGCACCCGCCCGCTGCTGGTCGAAGTGCAGGCGCTGGTCGATCAGAGTCCCCTCGGCAATCCGCGCCGGGTGGCCCTGGGCCTGGAGCAGAATCGCCTTTCCATGTTGCTGGCGGTAATGCATCGTCATGGCGGCGTGGGGATGTTCGACCAGGACGTGTTCATCAATGTCGTGGGTGGCGTGCGGGTCACCGAACCCGCCGCCGACCTGTCGGTGCTGCTCGCGATTCTGTCGAGTTTTCGTGATCGTCCGCTGCCCAAGGAACTGGTGACTTTCGGGGAAATCGGTCTCGCCGGTGAGGTGCGCCCGGTCCCAAATGGGCAGGACCGCCTGCGGGAGGCGGCAAAGCATGGTTTCCAGCGCGCCATCGTGCCGCAGGCGAATGCGCCGAAAAAGCCGATTGCAGGGCTGGAGGTGATTGCGGTGAGACGGATTGGCGAGGCAATCGAGGCGGTTTAGCCCGACCGGGCTAGGCCAGGGCCTGTGTCAGCTCACCGAGTTCCCGGTAAAGCAGGCCGGGGTCGCCGATATTCAGTTCCACCAGGCGTTTGAGGGTTGATGCGTCCTCGAGCTCGAGTCCATCGACCATCAGGCCGATCTGGTCATCGCGCACGTGCCGCACGCTGACCTGCATGCGGATCAGGAATTCGGGGTCGTCGTCGAGGGCGATGTCGATAATGCCCTGTTCGTCCAGCATGGGTAGCTCGGACAGGTCGGCTTTCACCAGTGCTCCGCGCAGGGAGATGTCGATCAACAGCCCCGGATAGGTCTTGCCATCGATCACCAGGGAGGCGGGTCGATTCAGTATGAAGCGTTGAAACCGGCGTCTTTCGTTACTGCTTGTCACTATTTCGATTCCCTTTCTTGGGTCTCATTATGCGGTTATCGGCTGAAGACGCCGCAAGTTTAGATGCCTACTGCTTGCGCTTGGTGCGTCGCTCGAGCGGCCGGATGCGCGCGGTTTTGACCATGTTTTCCTGGGTCTGAATGATATCGATGGGGTAGCCGTTGATCATGACCGAGGTGCCCGACTCGGGCAGATCCTGAAGGTGCTCCACGATCAGGCCGTTGATGGTGTTGGGTCCATCGGTGGGCAGTTCCCATTCCAGGTTCCTGACCAGGTCACGCAGGCTGGCTGAGCCATCCACCATGTAGCTGCCGTCTTCCTGGAGCGTGACATCGGCAATGCTGTCGGCGGGGTCGGTAGCGAACTCACCCACGACCTCCTCGAGCAGGTCGGCCATGGTTACCAGTCCGAGCACGTCCCCGTATTCATCCACCACCAGCCCAGCTCGTCGACGGCTCTTCTGGAAGTTGTGCAACTGGTCGTACAACGAGGTTCCCTTGGGAATGAAGTACGGGCTGCGGGTCAGCGCGCGCAGCTCTGCATGGGTCAGGCCGTCGCTATCCAGCGCGGCTTGCAGAATCCGGCGCGAATGCAGGAACCCGAGAACGTTGTCGATGCTGTGCTCGAAAACCAGCACCCGGGTGTAGGGAACTTGTTCGAGTTGTTCCAGGATGACGCCGATCGGATCGCTGATATCGATCCCGTCCAGTTCCGTGCGAGGCACCATGATGTCCTCGACATTGACTTTCTCGAGGTCGATCAGCCCGAGCAGCATCTGCTGGTGCGATTGATGGATCATCGAGCCCGCTTCGTTGACCACGGTGCGCAGTTCCTCCCGGGTGAGTGGATTGTCGCCTGCATCGCCGGGAGAAACGCCGAACAACTTGAGCACCGAGTTGGCGGCCAGGTTGACTACCCACACCAGGGGAAACATGAGGCGCAGGAGCGGTCGGTAAACAAAGGCCGAGGGGAAGGCGAGTTTCTCCGGATGGAGCGCGGCCAGGGTTTTGGGGGCCACTTCGGAAAAGATCAGCACAACCAGGGTCAGGATGCCTGCGGCCGCCGGGATGGCCCCGGTTCCACCGAGCCGTATCGCGATCACCGTGACCAGTGACGAGGCCAGGATATTCACGAAATTGTTGCCCAGGAGGATCAGCCCGATCAGGCGGTCCGGTTGCGCGAGCAGCGCCTCGGCCCGCCGCGCGCCAGGGTGACCTTCGCTGGCGAGGTGCCGCAATCGGTAACGGTTGAGGGTCATCAGTGCTGTCTCCGAGCCGGAAAAAAAGCCGGACAGCAGCAACAGGCAGGCGAGGGCGCCGAACAGGGCGCCTATAGGTATGTCTTCCAAGATAAGACGCTCGATGCAAGCGGTGAAGTCATTTCACGGCTTAGACCGATGGCTGTCAAGCCTCGGCGGCGGTCCTCGAGCGAAATCGGCGCTTGCCGCCGGGGCGGCCAAGCACGGATTTCCCGGAGCGTCTTTTTTCGGCATGCCGACGTAATTTTGACATTTTGGGATTCAGGTGTTTAACTTCGGCAAAACAAGGGGTTACTACCCCACTCAATGGAATTTCGGCCGAGGGGGCTCGAATGGAAAATCAAGGCCGGGAAAACGGCTTGGCGGCGGCCGTTGCGATGCTGGTGATGCCCGACGCCGAATCCAGAGATTACTTAAATGACATTCTGCAATTTGTTGATTGTCAAGTAAATACTCCGGAGTCGCCCGAGCAACTCCAGGAGTTTCTCGAGCGCTACGCCGATCATTCACCCTCGGTTTTCCTGAGCAGTCGCCTGCCGGTCGAGGAACGCAATTCCTGGCTGCGCGCCATCGAGCAGGCCTCTCCGAGGCCGGCCCTGATTCAGGTTCAGGAGGGCGATACCGACGAGATGCTGATGAGCGGAGACGTGCTGGCAACCTTGCGGCTGCCAACCCAGCTCGAAGCGATCACAGCCATTCTGCACCGGGCGCAGGTCTTCTCGGAGTCGCAGCGCCAGGGCGAGGCGGGACGTCGTCCGGTGGAATTGTTCCGCAGCCTGTCGGGCAACAGCCGCGCCACCCGTGGCATCAACAAGATGATCGAGCAGATGGCCGACACGGATGCGACCGTTCTGATCCTCGGCGAGTCGGGTACGGGCAAGGAAGTGGTCGCGCGCAAGTTGCATTACCACTCCAAGCGGCGCGGCAAACCCTTTGTGCCGGTCAACTGTGGCGCCATCCCGGGTGACCTCTTGGAAAGCGAGCTGTTCGGCCACGAGAAGGGCGCCTTCACTGGCGCGATCAATGCCCGCCAGGGGCGGTTCGAGCTGGCCGAGGGCGGCACCCTGTTTCTCGACGAGATCGGTGACATGAGCCTGCACATGCAGGTCAAGTTGCTGCGCGTGCTGCAGGAGCGCACCTTCGAGCGGGTCGGGAGCAACAAGACGATTCGTTGCGATGTCCGCATCATCGCGGCCACCCACCGTGACCTGGAAGAGGCGATCAAGCAGGACAAGTTCCGCGAGGACCTCTTCTATCGACTCAACGTCTTTCCCATCGAGGTGCCGCCGCTGCGCGATCGCAGCGAGGACATACCCGTGCTGGTCTCCGATCTGATCGCGCGTATCGAACACGAGAAGCGCGGCTCCATTCGGCTTACCCCGGCAGCGGTTACCGCGTTGACCCATTACGGCTGGCCGGGCAATGTGCGTGAACTGGCCAATCTGATGGAGCGCCTGGCCATCCTCTATCCCTATGGGGTCGTGGACGTGGCCGACCTGCCGGAGAAGTTCCGGGCCGGGGTGAAGCTCCCGCAACCGGGGGCCAGCATGGAAGCGCCGTCCGAGATGAGCGCGAGCGGATCCGGCCCGGTGACGCTTTCCAGCATGCCGCGCCTGCCGCCGGAGGGTATCGACCTCAAGGCCTATCTCGCCGAGATCGAGCAAAATTTCATCCGCCAGGCCCTGGACGAGTCGGATGGGGTGGTGGCGCACGCGGCGAATCGGCTCAATATGCGTCGCACCACACTGGTCGAGAAGCTGCGCAAGTACGGCCTGCAGCGTGCCAGTGACTCGGCGTAAATAGCTGTCGAACTATTGACTTCCGAATAGGAAGTAAAGTTAAAAGTCTGAAATAAAAGAAAAAATAATTGGGCATGGGTTTTGCTTGAAGCTGTGGCAGACAGCAACAGGCAGTTATCCATGAGCGCAACCACCGCCCGCACCACAGATCAGGCCCCCACGCTTGCCCAGGCGTTCAGCGAGTTCTATTCCCTTTCCGAGCGGCTCAGCACCGCCTCCGGCCGACTCGAGGCGCAGTTCACCGAACTGACCCGCGAGTTGGCTCGCTCACGTGCGGCCCGCCAGTCCGAATCCCGCCAGACCAAGCAGTTGACCGACCGATTATCCGCCGTGCTCGAGGCCATGCCGGCGGCTGTGGTGCTGGTGGATGGGCGTGACCGCATCGACCGTTTCAACTCGGTGGCAGAGGAGCTGTTCGAGGGTCTGCGTTGGGGAAGGCGTTGGGGCGAGGTGTTGCAGGAAAACCTGTTGTCGCGCTCGGGGCCGGGTGATTGGCTGTTGCGCGGCCAGCAACGCGTGAACGTGTCGCTCAAGCCACTCGCGGACGGTGGCCAGATTCTGGTGATGATCGACACCACCGAGCAACGCGAGCTGGAGGAACGTCTGCAGCGGCAGAGTCGCCTCGGCGACATGGGCGAGATGGCGGCCCAGTTGGCCCACCAGATTCGCACCCCGCTCGCAACAGCCTTGCTCTACGGGGGGCAGCTCGGCCGCTCCAATCTCAGTGCAGCGCAGCGCAGCCAGTTCACCGACAAACTGGTGGAAGGACTCAAGCACACCGAGAAGCTGGTCAGCGACATGCTCGCTTTCAGTCGTGGCGGCAACTTCATCGTCAATCCGGTATCCCTGCGCAGCCTGCTGCAACAGGCCATCGACATGCTGGCGCCGCGTCTGCAGTCCCAGGGGGTGGAGCTTGCCCTCACCATCGACGAGCTGCAACCTGACCGAATGCTCGGCAACCGGGATGCCCTGGTCGGCGTGATCTGCAACCTGCTGGATAACGCACTCAACCACTGCGATCGCGGCGCCCGGATCGCGGTCAGTCTTCTGCTCTCGCCGGCGGATGCGCGCGTGGTCGTCGAAGACGATGGTCCGGGTATCCCCAGGGACGTACGCGAGCGCATCTTCGACCCCTTTTTCACTACCCGCGAACGTGGCACCGGCCTGGGACTGTCGGTCGTGCAGTCGGTGGTCTTTGCGCATGGCGGTAGTGTCAACACCTGTACCTCCCAATTCGGGGGCGCCTGTTTCGAGGTACATCTCCCCCTGAGCACGGCGGAAGAGGCGGCGCAAGGTCCGCAAGGAGAATCTGTATGAATGCGGCACGTATCCTGGTCGTGGAAGACGACAGCGCTCTGGCCGAGGCCCTCAGCGATACCCTCGGCCTGTCGGGCTACGAGGTGACGTGGGCGACCGACGGCGAGCAGGCCCTGGCAAGCCTCGAGCACAACCCGGTCGATATGGTGCTGACCGATGTCCAGATGAGACCGATGGACGGCCATTCCCTTCTACGCCAGCTGCGGCACCGGTTTCACGACCTCCCGGTTTTGGTCATGACCGCCTATGGGACGGTTGAGCAGGCGGTCGAGGCGATGAAGATCGGGGCCGTGGATTATCTGGCCAAGCCCTTCGAAGTGGACGACCTGTTGCGCAAGGTGGAACGCTTTCTGCCGCAGGCACAGCCGGAAAACACCCGCATGATCGCCGAGGACCTGAGAACCCGTGAGTTGACCGAGCTGGCCCGGCGCGTGGCCGCGAGCGAGGCCACCGTGATGATCGGCGGTGAATCGGGCGTGGGTAAAGAGGTGCTGGCGCGCTTCATTCACGAAAACTCGATGCGCGTGGACGGCCCGTTCGTCGCGATCAATTGCGCCGCCATACCGGAGAACATGCTCGAGGCGGTCCTGTTCGGCTACGAAAAGGGCGCCTTCACCGGCGCGGTGCGATCCAGCGCGGGCAAGTTCGAGCAGGCGCAGGGCGGCACCCTGCTGCTGGACGAGATCTCGGAGATGAGCCTGCCCCTGCAGGCCAAGTTGCTGCGGGTGCTGCAGGAGCGCGAGGTCGAGCGCATCGGGGCCCGCGAGCTCATTCAGCTGGATGTCCGGGTGCTGGCCACCAGCAACCGCCAGCTGCGCGAGGAAGTCGCGGCCGGACGCTTCCGCGAGGACCTGTTCTATCGCCTCAACGTCTTCCCGCTGACCCTGCCCTCATTGCGTGAGAGGCCGCGCGACATCGCGCCGCTGGCCCACTACCTGATGACCCGTCACGTGCGTCCGGGGCAGGCATTGCCCGAGTTGACAGCGGAAGCGGAGCAGCGCCTCCAGGCACACCATTGGCCGGGCAACATCCGTGAGTTGGACAACCTCATGCAACGCGCCCTGATCCTCAGCGACGGGGAGCGGATCAACGGGTCCGACATCCTGTTCGAGGCGCCGGGCGCGGAATCCGCACCGGGCGGGGCGGTTGCGCAACCTGCGCCATCGCTGCCGCTGGCGGAACCGACCGACGAGGGCGATGCCAAGTGTCTCAGCGACGACCTGAGGTCCATGGAGGAACAGATGATCATCGATGCACTGCGCACCGTGGGCAGCAAGAAGGAGGCGGCCTCGATACTGGGTATCAGTCCGCGCACGCTGCGCTACAAGGTGCAGAAGATGCGCGAAGCCGGTGTTCAGCTTCCCTGAGCATCGCACGCTGGCGGCGCCGGGCGCTCCCGCCGCAGGAATTCTCGATTTTGGCCCGCTTCTTGCCCCTTTAATGGGAACAAGCAGGTTAGTGACAAAAAATTAACGTTTACGAGGGCATACCCCAATGAGCAGCATGGAGATCTCCCAGGTTCTGGCGCAAATGCGGGTGATGGCGGCACAGGCACAGGCAAACACCGTCAGCCAACCGACACCACCGGCAGGTGGGAGTTTTCAGCAGGTGCTGAGCGATTCCATCGACAAGGTCAATTCCATGCAGCAACAGGCCGGTGTGCTCAAGACCGGTTTCGAACAGGGACGTGAGGGAATCGACCTGGCCGACGTGATGATCGCTTCGCAGAAGTCCGGTCTGGCCTTCAACGCCATGGTCGAGGTGCGCAACAAACTCGTGGAAGCCTACAAAGACATCAAGAACATGCCGCTGTGAAGCCAGCCCGGATATTTCACCAGCCGAACAACGCCGGTCCAGTAACTGCGTGGAGAAAATAAGGTGGGAGATGTGGCAGAAAATACCGCGCTGGCCCCTGCACTCGAGCAGGAGACCAACAGCAAGCTGACCGAGAATCCGATATTCCGGCAGTTGGCGGTGATGATCGGTATTGCCGCCAGCGTGGCCCTGGGCATGGCGGTGGTGCTGTGGTCCCAGGCGCCGAGCCTCGCCCCCCTGTACGGCAACCTGGCCGATAAGGATGCCTCGCAGGTACTCGAGTTGCTGCAGCAGAACGGCATCGACTACCAGGTAGAGGAAGGCAGCGGCCTGATCATGGTGCCCGCCGGCAAGGTCAAGGAAGTGCGCATGCAGCTGGCTTCCGCCGGGCTGCCGAACAGTAGCGGGATGGGTTTCGAGCTGCTGCAACAGGATATGGGCTTCGGCACCAGCCGGGTGGTGGAGCGGGCGCGCTATGTGCAGGCCATGCAGGGCGAACTGGCGCGCACCATCGCCACTATAGGCAATGTGCAGAGTGCGCGCGTCCACCTCGCGATTCCAAAGCAGTCGGTGTTCGTGCGCGAGCGCAAAAAACCGAGTGCCTCGGTAACCGTGCGCCTGCTGAGCGGACGGACCCTCGATCCCGGCCAGGTGGATGCCATCGTGCATCTGGTTGCATCCAGTGTCCCGGAACTCGAAACCGGGCGGGTCACCGTGGTCGACCAGAAAGGCAATCTGCTCAGCGGTGATGGCAGCGCCAAGGACCTCAAGCTTTCCAGCTCCCAATTCGACTACACCCGTCGCGTCGAGGACCACTACCGCGAGCGTATCGAGAGCCTGCTCGCTCCGATCCTGGGTGCGGACCGGGTGCGCGCGGAGGTAAACGCAGAGATTGATTTCAGCGTGACCGAGCAGACCCAGGAGCGTTACAACCCCGACCAGCCGGCGCTCCGCAGTGAGCACATCAATGAACAGGAGCGCAGCAACGGGCTCGCCCAGGGCATCCCTGGCGCGCTCAGCAACCAACCGCCGGCCGCCGGTGAGGCGCCGGAAGTTGCCCGCGATGGGGGCGAAAACGCTCGCGACAGCGTGCGCGACAGTTCCCGCCAGGCAACCCGGAACTATGAACTGGACCGCACCATCAGCCACAAGCGCCTGGCGCAGAACGCGCTTCGCCGCCTTTCGGTTGCGGTGGTGGTCGACGACCGCAACGTGGCCCTCGCGGATGGCAATACGGAACGACGCGAGCGCACGCCGGAGGAGATCGAACGCATCACCCAGCTGGTGCACGAGGCGATTGGCTTCGACGTGCGCCGCGGCGACAGCGTGCGGGTGGTGAACAGTTCCTTTCTCGATCCGGAGCCGATCGAGGCACTGCCGGAGCCGGCACTGTGGGAACAGGCCTGGTTCCTGGACCTGGTGAAGCAGGTTGGCGGCGTGGCGGTGGTACTGCTGCTGATATTCGGCGTGCTACGGCCAACCCTGGCGCGCCTGACCGGCTCTCCCGGTACCGGACTCGCGGTAGCCGAAGGTGCCGCGGATGTGGCGGGCGCAGACGGCGCCACGGTCACCGGTCCCCTGGGGCCGGATGGCCTGCCGACCGGAGAATCGGGCGACCAACCGCTCAAGCTCGGGGTGGACGAGGAACGGGTCAAGCTGCCCGATGGCGGGGGCTACGAGAACATCATGATGGCGGCGCGCGACCTGGTGGATGAAGACCCCAAGCGCGTCGCTCAACTGGTCAAAAACTGGATAGAGGAAGATGGCGGCTGAAGAAGCACAAATCGAGGTCGATCAGCAGGTCGTCGACAACCTGAGCGGTGTGCAACGGTCCGCCCTGCTGATGCTCGGGCTGGGAGAGAACCATGCCGCTGAGATACTCAAGCACATGGGACCGAAAGAGGTGCAGGAGATCGGCATGGCGATGGCGAGTCTGAGCAATGTCACCCACTCCCAGATGGAGTTGGTGATGCAACGATTCGTCGACACCATCGGTGACCAGACCTCCCTGGGCATGGGGTCGGATGACTACATCCGCAACATGCTGACCAAGGCACTCGGGTCGGACAAGGCCAACGGAGTGATCGACCGTATCCTGCTGGGGCGTAACAGCAAGGGCCTGGAACAACTCAAGTGGCTGGACGCGCGCTCGATTGCCGAGGTGATCCGCCAGGAACATCCCCAGATCATCGCGATCGTGATGTCCTTTCTGGATCCGGACCAGGCCGCCGCGGTGCTTTCGGAGTTCACCGACCCGCGCGTGCGCAACGACGTGATGATGCGCATCGCCACGCTCGAGGGTATCCAGCCGACCGCTTTGCAGGAACTGGACGAGATCCTGGAGCGCCAGCTGGCCGGCAGCGCCAACCTCAAGTCTTCGTCGCTCGGTGGAGTGAAGAAGGCCGCCGATATCCTCAACTTCGTGGATGGCTCGCTCGAGGCCGAGTTGATCGAGGGAATCCAGAAGGCCGACGAGGATCTGGCTCAGGACATCCAGGACAATATGTTCGTGTTCGACAATCTCATGGCTGTGGACGACCGTGGCGTGCAGACACTGATGCGCGAGATTTCCTCGGATCAGCTCCTGATCGCGCTTCGCGGTGCGCCTGATGGTCTCAAGGACAAGATATTCAGCAATATGTCTTCGCGTGCCGCGGAGATGCTCAAAGATGATCTCGAGGCGGCACCGCCGGTCAAGGTGAGTGATGTCGAGGCCGCGCAGAAGGAGATCCTGTCGGTGGCGCGCAAGCTGGCCGAGGCGGGTGAGATCATGCTCGGTGGCGGCGGCGGAGACGACTTCATCTGATGTCCGCCCATTCCAACAACACGCCACGTGCCCGCGTGATTCGCTCCGGCGGCGATTCGGCGCAACATTGGACCCCGCCGAGTATGGGTGGCCCCGTTTTCGAGGAGCCCGAACGGGCCGAAGTGGCGGAGATGCCGACCGCCTCGGATCTCGAGGAACTCGCCGCCAAGGCCCAGGAGGAAGGGCGCCAGCAGGGACTCGAGCAGGGACTGGAGGAGGGTCGCAGCGAGGGATTGGAGTTCGGTCATCGCGAGGGACTCGAATCCGGCAGGCAGGAGATACTGGAACGGGTGCAGCAGTTCGATCGGATACTGCAGGGCCTGAATGAGCCCTTCGCGGCCCTTGACGAGCAGGTCGAACAGGAGGTGGTCAGCTTGGTCATTGCCATGGTGCGGCAACTGGTGCGGCGCGAGATCAAGACCGATCCCGGCCAGGTCGTGGGCGTGGTCCGGGAGGCGCTGGGCATCCTGCCGGTTGCGGCGCGTCGCATACGGGTGCTGCTGCACCCGGACGACGCCGCGCTGGTTCGTGAGGCCTATACCCTTGGGGAATCCGACCAGAAGTGGCAGATCATCGAGGATCCGGTGGTGCAGCGCGGCGGCTGCCGGGTATACACGGAGAATTCGCAGGTGGACGCCACCCTCGAGTCGCGTCTGAACGCCCTGATCGCCCCGCTGCTGGGGAACGAACGGGAGAGACCGGATGCTGCCGACGACTGAACGCAGCGGGATCTGGGGCCGGCGTATCGCGAAGCTCGCGGAAATGATGCCAGAGTCGCGCGGCCTGATCGTCGAGGGCAAGCTGACCCGCATGGTCGGTCTGACGCTGGAGGCGATCGGCTGCCGTGCGGCCATCGGCGAAATCTGCGACGTGATCAATGCCGGTGGCGAACGGATCGAGGCGGAGGTGGTGGGTTTCGCCGGGGAGAGCATCTACCTGATGCCGACCGGCGATATCCGCGGCCTGCAGCCGGATGCGCGGGTGGTCCCCACCGGTCGGGTCTCGGAAGCGCCTGTCGGTGAGGCCCTGCTCGGCCGGGTCATCGATGGCAGCGGCCAGCCCCTGGATGGCAAGGGCCGGCTGCATACGCAAGCTCGCTGGCCGCTCGACGGTGAGAGCATCAATCCCCTGACGCGCGATCCGATCCGGCAGCCGCTGGATGTCGGTATTCGCGCGATCAACAGCCTGCTCAGCGTGGGGCGAGGCCAACGGCTGGGTTTGTTTGCCGGTTCGGGGGTGGGTAAGTCGGTGCTGCTGGGCATGATGACGCGCTACACCAATGCGGATGTGGTGGTGGTCGGACTGATCGGAGAACGGGGGCGGGAGGTCAAGGAGTTCGTCGACAATATCCTGGGCGAGGAAGGCCTGGCCCGTTCGGTGGTAGTGGCGGTACCGGCGGACCAGCCGCCCTTGCGGCGCATGCACGGCGCCATGCTCGCGACTTCGATAGCGGAATACTTTCGCGAGCAGGGAAACCAGGTGCTGTTGTTGATGGACTCGCTGACCCGCTTCGCGCAGGCCCAGCGCGAGATCGGCTTGGCGATCAACGAGCCGCCGGCGACCAAGGGCTATCCCCCCTCGGTTTTCGCCAAGCTGCCGCACCTGGTGGAACGTGCGGGCAATGGCGACCGGGGAGGGGGTTCGATAACCGCTTTCTATACCGTGCTGGCGGAAGGTGACGACCAGAATGATCCGATCGCGGATGCGGCGCGCGCCATCCTGGATGGCCACATCGTATTGTCGCGCCGGATCGCGGAAAGCGGACAGTATCCCGCAATCGATATCGAGGCCTCGGTGAGCCGTGCGATGAACGACATCACCACCCCGGACCACCAGGCGGCTGCGCGTCAGTTCAAGCAGTATTACAGCCTGTACCAGCGCAACCGCGATCTCATCAGTGTCGGGGCCTACGAGCCCGGCGCGGACGAGCAGCTCGATCAGGCGATTCGCATCATGCCCGGGATGCAGGAATTTCTGCGTCAGGGCAGGGAGAGCAGCGTCGACCTGGAGCAAAGTCTGACCCATCTGCAGGCGATCTTCCCGCAGCATCGCGCATCCCCCGGGGCTAACCAATGACAGAGGACGCCAAGCGTTTCGCCTCCCTCAAGCGGCTTGCCGAATGGAAGGAGCGGGACGCGGCCGCGCGCTTCGGACGACAGCGTCGGGAGCGTGATGCCGCGCTGCAACGCCTGGAGGAGTTGCGTCTGTATCATCGCGAGTATCTGGAACGCTATCTCTCCGCCGGTCGCGACAGCGGATCGGTGGCGCGCATGCGCGACTACCAGTCGTTCATCGACAAACTCGAGGCGGCGATTGCCGAACAGGAGCGCATCGTGGCGCAACTCGGAGAGGTGTGCGATCTGGCTCGGCACGCCTGGACCGCCGAGTACACCAATGCGCAGAGCATGTCACACATATTGCAGAAAAAGCGCGAGGAGGAAGCGCGTGAACAGCTCAGAAGCGAACAGCGACAGCAGGATGATCGGGGTCCGCGACGTTCCTCTTATTGAAGTCGCATCAGATGTTTTGCAAGGATTCCCGCGCCTGTGGATAGTGTCTGTGGCATACAGGCTTGCAGGCACAATGGCTGCTTCCCCCGTAATGAAAATCTCCCGGCAGACAAAAAAGAAACGCCCCAATGCGGAAAGCAAGATGGGGCGTTTCTGACAGCACCTGGCTAATGTATCAATACATCAGCGAATGACCGGTCCGGCACCGGCTTTTCCGTTCAGGCGATCGTATAAATGGAGCGTTGTGGCGAGGCCACCTTGTTCTGACGTTTCAGGTAGGCGAGGGTCTGGGCGAGATTGTTCGCGGTGATGCCTCGCTTCTGCAGTTCCGCCTGTATTTCCTTGGTGGAATGTTGCTGGCCATCGGCCAGGATTTCCAGCACGCCGGCGCTCACGCTGCCGCCCGCACTCCGTCCGCCGGTGCGACCGCCAAACTTGCGGATGCGCGCATCGATTTCCGCCACTTCCTTGCGGTGCCTTGCCAGCAGGGTCTTGCGTTCAGCCCGGAGTTCTTCCAGTTGGGCGCGCTTCTTTTCCTTCTCGTGTTCGCGCTCTTCGGCCGCGCGAGCCTCCGCCAGTTCGTAGAGTTCTTCGGCGGACAGTTCGTCAATACTTTTCTTTTTAGCCATCGTGAGTCTCTATTGAGTTTGCCAGAACGGCCCCTCTATCAATCTTTAATGATGTCGTTATATTGGGCCAAATAAACAGCGCGTCCAGCTGCTGTGGCGCAATTATACAAAGTATCGGGAATTATAAAAGTCCTGATGGACTTTTTCAGGATGAAAAAGTGTGTGGTCTATCTATTTCTCAGGCGGGTCCAATACCAAACTCGTCATTTAGGAATGCGCGAACCTGATCTTTATTTCCGGTAAAACGAATGCGGTTTTGTTTCTGTTCGAGTTGATAACGGTACATGGCGTCGTAGTAATCACTCAAAAGGGCTTCGATCCAGGCGTCGTGTACATCGGTATCCCCGGATTCGCGATGGTGTCGCAGGGCGGACTCCAATAATCCGCTGATGCGCTTGTAATCCACGCCGCCGAGGCGTTTGCGGATGCGGCCGAGGCTGTCCCGCAGGTAGTCCGCCCATTGCTCCCAGCCGGTGTCCGGACCGGCGAGGGCCACGTATTCGGCGAGTGCATCGTGCACGTATTCCTCCCGGGTCACGGCGATGCGTTCTTCCAGGTCGGCTTCCAGCACCACCACGGGCGCTTCGCTGAAGGGCTCGAAAAAAGCCATCGGTACATGACGCGCGCCGATGTTGCGACTTTCGTCTTCGGCAACGAAATACGGGTTGCCCCGTTTCACAATGCGCAGCAACTGAATGGACAAGGCGTTTTCGAAACTGATCTGTGCGGGCTGTGGCGTGGCATGCCGGCCAAATGCCGAACCGCGATGCCAGGCGAGGTCCTCGAGGTCGAGTCGCGGGCTCAGTTCCTGGATCAGGCGCGTTTTGCCGACGCCGGTGCGACCGCCGATCACGACCGGTCGCATCTTCTCGGCATTCTGCTCCAACTGTTCGATGAGATAACGCCGCAGGGCCTTGTACCCGCCACGGATGCGCGGATAGGTGATGCCGGTGGCGTCGTGCAGCCACTGCTGGGCGATCTGCGAGCGCATGCCGCCGCGAAAACAGTACAGGATCCCTTGCGGGTGCTTCCTGGCGAAAGCCTCCCATGCAGCGATCCGCCGTTGCTTGAGTTCGCCGCTGACGCGCCGCAGGCCTTCCGCAATGGCTGCGTCCTGGCCCCGGTCCTTGTAGGTGGTCCCGATGTGGTGGCGCTCGAGATCGTCGATCAGCGGAATATTGCTGGCCAGCGGGAAGGCCCCATCGGCGAATTCCACCGGCGCACGCACGTCCATGAGCGGAACCTCGTCGAGGAAAATCCTCTCGAAGTCTTCTGTTTGCGGCAGTTCGGGGTCAATCGGCAAGCGCGACATAATGTGGGTCCCAGGCGTCCTCGCAATGGGCCCGAAGTGTATCATTGGCTTCTTTTGCAATCGGGTCCGCGGGAGATGGCAGAGCGGCGTTTCGCAGGTATCGGGCGTCTCTACGGGGAGCGGGGCTACGAGAGCATCCGCGCCGCGCATGTCGTGGTCATCGGAGTGGGTGGCGTTGGGTCCTGGGCGGTCGAGGCGCTGGCCCGCAGTGCGATCGGCAGGCTCACGCTGATCGATCTGGACCACGTGGCCGAATCCAATATCAACCGTCAACTGCCCGCCCTCGAGTCCACGCTGGGGCGCGCCAAGGTCGAGGTCCTGCGCGAGCGGGTGCATGACATCAATCCGGCCTGCAGCGTGAATCCTGTCGAGGCGTTTGTCACCGTCGAGAATCCCGCGTCGCTGGTTCCCGAGGCCGATTGGGTGCTGGACTGTATCGACAGTGCGCGGGTCAAGGCGTCGCTGATCGCCCACTGCCGACGGAGCAAACAACCCGTCATTACCACTGGCGCCGCCGGCGGGCAACGCGACCCGGCCCGCATCCGTGTCTCCGATCTGCGTCGCACCGAGCAGGACGCGCTGCTTGCGCGCACGCGCCGCGAGCTGCGTCGTGCTTACGGGTTCAGCAGCAATCCGAGGCGTCCCTTCGGTGTGCCGGCGGTATGGTCGGATGAACCGGTAAGCACCTCCGCCGCCTGTGATGCGCAGACGGAGGGCTCGCTCAACTGTGCCGGCTACGGTTCCTGCATGCCGGTGACAGCCGCCTTCGGCATGGCCGCGGCGGCGCACGTTCTCAGGAAGCTCGCGGAATCCGCGTAAAACCGGCTATAGAGGTGTGCCGGCGGCGCAATCTGTCGGTTGGCCCGTGTTCATGCGCCTGCTCAGGCGCGGTCCTCGCCACCGAAGGCCTCGATGAGTGCCGGGATGAAGTTCGCCAACTCGGCTCCCATGAGCGCGAAGTCCGCATCGAACCTTGCGGCGGCATCGTCCGCGTCGACATCGACTGCGGCTTCCATGACCAGGTCGGTAAAGCGCAGCCGGCGGATGCATAAATCATCTCCAAGCACGCATTGCAGGCGTTCCTGCCATTCGATGGCGAGGCGGGTAGCCTGCATACCCGCATCCAGGTGCTGGCGAAGGTCCGGCCCGTCGAGAACCATCTTGCGCACCCGGATGACCGCGCCGTTGTCCACCGGTTCCTTCAATTCACATTCGTCCCCGCTGACGAAGCCGGCCGGCGGTTGGTTCTCCAGCCAGCGGGTCATGAGCTGGGCCGGCGCCTGGCTGACCCGTAGCGGGCTCACTCGCAGGGAACCCAGGGATTCCCGCAACAGGTTGAGCAGCTCTTCGGCGCGCGTGCTGGATGCGCTGTCGACCACGATCAGGTCCGCCCGCGGATCGATATAGGCGAACGTGCGCTGCGAGCGTGTGAAAGCACGTGGCAGCAGATCGACCACGATCTCGTCCCGGATGCGGGATTTCTCTTTGCGCCCGACCGGGCGTGCCTCGCTTTCCTCGATCGCTACGACCTTCTGCTCGAGTTCCTCGCGAATGACCGCCGGAGGCAGGAGACGGTCTTCCCTGCGCAGGCAGAGCATCAGGCGCCCGTCGGTCTGATGGCTCAGTTCCCGGCCATGTCTTCCCAGCGGGCTTTCCCAGCCGCTGCGGTGTGTATCCAGTCCACCGCAGGGGGTGAAGGCGTGCTCGCTCAGCTGCTGCTGAAACTGTTCCGGCGGGACTTCGAACGATTCGTTGAGTCGATACAGCAGAAGATTACGAAACCACATGGATAAAGCCCTGGCGGAAAAAGGACGCGATTATGGGGAAACGCCACGGTAGTGGCAATCCGCTACAATGCGCGGCTGTTTCCCGAGGACCCCTGCAGCGAGATGTATAAACCCGGACAGCGTTGGATGAGCGAGGCCGAGCCCGATATCGGGCTCGGGATCATCACGGAAGCCGATGCACGTACGGTTCGGGTGTCCTTCCCGGCGGGCGGCGTGGAGCGCAACTACGCCCGCCAGAGTGCGCCCCTCAGTCGGGTTGCATTCTCGGAAGGGGATGGCGTCGAGGATGGCGACGGCCGGCGCCTGCAGGTCGAGTCTGTCGAGGAAGTCGAGGGGTTGTACCTGTATCACTGCAGCGATATCGAGGGTGCCCCAGTGGCTCTGCCGGAGCAGCAGCTGAACGATCGGATGCGCCTGAATCGTCCCCAGGACAAGCTGCTCGCACGGCTTATCGATGCGGACATCTGGTTCAGCCTGCGCTATCGCACCTGGCAGAAGAATGCGGACAACTGGCGTTCTCCGGTGTTCGGCCTGATCGGCGCGCGCGTCGACCTCATTCCGCACCAGCTTTACATCGCTCACGAGGTTGCCTCACGCCAGTCCCCGCGGGTGCTGCTGGCCGACGAGGTGGGACTTGGCAAGACCATCGAGGCCGGTCTGATCATGCATCGGCTGCTGTTGTCGGAGCGGGTCAGCCGGGTTCTCATCGTGGTCCCGGAGGTTCTGCTCTATCAATGGCTGGTCGAGATGCTGCGCCGCTTCAATCTCCGCTTCTCCATTCTCGATGACGAGCGCTTTGCGGAAGCCGGGGTGGAGAATCCCTTCCTCGAGGAGCAGCGGGTGTTGTGTAGCCTCGAGTTTCTGGTGAGCGCCTCCACGGTGGCGCGTGCCGCACTGGAGGGCGATTGGGATCTGCTGGTCATCGACGAGGCCCACCACCTCTCGTGGTCGCCTGAGGGGGCGAGCCTCGAATACGAGCTGGTGGAGGCCCTCGCGGGGACCGTCCCGGGGGTGCTGCTGCTGACTGCCACCCCGGAGCAACTGGGTCGCGCCGGGCACTTCGCGCGCCTGCGCCTGCTGGACCCGCAGCGTTTTCATGACTACGACGCCTTTCTCGAGGAGGAACGCCGCTACGAGCCGGTGGCCGAGCTGGCGGCGCGCGTGCTGGAGAGCGGTCGCATCGACGAGCAGGACCGCCCATTGATCCGGCAATTGCTCGGCGAGGGAGACTCTGAAGCGCCAAAGCACCTGATCGATCGGCTGGTCGACCAGCACGGTACCGGGCGGGTGCTTTTCCGCAACACGCGTCACGCGATCAAGGGCTTCCCCGGGCGTGAGGTGGCGGGTTACCCGCTACCCCTGCCGGCTGACTACCGCAAGCATCGCGCGGACATCACCCCGGAGAGCAACTACCCGCGCAAGTGGAGCCGGGTCGATCCTCGCGTTCAATGGCTGGTCGACAAATTGCGCGAACTCGCGCCGGAGAAGGTCCTGGTCATCTGCGCCCGCGCCAAGACGGTGGTCGGGTTGAAGGACTACCTTTTCGAGAAAGAAGGCATGCATATGCCGGTTTTCCACGAAGGCATGGAAATCGTGGAACGGGACCGCGCCGCAGTGTATTTCGCTGACACTGAGGAGGGGTCGCAGGCCCTGATCTGTTCCGAGATCGGCTCGGAGGGACGCAATTTCCAGTTCTCTCATCACTTGGTGCTATTCGACCTGCCGCTGGTGCCGGACCTGCTGGAACAGCGGATCGGCCGTCTCGACCGTATCGGACAGAAGCACACGATCCAGATCCATGTGCCCTACATCCAGGAAACGGCCGGTGAGACGCTGTTCCACTGGTACCAGGACGGACTGAATGCCTTCACCGCGACCTGTCCGGCCGCGAGCGCGGTCCACGCCCAGCTGGGCGAGCGGCTGCTGCAATCGCTGGGCGACTCCGAAGCCGCCGCTGAGCTCATTGCGCAAGCCCGCGAGCTGACTGTCCGGATAAACCAGGAACTGGAGCAGGGCAGGGATCGCCTGCTGGAACTGCATTCGCACCGGCCGGAGGTGTCGTCGCGCCTGGTCGACGCCATCCAGCAGGAGGACCGGGCGCCCGGTCTGAAGGACTACATGCGGCGGTTCTGGGACGCCTTCGGCGTGAGTCATGCTTCCGGCCGGGGCGAGTCCGATGTGGTTCGGCCGGGCGCGCACATGCGGCATGAGCATGTTCCGGGTCTCTCCCGCGGTGGCGCCACGGTCACCTGGACTCGCCAGGATGCGCTCGTCCACGAGGACCGGGAATTCATGACCTGGGAGCACCCGATGGTGCGCGGCGCGATGGACATTTTGACCAGCGCGGACCTGGGCTCGGCGGCGATAACGGTCTGCAGCCACCCCGATCACCGCACCGGGACACTGTTCCTGGAACTCCTGTATGTGACCGAATGTATTGCCCCGGCGGTGCTCGAGGCGGAACGCTACCTGCCACCGGCATGCACCCGCCTGCTGCTGGATGCCAAGGGCAATGATCAATCCGAGGCGCTGGCGCACGAATCCCTGCAGGGGATCGACCTGGCGCAGAACAAGCCGCTCGCGGAGACTGTCATCAAGTCGCAGGCGGACAAGATAAGAATGCTGTTTCAGGTCGGGGAGCAGCTGGCCGAGGCGGCCAGTGGTCCGGTCGTGACCCAGGCACTGCAGCGCATGCACGAGAGCCTGGACGACGAGCGGGTGAGACTCGAGGCACTGGCGCGGATCAATCCCAACGTGCGCGAGGACGAGATCGAGCAGGTCAAGGCGCGTCAGGAACTGCTCGAGCTGCACCTGAAGGACACCCGTGTGCGCCTGGACGCGGCCCGCGTCGTGGTAATGCGCTGAGACCGGCGGCCAGGGTCCTGCCCGCCAGGTCGCGCGCGCAGGGATCCAGAAGGGTTTGGCCTGCCCGATGCAGCGAGCAGGGCGCACGCGTGGGCGGGTAAAAATTGCCGCCACCCGGCCCGAAGCGTTAAAGTTGGCACGTTTTCCACCCACCGGAATAATCAAGATGATCAAAAGGCTGACTGCTGCCGGACTCATGGCGTTTTCTATCAACGGTTTCGGAGCCGACCTGCTGGAGCTGTACGAGCGGGCGGCCGAGAAGGATCCGCAGATACTCGCCGCGCGCGCCAACCGCGATGCGGGTAAAGAGGCGGAACCGCAGGCGATGGCGAGGCTTCTTCCGGAGGTGTCTGCGGCCGGCAACCTGAGCTACACCGATCAGGATGTGAAACAGTCGGTCTCGGGGACCTACCAGGACGACTTCGGCAGCAACAGCCTGGCGCTGAATGTCACCCAGCCACTGTTTCGCCGGGACCGGCTGATCGCCTTGGAGCAGGCGCGGGAGCAGGTCAAGCAGGCGGATGCCAACTACCTGTTTGCCGAGCAGGATCTGATGATTCGCCTGGCACAGGCCTATTTCGACGTCCTGTCGGCGGAAGAGAACCTGACCTTCACGGAGGCTGAAAAGAAGGCGATTGAGCGTCAACTTGACCAGGCCAAGGAGCGTTTCGAGGTCGGCCTGGTGGCGATCACCGATGTGCACGAGGCACAGGCGCGCTACGACCAGTCCAATGCGAATGTCATATCCGCACGTAACGACGTGGACGATGCCCTCGAGGTCCTGCGCGAGATCGTCCCTGACGCCCCGGCTGCGCTGGATGATCTGAAGGAAAAATTGCCCATGGCAGGCCCGGAGCCGCGCGCTATCGATACCTGGGCGCAAACGGCGCAGGAGAACAATCCCCAGATCACCTCGGCCCGCTTCGACACCGAGATCGCACGCAAGAATATCGAGGTGCAACGTTCCGGACATTATCCCAGCCTCGACCTGGTGGGCTCGATGACCCGGGCGCGCTCGCATGCGAATTTCGGCACAGACGCCGATACCGGCAGTATCGGTCTGCAATTGGCGGTGCCGCTGTACAGTGGAGGCGGCGTGGTTTCTGCAACGCGCCAGGCGCGTTACCAGTTCGAGGCAAGCCAGGAGGTGCTGGACCAGGCCCGGCGCTCGGTCGCCCGCCAGGTGCGCGATGCCTATCGCGGCATCGAGACCAGCATCAGCCGGGTCGGGGCCTTGAATGCCACGGTCCGATCCGCCATGAGCGCACTCGAGGCCACCGAGGCGGGCTTCGAAGCCGGCACTCGTACCCTGGTGGATGTGCTCAACAGCCAGAGCGCGCTCTTCCTGGCGCGCCGCGACTTTGCGCAGGCCCGCTACGATTACGTGGTCAACACCCTGCGCTTGCTGCAGTCGGCCGGCACCCTGTCGGGCGAGGACATCACGCGGGTGAACGCCTGGCTGGAGTAGATGCCAGGGTGACCATCGGAATAGGGAATCCCGGCCTTGGCCGGGATTTTTTTACCGGTTGTCCTCGTTGCGGCGTGCGAACATCAGGCTGTTGATCTGTTCCGAGAGCAGGCCGATCAGGAAAGTCAGCAGGGATGTCATGTAGAGCAGGGCGCTCATGTTGGTGAAACGCCCTTCGATTGCGAAGGTATAGGCGTACAGCAGCGAGGCCAGCACAAACAGGAGCAGGCTGACCGGGGCGAAGAACTTCATCGGCGAGTACATGACCCCGATACGGAAGATGATCAGCAGAAAACGGCCGCCCTCCCGCCAGATGTTGAGGTGGCTGGTGCCGATGCGCGGGCGCACATCGACCGTCTCGTAACCGACCGGGTAGCCGGAGCGGAAAAAGGCCATGGTCGAGGTGGTCGGGTAGGAAAAACCGTTCGGCAGCAGATGCAGAAACTCGCGGAAGCGGCGCGCGCGGACCACGCGCAGGCCACTGGTCAGATCGGGGATGCGATGCCCCGTCATCCAGCTGGCGATCCAGTTGAAAATGCGGTTGCCCAGGCCGCGCAGCATGCCCGCCTGCGAGGACCAGGGGCGCGCGCCGACCACCATTTCATAACCACCCTGGTTGAAGCGCTCCAGCAGTTGCTGCACGTGCTCCGGCTGGTGCTGGCCGTCCGCATCCATGAACACGATCACATCACTTTTTGCGAGGCGCGCGCCATGCTTGATCGCGGCGCCGTTACCCAGGTTATGCGGGTGGTCGATGCAACTGACCCCGTGCCGCTCGCAGACGGCATGTGTCGCGTCGGTCGAGCCGTCATTGATGACCAGGATTTCGGTGTCCGGAAACTGCTGCCGAAGTTGCGGTAACAGCGAGCCGAGCGAATCCGCCTCGTTCCTGGCGGGAATCACGATGCTGAGGTTTTGTGGTTCGATAGGAGCCAAGTGAGGAATTACCGTTGCGTTAGTAACCTGCAAGAATACAGCCTAACAGCGATTGTGGTCGACGCCTTAGTGTCACTTGCCGCGCCCACTGTGTATCAGCCTGCGAGCGGTTATCCTGTCTCGGTTCGAAGGTGGCGTTCTTCCGGTTGGCCGGATTGGATGGGCGAAAGATCGATCTCAGCAGCGCAGTTCGCACTCCCAAGGCGAGCGTCCTGCAGCCGTGGCTCAGGGAAAATGGCATTTCAGGGGAGCCTCCGGATGCGTGTGAGCCAACCGTTTGAGCGCAAAATGTCGCGGTTCTCCGTTCAGAAACTTCCCGACAGCTGCATGTCATGTGGGGTTCGCGCCCCGGATGCGACTCAGGTTCCGTTTCCGACAACCGATAACCCAGTCGGGACAGGCATCTGTCGTCGATTTCCTTTGTCGGACGACCTCTCTCAATTGGCAGGGGACAAGCCGGCGGGTACGAAACCCAGGCTGAACACGTGCCCGGAAGAGCGAAGCCTTGGATTCCAGCCGGCCCTCGAAGGTTTGGCTGTTGGCGGGAGATCAGGTGCGACTGGTGTGCGGCCAGTGCCACAGGGTCGATTTTTCTCACTCGATAAAGCCGTTCATGAACTAAGAGGTACCAATAAGGATCGTTCAACTGAATCGATTGCGGGGAATTAAATTAGTATATCGATATGAGTTTCAGATCGCTAATCAACAATATGCATACGGGGAATGCGGGAAAACCGCTGCTCGTCGAGTCCATGTGGGTCTTCGGGCTTAAGGTCGTCGGCCTGCTTTCGATGTTTGCAATCAGTATCGTGCTGGCGAGGGTTCTGGGGGCGAAAGGTGTTGGTGATTTCTACCTCGCTCAATCCATTGTCAACATTGCCATAGTCATCGCCATGCTGGGACTGGGTAACTCGCTAATCAAACGGTCTGCGCACAGTTACTTTCAAGAAGATTGGGAGCAGTTGCAAAGTTTAAAGAAAAATGCGATCCGGGTTGTTGCCCTCAGTACGGGCTTTGTCACCCTATTGATACTCTTTTTCTCAACTGCGCTGGCTGAGGGTGCTTTCAATAATCCAGAGCTTGGCACACTCCTGAAGTGGTGGTGCCTGACCATGCTGCCGCTAAATATAATCACGGTATTTGTCAGTCTGTACAAAGGCATGCAGAAAACCGCGGTCGCCACGTCTTTGGAAAATGTGGGGATACCGGTCATCGTCCTGTTTCTGATACTTCTGAATGCGGCCAGCTTGACATTGATCGGGGTCGTCAAATTCTATGTCTTTGCGTCATTCATGGTGTTATTGCTCGCCTTAATGCACTGGAACAAGTTGTCTCCAGGTTCTCATCGGGCGTCGCAACCATGTATCTCCAAGAGAGAATTAGTACACAGCAGCCTCCCATTGTATGGCGTTTCGCTCACGAACCTGATCATATCCGTGACCGATACCATCATGTTGGGCTTTTGGGAAACAAGCGAGGTCATAGGGCAGTATGGGGTGGCCCTTCGAATTGCATCAATCAGTTCGATAATACTGATTGTCACCAATACCGTCGTGGCTTCCAAGTTTGCCATTTTTCACAAGAAAGGGGATTTGGAGGGCTTGTCAAGGATGGCGCAGGGGACGACCGCTATTTTGGCTTCTATTGCGTTCTTGTTTCTGGCCTTACTGGTGTTTTTCAACGACCTGGCACTGGGTCTGTTTGGTGGGGATTTTCTGGCCGCAGACAGCATACTGCTGGTGTTGGCAATCGGTCAGTTTTTCGTTCTATCCACCGGTCCGGTGGCAGTTTTACTCATGATGACGGGGCATGAGAAGTTCCACCAGTACACGACTATCGCCAGCGCGGCATTGAACATTATCCTGAATGTGGTTTTGATCCCTTCTTACGGGGGGGTGGGGGCAGCAATAGCAACGGCGGTGTCATTGGCGCTGAAAAATATCGTTGCCATCAGTTACGTAAATCTCGGATTGAAGATCAGGACCTTGCCCGGGGTGAAATTGCTACCCACATGAACAAGGAGAAGAAAAACAAAGAGGTTCACCTGTTTCTTATCTGGGAAAAGGCGCGGTCGGAGGAGTCCAGAATACTGAGTGACATAAAAAGCAAATTCTCAGTACTGGGTATCTACAGAAGTGCGTGGAGTGATCGGTATTTCTCCGAGAACCTTTCCCGTTTCTACGGTGAGAAGCTACCGGACCAGTCCTTCAAAGAGCGCCATTGCGGCCGGGGAGAGTTCCTCGCCATCATTGTCGGGGACGACAAACCGGAATACGGCTACCGCGAGACCTCGAAAGGCGCCGCCCTGGTCAACGTCAATATGTTCGACGCAAAGAGTCTGTACCGATCCTGGACGAATGGGGGACACAGGATTCATGCAAGCAACGATCCACTGGAGTCCAGGCATGACCTGGCACTGTTGCTCGGATTGGAGGCAGAGCCCTACCTGAACCATGAACTTGATGGTGAGCGTGATTTAGAGATCAGAACGCTCAATGATCTGGTTGGAGCGGGGGCATGGAAAAGCATCCGAGAGCTTTTTTATGTGTTGAATCAAACGATAAACTACGTCGTTCTCAGGAACTTCGAATGTTTGCCCGACCATTACACCATGCAAGATCATGGCGATATTGATCTTTTGGTCGATGACTACTTGGCGGTTTCCTTTATCACAAACGCCCGAAGAGTCTTCAAGTCGAGGTCTCGGGTATTAAACAAGGTAAAAATACAGAATGAAGAGGTCCTGTTTGACTTCAGGTACCTCGGTGACAACTATTTCGATCAAGCCTGGCAGAAAGACGTACTGACTAAAAGGCAATTATGCGTTGGTGGTTTTTACAGGCCGGACCCGGAGAATTATTTTTACAGCTTGCTCTATCACGCCTTGGTGCATAAGAGGAACGTGAGCCAGGATTATAAGAAAAGGCTGGCGGCGCAGGCGCAAGGAATGCGTTCGGTGGAATTGACAGAGGATTCTTTTGATCCTCCGGCTCAAGCGAAGGGTCTGCTTACTCAATATATGAAGGACAATAGCTATGTGTACACCCCTCCACTCGATCTCTCGGTGTACTACGCCAGGTCAAGTGGCTTGCTGATGAGGTTGTACCGGATTTATAGGCTCTTCATGTTCAATATGAGGCAATTGCCCTTATCCGCGTTCACTCTGACGTCGCTGTACCGGCGCGTCAAAGAGATTTTTCTCAGGAACCTGTTTCGATTGGGTGTGTGAGGATGCGGAGTTTTTTGATTAAACTTCGCAGATTGATCAAGATACAAACGGGCAACATCCTGTGGATGCTGTTTAGTTATTTCCCTTATAGAAGTAACTTGTGTAGCCTGCATTCTATTTGCAAGGTCAGGCCCCACAGGTGGTGGCATTGGCACAATGGGGCACAGTGC
The DNA here is from genome assembly GCA_029228645.1 of Gammaproteobacteria bacterium Milos-ODIII6. Taxonomy (GTDB): domain Bacteria; phylum Pseudomonadota; class Gammaproteobacteria; order Chromatiales; family Chromatiaceae; genus MONJU. The sequence continues at coordinate 48,597 of JAPTHR010000005.1, forward strand.
TTCGTGGGTACTTCGATGCGCGATGGGGCTGCGGTATTTCTGAAAACCGACAGCATCCAAAATACCCTGGGCAATGAGTACAGAATGACGAGCATCTTTTATGCAGCATTGCCGCAATCCTGTCCAAAGCCCTTGAGTTATATATCGACAGACGGCTCCGACACGATTGCTTTCGAGATGATCGAAGGGGTCACTCTAGCGCAACTGCTTGATGATTCAGACGTTACGAAGAGGATCAATTGGGATGTCTTGTTCGGCAAGCTGTGGCTCATAATTGAAACGCTCGGCGACCTCAGCATGATACATCGTGACCTGACGCCTACCAATCTACTGGTCAGGTTGGGTGATGATCACAAGGATTTGGACCTTTTTGTCATCGACTTCGCGTTTGCGGGCATGCCGTCGGATGGAATAAACGATGCGTACATCGACGAGGGGGAGTTGGCTTACCTCGGGTTGACCTTCAAACCGCAAGTTTTCACCTGGGATGATGCCTACTCCGCACTCAAGATAATCGAATATATCGGCCACAAAGTGGACGTCGATTCCGAAGCGGTCAGGAAGGCACTTTCAGGGCGGATCGGAAGCTTGTCCTATTCGCATAAGACTCCGTAGGAAGGTTCCCGGCGCGGCACAGGGACCAGCGCTTTGGATCAAGGTCAGTCTCTGCTCCGGTCAGTTGAATGATGTTTGGAAGGCTTCCCGCCGCCGACACCGAGCAGGGCACGCAGGGGTTCCAGACTGCGGTATCTCCAGGTTCGCAGAAGCGCTCTTGCAGGTAAGGAAAGGGCTCTGCCCAGAAGTAGCCACGCGTAGTCGACCGGGTTGCGGGCGAGCTTGCGTGCCAACAGCAGGTGGCTGGCGACCATGCGTCCCTCGTAGAAAGGTGATGCCATACCGCTACTCGCTGATCCTTCGTGGATAACCGAGAGGCTGGGTTCCAGGAGGACACGACCAGGGGCTCTGAGTGTCCAACCCAGGTAAACATCCTCTCCGTACATGAAAAATTCCTCATCGAACAGAGATTTCGTCCACCGGTCCGCGGCGAAGAGCAGTGCGCATCCGCTCGGGTAACTGAAACTCCCGGGCAACCGCCGTTGGGTGACCAATGCAAGCCAGGGGTGATACCAGAGCGCTGCCTGGTGACGTCCGTTTTGCTCGATCACCGGGTGGCTCACTATGCCCGCCGGATTCTGTTCGAGCGTTTTGGACAAAGCGTCGATCGCGCCGGGAAGCAGGTAAGCATCGTTGTTGAGGATGAGTACCCAGGCAGGCCCGAATCGTTCCCGGATGAGCTCGATACCCCGATTGACCCCCGCGGCAAAGCCGAGGTTGGATTCGCTGATGTTCACGCTAACCCGGGGATCTTCCCCCAGCCTGTCGCTGAGAGCATTGGCCGAGGCCCCGGAATCCGCAGAGTTATCCCAGACGATCACGTGTCTGGCGCCCTCGTCCAGCATCGATAGGACACAACGTTGCGTTCGTTCGGCGTCCCGATAGTTGAGGATCAGTCCGACCACATCCCGGGTGGAGCTCATTGTCCCGATTCTCGAGGGTGGTCGTGGGCAACGCGATACTTTTCGGTCAAGGTCATCCGGACGCTCTTGAGCATCTATTTGGAGAATGGGGTTTTTACCCCGTTTTTCCGGGCGGTAGAACAGGGAATTCAACTTTTGGAGCCTGCGTCGATCGGCCGGGTTGCATGACGTCAAAATGGATGCCTCGATCCAGGCTGCAACCTGACAGTAGCTGTTACCGGGTTGACGCTTGACAGTGACCTCGCCACCTTCGAACCGGTCACTGTACGTTCTTCTCGCAGACCAGGTCACACCCGGCGGCAATTGTGTCGTATTCCCGAACAGCCTGTGTTCAGGGGGGATCCGTGCAAAGCCATCAGGCATGGCGAGGCTGGCGCAACGGGAAGCGGTCACCGATCCAGGATGGTTTCAAACAGCCTGCGGTAGTTGGAGACCATCAAGTCGAGTGTGAAACGCTCTTCAATCCAGGATCGATTCAGTTGTCCCGCGTTCAGCCGCAAGCCCGGAGAGTCTGCCAGCAGGTTGATCCGATTTGCGAAATCGTCCACATCGCCGAGACTGCAAAGGAATCCGTTGAGTCCATGCTCCACGAGCTCGGGGAGCGAAGAGCAGTTCGTGGCGACAATCGGGATCCCACAACTCATTGCCTCGAGCACGGCCATCGGCAAACCCTCACGCACGCTGGTGAGTAACAACATGTCGGCCTGGCGATAGAGCTCAGGCATCTTTTCGTGCGGAATATTGCCAACACAGCGCAGACGCGGATGCGCGGGTAGGCGCGATTTTGTCCTTAAACCCTGGGTGTAGATGATTTCTATACCCTTGTTAAGGCGATCAGCGATCGGGATGATCCACTGCTTGCCTTTTCTTTCCGTGAGATTGCCCGAGAACAGGACGCTGATCTTTTTTGGTGGTCTCTCGGTGGTGGCAGGCGTGAAGGATTTTTCGTCCACCCCGTTGTAAATGACCTGAATGTCCCGACTCATTTCCAGGTCCTTGAGGGCCAGGTCGGCGGTGAAGCGACTCACGGCGGTTATCCGGGTCGCCTGCGCCATGGCGCCACGGGTGAACCATCTCAGATCGGTTCGGTAATGCAGGCGCTGGAGGGTGTTGCTGTAATCGGACATGAAGGGGTCCAGGACATAGTTGTGCAGGGTGATCACCAGGGGAACGCCCTGTCGCCGAGACCATATTGCGTAGTCCGGCGTGGTATGGATCAGACTGGCCTTCCGCCGGTTTCCAACGGCTTTGATCAATGGCGGGAACAGCGTCAGCCAGGGGTCGTAGGGGGCGACTTGGTAACCGTGGATGCCTTTTTCCAGCAGCTTGTGGACGACATAGGCGCCGTTGCCTGTCGGCATGGGACTGATGATGTTCACGCTACCTCCCGCGCGACTTGGCGGAGACCATTGCTGCCGAGTGGCAATGAGTGGATATCATCCGCCGAAAGGCGGTGGAATCCGACCCGCAAGCGACCCGGGAGGCACTCTGCTGGGATCATTTCGATCAATTGGGCGCTGTCCGACGCTGTCGCGGTTTGGAGCTGGATCGGGTCCAGACCCGTCCGCATGAGGCCCCGCGATGAAAAGGGTGCAACGCAGCGCAGTGCGGATGCACCAGCTCTTGCGGGGGCCTGGGACCGGTCGATTCGTACTCTGAAGTGGATCCTTATCAAGGCGCTTGTCGCGGTGGCAGAGTGTTTGGCCGATGCTCGATACTGCATCAAGTCCTGTTCTCTGAGCATTAGACCAGATTAGAGGAAGGCTGGGCGGAAATCGCTGGCAGGAAATCGGCGCTCAGTGCCCTGAACCTGAACGCGGATTCCGCTGGCACAATTGAACGAGTCTCTGCCCAAACCTGGGCCAGGCAAACGTTGAAGCAAATTCACGAGCACTGGAATCCTTTATGTCCCGCTGCTTGGGACGATCCTCGAGAAGCTCGATGGTTGCCTCGGCAAAGCGCTCGTCGTTACCGGCCTCCACCAAGTGTCCGCAACGCCCCTCCGCGACCGCATCTGTAACCCCCCCCACGGCAAAGGCCACGGTCGGCAGGCCGTGTGCCGCTGCCTCGACCGCGACCATGCCAAAACCCTCGTTGTCGCCAGGACGGTCCTGGACCGGAAACACCAATGCATCGGCAGCGAAGTAGGCCGCTTCGATATCCGGGTGGTGGACCGGCAGTTCGCCGAGAAAAAGGACGTGTTGCGCCAGCCCGGATTCACGCAACTGGGTTTCAATGCGCTGCATCAGGCCCCCATTGCTCAGCAGCGCCTGTGCGGGTTCGTCCCCGATCACCACCAATCGCGCTGCCGGAACAGCGGCGATGACCCTGGGCAGGATGTCGCGCACGAAGGGCAGCAGCCCCTTGCGTTCGGTGATGCGACCGACGTAGAGCATCAGCGGCGCGTCCCCGAGATGGTGCTTCTCCCTGAAGTCCTGGCGCTGCTGGTCGGCGGACGCGACCTCCGGCAGGTGAACCCCGGGATGCAGAATGGACAACCGCTCGCGCGGAATGCCGATGTTCGCGGCAAGTTCATGCGTGAAGTGGCTGTTGGTGATGACCCGGTCGCAGCGACGCAGGAACGGGTGCCATAGCAGGCGGTAGGCGGGATGCCGGGTCTCGATATCGAGGCCGTGCAGGTAGACCACGCAGCGTCCACCCGCGAGGCGGGCTGCCAACCAGGCGATCGGCGCAGTCAGGCCACTGCCGGCAAACACCAGCCGGGGCCGCAGACGCAGTGCCTGGCGTATGGACGACCAGGCGCTCGACAGGAGGAACCGCCACAGCGGTCGCAGCGCCACGCCGCTGGCGGTGACCCCGGGGGGGAGTTGCTCTTCACTGCCGGCGGGGGCGACCACGTGCAGCGAATAGGCGGCGCGCAATTCATCCGCGATATGCCACACCAGCCGCTCCATGCCGCCCACCAGTGGCGGCAGGTTGCGGGTGATCAGCAGGGCAGGGGGCAGTTTGTCGGAATCCTTTATCTGGGCCATTGAACACGTGGGCGTGGACGTGTTGGTGCAGGTACAATACCGCACATGTCTGGAAATACCATTGGAAAACTGTTCACGGTCACCTCGTTCGGCGAAAGCCACGGGCTGGCCATCGGTTGCATCGTGGATGGCTGCCCGCCGGGGATGTCGCTCTCGGAGGCCGACATCCAGCCGGACCTGGAGCGCCGCCGGCCCGGCAAGACGCGGCACACCACGCAGCGACGCGAGCCGGATGAGGTCCAGATCCTCTCGGGGGTGTTCGAGGGCAAAACCACCGGCACCCCGATCGGCCTGATCATCCACAACCAGGACCAGCGTTCCAAGGATTACGGCGAGATCGCGCAAAAGTTTCGCCCCGGGCACGCGGACTACACCTACATTCAGAAATACGGCCTGCGGGATTACCGCGGTGGCGGTCGCTCGTCCGCGCGCGAGACCGCGATGCGGGTCGCGGCCGGCGCGATCGCCAAGAAGTACCTCCGCGAGCGTTATGGCGTGGAGGTGCGCGGCTATCTTTCCGCGCTCGGCCCGATCCGGCCTCAGGGGTTCAGTTGGGACCCCGTCGAGGAGAACCCCTTCTTCTGGCCGGATGCGGACCAGGTGCCGGAACTCGAGGCCTATATGGACGCGTTGCGCAAGGAGGGCGATTCGATCGGCGCCGAGGTCAGCGTGGTCGCGAGCGGGATGTCGCCCGGTTGGGGCGAGCCGATCTTCGACCGCCTGGATGCGGACGTGGCCCACGCGCTCATGAGCATCAACGCGGCCAAGGGCGTCGAGATCGGCGCCGGGTTCGAATCGGTGGCGCAGAAGGGCACCGAGCATCGTGACCAGATGACGCCGGAGGGCTTTCTCTCCAACAATGCGGGTGGCGTGCTCGGCGGCATCTCCAGCGGCCAGGATGTGGTGGCGCGGGTGGCTTTCAAGCCGACCTCGAGCATCCGTCTGGGTGGGCAGACGGTGGATGTGCAGGGCGATTCGACCGACGTGATCACCAAGGGTCGCCACGACCCCTGCGTGGGGATTCGTGCGGTCCCGATTGCAGAGGCCATGCTCGCGATCGTGCTTCTCGACCATGCCCTGCGCCAACGTGGGCAGAACGCCGACGTGCATCCCGAGACTCCGGTGATTCCGCCCTCGGCGGGTCGCTGAAGCCTTAGCCAGCCTGTACAAGTCCGACTCGGTACCCAGGGGGGTGGAGATGCCGTACTGGCGCCTGTCGAACTTCTATTTTTTCTATTTCGCCTTACTCGGAGCGCTGGTTCCCTACTGGGGACTGTTCCTGCAGAACCGCGGATTCGACGCGGTTGCCATCGGGGAACTGATGGCGATTCTGATGGCAACCAAGATCGTGGCGCCCAACATCTGGGGCTGGTTGGGTGACCATCTCGGGCATCGCATGGCAATCGTGCGCTTCGCCTCGCTGGTATCGCTCCTGGTGTTCCTGGGGATGTTTTTTGCGGAGGGTTTCTGGGCCATAGCCCTGGTAATGACCCTGTACAGCTTTTTCTGGAATGCCTCGCTACCGCAGTTCGAGGTGGTCACATTCAACTACCTGGGCAGGCGGGTGGCGCACTATGCCCGCATACGGCTTTGGGGTTCGGTCGGGTTCATCGTCACCGTGATCGTGCTCGGCATCCTGGTGGATCACCAGGGCACCGAGGTCGTGCTGCCGGCGCTGACCGTGATCTTCATCGGCATCTGGCTGGGATCGCTCCTGGTGCGCGACCCCAATCCCCAACCGCACCTCCCGGACCAGCCGTCCCTGCTGAGCGTCCTGCGGCGGCCGGCGATAGTCGCCTTTTTTGCAGCGGTCTTCCTCATGCAGATGAGCCACGGACCCTACTACGCCTTCTACTCCATCTACATGGAGGAGCAGGGCTACAGCAAGACCCTGATCGGCGAGCTCTGGGCCTTGGGGGTCCTGGCAGAGGTCGTCCTGTTCGTGGTGATGCATCACATGCTGCATCGCTGGGGGGCGCGTCTGGTCCTGGTCGTGAGTCTTCTCCTGGCGGCACTTCGCTGGCTGGTAATCGGCTACTATCCCGATTCGATTGCCATGCTGCTGTTTGCGCAGCTGCTGCATGCCGCCACCTTTGGGACCTTCCATGCATCGGCGATCCACCTGGTACACCACTATTTCCCCGGCAAACTGCAGGGGCGGGGGCAGGCCTTGTATGCCAGCGTGAGCTTCGGCGCCGGTGGCGCCCTGGGTAGCCTGGGCGCCGGCTACGCCTGGGATTCGGTCGGGGCAACGGTCAGTTTTACGCTCGCGGCGGGTATCGCGCTGATCGGGGCCGTGATTTCCTGGTTATATATCGACAAGGCGCACGACCATTGACAAATTTCATCGAACTCAGGGTACTCGGGTCCATCTAATAGGCTCATGTCAAAGCTCGCAAACAAGCTGCCTCGCCTGCGCATGCCGGCGCTGATTTTCCTCGCGGCGATACTCGTCGCGACCTTTCTCATCATGACCAAGCCCAGGCCGGCGCCGGTGGAAGTGCAGGAGCGGGCCTGGCTGGTGGGCACGGTAATGGTGGAGCCGCGCACGCTGTCACCGCATGCGACCCTGTATGGCCGGCTCGAATCCCTCTCCACGGCAGAGCTTAACGCCGCGGTTGCGGCCAACGTGCTCTCGGTCGAAGTCAATGAAGGCCAGCGGGTGCGGCAAGGGGACCTGCTGGTGCGCCTGGACGATAGCGAGGCGCGCTTCAACCTGTCGCAGCGCGAGGCGGATGTGATCGACGCCGAGGCCCGGGTGGAGGCGGAAAAGACCCGCTTCGACAGCGACAGGAAAACCGTCGTCCGGGAGCGGCGCCTGTTGAATCTGACCCAGGATGAAGTGGCACGCCAGCAGGATCTGCTGAAGAAAAAGCTTGGATCACAGTCCTCGCTGGACGGCGCCCGCCAGGCCATGGAACGACAGGCGCTTACCCTGGCAACGCGCGAACAGTCGATCGCCGAACACCCGCCGCGCATGGCCCAGGCCGAGGCGGCGCTCATGCGGGCGCACGCCCAGCGCGAACAGGCACGGCTCGATCTCAGTCGTTGCGAGGTGCGCGCCCCCTTCTCCGGTCGGGTGGCGACCCGTTCGGTGGCCACCGGTCGACGGGTGAAAGTCGGCGATCCCCTGGTGAGCGTGTACGACGACCGGGCGATGGTATTGCGTGCCCTCATAGCGGAGCGTTATCTGCCTGCCTTGCGGGATTCGGTCCGCAGGAACTGGCCCCTGACCATCTCCGGTCAAATCGATGGTCAGCCCGTTCGAGGCGAGTTGCGTGGCCTGGTGGGTGAGGTCGCGCCGGACAGCGGCGGTATTGCCGCCCTGTTCGATGTGGATGCGGACCCCGAGCTGTTGCAGCAGGGGCGTTTTCTGGAGATGGACCTGCAGCTGCCCGAACAGCAGGGTGTCGTCGCCTTGCCGCACGAAGCCGTGTACGGCGCCGACCGGATCTATCTGGTGGATGAGGCCTCGCGCATGCGGCCGCTACAGGTGGAACGCATCGGCACCACCCGGGACCAGCAGCGGGGCACCCTGTTGCTGGTGCGTTCGGAAGCCCTGCAGACAGGCGTGCAGGTGGTGGCCACACAGCTGCCGAATGCGGTCGAGGGTCTGCTGGTGCGCGTCTCGGGGGATGCGCCGGAGTGAAGTTCAGCCACCGCAACGATATCATCGGGATCTTCGCCCAACACCCGGTTGCCGCCAACCTGCTGATGGCGGTCATGCTGCTGGCCGGGGTCTGGGCGCTGGCCGGGCTGAACGTGCAGTTTTTCCCGAATTTCGAGGTCGAGGTGGTCACCGTCCGCACGGTCTGGACCGGGGCCAATGCGGAAGACGTGGAGCGTTCCCTGACCCTGCCGATGGAACACGCGCTGCGCAACGTGGACGGGCTGGACAAGATGACCTCGACCTCCAGCCAGGGCGTCAGCCTGGTCAGCCTGGAATTCCCGGAGGGCACCGACATGGGGGCGGCCTCGAACCGGGTCGAGCAGGAGGTCAACGGGGTGCGCAACCTGCCGGCGGATGCCGAGGACCCGGAGGTGGTCCACGTGCAGCGCTATGAACCGATCGCGCGCCTGCTGATACACGGCCCCGCGGATGCCGCCGAATTGCGCCACCTGGTGCGCCGGGTGGAGCGCGAGCTCCTCGATCGCGGCATCGCCAAGATCGACATCCAGGGTCTCCCGGAAGAGGAGATGGCCATTCAGGTGCCGCAGGCAGCCCAGGAAACGCTCGGGCTCTCGCTGGCCCGTATCGCCGAGCGCGTCAAGGGCCTGTCGGTGGATGCGCCCGCCGGTACGGTCGGACGCGACGACGTCGGACGGGAACTGCGCACCATCAACCAGGGGCGCACTGAAACCGATTTCGAACGGCTGCCGCTGGTCGCCTCGCAGGACGGTGAACTGGTTCTGTTGGGCGATGTGGCGCAGGTCGAGCGTCGCGCGCGTCCCAACCAGGTGGAGGTGTCCTACCGTGGCGAGCCCGCGGTGGCATTGTCGCTGCAGCGATCCGCGACCGCGGATTCGCTCAAGTCCGCGGAGAGCCTGCAGCAATGGCTCGCCGATACCCGGCCGCTGCTGCCACCGGGGATCGATATCACGGTGTATGACGAGAGCTGGCAGCTGATCAAGGAGCGCATCAACCTGCTCCTGCGCAACGGTGCCGGTGGCCTGTTGCTGGTGGTCGGGATCCTGTTTCTTTTTCTCAACGGTCGGGTGGCCCTGTGGGTCACGATTGGCATTCCGGTATCGTTCCTGGCGACCCTGGCGATCATCTACGTCGCGGGTGGCAGCATCAACATGATCTCGCTGTTCGCCCTGATCATGGCGCTCGGGATCATCGTGGACGATGCGATCGTGGTGGGCGAGGACGCCCTGTCGCATTACCAGACCGGCGAGAATTCGCTCGAGGCGGCCGAGGGCGGGGCGCGGCGCATGCTGAGCCCGGTGTTGTCCTCTTCGCTCACGACCATCGCGGCCTTCATTCCGCTGTTTGCGATCAGTGGCATGATCGGCAAATTCCTCGGCGATATCCCGTTCGTGATCGTGTGCGTGATCATCGCCTCGCTGGTCGAGAGCTTCCTGGTCCTGCCGGGCCACCTGCGGCACAGTTTCCAACGCATGCACCATGCACAGTCAGGCCGCTTCCGCGAACGCTGGGACGCCGGTTTCGCGCGCTTTCGCGACGGGCCTTTCCGCAACGCGGTCACCTGGGCGGTAAACCATCGCCTTGGCACCCTGGCGATCGCGTTTTCGGGTCTCATTCTGCTGATCGGTCTACTGGCCGGGGGGCGGCTCGGCTTTGCGTTCTTCCCCAGCGTTCCGGGTAGTGTCATCGTGGCCACCGGGTCGTTTGTTTCCGGCACGCCGCCGGAACGCGTGCGGGCCTTCATCGACGAGGCGGAGGAGGCGCTCTACCAGACCAACGAGGAACTCGGCGGCGATCTCATCCGGGTGGCCCAGGTCTCGTATGGGTTGGGCTACTTCTCCAACGCGCGCCAGACACAGACGGGCGACCAGTTCGCTTCGGTGGTGTTGGAACTGCTACCGACCGATGCCCGCGAGGTCGACAACGAACAGTTCATTCGCCATTGGCGCAACAAGCTGGTCGAGCCGCCGGGACTGGAATACCTGACCATGACCGTGCGCAAGGGCGGTCATCCCGGCCGCGACCTCGAGATTCGCCTCGGTGGTGCGGATCCCGAGCGGGTCAAGCTGGCTGCTCTCGAGCTGGCGGAAGCGATCCGGGCGATACCCGGGACCGACAGCATCGAGGACGACATGCCTTTCGGGCAGCAGCAGCTGGTTTTCCAGTTACGCCCGCTGGGGGAGGCCCTGGGCCTCACGTTCAACGAGGTGGCCCGCCAGTTGAGCGCGGCCTTTGACGGGCAGCTGGCGCAGATATTCAACGAGGGCGATGAAGAGGTCGAGGTGCGGGTGATGCTGCCGGACGAGGAGCGCTACCGCCTGACCGCGCTGGATGACTTCCGGGTGTTTCTCCCCAGTGGCGCCAGCGTACCCCTGGATTCGGTGGTGCGTTTCGAGGAGCGGCGTGGTTTCAAGGCCCTGCGGCATGCCGAAGGGCGCCTCGCTGTCACCGTGTTCGCCGACGTCAATGGCAAGGTGGTCACCAGCAATGCGGTGCGCGCCCGACTCGCCGATTCGGTCCTGCCGGGCCTGGTCGAGCGGCACGACATCCGTTGGGAATTCACCGGTCGTGCCGAGGATCAGAAAGAGACCATGACCGACATGCGGCGCGGCGCGCTGTTCGCGCTGGCGATGATCTATATCGTGCTCGCCTGGGTGTTCGGCTCGTACGGCTGGCCGCTGGTGGTCATGGCGATCATCCCCTTCGGCATCGTGGGGGCGCTGATGGGGCATTGGGTGATGGACGTCACCCCGACGCTGCTCTCGATGTTCGGCCTGTTCGCCCTCTCGGGCATCGCGGTCAACGATTCCATCATCCTGGTGGTGTTCTACAAGCAGCTCCGGGCGAAGGGCCTGGCGCTGCGCGAGGCGGTCATCGAGGCATCCTGCCAACGCCTGCGTGCGGTCCTGCTGACCTCGCTCACCACCATTGCCGGCCTGCTGCCGTTGCTCTTCGAGACCTCGCTGCAGGCCCAGTTCCTGATCCCGATGGCAATCTCGATCTCCTTTGGCCTCGCGGTGACCACCTTCCTGGTGTTGTTCCTGGTGCCGGCGCTGCTGTCCGCGATGGAGCAGCTGATCGAAAGGTTCAGAACCCCACAGCCCGGTAGGCAGATACCCGCGCGAGCGAAATGAATCTGCGCGCTTTGCTGGCACTGGGTCTGGTGCTGTATCTTGGCTGGGGCCTGCTGCTGTACGTCTTTCAGCGACAACTCATCTATCTGCCCGTGGAAGGCAGTTCGCACTCGTACCCGGTGGAACGGTTTTCTTCCGCGGGCGAATCGATCGAGGTGCTTGTTCTCAACCCGGGCAAACAGCGGGCTCTGATGTATTTCGGTGGCAACGCCGAATGGGTAGCCGGTAATGCGCCGGGTTTCCTGCACAGTCTCCCGGATCAGACCGTCTACCTGGTGAACTACCGCGGCTATGCCGGGAGTACGGGTACCCCGAGCGAGCCGGCCCTGTATCAGGACGCGCTGAGTATCTACGACCAGATCCGCGATCGTCACCGGGGCATCTCGGCGGCAGGCCGGAGTCTCGGTTCGGCTGTGGCGACCTACCTGGCCTCCCAACGGCCGCTTGAACGGCTCATCCTGGTAACGCCGTTCGACAGCATTCTGCATATCGCCCAGGACCATTACTGGTTTTATCCCGTCTCATTGCTGTTGAAGGATACGTTCGACTCGATGGCTCGGGTGGCTGCCATCGAGGCGGATACCCTGGTCGTGTTGGCGCAGGGCGATGAGATCATTTCCGCGAAGTACTCGCAGCGGCTGATCGAAGCCTTCCCGCCATCCCAGCTTACGGTCGTGACCATCGATGGAGCCGGGCACAACAGTCTGTCGGGATTGCAGGAGTACTACGCTGCGATGGCCGGGTTTGTCTCGCGAGATGAGCGCGCAAGGCGCCGATAACTCAGCGTCCGGTCGCCTGTTGGCAACTGCTGATCATCGCGCGTGCGGCATTGCTCAGACTGCGCTTCTGATGGGTAACCGAGCCGAGCTGGCGGGCCAGAGCAAGGCCCGGCACGCGGAGCGTCACCAGCTGCCCGGTCAGCTGGGTGGCCGGCAGCAGTGACCAGCCCAATCCGATCTCGGTCAGCATCCCCAGGGTCTCGAGGTAGTTGGTCTCCATGCTGACCTGCAGGCTGAGGCCGGCTTTCTGCACCGCCTGTTCGAGAATGGCGCGGGTGTAGGTGTTGCTGCTCGGCAGGACCGCCGGGTAGGAGAGCAGTGTCTCGAGGGTCACCTGCTTGCGCTTGCTGAGCGGGTGGTCCCGCCCGACCATCACCACCAGCGGATCGTCCCAGATCAGGCCGGTCTGCAGATGCGGCAGAGGTTTCGGGGGGAGGGTGACGATGGCCAGCTCCAGGTCGCCTATCTCGACCGCGTGGCAGGCCGCCTCCGAGTCCATGAATCGGATCTCCAGTTCCACCCCCGGGTGATCGCGGGTGAATACCTTGAGGGGGCCTGGCAGTCGATGCAGGCCGATATGGTGGCTGGTGGCCATCAGCAGGCGCCCGCGAATCTCACCCGAGAGGTCGGAAAGCGCACGCTCGATCTCGCGCGCATCGTTGAGCAGGCGCCTGGCCCTCGGCAGCAGGGTCTGACCGGCTGGGGTGAGCGAGACGCGCCGCCCGATGCGATCGAACAGGGCGACCTTGAGTTCCTCTTCCAGGAGTGCGATGCGCTTGCTTACTGCCGGCTGGGAAAGATACAGGCGCTCTGCTGCCCGCGAGAAGGACTGCTGCTCGGCGACCGCGAGGAAGGCGCGTAGGGAAGCGATTTCCATGATTCCTGAAAAGAATACTAAAAATAAAAAATATAAATTTGTGTTATTGATTCTAGGCGTTAAATTTGTGTCTGTCAGAACTCAGCAAAGGTGAACACATGTCCGCCCGGACCCTGTACGACAAGTTGTGGGACTCGCACGTGGTGCGCGAGGAACAGGATGGCACCTGCCTGCTGTATATCGATCGCCAACTGGTGCACGAGGTGACCTCGCCACAGGCCTTCGAGGGTCTGCGCCTGGCGGGTCGCAAGCCCTGGCGCGTCGCTGCCAACCTGGCCACGCCCGACCACAACGTGCCGACCACCGCCGCAGAGCGCCACGGCGGCGTGCAGGGGATCGTCGATCCGATTTCACGCATCCAGGTCGACACCCTGGATCACAATTGTGCCGAGTTCGGGATCACCGAGTTTCATATGGATGATGTCCGCCAGGGCATCGTGCACGTGGTCGGGCCGGAACAGGGCGCGACGCTGCCCGGGATGACCGTGGTGTGTGGCGATTCGCATACCTCTACCCATGGTGCCTTCGGGGCGCTGGCGCACGGTATCGGCACCTCCGAGGTGGAGCATGTGCTGGCCACCCAGTGTTTGATTCAGAAGAAGTCGAAGGCCATGCAGGTCGTGATCGATGGGCCGGTCGGGGCCGGTGTCACGGCCAAGGACATCGTGCTCGCGATTATCGGCGAGATCGGCACAGCCGGCGGTACTGGATACGCCATCGAGTTTGCCGGCCAGGGGATTACCGACCTGTCCATCGAGGGGCGTATGACGGTGTGCAATATGGCCATCGAGGCGGGCGCCCGCGCCGGTTTCGTTGCGGTCGATCAGAAGACCATCGACTACGTCAAAGGTCGACCCTATGCGCCGAAAGGGGAAGACTGGGAAAAGGCGGTCAGCGCATGGCAGAACCTGCACTCGGACGAGGGAGCGGTGTTCGACAAAACCGTCGTTATCGAGGGCGCGAGCATCCAGCCGCAGGTGACCTGGGGAACCTCGCCGGAGATGGTGGTTCCGGTGGATGCAAAGGTGCCCAACCCGGCGAATGAGTCGGACAGCGTCAAGGCCGACGGGATGCGTCGTGCCCTGGATTACATGGGCCTGCAGGCGGATACGCCGATCACCGGGATCAGGGTGGACAAGGTTTTCATCGGCTCCTGTACCAACTCGCGCATCGAGGATCTGCGTGCGGCCGCCGAAGTGGCGGAGGGTCGCAAGGTCGCCGACAACATCAAGCTGGCGATGGTGGTCCCGGGTTCCGGCCTGGTCAAAAAGCAGGCAGAGGAAGAGGGCCTGGACCGCATCTTCGTCGAGGCCGGCTTCGAATGGCGCGAGCCGGGCTGCTCCATGTGCCTGGCGATGAATGCCGACCGGCTCGAGCCCGGCGAGCGCTGCGCCTCGACCTCGAACCGCAACTTCGAGGGTCGCCAGGGCAAGGGTGGACGCACGCACCTGGTCAGCCCGGCGATGGCAGCCGCCGCCGCGGTAGCGGGTCATTTTGTGGATGTGCGGGGGTTGCAGAAGTGAACCGCGAAGGACGCAAAGACCGCAAAGACTCCTTGACGGTGTGCTTTGAGCAAAGGGCAACTTCCAAGTCCTATTCAGTGAGCAAAGGTTTAACTGTCCCAGGGAGCCGCGAAAGATTCGAAGCTCATAGGGTCTTTCGTCTTTTCTTCGCGCCCTTGGCGTCCTTTGCGGTTTATTCGGGGGTCTCGTATGCAGAAGTTTGAAAAATTCACCGGGGTGGTCTGCCCGCTGGATCGTTCCAATGTCGATACCGACGCGATCATTCCGAAGCAGTTCCTGAAGTCGATCAAGCGCACCGGTTTTGGGCCAAATCTGTTCGACGAGTGGCGTTACCTCGATCACGGCGAGCCCGGCATGGACAACAGCCAACGGCCGTTGAACCCGGATTTCGCGCTCAATGACCCACGCTATGCCGGCGCGCGTATCCTGCTGGCACGCGAGAACTTCGGTTGTGGTTCATCCCGGGAACACGCGCCCTGGGCGCTCGCGGACTATGGCTTCCGGGTGATCATCGCACCGAGCTTCGCGGATATCTTCTTCAACAACAGCTTCAAGAACGGAATCCTGCCGATCGTACTGCCGGCGGATGTCGTGGATGGCTTGTTCGAGAAGGCGAGCGGGCCCGAGGCCTTGCAGATTGCGGTGGATCTGCAAGCGCAGGTCCTGACGGTGAGCGATGGCGAACAAATCGGTTTCGAGGTCGATGCCTTCCGCAAGCATTGCCTGCTGGAAGGCCTGGATGACATCGGCCTGACCTTGCAGCATGTGGATGACATCCGCGCCTATGAAGAACGGCGCAAATCCGAGGCTCCGTGGTTGTTCGGTTGAAGACATAACCACAAAGGGCACGAAGATCACAAAGGAGTGTGATTTCTATGGAAGATTTGGGCAGAGAGTTGGTGGATAGTGCAATTTGCGTGCACAGAGAGTTGGGGCCTGGCCTGCTGGAAAGCGCCTATGAGGCTTGTCTGGCGCATGAGTTGAGGTCACGTGGAATCGAGGTGGCCAGGCAGGTATGGTTGCCCGTTTTATACCGGGGTGTTCAGGTCGAAGCCGGGTACCGTTTGGACCTTGTGCTGGGCGGCAAGGTGGTGGTTGAACTCAAAGCTATCGATAGCCTCCAACCCATCCACGACGCGCAGCTGCTCAGCTACCTGCGCCTGAGCGGTTGTCGCTTGGGATTTCTATTGAATTTTAACGTGAGAAGGATGAAAGACGGCATAAAGCGAATGATGAACGGTTATTGAAACCATTCCCCTTCGTGTTCTTTGTGCCCTTCGTGGTGAATCAACTATGACGAAAAGAATTTTGGTGTTGCCGGGTGACGGCATCGGCCCGGAGATCGTCGCCGAGGCGGTCAAGGTGTTGGACAAGCTGGCGGGCGAGGGCCTCGACATCGAGATGGACGAGGGTCTGGTTGGCGGTGCGGCCTACGACGCAGTGGGGACGCCGCTGCCCGAGGCGACCCTGGACATGGCGCGTGAGGCCGATGGCATCCTGCTCGGCGCGGTAGGCGGCCATAAATGGGAGTCCCTGGATATCGCGGTGCGTCCGGAGAAGGGCCTGCTCGGTCTGCGCGCCGAACTCGGCCTGTTTTCCAACCTCCGTCCTGCGGTGCTGGCGCCGCAACTCGCCGATGCCTCTTCGCTCAAGCCGGAGATCGTATCCGGGCTCGACATCATGATCGTGCGGGAACTGACCGGCGGGATCTACTTTGGCCAGCCGCGCGGTATCCGCACCCTCGAGAACGGTGAGCGCCAGGGTTTCAACACCCTGGTTTACGCAGAGCATGAAATCGAGCGCATCGTGCGCTCTGCCTGTGATATCGCCATGAAACGCGGCAAGAAGCTCTGTTCGGTGGACAAGGCGAACGTGCTGGAATGCACCGAGTTGTGGCGCGAAGTCGCTACCCGGGTGGTCGAACAGGAGTATCCTGAGATCGAACTCAGCCACATGTATGTCGATAACGCGGCCATGCAGCTGGTCAAGTGGCCCAAACAGTTCGACGTGATGGTCACGACCAACATGTTCGGCGACATCCTTTCCGACTGCGCCGCCATGCTGACTGGCTCCATCGGCATGCTCGGTTCGGCCTCGCTCAATGAGAAGGGCCAGGGGATGTACGAGCCGATTCACGGTTCCGCGCCCGACATCGCGGGCCAGGGCATTGCCAACCCGCTGGCGACCATCCTTTCGGTGGCCATGATGCTGCGTTACAGCCTCGATCAGCCCGCCATGGCGGACCGCATCGAGGGGGCAGTGAACAAGGTCCTGGACGACGGCCTGCGCACCCCGGACATCATGTCGGATGGCATGACCGAGGTGAACTGCGAGGCCATGGGCGACGCCGTCGTCGCGGCACTTTAGGTTTTTGAACCGCAAAGGACGCCAAGGACGCCAAGGGATTCCTGCTGGAGAGCGGTTTGGTATTTCTTCCCGCTACTGTGGCGACCGTGTTGGGGCTGCGCGATCCCAGACCAATGGACTTCGCGTCCTTTGCGCCCTTTGCGGTTAATTCTTGATTTCGGAAACGGTAATGAAAAGAGTAGGTTTTGTAGGCTGGCGCGGCATGGTGGGTTCGGTCCTGATGGATCGCATGCGCGCGGAAAACGATTTCGATCTGATCGACGAGCCGGTGTTCTTCACCACCTCGCAGCTTGGCCAGGCGGGGCCGGATATCGGCAAGGATATTCCGCCGCTGAAAGACGCGACCGATATCTCGGCGCTCGCTGAAATGGACGCGATTGTCACCTGTCAGGGTGGCGACTACACCAAGCAGGTATTCGCCGATTTGCGCAAGTCCGGCTGGACCGGCTACTGGATCGACGCGGCCTCGGCGCTGCGCATGGCCGATGATGCGGTGATCGTGCTCGATCCGGTCAACCGCAATGTCATCGACCAGGCGCTGAGCGATGGAAAGAAGAACTTCATCGGCGGCAACTGTACGGTCAGCCTGATGCTGATGGGCCTGGGTGGCCTTTTCCAGAACGACCTGGTGGAATGGATGACCGCCATGACCTACCAGGCGGCATCCGGCGCCGGCGCGCGCAACATGCGCGAACTGCTGCTCCAGATGGGGTACTTGCGCGACGCGGTCGCACCCGAGTTGGCGGATCCTGCCAGCGCGATTCTGGATATCGATCGCAAGATCACGGATGCGATGCGCTCCGAAAGCTGCCCGAACGACAACTTCGGCGTGCCATTGGCCGGCAGCCTGATTCCGTGGATCGATGTGGCGCTGGAGAACGGTCAATCCAAGGAAGAGTGGAAGGCCGTTGCGGAGACCAACAAGATACTGGGGCGAGGCGAGGAATTGATCCCGATCGATGGCACCTGCGTCCGGATTGGCGCCATGCGCTGTCATAGCCAGGCGCTCACGGTAAAGTTGAAGAAGGATGTGCCGCTAGATGAGGTAGAGTCCATGCTGGCGGATGCCAATGCGTGGTCTCGGGTGATACCCAACGAACGGGAGTTGACCGTCCGGGATTTGAGTCCGACTGCAGTGACCGGCACCCTGGATGTGCCTGTCGGGCGCTTGCGCAAGATGAATATCGGCGCGCAGTACCTGAACGCGTTCACGGTGGGGGATCAGCTCCTCTGGGGAGCTGCAGAGCCGCTGCGTCGAATGCTTCGGATCGTTCTCGGAGCCTTGTGAGCGCGAGGAATGTGAGCTGCGTCACATGCAACGCAAGCGTCGTTGCCTGGAAACAGTCGCGCGACAGGATCGGGCAAGGACCATAGTTGGTGGAAACCCTGTGCTCGGCTATATTTAGCCCCTTATTGTCAGGTCACTTCCCATATTGACCCGCGCGCGGCCAGACAGGGAAGGGGCGGTTGCTACGGAATCGGGTGCTTAGCCCGAGGTGGGAAAATCAATGCTACGTGGTCTAACGTTTGCAGTCGCCTTGGCCCTGGGAACCGTTACGGTTCCGGCCCATGCCCTCGGGCTCGGTGACATCAGGGCGCGGTCTGCGCTCAATCAGGAATTTAATGCGGACATCGATCTGCTTTCCGTTGCCGCCGGGGAACTCGACGCCGTTCGGGTAAGCCTTGCGGAGCAGAAGGAGTTCGAAAAGGCGGGCGTCGAGCGGCCTTTCTTCCTGACCCTGCTCAAGTTCCTGCCCGCGCGCCTGGAAGACGGCAGCACGGTGATCCGCGTGTCCTCGGATTTCCCCGTTCGGGAACCGTTCCTGGATTTCCTCGTGGAGGTGAATTGGCCGCGTGGGCGCCTGATCCGCGAGTACACGGTACTGCTGGATCCACCGGTAACGACCCGAAGACGCGCCCCGGCGATCAGCGCGGCGGGCACGGCCGTTCGCGCACCGGCTCCGGCAACGTCTTCGACGGCCGCGGTTGCCGCCGCGGGCGGTGAATACGGGCCGGTAGCGCAAAACGAGACCCTCTGGAGTATCGCCAAAAAGCTGCGACCGCAAGGTGGCAGCATGCACCAGACGATGATTGCCCTGCTGGAAAGCAACCCGAGGGCTTTCATCGACGGTGATATCAACCGGCTGCGCAAGGGCGCCATCCTGCGGGTGCCTTCCGCGAGCGAAGTGCTTTCGATCAGCCGCGAACAGGCACGCCAGGCGTATGCAGAGGCGCAGGAACGCTGGTTGGCACGGGCATCCGATCGTCTGCGGGACACCAGGGCCGATACCGCCCCGGTCGATACCCCGCCGTCAGGCGATCAGCCGGAAGCCCCCGACACCGAGGCGGAATTGCGTATCGCCACCGCCCGTCCGGAGGGCGAAGGTGAGGCCGGCGCTGGCGAGGATCGTGGCGACGAGAATGTTGGCCAGCTCAAAGACAAGCTTTTGCTGGCAAGGGAGAATGCGGAGACCTCCCGCCTCGAATCGGAGACGCTGCGTACTGAAATCGAGGATATGCAAAAGCGCCTGGCGGACATGCAGCGTCTGCTAAGCCTCAAGGACAACCAGCTCGCGCAGCTGCAGGCCGGCGTGGCTACGGGGGCGGAAAAGCTTCCCAAGGAGCCGGTGGGTGCGCCCGAAGTCCTGTCCGAAGCTGCGCTTGACGACGAGATGGCCCCGCCCGATGAGCCCTTGGCCGAAACATCAGCAGCGGAGTCGAGCGTCGCCGAGACGCCGGACACCCTGGCAGAAGACCTGCAAGCGCCGCTGCCTGAGACCTTGCCTCTTGCAGACGAATTACAGGCGGTGGTCGACCCGGGGCTGGAGGTGCGAGCCGAGCCGGTCGAGGAGTTGCAACTCGACACCGGGCTGGATCTCGAGCAGGCCGTGCAGGAGGCATCCCCGGAAACGGTGGCAATTGCCGATGACTTGGATGAGACCGCCCTCCCGGATGATCTGATCATCCAGCCGGAGACCGCGGTAGGACAGTCCGTCGTCGAAGAGAGCGTCGCCGACGCGACTGATGCCGCGGCACAGGACATGGCATTGTCGCTGCCGCAGCTCAGTGAACAGGCGCCTGTCGAGACATTGGCGGAGTCCGAGGCAGAGATCTTCGAGCCATCCGAGTCGCTATTGAGCGGTTCGCCTCTCGAGACTGACACCTCCCCGGCGGCCGCGCCCGAGGCGGCGCCGCAACCCCTGCAACAGACCCCCACGCAGGGCGTCGCTGCGCTGGCTGCCGAGTACGGTCTGCCGGTCAATAAGCTACGCGAGCTGTTACGTGACAAGGGTGTTCTTTACGCGCTGGTAGGCGGCGGTGTGCTCGTGCTGCTGCTCCTGCTGTCGTTGTTGCTGAGAATGAGATCGCGTCGGCGCGATGCGGTCCCCTCCGTGCCCCTCGCACCCGAGGAGAAGGCGGTCGGTCGTGACGTTTCGGTTGCGGCGGGGGCTGCGGCGGCTGCGGCGGCGTCAGATGTCGACGGTGAAACCGACGACCTTCTCCCCGACTCGCGATTCCCGGCCGCGCCGATCGATGGCCTGGAGGCATCCAACGCGGATGTGGATGCGGTCGCCGAGGCGGATGTGTATATCGCGTACGGCCGCTATCAACAGGCCGAGGATCTCCTCAAGGAGGCGATGAGCCGCGAACCCGAGAGTTTGTCGCTCAAGAACAAGCTGCTCGAGGTTTATTATGCAACCACGAACAAGGACAAGTTCAACCTGATCGCCGGCGAGATGGCGCAGGCGGGCCAGGACAAAGAGGACCCTCGCGAATGGGGCCGCATCTGCGACATGGGACGCGAACTGGATGGCCAGAATCCCTTGTACAGGGGTGCGGCGCCAATGCCGTCACCGATGTCGCTGGATAGCGACGTCGATGCCGAGGGGGGTGACAGCGCGCCTCCCGAGCATCAGGAAGTGGATCTGGTCGATTCCACCCTGAACGATATTGAGGCCGAGGAGAAACTCCTGGCCGACACGGTGGACGAGCCGCTCCTGGATATCGATGACCTGGAGGAAATCGATAACCTCGAGGATCTCGGGGACGAGTCCCTCTCCCTGGATGAACTCGAGTCCCTGGAGCTCGATATCCCGGAACGTCCCGAAGCGCCCCCCAGCGGTCGCAAGTCCGAAGATGACGGTATTGAGCTCTCAGGCCTGAGCGAGGATTCGCTGCAGTCACTGGAACTTCCCGAGCTGGACGGCGAGGGTGGTCTGCTGACCGAGCAGGCGGATCTCGAAAAGGAATCACTGGGATTCGAACTGGATGCCCTGAGCGGACTGTCCTCGCTGGAGGACGAAAGCCTGGATCGCCAATCGGACGAGAATGCCGGCGCGGCGGATGCTGGCGTGGCCGAAGAAGGTCTGGATGCGCCCATCAGTCTGGAAGACGCCTTCGGGAAAGACCTCGACAGTGACGTCGAGGTGCTCGACATCGAGGGTATCGAGGCGGACGCTGAGGATGCGGAAGCGGTCGGCACCAAGCTGGAACTGGCGCGCGCATTTGTCGAGATGGGCGATGGAGAAGGTGCGCGCGAAATCCTGGGTGAGGTGGTCAAGGAAGGTACCCACGAGCAGCGCGAGCAGGCAGAGAAGCTGATGGCGGATATCGCCTGAGCGCGCTACTGTAATCCTGATCCCCGCGGCCCACCGGCCGCGGAATCGCTCTCCGGCACGAGCGCACCTGACCACGTGGCCGCTTTTTGAGGCCGGGACCTGACGAACCGAGACCGGGCGCCGAGTGCGCCCGTTTTGCTTACCGCTTGCTTGAATGCGAATCGCCCTGGGAATCGAATACGACGGTAGCGCCTTCCATGGCTGGCAGGTCCAGCAGGAGGGCGTGCGCACGGTCCAGAAAGCGCTCGAAGGCGCGCTCTCCCGGGTCGCGGATCACCCCGTAAGAGTGGTCTGTGCCGGGCGGACCGATACCGGCGTTCATGCGCTCGGTCAGGTCGCTCACTTCGATACCGAGGCACGACGCTCCGGGCGCAATTGGCTGCTGGGGAGCAACGTCAACCTGCCGGATGATGTCTGCGTGACCTGGACACGGGAGGTCGATCCGGCCTTCAGTGCCCGTTTCTCGGCGCTCTCGCGACGCTACCGGTATTTCATCCTCAACCGGACGCCGCGCAGCGCGGTCCTTGCGGGCCGGGTTACATGGGTTCACCGACCGCTGGATGCCGAACAAATGCATCACGCGGCGCAGGCCCTGGTCGGGGAGCACGACTTCTCCAGCTACCGAGCCCTGGGCTGCCAGGCCAAGAGCCCGGTGCGGACCCTGCATTCGATAGAGGTGGTGCGACGCGGTGATTTCCTGGTGTTGTCGCTGCATGCGAACGCCTTCCTGCATCACATGGTGCGCAATATCGCTGGGGTTCTGATGGCGATCGGAAGGGGGGAGCGGCCGGTCGAGTGGGCAGCGGAGGTGCTGTCCCTGCGCGATCGCACACTCGGTGGGGTGACCGCACCGCCGCAAGGCTTGTATTTCGAAACGGTAGAGTATCCCGATACCTTTGCGATCCCGCCGGCATCGGCTAGCGGATTCCCTGTCTGAGCGAGATCGGGCGGCCGTTTTCGGACATAATACGCCGCCATGCGAACCCGGATTAAGATCTGCGGCATCACCCGTCCCGAGGATGCCCTGGCGGCGGCCGAGGAGGGCGCGGACGCCATCGGTCTGGTGTTCTACCCGCCGAGTCCTCGTCATGTGGAGATCGGACAGGCGGCCGAGATTGCGGCGCAACTGCCGCCTTTCGTCACCTCGGTCGGCTTGTTTGTGAATGCAGATGCCGAAACCATCGCCGAGGTGGTCGCGCGGGTGGGTATTGATCTGATCCAGTTCCATGGCAACGAGTGTCCGGAATACTGCAGCGCGCACGGTAGGCCCTGGATACGTGCCCTGCGAATGAAGGATGACATCGACCTGAACAAAGAGACGGAACGTTTCTCGTCCGCGCGCGGCCTGTTATTGGACGCCTACCGGCCCGGGGTGCCCGGGGGCACCGGCGAGACCTTCGATTGGGAGCGAATCCCCCGTGGGCTCGGCCGGCAGGTGATACTGGCGGGCGGACTGGATCCGGGCAACGCGGCGCGCGCCGTCTCGACTGTCCGGCCCTGGGCAGTGGACGTGAGCGGTGGCGTGGAATCCGCCCCGGGACTCAAAAGCAGAGATCTGATCGCCGCCTTCGTGAAGGCGGTGCGACGAGGAGAAGAGATAGCGTGAGATTGACCGAATTGCCGGATGCGGCAGGCCACTTTGGCCCCTATGGCGGCGTGTTCGTGGCTGAGACGCTCATGGAGCCGATCGACGAGCTGCGCCGGGCCTATGAAAAGTACATCCAGGATCCCGCTTTCCTGGCCGAGCTGGATGCGGATCTGCAGCACTACGTAGGTCGGCCGTCACCGATTTACCATGCCGAGCGTCTCAGCCGTGAACTCGGTGGCGCCCAGATCTACCTCAAGCGCGAGGACCTCAACCATACCGGCGCGCACAAGGTGAACAACACGATCGGTCAGGCGCTCCTGGCGCGACGCATGGGTAAGACGCGGATCATCGCGGAGACCGGTGCCGGCCAGCACGGGGTGGCGAGTGCCACGGTGGCGGCGCGCCTCGGCCTCGAATGCGTGGTCTACATGGGCGAGGTGGACGCGGCTCGCCAGGAGGCGAACGTCTACCGGATGCGCCTGCTCGGCGCCGAAGTGCGAACCGTGTCCTCAGGTTCCAAAACGCTCAAGGACGCCCTCAATGAGGCGATGCGCGACTGGGTCGCGAACGTGGACAACACCTTCTACATCATCGGCACGGTGGCCGGACCGCATCCCTACCCGGCGATGGTGCGCGACTTCCAGGCCGTTATCGGGCGTGAGGCGCGCGCGCAGATCCAGCAGATGACCGGCCGCCTGCCGGATGCCCTGATCGCCTGTGTCGGTGGCGGATCGAATGCGATTGGCCTGTTCCATCCCTTCCTGGAGGACGAGCAGGTCGCGATGATTGGCGTGGAGGCCGCGGGTGATGGCCTCGAGACCGGCCATCACGCCGCCCCGCTGTGCGCTGGGAAGCCGGGCGTGCTGCATGGCAATCGCACTTACCTGATGGAGGACAGTGACGGTCAGATCGTGGAGACGCACTCGATCTCCGCTGGTCTGGACTACCCCGGTGTGGGGCCGGAGCATGCGTGGCTGAAAGACACCGGCCGGGCGCGCTACGTTGCGGTGACCGACGACCAGGCGCTCGAGGCCTTCCATCGCCTGACGCGCATCGAAGGCATCATCCCGGCGCTCGAATCCAGCCACGCGATCGCGCAGGCGATCAAGATGGCCCCGGAAATGCGCCGTGACCAGATCCTGCTGATCAACCTCTCCGGCCGGGGCGACAAGGACATGCATACCGTGGCATCACGGGAGGGGCTGAAGCTATGAGCCGTATCACAGCGACTTTCGACAAGCTGCGCGAGCAGGACAAAACGGCCCTGATACCCTTTGTCACGGCCGGTGACCCACAGCCGGACGTGACCGTGCCTTTGATGCACACCCTGGTCGAGAACGGTGCCGACATCATCGAGCTGGGGGTGCCTTTCTCCGATCCGATGGCGGACGGTCCCGTCATCCAACGCGCCAGCGAGCGGGCCCTGGTAAACCATACCTCGCTGCACGATGTGCTCGACATGGTGCGTGAGTTCCGCCGCAGTAACAGCCATACGCCGGTGGTCCTGATGGGATACCTCAATCCGATCGAGATCATGGGCTATGCCGAGTTCGCCCAGGCAGCGGCCGACGCCGGCGTGGACGGGGTGCTCACGGTGGACATCCCACCGGAAGAAGGCAGCGAAATGCTGGCCGCGTTGCGCGCGCAGGAGATTGACCCGATTTACCTGCTCGCGCCCACCAGTACCGCGGAACGTATCCGCCGGATTACCGCCTCCGCGAGTGGATTCGTGTACTACGTCTCGCTCAAGGGCGTCACCGGCGCATCCAACCTGGACGTCGAAGCGGTATCGCGCAAGCTCGCCGAGATCCGTGCCAGCACCGACATGCCAGTGGGGGTTGGCTTCGGCATCAAGGATGCCGACACGGCCCGTGCAATGGGTCGTGTAGCGGACGCTGTCGTCGTCGGCAGCGCGTTGGTGTCACGGGTCGAGGAACATGCCGGCGACACTCCCCGTATCCTCGCCAGCGTGGGGGAGCTCCTGTCGACCATGCGACAGGCGCTGGACGCTCCCTGAGGTCCTGCCGGACCCGACGATGTGGCGGCCCGCGACAGGCAGGCTAGAATGAACCGATTATCCAGAGAGTTGAAAATACCATGAGCTGGTTCGAAAAATTGATGCCCAGCCGCATCCGTACCGAGGGTGGCAACAAAAAGGCCGTGCCCGAGGGGTTGTGGAACAAGTGTCCGAGTTGCGGTGCGGTGCTCTACCGCGCCGAGGTGGAACGCAATCTCGAAGTGTGTCCCAAGTGTTCCCACCACAATCGGATTGGTGCGCGCAAGCGTCTCGATCTCTTCCTCGACCCCGAACCGCGCGAGGAGATCGCTGCAGAGCTCGAACCGAGTGACCCGCTCAAGTTCAAGGACAGCAAGAAGTACCGCGACCGCATCTCCTCGGCGCAGAAGGCGACCGGCGAGAAGGATGCCCTGGTCGCGATGCGCGGCAAACTGAAGGGGGCCGACATCGTTGCATGCGCCTTCGAGTTCTCTTTCATGGGCGGCTCGATGGGGTCGGTTGTCGGAGAGCGCTTCGTACGCGCGGTCAATGCCGCCATTGAGAACAACTGCCCGCTGGTTTGCTTCTCGGCGAGCGGCGGCGCGCGCATGCAGGAATCGCTGTTTTCCCTGATGCAGATGGCCAAGACCTCGGCGGCCCTGAATCGCCTGGCGCGGCGTGGGCTGCCGTTCATCTCGGTGATGACCGATCCGACCATGGGTGGGGTCTCCGCCAGCCTCGCGATGCTCGGGGATGTGAACGTCGCCGAGCCGAATGCCCTGATCGGGTTTGCCGGGCCGCGCGTGATCGAACAGACGGTGCGCGAAAAGCTGCCCGAAGGCTTCCAGCGCGCGGAGTTCCTGCTCGACAAGGGCGCTATCGACCTGATCATCGATCGGCGCGAGCTGCGCGATCGTATTGCCAATCTGCTGGGCATGATGATGGCGCGCAACAGCGCCGCCTGAGGTGTCGCGTACCCTTTCCGAGTGGCTGGATTACCAGTCGCACCTCCACGCCAAAGCGATCGAGCTGGGGCTGGATCGGGTCGCTGAGGTATGGCAACAACTCGGTGCGCCAGCGCCTGCGCCGCGGCTGGTCACGGTAGCCGGGACCAATGGCAAGGGCTCAAGCGTCGCGTTCCTCGAGGCCATACTGCGCGCCGCCGGGTATCGCGTTGGCTGCTACACCTCGCCGCATCTGCTGCACTACAATGAGCGCATCCGTATCGAGGGAACATCGATCGACGACCAGGCGCTGTGTGCCGCCTTTGAACGGGTTGAGCGGGCGCGCAGGAATGTGCCGCTGACGTATTTCGAGTACGGCACCCTGGCAGCGTTCTGCTGCATGCAGCAAGCCAGCCTGGATGTGGCCATTCTCGAGGTGGGGCTGGGTGGACGCCTGGATGCGGTCAACATCATCGACCCGGATATCGGGCTGATCACCGGGATTTCTCTCGATCACACCGACTGGTTGGGCAACGACCTCGAGCGGATCGGTGCGGAAAAGGCCGGTATCGCCCGCGCCGGGGTGCCGCTGGTGTTCTCGGCGCCCGAAATGCCGGACTCGATCGCGAGGGTGGCCGCCGCGGTCGGGGCGCCCCTGTATCGCCTCGGGCGGGACTTCGACTACCGCGTCCTCGCGCAGGGCTGGCAATGGCGTTTCGGCGAGACCGTGCGCGCCGCGCTCCCTGTCCCGGCGATGCGCGGGTCGGTGCAGTTGCAGAATGCGGCCGGGGTGCTGGCGGCCCTGCACCTGCTGGACAGTGTCGTGGTCGACCAGGGCGCGATCCGCGCGGGGCTGCTGGAGGCCCGCGTACGTGGACGTTTCGAGGTGCATCAGCGCAAGGCGCGCTGGATTCTGGACGTCGCGCACAACCCCGAAGCGGTTGCGGTGCTGGCCGGGCAGCTGGCCGAAATGCCGGTGCCGGGTACCCGCCACGCCGTGGTCGGCATGTTGCGGGACAAGGCGCTCGCCGAGGCCCTGGCGGGCATCGATCCACTGATTGATCAATGGCACCTGCTCGATCTCTCCGATCAGGCGAGAGGCGCGAGTGCAGCGCAACTTCTGGACGCCCTGCCGGTGCGCGCGGGCAAGCGGGCCGAGATATGCACTTCTGTCGAGCGCTGTCTCTCCGAGCTGGATCATGGCGCCGGCCCGAACGACCAGGTGGTGGTATTCGGGTCTTTTCTTACCGTCGCTGCGGTCATGGCGTGGATGGAACCGGCGGAGCCGATATAATCCTGCAGCTCATTTGGATCGGTTTGGGACGATACCTTGGAAGAAGGCCTCAAGAAACGACTGATCGGCGCCGCGGTACTGGCGTCGCTCGCGGTGATCTTTGTGCCGATGCTGGTGGAAGAGCCGGTCGACAAGGCGGCGATGGTGCGAATGCCGCAGGCGCCCGAGGCGAGGCCCTTCGAGTCCAGCCTGTTGCGCGAAGAAGTGGTGCGTCCACCACCGGCCCTCCCGCCCACGCGCCGTACCACGCCGCCGGCGCCGGATAGTTCCCCGCAAAGCGATCAGGCGACCGAGCCCACGTTCCGTACCGGGCTGAATGCCTGGGTCGTCCAGGTCGGCAGTTTTTCCAATCTGGATAACGCGCGCAGCCTGGTAGAGAAACTGCGCCAGGCGGGCTTTCAGGCGCGCGATCCGGAAACGATCGAATTGCGCGGCAAGACGCTCTATCGCGTGCAGGTCGGCCCTGTCCTGGAAAAGGACCGGGCCCTGGCCTTGCTGCCGAGGGTCAACAAGGTGACCGGGACCAAGGGCTCGGTCATAAGCTATCCCTGATGCGGTCTGATAGACTCGCGTTTCACTAGTGGCGTTGGAGCCGATGACCGAATGTCCTGGCTGGATTATGCGCTGATCGGCATCATCGCGGTCTCGGCCCTGGTCAGCCTGTTCCGGGGATTCGTCCGGGAGGCCTTCTCTCTGGCCATCTGGATTCTGGCGTTCTGGATCAGTTGGAGTTTTTTTCGCGACCTGTCCCTGCACCTCGAGGATCTGATCAGTTCCCAAACGGTCCGCCTCGGGGTGGCTTTTGGAGCGCTGATGCTGGTGTCCCTGCTGGTTGGCGGGATGCTCAATTTCCTCATTATCGAGCTTATCGAGCGGACCGGAATGTCCGGCGCCGACCGCTTCATGGGGATGATCTTCGGTACTTCACGAGGCGTACTGGTGGTGGCTGTACTGGTACTATTGTCGGGGCTTACCACGCTCCCACAAGAGCAGTGGTGGCATGAATCGCGTTTGATGCCTTATTTCCAGGAGTTGGCCCTCTGGTTGAGGGACCTGCTGCCGCCCGATTTTGCGGAACATTTCCGTTACAGGTGAGTGAGAGGTTGATCTGAGATGTGTGGAATCGTCGGCATTGTGGGAACCTCAGCGGTCAACCAGGCCCTCTACGATGCCCTGTTGGTGCTGCAACACCGGGGCCAGGACGCCGCTGGCATCATGACCTGTGACGACGGACGTCTGCACTTGCGCAAGGACAACGGCCTCGCCAGGGACGTGTTCGACAACGAACACATGATCTCGCTGCGCGGCAGTATGGGAATTGGGCACGTGCGCTACCCAACTGCCGGTTGTTCCTCATCGGCCGAGGCGCAGCCTTTCTATGTCAATTCGCCGTATGGCATTGCCCTGGCGCATAACGGCAATCTGACCAATGCGGTCCAGATCAAGGAGGAACTCTTCCGCCAGGACCGGCGCCACATCAACACCGATTCCGATTCCGAGATCCTGCTCAATATCTTCGCGCACGAACTCGCGGAATACAGCTCTTCGCTGGAGATCGACGAGCAGGCGGTCTTCAGGGCGGTCGAAGGGGTCCATCGTCGCTGCCGCGGTGGCTATGCGGCGGTCGCCCTGATTCCGGACTTTGGGGTGATCGCCTTTCGCGATCCCAATGGCATCCGGCCGGCGGTCTTCGGTTTCCGGGACAGCGAGGATGGGCCGGAGATGATGATCGCCTCCGAGAGCGTCGCTTTGGATACCCTGGGCTTCGAACGGGTTCGCGATATCGAGCCCGGAGAGGCGGTCATCCTGATGCTCGACGGGCGGCTGCTGTCACAACAGTGCGCCGAGCGTACCCAGCGTTCACCCTGCCTGTTTGAATTCGTCTATTTCGCCCGTCCCGACTCGATCATCGACGACATCTTCGTGCACAAGGCGCGTCTGCGCATGGGCAAGAAACTGGCGCGCAAGATCCAACGCGTCATGTCCAAGGACGACATCGACGTGGTGATCCCGATCCCGGATACCAGCCGCACCTCGGCCATGAGCCTTGCGGCCAACCTCGGGATCCGTTTTTCCGAGGGGTTCATCAAGAACCGCTACATCGGTCGCACCTTCATCATGCCGGGACAAAGCTCGCGCAAGAAATCCGTGCGCCAGAAGCTCAACCCGATCGACGTCGAATTCAGGGGCAAGAACGTCCTCTTGGTGGATGATTCCATCGTGCGTGGCACGACCTCGCGGCAGATCGTGCAGATGGCCCGGGATTCCGGTGCGAAAAAGGTCTATTTCGCCTCTGCCGCGCCGCCGGTGCGCTACCCGAACGTGTACGGGATCGATATGCCCTCCGCCTCCGAACTGGTGGCGCACGGACGCACCGAGGAGGATGTGTGTGCCTGGATTGGCGCGGACGGTCTGATCTACCAGGATCTGGAGGACCTCAAGGAGGCGGTGCTCAAGAAAGGCAAGACCCACGTGGATCGTTTCGACGCCTCGGTGTTCGACGGTGAGTATGTCACCGGCGATGTCACCACCGACTATCTGGATGATCTCGAATGCCGCCGCAATGATGGCGCCAAGTCCGAGCAGGGCGCAGGGAAACAGATCAACATTCTCGGCCTGCACAATCAGGTCTGACGAGCCGGAGCAGAAGCGTTGGCGGATTTCGACCCGGAATGGGAACTGGCGACGCGCGCGATACGCGTAGGACACGAGCGCAGTCAGGAAGGAGAGCATTCCGAACCCATCTACATGACCTCGAGCTTTGTGTTCGAGTCGGCCGCCGAGGCGGCCGCGCGTTTCTCGGGGGAACAACCCGGTAACATCTATGCCCGCTTCACCAATCCCACGGTGCGGGCCTTCGAGGAGCGCCTTGCGGCCATGGAAGGGGGCGAGAGCTGCGTCGCCACCGCGTCCGGCATGTCCGCCATCCTGGCGACCTGCATGGGGCTGCTGCAGCACGGCGACCACCTGGTCAGTTCACGCAGCATCTTCGGCAGTACCGTGGTGTTGTTCGACAAATACCTGTCCCGCTTTGGCATCCAAACCACCTATGTCGACCTGGATGACATGCAGGCATGGCAG
Organism: Gammaproteobacteria bacterium Milos-ODIII6; assembly: GCA_029228645.1. Classification (GTDB taxonomy): domain Bacteria; phylum Pseudomonadota; class Gammaproteobacteria; order Chromatiales; family Chromatiaceae; genus MONJU. The sequence goes on from JAPTHR010000005.1 coordinate 78,979, forward strand.
TCGGCCATCCGCGAGAATACGCGCATGCTGTTCGTGGAAACCCCGTCCAATCCGCTGACCGCGCTGTGCGATATCCGGGCGCTTGCCGAACTGGCGCATGCCCATGCCTGCGATCTGGTGGTGGACAACTGTTTCTGCACCCCGGCGCTGCAGCGGCCGCTCGAACTGGGTGCGGATATCGTGGTGCACTCGGCCACCAAGTACATCGATGGCCAGGGCCGGGGGCTCGGTGGCGCAGTGGTCGGCGATGCCAGGCGTGTCGGCGAAGAGATCTTCGGCGTGCTGCGCACTGCCGGACCGAGCATGAGTCCGTTCAATGCCTGGGTTTTTCTCAAGGGGCTGGAAACGCTCGAACTGCGCATGCGGGCCCACTCCGCCGCCGCACAGCAGCTGGCCGATTGGCTGGAGGGGCATCCGGGCGTGGAGCGGGTCTATTACCCGGGCCTGAGCAGCCATCCACAGCACGCGCTGGCGATGCGCCAGCAGAAGGCGCCGGGCGGGATCGTGGCCTTCGAAGTTGAAGGGGGCAGGGCCGCGGCCTGGCAGGTGATCGACAGCACGCGCATGCTCTCGATCACGGCCAATCTCGGCGATACCAAGACCACGATCACCCATCCCGCCAGCACCACCCACGGTCGCCTGAGCGAGGAGCAGCGCCTCGATGCGGGCATCACCCAGGGGTTGATCCGAATCGCGGTCGGTCTCGAGGCGATCGAGGATATCCAGCGGGATATTGCCAGGGGCCTGGATGCCGTTGGATGAGCGACGCCTCCGCTGGGAGGCGCGCTATGCGCAGACGCCTGCGCCCGCCCGCCGGCCCGCCAGCGTTCTGCGGCGAGCTGCTTTCCTGCTGCCGCCCAAGGGCGATGCCCTGGACCTCGCCTGCGGACTGGGAGGGAACGCCCTTTTTCTTGCACAGCGGGGCTTGCACGTGACCGCCTGGGATTACGCCCCGTCCGCGATTGCGGAGCTCGGCAAAGCGGCCGACCGGGCGGGCCTTTCGATCCGCGCCGAAGTGCGTGATGTCGTGGCCCAGCCCCCGATGCCCGCGAGCTTCGACGTCATCTGCGTGAGCTATTTTCTGCAGCGTGAACTGGCCCCGGCATTGAGCGCGGCGCTGCGTCCGGGTGGATTGATATTCTACGAGACCTTCGCGCGCGAAGCGGTGAATACACAAGGACCAGGCAATCCGGCCTACCGGCTGGCGCCGAATGAGCTGCTCGAGCTTTTTTCGGACCTGCGCGTGCTCGAATACCGCGAGTACGGTCGCGTCGGGGATCCAGCCCGTGGGGCGCGTGATAGCGCGAGCCTGGTGGCGCAAAAGGCAGCGTCTTGAAAAAGAGAGCGGTACAGAGGTGTCGGAGTCGATAAGCGACTCCGGTAGCGGCGCCCGGGAAATCGGCGTGCCGGCAACACCGGAGGGGTTGAGCTGCGATGAACTGGAGGGCTGCAGCCATGCATGAGAGTAGTCGCTTGAAGCGGGTTTCCATTCAACTGTTGCTGGTCCTGGCGCTCCTGGGTGGGCCGGTATTCGGCGCTGAGCTGGTGTGCAACATCATCGGCACCCAGGATGCGGAGTGGCGCGGCTCGGAATACCGCCTGTCCCAGTCGAAGAAATACCGCGAGTTCAACCCGCTCTGGTTCGTGACCGGCGACGCGCCCAGGGTCGCGCATCCGGACCCGGAGAATGGCGCCTGGATTTGGGACGATCTCAGCCTGCTGCGCAGCGCCGAGGGTCGTCTTTATTCCGGCACTTTGCAGCGGGGAGGGGTTCTGAGCGCCGCATTGAACGAAGCGGAAACCCTCATCCTGCTCAATTACCTCGGAACGTCATCGCAGGATGGCGTCACCGTGATGAAATCCACCAATGTGGTGGCGGAGTGTGTCGCTTTCAGGCGACCACCAGCACGATGAGGGGCGATCGGGGCGTCGCGCAACGATCGCGGTCCCAGGAAACGACTTTTGCGCCAGCCGCTCTGATTCGCTGATCGAGTCCCGGCTCGGAGGCGAGAGCGGGGCATCAAGGAGTGCGCAGGCGCCTCGATCAGGGCCCGGCGAGTAGTTGCTCGACGAAGGCCTCGGAGGCCGCCGACAGGCGGGCCTGCCGACGTGAAATAACCGCCAGGCGACGGCGTATCCGCAGGCCTCGCAGTTTCAACTCGACCACATCCGGCTGCAGCCCCAGCGCCAGGCGACTGACAAAGGCGAGGTGGCCGGTGCTGGCGACCATGCGCAGGATAGAGGGGATCGAGCGCAACTCCATGACCACGTGGGGTTCCAGGCCGGCCTCGCGCACCGCCTGATCGATCAGCTGGCGCAGCGCGGTGCCGGCCTCGAAACCGACAAAGCCCTGGTCGGCCAACCCGGCCACCTCGAGATCCTGGCGTTGCGCGAGTGGATGGTCGCGGGCGGCCACCAGCACGATGTCGTCGTCCATCAGGGCGCGGCTGAGCAACTCGCCCGAGCGGACCGGCAGGGTCACTATCCCAAGCTCGAGACGACCCTCGAGCACGTCCTCGGCGATCTCGCTGCTACCGGCTTCCTTCATCTGGAACAGGATGCGCGGGTGGCTTCTCTGGAAGCGCGCAATCGCGCTCGGGAGGATGAAAGAGACCGCGGTCGCGCCGCCGCCGATACGCACCCGGCCGAGTTCCAGTCCCTGGTGCAAGCGGATCTCCTCGCGCAGGTTGTTCCAGCTGGTCAGCAGGCGTTGCCCGGACTGCAGGGCCAGGCGGCCTTCCTCGGTCAGCTCGATGCCCTGCCGACTGCGGGTGAACAGGCGCGCGCCGAGTTGTTCCTCCAGCTGTTGTACCCGCCGGGAGAGTGCCGATTGGGTCAGGCCCAGGCGCGCGGCGGCCTGCGTTATCGAGCCGGTTTCGGCGACGGTGACAAAGGAGCGGGTCAGCTGGAGATCCATACATGCAAAATTAGCATGAATAATATGAAAACTATCTGTTTTACGAATGTTTCCTGGACGGCTAGAGTTCGACCTGAATCTGAACATTCCGTCGAGCCTGAGGTGAGCCATGCTTGAACAATACCGAGTCCACGTCGAAGAACGCGCCGAGCAGGGGATCCCGCCGCTGCCGCTGAACGCCGAGCAGGTCGGTCAACTGGTCGAACTGCTCAAGAACCCCCCGGCCGGCGAGGAGGACTTCCTGGTCGACCTGATCACCAACCGGGTTCCACCGGGTGTCGACGAGGCCGCGTACGTGAAGGCGGGCTTTCTGGCAGCACTGGCCAAGGGAGAGACCGCTTCCCCGCTGATCGACAAGGGTCGCGCGATCGAGCTGCTCGGCAGCATGCTTGGCGGTTACAACATCCAACCCCTGATCGAACTGATGGACGATCCGGCGCTTGGTGAGTTGGCCGCCGAGCAGTTGAAGTACACCCTGCTGATGTTCGACGCCTTCCACGATGTGGAAGAGAAGGCCAGGGCAGGCAATCCCAATGCCCAGGCCGTTCTGCAATCCTGGGCCGACGCCGAATGGTTCACGCGCAAGGAGAAGGTGCCGGAGACGATCCGCCTGACCGTGTTCAAGGTGGTTGGCGAGACCAATACGGACGATCTCTCGCCGGCGCAGGATGCCTGGTCACGTCCCGACATTCCGCTGCATGCCCTGGCGATGCTGAAGAACGAGCGTGAAGGCATCCAACCGGACGAGTCTGGCAAGGTTGGCCCGATCTCAAAAATAGAGGCGCTCAAGGCAAAGGGCCTGCCACTGGCCTATGTCGGTGACGTGGTTGGCACCGGCTCGTCGCGAAAGTCGGCTACCAACTCGGTGTTGTGGCATATGGGTAACGACATTCCTTTCGTGCCCAACAAGCGTCAGGGCGGGGTGGTCCTGGGCGGCAAGATTGCGCCGATTTTCTTCAACACGGTCGAAGACTCGGGCGCGCTCCCGATCGAATGTCCTGTGGACGCGCTGAACACCGGCGACGAGATCGTGCTCAAGCCCTACCAGGGCAGGATCGAGGATGCCGCTGGCACGGTCATCAGCGAGTTCGAACTCAAGACACAGGTGCTGCTCGACGAGGTGCAGGCCGGTGGGCGCATCCCCCTGATCATCGGCCGCAGCCTGACCGCGAAGGCGCGCGAATCGCTCGGGCTGGGCCACAGCGAGGCCTTCCGTCGACCGGTCGATCCCGAGGACAGCGGTAAGGGTTTCACCCTGGCGCAAAAGATGGTCGGCAAGGCCTGTGGCGTGGCCGGTATCCGTCCAGGCACGTACTGCGAGCCGCGCATGAGCACGGTCGGCAGCCAGGACACCACCGGTCCGATGACCCGCGACGAACTCAAGGAACTGGCCTGCCTGGGATTCTCGGCCGACCTGGTGATGCAGAGCTTCTGCCACACCGCGGCTTATCCCAAGCCGGTCGATATCAATACCCAGCACACGCTGCCCGACTTCATGCAGACCCGTGGCGGGGTTTCGCTGCGTCCCGGCGACGGCATCATCCACAGCTGGCTGAACCGCATGCTGCTCCCCGACCAGGTGGGCACCGGGGGCGATTCGCATACCCGCTTCCCGATCGGGATATCCTTCCCCGCGGGTTCCGGTTTGGTCGCCTTCGCCGCCGCGCTCGGGGTCATGCCGCTGGATATGCCCGAGTCCGTCCTGGTGAAGTTCAGCGGCGAGATGCAGCCCGGCATCACCCTGCGCGACCTGGTCAACGCCATCCCTTACGCGGCCATCCAGCGCGGCCTGCTGACGGTCGAGAAGAAGGGCAAGAAGAACGTCTACAACGGCCGCATCCTGGAAATCCAGGGGCTGCCCGAGCTGACCGTGGAACAGGCCTTCGAGCTCTCCGATGCCTCGGCCGAGCGTTCAGCGGGTGGTTGCACCATCGAGCTCTCGGAGGCGTCGATCGCGGATTACCTGCGTTCGAACATCGTGATGCTGCGCTGGATGATCGACAACGGCTACCAGGACGCACGCACCCTGGAGCGGCGCGCGCGCGCCATGGAGGAATGGCTGGCGAACCCGTCCCTGATGCGCGCCGACCCGGACGCGGAATACGCCGAGGTCATCGAGATCAACATGTCCGAGATCACCGAACCATTGCTCGCCTGCCCCAATGATCCGGACGACGTCAAATCGCTGTCCGAGGTCGCTGGCGAGCGTATCGACGAGGTCTTCATCGGCTCGTGCATGACCAACATCGGTCACTTCCGGGCGGCAGGCAAGCTGTTGCAGGCGGCCGGCGAGGTGATCCCGACCCGCCTGTGGATCGCGCCGCCAACCAAGATGGACGAGCACCAGCTGATGGAGGAGGGTTACTACAACATCTTCGCCACTTCGGGTGCGCGCACCGAGATGCCGGGCTGCTCGCTGTGCATGGGCAACCAGGCACGGGTCGCGTCCAACTCGACCGTGGTTTCCACCTCGACCCGCAACTTCCCCAACCGCCTCGGACAGGGGGCCAACGTATATCTGGCTTCGGCCGAGTTAGCGGCAATCGCCGCGGTGCTGGGTAAGTTGCCCTCGGCCGACGAGTACCTGAAGTTTGCGTCAAAGATCGACAGCATGGCGCCCGAGATCTATCGCTATCTGGAATTCGACAAGATGCCCGACTTCACCGATGCGGCCGAACATGCGAAGAACGAGGTCGTGGTCAAGCTCGCGATGTGATCTCCGGTGGTGGCCGGGTCAATACTCGCTCCGGTCATTTCCTGAAATTGCAGGCAATGGTCCGGGGTTGTCGCTTTCGCTTGGCGGGTTGAAGCCGTCTGGCGTGCGTCCGGCGACCACGTAGGCAAAGGCGATCACCTCCGCGACGGCGCGATACAGTTCCTCCGGAACCTCTTCGCCGAGAGGGATCTGGACTAGCGCCGTGGCCAGGCCGGCGTTAGGGTACAGCGGTATGTCGTGAGCTTCCGCCAGGCGCAGGATCTCACGCGCGCCCTGGTCATTGGCTTTTGCGGTGACACGCGGCGCATTGTCGCCATCGTAGTGCAGTGCCACCGCGATATCGCGGTGGCCTGAAACCACGCCTTTGGATGACTCGGGAGGCGACGGGCGCTTCATGCCCGTTCGTCCAGCAACTGCCTGGAGGGGCGTTCCGTCCCGGGGGCCTGGCCCTGCAATGCGCTGACCGCCGACACTTCCAGGCCGGCGTCGTTCAACATCTTTTCCAGGCGGGGAAGGGCCTGTTCGAAACGCGCAGCCGTGGATGCCTTGTCCGACCAGAAGCCGCACTGCACGCGCTTGTGCGAGAGCGCGATGCGGCTCATTACCCTGCCGAGCTCACCGAAATCGAAATCCACCTCCACTTTCCAGGTCGCATGGGGGGAGGCGGAGTCCGGATTGTCTTCCGCCTCCCGGCGTATTCTCAACTCGAGATGTTCGCGGCGGTTGTTGACCAGCAGGGGCAGGTCCATTTGCCAGAGTGACTGGCCCGTCTGCTCATTGCTGCCCAGGGCCAGGGTCTGGTGCGCCTGGATGCGGGTAATCGCGCCTTCCACCAGGCGCATCAGACGATTCAGCAGTTGATCGGCGTTCGAGGGTAACCTGCCTTCCGGCTTGTCGGCCGCATCCTTGCCCAGGCTGTTGACACGGCTCTCCGGTTGCATCTGATTGAGCAGGCGCAACAGCAGCAGCTTGCGGTCAGCGTTGTTGACTGCACCCGCACGGACCAGCTGCGGTTCCATGAACAGGCCTGAATTCTCGAGTGCGCGACGCAGATCCGACGGCGTCAGCCGGGCAAGGTCGGTCGCCGGTGGGGCGAGCAGCTGGAAAGCCTGGGTGACGGTGGGCAGGCGGGCCAACGCACTTGCCGGCAGCTGCTGGACCAGTTGTTTGAGGCCTTGTATTTGTTGCGCCAGGTCGGCTGGTGGCAGTTGCCGCCGGAGCGCCTGGTGCTTGAGTTGCTGGATGGGATCCAGACGCGCCGGGTCCTGGAGAATGCGCAGCACCGGGTCCGGCAGGCCTTTTTCCACGCGCAACAACAGTTTCTGTCCCTCCGGCAGGGATTGCGGGGCGAGTGCGCTGAGCAGGTGATTGCCGATCTGCAGTTGCACCCGGCCGGGCGAGAGGCGATTCAGAACGACCGCCTGCAGGACCTGGGCGGGCTTGAGTTGGCGCAGCAGCGCGCCGGTCTCGTTCGAGAGCCGGTCCAGCTGCGGTCGCAGGGCAGGGGTATTGAGCAGGCTGCCAAGTGAATCCATATCCTGAGTATTGGCGGCAGCGCACCGGAAAAATCCAGCTGTGCTAGGATCGAACTGTCCTGGATGGACAATTCAAAACATGCATTGCGTTCAAGGAGGAACTCGAGATGCAAGCAGCCTTTATTAATACCCGTTTGTCTTTGATGTTGGCCGGATTGGTGGCGATGGCGCCGCTGTCGGCGGCGGAAACCCAGTGCAAGCAGATGGCCCAGTCCGAGTGCATGGCGGAATCCGCCTGCACCTGGGTCGGCGGCTATGTGCGCAAGGATGGTCGCGAGGTCAGCGCCTATTGCCGGAATGCGCCCGTGAAGCCGCAAAAACCGCACTCCACGACGGGCCTGCCGCAAGGGAAGGAAAAAACCGTCGAGGGCTGATCACCCGGCCCTGTTGGTCCCTGTGTCGCTCTGCGACACAGGGACTACCCGCATACACGCCTGTGCGGGCCGCTGCTATGGTTCGGTTTTCCAACCGGGCCGTCACCATGGAACCCCATTCGATCGGTTTTACGGTTTTTCTGGTATTCACCGGGGCGGCGCTGTTCGCCACGGCCGCTCTTTTTGCACGCCAGTCGCTACTGGTAGCCTATATCCTGCTGGGCATGCTCCTGGGTCCCTGGGGCCTCGGATTGGTGGACGACCCCGACCTGGTACGGGACATTGCCGAATTCGGAATCGTCTTTCTGCTCTTTCTCCTGGGTCTGAATCTCCAGCCCCAGGATCTGTTGCGCATGGTGCGCAAGACCACCGTGGTAACGCTGGCGAGCTCCCTGCTTTTTGCCACGGTCGCTTTTGCGGTGGCGGTCGCTTTCGGCTTCGGTTGGATCGAAGCACTGCTCATCGGCGGGGCAGCGACCTTTTCCAGCACCATCATCGGGCTCAAGCTGTTGCCCACGACCGTGCTCCATCACCAGCGGACAGGCGAGGTCATTATCAGCATTCTGCTTTTGCAGGATCTGCTCGCGATCCTGCTTCTGCTGTTGGTTCAGGGCTCCAGCCTGGTCAACGATTCGCCCGCCTTCGACCTGCTGCTGCCGCTGATTGGGCTGCCCTCGATGATATTCATCGCCTGGTTTCTCAATCGGTACGTGCTTCTCCCGCTGATCCGCCGATTCGATCGAATTCAGGAATATGTCTTCCTGATGACGATCGGCTGGTGCCTGGGGATGGCCGAGCTGGCGCAATCCATCGGCCTGTCCGCGGAGACGGGGGCCTTCATCGCGGGCGTCACACTCGCCTCAAGCCCCGTGTCGCTGTTCATCTCGGAAAGTCTCAAGCCCTTGCGGGATTTCTTCCTCATTCTTTTTTTCTTTTCCCTCGGGGCGGGCTTCGACATCGGGATGGTGGGTGAGGTGATTTTACCGGCCGCCACAATCGCCGCGCTGCTGCTGTTGCTGAAGCCGGTGGTATTCCGGATGTTGTTGAAACGCACCGGGGAGTCGGACGACCGTTCCAGGGAAATCGGTTTTCGCCTCGGCCAGATGAGTGAGTTCTCGCTGTTGCTCGCCGTGGTGGCAATAGAGCGGCAGGTCATCAGCGATGCCGCCTCCTACCTGGTCCAGCTCGCCACCTTGATCACCTTTCTGGTCTCCTCCTATATCGTGGTGCGCCGCTTCCCAACCCCGATTGCCGTCAGTGATCAACTGCGCCAGGACTGATTTCTGTCCCTGGTAATACAAGCGACATCTGTCAGCACTAGACTCGTCCGCAATCTCCGGGAACTTCGCCTGGTTCAGGGATGCCAAAGCGGAATCGGAAATAAATGCTCAAAAGAATGCCGGGGCGGCCGATACCACAACCCTGAAGACAAGGATGCCCGAACCGCCCGGCAGGCAAATCAAGCGGCGCATCGAGATACGGAATACACGTGATAAACGAGAATAGAAAAATGAACAAGAGGAAACGCAGGGAGCCGATGGTCATAGCGTTCAAAGATCCCAAGCGCGTACGCGAGGAGATCGCCTGCATCGAAAGCCGGCTCGCCGAGATCGGTCCGGATGGCGACTGCGCGTATGAGAACGCAATGATTCGCCAGTTCGAAAAGCAGGTCGAGATGCGCCGCGTCTGGCTGGAGTCTGAATTCCAGGCCGCCTACAACGGCTGACAGGACCAGCGGCGGGCGCCACTGCTGCGTGCCGCCTATAACCAGAGCCAAAGCCAGAACGTACTCATACGCCAGCGCCTGAATGGCTCCGACAGCCTCCTCCGCGGGGAGGCAGGCTGCCTCCCACCACCCATCTTCGGGAATCCCTCCCGCTTGAGCAACGCTGAAGCGCTGCTTTCACGCGCGTTGTTTTTCTGAGCAGAGAATGGATTGCGGTTAAGCTCGCGGCAGTGTCCTGTTCAGAGTAATGGATGGTTGATGTCCGAGATCCCGGAATCGCTGCAATTGGAAGCCATCGCCCGTGTCATCTCGCCGTACCAGGAAAAATTCGGGGTGCCGCGGCAACCCGGACTGGTGCCGGGTGCGCGTGGCTGGCTGCAGATGATGCCGGAATTCGCGCGCCCGGAGGCGTTCGATGGTTTGCAGGGCTTCAGTCATATCTGGGTGATCTTCGGCTTTCATCTCTGCGCCGGGCAGCACCGTCTCAGGGTAAGGCCGCCGCGCCTGGGGGGTAACCGCGAGCAGGGCGTGTTTGCGACACGCTCTCCCTTCAGGCCGAACAAGCTGGGGCTGTCGGTGCTGCGATTCGAGGGGCTGGATCTGTCCGGCGACGGCGTCAGGCTGGCTGTTTCGGGCCTGGACCTGGTGGACGGCTCGCCGATATTCGATATCAAACCGTACCTCCCGTACAGCGACTGTATTCCTGATGCATTGGGTGGATTTGCCGGATCCGCGCCCGAGAATCGCCTGCGAGTGGTGTTCGCGCCCGAGGCGGAGCGCGCCCTGGAAAGCCTTCCGGAAGGGGCAGCCGCTGCACGTGAATTGATCGTGCAGACCTTGAGCCTCGATCCACGGCCTGCCTACCGGGGGGATGCCGACGACCGGGTCTATGGCACCCGGCTGCAGGGCAGAGACGTTCGATGGCGTATCCGCTCAGGCCAAGTGGAGGTCGTGGAGATCGTGCCCTTATCTGCCTGAAACCAGGGGTGCGCAGTCGACCGCTCGCATTCCACTCACATCAATGCATCAGGTTGAACAGGCGGCGTCGCGCCTGAGCTACCAGGGGGTCGTCACCCAGCATGTCGAACAGGCGCAACAAGGCCTGGCGTGCCGCCCCGTCTGAATAGTCCCGGTCCGAGGCCATCAACGCCAGCAGCAGTTCCACGGCGGAAGCGTGGTCGCCAGACTGCACCTGAAACATCGCCAGCTTGTATCGCGCCTCGCTATCTTTGGGATCGTTTGCGATGCGCGCTTGCAGTGCCTGCAATTCGCTGGCCTTCGGGGCGTCTTTGGCGAACAGCAGTTGATTGCGCAGAGCGTTCACCTCCGGCGATTCCTGTTCCTCAGCCGGCAGCGAATCCAGGATCGCGCCGGCCGCCTCGAGGCCACCGCCGGCGGCGTGTATCTGCGCCATCGCCAGGGTGATGCGGGCATTTCCGGGATCCGAGAGGCGTGCCTGTTCCAGGAGCGAAAGCGCCGAAGCACTGTCGCCCGCTGCGAACGCCTGCAAGGCCGCTTCGACCTGGCTGTCCGACTCGCGCGGCATGTGCTTGTCCAGGAAATCCCGGATAGCCGACTCCGGTAAAGCGCCGGAGAATTCATCCACTTCCTGACCGTTCAGGAACAGCTTGCAATTGGGGATCGAACGGATCCCGAACTGCGTGGCGATCGACTGGTTCTCCTCGGTGTTCAACTTGGCGAGCGCGAAGCGGCCCGCGTACTCCTGTGCGAGTTTTGCAAGCGTCGGCATCAGCATTTGGCAGGGTTGGCACCAGCTCGCCCAAAAGTCGACCAGAACCGGGCGCTGCTGGGAGCCCTGGATGACGATCTGCTCGAAGTTGCCCTCGTTGACGTCGAAGATGTGAGGTGAATCGCTCATGTTGCCGCCAGATCAGTTTTCATAAAGTTGTTTAGATAGTGGCCCGATGGGCGCAATTCAAGCTTGAACATGCCCTGCGTGCCCTCATCATGATGAGGGAGGATTTTCACCTTATCGGGGGTTTGCCGCCATGTCAGAAGCTTTGCATGTTGTCTGTCCTGCCTGTGGCGGGGTCAACCGGGTACCGGCGACCCGCCTGTCGCAGAATCCCAAATGTGGCCGGTGCAAGGAACCACTTTTTGCGGGCAGCGCGCAACCGGTTTCGGGCGCGGCTTTTTCTCAGCAGTTGCAGCGCAGCGATATCCCGTTGCTGGTGGACTTCTGGGCGCCCTGGTGCGGCCCCTGCCGCATGATGGCCCCGGCCTTCGAGCAGGCGGCCCAGCAGCTCGAGCCGCAGGTGCGGCTGTTGAAGCTCAATACCGAGGAGGAACAGGCGGCCGCGAGTCAGTTCGGGATCCGGGGCATTCCCACGATGATACTTTTTGCTGGCGGCAGGGAGGTCAATCGGGTCTCAGGGGCCATGGACGCGGGCGGTATCGTCAACTGGACGCGTCAGGCGCTCGCATGAGCCTGCGTTCCTGGCGCGGACCGGGTCTGGCTGCAGCTGATCTGCCTGGCAGTGGCGCCAACGCCTGCGGTCCTTTCGGGCTGTCTGGCGGGAAGTCTTGACCTATAATTGAAAACGGCGCACCTTCCGAGTGACGAGGTGTCCGATTGATCGGAATTACCGGTCTGGACCAGCGAAATTCATAGAGCGTGATGAACACGCCTGACAGTATCCACACCTTAAGGAGGCGATATGACGACGTTACGAGAGCTCAAGGCTCAGCAGGGGGAAATCCGCGAGATCAGCAAGGCGGTCCTGAACCTCATGACCCCCGAGCAGCAGTCGGTAGCCACGATAGCCAAGATTACCCACACGCTCTTATGCGATCTCTGTGACAAGGTTACGATTCACCTGGCCGAGGAGCATCAGGGTATCTTCCCGACGTTGCTGAGCCGAGGTGATCAGAAGGTCAAGAACATGGTCTGGGGCTTTATCAACAACGACAAACCGCTTCGTGACAGCTTCGGCAAATACAAGAAGCAGTGGTTGAAGGAATGCAATTACGACGTGACTCCCGCGTTCATCAAAGAAACGCGGCAGATACTCGAGATGCTGGAAGAGCGCCTCCACCTGGAGGATACCTCCATGATTCCCCGTCTCGAGGAAGTCGGAGCGTTTGCCCAGGCGTGAGGCCGGCTTCATACCCGGACATACCCTGATTCAGCAGGCTGGCGGCCCTCTCTCCGGAGCAGGGCCGTTTTTTTTGGTGCAAGCATGGCGTTCGTCCGCGTTTTCCCGTAATATTTTTGACCCAAGACCGGCATACCAGGCCGGGCCAAGAGATCCCGTTATTCAGACCTCCGAGGAGCAGCTTGCGCGGGTTCCTCCGGTTTTTGTGCGCGTGTGGAAATGACCAGATCGGCAATTCTTGTTCTCGAAGACGGCAGCATCTTTCGCGGCCAGTCCATCGGCGGTGATGGCTTGGCCACGGGAGAGGTGGTATTCAATACCGCCATGACCGGTTATCAGGAGATCCTGACGGATCCCTCGTATGCGCGGCAGATCGTTACGCTGACTTATCCGCATATCGGGAATGTCGGGGTGAACGCCGAGGACGAGGAGTCGGGCCATGTGCATGCCGCCGGCCTGGTGATTCGCGATCTGCCCTTGATGATGAGTAATTTCCGTGCTGAAAAGCCGCTCCAGGACTACCTGGTGGAGCATGGGATCGTGGCGATCGCGGGCATCGACACCCGCCGTTTGACCCGCATCCTGCGCGACAAGGGGGCGCAGAACGGTTGCATCATGGCCGGAGACAAGCTCTCGGACGCCACCGCCCTGGCCGCTGCCCAGGCCTTTCCCGGCCTCAAGGGCATGGATCTCGCGAAAGAGGTCACCACCGGCTTCCAGTACGGGTGGGCTCAGGGGAGCTGGACGCTGCAGGGGGGGCTGCCCGATGCGCCGCACCCCATTGAAGAGAAACTGCCTTTGCACGTGGTGGCGTACGACTTCGGGGTGAAGCGCAACATTCTGCGCATGCTGGTGGATCGGGGGTGTCGGGTCACCGTGGTGCCAGCGATAACGCCGGCGCCAGAGGTGCTCGCGATGAATCCGGACGGCGTGTTCCTGTCGAATGGCCCGGGCGATCCGGAGCCCTGCGACTACGCGATCGAGGCGATCCGTGAGGTCCTGGCGGCGGGTATACCGACTTTTGGAATCTGTCTCGGCCACCAATTGCTCGGCTTGGCCAGTGGGGCCCGCACCGTCAAGATGAAATTTGGCCACCACGGTGCCAATCACCCCGTGCAGGAGCTTGCCAGCGGGCGGGTGATGATCTCCAGCCAGAACCACGGCTTCGCTGTGGACGGGGACAGTCTGCCGGACAATCTCGAAGCCACGCACAAGTCCCTGTTCGACGGGTCTTTGCAGGGTATCCATCGTTCCGATTGCCCGGCATTCGGCTTTCAGGGGCACCCTGAGGCCAGCCCGGGTCCGCACGATGTGGCGCCGGTATTCGATCACTTTATCGAGTTAATGGAAAACAATTGACCGCAAAGGGCACCAAGTACGCAAACACATTGCGTTTCTCCTGGCGCTCTTTGCGTACCTCGCGGTTGATTCAAAATGCCTAAACGTTCAGATATCCAGACTATCCTGATGATCGGAGCCGGCCCGATCGTGATCGGCCAGGCATGCGAGTTCGATTATTCGGGTGCGCAGGCTTGCAAGGCTCTGCGCGAGGAAGGTTTCCGCGTCGTGTTGGTGAACTCCAACCCCGCCACGATCATGACCGACCCCGAGATGGCTGATGCGATCTACATCGAGCCGATCAACTGGTCGACGGTGGAGAAAATCATCGAGAAGGAGCGCCCGGAGGCGCTCCTGCCCACCATGGGTGGCCAGACCGCGTTGAACTGCGCCCTCGACCTGGTGCGGGAGGGCGTTTTGGAGAAGTACGGCGTCGAGATGATCGGCGCCTCCAGGGAGGCGATCGACAAGGCCGAGGATCGGGATCTCTTCCGTCAGGCGATGCGCAAGATCGGCCTGGACATGCCACGCTCGGCGATCGCCCACTCCATGGAGGAGGCGCACCAGGTGCAGGCCTCGATCGGCTTCCCATCCATCATCCGGCCTTCCTTCACCATGGGCGGCTCCGGCGGTGGGATTGCCTACAACCGGGAGGAGTTCGAGGAGATCTGCGCGCGTGGGCTCGATCTGTCGCCAACCAACGAGCTGCTGATCGAAGAGTCGATTGTCGGCTGGAAAGAGTACGAGATGGAGGTCGTGCGCGACCGCGCCGACAACTGCATCATCATCTGCTCGATCGAGAACCTGGACCCGATGGGTGTGCACACCGGCGACTCGATCACCGTCGCGCCGGCGCAGACCCTGACCGACAAGGAATACCAGATCATGCGCGATGCCTCGCTGGCAGTGTTGCGCGAAATCGGGGTGGACACCGGGGGTTCGAACGTCCAGTTCGCGATCAACCCCGAGAGCGGGCGCATGATCATCATCGAGATGAATCCGCGCGTATCGCGCTCCTCGGCGCTGGCGTCCAAGGCCACCGGCTTTCCCATCGCCAAGGTGGCGGCCAAGTTGGCGGTCGGATATACCCTGGACGAGTTGAGCAACGAGATAACCGGCGGCATCACGCCGGCTTCGTTCGAGCCTTCGATCGACTACGTGGTCACCAAGGTGCCGCGCTTCGCGTTCGAGAAATTTCCCCAGGCGGACGATCGCTTGACCACCCAGATGAAGTCGGTGGGTGAGGTCATGGCGATTGGCCGCACCCAGCAGGAGTCTCTGCAGAAGGCCCTGCGCGGCCTGGAAACCGACAAATGCGGTCTCGATCCGATGGTCGATCCGCAGGCGGAGGGCGCGCGTGAGACGGTACAGCGCGAGATACACACCCCCCGCGCCGAGCGTCTCTGGTACCTCGCGGATGCCTTCCGTGTGGGAATGAGCATGCAGGAGGTGCAAACCGCGACCGGCATCGATCCCTGGTTCCTGGTCCAGATCGAGGACCTGGTACGTGAAGAGGCGCTGGTGGCGGAGCAGGGGCTCTCAGCGCTGGATGCAGAACGGCTGTGGGCACTCAAGCGCAAGGGCTTTTCCGACATGCGCCTGGCGCAACTCGTCGGCGCGAACGAGGCCGATGTGCGTGCCAGGCGGCACGAACTGAACATCCGCCCGGTGTTCAAGCGCGTCGATACCTGCGCTGCGGAGTTCGCTTCCAGCACGGCTTACCTGTACTCCACCTACGAGGAGGAGTGCGAGGCCGAGCCGACCGACAACGACAAGATCATGGTGCTCGGAGGCGGGCCGAACCGCATCGGCCAGGGCATTGAGTTCGATTACTGTTGCTGTCACGCGGCCTACGCGATGCGCGAAGACGGTTACGAGACCATCATGGTCAACTGTAACCCCGAGACGGTATCCACCGACTATGACACCTCGGACCGGTTGTATTTCGAGCCGCTCACGCTCGAGGATGTGCTCGAGGTCATTCACCGGGAAAAGCCCAAGGGCATCATCGTGCAGTATGGCGGACAGACACCGCTCAAACTGGCGCGGGACCTTGAAGCCGCGGGTGCCCCGATCATCGGCACCTCGCCGGATTCCATCGATGCGGCCGAGGATCGCGAGCGCTTCCAGCATTTGATCGTGCAGGAAGGCCTGTTGCAGCCGCCAAACCGTACCGCGACCGAGGACGAGCAGGCCGTCAGGCTCGCGCAGGAAATTGGCTACCCGCTGGTGGTACGCCCCTCCTACGTGCTCGGTGGTCGGGCCATGGAGATCGTTTACAGCGAGGAAGACCTGCGGCGTTACATGCGCGAGGCGGTGTCGGTATCCAATGATTCACCGGTATTGCTCGACCGGTTCCTCGATGATGCGATCGAGGTGGACGTGGATGCCATCAGCGATGGTGAGGATGTTCTGATCGGCGGGATCATGGAACACATCGAGCAGGCAGGCGTGCACTCCGGCGATTCGGCCTGCTCGCTGCCGCCCTATACGCTCAGCCGACAGGTTCAGGATCGCATGCGCGACCAGATGCGCGCCATGGCGCGTGCGCTCAAAGTGGTCGGCCTGATGAATGCCCAGTTCGCGATCAAGGATGACGATATCTACATCCTCGAGGTCAACCCGCGCGCGTCGCGCACTGTGCCTTTCGTATCCAAGGCCACCGGCGTGCCGCTGGCCAAGATTGCCGCGCGCTGCATGGCCGGGACGAAACTTGCCGAGCTCGGGGTCACCGGCGAGGTGATTCCGCATAACTTTTTCGTCAAGGAAGCTATCTTCCCGTTCATCAAGTTCCCTGGTGTGGATACCCTGCTGAGCCCCGAAATGAAATCCACCGGTGAGGTGATGGGCGTCGGCAAGACCTTCGGCGAGGCCTTTGGCAAGGCGTTGGCCGGCAGCGGGGTGACCCTGCCGCGCGCTGGCAAGGCGCTGCTGTCGGTGCGCGATGCGGACAAGCGGCGTGTCGTGCGAGTGGCTGCCGACCTGGCGGCACTCGGCTTCGGCTTGTATGCAACCGGGGGAACCTGTGACGCCGTCAAGGCCTCCGGTATCGCGTGTGAACGGGTGAACAAGGTCACCGAAGGGCGGCCACACATCGTGGACATGATCAAGAACGGCGATTTCAACCTGATTATCAACACCACGGAGGGTAAGCAGGCCATCATCGATTCCGCATCCATCCGCAGCTCGGCCCTGCAACACAAGGTCAGCTACACGACCACGATCGCCGGTGCGGAGGCGACCGTGTTGGCTCTGAGGCAGATGGATGATCTCGAGGTGCGCAGCCTGCAGGAACTGCACGCCAAGGTTTGACGACTACCCGTATCGAGGAAAGCAGACATGGATAAGCATCCGATGACATTGCACGGTGCGGAGCGACTGCGCGCCGAGCTGAGCGAACTGAAGACGGTCAAGCGACCGGCGGTGGTGGCCGCGATTGCCGAGGCGAGAGCCCACGGGGATCTCAAGGAGAATGCGGAATATCACGCCGCGCGCGAGCAGCAGGGGTTCATCGAGGGCCGCATCAAGGACATCGAATCCAAGCTGTCGCATGCGCAGATCATCGATGTTTCATCGCTGGATGCCGGTGGCAAGGTGGTCTTTGGGTCCACCGTGGTCCTGCTCGATCTGAATGCCGACCAGGAAAAGACCTACCAGATCGTCGGCATCGACGAGGCGGATCTCAAGCACAACAAGATCTCGGTGACGTCACCGATTGCCCGCAGCCTGATTGGCAAAATGGAGGGCGACGAGGTCACCCTGCAGGCCCCGGGGGGAACGCACGAATTCGAGGTGCTCGAAGTCCGCTACGAGTAAGAAGGGAACCGCTAAGGACGCCAAGGCCGCGAAGGGTCGCCTTGCTCAAGGAAACTTTATTTCCCTGGCATGAAACTGAGTCCGATCAGAAAGCCGAAACCTGCGAGAAGGCAGTGTGCCCTCGGATCGAAGACTTGGCGTACTTCGCGTCCTTTGCGGTTCAGGTGGAGGGAAGCGCGACCTTACGAGTAAGAAGGGAACCGCAAAGGACGCCAAGGTCGCGAAGGGTCGCCTTACTCAAGGGAACTTTATTTCCCTGGCATGAAACTGAGTCCGATCAGAAAGCCGAAACCTGCGAGAAGGCAGCGTGCCCCTTGGATCGAAGACTTTGCGTACTTCGCGTCCTTTGCGGTTCAGGTGGAGGGAGGCGCGACCTTACGAGTAAGAAGGGAACCGCAAAGGACGCCAAGGTCGCGAAGGGTCGCCTTGCTCAAGGGAACTTTATTTCCCTGGCATGAAACTGAGTCCGATCAGAAAGCCGAAACCTGCGAGAAGGCAGCGTGCCCCTTGGATCGAAGACTTTGCGTACTTCGCGTTCTTTGCGGTTCAGGTGGAGGGAAGCGCGACTTTGGGCTTTTTCTCGTTGCGCCTGAACAAAACGGCCATCTGGCCGATGTGTTGCACGAGTTCCGCTCCGGTGGCGGCGGTGATGCGCTCTATCAGCTCGATGCGATCAGCCTTTTCCGTGGCAATTTTCACCTTGATCAGCTCGTGCGCGTCGAGTGCGCCGGAGAGTTCCTCCAGAACCGAATCGCGCAACCCGTGCTGACCGACCCAGACTACCGGTTTGAGATGGTGGGCCAGGCTCTTGAGGTGGCGAATCTGTTTGGCGGAGAGCGACATGGTCTGTGTTCCAGGAAAAGGCGGGTAATATAGCAGCTTGTTTACGGCGCGGTGCGCTGACCGTGCCGCTGCTCCTGGGCCGCGGCCACAATTCCGGTGGGATCCATGGGTAAATCCAAGAGTAGCCATCGCTGGATGCAGCGACATGTCAACGACGAGTACGTCAAGCGTTCCCAGAAAGAGGGCTATCGCTCGAGAGCCGCTTACAAACTGTTGGAGTTGCAGGAGCGGGACCGTTTCCTGAAGCCCGGCCAGGTGGTTGTGGACCTGGGGGCGGCGCCGGGTGGCTGGTCGCAGGTCGCTGCCGGTCTGGTCGGCCCGCAGGGAATGGTGATAGCGCTCGATCTGCTGGACATGGATCCGATACCGGGCGTGCAGTTCATCCAGGGTGATTTTCACGATCTCGACGTTCTGCAGCGTCTGCAAGATGTTCTGGACGGGCGACCCGTTGACCTTGTGCTTTCCGATATGGCCCCCAATATCAGCGGTATCTCGGTAGTGGATCAGCCGCGCGCCATGTATCTGTGCGAACTGGCGCTCGATTTTTGCCGGGAATCCCTGCGCGAGGGTGGGGGCTTCGTCGCCAAGGTATTCCAGGGTGAGGGTTTCGATGCCTTCTACCAGGAGACGAGAGCGAGCTTTGGCCGCGTAGTGACGCGCAAGCCCAAGGCCTCCCGCCCTAAAAGTCGTGAGGTTTATTTGGTGGCAGGGAATTATCATTCGTAGTACGTTTCCAAGGGTTAGCCGCCCGAGTCGGGTCGGATGCTGCTGGGGCGGTGGGATTCCCGTGCCGGCGTAGTCACCTCCAGGAACAGTGAGAGGATCGGGATAGTGAATGACATGACAAAGAACATTGTGTTGTGGGTGGTTATAGCCATCGTGCTGATGACCGTCTTCAACAGCTTCAACGCCCCGAAAACGAGTACGCCGGACCTGTCCTACTCGCGCTTCGTGGAAGAGGTCAAGAGTAAGAACATCTCCTCCGTGACCCTTACCGAGAGTGGGCGCTCCACCGTGATCTCGGGGCAGACCCAGTCCGGCGCGCGATTCCGCACGGTCGCGCCGCACGACATCTGGTTGGTCAGCGACCTGCTCGACAACCAGGTCGATTTCCGGGTGAAGGAAGCGGAAGAGCCATCGATTCTGTGGCAGATACTGATCAATTGGTTCCCGCTGTTCATCCTCATCGGTCTTTGGATCTTCTTCATGCGTCAGATGCAGGGCGGTGGTGGCGGTCGCGGCGCCATGTCGTTTGGCAAGAGCAAGGCGCGCATGCTCACCGAAGACCAGGTCAAGGTGAACTTCAGCGATGTGGCTGGCTGTGAAGAGGCCAAGGAGGAGGTCAAGGAACTGGTCGATTTCCTCCGGGATCCCTCCAAGTTCCAGAAGCTGGGTGGCAAGATCCCGAAGGGTGTGCTGATGGTCGGTCCGCCCGGAACCGGCAAGACCCTTCTGGCGCGCGCCATCGCGGGCGAAGCCAAGGTGCCTTTCTTCACCATCTCCGGTTCCGACTTCGTGGAGATGTTCGTCGGCGTCGGCGCCTCGCGTGTCCGGGATATGTTCGAGCAGGCAAAAAAGCATGCCCCCTGCATCATCTTCATCGACGAGATCGACGCTGTGGGTCGGCATCGTGGCGCCGGCCTCGGAGGCGGTCACGACGAGCGTGAACAGACGCTCAACCAGTTGCTGGTCGAGATGGACGGCTTCGAGGGCAACGAAGGGGTGATCGTTATCGCCGCCACCAACCGGCCGGACGTACTCGATCCCGCCTTGCTTCGCCCGGGACGGTTCGACCGTCAGGTCGTGGTGGGGCTGCCCGATATCCTCGGGCGAGAGCAGATACTCAAGGTGCACCTGCGCAAGATTCCGCTGTCCGACGACGTGCAACCGCAGATCATTGCGCGCGGCACGCCCGGGTTCTCGGGGGCCGATCTTGCCAATCTGGTCAACGAGGCGGCGCTTTTCGCTGCCCGGGCCAATAAGCGCCTGGTCGACATGGAGGACATGGAGAAGGCCAAGGACAAGATCATGATGGGCGCGGAACGCAAGTCCCTGGTGATGAAAGAGGAAGAGAAGCGCCTGACTGCCTATCACGAGGCGGGTCATGCCATCGTTGGACTGCAGGTGCCTTCTCACGACCCGGTATACAAAGTCAGCATCATCCCGCGTGGGCGGGCTCTGGGCGTGACCATGTTCCTGCCGGAAGAGGATCGCTACAGCCACAGCAAGGAACACCTGGAGAGCCAGATTTCCAGCCTGTTCGGCGGTCGTATCGCGGAGGAGATCATCTTTGGCCGTGAGCACGTCACCACCGGTGCATCCAACGACATCATGCGGGCGACCGAAATCGCGCGAAACATGGTGACCAAGTGGGGCCTGTCCGAGCGGCTGGGTCCTCTGGCCTACGGTGAGGAGGAAGAGGAAGTCTTCCTCGGGCGCTCGGTGACCCAGCACAAGGGGCTGTCGGATGACACCGCGCATGCCATCGACGAGGAAGTGCGTGCGTTCATCGATCGCAATTACGAGCGCGCAGAGGAGATCCTGACTGGCCATATGGACAAGCTGCACGCAATGGCCGAGGCGCTGATCAAGTACGAGACGATCGACAGTCAGCAGATCCAGGACATCATGCAAGGTCGTGATCCGCGTCCCCCGGCAGGGTGGGGCGGCAGCGAACCCGGGTCGCCGGATGGTGGCTCACCGGCGAGTGCCGGGAAGGATGACTCCAAGGAAAAGCCGATCGGGGATCCCGCCGGGCAGCATTGATCCGGACAGTTTCCCGCCAAAGGCTGCGGCCGGGCCGGGTTCTCCCGGCCCGGCTTTTTTGTGGTGCAGAATATGTCGCATGATCCAACGCGTCCCCAGGTCATGGGGATACTCAATGTCACGCCGGACTCTTTCTCCGATGGCGGTCGTTTCAACCGTCTGAACGATGCGATCAGGCGGGCGGAGCAGCTGATCGGGGAGGGCGCCGATATCCTGGATGTCGGTGGCGAATCGACCCGCCCGGGGGCTGAGCCGGTCAGCGAGGCGGTCGAGCTGGATCGCACCGTTCCGGTGATCGAGGCGATCCGCTCGCGCTTCGATACACCGGTGTCCATCGACACCAGTAAGCCCGCAGTCATGGCCGCTGCCGTTGCGGCCGGGGCCGGTATGATCAACGATGTGAACGCCCTGCGGGCCGCCGGGGCGCTCGAGACAGCCGCACGACTCGATGTGAGGGTGTGTCTCATGCATATGCAGGGTCTGCCACGCAGCATGCAGCATGATCCGCGCTATGGGAATGTCGTGGCCGAGGTGCGGGATTTCCTGCTCGAGCGCGCCGAGTGCTGCGCCGCGGCGGGTATCAAGCGGGAAAACATCCTGCTCGATCCCGGCTTCGGCTTTGGCAAATCCCTGACGCACAATCTTTTGCTGCTAAAGCATCTCGATGTACTCGTCGATACAGCTTATCCGGTGGTCGTGGGTATTTCGCGCAAGTCCATGATCGGCAGGATCACCGGTCGTGAGACCGACGGGCGACTCGCCGGTAGCCTGGCGGCCGCGCTGCTCGCGCTGGAGGCCGGCACGGCCGTGTTGCGGGTCCACGACGTGGCTGAGACCGTCGATGTGGTCAAAGTGTGGCAGGCGGTGAATTCAATCGATACCTCGAATTAGCGGAGAACAGAACGCATGACAAGGAAATACTTCGGTACAGACGGTATACGGGGCACCGTGGGCCGCTGGCCGATCACGCCGGAATTCGTCCTCAAGCTGGGATGGGCGGCTGGCAAGGTCATCGGTGGGGGGCAGGGCGGCAAGGTCCTGATCGGCAAAGACACGCGTATCTCCGGCTACATGTTCGAATCGGCGCTCGAGGCGGGCCTGAGTGCCGCGGGAGTGGATACCCGCATGCTCGGCCCGATGCCGACGCCGGGTATCGCCTATCTGACCCGTACCCTGCACGCCGATGCCGGCATCGTCATCAGCGCTTCGCACAACCCGCACAGGGACAATGGGATCAAGTTTTTTTCCTCGGATGGGTACAAGCTGCCGGATGAGATCGAGGCAGACATCGAGAAGATGATCGACCAGCCCATGGACTCGGTGACCTCCGAGCGTCTCGGGAAAGTGCGGCGTCTGGACGATGCGCGCGGACGCTACATCGAGTTTTGCAAGTCCACCATCCCGGCGCGCATGGATTTTTCGGGGGTTAAAGTGGTGGTGGATTGCGCCCACGGCGCGGCTTATCACATTGCGCCAAATGTGTTCGAGGAGATCGGGGCGGAGGTTTTCACGATCGGGACAGAGCCGAACGGCTTGAATATCAATGACGGGGTTGGTGCCACCGCGCCGGAGGCGCTGCAACAGGCGGTCCTGGAACATGGCGCGGACTTTGGGGTGGCCCTGGATGGTGATGGCGACCGCCTGATACTGGTCGACGCGGAAGGTCAGATCCGTGACGGCGACGATATCCTGTACGTCCTGACCAGTTCCCGGATACGTACCGGCGAGATGGTGGGAGACCTGGTCGGAACCCTGATGTCCAATCTCGGGCTGGAGGTGGCGCTGCGCGCACAGGGCGTTGGTCTCACCCGCGCCAAAGTCGGCGATCGCTACATCCTGGAGGAACTCCGCGCCAGGAAATGGCTCCTTGGTGGAGAGCCTTCCGGCCATATCATCTGCCACGATCGAACGACCACCGGCGACGGCATCGTGTCCGCGCTCCAGGTGCTCGCGGAGATGCATGCCACCGGCAAGAGCCTGTCGGAGCTGTGTCGCGGGGTGAGCAAGTTCCCGCAGACACTGATCAATGTCGCGCTCGGGGACAATCTGGCGAGCGAGATCATGCAAGCCAGTCCAGTTCAGGCGGAGGTCGCGCGGGTCGAGAACGAGATGGGGGATGAGGGGCGGGTGCTGCTGCGGCCATCGGGAACCGAGCCCCTGATCCGGGTCATGGTCGAGGGGCGGGATGGCGATCTGGTGCTGGCCAAGGCACAACAGATCGCGGACGTGGTGCGCTCTGCCTGCCAATGACTCGCGCACAGGCGCGTTGGTTCACCCCGTCTGGCAGTTTGCGTCGGAACGCGATGCAAGCGCATTGATTTGCGCTGCAACTGCCGTTAAAGTACGCCGCCTGAATTAATACGCCCGCAACCCCGAGAGGAAGTACTATGCGTCAGCCATTGGTCGCCGGCAATTGGAAAATGAACGGTACCCGCAGCAGCATCCAGGAACTGTTGGATGGCGTGAAGGGTGGCATGGGGGAAGTGACCACGGCCGAGGTGGCGGTCTGCTGCCCACACATCTTCCTGGCTGACGTACAACAGCAGTTGCAGGGGTCCGCTGTCGCGTGGGGCGGCCAGGATATCTCGGTACACGAGTCCGGGGCCTACACGGGTGAGACCGCCGGTGGCATGCTCGCCGAGTTCGGGTGCAAGTACGTGATCATCGGCCACTCCGAGCGGCGCAGCTACCATGGCGAGAACGACCAGACGGTCGCGGAGAAGTTCGCTGCGGCGCGCAAGGCCGGGCTGGTGCCGATCCTCTGTGTGGGTGAGACCCTGGAGGAGCGTGAAGGCGGCATCACCGAGGAGGTGGTCGGGCGTCAACTCGACGCGGTCGTGTCCCACTGCGGGATCGATACGCTGGCTGAGGGTGTGGTTGCCTACGAACCCGTTTGGGCCATCGGCACCGGCAAGACGGCGACGCCCGAGCAGGCTCAGGACGTACACGCTTTTATCCGCGCCCGCATTGCCGCTGCCAACTCCGCTGTCGGAGAGGGCATGCAGATTCTCTACGGCGGCAGCATGAACGCGGGCAATGCCGCTGAGCTGCTCGCGCAGGCAGACATCGATGGCGGCCTGATCGGCGGTGCATCGCTGAAAGCCGCTGATTTTCTAACCATAGCTAAGGCGGCGAACGCCTGAAAAGGGCCGGTCCGGGGTATCTGAATGGAAAGCGCACTCGTCGTCATACACCTGCTGCTTGCGATCGCCCTGGTGGCGCTGGTGCTGATTCAGCACGGCAAGGGGGCGGACATGGGTGCGGCCTTTGGCTCCGGCGCCTCTGCCACGGTGTTCGGTTCGGCAGGTGCGGGCAATTTCCTCAGCCGTGCCACCGCCGTCATAGCGACTTTGTTTTTCGTCACGAGCCTGGCGCTGGCCTATTTCGCGATGAACACCGGGGGTGAGGCGTCCCTGATACAGGCCGAGCAGGTCGCACCGGCTGTGTCGGGTGAGGAGTTGGCGCCAAGCGGGGATGTCCCGATACCAATGGAGCAGGGGCTGCCGGCGGATGCGCTCGACAGCGACGTGCCGGTCCTGCCCGGTGACGCGGGTGGCCCGAGCGGTAGCGACGTGCCATCCTTGCCGTCCAATTGATCTGAAGATGAGTTTTTTTGCCGAAGTGGTGGAATTGGTAGACACGCTATCTTGAGGGGGTAGTGGCGAGAGCCGTGCCGGTTCGAGTCCGGCCTTCGGCACCATATCGAACGGTATCATCCCCAGTCGGTGATACCGTTTTTTTATGTCTGCTAAAATCTTATTAAATCAACAAGTTAAGCTGTTCGCCCTGTTTGACACAGGCGGGGGCGACGGTTATCCTCTGGCGCGCCTGAATCGCATATACAAAAGCTAGCTTGCACCCTCGGGGGCTCGGTCTCATGCTGGAAAACTATTTCCCTGTCCTCGTCTTCCTCGCCGTAGGCCTGTTCGTCGGTGTGGCGGCGATCGGAATCGGGTTTGTCCTCTCCCCGAACCGGCCGGACAGCGAAAAGCTCTCCCCTTACGAGTGTGGTTTCGAGGCCTTTGAGGATTCGCGCATGAAGTTCGACGTGCGCTACTACCTCGTGGCCATCCTGTTCATCATTTTCGACCTCGAGATCGCCTTCCTCTTTCCCTGGGCCGTTGTGCTCGATCAGGTGGGCATGGTGGGCTTCTGGGCAATGATGTTGTTCCTCGGGGTGCTGGTGGTCGGTTTCATCTACGAATGGAAAAAGGGGGCGCTCGAATGGGAGTAGAAGGCGTTCTGCAACAGGGGTTTGTCACTACCACGGCGGACAAACTCATCAATTGGGCCCGAACCGGGTCGATGTGGCCGATGACCTTCGGCCTGGCCTGCTGCGCGGTTGAAATGATGCATGCGGCCGCGTCGCGTTACGACATGGACCGGTTTGGCATCATCTTCAGACCCAGCCCCCGTCAATCCGACGTGATGATCGTTGCCGGGACGCTGGTCAACAAGATGGCGCCCGCTCTGCGGAAGGTCTACGACCAGATGGCCGAGCCGCGCTGGGTCATTTCCATGGGCTCCTGCGCCAACGGTGGCGGCTACTACCACTATTCCTACGCGGTGGTGCGCGGTTGCGACCGCGTGGTGCCGGTCGATATCTATGTCCCCGGCTGTCCGCCGACCGCGGAAGCCCTGCTGTACGGCGTGATTCAGCTACAGAACAAGATTCGCCGCACCAACACGATCGCTCGTTGAGTGGCAAACAAAAGAGACGCCCAGGTTAATGACTCCGGAAGAACGACTGGAAGAATTGGACGAAGCCCTCGAGGAACTGCTTGAGGACTTCGAGGGGTGCTCCCGCGAGACCGCGCGGGGGGAGCTGACACTGACTGTTCCCCGCGAGAACCTGCTTGCGGTGATGCAGTTGTTGCGCAGCAGTACCCCGGTCGCGATGGAGCAGTGTGTCGACGTCTGCGGCGTCGACTATGCCGATTACGGCCTGTCCGAGTGGGTCACCCGGGACGCGGCCAATGCGGGTTTCGAGCGTGGCGTGGAGCGCGGAGAGCGCCCGGAGGCGGCGCCGGAAAATCGATTCGGCGTCGTTTATCACCTTCTCTCGCACACCCACAACGTGCGCATGCGGGTGAAGACTTTTCTCGATGCGGACAACCCGGTGGTCGACTCGGTCGTGGATATCTGGTCCTCCGCGAACTGGTTCGAACGCGAAGCCTTCGATCTCTATGGAATCCTGTTTGCCGGACATCCGGACCTGCGTCGGCTACTCACCGACTACGGCTTTATCGGCCATCCCTTCCGCAAGGATTTTCCGCTGATCGGGGACGTCGAGATGCGCTACGACCCGGAACAGGGTCGGGTCGTATACGAGCCCGTCAGTATCGAGCCGCGTACCCTGGTGCCGCGCGTGATCCGTGACGACATGCGTTACGAGTCGGGCTGGAAACCCGAGCAGCCTGAAACAGAGGTGGACTGAAGCATGTCCGAGATTCGCAACTACACCCTCAATTTCGGGCCCCAGCATCCCGCGGCGCACGGGGTATTGCGTCTGGTCCTGGAGATGGACGGAGAGGTGATCGAGCGCGCCGACCCGCACGTTGGACTGCTGCACCGCGGTACCGAGAAGCTGGCGGAGAGCAAGCCTTACAACCAGTCTATCGGTTACATGGACCGCCTCGATTATGTGTCCATGATGTGCAACGAGCACGGGTACGTGCGCGCGATCGAGAAATTGCTCGATATCCAGGCGCCGGAACGTGCGCAGTACATCCGCACCATGTTCGACGAGATCACCCGCATCCTCAACCACCTGATGTGGCTGGGCACCCACGCGATCGATGTCGGCGCCATGACCATGTTCCTGTACTGCTTCCGGGAGCGTGAGGACCTCATGGACTGCTACGAGGCGGTGTCCGGTGCGCGCATGCATGCCACCTACTATCGTCCCGGCGGGGTTTACCGTGACCTGCCCGACCAGATGCCACGCTTCGAGGCCGGGCGCTTCTGCAGCGAGAAGGACGCGCAGCGGCGAAACCGGGCGCGTGAAGGCTCGCTACTCGACTTCATCGAAGATTTCGTGGCGCGCTTCCCGAAACTGGTTGACGAGTACGAAACACTGCTGACCGACAATCGCATCTGGAAACAGCGCACTGTCGGAATCGGCGTGGTGTCCCCGGAGCGCGCCCGCCAGCTCGGCTTCAGTGGTCCGATGCTGCGTGGCTCGGGTGTCGCCTGGGATCTGCGCAAGAAACAGCCTTATGCGGCCTATCGCGAAGTGGACTTCGATATCCCGATCGGGACCAACGGGGACTGCTACGACCGCTACCTGGTGCGCGTCGAGGAGTTGCGCCAGTCCACCCGGATCATTGCCCAGTGCGCGCGGTGGCTGCGCGAAAATCCCGGGCCTGTGATGATCGACGATCACAAGATCGCACCGCCGAAGCGTGTCGACATGAAGGACGACATGGAGGCCCTGATCCATCACTTCAAGCTGTTCACCGAGGGGTATTGCCCCCCCGAAGGCGAAGTCTATGCGGCCGTCGAGGCGCCGAAAGGGGAGTTCGGTTGTTACATCGTGTCGGATGGCGCCAACAAGCCGTACCGGCTCAAGGTCCGGGCACCGGGTTTCGCGCATATTTCCGCGATGAACGAGATGGCCAAGGGCCACATGCTGGCCGACGTGGTGGCGATCATCGGCACCATGGATATCGTGTTTGGAGAGATCGACCGGTGAGTAACACGGACCGATTCACGGAGTCTGATTCATGAGCCTGCGTATTGAACCCATGCAACGGGTACAGAAGGCGGAGAACAAGGATGAACTCCTGACCCCCGAGATTCGAGCGGATATCGATGCATGGATCGCGAAGTACCCCGAGGAGTGGAAACAGTCCGCGTGCATGGCGGCTTTGAGCATTGTTCAGGATGCCAATGGCGGCAGTCTGACCACCGCGCTGATGGATCAGGTCGCGGATTACCTGGATATGCCGCCGATCGCGGTTTACGAGGTCGCGACCTTCTACTCCATGTACGAGCACAAGCCGGTGGGCCGGCACAAGATCTGTCTCTGCACCAATGTCTCCTGCATGATCAATGGCTCCGACGACATCTATGAGCATCTGCGGACCCGTCTTGGCATTGGCTTTGGCGAGGTCACAACGGATGGGCGATTCAGCCTCAAGGAGGTCGAGTGCCTGGGTGCTTGCGGTGGCGCCCCGATGATGCAAATCGGGCACAACTATTACGAGAACCTGACGCTGACCCTGGTGGATCAGATTCTGGATGGACTGGAGTGAGTCATGGCGAATGAAGTCTGCTTCAGAACCCTGCACAAAGACCGGCCATGGCGGCTCGACACCTATGTCGCGGAAGGCGGCTACGAGGCCCTGAAGAAGATCCTCAGTGAAGGGATCGGACAGGATCAGATCATTGACATGGTCAAAGGGTCCGGGCTGCGTGGTCGTGGTGGAGCGGGATTCCCGACCGGTTTGAAGTGGAGTTTCATCAATCGTACCGCCCCTGGCGAGAAGTACGTGGTGTGTAATTCGGACGAGGGTGAACCGGGGACTTTCAAGGACCGCGACATCCTGCGCTACAACCCGCACGCATTGATCGAAGGCATGATCATTGCCGGCTACGCGATCGGCGGGGAGACGGGATACAACTACATCCGCGGGGAGTTCTGGGAGCCCTACGAGCGCTTCGAGGCGGCACTTTCCGAGGCGCGTGAGGCAGGCTTGCTCGGTGAGAACATTCTGGGTTCCGGCTTCAACTTCGAGCTCCACACCCACCTTGGTGGAGGGGCCTATATTTGCGGCGAAGAGACCGCGTTGCTGGAGTCGATTGAGGGCAAAAAGGGGCAGCCACGCTTCAAGCCGCCTTTTCCCGCGCTGTTCGGCCTGTATGGCCGCCCGACCGTGATCAACAACACGGAAACACTGGCCTCGATACCCGACATCATCCGCCTGGGAGCGGATTGGTTCCGCGAACTTGGGGTTGAGAACAGTGGCGGCTGCAAGCTGTTCTCCGTTTCCGGAAACGTCAATCGCCCGGGTAACTTCGAGGTGCCCATGGGAACCCCGTTTGCCGAGTTGCTGGAGATGGCGGGCGGTATGCGCGACGGGCGCAGCCTCAAAGCGGTTATCCCGGGCGGGTCCTCGGCGCCGGTGCTGCCCGGCGAGGTCATGATGGATCTGCGCATGGATTACGACAGTATCCAGCAGGCTGGATCGATGCTCGGCTCGGGCGCGGTGATTGTGATGGACGACAGCAACTGCATGGTCAAGGTGCTGGATCGGATCTCCTACTTCTACTTCGAGGAGTCCTGTGGCCAATGCACCCCTTGCCGCGAGGGGACTGGCTGGATGCACCGCGTGGTCCATCGCATCGAAAAGGGCCAGGGCCGCCCGGAGGATCTGGATCTTCTGGATGATGTCGCGAACAAGATCATGGGTCGCACCATCTGCGCGCTGGGCGACGCGGCGGCGATGCCGGTGGCGAGCTTCGTGCAGCATTTCCGTGATGAGTTCCAGTACCACATCGACCACAAGAAGTGCATGGTGTAACCGGCATGACGGACGAAACGATTACGATCGAGGTGGATGGCTGCTCGCTGGAGGCGAAAGCGGGGCAGATGTTGATCGAGGTGACCGACGCCGCGGGTATATCCGTACCGCGGTTCTGCTATCACAAGCACCTTTCGATTGCCGCCAACTGCCGCATGTGTCTGGTGGAGGTGGAAAAAGCACCCAAACCGCTGCCTGCCTGCGCCACGCCGGTAGCCGACGGGATGAAGGTCTTCACCCGTTCGCCGCTCGCTCGTGCCGCGCAGAAGGGCACCATGGAGTTCCTGCTCATCAATCACCCGCTGGACTGTCCGATCTGTGACCAGGGTGGCGAATGCGAATTGCAGGACGTGGCGGTCGGCTATGGTGGCGATGTGTCGCGTTACACCGAAGCCAAGCGAGTCGTCCGGGACGAGGATATCGGCCCCCTGATCGCAACCGACATGACCCGCTGCATTCACTGCACGCGTTGTGTGCGTTTTGGTGGGGAGATCGCGGGCCTGCGCGAACTCGGGGCCACCGGCCGGGGCGAGCATATGCGCATCGGCGTGTTCGTCGAACAGGCGCTGAATTCAGAACTGTCGGGCAACGTGATCGACCTGTGCCCGGTCGGGGCGTTGACCTCCAAGCCATTCCGCTTTGCCGCGCGTTCCTGGGAGTTGATCCAGCAGGACGGCATAGCGCCGCACGACGGGGTTGGCAGCAACGTGCGTCTGCATGTACGCAGAAACGAAGTCATGCGGGTGGTGCCGAAGGAAAACGACGCCGTCAACCAGACCTGGATCTCTGACCGCGACCGGTTTTCCTACCAGGGGCTACAGACCGACGATCGTCTTGAAGTGCCCATGCTGCGCGAGAACGGCAGGCTGCGCGAGGCGGACTGGGACGAGGCGCTGCAGGCCGCTGCGAGGATCCTGCTGGATACGCCCGAGGGGAACCTGGGTACCCTGGTCTCGCCGAGTGCCACCCTCGAGGAACTGTTCCTGGCCGGCAAGCTGACGCGCGCCCTGGGCAGCGACAGCATCGACCACCGCCTGCGGCAGCAGGATTTCCGCGGGGACGTCGCTGACCCGGCAATGCCCTGGCTGGGGCGCCGTTTCGCAGATATCGAGAACAACGAGGCGACCCTGATCGTCGGTTCCTGGCTGCGCAAGGATCAGCCCCTCCTCAACCTGCGCGTCAGGCAATCCGTGCTGAACGGCGGCGTCGCCATGGCGATCAACCCGGCCGACCTCGACTTCAACTACGACCTCGATGTGGACGTGGTATGCAAGCCTTCCGAGATGGTGCAGGAACTCGCCGGTGTGGCCGCCGCCCTGGGTGCTTCGACGGAAGGGATCGCGGTCACGCCCGATGAGGCGCACAAAACGGCCGCCAGGCTGCTGCAGCAGGCAGGTAAAGGCATGGTCCTGCTTGGCAGCGCGGCGCTGATGCACCCCGATTACGCCCTGTTGCGTCGCCTGGCAGCGAATATTGCGCGGGCCGCTGGTATCGAATGGGGTTCGACCGGCTTTGGGGCCAATGACACCGGCGCCTGGCTGGCGGGGGCGGTGCCGCATCGCCGCGCGGACGGATCAGCGGGGCAGGGCAAGGACGCCAAGTCCATGCTGGATGGCCCCAGCGAAACCCTGCTGCTTCTCGGCTGCGAACCCGATGCGGATTTTGCGGATCCGCAGCGAACCGCGGGCGCCCTTGGCAGCGCTAAGGTGATTGCCTTGAGCAGTTATCGCTCGGATGCGCTCCTGGCGGCTGCGGATGTTGTTCTGCCGGTCGCCACGTTTGCCGAAACCTCCGGTACCCTGGTCAATCTGCAGGGTGACGTGCAGAGCTTCGTGGCCGCCATAACGCCTCCAGGGGAAGCCCGTCCCGCATGGAAGGTGCTGCGCGTGCTTGGCAATCTGGTCGATGCGGATGGCTTCGAACACAACAGCAGCACCGAAGTTCGCGATGAACTCCTGCAGTTGCGTGGCCAGATCCAACCCGACAACACCCTTGGCGAGTCGGCTGAATGCCCGCAGGGTTTCCTGCCGGCTGGTCTGCAAAGGATTGGCGGCATCCCGATGTACGGGCTGGACGCGATCACTCGCCGGGCGGCGGCGCTGCAGGCGACCCCGGACGCCTGGGATGGCACTCTTCGTCTGAATGCAGCGACGGCGGCCGGCCACTCGATCGAGCCTGGTGGGCGGGTCAGACTGGTGCAGGACGGCTTGAGCGTGGAATTACCGGTCAGCGTGGATGAGCGCGTCCCGGATGATTGCGTGTGGTTGCCTGCGGCCGTGCAGGAGAGCGCGGGGCTTGGATGCAGCTTCGCGTCGGTCAGCGTGGAGAAGGCCTGATGGATGGATTGATCTCATTCTGGGAGGCGCTGCCGGAGTTGGTGCGGATCATGCTCAAGATCGTCGCGATCATGTTGCCGCTGATGATCACGGTTGCCTACTACACCTATCTCGAACGCAAGGTCATCGGGCACATGCAGGTGCGCATGGGGCCCAACCGGGTCGGCTTGTTCGGTTTCCGCCTGCTCGGTCTCGGGCAGCCGATCGCCGACGCGGTCAAGCTGATGTTCAAGGAGATCGTGATCCCGAGCGGCGCCAACAAGCTGCTGTTCCTGATCGCACCCATGATCACGATCGCGCCGGCGCTGGCCGCCTGGGCGGTCTTCCCGTTCGACGCGGAACTGGTCCTGGCGGATATCAATGCCGGGCTTCTGTATATCCTGGCGCTGACCTCGCTCGGAGTTTACGGCGTGATCATCGCCGGCTGGGCGTCGAACTCCAAGTATGCGCTGCTCGGTGCGATGCGCTCGGCAGCCCAGATCGTCGCCTACGAGATCGCCATGGGCTTTGCCCTGGTCGGGGTGTTGGTGGCCGCGGGGAGCCTCAACCTGCGCGAGATCGTGATGGCGCAGGAGGGCAGTCTGCTGCACTGGTACTGGCTGCCGCTGCTGCCGTTGTTCCTGATCTATTTCATTTCCGGTGTGGCCGAGACCAACCGGGCGCCTTTCGATGTGGCCGAGGGCGAATCCGAGATAGTCGCCGGTTTTCACGTCGAGTACTCAGGCATGACCTTCGCGGTGTTCTTCCTCGCCGAGTACGCCAACATGATCCTGATCTCGGCCTTGAGCGCACTCATGTTCCTCGGCGGTTGGTTGTCCCCGTTCCAGGGCACGCCGCTCGAGTCCTGGTTCGCCTGGGTCCCGGGTATCCTCTGGCTGCTGCTCAAGACTTTCATCTTCATGTTCCTGTTCCTCTGGTTCCGCGCGACTTTCCCCCGCTACCGTTACGACCAGATCATGCGTCTGGGTTGGAAGGTATTCATTCCGATCACGATCGTGTGGATCGTGGTGGTCGGGTTGATGAAGGTCAATCAGGCGCCGTGGTGGTTCAACTGAGGCCGTAGGCAGAACGACATGAACAAAATCGTCAGCTACATTCGCAGCCTTTTCCTGTTCGAACTGTTCAAGGGCCTGAGCCTGACTGGTCGCTACATGCTCACCCGTCCGTTCACTCTCGAATATCCGGAAGAAAAGGCGCCGGTGTCACCGCGTTTTCGCGGCCTGCACGCGCTGCGGCGCTATCCCAACGGCGAGGAGCGGTGTATCGCCTGCAAGCTGTGCGAGGCCGTGTGTCCAGCGCTCGCGATCACGATCGAGGCGGAACCCCGCGATGACGGATCCCGCCGCACCACGCGTTATGACATCGACCTGTTCAAGTGCATCTACTGCGGCTTCTGCGAGGAGTCCTGTCCGGTGGACTCGATCGTGGAGACGCGTATCTACGAGTACCACTTCGAGGAGCGCGGGGAGCAGATCATGACCAAGGACAAACTGCTTGCCATCGGCGACCAGTACGAAGAACAACTCGCGGCCGACCGCGCCGCCCAGGCCACGGTGCGCTAGGAGAGGCGGATAGTCATGAGTTTCGAGAAGTTCCTTTTTTATCTGTTCGCGGTGCTGCTGCTGGGCGCCGCCGTGATGGTGATCACACGCCGGAACCCGGTCCATTCGGTCCTTTTCCTGGTGCTGGCGTTTTTCAATGCGGCCGGGCTGTGGATGCTTGCCGAGGCGGAGTTCCTCGCAATCGCGCTGGTGCTTGTGTACGTCGGCGCGGTCATGGTGCTGTTTCTGTTCGTGGTGATGATGCTGGACATCAACGTCGCCGAGCTGCGTGCGGGTTTCGTGCGCAGTGCGCCGGTCGCATTGGTAGTGGCGGTCATCATGGCGGCGGAACTGGTGGTGGTCCTCGGACCGGCCCGTTTCGGGCTCGACAGTTACGCGGCGCCTGATCGTCATCCGGCGGACTACAACAACACCGCAGAACTCGGTCTGGCGCTGTTCACCCAGCACATCTACGCCTTCGAGATTGCCGCAGTGATCCTGCTGGTGGGGATCGTGGCCGCCATCAGTCTCACGCTGCGGCGACGGCCTGAAACCAAGTACCTCGACCCGGCCAGCCAGGTGGGCGTCAAGGCGAAAGACCGTCTCAAGATCGTCAAGATGGATCCGGAGGAAAACGCATGATCGCTCTCTCGGATTACCTCATCGTGGCCGCGATTCTTTTCTCCATCAGCGTGGCGGGCATCTTCCTCAACCGCAAGAACGTGCTCCTGCTGCTGATGTGCGTGGAACTGATGCTGCTCGCGGTGAATATCAATTTCATCGCCTTTTCGCATTTCCTGTCCGACGTGAACGGACAGATCTTCGTCTTCTTTATTCTCACTGTGGCCGCGGCCGAGGCGGCCATCGGCCTTGCCATCCTGGTGGTGCTGTTCCGCACCCGCCGAACGATCAACGTGGCCGATCTGGATGCTCTCAAGGGCTGATGAAGGATTCGAGATGATGGACTACATACTTCTCACCATCGTACTGGCCCCGCTGGCGGGTTCCCTGATTGCCGGTCTGTTCCGGAACCAGGTCGGACGCGCCGGTGCGCACTGGACGACCATCATCGGGGTCGGTATCTCCTGCGCGCTTTCGTTCTACGTGTTCTATCAGTACGCCTTCAACGGCGCGCCGGTGCACAACGAGACGGTCTACACCTGGATGGTGGTGGACGGCCTGCGCATGGAAATCGGCTTCCTGGTCGACCGCCTGACCGCGATGATGATGGTGGTGGTCACCTTCGTCTCGCTCATGGTGCACATCTACACCATCGGCTACATGGCCCACGAAGAGGGTTACCAGCGCTTTTTCAGCTACATCGCGTTGTTCACCTTCTCTATGCTGATGCTGGTGATGTCGAACAACTTCCTGCAGCTGTTCTTCGGCTGGGAGGCCGTGGGGCTGGTTTCCTATCTGTTGATCGGTTTCTACGTGAAGCGGGAAACCGCCATTTTCGCCAACCTCAAGGCCTTCCTGGTCAACCGCGTGGGTGACTTCGGATTCATCCTCGGTATCGCTGCGGTCGCGATGTACATGGGGACCCTCGATTACTACGAGGCCTTCGAGCGTGCGCCGGCGCTGGCAAATGCGACGGTCGTGGTCTGGGGTGACGATGCCTGGTCGTTGATGACGCTGATCTGCATTCTGCTGTTCGTCGGCGCCATGGGTAAATCGGCCCAGGTGCCGTTGCACGTGTGGCTGCCGGACTCCATGGAGGGCCCGACCCCGATATCGGCGCTCATCCACGCCGCTACCATGGTCACCGCCGGTATCTTCATGGTGGCTCGGATGTCGCCGTTGTACGAACTCTCCGAGACGGCGCTCAGTTTCGTGCTGATCATCGGCGCGACCACCGCGTTCTTCATGGGGCTGATCGGCATCATCCAGAACGATATCAAGCGGGTGGTGGCCTACTCGACGCTGTCCCAGTTGGGCTACATGATCGCGGCCCTGGGTGCCTCTGCCTACGCGGCGGGACTGTTCCATCTCATGACCCATGCCTTCTTCAAGGCGCTGCTGTTTCTGGCGGCGGGCTCGGTGATCATCGGCATGCACCACGATCAGGACATCCGCAACATGGGCGGGATGCGCAAGTACATGCCGATCACCCACTGGACGTTCCTGATCGGAACCCTGGCCCTGATCGGATTCCCGGGCTTTGCCGGCTTTTTCTCGAAGGACGCGATTATCGAAGCGGTCCATTTCTCACGCATCTTCGGCAGTGACTACGCCTACTGGCTGTTGCTGAGCGGCGTATTCGTGACCGCGCTGTACAGCTTCAGGCTTTACTTCATCGTGTTCCACGGCAAGGGGCCGCGCCACTTCGAACCGCACCATGACGTGCATGACGAGAACGGCGATGCGGAAGCGCAGGAACATCATCCCGTGCACGACGAGCCAAAGCCGCACGAATCGCCATGGGTGGTTACGGTGCCGCTGGTGCTGCTGGCAATACCCTCGGTGGTGATCGGCTACCTGGCGATTGGCCCGATGCTCTTCGGGGAATATTTCGACGGGACCCTGACCGTGGCTCCGATTCATGCGACCTTGTCGGAGATCGATTTCCACGGCGCCGCAGGATTCATCCTGCATGGCCTTTCCGGCCCGGCGGTCTATCTCGCTGCCGCCGGTGCGCTGGTCGCCTGGTTCGTCTACACGAGAAAGCCGAATATCGCTACCGACCTCGCCAGGCGTTTCAGCTGGATCTATCGCGTGCTCGATAGCAAATACGGATTCGATTCGTTTAACCAATGGTTTTTCGCCGGCGGAGCGCGCCAGCTGGGCAAGGTTCTTTGGCAGGCCGGCGACCGGGCGTTTATCGATGGCGCGGTGGTCAATGGGTCCGCCAGGTCGGTTGCCTGGCTGGCGTCGGTCACGCGCTACCTGCAGACCGGGTACCTGTACCATTACGCCTTCGCGATCATCCTTGGCCTCCTCGGCTTGCTGAGCTGGTTCGTGATTCGTTGATGCCGAAGTAGGGTTGGAAGAGATTATGAGTGCTGACTGGCCAATACTGAGCGTCACGATCTGGCTGCCGATCATCGGTGGTCTGCTGGTGCTGATGAGTGGGGACAAGGCCCCTAACGTTAGCCGTTGGGCCGCGCTGTGGGTCGCAATACTGACTTTCGTCGTGAGCATCCCCCTCTACGCCGGATTCGATAGCTCGACGGCGCAGATGCAGTTCGTGGAAAACGTTCCCTGGATTCCAATGTTCGAGGTCAACTATCACCTCGGCGTGGATGGCATATCGATGCCGCTGATCCT
The DNA here is from genome assembly GCA_029228645.1 of Gammaproteobacteria bacterium Milos-ODIII6. Lineage (GTDB taxonomy): Bacteria > Pseudomonadota > Gammaproteobacteria > Chromatiales > Chromatiaceae > MONJU. The sequence continues at coordinate 115,795 of JAPTHR010000005.1, forward strand.
GCTGACAACCTTTATCACGGTGTTGGTGATCATCGCCGGCTGGGAAGTGATCCAGTACAAGCCTTCACAGTACATGGAGGCCTTCCTGATCATGGAGGGTGTCATGGTTGGCGTGTTCTCAGCACTGGATGCGATGCTGTTCTACGTCTTCTGGGAGGCGATGCTGATCCCGATGTTCGTCATCATCGGTATCTGGGGTGGGCCGCGCCGGGTGTATGCCACTATCAAGTTCTTCCTGTACACCTTCCTCGGGTCGGTGTTCATGCTGGTCGCCCTGATATACATGTACTTCAAGTCCGGCTCGATGGGGATACTTGCCTTCCACGACCTGCAACTCGACCTGACCGAGCAGATCCTGATATTCATCGCCTTCCTGCTGGCGTTTGCGGTCAAGGTGCCGATGTGGCCGGTGCATACCTGGTTGCCGGATGCGCACGTGGAGGCGCCCACCGGGGGTTCGGTGATCCTGGCGGCGATCATGCTCAAGATCGGTGGTTATGGTTTTCTCCGGTTCAGCCTGCCGATTACGCCGGATGCAAGCCACACCCTGGATTGGCTCATCATCGGCATGTCTCTGATCGCGGTGGTCTACATCGGCTTCGTCGCACTCGTGCAGCAGGATATGAAAAAGCTGATCGCGTACTCCTCGATCGCCCACATGGGCTTCGTGACCTTGGGATTCTTCATTGTGTTCATGATTTTCGCGCGCACCGAAGTCGACAGCGGCGCGATCCTCGGGGTTCAGGGGGGCATGGTCCAGATGATCTCGCACGGGTTTATCTCGGCGGCCATGTTCCTGTGCGTCGGGGTGCTGTACGACCGGCTGCACAGCCGGGAGATATCTGACTACGGGGGCGTGGTCAATGTGATGCCGTGGTTCGCTGTCTTCATGGTTTTCTTCGCCATGGCGAATGCCGGGCTGCCCGGCACCTCCGGTTTCGTGGGCGAGTTCATGGTGATTCTGGCGAGCTTCCGGGCGGACTTCTGGTTCGCCGTCCTGGCCGCGACGACCCTGATCGTTGGCGCCGCCTACACCCTGTGGATGGTCAAGCGCGTGGTATTCGGAGAGGTTACTTCCGAGGGCGTCGCCGCCCTGCAGGACATCAATGCCCGCGAGGCACTGGTGCTGACCTCGCTTGCCATCGCCGTCCTCGCCCTCGGCCTGTGGCCGGCTCCGCTGATCGAGGTGATGGACGCATCCATCGGCAATCTCGTCCAGCACATTGGCGTCAGCAAGCTGTGAACATCGGAATATCGGTTAGCTCAATGCAATACGATTTGATAAGCCTGCAACCGGTTATGCCGGAAATCTTCATGCTGGGCGCGGCCTGCCTGGTGCTCGTCGTCGACCTCTTTCTCACCCAGCGCACGCGGATGTGGACCTATGGTCTGACCCTCGCCACCCTGCTGGGAGCCATTGCACTCACCGCGTGGGCCGCAGGCCCGGAACGGCAGGTCTTGTTCGATGGCAGCTACGTGCGCGATCCGGTATCCGACGTTCTCAAGATTGCACTCCTGACGATCACTGTCTTCGTCATGGTGTACGCCCGGGACTACCTGCTGCAGCGCGGAATCTACCGCGGCGAGTTCTACACCCTGGCGCTGTTCGCCTCACTCGGCATGATGATCATGGCGTCCGCGGGCAACTTCCTCACGGTCTACCTGGGTCTGGAACTGCTGGCGCTGAGCATGTACGCCCTGGTGGCCTTCGACCGTGATTCGGTGAAAGGCTCCGAGGCGGCGATGAAGTACTTCGTGCTGGGCGCGTTGGCTTCGGGTCTGCTGCTGTACGGGATGTCGATGTTGTACGGTGCCACCGGCACCCTCAATCTCGCCGCCATGTCGGAGGTGATCGCCGCCGGCAAGGCCGAGGAAACGGTGCTGGTATTCGGACTTGTGTTCGTAGTCATCGGGATCGCATTCAAGTTCGGTGCCGTCCCCTTCCACATGTGGGTGCCCGACGTGTATGACGGCGCCCCCACCGCCGTGACCCTGTTCCTCGGAAGTGCCCCCAAGATCGCCGCATTCGCACTCGCGATTCGTCTTCTGGCGGATGGGGCAGGGGGCCTGTCCGCGCACTGGTCGGACATGCTGATCATTCTGGCGGTAGCATCGCTGGCGATCGGCAACATCGTTGCGATCGCGCAGACCAACGTCAAGCGCATGCTCGCCTACTCCACGATTTCGCATGTCGGCTTCATCTTCCTCGGCTTCGTCGCGGCCGACGGCCGCGGCTACGGGGCCGCCTTGTTTTACACCGTGGTCTACGCACTCACGGCGGCAGGCGGTTTCGGTCTGCTTACGATCCTCAGTCGCAAGGGGGTCGATGCAGAAACCCTGGACGACCTCAAGGGCCTCAATGATCGTAGTCCCTGGCTGGCGGGCATGATGCTCCTTATCCTGTTCTCCATGGCCGGGGTGCCGCCCACGGTCGGGTTCTTCGCCAAGCTCTTCGTGCTTGATGCCGTGGTCCAGGTGGATATGGTCTGGTTGGCGATCGTTGCAGTCTTCTTCTCTATCATCGGCGCCTACTATTACCTGCGTGCGATCAAGATGATGTACTTCGACAAACCGATAGATGATCACCCGATCGTCGCATCGGTCGACAGTCGTGTTGCTATGTCCGTGAACGGCCTGGCCGTGCTGCTCCTGGGTATCTTCCCGACGGCTTTGTTACAGGCCTGTCGAACAGCCTTCGGCGGGTGATTTGAACAGTTGGCCGGGAAAGGGGCTTGTAAAATCAGCCGGCCTTCGGTATAGTCTGCCCTCCAGATGCGGGGTGGAGCAGTCTGGCAGCTCGTCGGGCTCATAACCCGAAGGTCGTAGGTTCAAATCCTGCCCCCGCTACCAAATAAAAAAAGCCGCTGAAAAGCGGCTTTTTTATTGCCAACAACAAGCCAAATTTGAACCTACGACGTTTCAAAACAGGCAGGTTCACAAGCGCCGTCAGGCGCGCAGCTCGAGCGCAGCGAGTCAATCCTGCCCCCTCTACCAAAATTTCCAAAAGCCAATTCGAAACAAAGACTTGGGATTTCTTGTTGCCCGAAAGTCGATTTGAACCTACGTTGGAAATCGTCAAATATCTTCGCTTGCTCCGCTTTGTCTGGATCGGCAAACGAACCGGTTGTATCTGCCTTCTCAGCTAATGCCAGCCGAGTTGGCAACTCGGGAGTAGGGGAGTAAGCGCAGATCTCCCACCTCCGCTTTTTCCGATATATTCGATTGACGGTATATGGCGTTAACGTTATATTCCGTCAGATGGATATATTGGCATCAAACCTGTTCTCGGCCCTGTCCCACGAAACCCGCCTGCGCTGCGTCATGCTGCTGATGCAACACGATGAGCTGTGCGTTTGCGAACTAACCCATGCGATTGGCGCGGCGCAGCCGCACGTCTCGCGCCACCTCGCGCAGCTGCGCAAACTCGGACTGCTCGTTGATCGTCGCGAAGGGCTGTGGATTCACTACAGGATCAACCCTGCTTTGCCGCAGTGGGTGGCCGACTTGCTGCAAAACACGCTAAGTGGGGTGCAGGTCCTTCCCCCCTTCAAGGACGATGCCGATGTCCTCGGGCAAATGCCCAATCGGCCCGGCGCTCCTAGGTGCGCCTGAAAGGGTGCTCCTGTGCATCGTCACGGGGATCGCACTGGGACATTGGCTGTCAGCTCCTTTTCAGCAACTTGGCCAAATGGAAGTGGCGCAGGTCAACCTGCCGGTCCTGCTGTCGGTGGTAAAGATCGTCAACAACATCAAAGGCTGGTACGAGGCCGGCCTGCTTACCCGAGGGGAATAACGATGAAAACAACACTCATGTCGCTGTTGATGGCTATTGGCCTGTCCATCGCGTCGCTGGCGCAGGCCAATCCGGATTTCCTCGTCGATGCCGACTGGCTGGCCGAACATATCGAGGATGACAATCTGGTGGTGCTGGAGGTGCGCTACCACCCGCATCGTCATCATACGGTTGGGCATATTCCCGGAGCGATCCAGGTGAAGCGTTTCAAGGACCTCGCGGACAACCAGTCGCTTACCGTGACGCGCTTTCCGTCACGTGAGCAATTCCAGCAGACCTTGCGTGACTGGGGCGTGAGCATGGATTCCACCCTGGTGATCTATGACGACACTCGCACGGTAACCAGTGCGCGCCTGTGGGTGTTGCTCAAGCTGTATGGCTTCCCGATGGACCAGGTAAAGGTACTCAACGGTGGCACCGTCGCCTGGTCGGCCTTTGAAGAAATCACCCAGGAGCCTACCGAGGTTCGGGAGCCGAGCACTATCGAACTTGCCCCCGCCGATCACTCGATGTTCGTCGAGTTCCCGGAAATCTATGATCACGTCGCCGCAGGCAAGACTTCGGATGTCGTGCTGATCGACGCGCGCCCGACCGATCGCTATGCAGGTGGTAGCCACCATGGCGTGGCCGAAGGTCATATTCCGGGTGCGATCAATATCATCAGCATGGATGGCACCGATGGTGAGTCACAGACCTGGCGTTCAGACGAGTTCCTGGCCGAGATGTACAAGTCCGTACCCAAGGAAAAGGCCGTCTACGTGTACTGCGATGACGGTTTCCGCATGAGTCTTGCCTACCAGCAACTGACCCACCTGGGTTACCAGGATGTGCGCCTGTACAACGGTGGCTGGTCGCATTGGGGCAACTGGCTGGACCTGCCGACCGTCACTGGCGACAAGCCCTTTGCCGGAGATTTCGAGCTGTGAGCCGCTGGATATCCAGCCTGTTGCTGAGTTTTTATTCGCTCAGTGGCTGGGCCGTTGATCTCAAGGTCGAACCGGTGGTGGACAATGTCTACGCCATTGTCGGTGAGATCGGCCCGCGCACACCCGAGAATCACGGCCTCAACAACACCCTTGGGTTCGTGGTGACCGAAGAGGGTGTGGTGCTGGTCGGTTCCGGCGCAACGCCGCTTGGCGCGAAGCGGGTGGAGGACGCAGTTGCCAGCGTCACCGACAAGCCGATCCGCCTGCTGGTGAATATCGGGGTGCAGGATCACCACTGGATGGGTAATAGCTACTTTGCTGACAAGGGCATCCCTATCAAAGCGCTCGCCCGTACCGTTGACAGCCAGCGGCAACAGGCGGAGGCACACATCGGCCGTCTGACCGCTCAGGTGGGGGATGAGGCAAAAACCGTCGTCCCCACTCACGCGACAGACATCGTGGATGCGGACAGCCAGTCCTTCGAATTCGGTGGCGTGACATTCGAGTTGCGGTGGCCGGGTGACGGTCATTTCGTCGGCGATGCCGTGCTGTGGTTGCCGCAGACACGCACCCTGTTCACCGGGGACTTCGTGTTCCTCGACCGCCTGCTGGGCATTCATCCCACCACGCCGGTTGCGAAGTGGCAGCAATCGTTTCACCAGATCGAGAAGCTGGCCCCTACGCACCTGGTGCCTGGCCACGGCCATCCTGCGGACATCGCAAAGGCAAAAGCCGAGACGGGTGACTACCTCGACTGGTTGGTCGCAGGTGTCAGCGAGGCACTGGAGGACTGGCAGGAACTCGGTGACACCGTCGAGCAGATGGGGGACGCACCGGCATTCGCGCATCTGCAGTTCTTCGATGGCTGGCACAAGCGCAATGTCCACCAGACCTATATGCAGTTGGAGGCCGCGAGGTAGCTACCATGGATGTGATTCTCAAATCCACCATCACCTGTCCGATGTGCGGCCATGTGTCCGAAGAGACCATGCCAACCGACGCCTGCCAGTGGTACTACGAATGCAAGGGATGCGGGGAGCTGCTTACGCCACTGAAGGGCGACTGCTGCGTTTTCTGTTCCTTCGGCACGGTGCCGTGTCCCCCCATCCAGCTGGATGGCAAAAGTTCCTGCTGCAACCCGGATTCGGATTGTTGTGGCTGACTTGTTTGAAAGAGGTTTGAAATGAAAAACATCAAAGTGCTCGGTTCGGGCTGCAAGAACTGCGAAACCACGGCCAGGCTTATTCAAATTGCCGCTGAGCAGGCCGGTGTCGAAATCGAACTGGAAAAAGTCACTGACATGGCGCAGATCATGGGCTTTGGGGTGATGTCGACACCCGGTGTGGTGGTCGATGGAAAGGTCGTACACGCCGGTGGTCTTCCGGGGCCGGACCAGGTGCGCAACTGGGTCACGCAGGACTGACGCCGGGGTTCATGAGCATGAATACACACCTTCATGACGTGCTGAGCCTTGCAGATCAGGAATGCCTGATAAGGAACTGGCAAATGAGAGCCGTGTATCGCTAAACGAGAGTCACAGCATGTTTGAGTGGTTTGCCAACCAGGTCGTGTATGCCGGAATGGGTCTGTCACCCGATTCAGATCTGGGTGCAGCGGTGCATTTCTTTGTCATGGATGTCGCAAAGATCTTCGCCTTGCTGGTGATCGTGATTTACCTCATGGGACTGCTGCGCGCCCTGTTGTCGCCGGAGAGAGTCCGGGATTTTGTGCGTGGTCGCCCTGACTGGCAGGCACGCGGCTTTGCGGTGACCTTGGGAGCTGCCACGCCTTTCTGTTCCTGTTCCTCGGTGCCCTTGTTTATTGGATTTGTCGAGGCCGGCATCCCGCTGGGTGTGACTTTCTCGTTCCTGATTGCCAGCCCGATGATCAACGAGGTCGCGGCGGTGATCCTGGTCGGCATACTGGGTTGGAAGCTGGCTGCCCTTTATGTGCTGGCTGGATTGTTGGTGGCCTGGTTCGGTGGGCTTGCCATGCAGGCATTCAAACCGGAACGCTGGGTTGAGGGCTACGTCTGGAAAATCCAGATGGGACAGGCCAATCTGCCCGAGCCGGACAAATCCTTTGCCGGACGACATCGCTACGCTGTCGCGGAGGTCCGGGAGATTGTCGGGCGCATCTGGAAATGGGTGCTGCTGGGCATAGGGGTCGGGGCGCTGTTCCACGGCTTTGTCCCGGAGGAGTGGGTCGGTGAAAACCTGGGTGGTGATGCCTGGTACACCGTGCCCGTTGCGGTGATCATGGGCATTCCGCTGTATTCCAATGCCACCGGGGTAATCCCGGTCGCCGAGGCGATGCTGAGCAAGGGTGTCGCAGTGGGAACCACCCTGGCCCTGATGATGAGCGTGGCCGCCCTGTCGCTGCCGGAGATGCTTATCCTGCGTAAAGTCATCAAGTGGCAGGCGCTGGCCCTGTTTGCCGGCGTGCTCGCTGTAGCGTTCACCCTGGTCGGTTGGGCATTCAACGCGCTTACCTGAGTCTCGCGAGCTTTTGCAGAGGTGGCGCAGGAATTGACCCTCGCCGGTGCAGGCGCTGACGATGTGATTACCCGGCGTCGGCAGTCTGAACCGCCGCGGACGGTCTTTGCGCCGGGTCAGATATACAGGATACCGTCACGCCGGTTGTGCAGGGGGTCCTGATCCTCGGTAAGACCCCGGATGCGCGCTTCAACCCGGATGGCGCTCATCAGCTCATTGTCGATCACCTCAGGGTACATCGAGAAAAAGCGGGCCACCTCTTTGGCATGAGGGCGGGACGCCTGTTCCATGCGCAGGCGATCCCCCTGTTCGAGTCCGTGCAGCATCAGCAAGCGGGTTGATTGGCGGGTGATGTAGCGTTGGCACAGCGCGCGATCCTCCTCGTTTTCCCAGTCTTCACGGAGCAGCAAAGCAGGAAAAGTATCCGGCTCGCTCGGTCGGCGCCGGAACCAGCGGGCCTTGGGTTTGGAGCCGGCCCGCTCTGCAACCAGCCTTTCGAGCCGATAATTGACCGGCGCAAGGTTGCCTGAGCGCTCATCCTCGGTGGATTCGATCGGCATCACGGCGGCGGGTAGCGCTGTCCATTCCGGGTGAACCGGGAAGGTGCTCATCTGCTCGGCCTTGGTGCAGCTGAATATCAATGCCAGCGGGGATTCGTCCATCGGGTCGAGCAGCCAGTATTCGAACTCGTCGGCGGCCGTGAATGGCAGCGTCGCATCGGCAAGGTATCCGGTCAGTTCCAGTATCCGCTCATCGATCGCGTGCCCTTCGTGAGTGCCTTGTTCGCTGAGGCGCGACAGTTCGCTGTGCCGAATATAGGCGACCCGCCGGAAGTTGGCCGCCTGCAGGAAATGGATTTCCCAGCTTTTGCCATCCATGCTGACAGCCCTCGCACGCTCCGACTCCGCGATTTGCACCAGTCCGGAATAGGGTGGCATGAGACGCTGGGAATATGATCTGACCATGGTGATTGCCTGCTCCTGATTCCATTGGCGAAAACGACATCGCTCGCAGTCGATTCGCAGCAACGGATCCGGTAAGTGCTTAACACGAATAATGATGTGGACATTGTATTCGCCGAGACGCTGCGCCGGCAGTGGAATCAGTTAATATCCGCGCACTAGCTGTCGAGGACACCGAATCAATGCCAAAGTACATTTTTATCTATCTCGGGGGAGAAACGCCGGCGAGCCCGGGAGAGGCGAAGCAACACTTCATGGACTACGAGAACTGGCTGAGATCCCTGGGGAGCGCGGTGGTAAGCCCGGCGATTCCTTTCAAGGACACGCACACGGTGCAGCCCGACGGCAAAATAGAGCCGGGTACCACCACGGGGATGTCCGGCATGAGTATCATCCAGATGGCAACGATGGAGAAGGCCTTGGAGGCGGCAAAAGCCTGCCCCTTCCTCGCAATTGGCGGCACCCTCGAGGTGTCGGAAATGCTCGAGGTGGCGCCGCCGACCAACAAGCCGAACTGACGCCGGGCACTGTCAACTCTTCACGGGATAAATCCTGTTGTCAGCAGGCGAGGGCGCAGAGACATGGGTGACACACTGGTACAAAAACATCTTTTTCACGGCACACAGGAATTACGCATTCTTGACGATGTGGTGAAGGTGAAGATCAGTAAACCGCTACGGGGGGAGAAGGAGCTGGACTTCGTTCTCGCGTCGCTCAATCCGGAACCGGTCCTGAAAGACAACCGTCTGGAGTTCTACGGACGGGTAAAATGCGGGCCGATGATATCGCTGTACCTCAACAAGCCTGATCCGGAAACCTTCGACGCCTTCGTCGCAGAGCTAACGACCCGTATCCGCAAGGAGTACGGTGCCTTCACCGGTTGGAAAGACCCATCTGCTTGAGCCAAGGCATGATCAACAGCCGCCGTATCCGCCACCAATAGTGGGAAGCATGGTTACTACACTTATCCAGAAGCACCTCCTGAAAGGCACCTACGAGTTCGAGATCGCCGGTGAGCAACTGAACGTACGCATCAAGGCGCCATTCAAGGGAGAGGAAACGCTCAGCGTCATGCTGACGGTGCTCAATCCCGAGCCGGTGATCAGCAAGTCGGGTCTCGATTTCGTGAGCCGCGTGAATGGCGAACCCCTGGTCTCACTGATGCTGGCCAAACCCAATCCCAAGGTGTTCAACGAGTTCGTCAACACGCTAAAGGAGCGTGCTGCGGTGGAGTACAACGTGTTCTCCGGTCTCAGGCCGGGGGGCGCAGCCGAAGGAATTCAGACCAATGTCTTCGAAGAACCACCCGAGTTCGAAGAACCCGGTGATGATGCCGCACTGCCCAGGAGGCCAGTGGATGTCGAGCAGGTCGATATTGCGATTCGTATGCTTGAGACGCACCTCGGTGCCGATCAGACAAGCGAGTTGATCGACGCTCTTCAGGTGTTGCGATCGGCGCCAGAAGAAGACGCAAACCTTGATCAGGTTTTGAGGGTGTTCAGCGGGCTGGGTCCAAGCCAGGGCGCGGTACTGACCTACGCGCCTTATCTCTCATTCCTGATGTCTGGAGATTCTTTCGGCAGGGACTGAGTGGCCGCAGAGCGCGGCTGTGATGGGTCGTGTTGCAACAGGGATTGGCTACGCGGGCCGGGCTGGCTCGCGTAGCCACGCAGATCAGGGGCGCTTCGGCGTCTTGTATTCCGCTTCTTTCTGGAACGACTCCCAGATGGTGTCGTACCCGACGTAGCCTTGCTCGTTGGGTTCTTTCTGACGGGTGGTCAGAAACTCCGCATGGCCGGTAGGAACTTTTGGGCGCTCTTTCTTTTGCTCACTCATGTATCACCTCTAATAGCGAGACTGCGAGATGGCCGTTGCAGGAAATAGCAGCTGAAAACCATCGCAATTCCGCATTGTTCCATTTTTTGACCACGAAGAGAATCCCGAATCGTGTTGAATGCCCGCGCGGAGCCCGGCGGGCGGCGCTACCGGTTCGGCAGTTGAGGGGTACATCGGCAGGATCCTTCCTGCGCGGCGCCGGGACGAATGTCCAGGTTCATTAGAGCACTACGCGTCAGGGATATAGCCCGGCGCTGCGGGCTGGAGGGTGTACTCTTAGCTGGCAGGAAAACGGTGTCGCGTAGCCCGGTGTGGGCAGCCAGTCACAGGTTCCGACGCCGGGGTGAGTTCCGGTTTCCGGCTGAAGGGATTTGCTGCCGGCCGGTCGCCAGGGTAACTCCGGGACAGCCGGCAGATCGCATAGGGGATCAGGGTCCTCGCCCGGAAACCGGCTGCGGCCAGGGTTCGGCGTTTTTCGCACGGGATCGCGAATCGGCCAGCCAGGGATCGGTGTCCTGGACGAAGTGGGCTCGGCCCCGGTTTGGCCCTTCCAAGCTAAGCAGCTGTTTTAGCAGATATAATTGGCGGATCAGAAGCACTTATGGCATGCGAAAAACTACTGAATTGTGGAGTGGATCAAGGTTTCCTTATATTCCGCCCTCACGTTTTGTCTGCCACAGGAAATTCGCATAGATGATTACGAACAATCCATTCGCTGAGCTCTCGTCGATGATTTCCCCAGAGGTGATGCAGGGTTATGTCATCCTGATGGTCCTCTTGGTGATCGGCGGCACCCTGCTGGACATCATCCACAAGGGGAGCGCCAAGTACTTTTTCGAAAATGCCAAGAAGGCCGAGAAGAGCGCGAAGCGTTCTGTCAGCGGCGGTGAGAAGGCTTCCCTTGCAGCTCAGACGCTGGCCAAGGAAGTGCTGACCTCTGGCGAATTCGACAACACCCAGCGCCGCATCTCGCACCTCTTCACGATGTACGGCTTCATCGTGTTCGTGGTCGCCACCGCGGTCCTGATTTTCTCTTACCCGACCCCGGCAGACCAGGCTCCGGCGCTTTGGCCGATGCTGTGGCACCTCGGCGCCGCTTCGCTGGCTTTCGGTGGCTACTGGTTCTGGTTCGTGATCCGTGTCGACGTCTCCTCCGAGGGCCACAAGTGGTACCAGGTGGCACAGGCTGACATCTTCATCGTTTCCCTGCTGGCTACCAGCACCTTTGCACTGCTCTGGTCCGGTACCCAGTCTTCTGGCGCCGCCGGTTGGGACACGCTCTTCTTCGCACTGTTCATCCTCTCCAGCACCACGCTCTTCAGCACCGTGCTGTGGTCCAAGTTCGCGCACATGTTCTTCAAGCCCGCTGCGGCCTACCAGAAGAAGATCACCCGGGCGGACGGCTCTCAGGAAAACCTGCCTGATATGCCTTCACTGACCGATGCCGAGACGAAGTCCCGCTACCCCGACATTCCGGAGTACATGGGCGACAACCCGTCCGACATGGGCCTTGGTATCAAGCGCGAAGCGCCGCAACACTACTGATCCCTCTTTCATATAAAGGGTAGGAGAAACTTATGCCAACATTTGTATACATGACCCGTTGCGATGGCTGCGGTTACTGTGTCGATATCTGTCCTTCGGACATCATGCATATCGACAAGGTTACCCGCCGGGCTTACAACATCGAACCGAATATGTGCTGGGAGTGCTTCTCCTGTGTGAAGGCTTGCCCTCACCACGCGATCGATGTCCGGGGTTACGCGGACTTTGCACCGCTGGGCCACTCGGTTCGAGTGATTCGCGACGAAGAGAAGGGCGTCATTGCATGGCGCATCAAGTTCCGCAATGGCAAGAAAGACATGAACTTGCTGGCGCCCATCACCACCAAGCCTTGGGGCAAGCACATTCCGCAGCTCAAGGACGTAGCGGGTCCTTCCAAGGAAATGCGTGACAGCCAGCTTCTGTTCAACGAGCCCAAGTACATTCGCCTCGACGATGGCGGTCTGCACACGCTCGAGTCCAATGGTCTGAAGCTGAAAGAAGGAGTTTACTACTAATGGCTTACAAGACAGTCGTCGAAGATGATATTGATGTTCTGGTCTGCGGTGCGGGCCTCGGTGGTACCGGTGCAGCTTGGGAAGCCAGGTTCTGGGGCCAGGACAAGAAGATCGTGGTTGCCGAGAAGGCGAACATCGACCGTTCCGGTGCCGTTGCACAGGGTCTGTACGCGATCAACTGTTACATGGGCACCCGTTTCGGGGAGAACAACCCCGAGGATCACGTCCGTTACGCTCGCATCGACCTGATGGGCATGGTTCGTGAGGACCTGCTGTTCGACATGGCGCGTCACGTTGACTCCGCCGTGCACCAGTTCGAAGAGTGGGGCCTGCCGCTGATGCGTAACCCCAAGACCGGCACCTACCAGCGTGAAGGTCGTTGGCAGATCATGATCCACGGTGAGTCCTACAAGCCCATCGTGGCTGAAGCCGCGAAGAAGTCGGCTGACAAGGTATTCAACCGCATCTGCGTTACCCATCTGCTGATGGACGAAGCCAAAGAGAACCGCGTTGCCGGTGCCGTTGGTTTCAACGTGCGTACTGGCGATTACCACGTGTTCAAGTCGAAGGCCGTCGTGGTAGCTGCCGGTGGCGCTTCCAACATCTTCAAGCCGCGCTCCGTCGGTGAGGGTGCTGGTCGCGTATGGTATGCACCCTGGTCCTCCGGTTCGGCCTATGGTCTCCTGATTGGCGCTGGCGCCAAGATGACCCAGATGGAGAACCGTATCGTACTGGCTCGTTTCAAGGATGGTTACGGCCCGGTCGGTGCTTACTTCCTGCACCTCAAGACCTACACCCAGAACGGTCTGGGCGAAGAGTACGAGTCCAAGTGGTTCCCCGCTCTGCAGGAGATGGTGGGCAAGGAGTACCTCGACGTTGAGGCTTCTCACGCGACTCACCGTCCGATTCCGACCTGCCTGCGTAACCACGCGTTCATCAACGAGGTGAACGCCGGTCGTGGCCCGATCCACATGGTGACCATGGAAGCATTCCAGGATCCCCATCTCGAAGAGATCGGTTGGCACAACTTCCTCGGCATGACCGTTGGTCAGGCTGTTCTCTGGGCAGCCACCGACGTGGACCCGAAGTACGAGAACCCCGAGCTGACCACCTCCGAGCCCTACGTCATGGGTTCGCATGCCACCGGTTGTGGCGCCTGGTGCTCCGGCCCGGAAGACCTCTCTCCGGAGGATTACTTCTGGGGTTACAACCGCATGACCACGGTCGAAGGTCTGTTTGGTGCCGGTGACGCCGTTGGTGGTACGCCGCACGCGTTCTCTTCCGGTTCCTTCACCGAAGGTCGTCTGGCTGCCAAAGCCGCCTGTAAGTACATCGACGACGGCAAGGCAGAGGGCATCCGTGTCTCCGACGAGCAGATCAACCGCCGCAAGGAAGAGATCTACAAGCCGATGGAGCACTACAAGACCTATCGGAATGAGATCACTGCCGGCTCGGTCAACCCGAACTACATCAACCCGCGCCAGGGCCTGGATCGTCTCCAGAAGCTGATGGACGAGTACTGTGGTGGCGTGACCGTCAGCTACATGACCAACGAGAAGCTCCTCAACATCGGTCTGAAGAAGCTCAAGACCCTCGAAGAGGACCTCGAGAAGGTCGCGGCCGAGAACGTCCACGAGCTGATGCGGGCCTGGGAACTGAAGCATCGTCACCTCACTTCCGAGTCGGTGATGCATCACACCCTGTTCCGTAAGGAAACCCGTTGGCCTGGTTACTACTACCGTGGTGACGCGATGAAGCTGGACGACCAGAACTGGCATGTTCTGACCGTGTCCCGCCGCGATCCCAAGTCCGGTGAGTACACCATGGAAAAGGCGCCCTGCTATCACATCGTTGACGAGTCAGAGTAAGCCTTAGGCCCAATCGGGTACCAGCAGTAGGGATCCCTGTTTTGCGCAGGGGTCCCTTGGTCCCAACGGGACTGAAGAAAGATCAACGTATGTTGGTCTTTTTTCATTTTACGAATTCGCCGATCAAGCAATGCGATTGAGAAACAAACATGAGCACTGACGCACCTGAAAAAACCGATGAGCCGCAGGAACTGAAGAACATCATCGATCTCACCGATGAGGAGCTCACAGAGATTGCCCATCCGATGTGGAGTGATCTGATCACCTATTCCAACAAGGGGCAGTACGGCAAGTTCATCCGCAAGTTTTCCTATGAACTGCTGCTTGGCCTCAACGAAGTCGAAGTGGGCAAGCAGTTTGCCAAGAGTGAACTGACCCGCAGCCTTTCCGGGGACTGGGACTTCCTGGGTTTCATTCGTCGCGGTCAGCACGTCACCGTGCTTTACCGGGTCAGAAGCACCAAGAAAGAAGGCGAATGGCTGGGCCGGATGGTGCTTGGCTACGAGAAGGGCGAAGTGCGCATCTTCGCCGCCTCGATATTCTGATATTCAGCGGGATCCGGCGGATACTTCGAGCGCTCGTCGCTACCACCCACGACTCAATCACTGCGGTTTTTTGCTATGACTGATACCAAAAATGAGGTTATCGAGGACGGCAAGTACGTCGAACTCACCTACAAGGTCCTGGATCAGAAGACGGGTAACGTCCTCACCGAGGTTCAATTTCCATTGGGTTATGTTCACGGCGTGAACGAGGTCCTGACGACCGAGGTCATGCGCGAACTGGTGGGAAATGCTGTCGGAGATGTGATCGAGGTGCCGATCGATTGCAACCAGTTGTACGGCCCGCGTGACGAGTCGCTGGTGATTACCGATCTGATCGACAACGTGCCGGAAGAGTACCGTGAAGTCGGCACCGCGATCCTGATGGAAAACGACAAGGGCCAGACCAAGACCTTCCTGGTCACCCGGATCGACAAAAAGTCGATTACGATAGACGGTAACAACCCGCTGTGTGGTCGCGAGGTGATTTTCCGTCTCGAGGTCCTGACGGTTCGTGACGCCACGGATGAGGAAATGGAAGCGGGCGGAAGCATTGACCCCACGGCGCCCAATCTGGGGCAGACTATGGTCAAGCTGGATTAAATCGGGCCATACATCCTCTTGTTCAGCTGGCGCAGAAGGCGGCGCGCGAGCTGGAGATGCTTAACGGTCGCGGCTGCAGACATGATTAAGTCCAGGCAGTGAACCGCCACTGCTGCAGACCGCGTCCGATCAGGGCGACCCCGAGGACGATGCCGAGCAGGATCGCCGAGCCGGTCGCGCCCATGGCGATCAACAGCACTCCCAGCGCGATGCCGGCCCAGGGTCCGATCCTGCGTGACAGGGGCGGGTTCACGATTCCGGAATCCCTGATCGTCGCGAGGCTGGTGATGCCGCTCAGGATCATGCCGCCACCCAGTAACACCGCCACCAGCCACAGCGCCAGTCCCGGCCAGACGAAGATGACCACGCCGGCAATGATCTGTGTCCAGGGTGCGAATACGCTGACAGGTAGCCCCTCGCGCCGGGCGGCATTCACATAGATTAGCGCCACCACGCCGCTGGCCAGCATCACCCCGCCGAGCAGCATCACCGCAAAGGTGCCGACCAGGTAGGGCAGAACAATCGCCGCCACCCCGAGCAGGATGCTGATGATGGCGCTGAGCTGACGCGAATTCATGTGCGGGGACCCCGGTGAGAGACAAACGATGGCGTCCAGCTTATCGGAATTCCCGGCCGGAAGGTGTCGCAGGATTTGGGCTCAACCCTCAGTCGATACCCCGTACGACATCGGGCTCGATCAGGCCGGTCATTTCATCCGAGGCGGAGGCGAAACGCGGTTCCTGGTAGTGCTTCATGTGAGCATCGGTGTGCAGGGGACACGTTTCCGGGTGTCCGTCGCAGGCGACACCGGAGACGAGCTTGTGGTTGCAGTGGGCGCAGGTGGTTTCTTGGTACGGCATTCTGTTGGCTCGCGAGGCTTGAAAGGATCGTTTCTTATCGGAACCAATGGCCCCCTGCTTTAGACGAAGATACGATTGCTGTTCTCAGATTGGCGCTTCGAACCCGATCCGGTTTCTTTTGTCTCGGCGCGCTTTCGCTGAGGAGCCTCTGAGAAAGTCTGGGCCGAAAAGATTGACGATCAGAATTCGGCAGTTCGAGGCGCAAATCGCACGCAATAGCCAGCTACGAGGTGAATCGCGCTTGCGCGAGAGAAGGCGCCCTGGGGTGTTGCGAAGATTTGCAACGAAGAAATGACGGATTCTGGCGTCACAGATTGAGGCTCATGACTTTTTCAGAGGTTCCCTAAGGAGTGGATAGTGGTTTTTCGCAAATACTGGCGCTGCATGCTGCTTGGCATTTTCGCGCTGGCGGTGGCCCCGGTCTCCATGGCGGCGCAGCACTGCGTGGTCCTGCAGTATCACCACGTATCCGAGGACACGCTCGGGATCACGAGCGTGACCCCGGCGCAGTTCCAGGCGCATCTCGACTATCTGCATGCAAACCAGTTCCAGGTGCTCCCCCTGAGCGAGGTGGTGCGGCACCTTCGCGCTGGCGACGATTTGCCGGGTGACTGCGTTGCGCTGAGCATCGACGACGCCTTCGTATCCAGCTACCGCGAGGCCTGGCCACGTGCGCGCGCGTACGGTTACCCCTTGACCGTGTTCGTCAGCACCCGCAGCGTGGACGAGGGTGTGCGGGGCTACCTGAGCTGGGACCAGATGCGCGAGATGGCCGCCGACGGGGTGGAGTTTCAGAACCACACCCATTCGCACGATCACCTGGTGCGCCTGAAGCCGGATGAATCGATGGAAGACTGGGAGCAGCGGGTCGCGCTGGACATCCTGTTGGCGCAGAACCGCATCCAGCAGGAGATCGGGACCGCCCCGACCCTGTTCGCCTATCCCTATGGCGAATACACCACGCAGCTGCAAAAGCTGGTGGTCTCGATGGGCCTGGCCGGCTTCGGTCAGCGGTCGGGGCCCGCGTGGTCGGAAGGCAACTTCGCCGCGCTGCCGCGCTTCCCGATGAACACCGTGTACGCGAGCATGCGTACCTTCCCGACCAAGGTCCGGACCCTGCCGCTGCCGATCGTCTCGGCGCGGCCGCCGGAGCCGATCGTCGAAAACGACGTGTGGCAACCGGTCCTCGAGCTCACCTTTAAGCCCGAGGTTGTGAACCCGAAGCGCCTGACCTGTTTCGTGAACGGGGTGCCGGACGTCGAGTACCGCTGGGCCTTGCCGAAGGTGGAGGTCGTCCCCAAGGGCGTGCTGCACGTGGGCAGGAACCGTTACAACTGCACCCTGCCTGGACCTGATGAGCGTTTTCACTGGTACAGCCACAACTGGCTGCGTCGGCATGAGGACGGGAGCTGGTACCGGGAGTCGTCCATCAAGGCTCACTGAGAGGCCCGGCGGAGTATTTGCCACGCCCGACGCGACGGAGTTCGCCACCGGGGATGCCGATGGCTTCTGCCTTTCCCCCTCCCAGCCTCCCCCACAAGTGGGGGAGGGGTTAGGGTGAACAATCAGAACAGTTGCTTCCTTCGTTCCCTCCCCACTTGTGGGGAGGGTTAGGGAGGGGAATTGATTGGTCGGCGATGGGATCAAATTTCCCCCTCCCAGCCTCCCTCACAAGTGGGGGAGGGGAAGGTGCGGAGGGTTTTTCATCCTCCGGTGCGGGTGATCGAAACAGGTGCTTCCTTCGTCCCCTCCCCACTTGTGGGGAGGGTTAGGGAGGGGACACATCTCACCCATCGTCCCCCGCAACGCATTCCAACAATTAGAAAAGACTAATAAACTAAAGTACCATATGCGGAATTCCTGTTCATGGCATCCGCTCCGATGAAAAAACTGCTTTTTTTGCTGGCCCTGCTCGCAATTTCCTCCGTGGCTTCGGCCTACCAGGCGATGGGATATGCGCCGCCGCCATTCCCGCAGTATGCGCCGCCACCCTACCCAATGCCGCGCTACGCGCCCCCTCGTGGCGCCTACCCGATGGTTGCGCCGCCTTTTGCCTATGCCCCACCGTATCGCGGCCCGATGTATCCGGGCACGGTATATCCCGGCGCGATGTACCCGGGTTATGCGGCACCCCTCCCGCCGGTGGCGCCGACCGCTGCGCCGCGTTCCGCGACCGAACCGGCTCCAGTCGCGGATCCGCCTCCCGGGGACAGGGCGGTGTATGCCGCACCCGGAGCAGCGTCCCCGGAGAAATCACAGCCCAGCGCTGCGGCCGGGTCGGTTGAGAAACCGGCAACCGCCAAGGCCTCGCAACAGGCCTTCCTGGAGATGCTGCGGCCGATCGTGGAGCGCGAGAACGCACGCCTGCGCGAACTGCGGCGTGAGGTCCAGGACCTGTTGCTCAGGCTCGAGCAGGGCAAGGCGGATGAGGGCGACCGCCGCCGACTGAGTTCGCTGGCGGCCCGTTACCGCGTGCCCGGCGAGATTCTTTCCGAGCCCGAGGCCGGGAGGGATCTGCTCACCCGGATCGATACCATTCCGCCCGCGCTGGCGCTCGCCCAGGCGGCCAACGAGAGTGCCTGGGGTAGCTCGCGTTTCGCGCGCGAAGGCAACAACCTGTTCGGTATCTGGACCTACGACGAAAGCAAGGGGATCGTGCCCAGGGGCAGGGCCAAGGGTGCGAAACACCTGGTGCGCAAGTTCCATGACTTCGACGAATCGGTGCGCTACTACATCCACACCCTCAACAGCCACCCCGCCTACCAGGCGCTGCGCGATGCCCGTGCCGAGACGCGCGCTCGCGGCGAGCGGCCGCGGGCTCTTGATCTCGCGGGTGGCCTGGTCAAGTACTCCGCCAAGGGCGAGCTGTACGTCAAGCTGATCCGTCAGTTGATCAACCGCTACCAGTTAGCCTCGCTGGGCAAGGCGACCGGTGTCGGGTCGGGCTGAGATCGCGTCCCCCTGGCGATTGCGTTTCGTCAATGAAGCGGCGGGGTGCGTGTGAGAGCTTACCCGGGTGTTAAGACGTACCTGAGGTAAAAACCATGATCCGGCGTGATCTCCGAAATCGATTTCTGCTCGGCCTGCTCCTGGCGGCGCTCGGCGTACCGGCCATGGTGCTGGCCGGCAGCCACGCAACCCCGTCCCTGGCGCAGCCTCCCCATGCCATCGTGGTAGAGAAGAGTGTTCGACAGGATTTCGGTACCGTGCGCGATGCGCTGCGACAGCAGCTGAAGGAAGACGGCTGGAACCTGATCGCCGAGATCGACCTTGGCAAGCGCCTCGCAAAGAAAGGGGTCGATATCCCCGGTGGGTTGGTCATTTTCAAGGTCACCAGCGGCAAGAACGCCATGCCGCTGCTGGCAAAGGATGAGACCCGTTATATCTCCGCGATGATGCCCTGTGGGGTTTCGGTGTACGGCAAGAGTGATGGCAGCGTGCTGATCTCGCGCATGAACTTTGATCTGATCCGCTCGGCGCTGGAACCTGAGGTCGCCGCCGTCATGCGCCAATCGAGTACCCAACTCGATGCCAGTATTGCGTCTGCGATCACCGGGCTGCCCATACGGTAGTTCTTGCAGTCTGCGTGGCCCATCGAACGGGCATGCCTAAGGGCTGAGTTAGGTCTCTTCCTGCATGCGCTGCAGCACGATCGGGGCAACCTGCTGCAAGACAGCGCGCGGGATCCCGCCGATATACGCAGCGGGCATTCGTGACAGCAATTGCTCCGCGCTTTGTGGTCGGGGCGAGAGATTTTGCGCAATGGCTTTCATGTCTTCGACCAGCGCCCAGGGGTAGCTGATCCAGCGCCACTTGATCACCTTTTGCGCGTAGTAGTCCGGTTGGTAGCGCGCGCTGATCTTGTGATGCAGCACCGCCGTGCGCAAGGCCTCGGGCCGGCCGCGCTCATGCAGATGGGCGAGGGCGGCATCGAAGGTATCACCCGAGTCGCTGACATCGTCGACCAGCAGCACCCGACGACCCTCAAGGGACAGCGGCAGCGGGTAGGGGATGGTCGTCTCCGGCAAACGCTCCGGACCGCGATAGTGTTCGATCTTCAGGCTGAACAGGTCCATCAGGTCGAAGTAGTCGGCCAGCACGCGCGCTGTCGGGTAGCCGCCGCGGGTGATGGCGACGATCAGGTCCGGGCGAAAACCGGAGCCATCCAGCTTGCGGTAGATAACACCGCAGAGCCGGTAGAAGTGGTTCCAACTGATGTACTCGTAATCCATGCGATCTCCCCATCCGTGCCTGGCGTACTCAATTATCGGTCTCCGCTGCGAGCAGGCATGCCGGGTCGTCGTGCGCGGGGCTGTTGACATGCCGGCTGACCGGGTAATGGTTCAACCACGCCGCGGGGCAGGGACGCAGCAGGGGCTGTATCCGCGTCGGGTCCTGGATCGCCGGGTCCAGCCAGGTGGCGTAGTCATCCGGATGAAGGATCACCGGCATGCGCTCGTGCAGCGGCCGGACTGCCTGGTTGGCTTCGGTCACGATGATGGTGAACGATTCCAGTGCTTGCCCGGAAGGCGGCTGCCATTGTTCCCATAGTCCGGCAAAGGCGAACAGACGGCCTTCGCCGACCCGGATGTGATACGGCTGCTTGCCGTCGGCCCCGGATTGCCACTCGTAGAAACCGGTCGCCGGCACCAGGCAGCGATGCTTGCGGAAGGCGCTGCGATACGCGGGCTTGCTGGCGACGGTTTCGGCGCGCGCATTGATTGTGTGATAACCGAATTTGGCGTCTTTGGCCCAGTGCGGAACCAGTCCCCAGCGCATCAGCGCCAGTTCGCGACCGTTGTCGCCGCTGCGCACCACCGGGGCGTCCTGCGAGGGTGCGATGTTATAGCGTGGTGCGAGTTTGAGACGGTTGCGTAACTTAAAAAAGTCGACCAGCGCCTGTGGGTCAGTTATGAGGTTATACCGACCGCACATGGCAAATCACAAAGGCAGAAAGGGGTCGGAGTCGGTAATCGACTCCGACCCCCGGCAGAATATATCGCTCAGGAGTCATCGGGATCCTGCCAGTGGCGCCGGTTGATCGCATAGTCGTGGATGCTGCCGCGAAATGGCAGCAGCAGCATGCCGCCCAGGCGGGAGACATCTTTGATCTCCCGATAAGAGCGAATGCCGATGTGCATGCCCTCGTGCCCTTCGCGCGGCTGGTCCCGGTAGGTGCCGAAAATACGGTCCCACCACGGCAGGTTGAAGCCGAAGTTGCTGTTGGCCTCGTCATCCTCGACCGAGTGATGCACCCGGTGCATATCCGGGGTCACCACGAACCAGCGCAGGAGCCGGTCGACAGTGACTGGAAGCCGCACGTTGGCGTGGTTGAACATGGCTGTGGCATTGAGCAGGATCTCGAATACCACCACCGCGATCACCGGCGGCCCCAGCAGGAGTATCGCGGCAAACTTGATGCCCATGGAGAGAAAGATCTCGATCGGGTGGAAGCGGGAGCCGGTGGTCACATCATAGTCCGGGTCGGCATGGTGTACCCGATGCAGTCGCCATAGCAGCGGGATCGCGTGCACCATGACGTGTTGCAGCCAGATGATGAAATCGAGCAGCACCACCGAGGCGATCAGTGCCAGCCAGAATCCGATCTCGTAGTGGTTGAACAGCCCCCAGCCCTCGGCGTGGGCAAGGGCCGCAAACCCGACCGCGGCAGCGGGAAAGACCAGGCGCAACAGCGCGGTATTGAGGAACACCAGGCCGAGGTTGTTGGCCCAGCGCAACGATTTGGCAACGCTCAGGGCGCGCCGGGGCGAGCGCAGTTCCCACAGCGCCATCAGGGCCAGGATGCCGAAGAAGAAGCCGACCCGTAAAGGCACTTCGTTTTGCAGGATCCAGTCGTTCATGTTCGCCCGTGTTCTGCGTCAGCACACGGTCCTTCCTGTCGGCGCCAACGTCTGTGCATGCAGGCCATTCCGTGATTCCCGTAGCCGGTCGAGACCTGCGAACTGTCCCTGCGTTCCGGATGGGCGGCTATGCTCGCCCTGGGGGTGCTACCAGTCTAGTCCGGATGCGCATGATCCCGACATATTTCATCGTGCTGTTCGAACTCGATCGTGGTGTGCCCGATGCCGCAACCGGCGCAGGCATCGCGAATGGACGCCTTGATGCGCGCATGGCTCTCGCTGCTGATCGGTATGTCCAGCACCAGGTGCGCGGTCAGGACGTGCTGTTCGCCATCCAGGGACCACAGATGCAGGTGGTGAACGTCCTGCACGTGCGGCAGCGCCCTGAGACGCTCCCGGATCTCGTCCGCAAGGTTCTCATCCGGGCTGGCCTGCAGGAACAGGCGCAGGGTCGCGCGCAGGTTGCGCAGCACGTTGAACAGGATGAACAGGGTGAACAGAATCGACAGCAGCGGATCCAGGATCGGCCAGTCGGCGAATTGCAGCACGATCGCGACGATCAGCACTGCGACCCAGCCGAGCACGTCCTCGAGCAGATGCCAGTTGAGCACCCGTTCGTTTAGGGTTTTGCCGGCGCTGAGTTTCCAGGCCGCGAAGCCGTTGACCAGGACGCCGAGGACGGCCAGTCCGGCCATGCCGACGGCATGCGGCATCGGTGGATCCTGCAGCCGCGGCACGGCCTCGCTGAGGATCCAGGCGCTGCCTGCGATCAGAATCAGCGCGTTGATCAAAGCGCCCAGCAGGGAGAGTCGCTGGTAGCCGTAGGTGAATGCGGAACTGGCCGCCTTTCTCCCCTGGCGCTGCAGAAACCAGCCCAGCCCGATAGCGAGCGTATCGCCGAGATCGTGTACCGCGTCCGCCAGGATCGCGGTGCTGTTGGTCAGCAGCCCGCCGATGAACTCGACGATGGTGAACGACAGGTTGAGGAAGAAGGCCGTCGCGATTCGCCCGCCGGCCGGGTCGTGGTGATGGTGGTGATGGGAGTGGCTGTGGCCGGACATGTCGCTGTTCAGCTGATATCAACGCGCTGTCGGGCGTTTCATGGCGCGCCTGTGCAACTCGGTGCGTTGCGCAAAGGAGCCGGCCTCGACGCCCTGACGGTGGCCATTGGCATCCCTGATCGCACCCAGCTGTTTCCACAGCGAGCGTGCATCCAGGCGGCCGTCCAGCAGCGCCCGATAGCCGCTCACGATCGGCGCCACCTGGTCGGCCGGTTCGTCCACCAGCTCCACCCGGAAATGCCCCAGCCCGGCGCGCTGCAGTTCAGCCAGCATCGGCGCGGCCGACTGCGCAGCGGCGTTGAATACGGTGTTGCGGCAGCCGATGTCCGCCAGCACGCGGTGATCCTTGCCCTTGGGGTCGCGCAGGTGGAGCGCGCGCTGTTCACAGGGGCGACCACAGTCGCGGTAGCTGTTGCCGGAAGAGAGAAAACGCGCGAACACGCAGTGCTCGGTATGGAAGATCGGCAGGTGGTGGTGGGCGATCACCTCCAGGCGGGTGCGCTCTGCCGGTTCGAGGCCGGCGGCGAGTGCCGCGATCTGGCTGGCGTTGAGATCATGGGTAGGCGCAAGACGCCCCAGCCCCATCTGCAGCAGGGAAAGGGCACCGAGCCGGTTGGCCGCGTTGAGCGAGAAATCGCCGAGCAGCTCGGGGATCGGGGTTTCTTCATCGTAGGCTGCCCCGGTGCCACCCAGGCATTGCAGCTCCCACAGCAGGCCGCTGGAGCGGACCAGGAGTGCATCCGGGCGCAGCCGCAGCAGGTAGCGGACCAGGCGCTCCTCGCCCGGTTTGAAGATCCGGGGTGCCGCTACCACCAGGCGATGACCGGCTTGCCGGACCCGCTCGCAGGATGCCTTGAGACCATGCACCTCGAGAAAATCGAGGATGATCTCGTCGATGCCCGGCACCTCGAGGGCCGCCTCGACCTGTTCTGCGGTGCGGCACAGGAGTGACAGGGACGCTGCCCCGGACGCCTGGGCGGAGGCCGGTATCGGCTCGGCCTGCGGCAGCAGCTCGGCCAGGACCGGGCGCGCTGCCTGCCCGTGCGCCCGCTCATGCTGTCGCAGCGATGCCCGCAGCGCCGCGACCGCCTCGCGGCGAGCGTGTTTGATCTCGCTCGGGGATACGTACAGTCCCGGCGCCAGGTCGGTGTCGAGCCGGTCGATACGGAAAGGGCTGTCGCCGAGTCGCCCGATGGCCTTGCCGAGGGTCTGTTCATCCAGCGCGTGCTTGAGCGCCGGCTGCAGGGGTGAGTCGGTGTGACCGCTGCCGCTGTGTCCGCGCCGGTCGCTGAGCGTGATCTGCAACGGCTGTCCCTGGTGGGCCTCGACATGCACCTTTACCGGCAGGCACGCACGCTCCCCGCCGGGGTCGGAACGTGGCCCGCTGTCGGTAGCCGCATCGCGGGTTCGCCAGACATGCTCGCCGACCGTGATGTCTGCGGTCGAAAAGCCGCGTCCGAAGCGCAGGGTGACGGTGCCGTGATCGATTTCCCCGCGGATTGCCTGCCCCTTGCGCTCGACGTGGAAGACGTTGCCGCCGGTCTCGCGGGCCTGTGGATCGCCGCGGTCGAAGACCACGCCATCGCCGGCTTTCACCGGGTTGTGCAGGCGCAGGATCACGCCATCGGCGAGTACCTTCTGTACCTGCCCGAGATGGAGGCCGCGGTGACGTGGGTTTCGCCCGATCACCAGTTCCTGGTGTTGCGGGCCGAGCAGGAAACCGGCACTGAGCCCATCGTGCGCGGCATCCTGCCCGCGCGAGAACAACTGGGCCAATTGGCGGCGGGTGCCGGTCTCGATCGGGATTTCCTCGAGCGCCGGTGCGCCCGCGAGCCCATGACAGGCGCGCTCGATGGCCTCGCGGTAAGCGCGCACGGTGGTGGCGACATAGCCCGGTCCCTTGAGCCGGCCCTCGATCTTGAACGACCTTACCCCGGCGCGGATGAGCCTGGGCATCCAAGCCAGGCCCATGAGGTCCTGGGGCGAGAGCAGGTAGTTGAAATCGCCCTGTTGCTGGAGTTCGCCATCGACCAGCAGGCCGTAGGGCAGGCGGCAGGCCTGAGCGCACTGGCCGCGATTCGCGGAGCGCCCGCCCCAGGCCTCGCTGGAGAAGCACTGCCCGCTGTAGCTGACACACAGGGCGCCGTGTACGAAGGCCTCGATCTGCACGCTGCTGTCCGCCGCGTGGATCCGGCTGATGTCATCGATCGAAAGCTCTCTTGCCAGGACCACCCGGGCGATCCCGAGGGAGCGGGCGAAGGCGACCCCGGCGCTGTCGGTGATCGACATCTGGGTGCTGGCGTGCAGGGGGAGGTGTGGCGCGGTCGCCTGCGCCAGTCGGATGATGCCGAGGTCCTGCACGATCAGGGCATCCACGCCGCATTGCGCGGCGTGCCGTATATGCCGTTCCGCCTCGGCAAGCTCCTCGTCGAACACCAGGGTATTGAGGGTCAGGAAGCCACGCCGCCCGCGCTCGTGCAGGTAGCCCATCACCGTCTCGAGCTCGTCCCAGGGGATACCCTCGGCGCGCACGCGCGCATTGAAGCCGCGGTCGAGGCCGAAGTAGACCGCGTCCGCGCCGGCCTCCACTGCCGCTTCCAGTTGCGCCCGGCCGCCGGCAGGGGCCAGCAGTTCGGGCGCCCGATTCGGCAGGGCCTCAGCCCGGCTCATCGGGTTTGTGGTCCGGCCACAGGCGGCGCGCGGCTTCGCCATCCTCCACCAGGCTGTGGCAGCTGTTGATGAAGTCGGCCGGCGGCTGGTGGTGGTCCTCGTCAGGGGATTCACCGCGCCAGGCATACACAGTCTGAATCGCCGTGGTGGCAAGCGGACCCAGCATTTCCACCAGGTGGGTGCAGCCATGCGGTCCGCCCAGGGCAAGACGCACCCGCGCCGTCCAGCCCGGCGCAATCTGCTGCCCGATCAGTTTTTCGAAACGCTCCGCCGGGAAATACGGGCAGGCCGGGTAGGGAGCGTGTTCGATACTGGCCTGGATGGCGATCACGTGCAGGTCATCGTCGACGGTCAGCCGCATCCACATCTCGTGCAGCGGTTCACCCGGTTCGATGCGGCCGCGTCCGAAGGTCTGCAGGGTCTCGTCGCGGGTGTCGAGGAGGTGGCCGTCGATATCCCAAAGCCCGTCCTCGCGCCGATAGCCGCGGCATTCGATCCGGCGGGTATGCAGGGGCTCACGACCGGTCACCGGTGGCAGCGGCATGCCTCAGTCCTGCGAGGATCGCGTCGAGAACTGGCCCAGCGCAATCTTGGCGATCAGGATCGCCCAGGGCAGCCCGTGAAAAAGGAGATCGAAGATATCGATCGGCCGACTGAGCGTGCCCGCGGACAGCATTTTGAGTTTCTCCCAGATGTGGGGCTCCGGCAGGAAGGGCGCCAGTCCGAGAGTCAGGGCGAACAGCAGGGCGAAATGAATGGGTATTCGGGCAAGGAGGTCGCGCATGGAATTGTCTAAGCCGGTAAAAGTCGAATTGTAGCAAGCGCATGCTGCCAAAAGACATGAGGATCCAGCGGCCTCTTGCTAGAATCACGCGTCTTTTCCGAATCGAATGACAAGCATGAACGTCAAGACCCGTTTTGCCCCCAGCCCGACCGGTTATCTGCACGTCGGCGGCGCGCGTACCGCCCTGTTCTCCTGGTTGCACGCACGCCGTCACGGCGGGCGCTTCGTCCTGCGGATCGAGGATACCGACCTGGAACGCTCCACCCAGGAGTCGGTCAATGCCATTCTCGAAGGCATGACCTGGCTCGGTCTGGAATACGACGAGGGGCCCTTCTACCAGACCCACCGCTTCGAGCACTACGACAGCGTGATCGACGACCTCCTGGCGCGTGGTCTGGCCTACCGCTGCAACTGTTCCAGGGAGCGCCTCGACACCTTGCGCGAGGAGCAGATGGCGGCCAAGCAGAAGCCTCGCTACGACGGGCATTGCCGCGCGCTCGATGTCTCGCCGGACGAGCCGCACGTGATCCGTTTCCGCAATCCGCTCGAGGGCAGCGTGGTGTTCGAGGATCTGATCCGCGGCCGCATCGCGGTCGCCAACAGCGAGCTCGACGACCTGATCATCCGCCGCAGTGACGGCGCGCCGACCTACAACCTGACCGTGGTGGTGGATGACCACGACATGGGCATCACCCAGGTCATCCGCGGCGATGACCACATCAACAACACCCCGCGCCAGATCAACCTCTACCAGGCGCTTGGCTGGGAGGTGCCGCACTTCGGGCATGTGCCGATGATCCTTGGAGAGGATGGGGCGCGCCTGTCCAAGCGGCACGGTGCGGTCAGCGTGATGCAGTACCGCGAGCAGGGCTACCTCCCCGAGGCGCTTCTGAATTACCTGGTGCGTCTCGGTTGGTCGCACGGTGACCAGGAGGTTTTTTCGGTTGACCAGATGATCGAGCTGTTCGATCTGTCCGAGGTCAACCGTTCCCCTTCGACCTTCAATACCGAGAAGCTGAACTGGCTCAACCATCAGTACATCAAGCAAGCCGATCCGGCTCGCGTGGCGCACCTGTTGTCGCCGCACATCGGCGACCTGGGGATCGATCCGGCGGAGGGGCCGGACCTGGTCACCGTGGTCGAGGCCCAGCGCGAGCGCGCCACCACGCTGATCGAATTGGCCAGGATATCCGCGTTCTACTACCGTGACTTTGAAGATTTCGACGTGAAGGCGGCCAAGAAGGCCTTCAAGGGCGACGCGGCGGAGGCGCTGGCGGCGGTCAAGACCCATCTGGCCGAACTCGAGAGCTGGGAGCGCGAGCCGATCCATGCCTGTGTGGGCGCGACCGTGGACGCGCTCGGGGTCGGATTCGGCAAGGTGGCCATGCCCCTGCGTATCGCCGTGACCGGCGGTGCTCCGTCTCCGGACCTGGACCTTACGCTCTACCTGGTCGGCCGCGAGTCCAGCCTGCGGCGGATCGACCGCGCAATCGAGCACATCACTTCGAATACCCAATCGTAGGAGCGGGCTTGCCCGCGAATCCTGAGATTCATCCGGCACATTGATGCCATCAGCAGGAACACACGCATGAGTGGCGAGACTCCCGCACCCAAGAACTTCATCCGTCAGATCATCGAGCAGGATCTGGCATCCGGCAAACACGCGGCGATCCGGACCCGCTTTCCACCGGAGCCGAACGGCTTTCTGCACATCGGGCACGCCAAGTCGATCGTGCTCAACTTTGGTATCGGGAAGGATTACCAGGGCAGCACCAACCTGCGCTTCGATGACACCAACCCGGCCAAGGAGGAAGAGGCCTTCGTGCGCGCCATCGAGGCCGACGTACGCTGGCTCGGCTACCAATGGGCGGAGCTGCGCTTTGCCTCGGATTACTTCGAGCAGTTGCACGACTATGCGGTCGAGCTGATCCGCGCCGGCAAGGCCTACGTCTGTGACCTCTCGGCGGACGAGGTCAGGGAATACCGCGGCACCCTGACCGAGCCGGGCCGGGAGAGCCCGTTCCGCGATCGCAGCGTGGCGGAAAACCTCGAGCTGTTCGAGCGCATGCGCGCCGGTGAGTTCGAGGACGGCAGCCGGACCCTGCGGGCGAAGATCGACATGGCCTCGCCCAACATCAATATGCGCGATCCGGCCCTGTACCGGATCCGGCATGGCCTGATCCACCATCAGACCGGGGATGCCTGGTGCATCTACCCGATGTACGACTTCACCCATCCGATTTCGGATGCGATCGAAGGCATCACGCATTCCCTGTGCACCCTGGAGTTCGAGGACCATCGTCCGCTTTACGACTGGGTCCTGGACAACATCAGCATCGCTTGTCATCCACGCCAGATCGAGTTTGCCCGCCTCAATCTCGAATACACGGTGATGAGCAAGCGCAAGCTGACCCAGTTGGTCAGCGAGGGGCATGTCAGCGGCTGGGACGATCCGCGCATGCCGACCATCGCCGGTTTGCGCCGGCGCGGCTATACCCCGGAGTCGATCCGCCAGTTCTGCAACGCGATCGGCGTGACCCGTTCGGACAGCACCGTCGAGATGGGCGTGCTGGAGAACGCGATCCGCACCGATCTGGATGCGCACGCGCCGCGTCGCATGGCGGTGCTGCGGCCGCTCAAGCTGGTGATCAGCAATTGGCCGGCAGACCAGGTGGAGACCCTGCAGGGGCCGAACCATCCCAAGGACGAGGACATGGGTTCGCGTGAACTGCTGCTGACCCGCGAGGTTTACATCGACCGCGACGACTTCCGCGAGGAGGCCAACAAGAAGTACAAGCGCCTGGTGCTCGGCAGCGAGGTGCGCCTGCGCAACGCCTACGTGATCCGTGCCGACGAGGTCATCCGCGACGACAGCGGCGAGATCGTCGAGGTGCATTGCAGCTACGACCCGGAGACCCTGGGCAAGAACCCGGAGGGCCGCAAGGTGCGCGGGGTGATTCACTGGGTCTCGGCGGAACGCGGCATTCCGGCACAGGTGCGTCTCCACGACCGCCTCTTCCGGGTGCCGAACCCGGGCCGGGGAGGGGATTTCCTCGCGGATCTGAACCCGGATTCGCTACGCGTGCTCGAGGACTGCGTACTCGAGCCTGCGCTGGAGGGCGCGCAAGCGGGCAGTCGCTTCCAGTTCGAACGCGAGGGCTATTTCTGCCGCGACATCGAGGATGCGTCCGACGGCCGACCGGTGTTCAACGAGGTCGTGTCGCTGCGCGACTCCTGGGGCGGGTGAGGTTCCTGTTGGGCGGTAGGAGCGAGCGTGCTCGCGAACGGCGGTTGCTGTGGTCGTCGCGGAGTCGTTTGTTCGCGGCCAAGGCCGCTCCTACAAGGCGGTGGAGCGCAACCGGTCCGGGGACGCGTAGGAGCGAGCTCGCTCGCGAATCTCGGCCTGGCGATAGGCGGCGCAAAAGAGTGGTTTGAGGTGACGGTGCAATGAAACCCTATCCGGTCTGGGATATTCCAACACGCCTGTTCCATTGGGCCCTGGCGAGCAATTTTCTCGTCTCCTGGCTGAGTTTCGAGATGGGCCGAATGCAGGTGCACCTGTATGCCGGTTACACGATGCTGTCACTGCTGTTGTTCAGAATCGCTTGGGGCTTTCTCGGTTCCCGTCATTCCCGTTTCAGCGATTTCGTGCGCGGACCGGCGGCCGCGCTGCGCTATCTGCGCAACGGCACCAATCCCACCCCGGGGCACAATCCCCTTGGGGGTTGGTCGGTACTGGCCCTGCTGGGGCTGCTGCTGGCGCAGGGGGTAAGCGGCTTGTTCAATGCGGAT
Organism: Gammaproteobacteria bacterium Milos-ODIII6; assembly: GCA_029228645.1. GTDB lineage: Bacteria > Pseudomonadota > Gammaproteobacteria > Chromatiales > Chromatiaceae > MONJU. Next base: position 145,908 of record JAPTHR010000005.1, read on the forward strand.
ACCGAAGGTACCCGCGCGCCCTATCACCACCTCTTGTCAGAGCAGCAGGCGAACTGGGTGGGCTTGGTTCACCAACGGGTCTTCGACGCGCTGCTCGTGCTGGTGGCTCTGCACCTGCTGGCCGTCGCATTCCACACGCGTTTCAGGAACGAGCCCCTGCTGGCGGCCATGATCCGTGGCCACGCCTCAAAAAAGAACGGTGAGGCCGCCCCCGTGTCCTGGGGACGTGCGCTCACCGTGATGCTCCTGAGTGCCGGCGCCGTTACGGCGCTGGTGTACTACGCACCCAGGCCGCCGGCGGCTGTCTATTTCTGAGCCTTCCGATCCGGTGGCCGGATCAGTCCTGGTACTCCTTGGACTTGTACTTCTTGTGGCAGCCTTTGCAGTTCTCGCCGAGGTCGCCGACCTTGGCTTTCATGCTGTCCGCGTCCTTGATGCCACCGAAGTCGCGCAGCGCCACCTGGAACTTCTGCATCTTTTCCTGGAAGTCGTCGATTTCGAAATCGACATCCGGCTTGGCGCGGGTCTTGCCCTCGTAGGAGTCGGGCACATAGCCACGCATCAGGTCGAGTTGACCGATAGCCCCCAGCTCGCGACCGCGCGCCTGGAATTCCGCGGCATTCCACGGGATATCTCCCTTGGCCATGGCGTTCATGAAGCCGAAGTTGTTACCGATCAGCTTCATCGGTGCCTGGCGCAGTTCCTGTGCCTTGCGAATGGGATCGTCAGCGGCCAGGGCGGCGCCGGCGAGGGTGATTGAGAGGGTGGCTGCGATCAGTGGCATGAACAGTTTTTTCATCTTCCCTTACTCCTGCATGAACGGACATGTGGCATGCGAAAATTAACACAGTCGGGGTGCTGTATGCCCGGCTCCGACAGTCGCGATCCCGTTATCAATCGGGATCGCCCAAATGGCGTGGCCCCTGCCTCGCAGCCACTCCCGGACGCGGCAGGGCCACTTCGCTTGGCAGAGCGGGGCTACCTGATTGCGGACTCAGTAAATGGGGATATTGGCATAGCCCTGTGCCTGGTAACCGGTCAGTGACACGAAGGTATTGCCGACCGGCTTGATGCCATCGAGGAGCGTCCCGTTGTCCACCTGGAACAGGCGTGCGATGATCGCTCGGGCCTGGGCAAGGCTGCCTTGCTGGTCGACACAGGCCTCGCTGAGGATGTGGTCTATTCGTTGCAATAGCTCGCGGTAGATGGCCTCGGCCAGGGTCTCCTTGGTGCGGAAATGGTGGTAGATCGCCCCGGTACTGCCCCCCACCACACGCCGGATGTCATGTGCCGAGGTATTGAAGTAGCCACGCTCGGAGAACAGCCGCAGGGCAGTCTCCAGAATCTGCGCGCGCAAGGCGGCGCCCCTTACTCGTTGCCCGGATGCGGTGTCGTTCCTGCGGAAGACATACCGAACGTTCGTTCGGTTGGCAAGCGATCTTGCGCCACAGTCCGTCTTTCCGCGACCAGAGGTGTCCCGGCGCTGACCGGGTTAAACTCCCGGCCGAAGGTCAGACAACCCCTGCAACGGAAACGTCCTTTTATGTCCAAGCATGCGCAATCGACTCATCGCCAGCCAATCCTGCTCTGGCTCTTCCTTTTGTTGTTTGGGCTCGCGGAGGCACACGCGGCGGATCCGAGTGAGGACTTTTTCGATCTGGAGAATCTCCGGGTCAATATCCGGGAAGACATCCCCTATGTAACGGTCAAGCACCAGGGCGAAGACATCATCGTCATGCGACGCCAGGACGAGGGCGCGACCATAGACGCGCCCTACGACAGCACCTCCCGCGACTGCCCGCCGTTCTGCATCCAGCCCATGCATCTGCACCCGGGCGTGGAGACCATCGGTGAGCTCGAACTGATCGAGTACCTGCAAAGGGTCAGCTCCGGCGACAGCGAGGTATTGGTAATCGATTCGCGAACCGAGGCCTACACCCAACTCGGCACCATTCCGGGGTCAATCAATATCCCGTTTACCAAACTTGATCTTTCCTACACACCGGAGTCGGAGATCGTCGAGACGCTCAAGCTCGACTTCAATGCCTTCTTCAGCGGCGAGCTGTGGGATTTCCGTCACGCCAAGACGCTCGTGTTTTTCTGCAATGGTCCCTGGTGCGGGCAATCGCCCACCAATATCAGGATTCTGCTGCGACTGGGCTATCCATCGGAAAAGCTCAAATGGTACCGCGGCGGCATCCAGGCCTGGGAACAGTTCGGCCTGACCACCGTCAAGGATTAGCAGGCGAGGCGAGGTCCAAAATGTACAAAAAGGGGGTAGACAAGAAGTCGGGTCTGGCCTAAGATTTGCGCCTCTTCGACGAGCCCCACTGCGACGTGGAAGCCGTGTCGACGTATCCAGTGAGGGGCCATAGCTCAGCTGGGAGAGCGCAACACTGGCAGTGTTGAGGTCGGCGGTTCGATCCCGCCTGGCTCCACCAAACAATTTGCAAAGGTTTCTGTCCCGTTCATCTAGAGGCCTAGGATCCCAGCCTTTCACGCTGGTTACAGGGGTTCGACTCCCCTACGGGACGCCAACAGAACCCCGGCCACAGCACAGTGGTCGGGGTTTTTTTATTCCAGTTCGGGGGTGGACATGCACAAGTCCGGAGTCGTGGCGGTGTGGATCGGTTTGATCCTGATCGTGTTCGGACTGGTGACCGGATTTACCCTGCTGTTTCTTGACCACGATGATCTGTCCATGGTGTTCATGACCGCGGTGCCGTTTGGTTTTCTGTTCCTTTTCGGGGGACTGGTCGCGACCCAACTCAGCCCGCCACGCCGTTAGCGGACGGACAGCTGCTCAGGTTGGGTCCGGCATGGCGCGTGGCAGTTCGCCAGTGGGCGCCCTCTGCTCCGGTGGATTGTCCACTTTTGCGGGATCTGCCGGCGTGCTGGGGGACTCGACGGTCTCGCTGTCACCGGATACCGCGCTCGGATTCTGGTAGCGGTCTGCCCGGAAAAGGATGCCAAGCTTGGGGTGATCGACGTAATGGGTTTCGCCGCTGCGCACGCGCGCGTGTTCCCGCACGCGATACATCCCGTCGGCACGATTCACCAGGAGGTCGGTATGCAGGTGAATGAAGCGTCCGCGATCGAGTCGGATTACGCCATTCACAGAGCCACTCCGGATGCCCAGCGCCGGGTTTTTGCGGGATTCCGGTATCTCCTGCCGCCAACGCAGGTGCGCCTGGACCGCCGCACCTCTGCGCTTCAGGGTATAGGCCGAAGGCTTCAGTTCACCTCCGGCGAGGGGCAGGAATTGAATGCCCGCGTTGGCAGCTGCATTACCGGAGCCGGATAGCGAGGCCAGTACGTCGGTGGCCTCGGGTAGCCCGGGAGTCTCGGGAAAACGCTCATCGTCGTCATCTGCCGGTTGTTCGAAAATCACCAGCTCCAGATCGTATACGCCTTCCTTTGCGAGGCTGCTGCCAAAGGCAAGCAGGGTCGCGAGCAAGAACAACAGCTTTCCCGGGTTTTTCATGTCCATGATCCAGTGGTGCGCGAGCGGCTATTCTGCCCCGGCGGCGGCGGGATTCCCAGTCAGTTCGCCGAGCACCTGGCGCGTCCGGGCAATGCGCTCCTGTGGGCTTTGCATGTCGGCAAAGAAACGCAGCCGGTCGCCACCGTCCAGCCTGAAGTCCTTCGGTCGGGTCTGAATGAGTTGGATCAGGCGCGCGGCATCGATGCGTGGCTCCGCGTCGAACAGGACGCGTCCATCCTGCGGGCCGGCTTCGACCTTGCGTATTCCAAGGTGCTGAATCGTCAGTTTCATCCCGGTGATCTCGAACAGGCGCTTGGCGGGCTCCGGCAGGAGGCCGAAGCGGTCGATCATCTCCACCATGAGTTCCTTGAGCGCCTCCGGTGATTCTGCGGAGGCGATACGCTTGTACTGGATCAGGCGGATATGCACGTCCGGGAGGTAGTCCTCGGGCAGCAGCGCCGGGATATGCAGGTCGATCTCGGTGCCATGGTCGAGCGGCCGATCGAGTTCCGGCTGGCGTCCCTCGCGGATCGCCTTGACCGCCTGCTCCAGCATTTCGGTATACAGGGTGAACCCGATCTCGTGGATCTGGCCGCTCTGCTCGTCACCGAGCAGTTCGCCCGCGCCGCGAATCTCGAGATCGTGGGTGGCCAGGGTGAAGCCGGCCCCGAGGTCCTCGAGCGCTTCGATCGCCTCCAGCCGCTTGCGCGCATCCGGGGTTATGCTCTTTGGCGGCGGGGTGAGCAGGTAGGCATAGGCGCGATGGTGCGACCGTCCGACGCGTCCGCGCAGCTGGTGTAGCTGCGCCAGTCCGAGCTTGTCGGCGCGGTTGATGATGATGGTATTCGCGGTGGGCACGTCGATGCCCGATTCCACGATAGTCGTACACACCAGAACATTGAACCGCTGGTGATAGAAATCGCGCATGATGCGTTCGAGCTCGCGCTCGCGCATCTGACCATGCGCGATCTCGATGCGTATCTGCGGCAGGAGCTCGCCGATTTTCGCGGCGGTCTTCTCGATGCTCGAAACCTCGTTGTGCAGGAAGTAGATCTGTCCCCCGCGACTCAGTTCCCGCTGGCAGGCCTCGCTGATCTGCGCGTCATTCCATTGCGAGACAAAGGTCTTGATCGGGTGCCGCGCGGCCGGTGGCGTGGCGATGATGGACAGGTCGCGCATTCCTGACATGGCCATGTTGAGGGTTCGCGGAATGGGCGTTGCGGTCAGGGTGAGTATGTCCACTTCGGCACGCAGGGATTTCAGCTGTTCCTTGTGCCTTACCCCGAAGCGGTGCTCCTCGTCGATGATCGCCAGTCCAAGGTCTTTGAAACGCAGATCCTTGCCGAGCAGCTTGTGGGTCCCGACCACGATGTCGATGGTGCCGTCGGCCAGTCCGCGGGTGATCTCGCCGACCTCTTTCGCGGAGCGGAAGCGCGACAGCCCCGCCACCTTGATCGGCCAATCGGCGAAGCGGTCGGCGAAGTTCTGGTAATGCTGCTGGGCGAGCAGGGTGGTTGGGACCAGGACCGCCACCTGGCGGCCGTTGTTGGCGGCCATGAAGGCGGCACGCATGGCGACCTCGGTCTTGCCGAAGCCGACATCGCCGCACACCACACGGTCCATCGGTCGCGGCGCGCTCATGTCCGCAATCACCGCGGCGATTGCTCCGGCCTGGTCCGGGGTCTCCTCGAATTCGAATTCGCTGGCGAACTGCAGATAGTCATCGCCGGGTGCGGGCAGCGCGGTGCCGCGGCGCGCCTCGCGGCGGGCGTAGATGTCGAGCAGTTCCGCGGCCACATCGCAGACCTTCTCGGCGGCCTTGCGCTTGGCCTTCTCCCACTGTCCGCTGCCGAGCCGATGCAGGGGCGCCGCTTCTTCCGAGGCACCGGTGTAACGCGAGATCAATTGCAGCGAGGAGACCGGAACGTACAGCTTGTCGCCCTTGGCATATTCCAGGGTGAGGTATTCCTGCGGCGTGTCGCCCACGGCAAGTGTCTGCAGGCCGAGGTAGCGCCCGATGCCATGTTCCTCGTGCACCACCGGGGAACCGATCTGCAGCTCCGCCAGGTTGCGCACCACCTGGTCGGCATCCGGTCCACGCCGTGCCCGCCGGCGTTGCTGACGCACTTTTTCCCCGAGCAGGAGCGCTTCCGGTATGACCGCGATATCGGGCTCGTTCAGCCACAGTCCCGACTCGATCGGCGCCGCCGTGATGCACAGCGGCGCATCCTTGCCAAGGAAGTCGTCCCAACCCTCGACCAGGGTCGGGCTGATGTGCTGGTCGCGCAGGGTGTCACGCAATGCCTCGCGACGCCCCGCCGTCTCGGCGACGAACAGGGTTCGCCCCTGGTGCTGTTGCAGGAACTGGCGCAGCGCGGCGGCGGGTTCCGCGGCCTTGGCCTGCAGCGCGAGCGGTGGCAGAGGGCGTACGTCGAGGTTGTCCCCCTGTTCGCGCTCGAAGGGTCGGTAAGTGACCCCACTGTAGGCCCGCAGCCGATCGAGGAGGCCGTCCGGTTGCAGGTACAGGCTTTCGGGCGCGAGCAGCGGCCGCTCGATATCGTGACGTCGTTGTTCGTAGCGCAATCCGACCTGCGTCAGGAACTGTTGCGCGAGGGTTTCCACCTGCTCGTCATGCACCACCAGCGTCCCTTGGGGCAGGTAGTCGAAGAGCGACTCGGTGGCATCGAAGAAGAGTGGCAGGTAGTACTCGATGCCACCCGGCAGCATGCCCTCGCTGACATCGCGGTAGATCAGGCTGCGTTGTGGATCGCCATCGAAATACTCGCGCCAGGCGCGGCGGAAGCGGTTGATCGCGGTCTCGTCCACCGGGAACTCGCGCGCGGGCAACATCGAGAAGCGCTCGATCTTCTCCAGGGTGCGCTGCGACTCCGGGTCGAAGATCCGGATCGAGTCGACTTCATCGTCGAACAGATCGATACGCAGCGGGGTTTCGCCACCCATCGGAAAGAGGTCGATCAGCGAACCCCGAACCGAGAATTCGCCATGAGCCATGACCTGCGAAACGTTCTCGTAACCGGCCTGTTCGAGGCGACGCCGGAACTCGTCGAAATCGATGCGCTGCCCAAGTTCGAGCTCCAGGCTGTGTGCATCCAGGAAAGACGAGGGAAGGATTCGTTGCAGCAGGGTGGGCACCGGTGCGATCACGATGCCACGCCCCATGCCGCGCAGCTGGCGCAGGGTCTGCAGGCGTTCCGAGACCAGCTCCGGCAGGGGCGAGAAGACGTCGTAGGGCAGGGTTTCCCAGTCGGGGAAGACGATCACGGGGAGGCGGCTGCCGGCAAGGAAGAAGCGCAATTCCTCGGCGATGCGCGAGGCGCTCTGGACGTCATCGGTGACCAGCAGGAGCGGCTGATCGCCCTCCCTGGCGGCACTCGCGAGCGCGAGGCTGAGCGCGGCATCGACACATCGGCCCCAGTGACTCGATGCTGTAGGGCTGGAGGGAAGGGGCGGATGAAATGACATGGAGCTCTCGGGCCGTCAAAAGCGCGCTATTTTTGCATATCCGGTGGCACCGGATACAGCTTACTCGACCGCGGTGTCCGCTCTGCCGGCTGCCCCTGCGATCCGGATATCCCTTACAATCCCCGCGTATGAGTAGCGACGACCTGTTCGCCCCGCAATCGCCCGTCTCGCAGCCGCTCGCGGACCGGATGCGGCCGCGGCGGATAGAAGAGTACGTCGGCCAGGAACACATACTCGGCGAGGGCAAGCCGCTGCGGGATGCGATTCTCGCCGGCAACCTGCATTCGATGATCCTGTGGGGTCCGCCAGGTACCGGCAAGACCACCCTGGCGAGGCTGTTGGCCAATCATGCGGGGCATCAGTTCATCACGCTCTCGGCGGTGCTCTCGGGGGTCAAGGAAATCCGCGCTGCGGTGGAGCAGGCGCAACAGACGCATGCGCTCAACGGCCGGCCGACCTTGCTGTTCATCGACGAGGTGCACCGCTTCAACAAGTCCCAGCAGGACGCCTTTCTGCCGCATGTCGAGGATGGGACCTTCATCTTCGTCGGCGCGACCACCGAGAATCCCTCGTTCGAGCTGAACAACGCCTTACTCTCCCGGGCGAGGGTGTATGTGCTGCAGGCGCTGCAGCCCGCGGCCATCAGGATGCTGCTCGTGCGCGCCCTGCAGGATACGGAGAGGGGACTGGGCAAACTCCAGCTGGAACTTCGGGACGAGCAGCTCGACGCCCTGGCGCAGGCCGCGGATGGGGATGCACGGCGCGCCCTGAATCTGCTCGAGATCGCCAGCGACCTGGCGCAGGATGGCAAGCTCCCGGACAAGCGGCTCGACGACATCCTGTCCGGCCAGGTGCGGCGCTTCGACAAGGGCGGCGAGGCCTTTTACGACCAGATTTCGGCGCTGCACAAGTCGGTCAGGGGCTCCTCTCCGGACGCCGCGCTCTACTGGTTCTGCCGCATGCTGGACGGCGGCTGCGATCCGCTCTACATCGCGCGCCGGGTGGTGCGCATGGCCTCCGAGGACATTGGCAATGCGGATCCGCGCGCGCTGCAGCTGGCCCTGGCCGCCTGGGACGTACAGACCCGCCTCGGCAGCCCGGAGGGTGAACTCGCGATCGCCCAGGCGGTCGTCTATCTGGCCAGCGCGGCCAAGAGCAACGCCGTGTACGCGGCATTCAAGGCGGCCATGCAGTCGGCGCGCGAATCCGGATCGCTCGAGGTGCCGCTGCACCTGCGCAATGCGCCCACCCGCCTGATGAAGGAGCTCGACTACGGTAAAGCCTACCGCTATGCGCACGACGAGCCCGAGGGCTACGCGGCCGGCGAGCGTTATCTGCCGCAGGAGCTCGAAGGCGCCCGCTACTATCACCCGGTGGCGCGCGGCCTGGAGATCCAGATCGGTGAAAAGCTGCGTCATCTGCGCGAGCTCGACAGGCAGGCGGGTTCTGATCCGGAAGCGCCCGGTGAATCCCGCGAGTGAGCACCGCCAGGCCGGCGACGATTTCCGCCTGCGCATTCGGTTAGAATGTGGGCTTTTCGCGGAGCCGTATCGTTGAGGCAGGTGCTGGTAATCGCGGCGGGTGGGGCGCTCGGGGCCGTGCTGCGCTACTGGGTGGCATCCGGTGTGTACATGCTCCTGGGACGGGGGTTTCCCTATGGCACTTTGGCCGTGAACGTGCTCGGCTCGCTGCTGATGGGGCTCTTATACGTACTCCTGCTCGAGCGCCTGGCAGTGGGTTCGGAGTGGCGCGCATTCCTCCTGATCGGGTTGCTGGGCGCCTTCACGACGTTCTCGACCTTCTCCATCGAGACCCTCGCGCTGATGCAGGACGCCATGTACCTGCGCGCCCTGCTGAATGTGGCGCTCAGCGTCGTTGCGTGCATCGGCGCCGCGTTCCTTGGCATGACCCTGGCCCGCCAGATCGGATGAGATGACGTGCAATGATGCTTACAGACGTGACCGTGGTGCGAATCTACTGCAGCGAGCAGGACCGCAAGTATCGCGAGCTTCTGACGCGTCTGCACGAGAAGGAGCGGGTGGCTGGCGTCACCGCCTTTCGCGGCATTGCCGGCTTCGGTGGTTCCGGTCGGGTGCATGAGGCGCACCTGTTGGACGTCTCACTGGACCTGCCCATCGTGATCGAATTCTTCGATCGCCCCGAGCACGTCGAAAGGATCCTTGCGGATCTGGAAGATATCGTTAAACCCGGCCACGTGATCTCCTGGCCGGCCAAAGTCAACCTGGAATAAGACTCATGCTGGACCCGAAACGGCTGCGCACCGAACTTGACGAGATTGCGCAACAATTGGCCCGACGCGGCTATGCACTGGATACCGATCGCATTCGCGCCCTGGAAGAGGAGCGCAAGACGCTCCAGATGAAGACCCAGGAGCTGCAGAACGAGCGCAACACCCGCTCCAAGTCGATTGGCCGGGCCAAGGCGGCGGGCGAGGACATCCAGCCGCTGCTGGCGCAGGTGGCGGACCTCGGCGATCAACTCAAGACGGCTGAGGCCGCCCTGCAGGAGATTCAGGATGCCTTGCAGGAGATCGTCCTGGGCATACCCAATGTCCCGCATGACTCGGTCCCGGAGGGGCGCGACGAGGAGGACAACCGGGAGGAGCGCCGCTGGGGTGAATTGCCGGCGTTCGATTTCGAGCCAGCAGATCACGTGGAGATCGGCGAACGCCTTGGCGGTCTCAATTTCGATGACGCGGCAAAGCTCACCGGTTCGCGTTTCGTGGTCATGTCGGGTCAGCTGGCCCGCCTGCATCGCGCCCTGACGCAGTTCATGCTCGACACCCACACCGCGGAGCATGGCTATACCGAGGTTTACGTGCCGTATATCGTGAACAGCGACAGTCTGCAGGGCACCGGGCAGCTGCCGAAATTCGAGGAAGACCTGTTCCACCTCGAGGGGACGGATTTCTACCTGATCCCCACGGCGGAGGTGCCGGTCACCAACCTGGTTCGGGATGTGATCGTGGAGGCGGGTGATCTACCGCTCCGCTGGGCCGCGCATACGCCCTGTTTCCGCTCCGAGGCCGGCGCCTACGGACGCGACACGCGCGGCATGATCCGCCAGCATCAGTTCGACAAGGTGGAACTGGTCCAGGCCGTCCGTCCGGAGGACTCCTTTGCGGCACTCGAGGGATTGACCGGGCATGCGGAGTCCATTCTGCAGAAGCTTGGCCTGCCTTATCGTCTGGTGACCTTGTGTACTGGCGACCTCGGTTTCTCATCGACCAAGACCTACGACCTCGAGGTCTGGCTACCGGGGCAGGGTAAGTATCGCGAGATCTCGTCCTGTTCGAACTTCGTCGACTTCCAGGCGCGCCGCATGCAGGCGCGCTGGCGCAATCCCGAAAGTGGCAAGCCGGAACTGCTGCATACGGTCAATGGGTCCGGGCTGGCAGTAGGCCGCACCCTGGTGGCGGTGCTGGAGAATTACCAACAGTCAGACGGCAGCGTGGGCGTGCCGGAAGTGCTCCGGCCCTACATGGGTGGTGCCGAGAGCATTGTGGCTCGCTGATTCAGAGGTTCCCTAACGAACCAGGGCGATCAGTACGATCACCAGCAGTACCACCGCGCCGAGTGCAACCAGTACGGAAGCCCAGTCGCCCTGTTCGGCTTTGGGGCTGTTCTGGCTCCAGTGCTTATAGGCTGGCCAGAGAAATACCAGCATCATGATGCCGGCCACGGTTCCCAGGATCGTCATCCAATCCATGCGTTTGTCCCCACAAAGAAAAACCCCGGCACAGGGCCGGGGCCAGGCTGGTTTGCCAACCAGAGCGCTTATTCGTCGCTGCCGAAGATGCCGAGGATCTGCAACAGGCTGATGAAGATGTTGAAGAGACTCAGGAACAGGCCATAGGTGGCCATGATGTAGTTGGTCTCGCCGCCGCGCAGGATGCGCGAGGTGTCGAACAGGATGAAGCCACTCATCACCAGGATGATGCCGCCGGCGACGACCAGCGAGAGCAGGGGCATCTGCAGGAACAGGTTGGCGATCATGCCCACGACCAGGACCATCATGCCGGCAAACAGGAACCCGCCCATGAAGCTGAAATCACGTTTGCTGGTGAGCGCGTAGCCGGACAGGCCGAGGAAGATGATGCCGGTGCCACCGAAGGCGGTTGCAATCGTCTGTGGGCCGTTCGGAAGCGACAGGTACATCGACAGGATCGGTCCAAGCCCGAAGCCGAGCAGGCCGGTGATCAGGAAGATCACCCCGATGCCCTTGGAGGAATTAGCGGTCCGGGGAAGCACGAAAATACCCATCACCATCGCTCCGATCACCGAAATGATGTAAGCGATCGACGGCACCTGAAGCGCAATCGAGACTGCAGCCATGACCGCGCTGAAAAACAGCGTTGCCGACAGCAGCAGGTAGGTGTTTTTGAGAACCTTGTTGGCAGAAGCGGCCGACTGATAGCCACCGGATACCACGGTTTCGTAACGGTTCATCTTGCGGTTGCCCTCCTCAGGCAAGGTTGAATACGAGATTTCGTCAAATTCGACCAAAACACTCGGTCAAAGTTCAGACAAGCATAACGGCAGAGAATGACAGGTCAATACCCACAGACCTCGGAAAATCGGTTGTTTAATACGGAAATTCCGGTATATTCCGCTGCCTTCAAGGCAAGGCCCCACGCCATTGCTACCGTTTGGAGAGGTGGCAGAGCGGTTGAATGCAACGGTCTTGAAAACCGTCGTGGGTTAATAGCCCACCGTGGGTTCGAATCCCACCCTCTCCGCCAATAAAGCAAAAGGCCCCCGCGTGGGGCCTTTTTCTTTATCAGGGGAGCGGCGGCTCGATAAGAACCCATCGGTTCGACGGAGCGGTGGCAGGCCGCGGCTACGAATTACTCAATGTTGCATGCCTGTCCCGGACCTCGGGACCCCCTGTACGCTTCTGTGCAGGGCTGCGTTTAAGAAGCAATTTCTTTTTTTAGTTAAAAAAAGCGCAGTAAACTGCGGAAAATTACACATTTTTCAAGCGACAAGAATTAGAATCTTGTAACGTATGAGGATATTGGTTCATTGGAACTAAAGTAATGATCGTTGCTGCCGAATGATTACAGGTGGAGCCGCCATGTTTGGATGCATGGCAGAACGTGTAAGGGAAGCACTGTCATAGTCATTCAGGTGATTCAAATGATCCGGATATTAAATTTTTGCCTATTGATTGCGAGTTTACTGGGTTCGCAATGCCTCCTGGCAGCTTCCCAGTCCGAGGCCCGCGTCATGGTGGTGCACAGCTACAGCAGTGAACACGTCTGCGGTAAACCGCAAGGAGACGGCGTCGCCAGCGCGCTTGCCGAGGATGGCTGGGTTGTCGGCAAAAACCTGGCACTGCGCTCGTTCTATATGGACACGAAGAAGACCTTCACGACGCCTGAGGCGATCGCTGAGCGAGGCCGACTCGCGCTACAGGCTATCGATGAATTCAAACCACAGGTGGTCGTGGTCCTGGACGACAATGCGGTCAAAGAGGTTCTTCTGCCATTGGTGGACCGCGAGGGTGTCTCGGTCGTTTTCAGCGGGATGAACGGGCAGCCAGACAACTATTCCAGATCGGCCACCTTTCTGAAGTCCCTGCAGCAGCCCGGCCACAACGTCACCGGTGTTTACGAAAAGCTGCACCTACTCAAATCCCTGCGCGTGATTGCGGCGTCTCTTGGCGACGCGGCGCCCGGCGACCGGGTGGTCGGGATTACGGATTACTCGCCCACAGGAAACGCGATCACCCGCCAGTTCGAGTTGGAGCTCGAGGGCGAGTCGCCGTCCATGGGCTGGGAACTGCGCCGGGTGAAGGACTTCGAGGAATACAAGGCCCTGATCCGGGAACTGAACGAAGACCGGCAGGTGCGGGCCATCTATCCGGCGGCGCTCAGCCTGCGCACGCTCGAGGGAGAAACCTATACCGCTGGCAAGATCTTCGAATGGACGACCCAGAACAGTCAGAAACCCGAGATGGCTCTGAATTATTTCTTCTCCAAGATCGGTTTGTTTGGGGGAGCTGCGGTCGACTTCACCCGGATGGGCTATCAGGCCGGTAAGAAAGCCGCCAGGATCCTGGCGGGCACGCGAGCCGGGGACATACCGATTGAGGATGCCTCGGATTATGCGATCGTTTTCAACCTCGACCGCGCTCAAAGTCTGGGGATCGACATTCCCAAGGCGTTGCTGACGGCTGCGGACCACGTCTACAAGACGAAATAGGGCGGCTAATCGCAAGGGCATGGGCAGCACCTCGCAAAGCATGAGGCGTGGTTTGATCAGAAGGAGACCACTCCTGCTGCTGGTCTTCCTCGCGATGCTGTTGCCGGTACTGGTCGTCTCGGCGGTTCTGTGGCGCACGTTTTCTGAGCAGATCCAGGAGAGCCAGGAGAAGCGACTGGATACCAGCCTGAGCGTCATGGAGCTGGCCCTGCAACGCGGCGTGGACGATTTCCGGAACTCGCTCTCGCGCCTGGCCGCGGACAACACCCTGCGAGTCACCGTGGACCTCGATATCCGGCCACAGCTGAAACGCTATCTGTCCGGCCAATACGAAATCAGCGACTACGAATTTGTCGAGGTGACGGATCCGAGTGGTAAACCACTGGTCACCCTTGGGGATCAATTTGCCGCGCGCCTGGGTTGCACCTATGGCCAGGAGGCGACCAGCGAGCGTTTTCTGTCGTCCAGCGGCCGGCTGATTCTCAGCCGGAACGTCCCGCTCGCGGGCAAGCAGGGAAAACTCGGCTACCTCTGCGCGGGTTTCAGTTTCAATAGCCTCAGTATGGTGAACAGCCTCGCCGGGCGTGTGGATGGTGTTGTCCAGCTTGGATACCAGGGGGAGCTTTATCGCTTCGGCAGCGAGCTGATTCCTCTGACTTCCTCGCATTTCAAGGAAAGGTTTTTCGATGTCGAGTATCTCGGCACCCGCTACCGGGGCGAAAAAGGTGCTTTCCTGGTTGACGACCAGGCCATGGAAATCCTCGTTCTGGTCAACATGAACCAGTACGACGCCCTGCTGGCGCGCTCACTGCGCACGACCGGTTTCGTCGTCTTTGCCATCCTGCTGGTCGCTTTTTTCGCGCTGAGACTGCTCGGTCAGCGCCAGCGGGTCGAGGGGGAACTCCTGGCGGAGCGAAAGAAGGCCGAAATAACCCTCGCCTCGATAGCAGACGGTGTCATCACCCTCACTATGAAAGGTGAGATTTCCTACCTGAATCCGGCGGCTGAAATGATTCTCGGCAGCAAGACCGCCGAATTGCGCGGCCTGCCGTGGTCGGAGGTGTTCGATCTGCAGAACGAGGCAACCGGCGAACGGGTCACCGATTTCAACAATAACACCGCGGAGACCGGCGGCCGCAGCTCAGTCGATTCGGTTCTGATCACGCGCGATGGCCGCCGGGTCGCGGTCCATTATTCCGCGGCCCGGATGCAGCAAAGCGCGAACGTCGGCGGGTTCGTGCTGACCTTCCGCGACATGCATAAGGAACGCGAACTGCGGCGGCGGCTTGCCTGGAAGGCGAGCCGGGACGACTTGACCGGGCTGCTGAATCGCTCCGAATTCAGTCGCAGCATCCAGGAAGCCATCGAAAGCATCCCGGATGACACAACCCACCACTGCCTGCTTTATCTCGACCTGGATGAATTCAAGGTGGTCAACGATACCTGTGGCCACAAGGCGGGTGACGATCTGTTGCGCAAGGTGAGCGCGGACATCAAGAGCCAGCTGAGAGAGAGCGACATCGTCGCCAGGCTCGGTGGAGATGAATTCGGCATTCTTCTGATGGAATGCCGACGAGACAAGGGCACGGAAGTGGCCCAGGGCCTCATCGATGCGATCAATGACAAGCGCTTTGCCTACCAGGGCAAGGTATTCCACGTTGGGGCCAGCATCGGCCTGGTCTCGGTGACCAGTCGGACGACCAATCTGGAGGACCTGCTGGCGACCGTGGATGCCGCCTGCTATGCAGCCAAGGAAGAAGGTCGCAACCGGGTCTACGTGGGGCAGGTCGACAGCGACAAGATCTCTCACCGAATGGAGGAATTGCGCCAGGCCTCGCATATCCGTCACGCCCTCAAAGAGGGCCGGTTGATGCTGTTCCGACAGCCCATCGTGTCTGCCAGGAATCCAAGCGATTTTCTGCACTCGGAAGTCCTGGTCCGCATGGTCGACCGGGACGGCAAGCTGGTCGTTCCCGGGGCGTTCATTCCGGTTGCCGAGAGACACGGCCTGATGAAGGACGTGGACCGCTGGATCCTGCGCCACCTGTTCGAGATAGAGGGCAAGAACCTGCGTAAGTGGCATGCGGTCACGCAGGATGGCGAGCGTCGTCAGGATGCGTTTCTCTATTCGGTGAATCTGTCGGCGACCTCGCTGACGGATTCGACGTTCCTCGACTTCGTGAAGGAACAGATGCAGCTTTACCGGATCCCCGGCCGCGCTATTGCGTTCGAAATCACCGAGACGCAGGTGATCACGCACCTGGATAAGGCGGCCGATTTGATCCATTCCCTGAAGGCGCTTGGGTGCAAGTTTCTGCTGGACGATTTCGGCAGCGGCATGTCCTCGTTTGGCTACCTCAAGACACTGCCGATCGACTATCTCAAGATCGATGGGCTGTTCGTCAAGGATATTCTGACCGACCCGATCGATCGCTCCATGGTCAACATGATCAACGAGATCGGTCACATCATGGGATTGACCACGGTCGCGGAGTACGTCGAGAACGAAGAGATCCTGCGCGAGATCCAGGACCTTGGGGTCGATATGGCCCAGGGTTACGGGATATCCAGGCCGGTGCCCATGGAAGATATCCCGCGGATCCAAAGCTCGAGCATCGCCTGAGGGGTAGCTGCAGCGAGCCTCCTTTTCGCGGCCAAAGGTCGCTGCTACGAACCCGCTTTCCGATTCGTCAGAATGGCCGCGAATGGAAACCGGGAAGCTTCAGCCGGCAAGCGCGATCGCTCAGGACGGTTCATGCAGTATCTGGAGGTACTTCCTGAGCGAAAACTCCGGCTGGGCCTTCTGCAAGCGTTTGATCAACAGGTCATCCAGGGGCGCCAGGATGAACATCGGCACGAGGAACCAGGTGGCGACCTCGAGGGCCGTCTGGTTGCCGACCAGGTTCGCCAGCAGGATAACGAGGAAGATGTTCGGATAGCTGATCGAGAAGTAATCGTCGAGGCTGTAGAGCGAGCGATGGCGCGCAATGCGGACTGCGAGGAAACGCAGCCCCAATCCGAGCGCGAGGGCGATCAGACCGGATGGGTAAAAAGTTGCCAGCTCGATGTTCTGGAAAGCGAGTGTCACGAAGCAGGCGAGCGCGAGGACTGCGGTCGCCGCATGGTCTTCCGCCAGCTTTGCCGTCGTTATCGGGTTCAGGTGGCGCAACAGGTAGGCGACCGTCACCGGTATCAGCAGCGTGATCACCGAAAGACCGACGAAGACCATTGCCTGGAAGGCCAGGTCGGCCATGTCGAACCACGCCAGCAAGGCGATCGTGTTGAAGGCGCTGATCACGGTGCTCAGCAGGATCACGAACACACTTGGCAGTATCATGCCGCCCGCACTGCGCGACAGGATCGTCGCGGTGACCGCCGTGGGCGCGGCCACCAGGAGGGCCACAGCCATCAGCATGTTGGTATGCAATAAACCGGTATAGGCCAGCACCCAACTGCCGGACAGCGTCAGCAACCACGGCAGCAACACGAAGCGCATCACTAGCTGAGGCATGGAGAGCAGGTGCGGGTCCGCCAGGGCCGAGGGATTTCTGAGCGAGATCCGGGACAGGCTGATCGTGGTGGCGATCATGAGCAGGGTCAGCAGGACGCCCACCGGCACCGCGGCGCCGAGACCCAGCGCATTCAACGCCAGGCCGATGATTGCAGCTGCCGAGAGTACCGCCGAGTGGTGTACCACAACCCA
This sequence comes from Gammaproteobacteria bacterium Milos-ODIII6, assembly GCA_029228645.1. Taxonomy (GTDB): domain Bacteria; phylum Pseudomonadota; class Gammaproteobacteria; order Chromatiales; family Chromatiaceae; genus MONJU. The sequence goes on from JAPTHR010000005.1 coordinate 162,805, forward strand.
ATCGCTGACCAGGTTCTTCTCCGGCGATTCCTTGTGGACGAATCGGGCAAGTTCGTGTCCCGGCAGGATGCGGGCGTTGGGAAGGCGCAGATCGAAGCCTTCCTGCTCCGAAAGTCTCAGAATCAGGCGGGTCAGGAGCTCGATCACGTACTTGTGAGCAACTACCAGTATCCGCTGGCCGCGTACCAATGCTGGATGGATTTCGTGACGCAGAAAATCCAGAACACGGGTGCGAAAGTCATCGAAACTCTCGCCGCCGTGCAGGTCTGCGTCGGACTTGTAGAGTGACGCTTCATAATTGCGCAAGCCGAAGCGGCGCTGCAGACGGGTCTTGTTCTGCAGCGTGAAATGGCCAAAAAAACGTTCGCTGATGCGCGCATCCTGCCTGGAGTGCTGCGCGGGGGGATAGGTATCTGGCGGCAGGGCTCCGAGGATGGTATCGGCGGTCTGTCGGGCGCGGGTCAGCGGCGACACGAAGACCTGGTCGATCCTGCCGAATTTCCAACTCTCGCCGGCACGCCGTGCCTGCGCCTTGCCGAGCTCTGTCAGCGGCGCATCGATGGCGCCGGCAAACCGGTTGACCTCGTTGGCGGTAGACTCTCCGTGTCGAACCAGGAACAGATTTCGCCACACATCCTTTTGTCTCCGTTCCCCAAAACCGAGTCGAAGTGCTCGCATGAGTTGAACCCATCTGGAGGAGAAAGCGGATCCCAATGCAACCGATCCGCGAATTAGGAAAATCTTTCTTATTTGGGGGAATGATATTTCTGGGAAGTTATTTATTCAATCGCCGAATGAGTAACTTGCGTTGAATCTTTCCAGTTTTGTGACCGACTTACACAAAACGGGGGGGAATGAAAATCGTTTTGCGTCAAGGTTCTCTCTGGCGAGAGGGCAGCTGTGCTATTCCGCGGGGCTTTGTGGTCGCGGATTACGCTCGACCTGGGAGAAGGCGAGGCGATGCCTGGCCGTAATTACTCAGCGCGGCAGTGACTTGCAGAACATGCCGACAGCGGACGCTCATCGCGCCTGTCGCCGGCGGAACCAACACGGCGTGGTCTACAGGGGCTTCGACGGGATCGGAACTGCCCGGCCTCACTTCGATGCGTGCGTCGTTGCCGAATGCCTGTTGAGCAATGCTTCGAGTTTGGGCCACACGTTGTCCAGGACGCGTGCCTGCGCGGCGGCCGAGGGGTGAATGCCGTCTGCCTGCATGAAATTCAGGTCTTCCGCCACGCCTTCGAGAAAGAAATCCACCAGCGGGACCTCGGCATCCATCGCGACTTCCGAGAACACGCGATGGAAGCGCTCGGCGTAGCGCGGACCGTAGTTGGCGGGCAGTCGGACCCCGAGCAGCAGAACCTGTGCGCCTTTTTCCCTGGCCAGGCGTGTCATCTGTTCGAGATTGCGTCGCATCACGTCCAGGCTGAGTCCCCGCAAGCCGTCGTTTCCACCCAGTTCGATCACGACGACCTCAGGTTCGTGTCGCTGCAAAGCGGCCGGCAGGCGGTGCAGGCCGCCGCCAGTGGTGTCTCCCGTGATACTGGCATTGATCACCTCCCAATCCCCTGACTTGTCATCCAAACGCTTTTGCAGCAGGCTGACCCAGCCTGCTTCTGCCGGGATGCCATAAGCCGCGCTCAGGCTGTCTCCGAGCACCAACAGGCGGGCACGGTCGGCGCTCGCGGCGCTGCCCGGGAGTAAGCAAAACAGGACCAGTAGGAAGATGGAAACAAATCGGGTCATCCAGGCACGCTCACTGACTAAACGGGTCAAGTCCCCTGAAGGAGGATTTCTCGACATCCTGTGCGGGGTCGATATGGACGTCAACCGCGGTGAAGCTGTGGCCATTCTTGGTGCCTCCGGATCCGGAAAATCGACCCTGCTGGGCCTGCTTGCCGGTTTGGACCAGGCCAGCTCCGGAGAGGTTCGGCTGCTCGATCAGCCGCTGACGGAAATGGACGAGGACGCGCGCGCGCAGTTGCGTCTCGGGCGGGTGGGTTTCGTGTTCCAGTCCTTCCAGCTGCTGCGCGGCTTGAGCGCCCTGGAGAACGTCTATCTTCCGCTCAAGCTCTCCGCGCGACGGGATGCGCGTGAGCAGGCGGCGCAACTGCTGCGCGAAGTGGGTCTGGGCCAGCGGCTCGGGCATCAGCCGGCGCAACTGTCCGGAGGCGAACAGCAACGTGTCGCCATCGCGCGCGCCTTCGCGGGCCCGCCGGAGGTGTTGTTTGCCGATGAGCCGACCGGCAACCTCGATCAGGCCACCGGAAAGCAGATCGAGGATCTGTTGTTCGATCTGCGTAACCGGCATGCGACGGCACTGGTGATGGTCACCCATGAGCCTCGCCTGGCCGAGCGGTGCGATCGCATACTGCAGCTGGAAGCGGGACGGATCGCATGAGGATGCCACGCGCGGCGACCGGGCTTTGGGTGCTTGTCCTGGCGGTGACCCTCGCGACCACGGCGCTATCCGCGGTGGCCTTCTTCGCCGAGCGGATGCACAAGGCGCTTTCCTCGGAGAGCGCCGCTGCGCTGGCGGCTGACCTGGTGGTCGAGCAGGGCAAACCCATCCCGTCGGCCTGGCTCGACCAGGCAGTCGAGCGCGGTCTGCAGACCGCCCGGGTGCTGGCATTTCCCAGCGTGCTGTTCGTCGCTGAGCAGCCGCAGCTGGTGCGCGTGAAAGCCGTAGAGCCGGGTTATCCGCTGAGGGGAAGACTGGCCATCGAAAACCGTGCGGGCGAAGTGAGCCAGATGCCGCCGGGGGAAGGCGAGGCCGTGGCCGAACCGCGCCTGGCGCGTCTCCTGGGGAGCGATCGCGACGCTATCCAGTTGGGCCACCGCGAACTTCAGTTGAGCGGGCGTCTGGTCGAGGAGCCTGACCCGAGTGCCAGCCTCTTTCAGCTCGCCCCGCGCCTGCTGGTCAGCTGGGTGGATGCGCAACAGAGTGGCCTGCTCGGGCCGGCCAGCCGCGCCCGCTACCGTCTGCTGCTGGCCGGTCCGCCGGATGCGGTCCAGGCCTACCGGGACTGGCTGACGCCCCGTTTGCCGGCGGCCGCCCGTATTCTGACGGCGGCAGACGGCCGACCGGAGATCGATACGGCTATCGAGCGGGCGCGGCGCTTCCTCAGTCTGGCTGCACTTTGCGCCAGCCTGCTGGCGGGCGTGGCCATCATGCTTGCCGCGCGCAGCTTTCTGGACAGCTCGCTGGACGAGGCGGCCATTCTGCGCACCCTGGGTATGAGCTCGCGTGCGCTGTTGCGTCGGCATGTCGGACGCCTGCTTTCGCTGGGGCTGGTGGCGGCGCTGATCGGAGGCACACTGGGCTGGCTTCTCCAGGAGGCACTGAGTCGTTGGTTGGGCGGGGAGCTCGGCACCGTTTTGCCGGCAGCGGGTTGGCGCCCGGTGCCTTCGACCCTGGGGCATGCGGCGCTGCTGCTGCTCGGCTTTGCGCTGCCCACCCTGTGGTCGATACGCAAGGTGCCGCCGCTGCGCGTGCTGCGGCGCGACCTCGATCCGCCCGGGTTCTCGCGCTTTGCGCTGATCCTGCTGGCGCTGTTGGCCTGGATGCTGCTGGTCTACTGGCAGATCCAGGACCTCGAGCTCGCGGTCTACGTCGGGTCTGCGCTCGTCGCGGTCGCGTTGGCGCTTGCTTCGATTGCCTACCTGGGAATTCGCCTGCTCAATCGTTTGCGGGCGCATCTGGCGCTGCCGGTCGGGTTGCTCGGAATCGTGCGCCAGCCGGGCCTGGTGGTGCTGCAGCTGAGCGGCTTTGGCCTGGGGCTGAGCCTGCTGCTTCTGCTGGGCATCGTGCGCGGCGACCTGATCGAGACCTGGCAGCGCAGTCTCCCGGCGGATGCGCCGAACCACTTCCTGCTCAACATCCAGCCGTCGGAGGAACTGAGCCTGAGACGGCGACTGGCGCAGGCCGGGGTGGCCGACAGCGGGTTGTTTCCCACGACCCGCGGACGCCTGGTCGGGATCAATGGCCAGCCGGTCCAGTCGGAGGACTACACCGAGCCGCGTGCCCGCCGCCTCGCCAGTCGCGAGTACAACCTCGGTTTTGGGGACCGCATGCAGGCGGATAACCGGCTCCTGGCAGGGCACTGGTGGCAAGCCGGGGAAGCCGGCTTCTCGGTGGAGGAGGATGTGGCGCGGCTACTCGATCTGGGTGTCGGCGACATTCTCGTATTCGATGTCGCAGGACAAACCGTGCAGGCGCCGATCCTCAATCTGCGCAGCGTGCAGTGGGATTCCTTCAACGTGAACTTTTTCGTTCAGGGCAGCGAGGCATTGTTACGTGCACAGGCCGTACCTTACGCCGCGATCACGAGCATTTACCTCGCGGAGGGAAGCGAAGGCCTGCTCGCAGAGCTGAGTCGGGAGTTTCCCGGTGTGTCCGCGATCAGCATCGCTCCGCTGCTGCAGAAGGTGCGCGCCATCATCGAGCGGGGAGGGCGTGCGGTGGAAGCCGTCTTTCTGTTCACCCTGGCGGCCGCGCTGCTGGTCAGCGTTGCCGCCTTGCAGCTGACCCGGTCGCAGCGCGAACGCGAGATCGCCCTGTTGCGAACGCTCGGCAGTTCGCGTGGCCAGGTCCGGGTCGCGCTGTTCACGGAGTTCGGCAGCATGGGCTTGATTGCCGGCGTGATCGCTACCCTGGTTGCCAATGGGATGGGCCTCTGGTTCGGCTGGCATTTTTTCGGCATACGACCGGATTTCGGTTTCGGGAACTGGGTCCTGGGCCCGGTCGGCGGTGCTGCCCTGCTGGTAACGCTCGCCTGGCTGGCGAGCCGCCCACTCCTGTCACAACCGCCGCTACGGAGTCTGCGTTGAGGTGTTCGCGATCGGAACATAAGCAACAGGACAGGCTTCGGCTCTAGCAGCCTGTCGGACTTAACCGTTTGAAGCGAAAATTCATGGGAGCGAGTCAAATGTGTTTATCGGGCGAGGCGAATAGCCCGGCCTATTTAACGAGTCCGATAAGCGCAGTTGATCGCTCTGCATGGATTTGCAGCCAAACAGTGTTTAGTCCGACAGGCTGCTAACGATGGAGCATCACGACTTTTTCCTGTTCCTGCCGCTACTGTTGTTGAGCGCACGCCTGCTCGCCGAGCTGTGTGTGCGCGCGCAGATCCCCGCAGTGATCGGAGAACTGCTCGCCGGGGTGATCCTGGGGCCAAGCCTGCTCGGCTGGATAGAGCCTGGCGAGGCGATCAAGCTGATGGCGGAGATCGGGATTATCCTGCTGCTCTTCGGCGTCGGCCTGGAGACGGACGTTCGTCGTCTCGTGAATGCGGGGTATCAGGCCCTGGTGGTCGCCCTGGCGGGTTTTTTCTTTCCCCTGGTGGGTGGCTTCCTGCTGGCGCGCGAGGTTTTCGGCCTGGACCTGCTCGAGGCTTTGTTCGTCGGCGGCACCCTCACTGCCACCAGTATCGGCGTCACGGTACGGGTACTGTCTGATCTCGGCCGGCAGCATTTTCGCGAGGGGCAGATCGTGCTGGGAGCCGCGGTCATCGACGATGTCCTGGGCGTGGTGTTGCTCGCGATCCTGTACGAATTCTCGCTGGGCGGTGGTGTCAGCCTGGTCAATACCGGCAAGATAGTGCTGTTCATCGCGGCCTTTTTCCTGCTCGCGCCGGTCGCTGCCAAGCTGTTGGCCTTTCTGATCAAGCGCGCCGATCATGGCAGCCGGATACCTGGCCTGATACCGGCGACCATTGTGTCGCTGGTGCTGATTTTCGCTTGGGCGGCCACCGAACTCGGCGCACCCGAATTGCTCGGTGGTTTTGCCGCGGGGCTGGCCCTCTCGCGGCGTTTCTTTCTGCCCTTGGGGGCCGCCTTGCATGCCGACGAACCGTTCGCCGAGCGCATCGAGATCCAGCTGAAGCCGATCCTGTATCTGTTCACCCCGATTTTTTTCGTGTACGTCGGCCTGTCGCTCAACCTGCGGGCGATCGATTGGGGCTCGCCTTTCATCTGGTCGTTTTCACTCGGCATGTTGCTCGTCGCGCTGGCCGGGAAGATGGTCGGGGCGCTCGTGATCAAGGGCAACTGGGCCATGCGTGGCATCGTCGGTCTGGCGATGATTCCGCGCGGCGAGGTTGGGCTGATATTCGCTGAACTCGGGCGCGTGAGCGGCATTTTCAACAACGAGATCTATGCCGGACTGATCATCGTGATCGCGATCACAACGCTGCTGCCGCCGCTCGTCATGAAGTGGTTTTATGCCTGCTGTGGACATCGTCTACCCCGGACATAATCGAACCAGTCCGGTCGGGGGACATGTTAAAATTGCGAACTTTCCTGTAAATGCCCGCCTATTCCGGAATGATTCGTCTCCTGCTTGTCGATGACCATGCGCTTTTCCGTTCCGGCCTGAAGAGTGTTCTGGCCGAGGCCGGCGACATTGAGGTCGTCGGCGAGGTGCCGGACGGCGAGGCCGCCATCGAGTTCGTGCGTGATTCGCCGCCAGATGTTGTCTTGATGGATATCAAGATGCCCGGCATCGGCGGTATCGAGGCCACGCGTCGCATCCTGCATCTGGAATCCGGGGTGGAGGTGATTGCGGTCACGGCCCTCAGCGATGCTCCGTTTCCGAACCGTCTGCTGGATGCGGGTGCGCTCGGATATATTTCCAAGGGCTGCCCCGCCGACGAGCTGTTCGATGCGGTGCGTGGCGTCGCCCGGGGTCAGCACTATGTCTCCAGCGACGTGGCGCAGAAACTCGCGATTGGCAACATGACCCATCGCGGCTCGGATTCCCCGCTCAAGCAACTCAGTCCACGCGAGATGCAGATCATGATGATGATTGTGCAGGGACAGGGTAACCAACAGATATCCGATTCCCTGTTCCTCAGCCCGAAGACTATCTCGACTTACCGGCACCGGCTGTTCGAGAAACTAGGCGTGTCGAATGACGTCGAACTGACCCATTTTGCGATTCGTCACCGCCTGATCGAGTCGGCTTTGTGAGCGAGCTGGTCTTCGATATCGATTGCCGTCGCTGCCCGCGGCTCGCCGGTTTCCTGGACGATGTCCGGATCCAGTATCCGCACTACCACGCGCGACCCGTGCCGCCCTTTGGCGACCCGCTGGCGCGTCTGCTGGTGGTTGGACTGGCGCCGGGCATGCACGGTGCGAATGCCACGGGGCGACCGTTTACCGGCGACCATGCCGGCATCCTGCTATATCAGACCCTGCATCGTCACGGTTTCGCCAACCGTCCTGAGTCCCTTTCCGCGGATGATGGTCTGGAATTGCGGGACTGCCGCATCACCAACGCAGTCAAATGCCTGCCGCCGCAGAACAAGCCGGTCGGCGCCGAGGTGAGCGCGTGTCGCGATTTTCTCACGGTCGAACTGAGCGAGCTGCCACGCGGCGCCGTGGTGATCGCACTCGGTTCGATTGCGCATAAGTCTGTGGTCGCCGCCCTGCGGCTGCGCCAGAAGGACTTCGGCTTTGCACATGCGGCCGAGCATGCGCTGCCGCGCGAGATGATCCTGTTGGATTCCTATCATTGCAGCCGCTACAACACCCAGACCCGGCGCCTGACCGAGCCGATGTTCGACGCCGTATTCAGCCGCGCGCGGCGGTTGCTGGATGAAGGATAAGCCGGCCTTCGACCACAAGGCTTTCCTGGCGACCCTGACGCACCGCCCGGGCGTCTACCGCATGCTCGACCGTAAAGGCGGAGTACTCTACGTCGGCAAGGCGAAGGACCTCTCGCGGCGGGTGAGCAGCTATTTCCGGCGCGCGGGCAACGCCCGTATCGCCTCCATGGTTTCGCAGATCGCGGACATCCAGATCACGGTGACCCACACCGAGTCCGAGGCCCTGATCCTCGAGAACCATCTGATCAAGGAGCACCGGCCGCGCTACAACGTGCTGCTGCGCGACGACAAAAGCTATCCCTACATTCATATCTCGGAGGGTGATTTTCCGCGTATCGGGTTTCACCGCGGCGCGCGCAACAGGCCGGGGCGTTTCTTTGGCCCCTATCCCAGCAGCGGGGCGGTCAGGGAGACTCTCAAGCTGCTGCAAAAGCTGTTTCCGGTCCGGCAGTGCGAGGACAGCTACTATGCCAACCGCTCGCGCCCCTGCCTGCAGTACCAGATCGAGCGCTGCACCGCGCCCTGTGTGGGCCTCGTGAGCCGCGAGCGTTATGCGCGCGACGTGCGTGAAACGGTACTGTTCCTCGAGGGCAAGGCCTCGGATGTCATCGATCGCTGGGTGCATCGCATGGAGACGGCCGCCGAGGCGCTCGAGTTCGAGGAGGCCGCCAAGCTGCGGGATCAGATTGCAGCGCTCACGTCGGTCCAGGAAAAGCAGTACGTGGCCGGTGAGCGGGGTGATCTCGACATCGTGGCCGTCGCGAGCAAGGGAGGGGTGGCCTGCATCCAGTTGTTCCTGGTGCGACGCGGGCACAACCTGGGCAACCGAACGCTCTATCCGCGAAACACGGAGGACGCCTCCGAGGCGGAACTGGTGTCTGCGTTCATCGCGCAGCACTACCTGGACCGCGCCGTGCCGCATGAGATCCTGGTCAGCGATATGCCGGCCGATCACGAGGTGCTCGAGCAGACCCTGGGTGAGCAGGCGGGGCGCCGGGTGCACATCATCGATTCTCCGCGCGGGGATCGCGCCCGCTGGCTGAGCATGGCCCGTACCAACGCGGCCATGGCGGTCGAGGCGCGCCTCGCCAGTTCCGGTGCCACCCGGCAGCGCGTCGAGGAGTTACAGCAGGTGCTTGAACTCGATGAGCCTCCGCGCCGCATGGAGTGTTTCGATATCAGTCACACCCGGGGCGAGCGCACCGTGGCATCCTGCGTGGTATTTCAGGACGGCGCGCCCCTGAGCAGCGATTACCGGCGGTTCAATATCAAGGGTATCCAGCCGGGTGATGATTATGCGGCGATGCGCCAGGCGCTGCAGCGGCGCTATACGCGCATTCAGGCTGGCGAGGGGCAATTGCCCGATGTCCTGCTGATCGACGGGGGCAAGGGTCAGTTATCCGCGGTTGTCGAGGCGCTCGAGGACGTCGGGGTCCAGGATCTGCTGTTGCTGGGTGTTGCCAAGGGACCGGACCGCAAGCCGGGTATGGAGACCCTGTTCTTGTTGGGGCAGGAGCGTCCTCTTATACTGCCCCCGAATTCTCCCGCATTGCACCTGGTGCAGCACATCCGGGATGAAGCCCACCGTTTTGCCATCACCGGGCATCGGCAACGTCGCGCAAAGGCCCGCCGGTCCTCTCCGCTGGAGGAGATCCCCGGGGTTGGCGCCAAGCGACGCCAGCGCCTGCTGAAGCACTTCGGAGGATTGCAGGGGCTGGCACGGGCGGGGGTCGAGGACATCGCGCAGGTCGAGGGGATCAGCCATAAACTCGCACAGGCGGTATACGTCGCCTTTCATGGTGAAGAATGAACAAGCTGTACAACCTCCCCAATCTTCTCACGGTGGCGCGGATCGTCCTGATTCCGGTGTTCGTCGTGGTCTACTATCTGCCGGCACCCTGGTCCGCTACCGCGGCCACGGCCATTTTCGTGGCAGCCGCGGTGACCGATTGGCTGGATGGCTACCTGGCGCGTCGTCTGCAGATGACCACGGCACTCGGCGCCTTTCTCGACCCGGTGGCCGACAAGTTGATGGTGGCCACTGCATTGATCGTGGTGCTCCAGGCGGATCCGCAGCTCTGGCTTGCCATGGCCGTAATGGTCATTATCGGCCGGGAGATCACGATCTCGGCCCTGCGCGAGTGGATGGCGGAGCTTGGCAGCCGCGCCGAGGTCGCCGTCTCGGAGATTGGCAAGTTCAAAACTGCAGCCCAGATGGTCGCGATTTCCTTGTTGGTCTACCGCGACGATGTCTGGGGAATGCCGGTCTACCTGGTCGGCCAGGTGCTCCTGTACATCGCGGTGGTGCTGACCCTGTGGTCGATGGTCCTTTACCTGCGCGCGGCCTGGCCGATGCTCGGCGACCAATCGCGCTTCGATTAGCGCCAAAACAGGCTTGACACACTCTCCGGATTATCTAGAATACCGACCTCGTTCGGCGGGAATAGCTCAGCTGGTAGAGCACAACCTTGCCAAGGTTGGGGTCGCGAGTTCGAATCTCGTTTCCCGCTCCAAATTGCCGCGAAACCCCGCAAGTCTTTGCGGGGTTTCTTTTATCAGCACGCTGGCGATGTGCTGAACTTCTTTCATGGCCGGGTGGCAGAGTGGCTATGCAGCGGATTGCAAATCCGTGTACCTCGGTTCGACTCCGGGCCCGGCCTCCATTTTTCTCCCCAGGCGTCCCCTGGACGCTTCCCATCGGTTGACCACGTGGTGCAACGTCAACTCTCAGTGATGCTGGCGCTTACCGCGCATGGGTTTGGGCATGCAACCCAGGCGGCGCCCGTGCTCAACCGGCTGCGCCAACTGCTCCCTGGTTTCCGGCTCATCATCGTCACCGATATCCCGCGGGGATGGCTCGCGGATTGGTTCGACGGAGAATTCGAGCTGGTAGAGCGGCGTACCGACCCTGGCATGCGTATGCAGGGGCCTTTGCGCGTCGATATCGATGCCACGATCGAGGCCTACGAATCCTTCCAACACCAGGCGCCGGCCATTCTCGAATCATTGCAGCGCCATATCCGCGATCGGGATGTCGATCTGGTGATCGCCGACGTACCCTGGCTTCCCCTGGTGGCGGCGCGGCGCGAGCGTCGACCGGCGGTGGCTCTGTGCTCGTTGAACTGGGTGGATATTCTGGAGCCGCTATTGCCGGCCGAACACCCGCTTGCCGGGCTGCTGGAAGACATGCGTGGCGCCTACCAGGGCGCGCACCTGTTCATCCGTCCGGATCCGGCCATGCCGATGACATGGCTGGATAATCTGCATCCGGTTGGGCATATCTCGCGTGTTGGCCGAAACGAGGGAGAACGCATTCGACAGGCGCTGGCGCTACCCGGAAACCAGCGGCTGGCAATCCTGCAGTTCGGTGGCGAGGCCGGGGATGCGTCGGTCAGACTGCCGCAGCGAGACGACCTGACCTGGCTGGTCGCCGGGCCGGCCAGTATTGGAGGGGACCTGGTCTCTGCAAGTGCCCTGATCGAGCGTCTCGGCCTGCGATTCGTCGATCTCATTGCGAGCGCCGATTTGATGCTGACCAAACCGGGTTACAGCAGCTTCGCCGAGGCGGCAACCCACGGCCTGCCGGTGCTTTCTGTCGTTCGCGAGGACTGGCCGGAGTCACCCTGGTTGTTGCGCTGGCTGAGCGGGCAGGTTCCCACGAGGGAAATCGGTCGAGATCAACTCGCGCGTGGCGACTTCGAAGACGATCTGAATGATCTGCTGGATGCAGGCCGGCCGGCAGGACGCAAGCCGGATGGTATCGATACGGCCGCTGGCGAGCTGCTGGCAATCCTGAAGAGCGGAAAAACCTGAAAGTGGCGAGCCGCGTGCTTGCGTAAAACGCCTTTTTCCCTTTCTATAGTCCCAGCGCAAAGGAGGGGAGACGATGAAACTGAATGTCAACGGTGAAGTGATCGATGTCGAGGTGGACCGCTCCACGCCACTGCTATGGGTGCTGCGAGAGCAACTGGATCTGACCGGCACCAAGTACAGCTGTGGTATCGGTTTGTGTGGTTCCTGCACGGTGCTGGTCGATGGTCGTGCGGTGCGCGCCTGTATCACGCCGGTATCCGCGTTCGATGCCGATCAGGAAATCACCACCATCGAGGGCCTTTCGTCGGATGCCAGCCATCCTCTGCAGCGGGCCTGGCAACAACTGGACACCCCCCAGTGCGGCTACTGTCAGCCGGGCATGATCATGAGTGCCGCGGCACTGCTGAATGAAAAGCCCGAGCCGACGGATGCGGACATCGATGCCAGCATTACCAATATCTGTCGCTGCGGCACCTACAACCGGGTTCGCCAAGGAATCCACCTCGCCGCACGCATCGCTAAGGGAGGGAAGGGCTGATGAGCAAGGATACCGTCAACGTCTCCCGCCGGGAGTTTCTGCTTGGTAGTGCCGCGCTCGGCGCAGGCTTTTCCCTCGGGCTTTATCTTCCGACGAACGTCAGCGCCGCCGTTGCGGGTGCTTCCAGTGCGGACACGGCCGCCGTCCCTGAAGTCAATGCCTGGGTGGTGATCAAGCCGGACGACACCGTGGTTATCCGGATTGCGCGTTCCGAGATGGGTCAGGGCACCCTCACCGGGCTGGCGCAGCTGGTCGCGGAGGAACTGGAGTGTGACTGGGGCAAGGTGACCACCGAGTATCCCACGCCCGGCGAGAATCGGGCACGCGGTCGGATATGGGGCAGTTTTTCCACCGGCGGCAGCCAGGGCATCCGCGGTAGTCACTCGTATGTGCGCAAAGGGGGCGCGGTGGCGCGCGAGATGCTGATCGAGGCCGCGGCCGAAGCCTGGGACGTTCCCCGCACCGAATGCAGCGTCGCCGCGGGCATCATCACGCACGAGCCGACCGGACGCACTGTCAGTTACGGCGAGGTGGCAGCCGCGGCCGCTGAGTTGTTTCCACCAGAGCAGGTCACGCTCAAGGACCCCAAGGACTGGAAGCTGATCGGTCAGCCGGTCAAGCGCCTGGATACCGCCGACAAGCTCACGGGTAGGCAGGTGTTCGGCGCCGATCTGAAACTTCCGGGCATGCTCAACGCGGCTATTCGCGCCTGTCCGACCTTCGGTGGTCGGGTGAAGCGATTCGATGCCGCCAGGGTGAGCGGCATGCCGGGTGTGCAGGCGGTAGTCAAGGTCGGTGACGACGCGGTTGCCGTGGTGGCCGAAACCTGGTGGCAGGCGAAGAGCGCGCTGGATGCGCTGCCCATCGAGTGGGATCGCGGTGCCAACAACGAGGTCAGCAGTGCCTCCATCAGCGCCACGCTGGATGAGGGCCTGACTGCGGAAGAGGCGTTAGTCGGCAATCAGAAAGGCGATGCCAGGGCGGCACTGAAGCGCGCCGACCGGATCGTCGAGGCCACTTACGCCTACCCCTATCAGAACCACGCCACCATGGAGCCGATGAACGCCACCGCGCTGTGGACATCAGAGCGCTGCGAGGTGTGGTGCCCGACGCAGAACGGCGAAGCGGCGTTGGAGGCGGCTGCAGAGGCATCCGGTCTGGATATCAGCCGGTGCGATGTACACAAGATCCACCTCGGTGGGGGATTTGGCCGGCGCGGCGCCTTTCACGACTTCGTCACCCAGGCCGTGTTGATCGCGAAACAGTTGCCAGGGACCCCGGTCAAGCTGTTGTGGACCCGCGAGGAGGACATGCAGCACGGGCACTACCATCCGATCACCAAATGCAGGCTGACCGGCGGACTGGATCAGGACGGCAATCTAAACAGCCTGCACGTGCGTATCTCCGGTCAGTCGATCCTGGCTGCGGTCAATCCCGCCTGGATGACCAACGGGGTCGATACCTTCGTCTTCCAGGGCATGCTGCCGGACGGTGACCATGAAATCAGTTACACGGTGCACGATCTGCTGGTCGATCATGCCATGCGCAACCCACCGGTACCGCCCGGCTTCTGGCGCGGGGTGAACGTCAACCAGAACGCGATCTACATGGAATGCTTCATGGATGAGCTGGCGCATGCGGCCGGCCAGGACCCGCTTGCGTTCCGGCGCCGCCTGATGACAAACCATCCCAAGTCGCTGGCGGTACTCAATGCAGTCGCCAGCAAGGCCGGCTGGGATGAGCCGGCACCTGCCGGCATTCACCGGGGCCTGGCAGTGTGCAAGGCCTTCGCCTCGCATGTCGCTGCCTGTGCAGAGGTGTCGGTCGATGATCGCGGGCGCCTCAAGGTCCACCGTATCGTGGCGGCCACCGATCCCGGCTACGCGGTCAATCCCCAGCAGATCGAGGCCCAGGTGGAAGGCTCCTTCGTGTATGGCCTGTCGGCTCTGCTCTACGGCGAATGCACCATCAAGCGCGGGGCGGTGCAGCAGCGCAACTTCAATGACTATCCATCGATGCTGATCAGCGAGATGCCCGAGGTGGAGGTCATGGTCATGCCATCGGGCGGTTTCTGGGGCGGTATCGGCGAGCCGACGATTGCGGTTGCGGCCCCGGCGGTGCTGAATGCCATCTTTGCGGCGACCGGAAAGCGCGTGCGCGAGTTCCCGTTGAAGAACGTCGACCTGCGTGCGGGCTCCTGATCCGGCGGGTGGGGAGGTCGCTGCGCAAGCGGACGACCTCGAAGTACTCGAACAGGCCCTGAGCTGGCTGCAATCGGGCCAGCCCGTTGCCCTGGTCACGGTGGTCAGGACCTGGGGCTCCTCGCCCCGGCCGCCGGGTTCGCTGCTGGCGATGAATAGCGCCGGACAGTCCGCCGGTTCGGTCTCCGGGGGCTGCGTCGAGGAGACTCTGCTGGCGCGCTACCGCGATGGCGAAATCGCCGGACCTGAGCCTACCTGGATCGATTTCGGCGTAGAGCGCCAGGAGGCGGCTCGAATGGGTCTGCCCTGCGGTGGACGCCTGGAGCTGCTGGTCGAGCACCTCGCTGATCCGGAGGTCATCGCCTTGTTGCTGCGGCGACTGCAGCAGGGTGAAATCGTCACCCGACGGGTGGTATTGCCCGACGGCGCGGTGAGCCTGGAGAGGGGAGAGGGTGGTCCGGACTTTCAGGCCTCCGGGGGTGAAGTGATCAAGACCTTCGGACCCGCGTGGCAGCTGCTGCTTATTGGCAATGGAATCATTGCGCGACATCTCGCGAGCATGGCCCGTCAACTCGACTACCGGGTCACCATCTGCGATCCGCGCAATACCTTTGTCGACACTCAGCCGCTTGCCGATGTGCACTACAGCCGGGCCATGCCGGATGACGCCGTGAGGGCTTTGATCGACTCATCGCGCACCGCCATCGTGACCCTCGCGCACGACCCGCGCCAGGACGATCTCGGTCTAAGTGCCGCCTTGGAGTCCAATGCCTTCTACGTCGGCGCGCTGGGCTCGAAACGCTCCGCCGAGGCACGTCATAAACGACTCGCCTCGCTCGGCTACGGTCCCGAGCAGTTGGCCCGCATCCATGGTCCGGCCGGGCTGTACATCGGCAGCAAGCGCCCCGCGGAGATCGCGCTGTCCATCCTGGCAGAGATCACCGCTGTGCGTAATCGGGTTGCTCAGCAGCCTGCTGCCACGGCTACATGAAACCCGTTGGAATACTGCTTGCGGCCGGCAGCGCGAGGCGATTTGGCGCGCACAAGCTGCTACAGCCATTGCCCGACGGGGTCCCGGTTGGTGTGGCTGCCGCTAAAACGCTGCAGCGGGTGTTGCCAAGGGTAATCGCGGTAGTACGCCCAGGCGATCAAGAGCTGTACGCGGCGTTTGACAGCATCGGATTGGAGCTGATCGAGAACCCCAACGCTGCCGGAGGAATGGGCACCAGCCTGGCCGCCGGGGTGAAGGCGGCATCCGATACCGATGGATGGATCGTAGCGCTTGCGGACATGCCTTGGGTCCGCTCCGGAACCATTGCTACCTTGGCTGAACATCTCCAGCAGGGCGCCTCGATCGTTGCGCCGTCCCACCAGGGACACCGTGGCAACCCGGTGGGGTTTGGTGCACGCTGGTTAACGGAGCTGATCAGGATGTCCGGAGACCGGGGCGCCCGGAGTCTGTTGCTCCGGCAAGAGGATCAGGTCGAGCTTATCGATACGCCGGATGCAGGGGTGTTGTTGGATGTTGACCATCCCGGCGATCTGATTGGCTCGCCAGCGGCCTCCGTTCCTACGAGGCCTCGTCCTCCTGAGCAAAAAAGGAGGCCCTGAGGCCCCCTTTGGAATTCACCCGGTTGTTGCGACCGGGCGAAATCAACGAACTCCTGTGAGTGTCGTTGACAGAGACGTAGCTCAATCGTCGTGACGATGTTTCTTGCCTTTTTTGTGGTCGTCCTTGTCTTTGCTTTCCGGTTTGCTCATGAAGGCGAACTGCCCCCCCTGGACCAGGTTGTTAGCATCGATCGTGGTGCCACGCAGGCTGTGGGCCTGGACATTGAAGAACATCAGGCGCTCACCCTTGGCGTTGAATTCGTCGGTCACGTCGATGATGCCTGAGGTCTCCCAGTCACCCTGGTCGTCCGGCTCGATGTCGTAACCCTCGGCCGGGATGGCAAGACGGTTGACTCGGCCGACCGGACCGGCCTTGCCGGTTTCGGGGTCGAGTTGCCAGATGCTGGTCTCACCACCACCGTTTGTGCCGAAGGCGCTGATCGAGCGGTCTTCCTGGACGTAGATGTACCCATCGTCTGCCCAGACCAGGTTGTCCGGGCTGCGGATACCGAGGTCCGGGTTGATGGCGTCATCACCGTCATACAGGATGGTGATGTTGGCCTCGATGTTGCCGTTGCGGATACGGCCGCGGTTGATTTTCATGTCAACCACGTAGGTGGTACCCCAGAGGTCCTTGCCCTCGTTGATGTCGGTATCGCGACCGGTGGAGGCGAACACAACCTGTTTGCCGTTATCAGGATTGGTGTGCAGGTCTTCGGGGCGGGAGAACCGGAATGCGCCGGTCGCTTCTCTCTGCTCGTCCAGCCATGCCTGGGTGGCGAAGCCGAGCTCGTCGTACTTGCTCTCTTCCCCCGTAGGGATCGCGTCGACGTAGTTTTCCACCTCGACGAACTTGCCGCTGCGTGTGGTGCCGTTGCCATTCCAGTCGGCCGGGCTGAGGTCGCCATTATCGGCCACCCACATGTACACTTTGCCGTTGGCGAGACCATTGCGCTCGAGGAAATTCCCCCGACGTTGCTTCTCACCGACGTAGAGCAATAGCGCAGCATCGCCACGGTCGTCACCCCCCAGGATGGCCACGTGGGTACGGTTGAGACCCGGGATCTCGAGAGCAGCTACGCTTTCCCAGGCAGCACGACCCATCCAGGGAGCGGCCCAGAGCTTACCGTTCTCCACGTCCAGGGCGAACTCGGTGCCACCGGAGGATTCCTCGCCGGTGAGGAAGATATCGTCCACGAAGCCGGCCTGGCCCTTGGTGAAGGAACCGGCAGAGCACAAGCGATTCATGCCTGCGCCGAATTCCAGCGGGTTGGTATTGCTGACCGGCTCACCGTTGCGGTTGATGATGGTGTCATAAGCGAGGCCCATGTCGATCAAATCTCGCGACTTCTTGTCGAAGACCAGCTTGGACACCCGGGCGCCGGTGAGTTCGGTACCGTTGGCCAAAGTATACGGGTAGCCCTGAGCGGTTCGGAGTTCATGGTTGGACAAGATCTCCACGGTCTTGCGACGCTCGAACGCGCCCATGCCGTCGGGAATGCCGGGCGGCGTGTAGCCATTGACGGTCTCGCCAATGGTGAACACAGGCGTCGTAGCCCAGGGGCCCAGTCCCTGAAGCTGTGCGGGCTCAGAGGTGCCGGCGTTGACGGCCATTGACACGGCCAGGGCGACAGCTGACAGGCCGAACTGGCGTGCGAGCGACTTGGATTTCTGCATCGAATATCTCCCGGAATAAGGATCGATAAGGTTGATGAGCAAACTAGACGGACGGCTTGGTCTGACCGTCGCGATGGGAGATTAGGGTGCCCTTGTGAAGCTATCGTTGCGGTGATTTGAAGAATATGTGAATCGAGCGGAGTAGTGATCAGCGTGCCTGTGAAACGAGACGAAAACCGCACGAGAAAGCAGCACCTTGTGGCCTAATCAAGGCAAAAGTCGCGCCGTCCTGAACAGCTGCCATGGACCTGGATTGAACTCGATCAGCGAATCAACTGGTTCATCTCGAAGATGGGCAGCAGCATGGCAAGCACGATGATCAGCACGATCCCACCCATGACGAGGATCAGCACCGGTTCGAACAGGCTGAGCATCATCTCGGTATTTGCCTCGATCTCGCCTTCCTGGTCTTCGGCAGCACTGCGCAGCATTTCGTTGAGATTGCCGGCGGTTTCGCCGCTGGCGATCAGGCTGAGGGTGATCGGCGGGATCCGCCCGGTTTTCTCGAGGGCCTTGTGCAACAGTTCCCCTTCACGAATGCGGCTCGCCGTTTCAGACAATGCCTCTCGGTAGGGAATGATGTCGAGCACGCCGGTTGCGATTCGCAGGCTGTCCAGTAGCGGCACCCCGCTGTCGACCAGGATGGCGAGCGTGCGGGCCAGACGGGCGGTCTGCAGAGTGCGAATGAAGCGTGCCACCAGGGGCAGCTTCAGCAGAAACTGGTGCCATGCGGCTCTCGGGACGGGCCGGGCGAGGGTCAGGCGCGCCGCGACGATCAGCAGACCCATTCCGGCCAGAAGCCATGGCCACCACGCCTGAAGGAAGTCACTCACGCCGATGAGTCCCCGGGTGAGCCCGGGCAACTGCTTTCCCGTGCCCTCGAACACGACCACGATTTCGGGTACCACGAAGTGCAGCAGTCCGATGACGACCAGCAACGAGACGATGGTGAGGATCAGCGGATAGACCAGCGCCGCCTGGGTCTTGCGCAGGAGTCGCTGCTGCCGACTCAAGTGATCCACCAGGCCGGTCAGAACCGCATCCAGCTTGCCGGTCGCCTCGCCCGCACCGACAGTGGCGCGATACAGCTCGTCAAAGGTGTGCGGATAGCGGGAGAGGGCGTCTGTCAGGCTGCGTCCTTCCAGGATCTGGGTTCGGATTTCCAATCCCAGGTTTCTCAGCGAGTTCGTTTCGGCCTGAGCGGCGATCGCCCGCAATGCCTCTTCGAGCGGCAGGCCGGAACGCAACAGGGTTGCAAGCTGCTGGGTGAAGAGATGCTTTTCCGCATGGGACAGCCCTTTGACCTTGCGAAGGGAGAAGACGGCATCATTGGATGCCTGGCTGATGGCCCGAACATGGATGGGATGCAGGCCCCGGTCGCGCAGGGACTGTCGCACCTGGCGGGGCGAGTCGGCCTCCATCGTGCCCTCACGTTTCTTGCCATCAGCCTCCAGTGCCGAGTAGTGAAAGGCACCCATCAGCTGATGCCGCGCATGATTCTGAGGGCCTCCTCCGGGCTGGTCTCCCCGTTTAGAACCGCTTCCCGGGCCTTGAAACGGAGCGTCTGCTTGTGAGCGAGCTGCTCGCCGAGTAGCTCGGAATCCCCTTTGCCCAGGCTGATCCCATTACGCATGCCATCGTCCACGATGAGGATCTCGTAGATCCCGAAACGGCCACGATAGCCGAGATGGTTGCAGTGGTTGCACCCGACCGGATGATGCAGGCGTGAATCGGCCTGATCGATTTCAAATTCGCGACGCTCGGGTTCGCTTGCAGGGCGTGATTCGCTGCAATGAGGACACAGCCGGCGTACCAGCCGCTGGGCGATCACGCCGGCCAGACTGGAGCCGATGAGGAACGGCTCCACCCCCATGTCACGCAGGCGGGTAACGGCGCCGATCGCGGTGTTGGTGTGCAGGGTCGAGAGCACCAGGTGACCGGTCAGGCTCGCCTGAACGGCAATCTCGGCGGTCTCGCGATCCCGAATCTCCCCGACCATTACCACGTCCGGATCCTGGCGCAGCATGGCGCGAAGACCACCGGCGAAGGTCATGCCGATCTTGCTGTTGACCTGGGTCTGGCCAATGCCGGCAATGTCGTATTCGATAGGATCCTCGACGGTCATGATGTTTCGCCGGCCGTCGTTGATCTCGCTCAGGGCGGCATACAGGGTCGTGGTCTTGCCCGAGCCCGTTGGTCCGGTCACCAGAACGATGCCATGCGGTTGCTGGATGAGTCCGTTCAGCCTCGTGAGGTCACCCCTCGCCAGGCCCAACTGCGACAGATCCAGCCGCCCCGCCTGTTTGTCCAGCAGCCGCAGTACCAGCCGTTCACCGTGGTTCGAGGGCAGAGTGGAGACCCGCACATCGACCGGACGGCCGGCGACACGCAGGGTTATACGACCATCCTGTGGTAGTCGCTTTTCGGCGATATCCAACCTGGCCATGACCTTGATGCGTGATGCGACCTGGGGCGCCAGGCGGCTGTTTGTGCGCAGCTTTTCCGCGAGATGTCCATCGATGCGGAAACGCACCACAAGATCCGCTTCGAAGGGTTCCAGATGCACATCCGAGGCGCCATCACGAATCGCTTCGAACAGGAGTGCATTGATGAATCGAATGACGGGCGCCTCATCCGCACTTTCCAGCAGGTCATCGGCCGGCAGTTGTGCGGCCGCGTCCTCCAGCCCCATCTCCTGGTGCAGGCTCTGCGAGATGTTATTGGCATCCCCGGCCCCCTCTCCGTAAAGTGCACCCAGGCGCTCATCGAAGTTGGATTCATCGAGCAACTCGATATCGAAACGACGGCGCAGAACCCTTTGCAGCTCCAAAACGACATGCAACTCCGGGGAAGCGCGGCTGATCACTCGTGCCCGATCCGTATCGAGCGACGCCACAGCCACACCCTGGCGGCGGGCAAAGGCATACGGCAGGCGGACATTGTCAGGCGCGGCGCTCATTCCACGGAGAAAGGAAAAGAGGATTCGGGCTCGTACTCGAAAGAAACGCCCTTCCAGCGGCTCGCGCCGTTTTCCGGAGACGGTGTCGCGGGGAGCGAAATAATCGGCTTATCCGGATCTGGCGGATAAGCGGGAAGCGTGGCGGCACGCTGCTTTGGCAGCAGGGCAGGGGCGCGCTGTGCGTCGTTATCCTCAAGCTGCAGCTGCCGCATCTGCTGGTAGCGTTGCTGTGCCAAGGCAGTGCGTCGTCCATCCCGCCCGAGTATGGTCGGTCTCAGGAAGACCACCAGGTTCTTGCGGGACTGGGTGGAGCGTCGTGAGGTGAAGATTTCACCCACGATCGGAATGCTCCCGACCACCGGAACGGCAGATTTCTGCTCTGCGACATCGTCCGAGATCAATCCGCCCAGGGCGATGATCTCACCGTCGTCTACTTGAACCGTGGTCTCGATGGTGCGCTCGGTCGTGATGAAGCCGGCACTGGTGTCGGTTTTGACCGCGGACACCTCCTGGCGAATCTCAAGCCGGACGTTATTGCCCTCGTTTATCTGCGGGGTAACGGTGAGTTTGATCCCGACATCCTTGCGTTCGATGGTCTGGAAGGGATTGGTGTCGTTGCCGCTGTCGTTGGTGAACTGACCCGTGATGATCGGTACGTTTTCGCCAACCAGGATGTAGGCCTGTTTGTTGTCGAGCGTTACCACGGTGGGCGTGGAGAGTATCTTGGTGGCGCTGTCGGTAGCCAGAGCCTTCAGCAGGGCGCGCAGATTGTTGGCTGCGAAATAGCCGATACTGATGCCAGGCCCCAGGGTTGCCGGAAAGGCCTCGAGTGAAGAGGTCGCCGAGTTGGCGACCTGGGCAATGCTGGTAACGCCAAACCCATTGCCCGGCATGGAGGTCTGCCATTCCAGACCGAGTTCAGCGGCCTTGTCGCTGGAGATTTCGGCGATGATCCCCTCCACCTGGACCTGTTCGCGTGGCACGTCCAGCTTCGCGATCACCGATTGCAGCTCGGACATGATTTCCCCGGGTGCTGTGATGATCAGGGCATTGGTGGCCTCGTCAGCAAGGATCTCGTAGCCCCCCCCGCCCGAGGTTTCCGCGCTGGCAGCTGCCAGTTTGTCACCCAGCCCCTTCAGGACCTTCTGCAGCTCGGGTGCCACGGCATGATTCAGAAAAATGACCTGAGCGCCGCGGGTATTGGCAGCGGGTACGTCAAGGCGTTTGACCAGTTCGTGCACCCGTTTGCGCTCATCGGAAGAGCCGCCGATCAGGATGCTATTGGTGTGACTGAAGGCGACCAGGTTCGGTGAGGAACGTTCGCCGCCGCCTCGTTTCGATTGATCCTTGAGCAGGGAGCGCAGCGTTCTGACGGCCTGGTGAGCATCGAGGTGAGTCAGCTCGATCTTTTCCACGTCCTGGTAGGAACCCCCGTCGATGCGGGCAATGATCCGGGCCATCCGCTGGACGGTTGCAGCGGTCCCGGCAAGCACGATCATCCTTGCCTCCGGATGACTGGACATATGAGCACTCGAGGGGAGCAGGGGTCCGAGTGTCGAGACCGCATCCTTTACATCGATGTTCTGCACTTGAACGATGCGCGTGACCAACTCGTCGCCGATCGCACGTTGGTCGAAACCGGACGTCACCTGCTTGATAAGCGCATCCGGGACGATCTTTATGACATCCCCCGCGGGGACCGCTGCATATCCATTCACCTGCAGGGTTGAAAGGAAAATCTGGTGAATCTGCTCAGCGCTGGAGCGAGTGGCGGTTATGACCGTGATGCGGCCCTTCACGCGGGGGTCGATGACAAAGTTCTGACCAGTGATCTCGGCAACGGTCTTTATGAATACGCCGATGTCGACATCATTCAGGTTGAGCGTGAAATCCTCGGCGACCTGCTTCGCGGCTACGCCAGGAGTCGTCAGTTGAGAAAGCAATAGACAGTAGCAAAGGCCTCTGCGCAGTGCCCTGTGAAGGAAACGGATTCGGCGGGAGAGAGACATGCCGGCTTACACTCGGAAGAAAAGGATCAGACTCAGTCTTCATAGTCCGTGGAATAACCACGAACACCGGGATTGAGAGCGAAGCGGTCGCTTGGTGTAGACCTTCCATGGTTGCTGTGGGCAGTCGTTCGCGGAGAGCTCAAGGTAATCGATTGGTGGCTGCCGTCATGACTCACCACAATGTGAGAGGCGTGGATTTCCAATAGCTCGGCGTCGTCTCCGATCCTGTCACCCACTCTCACCCGGCGTATTTCACCCGCTTCAGCAACAATGGCCGCGCCGCGGATGTTTCCGGACAAGTGCAGGATGCCCCGCAGTTCAACATCCAGTTCTCTGGCGTTTGTCTGTTCACGCTCGGCCGAAGCCCGGGTCGAGGCGATCGCTTCGAAGGGGTTGCTGTCCAGAAGAATCGAGTCCCTGACGGAAGCTGATGCCGTCTTCTGCGCATGCGACTCTGCCGGGGCAGTTTGCAGGAGGTTGGAAAACGCCGGGAGCACTGGGAAGCGAGATGCCGTGACCAGGATCACGGCGAAAGCGGCGACAAGGACTGCCAAGCGTGAAGGTTCAATCGTCAGCTTCATTACACTCCTTGGCCGGGTAGCAGTCGTCAAAACCTGTCATCAACGGCCTCTGCCAGCTGTGATGGGTCACGACGTTGCCTGCACAAAAGCAATAACCCCGCAAATCTAGTCGTGCCGCATGACAGAATCATTAAGCGCTTCGCTGGGGCGGTTTCTTCGGGAACGTCATATTTCGGTAACTGCCTCGTCATACCATCCGGGTGCTTGAGCCGTTCCGTTTCCAGAGGCTGGTTGTGCAGAGACCATTCAAATTGACGAACCTTCCACCCGCGGGTGGATTCACCTTGATAGAGATCATGGTGGTGGTGGTGATACTGGGAATCCTGGCGGCTGTTGTGGTGCCAGAGGTGATGAGCCGTCCGGCCGAGGCGCGCATCAACAAAGCCAAACAGGACATCCGTGCTATCGATTCGGCTCTACGACTCTACAAACTGGACAACTTTCACTATCCAAGCACCGAGCAGGGGCTGCAGGCGCTGAAGACGCAGCCGGAGGGGTTGCCTGAGGGAGCCAACTGGAAGAAGGAGGGCTACATTGGCCGGCTGCCCAAGGATCCCTGGGGGAGACCGTACCTGTACCTCTCACCGGGCCTGCAAGGGGAATTCGATCTCTACACCCTGGGCGCGGACGGGGTAAAAGGCGGCGTCGATGAGAACACGGATCTTGCCAACTGGCAGATCGACTGAGCCTGCAAGCCGCAACCGTCAGATCGAGTCCGGATTCACACTGATCGAGCTGTTGGTTGTCGTCACGATTGTCGGGGTTCTCGCCAGCAGCGTCGTGCTTTCGATCGGTTTGGTCAGCCGGGATCGGCAACTTGCGTCTGAGGCGGAACGCTTGGGGCAGGTCATAGAATACGCGTCCAGCACAGCGATATTCCGTGGCGTCCGGGTGGCGCTTGACTTGAAGTCCGACGGTTACACCGCAAGCCACACTGGAGGGAAGGAATGGATGGCCTTTCCGGAGAGCTATCCCATGTTCCGGCCGCACACCCTTCCTTCGACGCTCGAGCTGCATGCGCAGGTCCCGGCCAGAAGTGACGAAGACCGCGGGACGCGTTTGGTTTTCCTCCCGGAGGGCTTGGCCGAACCCGCGGTGCTCGAATTGGTTGATGTTCTCGAAGGCAGCCGGGCAATCCTTGCGGTCTCCAGCATGGGTGACCTCGAGGTCGAGTATCACTCGCCGGAGCCGGTAAAAGAATGAGCCGGGACAAAGGCTTCTCACTGCTGGAGGTGATGGTTGCACTCGCCGTCCTTGGGCTTGTGCTCGCCGGCGCTGTGCGCGCCGTGGGCACCTTCGCTTTCAATCACGAGCATCTCAGAGACAAGACGCTGGCCCAGTGGGTGGCTGCGAACCAGCTGATCGAGAGCCAACTGAATGCGTTCGAATCCGCGGGCGACGAGAAGTCGGGCACGGAACGAATGGGTGGACGAACCTGGAGGTGGGTTCGAACGATCGAATCGACGCCAAGGGACCAATTGCAAGCGATCGGCGTGGAAGTCTTTCTGGCAGACGGTCAGGAACAGCCGATTGCCCGTCTGGAGGGGCTTCGCCTGACGAAGCAGTCCGGGTCGTGAGTCAAACCCGGGGATTCACACTGCTCGAGCTCGTTGTGGCCGTGGCCGTTTTCGGTGTGATGGCAGCCGTCGCTTATGCGGGACTGAATTCGATCGCATTGCAGGAACGGCAGTTGCTGCAGCATGCGCAGGCGCTGGCAAAGATTCAGAAGGCGTTGTTCCTGCTGGGAAATGACCTGATGCATGCGACGCCGCGAAGCGTTCGGGATGAGTTGGGGTCTCCCGAGCCAGCTCTGCTCGGAGAGCCAGCCGGTAACTCGCTTGCCTTTACACCCGCGACCTCAACCGATGCGAACGACAGCGGCTTGATCAGGGTCGAGTACGCTCAGTTTGGCGGGACGTTGCAAAGGCGGTTGTGGCAAACCCTTGATAGGACACCAGGGACTCGGCCTCTGAGTCACGATCTGCTTGAGGGAATCGAGTTGCTGGAGTTCCGCTACTTCGGGCCAACAGGGTGGCGCAACAGTTGGCCCATCGACACAATCTCGGAAGCCGATTTGAGGTCCCTGCCACTGGCAGTTGAAATCGTAATCGAGACGCGCGACGACGAACGGTACCGCCGGGTCTTTCGCGTGGCCGGATCGGGATAATCGGGATGTTGCAGCGCAAGCAACGGGGGATCGCACTACTGACCGCCATGATCGTGGCGTTCCTCTGTGTCGCTATCGGGGTTGAATTGGGCGTGCGGCAACAGCTCCTTATTTCGGTTACGGATGCATTGCTCGGGTCGGAGACGGCAATGCGTGCCCGGAGAGATCTCGAGATGGCGGCGATATACCAGCTGCGTGAAGCACAAAAGCAGGACCCCGGGGCGCTGGTCGATTCGCGCGTCGAGCTCCCCGCAGTGAATGGCGGCTGGACAGGTTATGGCGAACTTCTGCCACTGCAGAACGGCTTCAATGTCAACGATCTGCATCCCTCCAGCGAGGCCAGTGAACAGGCCGAGGCACGTTTGCGGCGGCTTTTGTCCGAACTGGGGCTGGACCCGGGCTTCGCAAACGCGGTCGGGGACTGGGTCGATCCCGACTCGGAGCGCCGTCATCCCCAGGGCGCTGAAGACGATGTGTATATCGGTATGCAGGAGGGTTACCGTGCGGCCAATGATCAGCTGGTCCGGGTGGAGGAATTGAAGCGGGTGAGCGGTATGACCCCGACCCTGTTCGCCCGGCTGTCTCCTTTTATTGCCAGCCTTCCGACGAATACGCCGGTGAATGTCAACACCGCCCCAAAAGAGGTGCTGCTGTTGCTTTCTCCGGATATGACCCTCGGACATGCGAACGCGATTATCGAGAGAAGGCGGGAGGCGCCTTTCCAGGCAGTCGAAGATGTCCTGCAACTGCCGAATCTTTCCGGTTTGGCAATCGACGCGAACGACATGACCGTTGAGAGCAGCCACTACCGCTTGACCACCACGGTGACGGTTGGAGATCGGACGTACCGATGGGTCTCACATCTGCATGTGGAATCGGATCACTACCAGGTCCTTCGATTCCCGGGGGAGGTTTGAGATGGCTGCAAGCGCCTGTGTCCGATATCTCGAAACCGACCTTCCGGATGATCGTTCCAGTGGTGCCGCTGTGGTTGGCTTTGTACCAAGCGAACTCGTCTCTGTCAGGGAAGTGACGATTCCAAAGGGAGGGCGCCGTCATCTGGATCGCCTGGTGCGATTCGGGCTCGAAGAGTCGCTTGCGGATGATCTCGAGCAGCTTCATTTCGCGCTCCAGGCTGTCGATAGCGGGAAGGCGACGGTATTCATTACCCGCCATGAAGACATGCAGGAATGGCTGGGATGGTATCGCCAGAGGGGCATGGCAATGCGTGGGCTCTTGCCCGACTTTTTTTCCCTGCCCTGCATGGACGACGGGTGGGTCTGCCGGGTGGAGACAGAACGGGTCCTGGTACGCACCGGCGTCCTGACAGGCTTCGCACTGCCACCAGACCTGTTCGCCACGTTCCTGGCGGCTGCTACGCAAGGCGGAAGGGTTCACACACTTTACCAGGCAGGCGGCCAACTGGATGCCGGCCTGCGTGATTCGGCCGCTGCGTCCGGCTGGACAATATCGGAAGCTCCCGTGGCGGGCAATGATCGCGATTATCCGGCGGGGTTGATATCGGGTCCCTATGCGGGTCGTGACCGGAAAGCACTTCGCAACTGGTGGCTGGCTGCCGGCCTGCTGCTGTTCGCGCTGCTGATCGAGATCGGGACCGGAGCCTATCGTTACCTGGAGTTGCGCGACCAGACAGCCAAAACCGAGGTCGAAATCGAACGGATATTCCGCGAGACCTTTCCGGGGATCACGCACATCGTGGATGCTGAAGCCCAGGGCATCCAGGCGCTGCAATCCTTGCGTGCCGCCAGGCGCGATCGTGACAGAGGCTTTCTTGCCTTGATGTCGCCGCTGGCCCAGGCACTGGCGGCGGTGCCGCGAAGCGGGCTCAGCAAGATTGCCTTCACGGAAGGGCAATTGACCATCGAACTGGATGCAGAAAACAGGAAAGAGATCCGACGCCGACTCGAGAATGCCGGGCTTGCGATTGAGGACTCCGGCACGGAATGGATTTTGAGCTGGAGGCAGGATGCTTGAGTGGTTCCATGGTCTGGCTGGGTCCGACCGGCGCGCGCTTCTCGTAGGTGCTGCCGCACTACTTGCCGCCTTGCTCTGGTTTCTGCTGCTCGCGCCACTGCATGCCGCCCTGGCCGAAGCGGCGTTACGACATGCGGCGGTCATCCAAGCCCATCAACGCATGTTGTCGCTACAGCGAGACGCGCATCAACTCGGAGGGATGGCCAGGAATGCTTCAGCTCCACTCATGACGCGTGTCAGGGAAGTGATTGAGAGGAGTCCGGAGCCCGCAGCTGTCAGCCTGCAGCCACGGGGAGTTCGAAGCGTGGAGATACGAACAGAGACCCTGCTGTATTCCGACCTGATCCGCATGCTGATCGCGTTCGAAAACGCCGGCTTGATCACGGCTTCGGCGGAAATGCATGCGACCGACGCCGGGCTGGTGACTGCCAGGGTCACGCTGCAACTGCCCTGACCGAAATGGCTGGTCCAGGCCTGCGGACCCGGGTCATTGCCATCGAAATGGCATTTGAAGATAACCTCAGTTTGTCGCCCCGGGCTGGCCCGGATCATTTCCCGAGATTGATCCCCGCCGGTCAGCTCTTCACAATAGGTGCCCGATTCTCAACGGTGCCACCGTATGAACAAGATCACCATCACGACCCTGGGGCGCATGAAGGCCGAGGGAGAGAAAATCGTCGTTCTGACCAGTTACGACGCCAGTTTCGCGCGTCTGAGCGAGCAGGCCGGCGTGGATGTGCTCCTGGTGGGGGATTCGCTCGGCATGGTGGTGCAGGGACACGAGAGCACTCTGCCGGTCACCGTTTCGGAGATGGTCTACCACAGCGCCAACGTGGCGAGGGCATGCGAGCGCGCTATGATCGTTGCCGACATGCCTTTCATGAGCCACGGGACGCCGCAACAGGCGCTGGATACGGCAGGCCGCCTGATGAAGGAGGGCGGGGCGCACATGGTCAAGATCGAGGGTGGCGCCCCCCAGGTCGAGACGGTTCGGCATCTCACCGAGCGCGCGGTGCCAGTCTGCGCCCATCTGGGCCTGACCCCACAGTCCATCCACCAGCTCGGCGCTTACCGGGTGCAGGGCAGGGATGCCGAGTCGGCCACCCGCATGATCGAGGATGCCGCGGACCTGCAGGCGGCCGGCGCACAGATGCTGGTCCTGGAGTGCGTACCGACCTTGCTGGCGAACGAGATCAGCCGCAATCTGGATATTCCGGTGATCGGTATCGGCGCCGGTCCGGATGTGGACGGCCAGGTGCTGGTGTTGTACGACATGCTCGGGATCAGCGTCAACGGGATCCCGGGTTTTGCGCGTGATTTTCTCAGCGGTGCCGAGGGCATCCCTGATGCATTGAGCCGTTATGTGGCGGCGGTGCGGTCAGTTGACTTCCCCGCGGCCAAGCACAGTTTCTGATGAGAACGATCGAGCAGACAGCAGCCCTGCGCGAAGAGCTCGCGAGCTTGCGCGCACGGGGCGAAATCGGCTTCGTGCCGACCATGGGGAATCTGCACCAGGGGCATCTGCAGCTGGTGCGCGAAGCCAAACGCCGTGCCCGGCACGTGGTCGCCAGCATCTTCGTCAATCCTCTCCAGTTCGGGCCGGAAGAGGATCTGGACAAGTACCCACGGACCCTGGCCGCTGATCAGGAGGCGCTAACCGCCGAGGGCGTGTCATTGCTGTTTACGCCGTCGGTCGAGACGCTCTATCCGGTGCCGCTCGAGCAGCAGACCCGGGTTTCGGTTCCCGGCATCAGTTCGCTCTACTGCGGCGCCTCGCGCCCGGGGCATTTCGATGGCGTCGCGACGGTGGTGTGCAAGCTGTTCAATATCGTGCAGCCCGATATCGCGGTATTCGGCCGCAAGGACTACCAGCAGCTGGCCGTCATCCGGCGCATGGTGGGTGATCTGGCGATGCCGGTCGAGATTCTTGGCGTGGATACGGTGCGCGAACAGGACGGCCTCGCCATGAGTTCACGCAACCAGTACCTGCGTCCCGAGGAGCGAGCGCTCGCGCCGGGCCTCTACACGACATTGCGGGGCGGGGCGGAGCGTATTCGCGCCGGCGAGCGCGATTACCGCCAGCTGGCGGCGGACTTGCGCACGCAGCTCGACAGCATGGGGTTTCGCAGCGATTACATCGAGGTGGTGGATGCGGATACATTGTTGTCTCCGGGTCCCGAGGCGCGCTGCCTCGCGATCCTGGCAGCTGCCTGGTTGGGCGCGGCGCGCCTGATCGACAATGTCGAAATACCCTTGGCCGCCGCGGGCGGTTCAAGCCAGGAGGAGAGCAGTAGATGATATCCCGCTTGAGACGAATAATGATCGCGCTGCTTGGCGTGCTGGTCGTGACATTGTGGTTGGCGCCAGCTGTCACGGCGGCAGAGGATGGATCCAGTGAATCCGAGAGCGTGGCATCGGAGGAGGCGACGCCGGCGGCGCTCGCGTCGCCGCGCGAGACGCTGCGCACCTTCCTGGGTGCGATGAATGACATCAAGCGGGGCGACCGGGAACGCCTTGAGGACGCCCTGGCGACCCTCGATCTCTCCGGGATCAATCCACTGGTTCGGCGCGAGCGTGGCGAGAGCCTCGCCTGGCAACTGCTCGAAACCATGGACCGGACCCGTCGGGTCGATCTCGAAAAGGTGCCGGTCGATCCGCCCACCGGCGGTTGGATTTTTGCCAGATACGACCAGGGGGTTATCCGGCTGCAGCGGGACGATGACGGACGCTGGTTGTTCGATGCCTCCAGCCTGCGCCAGCTGCCGGCGATCTACGCGGCGATATCGAAACGCCAGGCGGTGCAGGGCCTGGAATCCAACGATGCCTATCTGCCGTGGGAGATCCGCCTGCAGCGCATGATGCCGGAGGTCCTGCGGCACAAGGTCTTCCTGCTGGAGAACTGGCGCTGGGTGGCCTTGCTGCTGGTGATTACCCTGGGCGTGCTGGCGGACTGGGTGGTCAGTTTCCTGTTGCGCCGATTCATGCTGCGCCGGTTGCGCGCGCATGAGCGTGAATATGCAGGCGTGCAGGACCGCGAAAACCGTCTGCGCCCGCTCGGCCTGGTGGTGATGGCTGCGGTCTGGTGGCTTGGCATCAACGCGATCGGCCTGCCCGAGACGGCGCTGCTGATTCTCCTGGTCGCCGTCAAGGCGCTCGCCAGCATCGCGGCGGTGTGGGCGGCCTTCCGGCTGGTGGATATTCTTGCGGCCTGGTTGCAGGCAAAAGCCGAGGCGAGTAACAACAAGCTCGACGATGTCCTGGTTCCGCTGATCCCGCGCACCCTCAAAATCTTCGTCACGGTCATCGGTCTCGTCTTCATCGCGGACAACCTCAATATCGACATCACCGGCCTGCTCGCAGGGCTGGGTCTCGGTGGCCTGGCCTTCGCCCTGGCCGCCAAGGACATGGTGCAGAATCTTTTCGGCTCCATCACAGTGCTTTTGGACCGCACCTTCACGGTCGGCGACTGGATCGTGGTGGGCGATGTGGAAGGCTCGGTCGAGCGCATGGGATTCCGCAGTACCCGCATCCGTACTTTCTACAATTCGCTGGTCACGGTGCCGAATTCCACGTTCATCACCGCCGACGTGGATAACATGGGCGAGCGCCGCTACCGCCGCTACAAAGCGCGCTTCGGGCTCGCCTACGACACCCCGCCAGAGCGGATCGAGGCCTTTTGCGAGGCGCTGCGCGAACTGGTGCGCCAGCATCCGTACATGCGTAAGGATTACTTTCAGGTTTATCTCAACGACTTGGGCGCGCATTCCCTCGAGGTCCTGGTGTACGTCTTCTGGGAAACGCCGGATTGGGGAACCGAGTTGCAGGAGAGGCATCGCTTTCTGCTCGACTGTCTGCGGGTCGCGCGTGATCTGAAGGTCGAGTACGCCTTCCCGACCCAGACGCTCTACCTGCGCGAGCAGGCCTACCAGCAACCGGAGCCGGGAGATCCCCCTCTGCAGGAGGCACACGAGCGCGGGCGAATCGCCGCCCGCCAGGCGGTGGAATCGAGTGGGGGGATTGGCTCTTGAGGCCGCTCGCTGTGCGCTTGTTGGGTTTGTTCTTTCTCGCCACGAGCGGGGGGGCGCTCGCCGTCACGCTCGAAGAGGGTCTCGAGGCCTACCGCTCGCAGGATTTTGCGCTGGCCTTCGATGTGTTCGACGCGCTTGCGCAGCGGGGTGATCCGCGTTCGACTTTCTATCTCAGCCTGCTGTATGAAAAGGGCCTCGGGGTGGTGCAGAACCGCGAGCACGCCCTGCAGCTCCTGAGAAGTGCCGCAGAGGCGGGAGATCCGCTGGCCCAGTACAACCTCGGTAATCACTATATACGCGAGGGAGGCAGCCAGTTTGTCCCGGACCTGGCCGTGACCTGGTGGGAGAAGGCGGCCAGGCAGGACCTGGTGCCCGCCCAGCATAATCTTGGCAGCCTGTATGCCCAGGGAATGGGTGTGCCAGCGGATCTCGACAAAGCCCGTTACTGGTACGGCCAGGCGGCCAGGAATGGTTCCGAGCGCTCCGCCGAGGCGCTGCGTCTGATCGGGTCTGGCAAGGCGCCGGGCCAATCTGCGGTTGCGGCTGCGCCGCGAGCCGGCAATCAGCAGCCAGCATCGACATCGACGCCACTTTCCGGGTCGCCGGCAATCTCCTCAGCACCGAACAGGGCGGTCACGCCTTCCGCTGAAACCCCGATCGCCGCATCGGACGCGGCCAGTTCGACAGGCCTGATCGAGCTCGAACCGGAATGGTTGGATGCGCGCCCCAAGGGAGAATTCACGCTCCAGCTGGTCGCCGCCAATAAGCGTACCGGTATCGAAAGCCTCGCCGCCCGCTACCGCTGGCAACGCCCACTGCTTGCATACCGTATAAGCAGTGCCAAGGGCCCGGTCTGGGCGCTCGGATACGGCATCTTTCCGGATAGCCGGCGTGCTCGCCAGGCCCTGGCCGAGCTGCCCGAGCGCTTACAGAAAACGGGCCCCTGGGCGCGCTCCCTGAAAGGGATACGCGAGCGGCTCGCGCCGCCGTCCAGCGTCTCGGGCAACTGAAC
This sequence comes from Gammaproteobacteria bacterium Milos-ODIII6, assembly GCA_029228645.1. Classification (GTDB taxonomy): domain Bacteria; phylum Pseudomonadota; class Gammaproteobacteria; order Chromatiales; family Chromatiaceae; genus MONJU. Next base: position 195,003 of record JAPTHR010000005.1, read on the forward strand.
CCGCGAATCCGGGCGCGCGATCAGCCGGTGTTGCGCATGCCCGCGGCGATTGCGTTGATACTGCGCAGCAGGGGGTCTAACTGCATCTCGCGTTCCGATTCATCCAGCGATGAATCCCGATAGCGCTGCAGCAGCGCCAGCTGGATGTGATTGAGGGGGTCCAGATAGCGGTCCCGACGCGCAAGCGAGAGTTGCAGCAAGGGCGTGTCGTCGAGCAGTTCGCGATGGCCGGCAACTTTCAGCACCCACTTGCAGGTACGTTCGTACTCACTCCGAATGGCCTCGAAAATCTCCCGCGCGGATTCCTGATCGTGGGCCAGTTGCGCATACTCCTCGGCGATACGCATATGCGATTTGAACAACGCCATCTGGGTGTTGTTCATCAGCGCCCGGAAGAAGGGCCACTCTTTGTAGAGTTTGCGCAGTAGCTTGAGCTTTTCCTCTTTGACTCCATACGACGCCAGCGCGGTTCCAAGGCCATACCAGGCGGGCAGGGTCTGACGCGCCTGCGCCCAACCGAAGACCCAGGCAATGGCGCGCACAGATGACTTGGAGCGGTCCTGCTTCTTGCGGTGCGAGGGCCTCGAACCGATATTCAGCAGCCCGATGGCATCCACCGGGGTGGCCTCGTAGAAATAGTCCAGGAAGCCGGGCGTCCCCTCGGTCAGTTGGCGATAGGCGCGCTCACCCTCCACCTGCAGGTCCCGCATCACCTGGGCGTAGAGCGCGTTGTCCTTGGGCGGTGCTTTTATCAGTCCGGTGCTGGCCGTGATCAGGCCCGTCAGGCCCATGGTCAGTTCGAAGACGGCGGTTTCCTTGTTGCTGTACTTGTAGGACAGCACCTCACCCTGTTCGGTGAACTTGATGTGGCCGAGCACGGTGCCCGCGGGTTGCGAGGTGATGGCCTGATGGGTCGGGCCACCACCACGACCGATGGTGCCGCCGCGTCCGTGGAAAAGTCGGATCTTCACACCACGCTCTTTGCCGAGTGCGATGACCTGCTGCTGTGCCTGGTACAGCGACCAGGCGGATGCCACGATGCCGCCGTCCTTGGCCGAGTCGGAGTAGCCGAGCATGACCTCCTGAAGCGTCCCGTGTTGTTGCAGCAGGCGCTGGTAGACCGGATCGTCCAGCAGACGGGTCATTACCGGCTCGATGTGCTGCAGATCCTCTATGGTTTCGAACAGCGGGGATACGCCGATACGGCAGACGATTTGACCATCGCGGATGCCAGCCAGGCCGGCAAGGCTCGCAAGGAACATGACGTGCTGCACGTCCGAGGCGTAGTGCGCCATGGAGATGACGTAGCGGCCGATGACCAGCGGGCTGACGCAATCCTGCGTTTCCGCGATCACGTCGAACACCGCCAGCACCTCCTGGGTCATGGGCGAGAGGCTGTCGCGGTCGATCTTGAGCGTTGCTCCCTCCAGAAGCCTTCCCATCAGGTCCAGGCGGGCTTCTTCGTCCAGGCTGTGGTAGTCCGTTTCCACACCGGCCTGCTTCAATATCTCGGCGACGGCCTCGGTGTGGACCGTGGATTCCTGACGGATGTCCATGCGTGCCAGGAAGAAGCCGAAGGTGCGCGCCAGCCGGATAAGATCCAGGAGTTCGCCGTTGGCAGCGATGGCGTCTCCATGGCTGGTGAGAGAGTCGTGAATCAGCACCAGGTCGCGGATGAAATCCTCTTCCGTGCGGTAACCGGGCGCGTCGAGATTGACGTCCGCGCCACCGAGGCGGGAATCGGTGCGTTCGAGTGCCTGACGCAGGCGCAGCTTCATCACGTACAACTTGCGCCGGTAGGGTTCGTTGATGAAAAGTTCCGGCCAGATGTCGTTGTACTGGGCGCGGTAGGCGTCGTCGATCTCGAGCGACTTCTGAAACGACGGTGACGGCGTACAGAAGTGGACCGAGTGAGTCAGGATATCGATGATCTTGTCCAGCTTCTCGAGATAGAAACCGAGAATGGTCTTCTGCTGGGTGAAAATGGCCTCGGTCGTCGTCCGGGCGGTGACGTTGGGGTTGCCATCGCGGTCGCCGCCGATCCAGGAGCCAAAGCGGAGCAGGGTCGGCAACTCGACTCGGGTGGGATCCAGGTCCTCGTCGTAGACCCGTTCGATGGCATGCTGCAGGCGACGGTAGACCACCGGGATGGCGTCGAACAGGCTGGATCGGAAATGGTGGAGGCCCATGCGGACTTCATGACGGACGTCCGGCTTCGCAGGCCTGACTTCGTCGGTCTTCCAGAGCGTCTGGATGCGGCTTCGAAGGGCTTTCTTCCAGTGATCCTTGTGGTCAAGGGTGAGCGCGCGACTGTCCAGTCCCTCGTTCGCCTCGAAGATCCGCCTCAGCTGGAGCAGGATGGCGCGACGCTTGGACTCCGTGGGGTGCGCCGTGAATACCGGCATATAGCGGACCTCATCCAGGAGGTCCTGCAGCTCGTCCAGGGTGACTCCCTGGTCGTGCAGCTGGCGTATGCAGTGATCGAAAGAGCCTTCCCAGAGCTGCGCACCAGAGGTGGCGACCCGGCGACGCTGCTGGTGCTGGAAGCTTTCCTCGGCGATATTGACCAGCTGGAAGTAGGTGGCAAAGGCACGGATGATCGGGCGCAGCATGTCCGGCGAGAGCCGGTCGATAAGTTTTCTGAGCCGCAGCAGGCGCCCGGGATCGTTGTCCTTGTGCAGTTTGATGAAGCCTTTACGCAGCCGCTCGATGTTATGCAGCACGTCCTCTCCGGATTGCGAGGCGACCACCTCTCCGAGCATGTTGCCCATCAGGCGAACGCGGCTGCGTAAGCTTTTGTCCCTCTTGAGGCAGGCTTCGACAAAAGAATCGCTCATACGCTTAACTCCACTTGAGGAGGCGGGGCCGACGCAGCAGGCCGGCATGGGATGATTTCGACGGGAAATTCAGATTCGCGGCGTAGCCAACGTCCGGATACCCCGGCTGTCGGGCGGCACGATGGCGAACAGGGCTGGATTATCCCAAACATGCTCGCCAACCTACAAGGCGAGCCGACATCGGGAATACGCCAGCGATGGCGATTGATCACGCTTCATCCGCCAGCAGAAGCAGAGCGGCGTCGCGGTTTTCGCCCAGCAAAATGTTGAAGGTCCGGCAGGCGGCCCGGTTGTCCATCACCTCGAAACCGATCCCGGCGGCCATCAGTGGCGCGAACACCTCCGGCGAGGGGAAGATCTGCCGTTCGCCGGTCCCGATGATAAGGATGGCAGCCCCATCCTCCAGTACGTCCCTGAAGCTCGCCTGATCCAGTTGTCCCAGGTGCCTGGGAACGCCATTTTTCGTGATCCTGCGCGGCAGGATGAGGAGGCCGGTATCATGCACCTCACCCCGGATCTGCACCCGCCCGTCTTCGTAAGCCGAGATGACATTCAGATCGGCGGCATCGTCGAGTAACATTTTCATCGATTGCCAGAAACCTCCGGATACCCTGGGACGCGAGCGGATTCGTTGACAATTAGCATGCCGCTCAGTAGCGTTATGCGCTTGCTTTTCTCCTGTTCACCGAGGTCCCCGTGTCGTCCCCAGTTAAGGAAGATTTCGCGCGCATTGAGCGCCTGCCGCCTTACGTGTTCGCAATTGTGAACGAACTCAAGGCAGCGGCGCGCGCAAGGGGCGAGGATATCATCGACTTCGGGATGGGCAACCCCGACCAGCCGACGCCTCAGCACATTGTCGACAAGCTGGTGGAGGCCGCTCAGCGCAAGGATACCCACCGGTACTCGATGTCCAAGGGAATCCCGCGCCTGCGCCGCGCCATCTGCAATTGGTATAAACAGCGCTACGACGTGGACCTGGATCCGGATACCCAGGCGATCGTGACCATTGGCTCCAAGGAAGGGTTGGCGCATCTGGCCCTGGCCTGCATGGGGCCGGGTGATTCGGTGCTGGTGCCCAACCCGGCTTACCCGATCCATCCTTATGGGTTCATCATCGCCGGCGCGGACGTGCGCCACGTGCCGGTAAGGGCGGACCAGGACTTCTTCGAGTCGCTCGACAATGCCATCCGCGAGTCCTGGCCGCGCCCCAAGATGCTGGTCCTCAACTATCCGGGAAACCCGACCACCGAATGTGTCGAACTGGAATTCTTCGAGCGGGTTGTCGAGATCGCACGCGAGCACGGTATCTGGGTGGTCCAGGACCTGGCCTATGCGGACATCGTGTTCGATGGCTATAAGGCCCCGTCGATTCTGCAGGTGCCTGGCGCCGAGGACATTGCGGTGGAGTTTTTCTCCCTCTCCAAGAGCTACAACATGCCCGGCTGGCGGGTTGGCTTCATGGTGGGTAACCGCACCCTGGTGGCGGCGCTTGGGCGTATCAAGTCCTATCTCGACTACGGCATGTTTACCCCGATCCAGGTGGCCGCCATTTCGGCACTCGAAGGACCGCAGGACTGCGTCGAGGAGATTCGCACCATGTACCAGTCCCGGCGGGATGTCCTGTGCGACGGTCTGAACAACATCGGATGGCTTATCGAGAAGCCCAGGGGCACCATGTTCGTGTGGGCTCCGATTCCGGAGCCTTACCGTGAGATGGGCTCGCTGGAATTTTGCAAGAAGCTTCTTCAGGAGGCACGCGTGGCGGTGTCGCCGGGGATTGGTTTTGGTGAGTTCGGGGATGGCCATGTGCGCTTCGGCCTGATCGAGAACGAACACCGCACCCGCCAGGCGGTGCGTGGCATTCGCGACATGTTCCGCCGCGATGGTTTCCTCGCGGATTCGGCGCAATAAAAATTTCAATAACGGGAGTAAATGCATTGGAACCCGTCAAGGTAGGTCTTCTGGGTCTCGGCACCGTCGGTGGCGGGACGCTCAATGTTCTGGTCCGCAACGCCGAGGAAATCGCGCGTCGGGCCGGACGCGGCATCATCGTCAGTCATGCCGCGGCCCGCGAGTACGATCCATCGCTGCTGGATGGCATCGATCAGGTCGAGGTGAGTGATGACGCCTTCGAGGTGGTCAAGAATCCCGACATCGACATCGTGGTGGAGCTGATCGGCGGGTATTCCCCCGCGCGCGAGCTCGTGCTGGAGGCGATTGAAAACGGCAAGCACGTGGTCACCGCGAACAAGGCGCTGATCGCCCTGCACGGTAACGAGATATTTGCCGCCGCCCAGGAAAAGGGCGTCACGGTGGCCTTCGAGGCGGCGGTCGCCGGAGGTATCCCGATCATCAAGGCGTTGCGCGAGGGACTCGCCGCCAACCACATCGAGTGGATTGCCGGCATCATCAACGGCACCGGCAATTTCATCCTCACCGAGATGAAGGACAAGGGGCGCGACTTCGCGGACGTATTGGCGGAGGCGCAGGCCCTGGGTTATGCGGAGGCGGATCCCACCTTCGATGTCGAGGGCATCGATGCCGCGCACAAGCTGACCATCCTGGCCTCGCTGGCCTTCGGTATCCCGCTGCAGTTCGATCGCTGCTTCACCGAGGGCATCAGTAAAATCGAGCCGCAGGACGTCGCCTACGCGGAACAGTTCGGTTACCGCATCAAGCACCTTGGGGTGACCCGCAAGACGGGCGAGGGCGTGGAGCTGCGGGTGCATCCGACCCTGATACCCGAGCGCCGCCTGATCGCCAACGTCAACGGCGTGATGAACGCGGTCCTGGTCAACGGGGATGCCGTGGGCCCGACCCTCTATTACGGTGCCGGAGCCGGTTCCCTGCCGACCGCTTCAGCGGTGGTCGCGGATATCATCGACGTTACCCGGACACTGACCACCGATCCGGGCAACCGGGTGCCGCACCTGGCCTTCCAGCCAGCGGAGCTGGCGGACATTCCCATACTGCCGATCGAATCGGTGGAGACGGCTTACTACCTGCGCCTGACGGCACAGGACAGGCCCGGCGTGGTGGCGGCCGTGGCCGGGATTCTCGGCGATGCCGGCATCAGTATCGAGGCGATCCAGCAGAAGGAGCCGGCCGAGGGTCAGACCGAGGTGCCTTTGGTGATGTTGACCCACCGTGTCAGGGAAGGCCAGATGAACGAGGCGATCGATCGCATCGAAGCCCTCGACAGCGTCAGCGGTCCGATCGTCCGTATCCGGGTTGAACACCTGAGTTGATCCGTCTGCTCGTTCCCGGACTGCTGGGACCTTTCCCCCGTCGGGCCGAGTTTTCGGAACGCCCGAGGCTGCCTGCGCTGGAACTCCTGATCGCGCGCAGTGACCGCCGGCCGGGACCGACGAGCTACGCCGAGGCGCTGTTCGAACACTTCGGCATCACCGGCCGGCAGCCGCTGCCGACCGCTTCCGTGTGCCATCTTGCGGATAGCCACGGGCAGGCCGAATCCCGTTATCTGTTGCACGCCGATCCGATTCACCTAAGGCCGGATCAGGACCGGCTGCTGGCCTTCGATTTTGATCGGGAGGCGCTTGCGCCAGGGACTGCCGGTCCGTTTGTCGAGGCCTTCAACCATCACTTCGCTGACTCGGGCATGGAGTTGCTCGCGCCGCACCCCACCCGCTGGTACCTCGCGCTGACATCCGAACCACGCGTTCGCTGCCACCCCTTGGCCGATATTCTGGGGCGGAACATCGATCCGTTTCTGCCGAACGGCGCAGATGGCATGCAATGGCGCGGCCTGCTCAACGAGGTGCAGATGCTGTTCCATTCCCTGCCGGCGAACCACGAGCGGGAATCCCGGGGCTTGTTGCCGATCAGCGGGCTATGGTTCAGTGGCGGGGGCTATCTGCCGGGAGAAGTCGCCGCCAAGGTCGCGCCAGCTGCGCTACGTGCCATCGATGGGACGCGGAAGGTCGACTGCCCCCTGGCAGCCGGGCTCGCGCGGCTCGCGCCTTCGGGTGCGATCGAGCCGTTGCGGATCGAACACGCCGCTGGCCGCGCCGCCCTGGATGCCAATCCCGGTGCCTGGGCCGAGGCCCTGAAGGCACTGGATGCCCAGTTGCCGATTCTCATGCGCGCGGCGCTGCGCCTGGATTCCTGCGATGGCTTCAGCCTGCACTGGTCACCCGGCATGCGGCGCCGGATCTGGCGGCGTCTCCGGTCGGTGCAGCCGGAGCGGGCGGAATGACGGCTCTCCACTCCGCGATCAACGCTGCCCGGGGCACATGGCTCGAAAGCCTGACGAAATGATCTGCAGGCGCTGCATCGTCGTGGGCCGGGTACAGGGCGTGTGGTTCCGCGAATCGACGCGCCGCAAGGGTCTGGAGCTGGGGCTATCGGGTTCGGCGGTCAACCTTGGCGACGGTTCTGTGGAGGTGATCGTGCAGGGCCCGCCCGGGGACGTCGAGTCGCTTTGCCAATGGCTGTGGCAGGGCTCCCCGATGTCGCGGGTGGAATCGGTGGAATGCCAGGTTTGGCAGGCGTACGTCGCGCCGGGGTTCAGGACCGGCTGATGCTTGCTGCTCGGCGCGAGCTCAGTCGATTTCGAAAAGCCACTGAATCACGCTTTTTGCGATGAAGCCGAGCATGCCAAACGCGAGCACGAAGAACAGGATGAAGGTGCCGAAGCGGCCGGCGTTGGATTTACGTGCCAGATTCCAGATGATGAACAGCATGTAGCCGATCAGGCCCGTCAGGCCCCAGGTCATGCCGATCTCGGTGATTTGTTCCTCAGTGATTTTCAAATTGGTCGTCCGTTATCTGCGGTAACTCCTGGTCATCGATCTCGGCGAGATCCCGGTAGGCGTGCCACGAAGCGTGCCCGATCAGCGGGTAGAGGAGGATGAAACCCAGCATGCCCGTCGCCAGCGAGGCCGCGGTGGCCGCGGCGATACAGATCGCCCAGACGACCATGGTGAGCGGGTTCTCGCTGACTGTGCGCACGCTGGTGAGGATTGCGCTGCGGGTTGAAACATCGCGCTCCATCAGCAGGGGTATTGTAATGACAGAGCAGGCGAACACCGTCGCCGCCACCAGGCTCCCGAGTACGGTCCACTGCAGGAAATGAACGCTGTCCTGGGTCAGTACGTATCTGAGAAGTGCCGGGAGGCTTGTCGTCTCGACATTGACGAACAGGCCGAGCAGCAGGGCGCTTATTGCCACCCAGGCGAGCGCGGCGCCAAGCAGGAGGAGGTTGAACGCCAGCAGACGGCGCCCGGCGCAGCGCCAGGCCAGCACAACGATGTCCAGCCCGCCGACCGACCCCCGCTCGCGGCGTCGGCTCAGGGCGTACAGGCCGGTAGCGAGAAAAGGCCCCACCAGAACGAAGGCGCTGGCGAGTCCCAGCACGAGCAGGCTCGCCTCGAGAGACAACAGCGCCAGGGCGATTCCGACGAGACAGACGAACAGGCCGTGCAGGTAGCTGGGCCAACCGATGGCGCGCATATCCCGCCAACCCGAGGCCAGCCACGCCAGCACGCGTCCCGGTGGCAGTTGCCGGATTCTGAAAGCGTTCGCCGGTAGGGGACCTTCGCATTCGATGGCTGGCATGCCTGGCTCCTCGGACAGTGAATTTCCGGGAGAGTGTAGCAGTGGGGCGCCAATCGCCTTTGCGGCCCCGCAGGATAATCCCGCGCCCTCACAGGGGGCATGTGGCTGCATGCGATCTGCGAAACAGAAAACGAAGGTGATTTTCGGCCCAAATCCCCCTCAGACGGCTTGTAAGCCGATTTCAGCGGGTTTTAGGGCGCCCCGCATATTCATCCTATGTTACAATTTGCGGCTGCAAACACCCCGTCAGAAGAACAAAAAGCAGGCGGCGTTCAGCCCGACAGAGCGGGGTCCCAAAGGAAATCTTCATGACCGAATTTGCCAAGGAAATACTCCCGATCAGCCTCGAGGACGAGATGCAGCAGTCCTATCTGGGCTATGCCATGTCCGTCATCGTTGGCCGGGCGCTGCCGGATGTCCGCGACGGGCTCAAGCCCGTGCATCGGCGGGTGTTGTACGCGATGGGCGAACTCAACAACGACTGGAACAAGCCCTACAAGAAGTCTGCGCGCGTGGTCGGCGACGTCATCGGTAAGTATCACCCGCATGGGGATACAGCCGTGTACGACACCATCGTGCGCATGGCCCAGCCGTTCTCGCTGCGCTACATGCTGGTGGACGGCCAGGGGAACTTCGGCTCGGTGGACGGGGACGCGCCGGCGGCGATGCGTTACACCGAGGTGCGCATGTCCAAGATCGCGCACGAACTGCTGGCGGACATCGACAAGGAGACGGTCGACTTCACGCTCAATTACGACGAGTCGGAGCGGGAGCCGCAGGTGTTGCCGGCCAAGTTCCCCAATCTGCTGGTCAACGGTTCCTCCGGTATTGCGGTGGGCATGGCGACCAATATCCCGCCGCACAATCTGCGCGAGGTGATCGACGGCTGCCTCGCGCTGATCGACGACAGCGACACAGACCTGCAGACGCTGATGGAGATCGTACCGGCGCCCGATTTTCCGACGGCCGGCATCATCAACGGCATTGCCGGCGTGCGCGATGCCTACCGGACCGGCCGCGGCAAGGTCTACATCCGTGCCCGCATCGAAATGGAGGAGATGCAGAACGGTCGCCAGCGGATCGTCGTGACCGAGCTGCCCTACCAGGTCAACAAGGCCCGCCTGCTGGAAAAGATCGCGGAACTGGTCAAGGAAAAGAAGCTCGAGGGCATCTCCGAACTGCGCGATGAGTCCGACAAGGACGGGATGCGCATGGTGATCGAGCTGCGTCGCGGCGAGGTCGCGGAGGTCGTGCTCAACAATCTCTACAAGCAGACCCAGATGCAGAGCGTTTTCGGGATCAACATGGTGGCGCTGGTGGATGGCCAGCCGCGCACCCTGAACCTGAAGCAGCTGCTCGAATACTTCATCCGTCACCGACGCGACGTGGTTACCCGTCGCACCCTGTACGAGCTGCGCAAGGCGCGCGACCGGGCGCACCTCCTGGAAGGCCTGGCGGTCGCGCTGGCCAACATCGACGAGGTCATCGCGCTGATCAAGGCCGCCCCCAGCCCGGCCGAGGCCAAGCGCCAGCTGGTCGAGAAGACCTGGCAGTCCGGTACCGTGGAGGCCATGCTGGGGCGCGCCGGAGCGGACGCCTCCCGCCCCGAAGACCTGCCGCCGGGGTTCGGACTGACCCCCGAGGGTTACCGCCTCACCGAGACCCAGGCGCAGGCGATCCTGGACCTCCGCCTGCAGAAACTGACCGGACTCGAGCAGGACAAGATCATCAACGAGTTCGAGGAGATCCTCACGCGCATCGCCGAGCTCCTCGAGATCCTGTCCAATCCCGATCGCCTGATGGCGGTCATCCGCGAAGAGCTGATGGATATCCGCGAGCAGTTTGGCGACGACCGGCGCAGCGAAATCGTGCAGACCCGACTGGACCTGACCCTCGAGGACCTCATCACCGAGGAAGACGTGGTGGTCACGCTATCGCACCAGGGGTATGCCAAGGCCCAGCCCCTGGACGTCTACCGGGCCCAGCGACGCGGCGGCAAGGGCAAGGCCGCGACGGCCACCAAGCAGGAGGATTTCGTCGAGAAGCTGTTTGTGGCCAACACCCACGACACGATCCTGTGCTTCTCCAGCCGCGGCAAGTGCTACTGGCTCAAGGTCTACGAACTGCCACAGGCGGGGCGTAACGCTCGCGGGCGACCGATGAACAACCTGTTGCCCCTGGAACAGAACGAGCGGATCAACGCGGTGCTGCCGATTCGCGAGTACGAGGAGGGTCGCTACGTGTTCATGGCGACTGCCACCGGCACGGTCAAGAAGACCGCGTTGCAGGATTTCTCACGGCCGCGTTCGAGCGGCATCATCGCGGTGGATCTGCGCGACGACGATCAGCTGATCGGTGTCGAACTGACCGATGGGGAACAGACTGTCATGCTGTTCACATCCGCCGGCAAGGCATTGCGCTTCGAGGAATCGAGCGTGCGGCCAATGGGGCGGACCGCCTGTGGGGTGCGCGGCGTCAAGTTGGGTAAAGGCCAACGCGTCATCTCCCTGATCGTGGGTAGCGAAGGGGATGTCCTGACCGCCACCGAAAACGGCTTCGGCAAGCGTACCGGGATCACGCAGTTTCCGATCAAGGGGCGCGCCGGCATGGGTGTCATCTCGATCAAGACCAGCGAGCGCAACGGTGAGCAGGTTGGCGCGGTGCGGGTATTCGACGACGACGAGATCATGCTGATCACCGATGGCGGCACCCTGGTGCGTACCCCGGTCGAGGATGTCTCCCAGATGAGCCGCGACACCCAGGGCGTCAAACTGATCAGCCTGAGCCGCGACGAGAAACTCATCGGCATTGCCCGGATCGAGGCGCTCGAAGGCGAAGATGCTGGCAGTGAAGAAGGCATACAGGAAGGCGAAGAATAATACTCACCGCCAAGGACGCGAAGGACGCGAAGTCTTTCAGAGTCCGGTCTTCGAAACTGTCGGGAGAAATCGGTCTGCCGGCGCGGTTTTAACACAAATACATCTTGGCGCTCTTTGCGTCCTTTGCGGTTAATCACAAATTCATTTGGAAACAACTATGGCACGCGTATACAACTTCAGCGCCGGCCCGGCGGCCCTTCCGGAAGCAGTCCTCAAACAAGCCCAAGAGGAGATGCTGGACTGGCGGGGCAGTGGCATGTCCGTGATGGAAATGAGCCACCGCGGCAAGGAGTTCATGTCGATCGCGCAGCAGGCAGAGGCGGACCTGCGTGAACTGATGGCGATTCCGGACAACTACAAGGTCCTGTTCCTGCAGGGCGGGGCCACCAGTCAGTTCGCCATGGTGCCGCTGAACCTGATTGGCCGGACCGGCAAGGCCGACTACATGAATACCGGCTCCTGGTCCAAAAAGGCGATCGCGGAGGCCAGGCGCTATGGCGATGTCAAGGTGATTGCCGACACCTACGTCGATGACAGTTTCACTTCCGAACCTGCCGCCGGGAGCCTGGCTATCTCTGCGGATGCCGCCTACGTGCACTACACACCCAACGAGACCATCGAGGGCGTGGAGTTTTCCTATATTCCGGAGACCGGTGACGTGCCGCTGGTGGCCGACATGTCTTCCACCATCCTGTCGCGCCCGCTGGCCGTATCGCGCTTCGGGATCATTTATGCCGGGGCGCAGAAGAACATCGGGCCGGCGGGCTTGACCATCACCATCGTGCGCGAGGATCTCATCGGCAATGCCATGGATCACGCCCCGACCATGTTCAAGTACGAGACGCATGCCGGCGCCGACTCGATGTACAACACGCCACCAACCTATGGCTGGTACCTCGCCGGCCTGGTGTTTCAGTGGCTGAAGGCACAGGGCGGCCTGGCGGGTATGGCGGCGATCAATGAACGCAAGGCCAAAGCGCTGTACGGCGCGATCGATGATTCCGGTTTTTACAACAACCCGGTCGACCGGAACTGCCGCTCCTGGATGAATGTGCCTTTCACCCTGGCGGACCCGGACCTCGATGCCCGGTTCCTCAGCGAAGCGGCGGAAGCCGGTCTCAAGACCCTCAAGGGGCATCGCTCGGTCGGCGGCATGCGCGCCAGTATCTACAACGCCATGCCGGAGGATGGCGTCAAGGCACTGATCGACTTCATGGCCGAGTTCGAGCGCAACAACGGCTGAGTAAAAGATTCACCGCAAAGGACGCAAAGGGCGCAAAGCTTGGAAAGCCGGAGGGCGTGTGATCGCGGCGACACTGTGCTCCGCCGGGAGACTGGATCTTTCTGGATCGCGCTTGGATTTGCGCAGCCCGCATACTGCAAGCCGAAGGCTCTTGGCGTTCTTTGCGTCCTTTGCGGTAGACAATTTTGGATGGATGGAATTTAAAGATGTTTAAGATTCAAACCCTGAACAATATTTCTGTGGCCGGGCTGGACCGCCTGCCGCGTGACAGCTTCGAGGTGGCCTCGGAGATCACTCACCCGGATGCGATCCTGGTGCGTTCCGCCAAGATGCACGACATGCAGATCCCGGACACGGTCAGGGCGATCGGGCGGGCAGGCGCGGGGGTCAACAATATCCCCGTCGAGCGCATGACCGAGACAGGGGTGCCGGTGTTCAATGCCCCCGGGGCGAATGCCAACGCGGTAAAGGAACTGGTGCTGGCGGGCATGCTCATGGCGGCGCGCAACATCGCTCAGGCCTGGCGTTTCGCCGTTGGGCTGCAGGGAGACGACGCCAGCATCGGCAAGGCGGTCGAGGCGGGCAAGAAGAATTTCGTCGGCTTCGAACTGCCGGGCCGCACCCTTGGGGTCGTCGGCCTGGGTGCCATCGGGGTGCGGGTGGCGAACGCGGCGCGTGCCTTGGGTATGCAGGTGGTCGGCTACGACCCGACCATCACGGTGAAATCCGCCTGGCAGCTGGATGCGGGCGTGCAGCAGGCGCTTTCGGTCGATGACCTGGTTTCGCGTTCCAACTTCATCACTTTCCATGTGCCGCTCAACGAGCACACCGCGAACATGATCAACCCCGAACGCCTGGCACTGATGCCTCGCGGTGGCGTGCTGCTCAACTTCGCGCGCAACGGCATTATCGATGATCAGGCCGCGGTAGACGCCCTGGACAAGGAACACCTGTATGCCTATGTGTGTGATTTTCCGAGCAACCTGCTCAAGGAGCATCCGCGTGTCCTCACCTTGCCGCATCTTGGTGCGTCAACCCGCGAGGCGGAAGAGAACTGCGCGATCATGGTGGCCGATCAGGTGCGTGACTGGCTGGAGAACGGCAGTGTCAACAACTCGGTGAATTTCCCCGAGATCAACCTGCCGCGAGCCGAGGGCTATCGCCTCGCGGTGGTCAACGCCAACGTGCCCAATATGCTGGGCCAGGTCTCCACCGTACTGGCCGCGGCAGGACTCAATATCATCGACATGCTGAACAAGTCGCGCTCGAATATCGCGGTCACCCTGATCGACGTCGACCGGGTGCCGGAGGCTTCGGTGGCGGAGTCGATCGCCAGTATCGAAGGGGTGCTCTCGGTACGCTGCCTCGGCTGTTGAATGTGTTTACCGCAAAGGACGCAAAGAGCGCAAAGATTGGAATGTGGTCCGGATTAGAATGCATACTTGAATTAACTCCCTTGGCGTTCTTGGCGCCCTTGGCGGTGTAATCGGTTTTTGCAGATGAATGAGACTGAAAAACTCGGCGAGATCCGCAAGCGAATCGATGACATCGATTCCAGCATTCAGGAGCTCCTCAACCAGCGGGCGGAGGCGGCCATCGATGTGGCGCGGGTCAAGCTGGCCGCGGATCCCAATGCAGTCTTTTACCGCCCGGAGCGTGAGGCGGAGGTGTTGCGCAGGGTAAAGGAACGCAACCGCGGTCCGCTCGACGACGATACCGTGGCCTGGTTGTTCCGCGAGATCATGTCATCCTGCCTCGCCCTGGAACGCCCCCTCAAAGTCGCCTATCTCGGGCCCGAAGGAACCTTCACCCAGGCGGCTGCGCTGCGTCACTTCGGTCACGCGGCCGAGGCAGAAGCGATGGGCAGCATTCCGGACGTCTTCCAGGAGGTCGAGAATGGCGCTGCCGACTATGGCGTCATCCCGGTAGAGAATTCCTCGGAGGGCGTGGTCAACCACACCCTCGATATGTTCCTGACTTCGCCGCTGCAGATCTGCGGCGAGGTGTCGCTGCGGATACACCACAATCTTCTGGGTCTTTCGACACGCCTCGAGGACATTACGCGGGTATTCTCACATCAACAGTCACTGGCTCAGTGCCGCGGTTGGCTGGACAGGCACTTGCCGTTCGTCGAACGCGTCGCGGTTGGCAGCAATGCCGAGGCGGCGCGGCTCGCCGCCCAGACCGAGCAGTCGGCGGCGATTGCCGGCCAGGCAGCAGCCGAGCTGTACCGGCTCGACACCCTGGCGCAGAACATCGAGGACGATGCGGATAACACCACCCGGTTCCTGGTGATCGGCCGGCACGCCACTCAGCCATCGGGAGACGACAAGACCAGCATCCTGGTTTCCACGCGCAACGAGTCCGGCAGTCTGTATCGCCTGTTGCAGCCCTTGGCGGATCACAGCATCAGTATGACCCGCATCGAGTCGCGGCCTTCACGACGTGGCAACTGGGACTACGTTTTTTTCATCGACCTTCTGGGGCATCGTGAAGACCCGAAGCTGTCTGCCGCATTGCGCGAGCTGGGTCGTATCGCCGGGATGTACAAAGAACTCGGTTCCTATCCCCGGGGCGTTCTGTGAGACCGGAATAGCGCTATGAAGAACAATCGCTTTATCGACCTGGCTGCACCTGGCATATCCCACCTGCAGCCTTACGTGCCGGGTAAACCGGTGACGGAGCTCGAGCGGGAACTTGGCATCAGCAATTCGATCAAGCTCGCATCCAACGAGAATCCACGGGGGCCGGGCCCGCGTGTGCTGGAGACCATCCAGACAGAGCTTGCCGAGTTGACCCGCTATCCGGATGGGGCGGCCTATGCGCTCAGACAGGCGCTTGCGCAACGGCATGATGTGACCCCCGACTGCATCACCATCGGCAACGGTTCGAATGACGTGCTGGACATGATCGCGCGGGTTTTCCTCAGGCCGGGGAAGGAAAGCCTTTTCTCGGAGCACGCGTTCGCGGTATATGCGCTCAGCAGCATGGCAGCAGGCGCCGAACTGCGGATGGCCGGCGCGCGCGATTTCGGGCATGACCTGGAACGCATGGCGGCGATGGTGGGGCCATCAACCGGCGTGGTTTGGCTTGCCAACCCGAACAACCCGACGGGGACATGGCTGGCGCGCGCGGTCCTGCGCGATTTCATCGCGAGCCTGCCTCCGCACGTCATCGTGGTGGTCGACGAAGCCTATTTCGAGTACGTCACCCCGATACAGCCGGACTATCCCGACGCCAGTGCCTGGCTCGCGGAGTTCCCCAATCTGGTGGTCACGCGGACCTTTTCCAAGGCCTATGGCCTGGCCGCACTGCGCATCGGTTACGGGCTCTCGCATCCGGAACTCGCCGATCTCCTGAATCGCGTGCGGCAACCCTTCAATGCCAACAGTCTGGCCCAGGCGGCCGCCCTTGCGGCGCTCGCCGACCAGGATTACGTACGCAGCTCGGTGGAGCTGAACACGGCCGGTATGAGGCAATTCGAGGAGGGCCTGCAAAAGCTCGGGCTGGGATACATTCCTTCGGTCGGGAACTTCATCAGCGTGAACGTGGGGCGTCCGGCCTCCGAGGTCGACCTCGCGTTGTTGCAGCAGGGCGTGATCACCCGTCCGGTCGAAAACTACGGACTCAAGGGTTACCTGCGTATCAGCACGGGTCTGGCGGAAGAGAACGCACGTTGCCTGGAAGCGCTGGAACGGGTGCTGTGAAGCAGGGGGTCGGCAACCTGGCGGTGATTGGCGTCGGCTTGATCGGCGGTTCGCTTGCACGCGCTTTGCGTCAGAGCGGCGCGGTGCAACGCATTGTCGGTTGCGGACGTGGCCTGGAAAACCTCGAGCGCGCAGTGGAACTCGGGGTGATCGATGCCTACACCCAGGACGTCGGCGAGGCAGTCCGGGATGCGGATATGGTTTTCGTGGCCGTCCCGCTGGGCGCCATGCGCAGGGTGTTCGAGCAGATGAACGGGCATCTTCCTCCCCAGGCGGTGGTTACCGACGGCGGCAGCGCCAAGGCAACGGTCATTTCGGATTTCCGCGCAAGCTGCCCCGATCATCTCCAGCAGTTCGTGGCCGGACATCCCATCGCGGGAACTGAACGCAACGGGGTCGAGGCCTCGTTTGCGGACCTCTATCGCGACCGGCGGGTCATTCTCACTCCCGAGGAAGATACCGATCCGGAGGCGCTCGCGCGGGTGACCCGGATGTGGCAGGCCTGCGGTGCCGAGGTCGTGCGCATGGACGTGCAGCGCCACGATCGTGTCCTGGCGGCCACCAGTCATCTGCCGCACATGCTGGCCTTCGGACTCGTGGATACGCTCGCGCGCATGGATGAGCACGACGATATCTTTCGCTTTGCCGCCGGCGGTTTCCGCGACTTTACCCGTATCGCCTCGAGCAACCCGCTGATGTGGCGCGACATCTGTATCGCGAACCGCGAAGCGGTAGCCGAGGTCATGTTGAATTTTGCCGGAGAGATGAAAGACCTCGCGGCGTCGATCGAGCGCGGCGATGGCGATCGCCTGCTGGCGGTATTCGAGCGTGCCAAGGCGGCCCGCGATGCCTTCGTAGACGGCCTGTCCGAGGCCAATACGGACACCGAGGAAGGTTGACCTGCTCGAAACCATTCCGCCCGGTCCGATCAGTAGCCGCGGCCCGCTACGGCCCGTCACTTCACTCGCTTGTAATCCAACCGCGCAGCGGCTAGCCTTCTGCGCCTTTGTCAATGAAGGGAATGGATAAGTTGTCATCCAAGCTGCAGTTCAGCGTGAGCCCAGGCGGCAGCCTGATTGGCGATGTCCGGGTTCCGGGCGATAAATCGATTTCACATCGCTCCATCATGTTCGGTTCGCTGGCACAAGGCGTGACCCGGGTGGAGGGTTTTCTCCAAGGCGAGGACGCACTCGCGACCCTGCAGGCCTTCCGTGACATGGGCGTCGAGATCGAAGGGCCGAGCGAGGGCAGGGTGATCATTCATGGTGTCGGCATGCATGGACTGCAGGCACCGGATGGGCCCCTGGACCTGGGCAACTCCGGCACTTCCATGCGGCTGTTGGCCGGCCTGCTGGCCGGGCAGGGCTTCGAGGTCACCTTGATCGGCGACGAGTCACTCTCACGGCGTCCCATGAAGCGGGTGACCGAGCCGCTGGCACTCATGGGGGCGGAAATCAATACCACACCCAAGGGGACTGCGCCGCTGGTGATACGCCCGGTGGACGGCCTGCGTGGTTGTGACTACCGGATGCCGGTCGCCAGCGCACAGGTCAAATCCTGCCTTTTGCTGGCAGGCCTGTATGCGCAAGGCGAGACCTGGGTCACCGAACCCGCCCCAACCCGCGACCACACCGAGCGGATGCTGCGGGGTTTCGGTTACGAGGTGATGCAGGAGGGTCCGCGCCGGGGTGTCAGGGGCGGCGGCGCCTTGATTGCTTGTGACATCGATGTGCCGGCGGACATCTCCTCGGCCGCCTTCTTCCTGGTGGGCGCGAGCATTGCGGCGGGGTCAGACCTGGTCCTGCGCCATGTCGGCATGAACCCGACCCGCGATGGGGTGCTCACTATCCTGCGCCTGATGGGCGCCGATATCGAGGTCGCCAAGGAACGCGAGGCCGGTGGCGAGCCGGTCGCGGATCTTCGGGTGCGCAGCGCGCAACTGAAGGGAATCCGGATACCGGAAGACCAGGTGCCCCTGGCGATCGACGAGTTTCCGGCGCTGTTCGTGGCCGCCGCCTGCGCAGAGGGGGAGACGGTCCTGACCGGCGCAGAAGAGCTTCGCGTCAAGGAGTCCGATCGTATCCAGGTGATGGCGGATGGTCTGCAGGCGCTGGGTATCGAAGCCAGGCCGACCCCGGACGGCATCGTCATCCAGGGCGGGCAGCTGCGCGGGGGCAGGGTGGACAGCCACGGGGACCACCGCATTGCAATGGCCTTCGCGATGGCAGCCCTTTGTGCGAGCGGAGAAATCCGGATCGATGACTGCGCCAATGTGAACACCTCGTTCCCGGGATTTGCCGAGCTGGCCGGTTCGGTCGGGCTGCAAGTGAGCGTGCAGAATGACTGAAGCAACGCCGGTGATCACAATCGACGGGCCGAGCGGCTCGGGTAAGGGCACCGTATCGGCGCGCGTGGCCAAGACGCTCGGATGGCATGTACTCGACTCCGGCGCCCTCTACCGGCTGGCTGCCTACGCCGCGCGAAAATCTGGTATTGACTTCAAGAATCAACCCCAACTTTCTGAAATAGCAAGGAATCTTCGTGTGCGTTTTGAGCAGGGCAGGATCTTTCTCGAAGACGAGGATGTCTCCCTTTCGATCCGCACCGAGCAGGCCGGCAATGACGCCTCCCGGGTCGCCGCGATGCCGGAGGTGCGTGCGGCGCTCCTCGATTGGCAGCGCGAGGCGGCGGTCGCTCCCGGCCTGATCGCCGATGGCAGGGACATGGGGACAACCGTTTTCCCACGCGCTCCGCTCAAGGTGTTTCTCACCGCGAGTGCCGAAGAACGTGCGAAAAGACGCTATAAGCAGTTGAAAGAAAAGGGTATCAAGTCTAAAATTTCGGACCTTGCCGTTGAGATTCGAGAGCGCGATGAACGTGATCGTTCGCGGGCGGCATCGCCGTTGGTTCCCGCTGGGGATGCAATGGTGATCGATTCCACGGCCTTCAGCATCGAACAGGTCGTGGACCAGATTCTCCAGGCGGCGCAGGAGCGCGGGCTGGCGAAGCCTTAGCTCATTAGAAGAGCAGGGCATTACGGGGCTTGTCGTCCCGACAGGGTTGCAGACTTCGGTCTGTTTTTTTATTCAACAACACAACCGAGGCCAGCTGCGGCATATCGCATTGGCCGGTAAACACGATCTGCTCCAAGCGCGGATCATAGGTACACACATCATGTCAGAAAGTTTTGCCGAGCTCTTCGAAGAGAGCCTCAATAACACCAACCTTCAGCCCGGAAGCATAGTCATTGGCTCGGTGGTCGCGATCGATGGCGATTTCGTCATCGTCAATGCCGGCCTCAAATCCGAAGGCGTCATTCCGGTCAGCCAGTTCTTCGACAACGACGGAAACGTCGAAGTCGCCGTCGGTGACCAGGTTGAGGTGTCCCTGGACGCGGTCGAGGATGGTTCAGGCGCCACCCGACTGTCACGTGAGAAAGCCAAGCGTCATCACGCCTGGCAGAAGCTCGAGAAAGCTTTCGAAAACGAAGACATCGTCACCGGTCGTATCAACGGCAAGGTGAAGGGCGGCTTCACCGTCGAATTGGACCAGATCCGGGCCTTCCTGCCCGGCTCTCTGGTGGATGTGCGTCCTGTGCGTGACACCGGCTACCTGGAAGGCAAGGATCTCGAATTCAAGGTCATCAAGCTGGACCAGAAGCGCAACAACGTGGTGGTCTCCCGTCGTGCCGTGGTCGAGAAGGAATACAGCGAGGAGCGCGAGAAGCTGCTCGCCGATCTGGCCGAGGGTCAGGTGGTCAAGGGTGTGGTCAAGAACCTCACCGACTACGGTGCGTTCGTCGACCTGGGCGGCATCGATGGCCTGCTGCACATCACCGATATGGCCTGGAAGCGGGTCAAGCACCCGTCCGAAGTGGTCGAGATCGGCGATGAGATCGACGTCAAAGTGCTCAAGTTCGACCGCGAGAAGATGCGCGTCTCCCTCGGCCTGAAGCAGCTGGGTGAAGATCCCTGGGTCAACATCACCCGTCGCTACCCGGAGAACACCCGCCTTTTCGGCAAGGTGACCAACATCGCCGACTATGGTGCCTTCGTCGAAATCGAAGATGGCGTGGAAGGCCTGGTGCACGTGTCCGAGATGGACTGGACCAACAAGAACGTTCACCCCAGCAAGGTGGTGCAACTCGGTCAGGAAGTCGAGGTCGTGGTCCTGGATATCGACGAGGAGCGTCGTCGTATTTCGCTCGGCATGAAGCAATGCCAGTCCAATCCCTGGGAAGACTTCGGCGAGCGCTTCAAGAAGGGTGACCACGTCTCCGGCACCATCAAGTCGATCACCGACTTCGGTATCTTTATCGGTCTTGACGGCGGTATTGATGGCCTCGTGCATCTCTCCGATATCTCGTGGGACGATGCGGGCGAGGAAGTCATTCGCGACTTCAAGAAGGGTCAGGAGCTGGAGACAGTGGTGCTGGCCGTCGACCCGGAGCGCGAGCGCATCTCGCTTGGCGTCAAGCAATTGGACAAGGATCCCTTCTCCACCTGGCTTGCGACGCACGACAAAGGTTCGATTGTTACCGGTACGGTTCGCGAAGTTGACGCCAAGGGTGCGGTAATCGATCTCGAAGAGGGCGTGGAAGGTTACCTGCGCGCTTCCGATCTGGCCCGCGACCGGGTCGAAGATGCTCGCACGCTGCTCAAAGAGGGCGACACCGCCGAGGCAAAGTTCATGGGCGTGGACCGCAAGAATCGCACCATCAGCCTGTCGGTCAAGGCCAAGGACTACGACGAGGAAAAGGCGGTCATCTCGCAGTACAACATCGACTCCAGCACCGCTGGGACCACTTCCATGGCCGATCTGCTCAAAGAGCAGCTTGAGGCCGACAAAAAGTAAGCGGCCGATCTAAACGGGGCAGCGTGGTTCACGCTGCCCCGTCAACCCGTTGAGAGATTGTGATGACCAAATCGGAGTTGATCGAAGTCATTGCCAGGGAACAAAGTCACTTGGCCTATCGCGATGTCGAACTCGCGGTCAAGTGCATGATCGAACAGATGAGCCAGGCCTTGGCAGGCGGTGATCGGATTGAGATCCGCGGCTTTGGCAGCTTCTCCCTGCACTTCCGTCCCCCCAGGGTTGGGCGAAACCCCAAGACCGGTGAGTCGGTACACCTTGCGGGCAAGTATGTGCCGCATTTCAAGCCAGGCAAGGAGTTGCGGGAAAGGGTCAACCAGGGTTACCAGCGGGAACTCGAAGAGAGTGCCTGAGGCAGCCTGTTGACTGGGTGAGATAACCGGCTTCGTGCCGGTTTTTTCTTGCCTGCGGTTCGCTTATGCAAGGGTCGGAATCGATCCCCGACCCCTTTGGTTCGACGGGTGAAATATTCGGGTTAGATATCCTTCGCCTGTTGCGCCGCGTTACCGATGTAGTTCAGGGGGGTCAGTGACCGCAGTGCGGCCTTGGCCTCTGGCGGCAGTTCGAGACCGTCCACGAAGGCCTGCATCCCGCGCTGGTCGACACGTTGACCGCGGGTCAGCTCCTTCAGTTTCTCGTAGGGCTTTTCGATGCCGAAACGTCGCATTACCGTCTGGATCGGTTCAGCCAGCACTTCCCAGTTAGCCAGCAGGTCATCGGCCAGGCGTTGCTCGTCCACCTCGAGTTTGCCGATCCCCCGGGCAAGCGACTGCAGCGCAATCTGGGTATAGCCAAAACCGACGCCCATGTTGCGCAGCACCGTGGAGTCGGTCAGGTCGCGTTGCCAGCGTGAAACCGGCAGTTTCATGGCGAGGTGGTCAAACAGCGCGTTCGCCAAGCCCAGGTTCCCTTCGCCGTTCTCGAAGTCGATCGGATTGACCTTGTGCGGCATGGTGGAGGATCCGACCTCTCCGGCAACCGTCTTCTGCTTGAAGTAGCCGAGCGATATATAACCCCATACGTCGCGGGAGAAATCGATCAGGATGTTGTTCGCCCGCGCGATGGCGTCGAAGAGTTCCGCCATGTAGTCATGCGGTTCGATCTGGATCGTGTAGGGGTTCCAGTTCAGGCCCAGGGACTCGACAAAAGCCTGGGCGAATGCCGGCCAGTCGATCTCGGGGTAGGCGGACAGATGCGCGTTGTAGTTACCGACCGCGCCGTTGATCTTGCCAAGCACCTGGATTGAGGCAATCTGCTCCTGCTGGCGGCGCAGGCGATGCACCACGTTCGCCATCTCTTTGCCCAGGGTAGTGGGTGAGGCCGGCTGTCCATGGGTGCGCGAGAGCATTGGCTTGTCTGCGTGCGCGTGCGCCAGGGCACGGATCGATGCAATCACTTCCTCCAGCTGTGGCATCAGCACCGTGTCGCGCCCGGCCTTGAGCATCAGGGCGTGCGAGAGGTTGTTGATGTCTTCGGAAGTGCACGCGAAATGGATGAACTCGCTGACTCCCTCGAGCTCCTTGTTGCCGGCAATCCGCTCCTTGAGAAAATATTCGACCGCCTTGACGTCGTGGTTGGTGGTCCGCTCGATTTCCTTGATGCGCTGCGCGTCCGACTCGTCGAATTCAGCGACGATGCGATCCAGCAACTGTTCGGCCTCCGTGGAGAAGGTCGGCACTTCGATGATCTGCTCGTTGCGTGAAAGCGCCTGCAGCCAGCGCACCTCCACGGTGACCCGCTGAAAGATGAGCCCGTACTCGCTGAAGATGGGGCGCAGCGCCGAGGTCTTGCTGGCGTAGCGGCCGTCGATGGGCGATACCGCGGTGAGGGTGCTCAGTTGCATGCCGTGTACTCCGTGTTCGGTACGGCCGGTCGGCCGGATACAGCGCCGAATTATACCGCGGAGCGGGGCGGAAACCTCCCCGGTGGAGAGGATTCAGGAAGGCGGAGGTCCCCTATGCAAAGGGGTCGGAGTCGGTTGCCGACTCCGACCCCACGCTCAGCTTGCGGGGGAAAGGAATAAAGGAGCCGTTCAGATCTCGCGCGGCAAATCGGTAGGCGCTTGCGCGGGTTCCGGCGTTTCCGGCTGCAGTTTTTCCTTGGCGGCATCCAGCGCATCGACCGCCTTCTCCTTCACGTTGCCATAGACCTCGGCGCCTTTCTCCTTGGCACTGCCATAGGCCTCAACGCTCTTGTCCTTCACCGCACCGTACATGTCGGCGCTCTTTTCCTTCACCGCCTCGACCGCATCGCCTGTGGCGTCGGCCGCATCCCCGATCGCGTCCTTACCCTTGAGTACCAGTTCGCCGGTCTCCTCCTTGGTGGCATCCCAGGCGCTGCTCCCCAGGTCCTTAGCGTCTTCGGTCAGCTTCTTTGCTTTTTCCGTCAGGGTTTCCTTCTGCGTAGTCTCCGCTGCTGGAGCGGATTCACTGGTTGTCGGCGGCGCTTCGTTCGTTGTGTCCGTGGTCGACGTGCCCTGATCGCTGCAGGCGCCGAGAAAGAGCGTACCAACGAGCGGGAAGAGAGAGAGCGGTAACAGACGTTTCATAAGGATTCCTCTGGTTTGGAAGTCGGTGTGTTGCAGCCATGCTTGAGTCGCGGATAACTCTAAGGCAGCTCGTCCAACAGTGCCAGCGCCATCTCGGTGATTTTTCTCCGCTTCACCAACAGGTGCCAGCGTTGTCCCTGGCACTGGCGCCACAGGACGGCGGCGCGGATACCGGCGAGCAGCAAGGTCCTTATCTGCTCGGCGATGCTCGGGTTCTGCAGGTAGAGCGGCTCCCCGCGAATCATGATCCGGGGTTCGACCGAACTGATGTATTCCTGGTACAGGCGGGCCAGCTGCGCACTCTGGGAGGAGTCTCCCAGACCGAAGAGGGTGCGTTTCTCCTTGAAGCGCTCGAGCTCCTGTCCCAGATTGGAGAACCTGTCACGGTCCTTCAGCAGCTTGTCTCCATGGTGGATAAGCGCGACCGCGTAGCGTGTCAGCTCCAGGTTGCGCTGAGCCGGCTGCGTGAGCTGCCTGTGCAGGGTTCGCAGGCCGTCGGAAAGACCCGCCAACCCGCCATAGACGCCTTCCACCGAAGCGGGGTCGAACTCAAAGAGCGATTCCAGGGAGCTCGCTTCGGCTTGCGCATCGCAGCGGCCGTTACGCGCAAGCTCGGTTACCAGGTGCGCCGCCTGCAGCACACCGGCCAGGGCGATCGTTCTGTCGCGGTCATCGTGCCGGCTCAACGTATGATTCCTCCGCCAAGACAGACATCGTCCTGGTAAATGACGACGGACTGTCCAGGGGTCAGTGCCCGTTGTGGTTGATCGAACTCGACCGAGGCAAGATCACGATCGACCTGGACCGAGCAATCCTGCAGCGCCTGTCGGTGTCGGCAACGCGCCTGGGCGCGAAATGCCGGTGCGGGTGGATTGCCGGCAACCCAGTGCAACTGTTCCGCCACCAGTTGCGTACGCATCAGTTCGGGGTGATCGTGACCCTGTCCCACAACGAGGGTGTTGTGTTCGAGGTCCTTGTGCAAAACGAACCAGGGGCGCTCGTCGTGCTGCGAGCTTCCCCCGATGCCGAGTCCCTGGCGTTGTCCGATGGTGTAGTACATCAGGCCCTGGTGATGTCCCAGGACTTCGCCGTCGCGGGTCCGGATCTGTCCGGGGTTTGCCGGGAGGTAGCGATGTAAAAAGTCACGAAAGCGCCTTTCCCCGATGAAACAGATACCGGTGCTGTCCTTCTTCTCCGCATTCGCCAGGCGTGTCTGCCTTGCCAGGATTCGCACCTCCGGTTTGGTCAGATCCTGCAAGGGGAAGAGCGTATGGCGCAACGCGGTTTGCCCGAGCATGTACAGAAAGTAGGTCTGATCCTTGTTCTCGTCCCTGGCGCGTATCAACTGTGTTCCCTGGCCGGTGCGGCGAACGCCGGCATAGTGGCCGGTCGCGATGTAATCGGCCCCCAGCTCGAGCGCATGCTCGAGGAAGGCCCTGAACTTGATTTCGCGATTGCACAGGACATCCGGATTGGGTGTTCTGGCGGCGCGGTATTCCTCCAGGAAGTACGCGAATACGCGGTCCCAATACTCCGCCGAAAAGTTGACCGTGAGCAATTCGATCTCCAGCCGATCGGCGACCGCCTGCGCATCCGCGAGATCCTTTGCGGCAGCGCAATACTTCTCGCTGTCGTCCTCTTCCCAGTTCTTCATGAACAGGCCACGCACGCGGTAACCCGACTGCAGCAGTTTGAGGGCAGCAACCGACGAATCGACGCCGCCGGAGAGGCCTACGATCACTTCTGCGCCGACGTCACTCATCGGCGGGCATCAGATCGACGAGCAGGTCGAGAGGAAAAGCCTGGCCTCGCTCGGCATCCCGAATGCTCCGACCCACCAGCGGACTGCGCAGGGAATGGGGGCCGTTATGAATTTCGCCTGAACTCAGCCAGTGGGTGGCCAGGATGTCGGGGTCGCGCACCAGATCCGCTTTTTCCGGTCCTGCCTCGCCGAGGAAGCAGAACCTGAGGAAGGTGTCGCTGTCGGTCGAAGCCCGCCAACGGTAAACGCCGAGCAGGGCGTGCGGGGAGAATTCACGACGGGTCTCCTCTCGCACCTCGCGCACGACCGCATCCAGCAGCGACTCGCCGTTCTCGAGGTGCCCCGCGGGTTGATTCAGAACCACTTCGCCATCCGGTTGCTCTTCGACCAGCAGGTAGCGGCCCTTGGAATTACGGATGACCGCGGCGACGGTGACTCTGGGATGCCATCTCATGCGCGCCATTTTATCCTGATCGGTGCCGACTGCGCTGCCGTCCTGCTGGTTGACGCGAGCGTTTCGGGTTGCCTGGTGGCAACTGCACCGTCCGGAACTGGCCCGGTTCGATGCCAGCGATTCGCCATTCGCCGACTGCCACACGCACCAGGCGCAGGGTCGGGTAGCCAACCGCGGCGGTCATGCGCCGGACCTGGCGGTTGCGCCCTTCGCAGATGCTCAGTTCGAGCCAGGAGGTGGGAATACTGGCGCGAAAGCGGATCGGTGGATCGCGCGGCCACAAATCCGGTTCGGCAATCCGCTCAGCCTGGGCGGGCAGGGTGGGGCCATCCTTGAGTTGCACGCCGTTTCTCAAGGCGGTCAGCGCCGCCTCGTTGATTTCGCCCTCCACCTGCGCCCAATAGGTCTTCCATACCTTCTTGCGCGGATGGGTGAGCTCGTGGGCGAGTGCGCCGTCGTCGGTCAACAGCAGCAGGCCCTCGCTGTCCCGGTCGAGACGCCCGGCAGGGTAGACCGCGGGCAGCCTGATGAAGTCGGCCAGGGTTGCGCGGCCCCCGCTATCGGTGAATTGGCTGAGCACGTTGAACGGCTTGTTGAACAGTATCAGGCGGGCCATGGGGCGAGGCTTGGTTCGAAGGTGATAATATTGCCCGTTTTAAGTGCAACCCATACCGGAAGTAAAGCGCATGCCATTCGACAAGATTCAGATCCCCTCCAATGGACAGAAGATCACCGTCAACCCGGACAATTCTCTGAACGTGCCGGCCAGTCCGATTGTTCCTTATATAGAAGGCGACGGCATCGGCGTGGATATCACCCCGGTCATGAAAAAGGTGGTGGACGCAGCGGTAGCGAAGGCCTACGGGGACGACCGTCGAATTGCCTGGATGGAGATATTTGCCGGTGAGAAGTCCACGCAAGTCTATGGCGAAGGGGTGTGGTTGCCTGAAGAGACTCTGCAGGCCGTCAAGGAATTCGTGGTTTCGATCAAGGGCCCGCTGACCACGCCGGTCGGTGGCGGGATCCGCTCGCTCAACGTGAGTCTGCGCCAGGAACTCGATCTGTATGTCTGTCTGCGTCCGGTCCGTTACTTCGACGGGACGCCCAGCCCGCTGCGTCACCCGGAATACACCGATATGGTCATCTTCCGGGAAAACTCGGAGGACATCTATGCGGGGATCGAATGGGCCGCAGGCACGCCAGAGGTGCACAAGGTCATCGCCTTCCTGCAGGACGAGATGGGAGTCAAGAAGATCCGTTTCCCGGACACCGCGGGCATCGGGGTCAAGCCGGTCTCCAGCGAGGGGACCAAACGGCTGGTGCGCAAGGCAATCCAATACGCGATCGACAACGACCGTGACTCGGTGACCCTGGTACACAAGGGCAACATCATGAAGTTCACCGAGGGCGCCTTCAAGGAGTGGGGCTACGAGTTGGCCAGGGAGGAATTCGGTGCGGTCGAACTGGATGGCGGCCCCTGGTGCACCTTCAAGAATCCAAAAAGCGGCAAGCAGATCACCGTCAAGGATGTCATCGCGGATGCCTTCCTGCAGCAGATACTGCTGCGTCCAAAGGAGTACGACGTCATTGCCACGCTCAACCTGAACGGCGACTACGTCTCGGACGCCCTCGCGGCTCAGGTCGGCGGCATCGGTATCGCGCCGGGAGCCAACCTCTCGGATACCGTGGCAATGTTCGAGGCGACTCACGGCACGGCGCCAAAGTACGCCGGACAGGACAAGGTGAACCCTGGCTCACTGATTCTCTCGGCGGAAATGATGCTGCGCCACATGGGCTGGACGGAAGCCGCCGATCTGATCATCAAGGGGATGGGCGATGCCATCAGCGCCAAGACGGTTACCTACGATTTCGAACGCCTGATGGAGGGTGCGCAGCTGCTCAGCTGTTCAGCATTCGGTGATGCCCTGATTTCGCAGATGTAAATCCGCCGCGGGCGGAAACGCAGAAGCCCGCCAAGAGGCGGGCTTCTGTCTTTATGTCTCCCCGGAAACGGGGAATTTTCTTAGACGCTCATTTGTGCTGAATGCAGCTTGAGCGCATGCAGGCCTTTCGGCCCCTCCTCCACCTCGAACTCAACCCGCTGACCCTCCTTGAGGGTGCGGTAACCGTCCATTTCGATCGCACTGAAATGCACGAAGATGTCCTGATCGCCTTCATCCGGCGTCACAAATCCGTAACCTTTAGCATTGTTGAACCACTTGACTACACCCGTAATCATCATCACTTCCTCCCGTGGGGTTTACAGCTTGGATGTCGGGGCTGCGGTATTGTGATTTTTCCGCAATCCCTTTGTGAACGACATCGCGGGTCAAAGTATATCCAACTGCAGGATCGGATCAAACAAGTTATTGTATTTTAACTAGTTATGCAGATTCTAATATGCTGACATTCGGTTAGGCTGTGGATAGTTACAGATCTGCGAAGAGACGCGAATCGCCCCGCAATTACCCCGTTTTCAACTTATTCGGCTTGGTTCAGAATAGGAATCCGATACTCGGTAGTGCTGCAATATGAGTAACCAAGACGATCACCAAAACGACGAAGGCGGGCTCGCGGTTGAACCGGCGCGTCCGAAGCTGAAGCGACCACCGCTGTACAAAGTCATTCTGCTGAATGACGACTACACTCCGATGGAGTTCGTGGTGCTCGTGCTGGAGCGGTTCTTCCAGAAAGACAAGGAGACCGCCACCCGCATCATGTTGCACGTGCACACACGCGGTGTCGGAGTCTGTGGCGTGTACACCAGGGACGTTGCAGAGACCAAAGTAACCCAGGTCAACGAGTTCGCCCGTGCCAATCAGCACCCCTTGATGTGTGACATGGAAGAGGCCTAGGGCATTATTGGACCGCGGGATTTTTTTGCGCCGAGCGCGGTCTGTTTTTCAGTATCAATCGGGAAACGGTAGTGAGCCATGTTGAGTAAAGAGTTGGAATTTACGCTGAATCAGGCCTTCCGCGAGGCACGCGAAAATCAGCATGAGTTCATGACCATCGAACACCTGCTGCTCGCCCTGCTGGATAACCCGGCGGCGGCAGAGGTTCTGCGCGCCTGCGCGGTCGACATTCCGAACCTGCGCACCGACCTGGCCGAGTTTCTCGACGAGACCACCCCACGCATTCCGGAGGGCGACGAACGCGAGACCCAGCCGACCCTCGGCTTTCAACGCGTCCTGCAGCGCGCGGTCTTTCACGTGCAATCCTCCGAGAAGACCGAGGTCACCGGGGCCAATGTCCTGGTGGCCATTTTCAGCGAGCAGGATTCGCAGGCGGTCTACCTCCTGGAGAAACATGACGTCACCCGGCTGGACGTGGTGAATTACATCTCGCACGGCATCTCCAAGGTGCCCAGTGAGTCCGAGCCCGGTCACCAGGGCAACGAGCTGCCCGGGCAGGCAGAGGAAGAGGCGGCGCCCGCCAGCGCTCTCGACACCTATGCCAGCAATCTCAACGAACTGGCCAGCCAGGGGCGGATCGATCCGCTTATCGGACGCCAGCTGGAGGTCGAACGCACGGTTCAGATCCTGTGCCGTCGGCGCAAGAACAACCCCCTCCTGGTGGGTGAGGCCGGCGTGGGCAAGACCGCTATCGCGGAGGGCCTGGCAAAGCGGATCGTGGATGGCGAGGTCCCGGAGGTGCTCGCGCCATGCGTGCTGTATGCGCTCGACCTCGGCGGATTGGTTGCCGGCACCAAGTATCGCGGCGATTTCGAAAAGCGGCTCAAGGCGGTCCTCGCGGAGCTCAAGGCGCGCCCCGAGGCGGTCCTGTTCATCGACGAGATCCACACCATCATTGGCGCGGGTGCGGCCTCCGGTGGCGTGATGGACGCCTCCAACCTGATCAAGCCGATGCTGGCCTCCGGCGAGCTGCGCTGCATCGGTTCCACTACTTATCAGGAATACCGCGGTATCTTCGAGAAAGACCGCGCCCTGGCGCGCCGCTTCCAGAAGGTCGATATCGAGGAGCCCTCGGTGCAGGAGACCATCCAGATCCTGAAGGGGCTCAAGTCCCGCTTCGAGGAGCATCACCAGGTGAAGTACTCGGCCCGCGCCCTGAGCACGGCCGCCGAACTGGCCGAAAAGTTCATCAACGACCGGCACATGCCCGACAAGGCGATCGACGTGATCGACGAGGCGGGTGCGGCCAACCAGTTGCTGCCGCCGTCGCGGCGCAAGAAGAACATCGGTGTCGGTGATGTCGAGGCGGTGGTCGCCAAGATTGCGCGTATCCCGCCGCGCAAGGTGTCGGCCAGCGATACCGAGACGCTCAAGAACCTGACCCGCGATCTGCAGATGGTGGTGTTCGGCCAGGACCCGGCGATCGAGGCGCTTTCGTCGGCGATCCGGATGAACCGTTCCGGCTTGGGCACCGATCGCAAGCCGGTCGGCTCCTTCCTGTTTGCCGGACCGACCGGCGTGGGCAAGACCGAGGTCACGCGTCAGTTGGCGCGGGTGCTCGGCATGCAGCTGATCCGCTTCGACATGTCCGAGTACATGGAGCGCCACACCGTGTCACGCCTGATCGGTGCGCCGCCGGGTTATGTCGGCTTCGACCAGGGTGGACTCCTGACCGAGGAGATCAACAAGCACCCGCATGCGGTCCTGCTCCTCGATGAGGTCGAAAAGGCGCACCCGGATGTATTCAACCTGCTGCTGCAGGTCATGGATCACGGCACCCTGACCGACAACAACGGGCGCAAGGCGGATTTCCGCAATGTGATCATCGTCATGACCACCAATGCGGGCGCCAGCGAGATGTCGCGACGGTCGATCGGGTTCACCAGCCAGGATCACAGCTCGGACGGCATGGAAGCGATCAACAAGCTGTTCACGCCCGAGTTCCGTAATCGCCTGGATGCCATCATCCAGTTCGCACCGCTGGACGAGAAGACGATTGAACACGTGGTCGAGAAGTTCCTGTTCGAACTCGAACAGCAACTCGAAGAGAAGAAAGTCTCGATGTCAGTCGACAGTGCCGCCAAGGAGTGGCTGGCGCAACACGGGTACGACCCCAAGATGGGTGCGCGACCGATGGCTCGCCTGATTCAGGAAAAGATCAAGAAGGGGCTGGCAGAACACCTGTTGTTCGGCGACCTGGCCCAGGGCGGGGAAGTGCGCATCGGTCTCGACGAGGGCGAACTGACCTTCGATGTTCGCCCGCGCGCGGAGCACTGATCGGGCCTGCAGCCCGACAGGGTTCGGCGCTCAACGTTCGCGGTAGGTGATGCGGCCCTTGCTGAGGTCGTATGGGGTCAATTCCACCTTGACCTTGTCCCCGGTGAGGATGCGGATGTAGTGCTTTCGCATCTTGCCGGAGATGTGTGCGGTCACGACGTGGCCATTCTCGAGTTCCACCCTGAACATGGTGTTGGGTAGCGTCTCGATGATGGTCCCATCCATTTCGATTACGTCTTCTTTAGCCATCAAAAAAATCCCAGCCTGCTTACTGCACCAGTCGACCGGGTACAGGCACCCCGAGTCGGCATGTATGTGGTGAATGCTGCCATCAGCGAGAATATCCAGAAGCACGCTCGCCTCTCTGTCCCGGCCTATCCGGGCTCTCGCTCGTCTAAGGAACGGCCGTACTGCTCAGCTTGCCGTACATCGGGTTTCGGCACCCTTTGGATCACCCTCAAGCTGTTCGACTCCGCTACTGACGGATTGGTCACTCGATTCATAGCCGCGGCTATGGGGTTTTCCGTCCAGGACGGCGTCCAGTCGCGCTTGTCCGGCGCAATCAACCCGGATTCCGCTGCTGCCAGCTTCCGGGTGGGCGCGGAGTATAACAAATCAGCGATCCCTCAGGGTGGGCCTTCGTCCTGCAGCTCGGGCACCCGGATGGGCTCGCCGCGCGCGAACTCCCGCCATTCCCCCTCGCTGAATATCTGCAGCGGGCGAAAGTCGGACTTGTAGCTCATCTTGCGGCAACCCTGCACCCAGTAGCCGAGGTACAGGTAGGGCAGGCCCCACTGCTGACCCAGTTGGATCTGGGTGAGGATTGCGAGCGTGCCGAGCGAGCGCGGCGTCTCCTCCGGCGCGAAGAACGTGTAAACCGCGGACAGGCCGTCCTCGAGCTGATCGGTGACTGCGACGGCGAGCAATTGGTCGGCGCGACGTATCTCGAGGAAATGGGTGTCACACCAGTCCGCCATCAGGAAATCGGCATACTCCGCGGGCGAGGAGTTCTGCATGCTTCCCTCGGCATGCCGTGCGGCGGTGTAGCGCCGATACAGGTCGTAATGCTCACCCATGAAATTGGCCGGTCGCGGGGTGACCGAAAGGTCGCGGTTGGCCTCGATCACGCGCCGGAAGCGGCGGTTCTTCTCAAAGCCCTGCACCGGCACGCGCACCGAAAGGCACTGCCGGCAATGATCGCAATGCGGTCGATAGACCAGGCGGCCGCTGCGGCGAAAGCCGCGCCGCAGCAGTTGACCGTAGAGGACGGTGTTGATCGCAGCGTCGGGGTCGACGAACAGGTTACGTGACTGGCGATCCTCCAGGTAACCGCAGGCGCTTCCCGCGGACAGGTAGAGTGGCAGACGGCGTGGCTTCTCTGGGTTCATGCGCGGGCATGCTCCAGGTCGGAGCAGTCGAGCCCATCCAAGCGCCACATCGCAGCGGGTTCCGACACGCTGACGGCGGCGGCCAGCTCATCCAGAAAACGCGCCCTGGATATCTCTTCGGCCCCCATGCTCTCGAGGTGGGGGTTGAATACCTGGCAGTCGAGAAAGCGATAGCCGAATCTCACCAGTCGCTCGCACAGAAAAATCATGACCACGCGCGAGGCACTCGCAATCCGGCTGAACATCGATTCGCCGAAAAAGGCCCGGCCGATCGCGAGGCCATAGAGTCCGCCGACCAGCTCGTCCTGACGCCAGAGTTCGATCGAGTGCGCGACACCCATGTGATGCAGTTGCCGGTAGGCGGTCTGCATCTCGGGGCTCAGCCAGGTACCCCCCTGGTCGGCGCGTGGCGCCGCACATTCACGCGTAACCGCCTCGAAAGCGGTGTCGATGCGCAGGCTGAGGCCGCCACGTCGCAGGAGTTTCCGCAGGCTGCGGGATACGTGCACCCTCTCGGGGTAGAGCACGGTGCGCGGATCCGGGCTCCACCACAGGATCGGCTGATCCTCGCTGTACCAGGGAAAAATGCCCTGCGCATAGGCCTGCAGCAGGCGCCGTGGATGAAGGTCGCCGCCGATCGCGAGCAGGCCGTCCGGTTCGCGTTCCGCGCGCGCGGGATCCGGAAAGACCGTCTCCGGTGCGGTCCCGTTGAGCTGGTAGATCATGTCCCCGTTTCGTTGCGATAGGGCGAATGTTCCTGCAGTTCCGCCATGTAGTCCTGCATCCCTTCGCTTTCCTGTACCAGGAAATGCCGAACCGCCTGCGAAAAGCGCTCATCCGCCAGCCAGTGCGCGGACCAGGTCGGGGTGGGTAGAAAACCCCGGCTGATCTTGTGCTCCCCCTGGGCCCCGGGCTCGAAGGAGTGCAGCCCCCGGCGCAGACAGAAATCCAGTCCCTGGTAATAGCAGGCCTCGAAATGCAGGCTGTGGAACTGCTCGCGGCAGCCCCAGTGGCGGCCGTACAGGGTGTGTTCTCCGACCAGGTTGAAGGCGGCCGCGACAATCCGGTCCTCGTGCAGCGCCTGAACCAGCAGCACCTGTTCCGGCATGCGGGTCGCGATTTCACGGAAGAACCCGAGCGACAGCGTGGGCATTCCGCCCTTGCGGTCGAAGGTGGATTCATACAGCTGGTGAAAATCGGCCCAGTCGGCCTCGCTGGCGTCGCGGCCGTCGAGTTGGCGGAACTCGATGCCGGCCTCCCGGGTGCGCTTGCGCTCACGTCGGATGTTTTTTCTTTTCGCGTGGGTCAATGAGGCGAGAAAATCGTCGAAGTCGCTCCAGCCCTGATTGTGCCAGTGGAACTGTACGCCGGTGCGACGCATGAAATCACGTGCCTCGAGCTCGTCGGTCTCGTCCTGCGGCGTGAACAACCAGTGCAGCGAGGAGCTGCCCGTGACCGAGGCCAGCTCGAGCGCGGCATCCATCAGCAACTGGCGCGCATCCTTGGCGTCCGGGTCGGCGAGCAGCAGCTTGGGGCCGGTGGCTGGCGTGTAGGGAGAGGCACTCACCAGCTTGGGGTAGTAACTGAGTCCGTTGCGCTGGTAGGCATCCGCCCAGGACCAGTCGAACACGAATTCGCCGTAGGAATTGAACTTGAGATACATCGGCGCAGCTGCCACCAGGGCGCCGCCCGGGTCAAACACGGTGATGTGCTGCGGCAGCCAGCCGTAGCGTTCACCGAGACAGCCATGCTGCTCGAGGGCCGCGAGAAACTCGTGCCGCAGGAACGGATAGGCGGCCACACCGAGGGCATTCCATGCCGCCGGGTCGATCGTTCCGATGTCTTCCGTAATCCGGACTTGGTGAATCGCCATGAGTGAAAAGGTTACCCGACTCGGCGAATGCCTTGAAACCGGTTCGGCGCGGGGTATTTGGGCGGGTAAAAAACGCTGCCTTACTCGCACCTGGCGGCGCTTGGCGAAAGGCGGGCCCGGGGCGCGATGCCCCGGGGAACAGGCACGACTTATTTGCCTTCGAGCGCGTCCAGATACTTTTCGGCATCCAGCGCTGCCATGCAGCCGCTGCCCGCGGAGGTGATCGCCTGGCGATAGATATGGTCCATCACGTCACCGGCGGCAAAGACGCCCTCGACCGAAGCGGCGGTTGCGTTGCCTTCGATGCCGCTCTTGACCTGGATATAGCCATCCTTCATGTCGAGCTGACCGGCAAAGATGTCGGTGTTCGGCTTGTGTCCGATCGCGATGAAGATCCCCTGCAGGTCGATGTCCCTGCTGGAGTCGTCCTGGGTGCTCTTGATGCGCATCCCGGTCACCCCGGAGGCATCGCCCAGGACCTCGTCCAGGACATGGTTCCACTCGATGGTGATGTTGCCCTTCTCGGCCTTTTCCAGGATGTGCTTCTGCAGGATCTTTTCCGCCCGCAGGGCATCGCGGCGATGCACCAGGACCACTTCCTCGGCGATGTTCGAGAGATACAGCGCCTCTTCGACCGCCGTGTTGCCGCCGCCGATGACCGCCACCTTCTGGCCACGATAGAAGAACCCGTCGCAGGTCGCGCAGGCGGACACGCCCTTGCCCTTGAAGGCCTCTTCCGAGTCCAGGCCGAGATACTGCGCCGAGGCGCCGGTCGCGATGATCAGCGCATCGCAGGTGTAGGATTCGCTGTCGCCCTTGAGGCGGAAGGGACGCTGGCTGAGATCGACCTCGCTGATGTAGTCGAAAATGATCTCGGTCTCGAAGCGCTCGGCATGCTTCTGCATGCGGGTCATCAGGTCCGGACCCTGCACACCATCCGCATCCCCGGGCCAGTTGTCCACGTCGGTGGTGGTCATGAGCTGCCCGCCCTGTTCCATGCCGGTGATCATGACCGGGCTGAGATTGGCGCGTGCTGCGTAAACCGCAGCGGTGTAGCCGGCCGGGCCCGAACCGAGGATGAGCAGTCGGCAGTGTTTGGTTTCGCTCATGCGAATTCTCCTTGGAATGGGGTTGGCTCCCGGCTACAGTCTCTGGAGTCGGAGCTGGGTGGACGCGGCGGCGACCGCCGCGTAAAAACGGCGCTCATACTACTAAGTCGAGCCATGGGAGGTAAAGCCGATGACGCGATGCCTCGGGGTGCCCCGGGAGATCAAGCCGCTCGAGGGACGGGTCGCGCTGACGCCCGCCGTGGCAGCCGAGCTGGTACGGGCCGGCGCGCGGGTCTGCCTGGAGACCCGGGCCGGGCTGGCGAGCGGCTTCGACGACGAGAGCTATCTCGCCGTTGGGGTGGAAATCCTGCCCGATGCGGACAGCCTGTTTGCCGAGGCGGACCTGTTGCTCAAGGTCAAGGAGCCGATCGGTCCCGAGCTCGATCGACTGCGATCCGATCAGGTTCTGTTCTCTTACCTTCATCTCGCGCCGAATCCGGAGCTGACCACGCGCCTGTGCGATATCGGACTGACCGCGATCGCCTTCGAGACGGTCGCGGAGGAGGGCAATCTTCCCCTTCTGCAGCCCATGAGCGAGATCGCGGGGCGCATTGCCATCCAGGTGGGAACCCATCTGCTGCACACGCCGACGGGCGGCAAGGGCCTGCTCCTGGGTGGCGTGCCCGGCGTCGAGCGCGGGCAGGTGCTGGTCCTCGGCGCAGGGCATGCGGGTGGCAGCGCGGCACGCCTCGCGGCGGCCATGGGCGCGCAGGTAACGGTATTCGATCGCAACCCGGCGCGGCTCGCGGAAATGGATGCCGCCGCAGCAAATATCCAGGCGCTGTATGCCAACAACCACGCAATCGGGGAGGCCCTGGAGGTAACCGACCTGCTGGTGGGGGCCGTGCTGCTGCCCGGTGCGCGTGCACCACACCTGGTGAGCCGCGCACAGGTCGCCCGGATGCAGTCCGGCAGCGTGGTCGTGGATATCGCCATCGACCAGGGCGGCTGCATAGAGACGGCGCGCGCCAGCACCTACGACGATCCCTTCTATGTCGAGGAGGGCGTGCAGCATTTCTGCGTCACCAACATGCCGGGTGCCGTTCCCCGCAGCGCCTCCCAGGCCCTGTCCGGCGCCTTGTTGCCCTACCTTAAAAAACTGCTGCGCGACGACTGGCGCTCGTATCCCGCGCTCGCCGATGGCATCAACGTCGAGGGGGGCAGGGTGGTTCTGCCGGCGTTGCTGGAGAAGAGCTGAACAGACGTTTTTCGTAAAAGCGGCCTTGGCCGCGAAGGAACCCGGCACGACAGGGCTCAAACGACATTCATTCGCGAGCAAGCTCGCCTACGCGCTCCAGGCAGGTGTCAGGGATCGATTCGTAGGAGCGGCCTTGGCCGCGAACGAACCCCGCGCGACAGGGCTCAAACGACATTCATTCGCGAGCAAGCTCGCCTACGCGCTCCAGGCAGGTGTCAGGGATCGATTAGTAGGAGCGGCCTTGGCCGCGAAGGAACCCGGCGCGGAAGGGCTCATACGACATCCATTCGCGAGCAAGCTCGCTCCTACGCGCTCCAGGCAGGTGTCAGGGATCGATTAGTAGTAGGAGCGGCCTTGGCCGCGAACGAACCCCGCGCGACAGGGCTCAAACGACATTCATTCGCGAGCAAGCTCGCTCCTACGCGCTCCAGGCAGGTGTCAGGGATCGATTAGTAGGAGCGGCCTTGGCCGCGAAGGAACCCGGCGCGGCACCCGTAAAAACCACAAAGCCGCCTCGATGGGCGGCTAGGCGTCTTGCGGCGCGGAGACTGATTGCTTGCGTATCAGTGCGTTCCGGTCTGGCCTTTTGCTCTGTGCGGGGACCCATCACTTCTTCGTGAATTGAGGCCTGTCGTTGGCTGGTATCCCCGCACAATTTCATTCGCTATGGCCATGATATCTTCGAGACATGAGTTCTCTTTGTCGTAGCTTGCCGTTGGCCGTGGAATTTTCATTTTGCGGTCCTTCTTGCCGAGTGATTCTTTGCAGGGTTCGATCTAGAAAGGCGACCCGAGGGGAAAAACCTTTAATCGGTTAAGGAATAGGATTAATCGGTACCCATGCCGAGGTAAATCTGGTCGACGCGGTTATGATGTTGGCAGGAATGATCTGGTCGAGCGCGACGATTGAACGATGAAGAACGGGTAGCCACAGGATCGCGGGACCACTCCAGGGTCCCCGGGCCGCGGGTTGCACGCGAGAAGGCGACTATCGAGGCAATGATGCATCTCTTTTGCCACGATCATCACGCCCCTGTTGAAGGTCTTTGCCGCCCATGCGATGAGCTGCTCGGGTATGCGCTTCGGCGTCTGGACATCTGCCCGTTCCAGGAAGAAAAGCCCGCCTGCAACCGGTGTGAAGTCCACTGCTACAGTGCGAAGCAGCGCGAACGGGTAAAAGCGGTAATGCGTTACGCCGGGCCGCGCATGCTGCTCCGACATCCCCTGTTGGCCTTGCGTCATCTGCTCGACAAGCGACGTCCGATCCCGAAATTGATTGCGCGCGCTAAGCGTGGCTAAAGGACGACCGGAGCCCAGTCATTGGCGGCGCTCTGCCGCTCGTCGAGTCGGGTTCGCTGGGCGCTGTTTCCGGTCCTGGGCTGATCGCTGGGCTGCACGGCTTCCGGGCTTTCAGCGCGGCAGCATCGCCTGCAAGGCCACGGGCATGTCCTCCAGAAACCTCGCCACGACCCGGTTGGCGGTCGCCATGCCGCCTTGCGGGGAGGCAGCGTCGCAGGGCTCGCGGTAGTCGAACAGGCGCGAGCCCAGCGGGTTGGCATTGGCCACGTCGTTGAGCTCGATGCGAATCGCCAGTTCAACCCGGCATTGGTCCGACTCGAAGACCTGGCGCAGGTGCACCAGCCAGGCATCCAGGCGCAGGTCCGTGACCACCTGGTTGCCCGCCGGCACCACCAGCCGGAACAGGCCACTGTGCTCCGCCGAGAGGACCAGCAGCGGCTCGAGCATATGTGCAGGGCTGTCGGCCCAGCTGTGGTACGCAAAGGCGTTCAGCTCGTTCGCCCGGGACATGTACAGCATGTCGCTGCTGCTATAGGGCGGGCGGGCCCGGATCGGTGCGACCAGCAGGCTGGGCGCCTTGCGCAGCGGAATGCGGGCCGATTGGGCCGGCTTCCACTCCAGGATGTAGCGGTGCTGCGCGATGCCCGGGTCCCTGACCCCGACCATCGGCAGGGCACACGCCCCCAGCAGCAGGGTGGCGACGATGACCGGGAGGATTCGCAGGAACACCTTCATG
Organism: Gammaproteobacteria bacterium Milos-ODIII6; assembly: GCA_029228645.1. GTDB lineage: Bacteria > Pseudomonadota > Gammaproteobacteria > Chromatiales > Chromatiaceae > MONJU. The sequence continues at coordinate 233,676 of JAPTHR010000005.1, forward strand.
GCTGTTCCAGCGTGAATTCGCCGGGTCCGGGCGTCCCCGGGGCAGCGCCGCGCAACAGGACGCCGGGATCGCGCTTGAGCCGGTCGCTCAGGACCAACAGGTTGGCGGCGGTCTGTCTCAGGTCGGTGATCATGGCGGAGGCCTGCGGCAGCGAGTTGCTGGTGAAGCTCTGCAGGTCGCGGTCGCGTGCGCCGATCACCTTGTCCAGGTGGGTGCCGGTACTCTCGAAGGTCACCGCCATGCGCTCGAACGCCCGCGCCGTCTCAGTCAGCTGATCGATCAGTGCCGGCGCCTGTTCACTGGTCTTGCGCACGTTGCGCATGCTGGTGGCCAGATCCTGCAGCGTGGTCTCCAGTTGCACGGATTGCTGCGCCAGGGTGCCACTGAGGTTTTCGAGGTGTCCGAGCGTGCGTATCAACAGCTCGCGGTTCTCGCTCCCCAGCCAGGTGTTGAGCTGTTCGGAAGCGGATACCAGGTTCTCCAGAAGCTGCCCGATATTGTTGTCGAAGTGACCCCATACCGAGGGCAGACTACCGATCTGCGGATAGGGCGGCTGGTCACGCGGTGGCAGTGGTGGGGAGTTCCTGCTGCCCCCCTCGAGGTTGATATAGGCCAGCCCGGTCAAGCCGCGGACTTCGAGCGAGGCGAAGGTGTCCTGCTTTATCGGGGTGCCTTCCTGGATCTCGAGTTCCAGGCGCACGCGTTCGGCATCCTCCGGGTCCAGGCGGATGCTGCGAACACGGCCGACATCGACCCCGCGGTACTTCACCACGCCGTCGCGGCTGAGCCCGCCAACCGATTCGGTGGTGAGCACGATATAGGTGTTGAAGCGGCTGCCCGCACTGCCGCTGCCCAGCCACAGAATGGTCATGACGAAGGCGGTTGCGAGTCCAAGCACGAACAGGCCGACGAGGATGTAGCTGGTTCTGTTGTTCATTTCTGCCCGGTCGCCCCTGACATCGCGGCCCGTCCCCGCGGTCCCTGGAAAAACCGCCGCACCAGCGGTTCCCCGGAGGCGGCGAGTTCGGTCATTGTACCGCTCGCAAGGATATGCGCATCGCCAAGCAGCATCACCCGGTCGGCGACCCGCCACAGCGAGTCCATGTCGTGGGTCACGAGCACGATCGTCGGTTCGAGGGTCGCCTTCAACTGCAGCACCAGTTCGTCCAGCGCCTCGGCGCTGAGCGGGTCGAGGCCCGAGGTGGGCTCGTCCAGGAAGAGCAGCTCCGGGTCGAGCGCGATTGCACGCGCCACGGCCGCGCGCTTGCGCATGCCGCCGCTGAGCTGGCTGGGATAGAGCAGCCCGTCTTCCGGGCGCAGGCCCGCCAGCTGCAGCTTGATCGTGGCGATCTCCTCGATGCTGCCGTGATCGAGCTCGGTGTGCTCCCACAAGGGCGTGGCAATGTTCTCCAACACAGTGCGGTCGCCGAACAGGGCCCCGTTCTGAAAAAGGATGCCGAAGCGACGGCGCACCCGCAGACGTTCGCCCTCATCCAGTGCCAGCGCGTCCTGGCCGAACAGGCGCAGCGACCCGGCGCTCGGTCGCTGCAGCATGGTGATCTGGCGCAGCAGGGTGGACTTGCCGCTGCCGCTGCCGCCGACGATCGCCAAAATCTCGCCGCGACGGATATCGAAATCCAGATCCTCCAGTACCACCTTGGGACCGAACCGCACCCCCAGGCCGCGTGCCTCGATGACTGGCGATTGCGCGTTATCGACGTCCATCAGATATCCAGGTAGCTGAAAGCAACGGAGAACAGGGCATCCACCACGATCACCGCGAGAATGGCATGCACCACGCTGATGGTGGTGTGCCGCCCGACGCTGGCGGCGCTGCCACTGACCTTGAAGCCCTGGTAACAGCCGATGATGGCGATCATGGCGGCGAACACCGGCGCCTTGCCGATGCCCACCAGGTAGGACTTGACCGTCAACGCGACCTGCAGGCGATCGATGAAAGTCGCATAGGAGATGTCCAGTTGCACCTTGGCCATCACCATGCCGCCGAGCACCCCCATGACATCCGCATACAGGGTCAGCAGGGGCAGGGCGATCATCAACGCCAGCAGCTTGGGCAGAACCAGCAGTTCCATCGGCTGGATGCCGATGCTGCGCAGCGCATCCACCTCCTCGGTGACCTGCATGGTCCCGATCTGCGCGGTATAGGCCGATCCGGTCCGCCCGGCCACAATGATCGCGGTCATGATCGGCGCCAGCTCGCGCAGCATCGAGAGCCCCACCAGATCGGCGACAAAGATGCTGGCGCCATACTGGCGCAGCTGCACGCCACCCTGGTAGGTGATCACGATGCCCAGCAGAAAGGCCAGCAGGCCCACGATCGGCAGCGCCTTGTGACCGGCCTCTCCCAGACTGTGGGCGATCTCGGCCCAACGAATGCGCCCCGGATGCAGCATCAGGCGGATTCCGGCGAGCCAGGCCTCACCGACGAAGGCGATCAGCCCCATGGCGCTCTGCAGGCTGCGCAGGCTGGTTTGCCCCAGGTTCTGCAGCGCGCCGGTACGCTCGGGACGGGGGAGATCCGATGCCATCACGCCGGATTCACTCACCAGTTTCAGCAGTCCCTGCATCTCGGGTGTGACACCCTCGAGTTCGACTGACATTCCCTTGCTCGTCAGCTGGCGCTGCAGGCGGTGCAACAGCCAGGCGCCAGCGGTGTCCATGCGCTCCACCTCCGAGAGTTCGAAGGTGAGTTTCCCGGCGGGCCAGGCGGTGTGCTCGATCTGGTGACCGACACGCCCGATATGGCGAGCGGTCCAGCGGCCGCTGAAGACAGCCCGATCGGATTCCAGGCGCAGCGATGCCTTGGCAGGTTCGGAACGATTCATGGTTCAAAGATGACCGCTTTGCAGCATCGGCACAAGGGGAACGCCAGCGCGGCCGCTCAGTCTGCGCCGGCCTTTATCCCGGGCCCGCTGTCGTACAGGGGTACGAAGGCCACCGGCAGGATGCTGCGGCTGTTGAGCGACCCGTCGGCGTCCTTTTCGATCAGCATCAGTTCCTGGTGGCCATACGGCGGGCCAACCGGTATCACCAGGCGTCCGCCCGCTGCCAGCTGTTGCAGCAGCGCCGGTGGCACCTCGTTCGCCGCCGCTGTGACGATGATGCCGTCGTAGGGTGCATGCGCCTCCCAGCCCTGGTAGCCGTTACCCACGCTCAGCTCGACGTTGTGGATACCAAGCTGGGCGAGGATCTGCGCGGTCGCCTCGCTCAGGGTCGCCACCCGCTCGATGGAATACACCCGTTCGGCGAGGCGCGACAGGATGGCCGCCTGGTACCCGGAGCCGGTGCCCACTTCGAGGATGCGCTGTCCCGGGCCGGGCTTCAGCAGGTGAGTCATCAGGGCCACGATATAGGGCTGCGAGATGGTCTGGTCGTGCCCGATCGGCAGCGGTCGGTTGTCGTGGGCGTGCGCGCGCAAATCGGGCGGCACGAACTGCTCGCGCGGGACCGATGCGATCGCATCCATCACGGCGGGGTCGAGTTGCCCGATCCCGGTGTAATGGACGGTCATGGCCGTCTCGCGCTCGATACCCGTGAGCATGCGTTGCATGCCGGCTGTGGTCATGGACTACTCCTCAGGTGCCTTCGCGCCAGGAGGCGAGATAGGCCTGTTGTTCGGGGGTGAGATGATCGATCTTCAGCCCCATCGCGGCAAGCTTGAGGCGGGCGACCTCGCTGTCGAGCGCATCGGGAACCCTGTGGACGCCCTTCTCGAGTTGATGCGCATGCTGCGCCAGGTGGATCACGCTCAGAACCTGGTTGGCGAAGCTCATGTCCATCACCGCGGAGGGATGCCCTTCGGCCGCTGACAGGTTGACCAGGCGGCCCTCGGCCAGCACCCGCAGGCGGCGTCCGCCGGGCAGGCGGTATTCCTCGACCGAGGGGCGCGGGCGGCTTTTGGAATCGCTCATCGACTCCAGCGCGGGCAGGTTGATCTCGACATTGAAATGCCCGGCATTGGACAGGATGCAGCCGTCTTTCATGAGCTCGAGATGGGTACGATCCACCACGTGGCGGTCGCCGGTGGCGGTGGTCACAAAATCGGACACCTGGGCCGCCTCGTGTAACGGCAGGACGCGGAAGCCGTCCATCGCCGCCTCCAGGGCGCGCAGCGGGTCGACCTCGGTCACCACCACCTGCGCACCGAGCCCGCGTGCCCGCATCGCGATCCCGCGGCCGCACCAGCCGTAACCGACCACCGTGAACACCTTGCCGGCAAGCAGCACGTTGGTGGCGCGCATGATCCCGTCCAGCGCGCTCTGGCCGGTGCCGTAGCGGTTGTCGAACAGGTGCTTGGTGAGCGCATCGTTGACCGCGATGATGGGGTAGCCGAGCGCCCCCTCGGCGGCCATGGCGCGCAGCCGGATCACCCCGGTGGTGGTCTCCTCGGTGCCGCCGAGCATGTCATCGAGCAGTTCCGGATGATGTTGATGGATACGGCTGACCAGGTCGGCGCCGTCATCCAGGGTGATCTGCGGTCGGTGCGCAATCGCGCTGTCGATGTGCCGGTAGTAAACCTCGTTCGATTCACCCCGAATGGCAAACACTGGGATCTCGAACTTCTCGACCAGGGCCGCGGCCACGTCGTCCTGGGTGCTGAGCGGATTGCTGGCGCACAGCACGAGGTCCGCGCCGGCCGTCTTGAGGGCGCGCGCCAGATTGGCGGTCTCGGTGGTGATGTGCAGGCAGGCGCTGATGCGCATGTCCCGCAATGGTCGCTCCGCCTCGAGCTGCGGAAGCATGCCGCGCACCACCGGCATCTCCTGCAGGGCCCAATCGATGCGGCCCTCGCCCTGGGCGGCGGTTTCGCTGGAGCGGATATCGGAATTGGTTGCTGACATGCCTGTGCCTGAATGAAACGTGCCGCCAAGTATAGGTGAGCCGTTGCCCAGGATTGGCGCGAGACGCACCAGTGTCGTCACCGACCGACCCCCGCGCTGTGTGCAAGCCACGGCAGGGCGCTCGCCGCTTGGGTATGATGCGTTACGGCTGCGCGGGAACCGGATCAGCATTCCCCTCGTCAGCTCGCGCCGTTTGTGGAATAATCTGGAAATTACACGAAATATTCAGCACATCCTTCTGATTTAACTGAGTTTTGCATACTTCAATACAAAAACGGCTGAAGGAGGCGGGATTCCTCCTTCTGCTGGCGATCAGCGGCTTTTTCCTGATGGCCTTGGTGACCTATTCCCCGGAGGACCCGAGCTGGAGCTACGTCGGCCCGCGCACCCTGGCGCTGAATGCCGCCGGCCCCACGGGCGCCTGGTTCGCGAGCGTGTTCTTTTCCCTGGTCGGTCTGATGGCGCATGCCTTTCCGTTCATGCTCGCCTGGGCGGGCTGGATGATGTTCCGCGAGCGCAACGAGGCAACCCCGCATCCTTACCTGTGGCTGGTGCGCAGCGCTGGCTTCCTGCTGACCCTGATCGGCGCCACCGCGCTGGCGGCGCTGCATATGCGCAACTTCGGCCACCTGCCGGAAGGGTCTGGCGGCATCCTCGGGCAGGCGATCGGTGGATCGCTGGTCGCGGCGCTCAGCCATGGCGGCACCAGCCTGCTGATGCTGGCCTTTCTGCTGATCGGCTTCACCCTGTTCACTGGCATCTCCTGGGTGGCGGTCATGGACGCGGTCGGCGGCTTCGTGCTGAACGTCTGGCGCCAGGCCGGCGAGCTCATCCAGCGCTTCAGCGAGCAGCGCCAGGCCAAGCAGATGAAGCAGGAGCGCCAGGAGGTCCGGCGCAAGGAAAAGAAACGCACCAAGAACAAGGCGCCACCCAAGATCGAGAAGCGCGAGCCGGTGGTCAAGCAGAGCGAGCGGGTCGAGAAGGAAAAGCAGATGACCCTGCTGGAGCCGCCGCAGAACACCGAGCTGCCACCGCTTGGGCTGCTCGACCCGCCCAAGCCGAGCGGCCATACCCTGTCCGAGGACACCCTGCAGGCGCTCTCCGGCCAGGTCGAGCGCAAGCTGGCCGACTTCGGCGTGACCGCCGAGGTGGTCGCGGTCCACCCGGGTCCGGTGGTCACCCTGTTCGAAATCTCGCTGGCTCCGGGCACCAAGGCCAGCAAGGTGACCAACCTGTCCAAGGACCTGGCGCGTGCCCTCTCGACCATCTCGGTGCGGGTGGTCGAGGTCATACCGGGCAAGTCGGTCATCGGCCTGGAGATCCCCAACCCGCACCGCGAGGTGGTCTACCTGAGCGAGATCCTGCGCTCCGAGGCCTACGACAAGTCCAAGTCGCCGCTGACCCTGTCGCTGGGCAAGGACATCGCCGGGGAGCCGGTGGTGGCCGACCTGGCCAAGATGCCGCACGCGCTGATCGCCGGTACAACCGGCTCGGGTAAGTCGGTCGCGATCAACACCATGATCCTGAGCCTGCTGTACAAGGCGACCCCGGAGCAGGTGCGCCTGATCATGGTCGACCCGAAGATGCTGGAACTGTCGGTCTACGAGGGCATCCCGCACCTGCTCACCCCGGTGGTGACCGACATGAAGGACGCGGCCAACGCGCTGCGCTGGTGCGTCGCCGAGATGGAACGCCGCTACCGCCTGATGGCGGCCCTGGGCGTGCGCAACATCGCCGGCTACAACAAGCGGGTCAGAGAGGCCGAGAAGGCAGGCGAGCCGATCAAGGACCCGCTCTTCAAGCCGGAGCCGGACGTGATCACCGGCGAGCTGCCGGAGACGCCCAACCTGAGCAGCATGCCGTACATCGTGGTCATCATCGACGAGCTCGCCGACATGATGATGGTGGTCGGCAAGAAGGTCGAGGAACTGATCGCGCGCCTGGCGCAGAAGGCGCGGGCGGCCGGGGTGCACCTGCTGCTGGCGACCCAGCGTCCCTCGGTGGACGTGATCACCGGTCTGATCAAGGCCAACATCCCGACCCGGATCGCCTTCCAGGTGTCCTCGCGGGTGGACTCGCGCACCATCCTCGACCAGATGGGCGCCGAGCACCTCCTCGGGCACGGCGACATGCTCTACATGCCGCCGGGCAGCGGCATCCCGCAGCGCACCCATGGCGCCTTCGTCGACGATCCCGAGGTGCACCGCGTGGTCGCGCATCTCAAGCAGATGGGCGCGCCCGATTACATCGACGAGATCGTGCAGGAACCGACCGAGGCGATCCCGGGTCTATCTGCCGAGGCCGCCGGTGTCGACACCGAGGATGCCGACCCGCATTTCGACGAGGCGGTCAAGATCGTGACCGAGTCGCGCCGCGCATCCATCTCGGGCGTGCAGCGACGGCTCAAGATCGGCTACAACCGGGCGGCGCGCCTGGTCGAGGAAATGGAACGGGTGGGGATCGTCAGCTCGCCGGACGAACGCGGCAACCGCGAGGTGCTGGCGCCCCCACCGGTGGAGGATTGAACATGTTCAAGCGGATTGTTCTGCTGGCGTCCCTGTTGCTGGCGCAGACCATCGCCTTTGCCGGCGAGGGCCGCGAGGCCTTCGAGCGTTTCACACAGGACCTGCGGACCCTGGATGTGCGCTTCGAGCAGAGCGTGCTGGATACCGAGAACAGCCGCCAGGGCGTGTTCTACGGCACCTTCCGCATGAAACGTCCCGACCGCTTCCGTTGGGACTACCTCTCGCCCGAGAAGCGCCAGATCATCGCCGACGGCCGCGACCTGTGGATCGTCGAGGACGACCTCAACCACGTCACCCAGTACCGCCAGTCCATGGCCCTGAAGGGATCGCCCGCGACCGTGCTGCTGGGCGAGGGCGCGATCGACGAGCAGTTCAAGGTGGTCGAGCTGGGCGAGCGCCAGGGACTGCAATGGCTGGAACTGCTGCCCCTCGATGAAGAGAGCGACATCCTGCGCATTCTGCTCGCCTTCAAGGGCAACGACCTGACCCGCCTGGAACTGACCGACCAGTTCGGCCAGATCTCGCGCTTCAGCTTCTTCCAGATCCAGCGCAACCTGGAAATGCCGGACTCGGACTTCGATTACCAGCCGCCCGATGGCTGGGACATCTTCCAGGATTACCGGGGGTAGGGCGCTGCCGCGCACCCCTGTCCGTGCAATCGACCAAGGAGGTCGCGTCGATGATCCAGGAATCTTCCGCTCACCCGAAAACGCTATCGCCCGTGGGTCCCATGCCTGCGCTTGCCATCGCCGCGATACTCGCGCTACTGGCCGGGCCGGTCTCAGCGGCCGGGCAGCGCGAGTGGAGCATCGACTTCAACGGCGTGTCGCTGCACAGCGAAGACCGCTACGTGCAGAACGGGGTGTCGCGCGAGTACAACGAGACCAACCCCGGCATGGGGATCTCGATCGAGCTGACCGAGTGGAACGACATCGTGCGGAAGAGTTCCTGGACCCGCTGGATCGACCGCGCCGGCATCGATGCCGACATCAAGTTCGGCTTCTTCGAAAACAGCTACCGGGAAGACAGCCTCTACGCCGGCGCTTTCCTGCACAAGGACTACGGCCGCGGCGACTGGAAACTGGCCCCCGGCCTGGGCCTGTTGCTGGTCACCGGCTACGAGGACACCCCGGAAGATGCGCCGTCGGTGTTCCCGCTACCGGTGCTCGGGGTCGAGGTCGGACACAAGGCGGTCAAGCTGAATGTCGGGTTCGTGCCCTGGGGTGATGTCGACTTCGCAACCGTGCAGTTGCAGTTGGTGCCGCGGTATTGGTGATTGGGATGTTTAAGGGTTAAAGGAAATTCCTCCGTCCCCTTTTTTCCACTCGCCGACGCATCCGTATGGCCTATTGGCGGCCGTGGCGCATACCGCGTACCAAGGTTCGGAACCTGATAAAGCGGGGTGTTTCGATACAGGCTGCCGTGGCCGGTGGGCTCACCAGCGAAGGACCATGGCGTAGCTCAAAGAATCCCGGTATTCGCCAGGCATTATCCAATGCCTATCTGAAAGCCGAAGAACTTGTCTCGCTGCAAGATGTTTGGATCAAGCTTCATTACGGGAAATGAAACGCCCTGTGCGGACCCGCACAGGGTGTTGTAGGGAGGGTCGCCTAGAGACCGTCCCTTACCCGATCGGACAAACGACTGCCGGAACGAATATCGTTAGTGGAAATCTTCTTCACGTTGATGCCTTACCGCCAGAATCGTTACCTGTTCGCTGTTCTCTACCTCGAACAATGCAACATAACCGGCCGACCCAAATGGAATCACCAACTCTCTTAGGAACGGATTAGCTGGATCGGCTTTTCGGCAAGCAAATGGCATGGTTTCCGCAAAATCGTATGCCTTCTCAATCGCAGCCCTGGCCCGAACTGCCGCCTGATAGTCATTCGCCGCCATAAATTCGAAAAGCCGCACAAGATCCTTTTGCGCGGCTTCAGAAACACGAAGTTGGAAACTCATTTAGAGCTATCGTATTTTTCTAGAATGGCATCCAAGGCGGCCAGAGATTCCGCTTTATTGAGGTAACTGCCTGATTCTTCCGATTGCTTTTTTGCAGCCAAGCCCCGTGAAATGAATTCGTTCTGAGTTTTGCGAAATTCAATCTGCTTGACCAACGAGCTTTCCACGAACGCACTAAGTGACTCGTTCTCCCGTAAAACACTCTCGACGGCCTCTCGGAGTTCAGGAGTTACCCGCAAAGGGGGAATAGTTGCTGATTTCATGACATGCTCACCTGCATCGCTTTTGCGATACATTCTAGTCCAGAATCGCAAGCATGCAAATGATTCGTGAACCGCTCTACCTTCGGACAGCGAAAAGCGGGTCAGAGAAGAATGGCACTTACTTAAGCTTCTTTGGATGGCCGTGTTTGCGCACGTTTTCCCGTGCCAAGTGTCGCGGCACAGTGAGTAACGGGTAAGCTTTCGGTCTTCTTTTTACCGCTCTTGGCTCGATTCTGCCGGGTCGATTCCCAACACGTTGTTGAGCCATTAACACGCACAACGCAAGCAGCTGTTCTTCATCAGAGGTATCCGCCTGCTGGCTCCAGAAAAGCCACAGCTGCAAACAATGTTTGAAGCTGAGAGTCCTCGGCAGGATATCTGCCGCAAAGGCGGATTGAACCATCAGCAGCCGGATCAGATTGTAGGCCAGCAGGTAAACCCAGATTTCCTTGAGAGCCATGTCGGCTGTCTTACACGTAAGGATATTCATCCCCATCGTGTCCTTGATCTGGCGAATATCCAACTCGACGGCCCAGCGCTGTTTGTAGAGTGCCTTGAGCTCATCTTTGGGTGCAGATTTTGGGCAGACCAGCGTGGTTACCATGACCTTTCCACCCGCCTTGAACTCTCGCACCGTAATAGATRCCGGGGCAGCCCGATGCGCCTCCTCAGACATCCAATGGGGTTTTTGCTTGGGTTTCTCGATGACAATCAGATGATCGCGCTCGCCAATCTTACGSCCTCGACGGAAATCGGTAGTGCGCTTTCTTGCCCCTTGCTGCTCCATAAGGATATCAACACCACGGGCCATCATGTTGGCGATAAGAAAGTAGGAGGGGAAGAACGCATCACCAAGCAGTATGTCGCCGTATTCGAGGGTGTCCTGGATGGAACGGAACAGCGTATGTTCATCTCCACCTTTGCCATTGAAACGGCCAACAGCCGCATTGAGCAAGGCACCACTCGAAAGGCAGGTTATGCCAACTACCCGGCATATGGGAAAACCCAGCCCCGGCTTCTGTCCACCTTGCTGTGGATAGGCCGCTTGATTATCAGTGGTATCCGGCATGGTGACGGTGGTGCCATCGACCAACCGCACACGGCGGCCATTCCAGCGCCATTTGCTCGGTAACTGCTCATCGATCTGCTGGCCGATATAGCGAGCCAAGCCGGTCACCATTTCCACCGGCAGTCGTTGCCTTGCTCGGCAATACCCCCCTGTGTGCGTGCTACACACGGAAAGGCCGGTGACCAAGCGTTGTACGGCGGCCTGGTTAACCACATGCTGACAGGAACGATCGGCACTCAAGGCCTGTGTGACAAACATGGCGAGTGTTTCTGTCGGCGGAAAAAGTCTTTCCCGATGAGGAGGAAGAAGCCTCTCCACTTCATCAAACAAGATGTCGCTGGTGAGCAGATTGAACGTGCTCAAGCAATGACTTTCATCTCGCTGAGCTTGGATAAATCGCTGTTGGGCACGAATGGCACTGGAGGTATGATGCATGGGACCGGCCCCTGGGGTTGGGTGGATGGTTTGGCGATTTGAAGCCTAACGCCATGCCGGTCATTTCTACAATCGTCTCAAAATCTTACGCTTAAGTAAGTGCCATTCGGGTCAGAGAACATTATTTCCACAGCAGAACCCTGGCTGCCCCTCGTGGTGTGCGTAGGCCTTGCTCCCAATGCCGCAGTGTGCCGATTGAGATGCCGAATGTGGCGCAAAATCGTTCCTGGCTCATACCCGTTTTCTCTCGGATTGCTCTTACGTTAAGCGTTTCCTGGGTATGCTCCACCACGCCGGACTTCTTCCCTTTTGCGTGGTTTGCCGCATCCTTGAGGCCTTCGTTAATTTCAGTGAATGCCTTGCCCATTTCGTTGCCTCCAAACTGCCACTAAGTCGTTCACCCCCCTCGCCAGCTGCTGTTTCTCTTCGGCTGAGATATTGGCTTGTTCGTTTTTCCCAAACACTGCCAAAAGTTAGAGCGGCATCATCTCGCTGAAAATAGTAAATGACGCGGAGTATGTTTTTCTCTTCAATGAAGCAATTCATGAGTGAATCGATCTCGATTCTTCCAGTAGGGACATTCTGGGCATGATTCGCCCTCAGGATAATCGATGCCTTCTTCATGCGGGCAGCCCAGAATGGACTCGGACATGACGACAGTAATTGCCCCATTTTCTTCGATGAATGCGAGCACCTGACCAAGAATAGCTTCGGATTTCATTGCATCTGATTCGGTGAACCATTTTTTCATTGGCAATGGTTCGGCCCCTTCAAATTCAAAAATGGCTCTTCGTCATTTCAAGTGGATTTGAGGATGGAACCCGCCGGGCTGGCGATCATGTAGATCATCGCGATGAAGGTCTCGTTGTTCCGGTATCCGCGTGCCCTGGCTCTGGCTGCCTGAAAGAGACTGTTCAAGCCTTCCAGGCGCGCATTGGTATAGGTTGATGTCCAGCGTCTGACGACCCGTTCGGCATTTCTTCCCAGGGTCTCCAGGGCTTTGCTGACCGGTTCCAGCAGGGCGTTATCGCCAATCAGGCCTTTTGCGTAATTGATGAAGCGGGTAATGCGCCAGCGCGCTGCCCGAGGGGTCTTTGCCTGCCGGATCCACTTCAGCCTTTCCTTGATGCGCCAGGCGGTGGCCGTATCCAGCCCTTGCTCCAGACGCTCCTGTCGCTTTTACTCATCTGACG
>JAPTHR010000006.1 GCA_029228645.1 Gammaproteobacteria bacterium Milos-ODIII6
GACCGGCATCTCACGCACCAGCGTCATTGCGGCCTGCTCGAACAGCAGCGTGAACGCGCTGCCCTTGCGCGCCCAAGGGACTTCCACCAACTTCACGCCATGCTCCGGGCACTTCACGCGAGGCACCGAGGCATGCACATAGCAATGGTGCTGGAAGAAGTTCAGATGACGCCACGTCTTCTCCTGGAAATCATGGGCGGCGCAGGCCTTGCCACATTCAGGGCACGCGTACTTCGAGCCTCGTTCCGCCTTCACTTCAAGATGCAGCTCATGCGGATTCTTGTCCGTTTCGAGCCGCTGATCAACCAACTGCCAGGGCGCCTGTATGCCCAAGCCCAGTAGCAGAATCTCTTTGCTGTCCATCCCGGTTCCTCGCACTCAAATTCCCGGATACACTGGCATGGGTTTCAGGGTGAATTCCACTCGAAATAGCGAAGAGCCTCAAAAAGTCGCCGCTGCTGGGCGATGAGATCAAGGCAACGAAACTCTATCGGGCGCACGACGGGCAGTTTATCTACAGCCGACTGAAGGCATTCGAGGGAGCGTTCGGGGCTGTGTCGCCGGAGTATTCTGGCTGTCACGTCTCAAATGAGTTTCCAACATTTCAACTTGATGACAGCAGAGTCACATTGTCCTTTCTGGTGGCTTACACGCTATCACCACAGATATGGAAATCGTTCGCTGTTAACAGCAAGGGAGTGGGCGCGAGACGAGAGCGTCTGAAACCTGAGAATTTCTTGGCGGAAGAAATTTGGCTCCCCCCAATGGACTGGCAACACAAAATCAAATCAACCGCAGAAAAGCTGGCGGCCTCCAAGGCGGATCGGGAATCGGTCGATCTGGAACTCGAAGCCCTGCTGCCCGCGATCCTCGACCGGGCTTTCAAGGGCGAACTCTAGGAATCCCAAGAAATGGATATCTCTCCAGACAAGCAGAACATCGACGCGGTTTTCTCCAACACCGTTTACTACATCGATTTCTACCAACGCGACTACAAGTGGACCGCCGAGCCGGTACAGCGGCTGCTGGACGACATCTACTACCAGTTTGGTGAGGTGTATGAAAAGCACGCGGATGTAGATCCAGGTAAGGAGGCGGTTACGGCTCATTACCCCTGGTACTACCTCAATACCTATGTAACCAATGTCATCGATGGTCGGGTCTATGTGGTCGATGGGCAGCAACGCCTGACCACGCTCACGCTGATCCTGATGAAGCTGCACCATATGGCAAGCGGTCAGAACTCGAAAACGGCCAAGTGGCTGGAACAAAAGATTGCCGGCTACAGCGGCATGGACCGTGAATTCTGGATGAACCATGTGCGTTATGGCGATGTGCTCAACGCGCTGTTCGAGGGCAATGTCGAGCCCAAGGCCATCGACACCGCGGCAGGCATCACTGCCGTCAATCTGGTCAGCAACTTTCAGTTGATCGATCAATGGCTGGAAGAGCGCCTCGACAGCCAGCACAAGCTGGAAACCTTCGTCTTCTATTTCCTCTCCCGCCTGGTGTTGATCAACCTCGCGGTGGAACAGACCGACGTGCCCATGGTATTCGAGGTGATCAACGACCGGGGTGTACGCCTCAACCCCTATGAAATCCTCAAGGGCAAGCTGCTGGGACAGATCGACAAGATTGAACTCGATCAGAGCGACTTCAACGGACTGTGGGAGCGGCAGACGAGCAAGGTCAACGCCTATCGGGACAACGAAATCGATGCCTTCTTCCGCGCCTGGCTGAAGGCCAAGTTTGCGGGTACTCGCAAAGACGGGCAGCGGTTCGATGGGGATTATCACCGCGAGATTTTCAAGCGCGACATGAACCAGCTGCTTCAGTTGGAACACAACCCGGTCGCCGTGAAGCCTTTCCTGAAAGAAACCTTCCGCTATTACACCGATCTGTATGCGCGTATCTGGCTGGGCACGAAAGTACTCAACTCAGACCATCCCTGGGTCTTCTACAACAGCCTGAACGAGCTGGACACGCAGTTCATGCTGATCATGGCGGCCTGTGGCTTGGATGACCCGGAGGAAGATCAGAAGATCGCGCTGGTCTCACGTCAGCTCGACCGTTTTTTTACCCTGCTGCAACTGCAAAACAGCTATGACAGCAACCAGGTGATTACCGAGCTGTTTCTGGTGGCAAAGGCGATCCGTGAAAAGTCGGTGGACGAGATTGCGGCAGTATTCGACCTGCACTTGCAAAAGATTCTGGAGCAACGACGTTCCGGCACCGTGAGCGAGAGCTTCCAATGGGGCTACTTCCGCAATGCCTCGATTGTCTCGCTCAACAAACGCTTTATCCGCTACTACTTTGCCCGCATTGATCAGTTCATCGCCGACGGGATGAAGGTCAGCCCCAAGCATCCGATACAGGACCTGGTAAGCAAGCGTGGTGCGAAAAGCGGTTTCCACGTTGAGCACATTCTGTCGCACAACCCCGAGAACCGGGCGCTGTTCGACAACGACGAGGAACGGTTCGACTCGGAACGGAATCGGTTGGGAGGAGTATTGCTGCTCAAGGGAAAGGACAATATTTCCAGCTCAAATGAGGTCTACGAAGACAAGCTCAAAACCTATGCCAATACCCTCTACTGGAATGAAACCCTGCGGGCAGACACTTACAAGTCCAAGCTCGATTTCAGTGCCTTCCAAAATCAGCACGAACTGGATTTTCATGCCCTTGAGAGTTTCGGTTCAAAAGAGCTGGAGTATCGACACCGATTGCTTTTCGACCTGTCCGGCCTGATCTGGAATACGCCCGAAGACTCGACGGAATAAGCCGATGCGCCATGGGGAGCTGTTCTGTCATCTTTCTTCGGCCGATATTTCGGATCTGATCCAAGCCACCAAAGGGTCTGTCTGTTATGCCGGTCCGGGCATTCAAAGGGAGCCGGCAAAGGCCATTGAAGAGGTCGCCTGCCGGATCGGCCCTGAACTTATCACCGTCAGTCTGGACTTCGATGAACGCGTCATGCGTATGGGTTACGGTGACATCGCAGCAGTTCAGACGTTGCGAGAGGCCGGAATCGTCATCAACAGCTCGCCCGGTCTGCGTAGTGCGCTGATTATCGTGGATGGCGAGGGTTATACGTTTACGCCGACGCCGCTCTATCTCGAGGCTGAAACGACAGATAGGTTGGCGCGCAACGCATTGCGCCTCTCCCCGGATCAGGTGGCCGAGGCGCTGGCCCGGTTGTCGCCGGCAGCCAAGGCTATTGCCATTGCCCGCACCACCGATCCAGCAGAGAAGGCGCATATCGCCAATCTGCCTATAGAGGTGGGAGGTTTCCAGGTTGACGAAACACAGTTCAGGCGGGTGGATGAAAACCTGAAAGAAGCCCCGCCGGTCAGATTCGACCTGGCCCGACAGGTGCGCGTATTTGAGCCGTATCTGCAATATGTGGAACTGAGCCTGACCGGAGCCGCGATTCAGCGGTATCGGTTGGCTATACCGGCCAGTATTCAGAAGCTTGGCCGCAGCAAAGATCTGGAAGGGCGTCTGCGCACTACCTTCAGCCTGATCGCGAAGGGCGAGAAGCTCTCGTCAAAGCCGTTGCAACATGCCCTTGATGAGATCCGCAAGAATTTCACACCGTCGCTGGGCAAGGATCATGGGCGGGTGGTGTTGAAATCGGCCAAGCCGATCCTAGCCGAGCGGCTTGAGGCGTTTCGCAAGAAGCTCCAAGAACATCAACAGCAGGTCGGCGCAGAACTCCAGAAGCATCTGGACGAGTCCAGGCAGACCATGGTCGATTACTACCTGCCTCGGGTGATGGAAACCCCGCCGGATGCTTTGCTGGGGCAATCACTAGCTGGTAAGGCCACTGAAAACGGGGCACGCCAATGGCTGAATGCGGAGTTGGAACGGGTTTTTCCCAGTGCCGACTCCCTGATTCAGGTCATGTGCCTGGAGGAGCGATACAAGGATGTGACCTTTGAGACCCTGAATCGCGAGGATTTCCTGCAATCGGTCAAAGAGGCATTCCCCAGCGTCGATTGGGATAGGGCATATGAAGAATTCCGGGCGGCCGGCGAAGGATAATAATGGGGGTTCCAAGAAGGACTGATAATATCAACAGCGGAGCGAACTGTAGGTAGCTATAGCTGTTGGGGGACGCAATCGATAATCACTATTCTGAGCGGATGAGAGATTTGGATAATTCAAGGATATGAAAAAGTTAACAGGGAAACAAAAACAGCGACTCGTTCGTATGTTGTTTATCCGTGCTAGGCGAGAGGCGCGAAGGAAACAGATAAAGAAGGATAATGCGTCTCTACTGAATACGCCTGAGCTATTAAGAATAAGAGCGCCGGAGGTGTTTAGTTTACTGGATCGTGATCAGCGATCAGATGTTGTTCGGTTTATAAATAAGTTAAAGGAAGCGCATGGGAATAGATCGAATATGTTGATCGATTTTTCCTCGACACGGAAAATGATTGCTGATGGAACGTTGCTTTTTCGTGCGGAGCTTTGTCGCTTGGTAAAAAACAAGATCCCGAGCCAGAAGATTCAATGCAAGTTGCCGCATAACGAGCGGATCAAACAGGTGCTAAAGCAAACTGATATCCTTTCTCTAGTCGATTATCGGGGCAACATCTCACCTAATCTGCCAGACGTTGTTCATTGGCGTACTGCTAATGGTTCCAACACAGATGGCTCCAAATATGAGCCTGTGCTGGGTAATTATGAGGGTTATGTGGCTGAAGCGATGTTAACGGGCCTATATGTAGGTCTGAGTGAGGCTATGACGAATACCTCTCAACATGCGTACATTGAGCCGAGAGGAGATTCACTGAAACTAAGGGGTCCGGATGAGGGCTGGTGGATGTTTTCTCAGAGCAAAGGTGGCTACTTGTACATTGTATTTTGCGATCTCGGTATTGGAATTTCGCGTTCCCTTCCCAAGGTAAAGCCGAGTCTTGTCGCTCGAATTCTGAAACTAAGAAGTGAAATTAAGGACTGTGAGTACATTAAGGTGGCAATTGAAGACAGTTTGACTAGAACGAAGCTAACGCACCGTGGAAAAGGGCTGGGTCAAATTGCACGCACGCTGAGTGGTGTTTCTGACGCAAAACTGATTATTCACAGCAACAAGGGATGCTATTCTTACCGCCAAGGTAGTGAACCTAGGGTTTGGGATTTTAAGGATTCGATTATGGGCACGATGATTTCATGGTCATTACCCTTAGAGGCACCTGAGACTACATCATGAAGACCGTTGAGATAGCCAAAGACTTCACTCGATACCCGGCCGGCAGATACCGCGTAGATGGCCCCTATAGCGGTGAAGTATTTAGGGATAAGTACCTGGAACCGTCTCTGGCTGCCGGTGAGTCGGTGAGGGTAATTTTGGACGGGGCCAGAGGATATGGCTCATCCTTTTTGGAAGAGGCTTTTGGTGGGCTTGTCCGGAAGGGGTTCACTGCCAAGGAGGTCCTGTCCAAGATTGAGATTGTCTCGGTGGATCCCAGTCTTAAGCAAGAGATCGAAGACTACATTAAGTCCAGTGCAGAGGAGTAGAGTTGCAAGAAGCAAGTACCTATGACTGGACGGATTCGGTCACTTGGCTGCTCGTGGTGGCGGGCTGGGCCATTTTAAATTTTCAGCATCGTTCAATTGAGACTCGAAAAGAGCGCAGAGAGGCGTTAGATCAAATTGTCAGTGACTTACGATCACTTGAAGAACGCGCGATAGCGTTCCATACAGCTGAAACATACGATCATCATTTGATCCGCGGTATCCGCAGGGATGTTGATCGTATTTGGCCACGGGTCAGTTTGCTGCGCCTCCTGGAAAGCAAAGAGGCTGTATTGATAACAGACATTCGGCGGGCTATTACCTTAAGCAACGCTGATCCAACTGACTTCGTCCAAAGAGATCCCGGTGATCAGTTTGTGGACGCGATTTCAGACAGTTTAGATACTCTGATATCCGAGTTGGACGCCAACTACGTCAGTAAGTACCACGCCGATATCAAGAGCAATTTGAAGCGTTTTTTCAGATGTGTGTGAATTAGTGGTGGAATGCCTCTGTGCCCTCGGTCAGGCACTTCGATCTATAGGGTTAACCTCTGCTCCTGCTTTGAGCTTGTTGAGGTAGTCCGCCCAGTCCTGCATCATCTTTTTCCTGTCCGGTAAATGGGCAGTCCGGTTGTAGGCTCGCCCGTTTGGATCGCGCACGGCATGAGCGAGCTGGTGTTCAATGAAGTCGGGCCGGAATCCCAGCACCTCGTCCAGGATGGTTCGCGCCATCGCGCGGAATCCATGCCCGCTCATTTCTTCCTTGTCGATCCCCATGCTGCGCATCGCCGCGAGGATGGCATTGTCGCTCATGGGTCGATTGCCGCGCGGGTTGCGGGCGCTGGGGAAGACGTACCGACCTTTGCCGGTCAGCGGTTTTAGTTCCTCCAGAATCTCGACGGCTTGGCGGGCGAGGGGGACGATATGCTGCGTCTGGGTTTTCGTAACCAGGTAGCGCCACTCGGCATGCTCTAGGTCGACATCTTCCCACTGGGCGTGACGCAGCTCGCCGGGCCGAACGAACACGAGCGGCGCGAGGCGTAGCGCGCATCGTACCGGCAGGGTGCCTTCATACGAGTCAAATAGCCTTAGCAGTTTGCCGACCTTTTTCGGATCCGTAATCGCTGCCAGGTGTTTTTTGTTCCGAAACGGGGGCAACGCGCCTTTCAGGTCGGCCGAAATGTCCCGCTCTGCGCGGCCGGTGGCCACCGCGTAACGGAAGATCTGGCCGCAGTTTGCCAGGGTGCGGTGTGCGGTCTCCAGTGCGCCGCGTTCCTCGATGCGACGGACGGTCTGAAGCAGTTCCGGGGGGCTGATTTTCGTTATGGGCTTCTTGCCCAGCCAGGGAAATACGTCGCGTTGCAGGCTGCTTAGGATCCGATCAGCGTGTTTTTTCGACCAACTGGGGCGGTACTTTGCGAACCACTCGCGGCCGATCGCCTCGAAGCTGTTCGTGGTCTGTTCCGCGCTGGTGGCCTTGTCTGCCTTCCGATGTTCACTGGGATCGATGCCATCAGCCAACAGCGCTCGGGCATCATCCCGGCGGGTACGGGCCTTTTTAAGGCCCACATCCGGGTACACCCCCAAGGAAACCCGTTTTTCCTTGCCGTCGATCCGGTACTTCAGTCGCCACCACCTGCTGCCATTCGGCCTGACCTCAAGATACAGGCCGCCGCCGTCAAAAAGTTTGTAGGGCTTCTCACGGGGCTTGGCGTTCTTTACGGCAGTGTTGGTCAGGGGCATTTGGGGGCAGCTCCCTCGTGCGGTATCGCTGTTGCCCCCAAGATTGCCCCCTGTTGCCCCCGGATGTCAATGAGCGGCATTGGACGAGATAGGACAGAAAAATCATTTAACTAGCTGTTTTAAGGCAATAAAAAAAGCCGTCCTAGGACGGCTTTGGAAGTCGTATTGGTGGAGGCGGCGGGAGTTGAACCCGCGTCCGCGGATCCTCCGCCATCGGCTCTACATGCTTAGACTGTCGATTTTTTTTAACCGCCAGGCCGCCCGACAGACAGGGCATACATGACGGCGGTTCCGGTTTAGGTTTTAACGAATCCGCCCCGGACGAGCATCATCGCGATCTTGTGAGGTATGACGCCTGAAGTGACCCGAGGGTCGCTGGACGCACAAGCACGGCTCCAGTCAGACGGCAATCTACCGGTTATTAAGCGGCGAGAGCGTAGTTGTCGTCGTTGGCAACTATAGTTGTACAGCTGGATTTACGAGGTACGCTGTTCCTCGGCATGCACCTCAGGTTTTGCAATCCACGTCGAATGCCGTGTCGCCCCCAAGATTGTCGGCTGTGTCAGCCGTCGGGTTTCGGCCTTCCCTGACCGCTCGGCCTCCCCGGTTGCCCGCAGGCGGAAGAGGAAGTCGAGTGCTGATTATATCAGCGAACTATGCATTAGGCTCACTCAGACTCGCAAAGTTCCCTGGTCCTGCTTTACGGCAGCCAGCGCAAGATGTGCGCTGATCGAAACAGGCGCGCATCCTTGCGGGCTATCCAAGCCGGAAGGGTGCTGATCAGCCGCGTTTAAACAGCCGTTCCTTGTCGCGCTGCCAATCGCGCTCCTTCAGGTCGGCGCGCTTGTCGTGCAGTTTCTTGCCCTTGCCGATACCGATCTCGAGCTTGGCGCGACCCTTTTTCCAGTACAGCTTCATCGGCACTAGGGTGAAGCCCTTGCGTTCGACCTGGCCGATCAGCTTATCCAGCTCGAGACGGTGCAGCAGCAGTTTGCGCGCACGCGTGGGTTCCGGCGTGATGTGGGTCGAGGCGGTCATCAGCGGGGTGATGTTGGCGCCCACCAGGTAGGCCTCGCCCTTCTGGATCATGACGTAGGTGTCGGTGATGTTGACCCGCTTGTCGCGCAGGCTCTTGACCTCCCAGCCAAGCAGTGCGACCCCGGCCTCCAGGGTTTCGTTGATGGCATAGTCGTGGCGTGCCTTCTTGTTCAGCGCGATGGTGGAGCCGCTGTCCTTCTTCTGATTTTTTGCTTTCTTTGCCATCGCGGGATTTTACCATGGGCTTGGGTTCCCTCCGGTGCTTGCCAACTTGTTCCGGCCGGAGCCTTCACGGAAAATAGGTTTTTTTGGCGGACAGTGTCCGCGACAGTCCGGAGTTTCGAGGCTATGGCATTGAGCGTAAACAGCGTCATCCACAACCAGTGGTCCACCCGGATGGCCTTCATGCTCGCGGCAATTGGCTCTGCCGTCGGCCTGGGTAATATCTGGAAGTTTCCCTATATCACCGGCGAGTACGGGGGCGGCGCCTTTGTCCTGGTCTACCTGGTCTGCATCCTGCTGATCGGCATGCCGGTGATGATGGCCGAGATCCTGCTTGGACGGCGCGGGCGGCGCAGTCCGATCAATACCATGCGCGAACTGGCGCGCGCCGAAAAAACCTCGCCCGCCTGGCGTTTGGTTGGGTGGGGCGGGGTGCTGACCGGCTTTTTGATCCTCTCCTTCTATAGCGTGGTGGCCGGGTGGGCCTTCGCCTATGTGATCGAAGGGGCCGTCGGGTCTTTCAATGGACTCGATGGTGAGGGGGCCGGGGCGCTGTTCGGGGACCTCACCGATTCGCCGGGGCGGCTGCTGTTCTGGCACAGCCTGTTCATCATCATGACCACGCTGGTGGTGGCCAAGGGGGTCCGTTCCGGGTTGGAGCGCCTGATCACCTGGCTGATGCCGCTGTTGTTCGTGCTGCTGGCGGTGTTGGTGGGCTATGCGATGGCGGCCGGTGATTTTGCCCGCGGACTGCACTTTCTGTTCGATGTGAACTTTGACCGGGTGTTCACCGTCTGCGACGAGGCCGGTGTCTGTACCTTCACCGCGGAACCGGTGCTGGTAGCCATGGGACATGCGTTCTTCACGCTCAGCCTCGGCATGGGGGCGATCATGGCCTACGGCTCCTATATGCCGCACGATGCCTCGATCGGGAGTTCGACTGTGATGATCGCCCTGGCGGACACGTTGATCGCGCTGATGGCGGGCCTGGCGATCTTCCCGCTGGTGTTTGCCAACGGCCTGGAGCCCGGCGCAGGCCCGGGGCTGGTATTCGTCAGCCTGCCGATCGCCTTCGGCGCCATGCCCGGTGGGCAGGTGTTCGGCACGCTTTTCTTCCTGCTGCTGGTGTTCGCCGCGTGGTCGTCCTCGATCTCCCTGGTGGAGCCGGCGGTTGCCTGGTTGACCGAAGACGAACGCCTCTCACGCCCCAAGGCGGCCGCCATTATTGGTGGCCTGGCCTGGCTGCTCGGCGTCGGCTCGGCGCTGTCGTTCAATGTGTGGTCCGGCGAGGAATACCAGGTCTTCGGCAAGACCCTGTTCGACATCAAGGACTACCTGACCGCGAATATCATGTTGCCACTCGGCGGCCTGGCCATCGCGCTGTTCACTGGTTGGGCCGTGGGGCACCGTTTGCCCGAGTCCGAGCTTGCGCTGCGCAGTCCCACCCTGTTCCGCGCCTGGTACTTCACTATCCGATACATCGCACCCACCGGTATCGTGCTCATCTTCCTCAACGCGATCGGGGTGCTCTAGTGCCGGTCGTCGAGAAATCCGCGCTGGTGCCCTTTTCCGATCAGCAGATGTTCGACCTGGTCAAGGATGTGGTGCGTTACCCTGAGTTCCTGCCCTGGTGCAGTGGCGCCAGCCTGATATCCGATGATGGCCACCAGATATGCGGCCGCATCGAGGTGAGCCGTATGGGTATTCGCCAGCATTTCTCCACCTGCAATGTTTACGAGGCGCCGGGCAGGATGTCGATTTCGCTGATCGAGGGCCCCTTCAAATCGCTGCATGGGGAGTGGCGCTTCATTGCCCTGCGCGAGGATGCCTGCAAGGTGGTGCTGGATATGGACTTCGAGTTTTCCGGCCATTTGATCAACGCGGCCTTCGGCAAGGTGTTCCAACAGATCGCCAATACCCTGGTGGATTCCTTCTGCAAAAGAGCGAGAGAAGTCTATGGCCGATGATGCCATTTCCGTCGAGGTTGCCTACGCGCGCCCGGGCGAACAGCGGATCGTTTCTCTGCAGGTCCCGAAGGGGGCCCGGGTCGGGGAGGCGATTACCCGTTCCGGCATAACCGATATCTTTCCCGAGATCGACTTGGGGGAAGCCAAGCTCGGGATCTGGGGAAAGCTCACACGCGAGGAAACGGAGTTGCAGGCGGGTGACCGGGTCGAAATTTACCGCCCGCTGATCGCGGATCCGAAAGAGGCCCGCAAAAAGCGCGCCGCGGAGGGCAAGGTCATGAAGAAGGGCGCTCGTCAGTTGAACGCGGACTCAGAGGACGCCAGCGACTGAGTCCATCGCGCTGCGTGCTCAATCGGAAAAGTCGACCGCGTCGAACAGCCGGCCGATCAGCGATTTCGATTCCGGTGTCCAGTCCGGCACCTTGACCACCGACGGTTTCTCCACCGGCTTGCGCTCGGCGAGCGGCTGGGGGTGGAGATCCCCGCTCATCCTCACCAGGCGGTCGTCCTCGAAAAAGACCGTGAAGTAGCGGAACTCGCTGGGCTTGCTGCCGACGCCCTTGGTGAACGGGTAGTCCCAGCGGTCGGCATGGAAGGCATCCTGAAGTGTCGGCGATCCCAGGATGAACTGCACTTGGCGCCGTGACATGCCCGGCTCTAGCTGGTTCACCTGTTCCTGGGTGACGACATTGCCCTGTTGAATGGTCGGCCGGTAGATCAGCGGCAGCCTGTCCAGCAGGGTGGGCTGGTAGAGGTCGTCGCGTGAGTTGGCCTGGCGCTCTTCACTGAACAGACTGCAGCCGCCGAGTGTCATTGTGCCGCACAGGAAAAAGGCTGGAATGAGAAGTCTATGCATGCGTATTTGGTTATCATTAGAAACAAACAGATCTGGCGAAGGATCATAGCGAATCCCCGTCCGGAATACATGTTCGGGATTCGTTTCGGAGTGCGCAGTGGAAGACATCGATATCAGGAAGGCCGGTTTGAAAGTGACTCTGCCCAGGGTGAAAATCCTGCAGGTCCTGGAGCAGGGCGATGTGCACCACATGACCGCCGAGGACGTGTACAAGGCGCTCCTGGAACGCAACGAGGAGATCGGACTGGCGACCGTCTACCGGGTCCTGACCCAGTTCGTCGATGCCGGGCTGGTGGAACGCCACCACTTCGAGAGCGGGCAGGCGATCTTCGAACTCCACCACGGTGGGCACCACGACCACATCGTGTGTCGCCAATGCGGCAAGGTGGAGGAATTCCTGGATGAAACCATCGAGTGCCAGCAACGCGAGATTGCCAAGCGGCATGGCTTCGAAATCGAGGATCACTCGCTGATCATCTACGGCAACTGCGTCAAAAAGGATTGCCCGAATCTGAGCGACTGATCCGCCTGTTGCTATCCAACCGCGCGGATTGCCTGCACATCACTCCTGCCGCAGCATCTCGCGCGCATGCGCCAGCGTCTGCTCGGTTATCCTGACCCCGCCCAGCATGCGCGCTATTTCGCTCACCCGTTTTTCCAGATCCAGTGGCAGGATGGAGGTCTGGGTCGACTTGGCGCGCGTCTGCTTACGCACCTGGAAATGATGGTGCGCCTGCGCCGCCACCTGTGGCAGGTGGGTGACGCACAGGACCTGGCGGTCCTCGCCGAGGCGATGCAACAGGCGGCCGACGATCTCCGCGACGGCGCCGCCGATGCCGACGTCGACCTCGTCGAAGATCAGGGTGGGAATCTCCCCGCAACCGGCGGTCGCGACCTGGATCGCCAGCGAGATGCGCGACAACTCACCGCCCGAGGCGGTCTCGCCCAGGGGGGCGAGTCCCTGTCCCGGGTTGGGTGAGACCATGAAAGCCACCCGATCGATGCCGAATCGGTTCTCCTGTTGCGGGTCCGCTTGCACCGCGACCTGGAATTGCCCGCCCGGCATGCTCAGGTCCTGCATGCTGGCGCTGACCATTTTCGAAAGTTTTTTAGCGGCCTGGATGCGCGCCTTGCTCAGCTTGCCGGAGGACTCGGCATAGGCCTGTTGGCAGGATGCGATCCGTTGCTCGAGGGCGGCCAGATTCTGCTCCGCCTGGGTGAGCGTCTCGAGTTCGTCCTGAAAGCGCTGGTGCAGGTCCGGCAGCTGCTCGATCCCAGTACGATGCTTGCGCGCCTGGTCATGCAGTGCCGCCAGTGCGTCGTCTATTTTTTGCAGTTGCTGCGGGTCCAGCTCGAGTCCGTCGCGGTAGTGGCGCAACTCCTGGCTCGCTTCCTCGAGTTGGATCGAGGCGGAATCGAGCATTTTTGCAGACTCCTGCAGCTCGCCATCCAGGCTTGCGAGCTCACCGAGCTGTCGCGCCAGCCTGGCCAGCTGGCCGGTGAGATCATGCTCGTCCTCGCTGAGTTGCGCCAGGATCTCGCCGCTTTCGGATTGCAGCCGGTCCGCGTGGGTCAGGCGGGCGTGCTCGGCCTCGAGGCTTTGCAGATCCCGGGCGATGTCGACCAGCGGTTCCAGCTCCGCAATCTGAAACGCCAGGTAGTCCAGCCGATTGGCCCTGTCCTGCGCGGCGCGCTGAAGTTCCGCCAGTTCCTGGCGGGCCTGCTGGAGTGCCTGGAAATCACGACCGACTTCGGCGAGCCCTGCCTGCAAGCCCCCGAAGGTGTCCAGCAGACGTCGCTGTGCGACGCTTTTGAGCAGCGAGTGGTGCGCGTGCTGACCGTGGATGTCGAGCAGCAGGGCGCCCAGTTCGCGCAGCGCCGACATCGGTGCTGGGGAGCCGTTGATGTAGGCCCTGGAGCGTCCTTCCCGCACCAGAACACGCCGCAGCAGGCATAGCCCGTCATCGGCGAGGTCATGCGCTTCCAGCCACGCCGCTGCGCGCGGGCAGTCGCTCAGATCGAAGCCGCTGCTGACCTCGGCCCGCTCGCGCCCGCGGCGGATCATGCCGGCGGAGCCCTTGTCGCCGAGCGTCAGCCCAAGGGCGTCGATCAGGATGGATTTGCCCGCCCCGGTCTCACCGGTGAGCGCGCTCATCCCGGCGCCGAATTCGAGCTCCAGGTCGTGCACGATGACCAGGTCCCTGATCGCGAGCTGGGTCAACATCAGGGTGGGGACTCCCCCCAACCCAGCTTGGTGCGCAGGATCTGGTAGTGGTCGTGGCCCGCCGGGTGCAGCAGGCGCAGCGCGGTGTCATGCCGCCGCACGACGATGTCGACGCCGGGCGGGGCCTGCAGGCTGGCCTGCCCGTCGCAGGTCACGCGCACGTGATCGGGGTCGGTCCTGCCGCTGATCCGGATGGTGATCCGGCTGCTCCCACTCACGACGATGGGCCGGTTGCTGAGCGTATGCGGACAGATCGGGACCAGCGCCAGGGCATCCAGGCCGGGGCTGAGCAGGGGGCCGCCGCCGGACAGCGCGTAGGCGGTCGAGCCGGTGGGTGTCGACACGATAAGCCCGTCCGAGCGTTGTGCGCCGAGGAAGCCATTATTGACCCAGGTCTCGTACTCGATCATGCGCGCGATGTTCCACTTGTGTAGCACCACGTCGTTCAGCGCGAGTTGGTCCTGCTGCCCCTCGATGGAGCAACGCAACAGCATCCGTTCCTCCTGTTCGTAGTCACCGTTGAAGACGGCCTCGAGCATGTCGCACATCAGGTCCGGTGATATATCCACGAGAAATCCGAGGCGACCGAGGTTGATCCCCAGGAGGGGGATTCCCGAATCGACGAGCTCGCGCGCCGAGTGCAGCAGGGTGCCATCACCGCCGATCACGATAGCGAGGTCGCATCGCTGCCCCAGGGAAGCGACCGGCAGACCGTCGGGTCGGTTCAGCAGGTCAGCGGAGTTTTCGCTCAGGCTGACCGCCGCGCCACGTTTTTCCAGGAAGCGGAGCGCGCTCGCCAGGGTATCCAGGAGTTGCGGCGTCGCGTCCGGTTTCGAGATCAGCGCGATGTGCTTGAAGCTTGTGCGGGTGCTCACGGCAGAGGTCCTTGATGAAGCGGGAACGCTAGCATGTCGCGGGAGGCGAGAAAAGCGGCCCGGACGCGCCTTGACACTCAAAAAGTTGCCTCCACATAATCATTTGATTGTGCGAACAACCCCGGCAGTGCGAACGGCCTCGCACGACAATGGCGAACGAGGAATTCCCAGTTGACCCAGGCGAACCCGGAAAAAATGAGCGAGCGGGCGCAGCACTTTCTGAAAGTGCTGATCGAGCGCTATATCCGCGAGGGTCAACCCATCGGCTCGCGCACCCTGGCCCGGGATTCGGGCCTGGATCTCAGCCCGGCCACGATCCGCAACGTGATGTCCGATCTCGAGGACCTCGGCCTGGTCGTGTCCCCGCACACCTCGGCAGGGCGCATACCGACCGCCGCCGGTTACCGGGTGTTTGTGGATTCGCTGATTTCGCTGCAGCCGCTGAATGCCGAGGTGCTGGGCCGGCTGCAGGGACAGTTGCCGGCAGCGCGTCCGGGCAGCCACATCATGGAGTCCGCCTCGCAGTTGTTGTCCAACATGACCCGCCTCGCGGGTGTGGTCATGGTGCCGCAGCGGAACAAGGAGAAGGTGCGCCAGATCGAGTTCGTGCCGCTCTCGGGCACTCGCGTGCTGGCCGTGATCGTCACCTCGGCAGGGGAGATATTCAATCGCATCATCGAAACCTCGCGTACCTTCGAACGCAGTGAGCTGGAGCAGCTGAGCAACTACATCACCCACCACTACGCCGGGCACGATCTCGAGCACGCGCGGCATGAGGTGTTCGACGAGATGCAGTCCACCCGGGCGCAGGTCGACATGCTCATGGCGGAGGCCTTGCGCATGGCCCAGGAGGCCTTTTCCGGGGATGAGGACGCGCCGGATATGGTCGTTTCGGGCCAGACCAACCTCATGGACTTCGACGAGCTGGCGCAGATGGACCGGCTGCGCGACCTGTTCCAGGCGTTTACCGAGAAGCAGGAGATACTGCACCTGCTCGATCGTTGCCTGGAGGCCGACGGCGTGCAGATCTTCATCGGCGAGGAGTCCGGCTATAACACCCTGCGCGACTGCAGTGTGATCACGGCCCCCTACAAGCTGGACGAACAGGTGGTCGGGGTGCTGGGCGTGATTGGCCCCACCCGCATGGCTTACGACAAGGTGATCCCGATCGTGGATGTCACGGCGCAATTGCTCGGCGCGGCCTTGAAAACCGCCTGAGCGCCCCCATCTCCTCCCCCAGAAAGCGCCGTCATGCGTCCGCGCGGCGGCTCAAATTATCCAGAAAACAGAAGCTTATGCGGGGTTTTTAATGAGCGATATGAATAAGGGCGTCGACCCGGACGCGGTCTCGACCTCGGAGGAAACGATCGATTCCTTCGTCGAAGAGGTGGCCGAGGCGGAACAGGACAACGCCGAGGCCGAAAAGTCCGCCGACGAACTGCAGGCCCTTCTGGAGGCGGCCCGTGAAAAGGCGGAAGAACACTACGGGCAGCTCATGCGTGCGCACGCCGAGATGGAGAATCTCAAACGGCGGCATACCCAGGAAATTGAAAAGACCCACAAGTTCGCCCTGGATCGTTTCGTCGGTGAACTCCTCGGCGTGTGGGACAGCCTCGAACTGGGCAATGCCGCCGCGCAGGACGAGTCGGCCGACGTGGCCAGGCTGCGTGAGGGCACCCAACTCACCCTGAAGATGCTCACCGATGTGATGGGCAAGTTCGGCGTGCAGCAGCTCAGCCCGGAAGGCGAACCCTTCAATCCTGAACAGCATCAGGCGGTATCCATGCAGCCGCGCGACGACCTCCCGCCGAATACCGTGACCACGGTGATCCAGAAGGGCTACACCCTCAACGATCGCCTGGTGCGCCCGGCAATGGTGATGGTCTCGCAGGCCGGTACGCCGCCGAGCATCGACGAAAGTGCATGAATCCGGGTGAAACCGCTTGAAACGTCGGGCGGCAACCCCACCTAACACACAGTTTTAACAGTTTACGACTGATTACGGAGAACCCTATGGGCAAGATCATCGGTATCGACCTCGGCACCACGAACTCCTGCGTGGCAGTGATGGAAGGCGACAAGGCCAAGGTCATCGAGAACAGCGAAGGCGATCGCACCACACCGTCGATCGTGGCATACACCGGCGACGGCGAGGTGCTGGTCGGGCAGAGCGCCAAGCGTCAGGCGGTGACCAATCCGAAGAACACCCTGTTCGCCATCAAGCGCCTGATCGGCCGCCGCTTCGGCGACAAGGTGGTGGACAAGGACATCGATATGGTGCCGTACGATATCGTCAAGGCGGACAACGGTGACGCCTGGGTCGAGGTCAACGGCAAGAAAATGGCGCCTCCGGAGATTTCGGCCAAGGTGCTGCAGAAGATGAGGAAGACCGCCGAGGACTACCTGGGCGAGACGGTGACCGAGGCGGTCATCACCGTACCGGCTTATTTCAACGACTCGCAGCGCCAGGCGACCAAGGATGCCGGCCGCATTGCAGGTCTGGAAGTCAAACGCATCATCAACGAGCCAACTGCAGCGGCTCTGGCCTACGGCCTGGACAAGGCAAAGGGTGACCGGAAGCTGGCCGTGTTCGATCTCGGAGGCGGCACCTTCGACGTCTCCATCATCGAGGTGGCGGAAGTCGACGGCGAGCACCAGTTTGAGGTGCTCTCGACCAATGGCGATACCTTCCTCGGCGGGGAAGACTTCGACATGCGGATCATCGACTTCCTGGTTTCGGAATTCAAAAAGGACCAGGGCGTCGATCTGAAGAAAGATCCACTCGCCCTGCAGCGTCTCAAAGAGGCGGCCGAGAAGGCCAAGATCGAGCTGTCCAACAGTCAGCAGACGGACATCAACCTGCCGTACATCACCGCCGATGCGTCCGGTCCCAAGCACATGAACATCAAGCTGACCCGTGCCAAGCTCGAGTCGCTGGTGGACGAACTGGTGCAGCGCACCCTGGAGCCGTGCAAGACCGCGCTCAGCGATGCCGGCGTATCCGCGTCTGAAATCGACGACGTCATCCTGGTTGGTGGCCAGACCCGCATGCCCAAGGTGCAGGAGGTGGTCGAGGGCTTCTTCGGCAAGGCGCCGCGCAAGGACGTCAATCCCGATGAGGCAGTGGCCATGGGTGCTGCTATCCAGGGTGGCGTACTCGGTGGCGAAGTCAAGGACGTGCTGCTGCTCGATGTCACCCCGCTGAGCCTGGGCATCGAAACCATGGGCGGTGTCATGACCAAGCTGATCGAGAAGAACACCACCATTCCGACCCAGGCGTCACAGGTGTTCTCCACCGCGGACGACAACCAGACCGCGGTTACCGTGCACGTGCTCCAGGGCGAGCGCGAGCAGGCCGGCGCGAACAAGTCGCTGGGACGCTTCGATCTGGCGGACATCCCGCCCGCGCCGCGCGGCCTGCCGCAGATCGAGGTCAGCTTCGACATCGATGCCAACGGGATCCTGCATGTGTCTGCCAAGGACAAGGCGACCGGCAAGGAGCAGTCGATTCGCATCACTGCATCCTCCGGCCTGTCGGATGACGAGATCGACAAGATGGTCAAGGATGCCGAGGTGCACGCGGAAGAGGACAAGAAGTTCCACGAGCTGGTGAACGTGCGTAACCTGGCCGACACCATGATCCATGCGACCCGCAAGTCGATGGAAGAGCTGGGTGAGGACAAGCTCGAGGCCGGCGAAAAAGAGGCCATCGAAAACGCCATCGGCGAGCTGGAAGAAGCCATGAAGGGCAGCGACAAGGAGGCCATCGAGGCCAAGACCAAGGCCCTGACCGAGGCCTCCGGTAAGATGGCCGAGCGCCTGTATGCGCAGCAGGGTGGTGCAGAGGCAGCTGCTGCAGCCGCCGGCGCTGCAGCAGGTGCCGGCGCCGCGGAGGCTGGTGCCGGTGGCGGACAGGACAAGGGTGGCGACGACGTCGTCGATGCCGAGTTCGAAGAGGTCAAGGACGACAAGTAAGTGCTTGAACCGCGAAGGGCGCAAAGGGCGCGAAGGTATACTTCGCAATGCGCCCTGAGTGGTGCGAGCCGCATCAGAAAGAAGGAGGCCGAACAGGCCTCCTGAACCGTCAAGTTCTAAAGGGCGCGGGACAACAGTCTCTTCGCGCCCTTCGCGTCCTTGGCGGTTAATTATTTATCGAGCCATAACATGTCTAAACGCGATTACTACGAAGTCCTCGGCGTACAGAAGAACGCCAGTGAGGCCGAGATCAAGAAGGCCTACCGCCGCCTCGCCATGAAATATCACCCGGACCGCAACACCGGCGACGAGGCGGCCGTGGCGGAGGTCAGTTTCAAGGAGGCGAAACTGGCCTACGAGGTGCTTTCCGATGCCCAGAAACGCGCCGCCTACGACCAGTTTGGTCACGCCGGCGTGGACGGTGGCATGGGCGGCGGCGCCGGCTTCGGCGGCGGTGGCGGCGCGAATTTCAGTGATATTTTCGGGGACGTGTTCGGGGACATATTCGGTGGCGGCGGAGGTGCTCGTGGCCGCGGCGGGCGCCAGCAGGCCTACCGGGGCGCCGACCTGCGCTACAACCTGGAACTCAGCCTCGAGGATGCGGTCGCCGGCACCACGGTCAAGATCAAGGTGCCGACCTGGGTCAACTGTGAGACATGCGGCGGCTCGGGCGCGAAGAAGGGCAGTAGTCCGAAGCCCTGCGGTACCTGTCATGGAGCCGGCCAGGTGCGCATGCAGCAGGGTTTTTTCTCGGTGCAGCAGACCTGCCCGACCTGCCAGGGCAAGGGAACCGTCATTGAGGATCCTTGTTCCGCCTGTCATGGCCAGGGTCGGGTGCAGGAGACCAAGACACTCTCGGTCAAGGTCCCGCCCGGGGTCGATACCGGCGATCGGATTCGCCTCGGTGGCGAGGGGGAGGCAGGTCAGAATGGCGGGCCGCCGGGCGATCTGTATGTCCAGGTGGTGGTTCGGGAGCACCCGATCTTCACCCGCGACGATGCCGACCTGTACTGCGAGATGCCGATCTCCTTCACGACCGCGGCACTCGGTGGCGAGACCGAGGTGCCCACGCTGGACGGCAAGGTCAGCCTCAAGATTCCGGAGGGCACCCAGACGGGCAAGGTGTTCCGCCTGCGTGGCAAGGGCGTCAAGCCGGTTCGTGGGGGTCCCGAGGGCGACCTGCTCTGCCGGGTGGTGGTTGAGACCCCGGTAAAGCTGAATGCCGAGCAGCGCCGCCTGATCGAGGAACTCGACCGCTCGCTCGCCGGGGGCGGGAGCAAACACAGTCCGCACTCCCACGGCTGGGTGGACAAGGTCAAGGGGTTCTTCAAGGACGTTGGCTTGTGAAGACCGGTTAACCACGAAGAACACGAAGAACACGAAAGGCACGAAGCGCTATTGGCTTCAACCCTGGGAGGCTCTGAGGGCATGGGTCGTCCACTGGAGAGGGCAACCGCTTTGGCCCGAATTTCCCAACTACTCCTTTGCGATCTTTGTGTCCTTCGCGGTGAATAACAATTCCGCTTTCAGCAGAGAGAAATAATGATATGCGAGTAGCCATAGTCGGCGCCGCGGGGCGCATGGGCCGCAACCTTATTCAGGCGGTCACTCAACACGAAGATCTGGAGCTTACCGCCGCGACCGAGCGGCCGGACGGCACCTGGGTCGGCATGGACGCCGGCGAAATGGCGGGGGTCGGCAAGTTGGGTGTTGCGATCTCACACAGCCTGACCAAGGTCCTGGACGAGTTCGATGTGGTCATCGATTTCACCGGTCCCGCGGCGACCATGCTACACCTCGATATTTGTCGCGAGCATGGCAAGAGGATGGTGATCGGCACCACCGGGCTGAGTGACGATCAGAAGCTGCGGATACAGGATGCGGCAGAGGACATTGGCATCGTGTTCGCACCCAATATGAGCGTCGGCGTGAATCTCTGTTTCAAGCTTCTGGAGCTTGCCGCCAGGGTCATGGGCGAGGGCTCCGATATCGAGATCATCGAGGCACATCATCGTCACAAGGTGGATGCGCCCTCCGGCACGGCCTTGCGCATGGGCGAGGTGATCGCCGAGACGCTCGACCGCGATCTGGGCGAGGTCGCGGTGTACGGCCGCGAGGGGCAAACGGGCGCGCGCGATCCGAAAACCATCGGCTTCGAGACGATCCGCGCGGGCGACGTGGTCGGTGAGCATAGCGTGTGGTTCGCTACCGAGGGCGAGCGCGTCGAAATAACGCACAAGGCCTCCAGTCGCATGACCTTTGCCAACGGCGCGGCGCGCGCTGCCGCCTGGCTCGGCCGGCATGGTCGCGGCCTTTTCGACATGCAGGATGTGCTGGACTTGCGCTGAAGACCCGGACCCTTCGGCCGAAGGGGTTAGGCTGTTTTAGGGGATCAGTCTCAGCAGGGGGTCGCGGTAGGCGCTGTCCCCGGGTCCCTCATCTCCGAAGTACCACTTGATGGCCGCCTTGAAGTGGCTGCGCTGACGACGCCGCAGCAGGGCGCCGCCTTCGCTCGCGGCGCCTGCGCGCACCGCGCGCGCCGAATCCATCAGCGTCTGGTGCGCCACCTGGGCGCACTCCGAACCATCCGGCGGGTAGGCCGCCTCCGCGTAGACTTCGAGCGCCGTGGCCAGCGCGTGTGCGAACTCCGGTGCGCATCGCAGCAGGAAGGTCTTGTCCTGCTGCGCCATCAGCTCCGGCCATAGACAGGAATGGCGGCCCCGGTCACGCAACGTGCGGCGTCGGAAGCCAGGAACACCACCACGTCGGCGAGCGCCGAGGTCGGGACCCAGTTGTTGAAATCGGCATCCGGCATGGCTTCCCGGTTCTGTGGGGTGTCGATGGTTCCGGGAAGAATGCAGTTGACCGTGATGTTGTCGAACTTGTTTTCCGCCGCAAGCGATTCGGTCAGCGTTTTGACCGCCGCCTTGGAGGCGCAATAAGGGCCCATGCGCCCCTTGCCCTCGAGCGCCGCCCGCGCGGATATATTGATGATGCGGCCACTCTGGTTCTCCAGCATGCTGGGGATGACTTCGCGCGCCGTGTAGAAGACCGAGCGGGCGTTGAGGTTGAGCATGAAATCCCAGTCCTTGTCTTCGGTATCCTGCATCAATGGCCCCATGGTGAAGCCACCAGCGATATTCGCCAGCACGTCGATTCGGCCGAAGTCCGCTTTCACTTGCTGGATCACCGCGTTGACCGCATTCGACTCGAGCAGATTGACCGGGTAAGCCCTGGTCTCTGCATCTTCGGGCAAGGCCTGCGCAACCGCATCGAGTGAGTCCTGCTTGAGATCGAGCAGCGCCAGTCTGCTTCCGAACTGCGCGAATTTTTCCGCCACCGCGCGACCGAGGTTGCCCGCCGCGCCGGTGATGACGATGACCTTGTCCTTGAATTCGTTTTGCATGCTTCTTCTCCGACTGGCACGTAAAGTGCTGTATGTGGGATTAATCGGGGTCGAGGATATCAGGATAGGACGAAGGCATGACGATGCAAATGCCGGTTTTCGGTCAGGGAGCAAAGGCGTTGTTCTCCAAGTTGGATGCGGTTGGCAAGAGCGCCGAGAGCGGCGGGCCAACCTCGGAGGCAACCCGGCAACAACTGCAGGAGGCGCTGGACGAGGCGAGGGCGAGCGATGAGCCCGGCGCGGAGGAACTCGCGGCCATCCTGGCATCCATGCTGCAGGGCGGTGCCGCCTTGCCGCCTTCGGAGGCGGGCGGCGGCAGAGTCCTGCCACCTGTTGCCGCTTTGACGCAGGCGCTCGGGGGGCAGGGCGATTCGCCTGGCGGGGAGCGAATCACCACGCTGCTCGACGCCGGCGAGGCCCTGGCTCTTGCAGGCGACACCGGCCTGGACGAGGAGTCCCTGCTGCTCAAGTTGCAAAGCGCGTCGGGTTTGAGTGCCGGGCAACTGCGCCAGGCCGGCTTCGACGGCATGCTGGCCCGCCTCGAAGGCAACCACCTGGCTGCGGCGGTGGCCGTAACCCCTGTTCCGCTCACACCCGCTGGTGCTCCGGTCACGCCATTGACCACGATCCCCGGCCAGTCGCTGTTGTCCATGCCGGTTCCACAACCCGTGACAGACCCCGCCTGGGGGGCTGCAATCGGGGAGCGCCTGGTATGGATGGCGCGGGGTGACCAGCAGATGGCGGAGCTGAAAGTGACCCCGCCGAATCTCGGCCCGCTGGAGGTCAGGCTCAATATCAACCACGACCAGGCGAGCGTGAGTTTCGTCTCCAATCACGCCTTGGTCAGGGATGCGATCGAGGCGGCGATTCCGCGGCTGCGCGAGATGCTGGCCGAGCAGTCCTTGAATCTCGTTCAGGCAGAGGTCGGGTCCGGTCGCGAGCAGGACGCCGGGTCTTCCCATGAGGGCGGTAGGGATTCGGCGCAAGCAGGGACGCCGGGCGAAGGCGGGTCAGCCGGGGGAGAGCCTGCGGGCGCGGCCAGTTCGCTCGTGGCGCGAAGCGGCACCGGCGTGCTGGACCTGTTTGTCTGATTGTCTGAAGTCTCGAGCAAATACAGGGGTAAATTCTCGATCGCGTCTTGCTATGATGTATGCGCTACTGCGGGGAGGAGTTGCGCGTGTTTAAAGTCGTTAAGTTTGTACTGGTGGTGCTTTTTCTCATCGTCGGGGCGGCCTTCGCGATTATCAACGATCAGCCGGTCGACCTTGACCTGTATTTCCTGATCGCCCGTCTGCCGCTTTCCCTTCTTCTGTTATTGGCGATGGGCGGCGGGATTGTCCTGGGCGCCATCGTGAGTGCCTTCTACTTCATGCGGCTGCGCCAGGAGAATGCACACCTGCGCCGGCAAAACAAACTGGCCGGGAAGGAACTGGGTAAAGTTCCGCTGAACGGCCACTGAGAAAGCCCGGCCATGCAGGAACTCATGTGGCTCTTGTTACCCGTCGCCGCGGCTTCCGGCTGGTGGGCGGCCGCGCGCAGTATGGGGGCCCGGGATTCGCATCCGAACGAGGCCAACCCGGTTTATTTCAGGGGCCTCAACTATCTCCTCAACGAAGAGCCAGACAAGGCGATCGATGTCTTTGTCGAGATGCTCGAAGTGGACAGCGATACGGTCGAGACGCACCTCGCGCTCGGCAACCTGTTTCGGCGCCGTGGCGAAGTGGAGCGTGCGATAAGGATTCACCAGAACCTGATCGCGAGACCGGCCCTTACGACCGAGCAGCGAGGCCAGGCCCTGCTCGAACTGGGCCAGGATTATCTCAGGGCGGGTCTGTACGACCGCGCCGAAAACCTGTTCAACGAATTGCGCCAGGAAGGCCAGCACCTCCCTCAGGCCTTGCGCAACCTGCTTCTGATCTATCAGCAGGAAAAGGACTGGAAAGCCTGTCTGAAGACGGCCGAAGAACTCGAGCGACACACCGGGGAGGACCTGGGTGTGGACAGGAGCCATTTTTACTGCGAGTTGGCGCAGCAGGCGGAGCGCGACCACCAACCTGAAGCGGCCTCTGCTTACCTGCACATGGCATTGGAGCAGCACCGCGAGTGCGTTCGGGCCAATCACCTGCTGGCCAAGATGGCGCTGGCTGCGGGGGATACCCCGGAGGCCCTGCGCCTTTTGAAAGACGCCATCCGGCGTAATCCGGACTACCTGCCCGAGGTGGTCGATGAGATCGTTGTCGCGTATCGCGAGCTGGGCAAGCAGGAGCAGCTCGTTGAGTTCCTCCAGGAGATGGCCCAGGATCACCCCAATCAGGGGGCGGAGCTGCATCTGGTTGACCTCTACCACGACCAGCAGGGTGAGACCGCCGCCATTGATTACCTCACCAACTACATCGCGCGTACCCCTTCGCTGCTGGGTCTGATTCGGTTGCTGGAGTTGCAGTGCAGCCAGCCGGAGGGTCGCAACGACACGGTCCTGCAGCAGGTTCGCACGCAGTTGCAACGGCTGATCCGGGACAAGGCGGCTTACCAGTGCAGCAAGTGCGGCTTCGAGGCGAAGACCCTGCACTGGCAGTGTCCGAGTTGTCACGCCTGGGGAACACAGCGACGGCGCCCGCTGCACGAATCGTAGTAACACCGGCTTTCAAGTCACTAATAGGGGATCCGTAAATCCCCCGGCTTCAGCCGGACTCCGTATTTACCCCTTCCCCCTCTTGAGGGGGAAGGTAGGGATGGGGGTGGACCTGAAATATAGGGGAAACCATGTCCCCACCCTAACCCTCCCCACAAGTGGGGAGGGGTCAATCGGCCGTATGGCCGATCGATCCGGCTTTCAGCCGTAGTCTGAAACCACCGGCTTTAGCCGGTGGAGTGTTCATACAGGATTGGGTTTGGAATATGAGTGAGAATGAGCCCCGGGTCATTGTGGCCCTCGACTATCCCCGGGAAGATGCCGCCTGGCGCCTTATCGATCGCATTCAGGGGGATCTGTGTCGCCTCAAGATCGGTAAGGAGATGTTCACCCGCCTGGGGCCGGGCTTCGTGGAAAAGGTGATTGCACGTGGCTTCGAGGTGTTCCTCGATCTCAAGTACCACGATATTCCCAACACCGTTGCGGCGGCATGTGATGCGGCTGCCGATCTCGGGGTCTGGATGATGAACGTGCATGCCTCGGGTGGGCGGCGCATGATGCACACCGCCGTGGAGCGGCTGGCGCAACGCGCGCATCGTCCCCTGCTCATCGGCGTCACTGTCCTGACCAGCCTGAGCGAGGCGGAACTGAACGAGATCGGATTCCCGGGTTCACCGGAGCAGAACGTGGCGCGCCTCGCTGCACTTGCCAAAGACGCGGGACTCGATGGGGTGGTCTGTTCGCCGCGCGAGGCGGCCAGCCTGAGAGAGGCGTCCGGGGACGATTTCCTGCTGGTCACCCCGGGCGTGCGGCCTGCGAGCGCTTCACTGGATGACCAGACGCGGGTGATGACACCGGGCGACGCCATTCGCGCGGGTTCCAGCTACCTGGTGGTTGGACGACCGATCACCGCGGCAGACGATCCGCTTGCGGCGTTGCACGCGATCAACGCCGAAATCCAAGCCGTGCTCTCCTGAGCCGGCCTCGAATAATTCGAGGTCCCCATAAAGAGAACCTTGGCGCGGGTGGCCGGAGGGTTTGGTAGTTTTAGCGCCCGATAATTTCGCGATGTACTCATGTTCGCGACGTCTCTGCTCCATGTTTGGCGCCGGATTCCGGCAGTCGCTGCTTTGCAGTGATCTGGCAGAGACGCTTCCAGTTTCCCTATTGACCCCCCGACCGCATTGAGGAGGATCGCATGATCAAACCCATTGGCTCCGAAGAGCTACAACCGCGCTTCGTGTACGACTCGGATGAGCACGACAAGCTTTCTCACGAAGCTGAATCCCTGCCATCGATCATGATCAGCTCGCAGGCCGCCGGCAACGCGGTCATGATGGGTGCCGGCTACTTCAGCCCGCTCAAGGGTTTCATGAATGTGGCCGACGCGATGGGTGCTGCCGAGAGCATGACCCTCAGCGACGGCTCCTTCTTCCCGGTGCCGGTCATGTGCCTGGTCGAGAATGCCGATGCCATCGGCGACGCCAAGCGCATCGCGCTGCGCGATCCGAACGTCGAAGGCAACCCGGTGCTGGCGGTCATGGACATCGAGAACATCGAGACCGTTTCCGACGAGCAAATGGCCACCATGACCCAGAAGGTCTACGGTACCGACGATGCCGAGCACCCGGGTGTTGTGGCGTTCAACGGCCAGGGCCGTAACGCCATCTCCGGTCCGATCCAGGTGCTCAACTTCTCCTACTTCATCACCGATTTCCCGGACACCTTCCGCACCGCGGTAGAGATCCGTAACGAGATCGCCGAACGTGGCTGGAAAAAGGTCGTTGCGTTCCAGACCCGCAATCCCATGCACCTGGCGCACGAGGAGCTGTGCCACATGGCGATGGATCGCCTCGGCTGTGATGGCCTGGTCATCCACATGCTGCTGGGCAAGCTGAAGAAGGGCGATATCCCTGCGCCGGTTCGCGATGCGGCCATCCGCAAGATGGTGGAGCTGTACTTCCCGCCGAACAGCGCCATGGTGACCGGTTACGGTTTCGACATGCTGTACGCCGGTCCGCGTGAGGCCGTGCTGCACGCCTACTTCCGGCAGAACATGGGCGCCACGCACTTCATCGTCGGCCGTGACCACGCCGGTGTCGGTGATTATTACGGCGCCTTCGACGCACAGACCATCTTCGACGAGGTGCCGGAAGGTGCGCTCGAGATCGAGATCTTCAAGGCCGACCACACCGCCTGGTCGAAGAAGCTGAACAAGGTCGTCATGATGCGTGAGGCGCCGGATCACTCGAAGGAGGATTTCATCCTGCTGTCCGGCACCAAGGTGCGTGAGATGCTCGGCCAGGGCATCGCGCCGCCGAAAGAGTTCTCGCGCCCTGAAGTGGCGCAGATCCTGATTGATTACTATCAGAGCCTGAACGGCTGACCGCCTTTTTAAGCGGAACAAACCCGCCCCGCGTGCTCGCGGCGGCGGGTTTTTTTTTGGGATTGGAGCTCGCTTTGCAGGGATTCCGATGCGATGAGCGATGACAGCGAATACGCCTTCGAGCAGCTGCGCGAGGAGCTCGTTTACGACGGTTTCCTGCGGATCAAACGGCATTGGCTGCAGCATGCGAGTTTCAATGGCGGGCATTGCGAGCCGATCGTGCGCGAGCGTATCGAGGATCTCTCGGCGGTATCGGTCCTGCTATACGACGCCGGCAGGGACGAGGTGGTCCTCGTGGAGCAGTTCCGGGTCGGCCTGATGGGTGAGTCCGATCCTCCCTGGACCCTGGAGACCGTTTCCGGTTTCTGCGACCAGGCCCAAGAGGTACCGGAGGAAGTAGCGCGTCGCGAGGTGCTCGAGGAGACCGGTTGCGATCTGGCCGCGCTGATCGAAATCGGCAGTTTTTTCGTCAGTCCCGGGATATCGGGGGAGCGGATTCATCTCTACTGCGGGCGTGTGGACGCCAGCACGGCGGGAGGCGTGCACGGCCTGGCGGAAGAGGGCGAGGAGATCCGTGTGGTGGTCATGCCGCGCGAGGAGGCGGCAGCTGAACTGTTTGGCCGCTTGTGCTCGACCAGTATTCTGATCGCCATGCAGTGGTTACAGGCGAATCAGGCCCACTTGCGAGATCACTGGGATTGATTCGGCGCGCCCGTTCGTTCGGTCGCCGTGACCCGCACCGATAGCTGGCGTTGCGAGACGATGCCTGTGCTGGCGCGGTAACCGAGGCCGCTGTCGCGATCACTTCCGCCGCCACCGATGGACCCGATCGGGATCCAATCCCCAAGCCGCCCGCTCACGACCGTGTCGGCGTCCTGGATGTTGAAATGCCCGGACGCCACTGCCGGCGATTGCGCCTGCTGGTAGACCTCGACTGTCACCCGCTCGCCATGACTGCGCGGGAGCACCAGTATGCCGGTGTGGATATCCTTGTATTTCACTTCCAGGTGCTCGCTGATCTCGCTCCCGTTGCGCGAGCGTTCGACCTGGTACACCGGCACCGATTGACCGATACGGATCAGTGCCGGGCGGCCATCCAACGTCCGGACACGCTGCAGCATGTCGCCGTCGCTACGGGTGCTGTAGCGGCGCAGCCGCAGGTTCGCCTGCAAATCGTGTGTGCGCAAACGCACCGACTGGCCTGTGTCGGACAACTCCCGGTCGACGCGTACCTCGACCAGCAGGTTGCGTGGTGCTCGATCGAGCTCGGAGATCAGCCAGCGCACCTCCTCGAGGCGATCGGGTGAGCTGCGCACGATCAGGCGGTTGCCATAGGCGGTGACGGATCCCCCCTGGCCGAGCAGTGCGCGCACATGCGGAACGAGGTCGGCGGCCGGCCGCGAGCGGATGTCAAACAGGCTCGCCTCCGGAGCGGCGGCGGGCGCGCCCGACAGCAGGCAGGCGAGAAGGGCAAGTATGAATAGTGGACTTCGGTTCATCTATCGGAGTGTAGCAGTCGCTCGAACGCATCCAACCAGGGCGCGCGCAGATTTTGCTCGAGGAAAGGCGATATGTCGGGTGCCGGTGGCGGCTGCGCCAGCCACTGTTCGAGCTGCAGGGCCAGGATGTCTGCATTACCCGGGGGGTAGCGGTAGGCCTGGGGATATTGCTCAACGTAGCAGAGCGCATCCGGAACCAACGGCGCAGCGCCCGCGGAAACGGCCTCCAGGATGGCCAGACCCTGGAACTCGTGCTGCGCGGTGCTGATGACGATTTCGGCGCGCGCGAGCCAGTGGCGGTATTCCGGGGCGCTGACCTCCGCATCGACCAGGATCCGGTCTGCCGCGGCGGTCCGGATCCTGTCGAGGGCCGCCGATGCCGAACGGGGTCGGCGGCCGAGCAACGCCAGCTGGAAAGTGGCGCCGCGTGCGCTCAACAGTTCGATCGCCTCGGCGAAAACCTCGGGCGCCTTGTCGTACTCCCAGCGGTGATTCCAGAGAATCAGTCTCCCGTTTTTGCCTGCGGGCGCAATTGGCGTCACGGGCACTGGTAGCAGTCCGGATCGGGGCAGCAGCCGTCTGCCGAGATCCCCGGGACAGTGGTCCGGCAG
Source organism: Gammaproteobacteria bacterium Milos-ODIII6 (assembly GCA_029228645.1). Classification (GTDB taxonomy): domain Bacteria; phylum Pseudomonadota; class Gammaproteobacteria; order Chromatiales; family Chromatiaceae; genus MONJU. The sequence goes on from JAPTHR010000006.1 coordinate 28,957, forward strand.
CATTCGGCAGAGCGTCGTCAGGCCATCCAGGAAACTGTCCCGGTTCCAGGCGGAATTGAACAGGATCCGATCGGCCGCCAGCGCCGAGAAGAGTTGAACCATTTGCGGATCGATCGAGTCGTGCTGGTCGCGCGAGACCGGATAGGCGAACTGGTTTTCGTGGAAATACAGCAACGACGGCGTAGCGCACAGGTCCGCCCGGATACCGCGCAGGACAGCCAGATCGACCATCGAGGTGGCGACAATGGCGTCCGGTGGTGTGGCGGGCAGACGGTCCAGCCAGGCGATCGGATTGCCGCGGATCCGCCAGCGGAAGTGACGCCCAGGCAGGCTGAACAGCTGCCACTCGAAGGGGAGTCGATCGATCAGCCAGTCGCTCCAACTGGCATGGCTATCGGCGTGGTAAGCGGACAGCAGCCAGATCCGCGCCCGACTCACGCCGCCAGTCCGGTCGTCTTCCACATGCGGCGATGCGCTATCCCTGCATCCTGGAATACCTCTCCCTCGGCGACAAAGCCATGCCTTTGGTAAAAGGATGCCGCGCTGCATTGGGCATCGAGAAAGACGCGCGGCAGGCCAATGCCGCGTGCCTGCGCGATGAGCCTGCCGAGCAGTGCCGAGCCGATGCCCCGGCCACGCAAGGGGGCACGCACCGCTATCCGTCCGATATGGCCGTCCGGGAGAAGGCGACCGGTAGCGGCCGGTTCCCCCGTCGGCATTCGGGCGAGCAGGTGAAAAGCGAGCGGGTCATGGGCGTCCTCCTCGAGCGACGCTGGGACACCCTGTTCCTGCACGAAAACCTCGAACCGGATCGAAAGCAGGATCCGGCGCGAGGTGTGCCAGTCGACCGGCCGGATATCCAGGTCAGTCATCGGGCTGCAGCCACCCGAGCCGTAGCAGATCCAGGATCACCTCCCGCAGACCGGGGGGGTTCGATTCCGCGAGCATCGCATGCCGCAGGCGGCGCGATTGACAGGCGTATTCGAGGGTTGCCTGGAACGCGACGGGGTACTCGAGCGCCTGTCCCTGCGCACACAGTGCGAGACGATCTTCGCTGATCCGGAGCATGGCGAAACGGGCCCAGGGGTGACGCCGCAGGGTGAGCCGGCCTTGCGCCCACATATCGAAGGTGCGTTGCATATCGGATTGCTCGAGCGCTATCTCGAAATCGGGTTTGGGTTCGGTCAGCTGGCACCCGACCCAACGCCGAAAATGGACGTCATCGGCCGGCAGGGCGTTGGCCATGACGGCACGGACGTGATCCAGGTCACGGCCGGACAGAAGTGACGGGTTCGCGGTGCCTGCATCGACCTGATCGTGCAGTTGGGCCCGTCCGGTCGATGGCAGTCGTTCCAGCCATCCGGCCAGGAGTTCCGCATCGGACAAACCGCGCATGCCCACCGACCAGGTCATGCATTCGCCCTCGGCCGTGCCCCAATGGGCAACCCCGGGTGGCAGATAGAGCATATCCCCGGGCTGCAGGGTCATGTCGCTGTCGGTGTGAAATTCGCGCAACACGCGCAACGGGCAATCCGGCAGCAGATCGGCCTCACAAAAGCGCTGCTCACTGATCCGCCAGCGGCGTTCACCCCAGGCCTGCAGGAGGAATACGTCGTAGTTATCGGTATGTGGGCCAACGCCACCCTGGTCGCTGGCATAACTGATCATGATGTCGTCGAGGCGCCAGTCCGGCACGAAATCGAAGGCGTCCAGCAGCGCCGCCACCTGCGGCACGTGTTTGTCGACATCCTGCACCAGCAGTGTCCAGTGGGAGGCCGGGAGGCGGGAAAAATCGTCGGCTTCGAAGGGGCCGTGCCGGAGTTCCCACCGGTTACCCTGGCGTTCACAGATCAGTCTCGATTCGACGTCCTCTTCACAGGCGAGTCCCGCCAGCTCGTCCGGGGTCAGCTCGAAGCAGTCGGGAGGGATCGCCTGGCGGAGGAGTACGGGTCTCTTCTGCCAGAATTCATCCAGGAACCGTTGCCGGCTGATCGAATCGGTAAACTGAAGTACGGCTGATCCCAAGTCAAAACTCCCGATAGGGGAAACACAGGCTTTCGTCGCTATTTGAAGACAGAGAATATCCAAACTTATATAAGAAAAGGGCTTGAACTTATGTAGATGTCTCGGTCTAATGCGCGGTCAACGGCCTATCTGGCGCAATCGGAGCGGTCGGTCCACGATGTTTAGAAGATCACACACCCAATGTGGGAGGGATTATTGATCATGAACCTGAATAAGAATTTCGGCGCGGCTCTGGCACCTCTTGGCCTGGCAGTCAGTCTTGCCCTCGGTGGCGTCGGTGCGGCGAATGCCTCTTCGCACGGCGGCATGTCTTTTGGCCCGTATCTCGACGATGCCAGCGGCAGCGTGGTGACCAACGGCTCTGGCGAGTGCTGGAAGACCGTTGGTGGTCTGACTGGCGCCATGGCGAATTGCGGTGACGCGATGCCTTCCATGGACGCCGACGGTGACGGCGTTGCGGATGACATGGACAAGTGCCCCGGCACGCCCAAGGGTGTCAAGGTCGACGCGACCGGTTGCGCGCTGGACAGCGATGGTGACGGCGTCCTCGATTCCGCTGACCGCTGCCCGGGTACCCCCAAGGGCACCAAGGTCGATGCGACCGGTTGCATGGTGCCGATGGCTGCAGCGCCCGCTGCCGCAGCCAAGTCGGTTGTCGATCGCTTTGATTTCGACAGCTCCATGCTGAAGGGCGCCATGATGTCCATGCTGGACAGCCTGGCTGGCGCGCTGAAGTCCACCCCGGCAGACGAGTCCCTCGAGATCGTGGGTCACACCGACTCCACCGGCCCGGACGCCTACAACCAGAAGCTTTCTGAGCGTCGCGCCCAGTCTGTTGCTGACTATCTCGCCGGCAAGGGTGTCTCCAACATGTCCATCAAGGGCATGGGTGAGTCCAGCCCGGCGGCTGACAACGGCACCCGTGAGGGTCGTTCGATGAACCGTCGTGTCGAGATCATGACCAAGTAAGTCGGGTCCAACCGACTTGCCAGGAACCGCGGCTTCGGCCGCGGTTTTTTTATGCCTCAATCCGGCCATCGGGTTGGAGCGACTGCTTTACCGGGTATCCGGAGATCTTTCCCCCGCATTGGCCAGAGCTGGCGTGTCCAGATGCTGGAAAGTGACTCCGTGCTGTCTGCCGTGGTCTCAAAGAGAGAAATAACGGGGTGACCCGTTTCCGAACCGGCTGGCGACAGTCGGCCGGCAAGGTTTATGTAGTTCTCAAACCAATCGGGAGTAAAAAGTGATTAAGAAGTTCAACAAGAGCGCAGCTGCCGCTCTGGCTCCGGTCAGCCTCGCGGTGAGCCTGGCCCTGGTGGGTGTGGGTGCAGTCAATGCTGGCTCGCATGGCGGTGCATCTTTCGGACCGTACCTCAACGACGCCAGCGGTGCGGTCGTGACCACCGGTGCTGGCGAGTGCTGGGACACGACCGGGGGCATCGATATGCCGATGTCCCAGTGCGGCGACGTGATGCCCGTCAAAGATACCGATGGCGATGGGGTGGCAGACGACAAAGACAAGTGTCCCGCGACGCCCAGCGGCGTCAAAGTGAACGCCTCTGGCTGTCCGCTTGATAGCGATGCTGACGGCGTAGTCGATTCCGCTGACCGTTGTCCGGGTACTCCCAGGGGTGCCAAGGTGGATGCGAGCGGTTGCGTGATTCCCAAGGCCGTGCCGATGGCGCCGGCGAAGACCACTCTGGATCGTTTCGAGTTCGATAGCGCACAGCTCAAGAATGCCATGAAGGCGACACTCGATCGCGTTGTCGGGATTCTGGAGTCGACGCCGGCCGATGAGTCTCTGGAGATCGTAGGTCATACCGATGCGACAGGCCCGGACGTTTACAACCAGAGGCTGTCCGAGCGTCGCGCCCAGTCGGTGGCCGACTACCTGGCAGGTAAAGGCTTGAGCAACCTGTCGATCAGGGGCATGGGCGAGGGCGAGCCGGTAGGCGACAACGCCACGCGCGATGGCCGCGCATCCAATCGCCGGGTGGACATATCCATCAAGTAAAGCGGGTCCAGGCGACTCGCGAAAAAACCGCGGCCCCGGCCGCGGTTTTTTCGGTGGTTCAGGAGCGCTCTGTTATCAGTTGCTCAGTCCCAGAGCGAGAACATACAGCGCGACTGCCAGGGAGAAGAGCGCAAGCTCGGCGAAGGAGCCGTTTCCGCGCCGATGACCACGGGTATCGGTTTTCATGATTTCCGGGACCAGTCCCCTGACCTGATCCCGCATAAAGTAGTGTTTGTCGATGTGCATGCCGGGGTCTCCTTAAGGATCGTTTGTTCTTTGGTGGTTCTCCGTCAATGTAGGCAAAAAAAGAGAACAAAGCAAGAACGTTTTTTTGGTAATCGGATTCCTTTGCTAGGCGATACTCAAAGGCGCTCAATCGAGAACAGGGTGCCTGTCGGCAAACCGGGCTTTTATCGGGCTGGCTGGAATAAAGTCTTGGAAGCTTGATTGACCGGGGGCGGGCGAGGGACTAGAATTCCGGGCGCTCAAGACCTGCACACAGGCAGGTCAAGTCGGCGGCGCGGCGTGGCTGTAGTCCATGCGCACCTAGGCGAACCCCTGGCAAGGGGTTTTTTTGTATTCTGAATCGTCCGGTTTGCGTGCGCGCCGGGCGGTTTTACAGGAAATGGGCCTAAGGCCCATTTTTTGTTTACCCGGGTTTGATGAACAGGATTCCGCAGAATTTGCAGTTGCTGGTTGAGGGGGTGGTCGATTCCCTCGGATGCGAGCTTTGGGGCATCGAACTGCTGCCAAGGCAGAAGTCGGGGCAACTGCTGCGGGTGTATATAGAAAACGATGCCGAAGAAGGTGTCGGGCTGGGGGATTGCGAGGCCGTCAGTCGGCAGCTGAGTGCAGTCCTGGACGTCGAGGATCCGATACCCGGTGAATACACCCTGGAGGTCTCTTCGCCCGGCATGGATCGGCCGTTGTATCTCCCGGAGCAATATGCCCGCTATGTGGGCGAAATGGTGCGGGTGAAGCTCAAATCCACAGTGGCCGGGCGCAAGAACTTCCGCGGGCAGTTGCTTTCGGTGGACGAGGGGCGGCTCACGGTCCTGGTGGACGGGGAGCAGGTCACCCTGGCAATGGGTGACGTCGACTCGGCACGCGTAGTGCCCCAGTTTTAAGAATTTCAAGGTAGGGCGATGAACAAAGAAATCCTTCTCGTGGTGGATGTGGTATCCAACGAAAAAGGCGTCGAAAAAGAGGTCATCTTCGAGGCTATCGAGGCTGCTTTGGCCTCGGCCACGCGCAAAAAGCACGGTGGGGACATCGACGTGCGAGTGCAGATCGACCGCTCTACCGGTGATTACGAGACCTTCCGGCGGTGGGTCGTGATGGACGACGCCGAGACCCAGATGCTGGAGAGTCCGACCACGGAGATCACGCTGTCCGCCGCGAGAGAAGAGGGCGGCCCCGAGATCGAGCCCGGTGATTTCGTCGAGGAGCAGATCGAATCGATCGAGTTCGGGCGCATCGCGGCGCAGACCGCCAAGCAGGTCATCGTGCAGAAGGTGCGCGAGGCAGAGCGCGCCATGGTCGTGGATGCCTTCCAGGACAAGGTCGGGCACCTCGTCACCGGCCTGGTAAAGCGGGCAGACAAGGGCACGATCGTGCTCGACCTGGGCGACAACGCCGAAGCCCTGATACCGCGTGGCGAGATGATTCCCAAGGAGATGGCGCGCCTCGGCGACCGCCTGCGCGGCTACCTGTTCGACGTGCGCGGCGAAATGCGCGGTCCGCAGTTGCTGGTTTCGCGTACCCGCCCGGAACTCCTGGTCGAGTTGTTCCGGCTCGAGGTCCCCGAGGTGAACGAGGGTGCAATAGAGATCATGGGTGCGGCCCGCGACTCCGGGCTGCGTGCCAAGATCGCGGTGCGTGCGCTCGACCCACGGGTCGACCCGGTCGGCGCCTGCGTCGGCATGCGGGGCTCCCGGGTGCAGGCGGTCTCCAATGAACTCAGTGGTGAGCGCGTCGACATCATCGTGTGGGACGACAATCCGGCGCAGTTCGTGATCAACGCGATGTCGCCGGCGGACGTGGTGTCGATCGTCGTGGACGAGGACAAGCACAGCATGGACATCGCGGTGAAGGATGAGAATCTCTCCCAGGCGATCGGACGTGGCGGCCAGAACGTGCGACTCGCCAGCCAGTTGACCGGCTGGGAGCTTAACGTCATGAGCGAAGAGCAGGCCCAGGAGAAAAGCGAGGCCGAGGCCCAGGAATTCATCGAGCGCTTCATGCAGGACCTCGACGTGGACTCGGAAGTCGCCGCGATTCTCGTGCAGGAGGGTTTCACCACCGTGGATGAGATCGCCTACGTCGATGAGTCGGAGATGCTGGCGATCGAGGAGTTCGACGAGAACATCGTGAACGAACTGCGTAACCGGGCGAATGATGCCTTGCTGACCAAGGCGATTGCCAAAGAGGAAGTCGCGTCGCCATCCGAGGACCTGCTGAGCATGCAGGGTATGGATGAGGCGCTGGCCAACAGGCTGGCGGCGCAAGGCATCGTGACCATGGAGGACCTGGCCGAGTGCTCGACGGATGATCTCATGGAGATCGAGGCCATGGACGAGACACGCGCAGGTGAACTCATCATGACCGCGCGTGCGCCGTGGTTTGCAGAAGAAGAGAAGTAACGGGGAGTGGGCATGAGTGAAGTTACCGTCAACCAACTGGCTTCGGATGTCGGCATCCCGGTTGATCGCCTGCTCAAGCAACTGAGCGATGCAGGCGTAACCAAACAGTCGCCAGAGGATGTGATCTCTGAAAAGGAAAAAGTGGAGCTCCTCAATTTCCTGCGCCGCAGCCACGGCAAATCGGAGAAGGCCCCGGCGGAAGGGGGGCGTAAGGTCACCCTGAAACGCCGAACCACCACGGAACTCAAGGTGCCTAGTGCGGGCGGTCGCGCAGCGCGCGGTACCCGTGTCGCCGCCAAGACCGTCGCCGTGGAGGTTCGCCGCAAACGCGCGGTGGTGAAGGACGCCGCCGCCACAGAGAGCGAGAAGGATAGCGCCCTGCGTGAAATGCAGGATGCGCAGCGGGCCCTGGACGAGCAAAAGGTCCAGCGCGAAGAGGTGGCGGCCCAGGAAGAGGCCCGTCGCCAGGCGCTCGAGGAGCGTCGTCGCCAGGAAGAAGAGGACCGCGAGAAAGCCGAGAAAGCGCGCCAGGAGGCCGAGCAGGCCTCGGCCGAAGAGACTCGCCGGGCAGAGGAAGAGAAGGCGCTTACGAAACGCGAGGGAGAGCAGAAAGGCAAACAGGAAGAGGTCAAGCGCCCCAAGCGGATGCGCGCCGCTCCGACCACCAAAGAGACGGTAGCGGATCGCCAGAAGGGGCGCGGACGCCGGCGTGAGCTGCATGTCGCTGACGATAAGCGCGGCAGACGGCCCAAAGGGGGCAAGCGCACCCGTCGTGACATGGCTGCAGAAGATCAGCAGCACGGTTTCCAGCGGCCGGTCGAACCGAAGAAACTCACCGTTGAGGTGCCGGGCACCATTACTGTCGGCGATCTTGCGCAGCGCATGGCGGTGAAGTCTTCAGAGGTCATCAAGACACTCATGGGCATGGGCATGATGGTGACCATCAACCAGCCGCTCGACCAGGAAACGGCAATTCTGGTGGTCGAGGAGATGGGCCACCAGGCCGTCGAAGAGGTGGTGACCGATGCTGAAGAGCAGGTGCTGGCGGCGGTCGACGAGGAATTGCTGCAGGGCGAAATGGTGCCGCGCGCGCCGGTGGTCACGATCATGGGTCACGTCGACCATGGCAAGACTTCCCTGCTTGACCATATTCGCGAGAGCCGCGTGGCTGCCGGCGAGGCGGGTGGCATCACTCAGCACATCGGCGCCTACCACGTGGAAACCGATCGCGGCATGATCACCTTCCTCGATACCCCGGGGCACGCCGCCTTCTCCGCGATGCGCGCGCGTGGCGCCAAGGCCACCGATATCATCATTCTGGTGGTTGCTGCGGACGACGGTGTCATGCCGCAGACCAAGGAAGCCATCCAGCATGCTCGCGCCGCCGGGGTGCCTCTGATCGTCGCGATCAACAAGATGGACAAGCCCGAGGCCAGTCCGGATCGGGTGATGCAGGAGTTGGTCGCAGAAGAGGTCGTGCCGGAAGAATGGGGCGGTGATACCCAGTTTATCCGGGTGTCTGCGCATACCGGCGAGGGCATCGAGCAACTGCTCGAAGCGATTCTGCTGCAGGCAGAGGTCCTGGAGCTCGAGGTCGTTGCAGACGGGCCGGCCAAAGGAATCATCGTTGAGTCCAGTCTGGACAAGGGGCGCGGCCCCGTGGCCACGGTCCTGGTCCATTCCGGCACTCTTCGGCAGGGCGACCCAATCGTGTCCGGTACCGAGTTCGGTCGGGTGCGTGCGATGTTCGACGAGAATGGCATGCAGACCAAGCAGGCCGGCCCCTCGATTCCGGTGCAGGTGCTCGGTCTCTCCAGCGCTCCGCACGCCGGTGACGACCTGGTGGTCGTGACGGACGAGAAGAAGGCGCGCGAAGTGGCGGAACTGCGGCGCGAACGGCAACGTGAAGGCCGCCTGGCGGAACAGAAGGCCGCCAAGCTGGATCAGATGTTCTCGCGCATGGCGGAAGGCGAGGTGGCGTATGTCAATCTCATCGTCAAGGCCGACGTGCAGGGTTCGGTGGAGGCGCTCAAGGAGTCGTTGCTCAAGATCCAGACCGACGAAGTCAAAGTCAGGGTCGTGGCCTCCGGCGTTGGGGGTATCAATGAATCCGATGCCAACCTGGCAATGACCTCGGGCGCCGCGATCATCGGCTTCAATGTGCGTGCCGATGCGGCTGGCCGGCGGGTCATCGAGGAAAACGAGATTGACCTGCGCTACTACAGCATCATTTACGAGGTGATCGATGACGTGAAAAAGGCCGTGTCCGGTCTGCTCACGCCCGAGGTCAAGGAAGAGATCATCGGCCTTGCGCAGGTGCGTGACGTCTTCCGCTCGTCCAAGCTGGGGGCGATCGCCGGTTGCATGGTGGTCGAGGGTACCGTCAGGCGCTCCAGTCCGATCCGCGTGCTGCGCGACAACGTGGTGGTGTACGAGGGCGAGCTCGAGTCACTGCGTCGTTTCAAAGACGACGTACAGGAGGTCAAAGCCGGCACCGAGTGCGGTATCGGCGTGAAGAACTACAACGACGTCAAGCCGGGTGACCAGATCGAAGTCTTCGAGCGCTACGAAGTGGCGCGCGAGGTCTGAGAGCAAGATAGGTTCGAGTGGTGGCAACCCGAGAATTCGGCCGGGAGGAGCGCGTCGGCGCGGAATTGCAGCGCGAGCTTGCGCTGCTGCTGCGCGATGAGGTGCGGGACCCGCGCCTCAACCAGGTGACCATCCAGGAGGTCAGGGTGGTGCGCGACCTGTCGCACGCGCGCGTCTTCTTTACGGTCATGGATCGCGACGAGGCGCGCCGTACTGCTCAGGCGCTCAACAAGGCGGCCGGTTTTCTGCGGCGTCGCCTCGGTGAACGGGTCATCATGCGCACCATTCCACAGTTGCATTTCGAGTACGACCATTCCCTCGAGGACGGCATGCGCTTGTCGTCGCTGATCGACCGGGCGGTTTCGGACATCCCGGAAGAGCGGCGAGGCTCTCCCGACAAAGATTCGGAGGATTGATCCATGGGCCGACGCAGACGCCCACGCGGCCGGGTGGTCAATGGCATCCTGTTGCTCGACAAGCCGCTCGGCATCACCTCGAACGATGCCCTGCAGAAGGTGAAACACCTCTACTTTGCGCAGAAGGCGGGTCATACCGGAAGCCTGGACCCGCTCGCCGATGGGATGCTGCCGATCTGTTTTGGCATTGCCACGCGACTGTCCGCCTTTCTGCTGGATTCCGACAAACACTACAGCGTACGCATCAGGCTCGGCCAGACTACCGCCACCGGTGATGCCGAAGGGGAGGTGCTTGAGACGCGCCCCACGACAGGTATCGGTCGCGAACAGATCCTGGCCGTGCTGCCGCGCTTCCGCGGCGTGATCTCGCAGCTCCCGCCGATGTATTCGGCCCTGAAACACAAGGGCGAGCGCCTCTACAAGCTCGCGCGCGCAGGGATCGAGGTGGAGCGCGAGCCGCGCGAGATCAGCATTCACTCGCTCGAACTGGGAGAAGTTTCCGGGGAAGAGTTCGAACTCCAGGTACATTGTTCCAAGGGAACCTATGTGCGTACCCTGGCCGAGGATATCGGTGAGGTGCTCGGCTGTGGCGCACACGTGAGCGGGTTGCGCCGCACCGGGGTCGGTCCCTATACCGGGATGCCAATGGTCTCCATGCAACAGGTCGAACAGGCGGCGCTGGATGGCAATGAAGCACTCGATGCGCTCTTGCTTCCGGTCGACACCGCGCTGTCCGACTGGCCTGCCGTGCGGCTGAACGCGGATACCAGCTATTACCTGAAGATGGGGCAGCCGGTGGTGGTCCCGAAGGCTCCCACGCAAGGATGGGTGCGGCTGTACGAGGAGTCGGACCGCTTTATCGGGGTCGGGGTGGTCCAGGACGACGGCCGAATTGCCCCCAAGCGCATGCTGGCGGGTTGAGGCGCCGGCGATGCGGCGCTTGCGCGGCCGTCGGCAAGGTCCAATTTGCAGCTGACATCCTGCGGCTAATCAGGCAGAATGCGGCGTCTTTACTGGCTCCGAACCCTTTTCGGGGCCTTTCTTTCAATCGGCCGGGACGTCCTGAACTCATTGTCGGGTGTCCCCTGAAGGGCGGGCCCTTCCGCGAGGCCACAATGAGGAGAAAAATATGGCTATCACTGCAGAACAGAAAGCCGCCATCGTGGCGGAGTATGGCGAGGGACCGAGCGACACCGGTTCCACGAAGGTGCAGGTCGCGCTGTTGAGCGCCCGGATAACGGACCTGACCCCGCACTTCCAGTCCCATAAGAAGGACCATCATTCCCGCCAGGGCCTCGTGCGCCTGGTCAACCAGCGCCGCAAGCTGCTGGATTATCTGAAGTCGAAGGACGTGGAGACCTACCGCGACCTGATCAAGCGTTTGGGTCTGCGTCGCTGATCGCGGCCGATTAACACTGGTAGAGGGTTTTCCACGTGAGCTACGTTAGAAAAGAGTTTCAGTTCGGTGATCACAAGGTCGTGATGGAGACGGGTGAGATCGCCCGCCAGGCGGACGCGGCCGTGATGATCAACATGGAGGACACCGTGGTGCTGTGTACCGTGGTGTACGAGAAGAAAGCCTCCGCCGAGCGCGACTTCTTCCCGATGACCGTGGATTACCAGGAGAAGACCTATGCCGCCGGCATCATCCCCGGCGGCTTTTTCCGTCGTGAGGGGCGTCCGTCGGAAAAAGAGATTCTCACCTCTCGCCTGATCGACCGCCCGGTCCGGCCGCTTTTCCCGAAGGGCTTCACCAACGAGGTGCAGATCATCTGCACCGTGATGTCGCTCAACCCACAGGTCGACCCGGAAATCCCCTCCCTGATCGGCACCTCGGCAGCACTGGCCTGTTCCGGGCTGCCGTTCGAAGGGCCGATTGGCGCGGCGCGCGTCGGCTACAAGGACGGGAAATACCTGCTCAATCAGCCGCACACCGGGCTCAGCGATGAGAGCGATCTGGATCTGGTCGTGGCAGGCACCAGCGAGGCGGTCCTAATGGTCGAATCAGAGGCGCGTCAGCTGTCTGAAGAGATCATGCTCGGGGCGGTACTGTTCGGTCATGAGCAGATGCAGGTGGCGGTCAGTGCCATTCAGGAGTTGGCGGCCGAGGTGGGCAAGCCGGCTCTCGCGGTGGAATCCAAGCCGGAGCATACCGAACTGGCCGATGCCGTCGAGGCCGCGTGTGGCGACGCGCTGCGCAACGCCTACCAGATCGCGGACAAGATGGACCGCTACGCTGCCATCGATGCGGCCAAGGCGGCAGCCAGGCAACAGCTTTGCAGCGGTGATGAGCCGGCGTTCGACGAGGCGCATGTGGGCGAGGCGATCGACAAGCTCAAGAAGCGGATCGTGCGTGGACGAATCCTCGCGGGTGAGCCGCGTATCGACGGGCGGGATACCCGTACCGTGCGGCCGATCACGGTCAAGACGGGCGTATTGCCGCGCACCCACGGGTCTGCGCTGTTTACCCGCGGTGAGACCCAGGCCCTGGTGGTCACCACCCTGGGCACGGAGCGCGATTCCCAGATCATCGACGCCCTGAGCGGATCCTACAAGGAACCGTTCATGCTGCATTACAACTTCCCGCCTTTCTGTGTCGGCGAGATGGGTCGCGTTGGCAGCCCCAAGCGGCGTGAGATCGGTCACGGTCGTCTGGCAAAGCGCGGTGTGCTCGCGGCCATGCCGGAGCTCGAGAACTTCCCGTACTCGATTCGTGTGGTGTCCGAGATCACCGAGTCGAACGGCTCGTCCTCGATGGCTTCCGTGTGTGGCACCAGCCTGTCGCTGATGGATGCCGGCGTGCCCCTGCGGTCCCCGGTTGCCGGTGTGGCCATGGGTCTGATCAAGGAAGGTGAGCAGTTCGCGGTGCTCACCGATATCCTGGGCGACGAGGACCATCTCGGCGACATGGATTTCAAGGTCGCCGGTACCGAAACGGGGATCAACGCGCTGCAGATGGACATCAAGATCAACGGCATCACCCGCGAGATCATGGAGATCGCCCTGGGGCAGGCGAAGGAAGGCCGCATGTTCATCCTCGCTGAGATGGGCAAGGCGATCAATGCGCCGCGCCAGGAGATGTCCGAGCACGCTCCCCGCATCGTGACCTTCAAGATCAACCCGGACAAGATCCGCGATGTGATCGGCAAGGGCGGTAGCACCATCCGCTCGATTACGGAAGAAACCGGCGCCACCGTGGATATCACTGACGACGGCATGGTCAAGATCTTCTCGGTCGACAGGGCGGCGGGCGACGACGCGCGCCGGCGAGTGGAGCAGATCACCGCGGACATCGAGGTCGGCATGGTCTACGAGGGCAAGGTGGTGCGCCTCATGGACTTTGGTGCCTTCGTGAATATCCTGCCGGGCAAGGATGGCCTGGTGCACATTTCCCAGATCTGCGAAGAGCGGGTTGAGAAGGTCAGCGACAAGCTGTCCGAGGGTGATGTTGTGAGCGTCAAGGTCCTCGAGGTCGACAAGCAGGGACGTATCCGACTCAGCATGAAAGCTGTCGAGGAGGAGGCTGAGGCCTGATCCCCGCGCGGCGCTTTTACCGCTGCGGCATGGCGTGAGCTCATTCGCGTCGGTCGCTTCGGGGAGGCGGATTGAAGGGGCCGAAAGGCCCCTTTTTGTGTTTAATCCCGGGTCATCCGCAGCAGTGGATATGAACTTATGAGTACAGATCAGTCGCTTTCAGTGGTCATACCGCTGTACCAGGAGGCAGACAACGTCGGTCCCCTGTTGGCCCGCGTGCACGAGGGCTTGGCGGGATTTCCGCATCCATGGGAACTCATCTGCGTGGACGACGGGAGCAGCGATGACACGGTGAAGCGTCTGCGTGAGCAGGCCGCCGGGATGGGATCGCACATCCGGGTCATCCGCATGCGACGCAATTTCGGCCAGACTGCGGCCATGCAGGCTGGCATTACCGCCGCGCGGGGCGCGTTTATCGCGACCCTCGATGGCGACCTGCAGAACGACCCGGCGGACATACCCCGGATGCTCGAGGAACTGCAGGCCAGAGATCTTGATCTGTTGCAGGGCTGGCGGCAGAAGCGCCGCGACGATTCAGTGCGCAAGTTTTTCTCGCGTGTTGCGAACCGTTTGATTGCGCGAATCACCGGCGTCAACCTGCACGACTACGGTTGCAGCCTGAAAGTGTATCGAGCCGATGTGATCAAGCGGGTCCGTCTGTTCGGCGAGATGCACCGTTTCATACCCGTCTGGGTGGCGGGCGTGACATCGCCGGCCCGTATCGGCGAGACGGTAGTCACCCACCAGGCGCGTCAGTACGGCGAGTCCAAGTACGGACTCTCGCGCACTTTCCGCGTGATCGTCGACCTCCTCACGGTGTTCTTCTTTCTACGCTTCCGCGCGCGCCCCGGTCACTTCTTCGGCACCATCGGGCTGGTTTTCGGCGCGTTGGGCTCGCTCGGGATGGCCTGGCTGGGTTTCGTGAAGTTCGTGTTGGGTGAAGCGATCGCCGGGCGCCCGCTGCTGTTCGTGTCGGTCCTGTTCATCGTGATGTCGATCCAGATGCTGACCACCGGCGTGCTCTCGGAACTGCTGGCGCGCACCTACTTCGAAAGCAGTGGCGGCCGCGCCTACCATGTGCTCGAGATGGACGGTGATGACGCCGCCTGGAAGGAATCCGACCTCTGACCGTTATCGAGCCTGGATCATGAAGCTCTCAAGCCTGCTTGTCAGCCCGGTGACACTTGCAGTCGCTTGCATGCTGCTGGTGTGGGGATTCTGGTCCACGCCGCTGTATGACCTGGATGAGGGCGCCTTTACCGAGGCCACTCGGGAGATGATGGAGACGGGCAACTATGTCTCGATCTACCTCAACGGCGAGCCCCGACATGACAAGCCGATCCTGATCTACTGGCTGCAGGCGGCTTCGGCACAGCTGTTCGGCCTGAACGAGTTTTCCCTGCGCCTGCCCTCGGTGCTGGCGTCCCTGGCGTGGGTGTTGGCGCTGGTCGCGTTCGGCCGACGGTTCGTGGACAGGGAGACCGGGCTGATTGCAGGATTGATCCTGTGCCTGTCGCTGTACGTGGGGTTGATCGCGCGCGCCGCGGTGGCGGATGCCCTGCTGAATCTGTTCCTGGCGCTGAGCCTTTTCGAGATCTACCGCTATTCCCAACAGCCGGATCGGGCAACGCAGCTGCGGATATTCGCCTGGATGGGGCTCGGTTTCCTGACCAAGGGGCCGGTGGCCGTGTTGCTGCCGTTCCTCGTGAGTGGATTGTTCTATCTCAGCTACGCACGCTGGCGGGAGTGGCTGAGCGCGGTGTTCTACTGGCCCGGCCTGTTGCTCTTTGTGGCTATCGTGCTTCCCTGGCACGTGGCCGTCTATCTCGATACCGGCTGGGCCTTCTTTCAGGGTTTCTACCTGAAGCACAATGTGCAGCGCTACAGCGGTGCGATGGAAGGTCACGGCGGCGGCGCTTACTACTACGTGCTCGTCGCGCCACTGGTGGTGATGCCGTTCGCCGCCTGGCTTATCGCGCTTTTGGGCAAGCTGGGGCGGGTGATGGAGGATCCGCTGGATCGCTATTTCTGGATCGCCTTCCTCGTGGTGTTGGGCATCTTCTCCTTCTCGGGTACCAAGCTCCCGCACTACCTCCTGTATGGCATGACCGGGATCATCCTGCTGATGGCGCGCTACCGGGGCGAGCTCAGGGGCGCCTGGCTGCACGTGCTGCCGGGTTTGTCGCTCCTCGGCCTGTTCTGCTGCCTGCCTTGGCTCTTCGATTACCTGGCGCAGCAGACGGAGCGCCTGTATGAGAAGACGCTCTTCCTCGAGGGCGTGCAGGCCTTCGGTGGCGCCACCCAGATCGTGCTCGTGATCCTGGCGCTGCTGGCGCTGGCGGCGGGATTGCTGCGGATCGCGGTGTGGCAGAGGATGGTGTTGATCGGTTTCGTGCAATCGCTCGCGGTGGCCTTTATCGTGCTGCCCAATGTTATGGCCGTGCTGCAGGACGGGCCGCGGGCAGCCGCCCTGTTCGCCCGGGAGCAGGGTAAATCGCTGGTGTTCCATCGTGTCTATCAGCCGAGTGTGAGCGTGTATGCGCGCCAGGTCATTCCGCGTGGCGAGCCGCAGCCGGGGCAGTGGGTCTACACGCGCGTCGACAAGCTCGATGAATTCCTGGCGCAGCCCTCGGCCTATCGCAAGGAGGTGGTATTCAGCCAGGGCGTCGCGCGCCTGGTGGCGATCCGCGAGCCGCTGGGAGAGACGCGATGATCCTGGCCGAAATGGCGAGGCAGCTGGCGCCGGGCATGGATAGCGCGCGCGCCCGCCTGGACAGGCAATCGCCCTGGGGGATCGAGGTATTGCTGGTGCTGGCGCTGGGGGTGGCTTTGGCCGGCACGGCGCTTGGCACATGGGGCGGTTATCATGCCGCGTTCGATCCCCTGCATCGCCTGTTGGGCGGAGCCTTGCCGGACGGGGTGTGGGAGCTCATTACCCGCTTTGGCGATGAACGTGTCCTGTTGGTCCTGACCCTGCTGTTTGCGCGCCGTCGCCCCGAGGTGTTCTGGGCAATGGTGTTGGCCGCACTGCTGGCTGCGCTGTACTCCCGATCGCTCAAGCAGCTGGTCGACGCCCTCAGGCCGCCCGCGGTTTTGCCGGCGCAGATGCTCGATATCATCGGTCCGGCACTGCGCTCGCACAGCTTCCCCTCCGGGCATACCACCAGCGTGTTCGTGTTTGCCGGCGTCCTGTTCGCCTTCTCCCGGCAGTGGTCCGAGCGGCTCGTGCTGATCGCTGTGGCTGCGTTGGTCGGGTTCAGCCGTGTCGCGCTCGGCGTACATTGGCCCCAGGACGTGCTGGCAGGCGCCTTTGGCGGCCTGTTCGCAGCGGCGCTCGGCTCCTGGCTGGCGATTCACTGGCGTGCCGGATTGCGCCCCGGTGTGCACCTGGGATTGCTGCTCCTGCCGCTGATTGCGATGCCCATGCTGCTGCTCGCGGACAATGGCAATCCGCCGATGCCCTGGTTGATCTGGCCGCTGGTTTTCGCCATGGCGATGCAGCTGTGGCTCGACTACGGGGTCTACAGGGCATGAACAGCAGCCTGCCGGATCATTCCTGGACCCGCATCGCCTGGTGGGGGGTGCTGCTGCTGGCCATCTACCGGCTGGCGGTGCTCGCCTATGGTGATATCCCCATCGACGTGGAGGAGGCCTACTATCTGAGCTGGTCGCAGCAGCTTGCGGCTGGCTATTTCTCCAAGCCGCCCCTGCTGGCCTGGATGCTCGCCGGCGTGTCACATACGCTGGGCGAATCGCCACTGGCGATAAAGTCGCTGGCGGTCATCCTCTACACCGCAACCGCGCTGGTGGTGTATGCGCTCGGTGCGCGGCTGTATTCCGCGCGCACCGGGGCCTGGGCGGCGCTGGCCTTCCAGTCGCTGCCGATCGTCGGTGTTCTTTCGCTTTTCATCAGTACCGACGCGCCGCTGATGCTGTTCTGGGCTCTGACCCTGTATGGCTTCGTGCGCGCGGTGGAGCACGATGATCCCCGTTGGTGGATATTCGTCGGCGTGGTTGCCGGCCTGGGGCTGCTGAGCAAGTACACCATCGGCGCGCTCGCGGTGGGGCTGTTGCTGGCCGCTCTGGTGGAGCCGCGCTGGCGTCAGCTGTTGTCCTCGAGGGGGTTGTGGCTGGGCGTCGCCGTTGCGCTGCTCGTCTGGTCCCCAAATCTGGCCTGGCTTGCGGCCCACGACTTCGTCACCCTGGGGCATACCCAGCAGATTACGGTCGGCATCGCGCGGGCAGGGGAGTGGGGCAATCTGTTCGAATTCCTGCTCGGGCAGGTGGCCGTGTTTGGCCCGATCATGGCGCTGGCGATGCCGTTCCTGCTCGCCCGTCGCCCGGTGTGGAGCGACAGCGCCAATCGGCTTTTGCTGCTGTCCTCCCTGCCTTTACTGCTGCTGGTGTGCGTACAGGCCTGGCGCACCGAGGCGAACCTCAACTGGGCATCGCCTGCTTACATCGGTCTGGCCCTGCTTGTCACTCACCTGCTGTTGCAGCGTTGGCGTGCCTGGCTGATTGGCGCGATCGCTTTCAACCTCGTCCTGCTCAGCGGCATGTACCACTACCATGCCTTGGCGGACCGCTTCGACGTCCAGCTGACACGCAAGACCGACCCCTATTTCAAGCGCCTGGGCTGGGCCGAACTCGGTCAGCAACTGGTGCCGCTGCGGCGTCTCTATCCCGACGCGCCGCTGTTATCGGATTCACGCAAACTGCTGGCCCTGTTCGGTTACCACGCCCGGCTGGATGGCCGCATGGCGGTTCTGCGGGCGTGGAATCCTGGCGCCAGCTGGCGGCATCAGTATGATCTGCATGACGACATCCAGCAGGATCCGACGGGTGATTTTCTGCTGCTGAGCCGCGCGCCGGTTTCGCAGCAAGTCCTCGCGAGCTTTGCCGCGGCGGAACTGATGGCGGTGCTCAAGGTGCGGGTATACGTTGACCTGTCGCATCAAGTCTATGTCTACCATGTGCGTGATTTCAGGGGGTATCGATGATGGCGCGGATATGGCGTATGTGGCCACTGTTGCTGTTGCTTGGATTGCAGATCCTGTTCTGGCGCCTGTCGCACATCGATCTCTGGTTCAGTGGGCTGTTCTGGAACCAGGAGAACGGCTTCTACCTTTCCGAGCTCGCCCCGGTGCAGTGGAGTTACGCGTTGTTCCGCGACATCCCGTATGTCCTGGTGCCGGCGCTGCTGTGGTTGTATCTGGCGAGCTGGGTGTGGAGGCGCCACAGCGAGACCGAACTGCGTCGCGGGCTGCTGTTCCTCTTTCTCGTCATGGCGATCGGCCCGGGCCTCGTGGTGAACGAGGTGTTCAAGGCGGAATCGGGCAGGGCGCGCCCCTCCCAGGTGGAAGCCTTCGGCGGCGAGCGTGTCTACACCCCGGCATTCGAGCCGTCCGATCAATGCCGCTCGAACTGCTCTTTCATCAGCGGACATGCAGCGATGGGCTATTTCTTTCTGGCTTTCGCCTGGCTGCTGCGCGATCGACGCTGGCTCTACTGGGGGGCGGCCATTGGCCTGCTGGTCGGTTTGGGCCGGATAATCCAGGGTGCGCATTTCCTCAGCGACGTCCTGTTCGGTTACCCGGTGGTGTTCGTAACCGCGCTGTTGCTGGCGCGTCCCCTGCTCGGGCGTTGGCGTATCGAATAAGCAAAAGGGGCGTCAGGCGCCGGCCGCTGAGGTGGCCCTCGGTGTCAGGTGACCTCGTGCATTTCCAGTGGATAGCCCCGGTCGCGGTAGTAGCGATAACGCGCTCTCCCGGCGTCCCGCGAGCTTGGGTCGTTATCGACACATTCCGCCAGGCGTTCGAAGCGACTGAAGCAGGTTGGGACCTCGGCATCGAGATTGATCAGGACATCGTGCTCGTCGACCGCCTGCGCCGCATCGCCGACCAGGACCGGGTTGATCGCGGGGTCGCCCTGACCGAGCAGGGCGTGTGGAACGAAGCTCTGTTCGTTGAAGGTCCACAGCAAGCGGTCCATGTGGCGCGCTTCCGAATCGGATGAGGTGTGGATGAACACGCGGTGGCCACCCCGCCGGGCCTTGTCGGCTACCCGGCAGGCGAGCACGAAGCGGTTGCCCGCGGTCTGCGGGGCGGCCACGTAGAAATCGATCCGGGTCACGCTTCGATAGCGCTCTGCAAAATCGGCCGGGGACCGTTCAGTCGGCCACGCCGGCGCGCTTCAGAAGGAACTGGACCAGCAGCGGCACGGGACGCCCGGTAGCGCCCTTCTTCTCACCCGAAACCCAGGCCGTGCCGGCGATATCCAGGTGCGCCCACTTGAACTTCTTGGTGAAACGCGCCAGGAAGCAGGCGGCGGTGATGGTGCCCGCGCCACGTCCGCCGATGTTGGCCATGTCGGCAAAATTGGACTTCAGTTGCTCCTGGTATTCATCCCAGAGCGGGAGGCGCCAGACGCGGTCATTGCTGCTTGTTCCGGCAGTCGTGATCTCGTCGGCGAGGCGATCGTCGTTGCCCAGCAGGCCACTGGCCTGATTGCCCAATGCGACGATGCAGGCGCCGGTGAGGGTGGCAATGTCGATAACGGCAGCAGGATCGAATCGCTCGGTGTAGGTGAGGGCGTCGCACAGGATGAGTCGACCCTCGGCATCCGTGTTCAGGATCTCGATCGTCTGACCGGACATCGAGGTCACGATGTCGCCCGGCTTGTTGGCATCGCCGTCCGGGAGGTTTTCGGAGGACGGGACCACGCCGACGACATTGAGTGGCAGTTCCAGCTCGGCACAGGCGGCGATGGCCCCGAAGACACTGGCGCCGCCACACATGTCGTACTTCATTTCGTCCATGGCGGCTGCCGGCTTGATCGAGATGCCACCGGCATCGAAGGTCAGTCCCTTGCCCACCAGGGCGATCGGCTTGCTTCCGGCCTTGCCTCCCTTGTATTCGAGAACGATCAGTTTGGCCGGCTGGCGACTGCCGCGCGAAACGGACAGCAGCGCACCCATGCCGAGCTTCTGCATGTCCTTTTCTTCGAGCACACTGATCTTGAGCTTGCGGTTACCGCGGCCCAGCTTGCGCGCCTCCTGTGCGAGATAGGTCGGGGTGCAGATATTGCCCGGCAGGTTGGCGAGATCCCGCGCCAGGGCGCTGCCGCTGGCGATCGCGTGCCCCTGCACACAGGCCTTCTCCATGCGACGCAGATGGCGCCTGTCGTGGGTCAGAAAGCTGACCTGGCGCAGCGGGCGTTTCGGTGGTTCGATCTCGCTCTTGCATTGGTCGAAGCGGTACACGCCAGCATCGAACGCGAGCAATCCCTCCCGCACCATGCCGTAGTAATCCCCGGTCTCCGGGAGGATGACTGCGATTTGGCCCATATTGCCCTGTTCCAGCAAGGGCACCACCGGCGCAATCGCTTGAGCGAACTGGCGTGGCCCGAAGTCCTTTTTCTTGCCCAGACCCAGCAGCAGAATGCGGCTCGCCGCAATCCCCGGCAGCCCGTACAACAGCAGGTTGTCGCCGGCGTTGCCCTGGATGTCCCCTTTGCGCAGGATCTTGCGAAGTTCTCCGGAAGAGGCCTCGTCGAGGACGTCGAAGGCAGCATCTGTGCGTCGGCCTTCGTATATACCGACCACCAGACAGGGGGTTTTCAGGGCGGCGAAATCAGCGTATCTGCTCAGGTACTTCATCTGCTTCCTCTTGTGGGGCGTGAGTGCCAGGTATTTGTTAGCATCGAAATGCGTTAGACAACAAACGGCGAAAGTGTAACAAACGCAGCCGGGTAAACGAGAGAGACGGGATCAGTTGGCGATTCTTGACAGATATCTGGCACGCGAGGTGGTCAAGACCCTGGCGGTTATTCTGCTGATTCTGCTGCTGGTGCTGCTTGCCAGTCATTTTGTGAAGTTGCTGGGCAAGGCGGCGGAAGGCACGCTCGCGCCGCAGGCGGTCTTTACCCTGCTTGGCCTGCAGTCGGTGAAGGTGATCGGCGTGTTGCTGCCGCCCTCGTTCTTCTTCGCCCTTTTGTGGGTGCTGGGCGGCATGTACCGGGACGGACAGATGGTGGCGCTGCAGGCCAGCGGGGTCGGTACACAACGGATCTACCGCTCCGCCATGCTGCTGGCGGTACCGCTGGCATTGCTGGCGGGCATGCTGACCTTTCAGGCGCTGCCCTGGGCCAATGCCAGCATCGAAGAGGTCAAATCGCAGCAACAGGAGGCATCCGATATCTCCGGGGTGCGGCCGGGACGTTTCAACGAGTTCGACAAGGGCAGGCTGATCGTGTTCGCCGAGGGCGTATCCGCCAAGGAGGAGCGTCTGCAGGGCGTGTTCGTTCAGGACCGTCAGCATGGTCGATCAGGCGTGGTTGTCGCGCGTGAAGCGCACCAGCGCTTTGACCCTGGCAGCGGCAACCGCTTTGTGGTCCTCACCGATGGCTATCGCTACGAAGGCATTCCCGGGCAGGCGGATTATCAGATCGCGGAATTCCGCGAGTACGCATTGCGCCTGCCGCGCGCGGATGCTGCATCGCAATACCTGCGGGTTGGCGCCCGCTCTTCCGCCGAACTGATGCAGACCGACACGCTTGCGGCCAGGGCGGAACTGCAATACCGGCTCTCGGTGCCGATCGGTGTGCTGGTTTTTGCGCTGTTGGCCGTGCCTCTGGCCCGCTCGGAACCGCGCAAAGATGTTTACGGAAGGATTGGACTGGCGATTCTGGTGTACTTCGTCTTCATGAACCTGCAACGGATTGCCGAGCGCTGGATGGAATTGCAGGTCGTGCCTGCCTGGATGGGCATGTGGTGGGTGGCGCTGGTGATGGTCGGCGTGGCGGGACTGTTGAATCTGCTGGACTCGAATTGGCTGGCGGCGCGCTTGCGTCGTTTACCGGGCAGGGCGGCATGATTTTCGGTCAGCTCGAGCGTTACATTGCCAGGAACGTCACCCGATCGACCGTTCTGACCCTTCTGGTGCTCGTGATCCTGTTGCTGTTCTTCACTCTCGTGGACGAACTCGACCAGGTCGCTCGCGGCAGCTACGAGGTGCAGGACGCGATGCTGGTGGCGACGCTGACTTCGCCGCGATACCTGTTCGAGGTGTTTCCGATAGCCGCACTGCTCGGCAGCCTTTTGGGCCTGGGCGGGCTCGCTTCGCGGAGCGAACTGGTCGCAATGCGCGCCGCCGGGTTTTCACGCCGAAAGCTGTTATTCGCGCTCCTGAAGGTTGGGGTGTTGATGATGTTGGTGGTGGTTTTGTTCAGCGAGCTGTTGGCTCCGCCGGCAGAACGCTATGCGCAGCAATGGCGTGCGCAAAGGATCACCGGGCAGCCGGCCCTGGTCACCCCCTACGGATTCTGGGCCCGGGACGGTAAGGCATTCATCAACATCCGCGATCTCGGTGATGGGCGTCGGGTCAAGGACGTTCACATCTACGAGTTCGACGCCGGACGGCGGCTGCGTCTGGCAACGTATGCGGCGAGGGCAGAACACAGCAGCGACCATTGGTCCCTGAAGGATGTTTCGCAAAGCGAGATTGCACTCGACCGTGTTGAAGCCCGTTCGCTGGATTCAGCCCGCTGGGTTTCGGTGCTGGATCCGACCCTGCTGGATGCCGTGGCGGTGCGCCCCACCATGCTGCCGATCTGGGAGCTGGCCGGGTACATTGGCTTCATGCGGGAAAATGCACAGTCGGCGCTCGACTACGAAGTGGCCTTCTGGCTGAAGGTGGTCAACCCAATCGCCACCCTGGCAATGCTGTTTCTCGCACTGCCGCTGGTGTTGGGAAGCCCTCGTAACACCAGCATGGGTAAGCGCATTTTCATCGGCGCGGTCGTGGGGGCGGGATTCTTCCTCCTCACCCGGGCCCTGTCGTATGTGTCGGTCGTGTACGAAGTGAATCCGGCCGTGACCGCTTTTGCGCCGGCTGTGGTGCTCGTTTTTGTATCTCTGGCGCTGTTGCGCCGGGTTCGCTGAAGTCTTTCAGCGCTTCTTGCTGAGCATCACCAGCCAGGTACGTGAGGCCCGGTCGTGCCAGGCGGCCTTGTCATGGTCGAAGATCACCCAGATGAGGCCAAGGCCGAGCAGTGCCAGGGATGGGATGGCCCAGAGACAACGGCGGAGCGCCTGAGCGATGCTGACATCGTCACCCCGATCGTTGACCAGGCGAATTCGCCAGGCCCGCATGCCGAGCGTCTGGCCACCATGGGTCCAGAACCAGGTGAAGAACAGCGGTGGTGTCAGTGCCATGTACAGCTGTAGGGGCCAGTAATGGCCTTCGCCGGGAGCGCCACCGATTGCTGCCCGGATAACGGTGTCCGCCATGGCGCCGAGGATCCAGAGCGCGGCAATCAGCCAGAGGTCGTAAAAGATGGCAGCGAGACGCCGCAGAAGGGCGGGGCGGGCCGCCTCTCGAATATTCAGCATGTGCTTCGCCGTTCAGTCTGCGAAAGGGTTAAATCCCAGCGCTCCGGCAACCCAGGGTACCCCATGATGATCAGAGTGTTGGCGTTTCAGGGTTTCCCCTAGCCTGTTGTCGGAGACATCCGGATTTTTGTTCCACCGGAATTCTCACATAATTTAAAAAGTAAAAATGCCAATCGTCCGCAGAAGACGGTATTCCCGGGATTCAAAGGAGATTCTAATGGAGCGGAGAGGCGGTATCCGTATTTCCACGGACTTACATGCGGTGGTGACCTGCCCGCAGTTCGGTCTCTTCAGGGGTGGAGTCGCGAACATAGGACCTGAGGGCGTGTTCGTGCGCACTCGCAACGTCAATATCTGCGTCAATGCGCGCATCACCCTGACGCTTCAGGACCAGAGCACGCCGCCGAATTTCTTCGAGGCCGAAGGTGTGGTGATGCATCAGAACCGCAACGGCTTCGGCATGCGCCTCTCCGGTATCGACCGGCAATACCTGGAACTCTTCGAGTCCGCCGCGGCTGCGACCGACCCGATCCGCGCCCGAAACGCCATCTGAGCCGCAGTTCCGCTTAGACCATTGAGGCCATGCGATAATGCACCGTATGGTGCGGTCCGAATACTCCAAGTGGCGCGGGTTGCTGCGCAGGATACCGTTGCCGATGTTTGCCCTGGTGATGGGGCTCGCGGCCGGGCTGCTGGCGTGGCTGGTGATAGACCGCCAGCAAAGCGCGGCTTTGCGAGGTATTTTCGATGAGGTGCTCGAAAACCAGCTGCACCAGGTGGCGCGCGAGTCCCTGATTCGATTCGACCAGCATCGCCAGAGCTATGTCTACCTCGCCCGGCTGCTGGCCAACCACCGGCGCATGGCAGCTTATCTGGAGCCGATCATCTGGTCCGAGGACCAATCCAGTCTCAAGGATTATCAGGGGACCTGGCCGCCCTGGCTGCCCAGGCAGCCGATCGCCGCAGACGTGTCACTCCCCAGCCACATTCTTCTCACGGACACGGCGGGGCAGTTGCGCGAGGTGTTCAGCAATACCGAGGAGCCGCTTCCGGAGGAACTCCCAGAGCACCTGTTGCAGGGCGCGACCGGGTCCGAGCATTGGGCAAAACTCACCCTGATCGACGATCAGCCCTTCCTGCTGGTGTCCGAGCCGATCGAGGATGTCCAGTACTTTTCCATGGGTAACCTGCTCATGATGGTGCCTCTGGACAGCGCCTTCCTCGCTTCCTCGCGGCAGTCCTTCGGCACCGACCGCACCATCACACTGCTGATCGATCCGGATAGCCAGAGTGTGCTGTCCAGCAGCAATCCCCTCGAGGTTCAGGCGGGCGCCTCACTGGAGTCGCTGGTGAGCCGCTTCGTGCTGACGGCGCAGTCTTTCGGTGACTATGCAGAATCTCACCTGAATATCCTGTACGCGACCCTCGTGCCGCGGGCCCTGTACCAGGAAACCGGGCAGAACATCCTGGATCTTGAACGCCGTCAACGGGCGATTGGCGCAGCCGGTATCGTGGGTGTTTTCGTGCTGCTGTTCGTCATGGTATCCCACCGCATCAACCGGTCGCTGCGGCGGCTCCAGGATTTCGCCCGCCGAGCCCTGGGCGAGCAGCTTGCGCCATTGAATTCCTCGGGCAACCGGCTGCTCCAGCTGGAGGATCGTATCCGGGACGTGATTGACCTGGTGCTGGTGGCACGCGAGGAAACCCGCACCCGTCACGAAAGCGAGGTGCAGCGCCTGGAGGCTCTGCGTGCCGGCGTCATGGAAGCATCGGTGGACAGTATCGCGACCGTCGATACGGCCGGGGTGATCATCGACTTCAACCCGACCGCACAGCGCAAGTTCGGCCGAACGCTCGAAGAGGTCACGGGGCGCCGTCTTGCCGATATCGTTTTCGATGAGGGCTCCGCACAGTATTTCCAATCGCTGCTGACCCGCCTTGCGCGCTTTGAGAGCGGCGACAGCGGCTTTACCGACATCGAGCTTTCCGCCGTGGATGGCTATGGCAAGAAAAGGTCCATGGAGGTGGCGATAAAGCCGATCGTTTTGCATCGGCGCACCCTGTTCACGGTTTACCTGCGCGATATCCAGGATCGGAAGGAGCGGGAAGCCGAGGTCAGATCACTCGCGGCCTTCCCGGAGGAGAGCCCCAGCCCGGTCCTGCGGGTCAACTCCAGGGGTGTCATCACGTACGCCAATTCGCCGAGCAGGGAGCTTCTGGAATACTGGCAATGCCGGCCCATGCAGACACTTCCGGTGTACTGGAAAGCGAGGGTCGATGAGGCGCTCAGCAACGGGGTCGACCGCGAGATCGAGATCGCCACCGAGAACAGCTGTTATTCACTGCTGCTCACGCCGGTTCGGGATCTCGGTTACGTGAATATCTATGCGCGCGACATTACCGCCGAGCGGCGCGCCGAGGACGCGCTGCAGCAGCGTCAGGATGAACTGGTACACGTGGCCAGGTTGAGCACCATGGGTGAGATGTCGACCGGTATCGCGCACGAACTGAATCAGCCGCTGTCGGCTATCGTGAATTTCTCCAACGGCTGCATACGCCGCCTGCGCAAGGGCATTGGAACGGGTGAAGACCTGATGCATGCCTTGTCTCAGATCTCCGCCCAGGCCGAGCGCGCGGCCGAAATCATCAAGCGCCTGCGGGCCCTGGTAACTCGCAAGCACCTGGTGCGGCGCGAAGTGGACGTCAACCAACTGGTCTCCGAGGTATGCGAATTGCTGGCGCACGATCTGCGAAAGCTGGAGCTTGGGGTCGAGAAGAAGCTCGCGCCTGAACCACTGATTGTTTGCGCCGACGCGGTTCAGATCGAACAGGCCTTGATCAACCTGATCCGCAACGCGCTCGATGCGATGCGAAGCCGGGCGGCGTTGGAGCGACGTCTGCAGATCCGCACCGGGGTCAATACCGCGGGGATGGTGTTCATCACGGTGGAGGACAGCGGGCCGGGCATCAAGCCGGCGGTCATGGAGCAGCTGTTCGACGCCTTCTATACGACCAAAGAAAGTGGCATGGGCATGGGCCTCGCGATCACACAGACGATCATCGAGGATCACCATGGTAAAATCTACGCTGAATCCTGGCCCGGCCGCGGCAGCGTGTTTACCATCGAGTTGCCGGCCGAAATCAATTCCACTGAAAGCCTAGCATCATGAACAACGACCGATTGGAACCCGTGGTATGGGTGGTGGACGACGACGAGGCGATGCGCAGTTCACTCAAGTGGCTGATCGAATCGGTCGGCATGCGGGTGGAAAGTTTCTCGTCCGCGACGGCCTTTCTCGAGCGACACTATCCGGGACGCTTCGGCTGCCTTCTGCTGGACGTGCGTATGCCCGGCATAAGTGGCCTGGAACTGCTCGACCTGTTGCGCAAGGACCAGATGTTGCCGCCGACCATCATCATTACCGGGCACGGCGACGTGCCGATGGCGGTGCGAGCGTTGAAGGCCGGTGCGGTCGATTTCATCGAGAAGCCGTTCAATGACGAGGTGCTGCTGGACGCGATCCGGCGTGCGGTCATGGCGGAAGAGAAGCGCCGCATCTCGCGCAGCGAAGCGGCCAGGATACGTGACCGTGTGACCCACCTGACGCCGCGTGAGAACGAGGTCATGCAGATGGTCACCAAGGGTCAGTCGAACAAGGAGATCGCCAACGCCCTGGGGGTTTCAGCCAAGACCATCGAGGCGCATCGCGCCCGTGTCATGGAAAAGATGCAGGCCGATTCGCTGGCTGAACTCGTGCGCATGGTGATTGCCGTCGAACAGCATATCCCGGATTGATTCAGGTAGAACGCAGCTCGGCAATCGGTCCTTGGTTCTTCGCCTCGACTTTGGCATACAGGTCGTAGAGCGCCGCCTGCAGGGCCTCCTCGATGACGGGGTGGTAGAAGGGCATCTGCAACAGCTCCCCTACGGTCATCTCTTTCTGGATGCACCAGGCCAGCAGGTGGCCGAGGTTCTCGCCGCGAACAGCGATCATCTCGGCGCCCAGCAGTAATCCCGTGGCCTGGTCCGCGTACACCCGGATCAGGCCTTTGTTCTTGCCCATGATCAAAGCCCGCCCGACCGGCGCGAGCGCGATCTGTCCGATCGCGGTGGTTTCGGGATCGAGCTCGTCGAAGCGCATTCCCGTCTGCACGATGTTGGGGTCGCTGAATATGATGTTGAGTGGCGTCTTGCGAAGGAATTTGCGGTTTTCACCGCTACTGGCGTTGTGTCCGGCAATGCGACCTTCATCACCGGCCTCGTGCAGCAGCGGCCGTTCGCCGCTGACGTCTCCGGCAAGGTAGATGGGCAGGTCGCCGACCTGCATGCTCTGGCGATCGAAAACCGGGATGCCACGCTCATCCAGGGGCGCGCCGCTTGCCTCCAGGTTAAGTTTCTCGACGTTCGGGGTTCGCCCGAGGCTGGCGAATACCTTGTCCACCACCTTGTGATTGTCACCGGCGCTGACCCGAATGCGGCCATCCTCCGTGCGCGACAACTCCGCCGGGGCGCCAAGCCACATCGGCATCTCCTTGCCCACGATAGTGATCGCCTGTTGCGCGACCTCGGGATCGCTGATCCCGCCGATGGTCTCAGCGACATCGACTCCGACCGTATCCACTCCCATGCGCGCCATGGTGTGACCGATCTCCAGACCGATGACACCCAGGCCGATGACCGCGGCTGATTTCGGTAGCTCTTCCAGTTCAAAGAACTCGTCGGTTGTGATGATGTCCTCACGCAAAGATTCCCAGGCGGGCGGGATGACCGGTCGCGATCCGGTCGCAATGATGACCGCCGCAGCGCGAATGCGCTGACCGTCATCGATCTCGAGCAGATTGGGTTCGATAAAGCGCGCGTAGCTCGGTATCAGCATCCCCTCCGGGAACTTGTCGGAGCTGTTGGAGAGGACGCGGTCGACGAAAGTGTCGCGCAGGTCGCGCACATGTTCCATCGCCTCGACAACGTCCAGGCTGAGTTGCTCACCGCCTTCGAGGCCGTAGCGGGAAAAGATTTCGCGCCGGTGGAAGTCTTCCGCGACCTGGATGGCCGCTTTTGAAGGCATGCATCCAACCCGGGCGCAGGTGGTGCCGAGCTCGCCCCCATCGATCACGACCACGCTCTTGCCGCTGGAGCGCACCTTGCCCAGGGCATACAGGCCGGCACTTCCGAGACCGATGATGGCGACATCCACGCTTCTTTCTTCTTGCACAGGTAACTCCGGGGGTGGCATTGGGACGGTAGATTCTACCGAAGGACGGGCCGTTTGGGCGGCATTGCGCGCATCACAGTTCTTCGTAAGCCGAGTCGAGGAAACGTGGCGAGCAGATGGCGAGGAAGATCAGGTCGCACTCACCCGTATTGCGGATACGTTGCCGGGTTCCCGGCGGGATCAGGACCACATCTCCCGGAACGACCGTCTGCGGTGGCATGTCGCCCAATTCGACCTCGGCTTCTCCTGCAAGGACGCAGTAGCGTTCCGTGATTCCTCTCAGGCGATGCCAACGGGTCGTTATGCCAGGCTCGACCCGGGCGCGCGCGATCGAGACGGCGGGATCGCCCGGGGTGTTCGAGAGTTCGGTGATGAAACACTGTTCGCTGGTGAAGAACTCTTCGACTTGCGCCGCCTTCAGCACGCGTCCGGACGGTGCCTCAGGCATTGAACAATCGTCCGGGGTTGAGAATGCCGTGAGGGTCGAAGCGTTGCTTGAGACGACGATGCAGGGCCAACAGCGGCTCGGGCATGACCTGGAAGGGCGTCGTCTCGTCCCGCCCGCGGCGGAACACTTCGGCATGCCCGCCGCTGATGCGGACCTGCTCGCGTATCTGTTCCGCTGGCAGGGAACTCATCAACCAGCGTTGCGCGCCGGCCCAGTCGAGCAGGCTGTCCTGTTCGCACTCGAGAGACGCCGTCGCCGGTGGCAGCGACAGACGCCACAGGGTCGTGTCCTGTTGGCGAAAGTAGCTCAGCTCATGATCACGCAGGCGCTGCCAGAACGTGCTGTGTTCCG
This sequence comes from Gammaproteobacteria bacterium Milos-ODIII6, assembly GCA_029228645.1. Lineage (GTDB taxonomy): Bacteria > Pseudomonadota > Gammaproteobacteria > Chromatiales > Chromatiaceae > MONJU. Next base: position 58,579 of record JAPTHR010000006.1, read on the forward strand.
CCAGGGCCTCCCCCCCGATTCTCTGGCGCCACGCTTTTATACTGGCGTGACTGCCTGACAGGCGCAGGTAGAGTTGCCCGTTGTAATGGCAGGCGCCGTCCAGTGGGATTGCCTGGCGGCAGAGCTCACGCAAGCGCGCGATCGCCCTGCCGCGATTCATCTCCAGGACCCGGGTGTCACGCTCCACCGGGCCGGGCAGGACTTTGAGCGACACCTCGAGCAGGATGCCAAGGGTGCCCAGTGCGCCGGCCATCAGGCGGGAGATATCGTAGCCCGCCACGTTCTTCATGACCTCTCCACCAAAGCGCATGATCTGTCCCCTGCCGTCCAGCAGCTTGACCCCGAGCAAGACGTCACGCGGGGCGCCGCCCCAGGGTCGGCCGGGTCCCCCCAGGCCGGCGCCAATCGCACCCCCCAGGGTGCCTTCGCCCTGGAAGCGGGGTGGATCGAAGCTCAGATGCTGACCGCTTTCACGCAGCAAGTCCTCCACCTCTGCCAGCGGCGTACCGCCGCGTGCCGTGAGTACCAGTTCCGTTGGTTCGTAGCTCACGACACCGTGGTGTTGTTTGAGATCGAGGACCTGGCCTTGCACCGGGTTGCCAAGGAAGCACTTGCTGCCACTCCCGCGCAGGTGCAGCGCGCTGCGGTCGGCGGATGCCTGTGTGACCACCTGTTGCAGTGCCGCCGCGGCGTCGGACATCAGAAACGCTCCAGGTGCGGAAAGCGAAGATCGCCAGCCTTGACATGCATGGCGCCGAACTCGGCACAGCGGTTGAGGGTGGGGATGGCCTTGCCCGGGTTGAGCAGGCCAGCAGGGTCGAAGACCGCCTTCACCGAATGGAACATCTGCAGTTCCGCTGCCGGGAACTGCGCGCACATCTGGTCGATCTTCTCCAGGCCCACGCCGTGTTCGCCGGTGATCGAGCCGCCGACTTCGACACACAGTTCCAGAATGCGCCCACCGAAGGTCTCGGCGCGCTCGAGTTCACCCGGGTTATTCCCGTCGTACAGGATCAGGGGGTGCAGGTTGCCGTCCCCGGCATGAAACACGTTCGCTGCGCGGAGTTGGAATTCCTCCGACATCGCGGCAATTTCGCGCAAGACGCGCGGCAGGTGTTTGCGCGGTATGGTGCCATCCATGCAGTAGTAATCGGGCGATATTCGGCCAACCGCCGGGAAGGCCGCCTTGCGCCCGGCCCACAGGCGTGCCCGCTCGGCGTCGTCGACCGCCGTACGCACCTCGCGCGCGCCGGAATCCAGCAGGCGCCGGCGCACGCGCGCGATTTCCTCGGAAACCTCTTCGTTGTCGCCGTCCACCTCGCAGAGCAGTATCGCGGCCGCATCGGTGGGATAACCGGCATGCACGAAATCCTCGGCTGCACGCAGGGAGGGGTTGTCCATCATCTCCAGGCCCGCGGGCAGAATCCCCGCCGCGATGATATCCGCGACCGCCTGTCCTGCCTTTTCGACATCGTCAAAGGCGGCCATCGCGACCTGTGCCCGTTCGGGCAGCGGCAGCAGCTTCACCACCACCTCGACCACGATCCCCAGCATTCCCTCGGAGCCGGTGAACAGTGCCAGCAGGTCGTAGCCTGGCGAGTCCAGACCAGCGCCGCCGATCGTCAGGCGGTCTCCTTCGACGGTAACGACTTCGAGCGAGAGCAGGTTGTTTACCGTCAGCCCGTACTTCAGGCAATGCACCCCGCCGGCGTTCTCGGCGACGTTGCCCCCGATGCTGCAGGCAATCTGTGAGGAAGGGTCCGGCGCGTAGTACAGGCCATACGGCTTTGCGGCCTCGCTGATCGCGAGATTGCGCACCCCGGGTTGCACCCGTGCGCGCAGGTTGTCGGGGTCGATCTCCAGAATGGTGTTGAGCCGTGCGAGGCTGAGCAGGACGCCATGCTCCAGCGGCAGGGCGCCGCCGGAAAGGCCTGTTCCGGCGCCCCTCGCCACCACCGGCACCTGTTCTTCGTGGCAGATGCGCATCACTCTCTGCACCTGGGCGATATCCCCGGGTAAGACCACGATCAGCGGCAGGCGGCGGTAGGCGGGCAGCCCATCGCACTCGTAGGGGCGGAGTTCCTCCTCGCGTGTCAGCACGAATTCGGGGTCGACATAGCGCGCGAAGCGGGCGCGCAGGCGTTCGCGAAGGGCGTCTGGCTTGAGTTCCGTCATGCCTGCAGTATTACAGAATCCGATATATTCGAGCCACTTCTTCACGCTGACTGAACAGCGCCCGGAGGGCGCCCCTCATGCTCCCAGGTCCACGGATTTTTCTGGTTTCAGACCGCACCGGCATCACCCTCGAAGGGCTGGTGCGGACCCTGCTCTCGCAGTTCGAGGGATTCGCGGAGGAACCGCTGGTGAGGCCCTTCATCGACAGCGCGGAAAAGATCGATCGCGTGGTCGAGGAAATCGACCGGCAGGCCGGGGCAGGGGGCGTGGCGCCGATTGTTTTCTGCAGTATCGCAGACCCGGTTCTGCGTGCCCGGCTGAGGGGCGCGGATGCGCGGGTCTTCGATATCTTCGATACCTTCCTTCCCGCCCTGGGGGAGGCGCTTGGCCTCAGCAGCAGCAGCCGTGTCGGGCAAACCCACGGCATGGGCAGGCAGGGAGACTACGATCGACGCGTGGAGGCCTTGAATTTCGCACTGTCATTCGATGATGGCAGCCGGCTCAAGGGCCTGGAGCAGGCGCAGCTGATCCTGGTCGGGGTATCACGCAGCGGCAAGACCCCGACCTGTCTCTACCTCGCGATGCAATACCGGATTTTCGCCGCCAACTACCCGCTGACGGAGGACGATTTCCTGCAGGGAAGTCTGCCGCCGGCCCTGCGCCCCTGGCGTGATCGCCTGTTTGGCTTGAGCATTGCGCCCGAGCGCCTGCACAGGATCCGTGAAGAACGTCGCGCGGATTCCGCGTATGCCAGCCTGCAACACTGCCGCAAGGAGGTCAGCGCGGCGGAGGCGCTGTTCCAGGCAGAGGGCATACCCTTCCTGGACAGCACCTCACTGTCGATCGAGGAGTTGGCGGTCGCGATCCTGCATCGCGCGGGGCTGCACCGACCGGCATGAGCCGGGTGCGGACCGAAAAACGGGGCAGCGCTGGCGCGCCGCTGCCCCGCGAGCGCCGGCTCAGGTGATCACGTCCGGCTGTTCCCGCCCGGTGTGCTGACGGATAGCGGCGATCTCATCCGCGAGGCGGATCAGGTCGGCCAGGGTTTCCTGGGTATCCTCGCGCTGTCGGGCAGGATCGGTTTCCAGCGACTCGAGATAGACACGCAAGGTGGCTCCCACGGTACCCGTTCCAGAGAGACGGAAGACGATGCGCGCGCCGTCTTCAAACAGGATGCGGATGCCCTGGTGCGCCGAGACCGAGCCGTCGATCGGGTCGGTATAGCTGAAGTCGTCCGCCAGCCGAATGCTGCGACCGGAGATCGTGCTGCCGCTGAGTTCGCCGAGACGCGCGCGCAGCGTTGTCATCAGGGTCTCTGCCGAGGCCGCGTCCACCCCCTCGTAGTCATGCCGCGAATAGTAATTGCGACCGAAGGTCTCCCAGTGCGCATGCACGATATCGGCAACCGGGCGACGTCTGGCGGCCAGCAGGTTGAGCCAGGCGAGCACGGCCCAAAGACCATCCTTCTCGCGCACATGCGAGGAACCGGTGCCGAAGCTCTCCTCGCCACAGAAGGCGATACGCCCCGCGTCGAGCAGGTTGCCGAAGAACTTCCAACCGGTGGGCGTTTCGAAGCAGGGAATGTCCAGCTTCTCGGCGACGCGGTCCGCGGCTTGGCTGGTTGGCATCGAGCGCGCTATCCCCGGTATCCCGTTCCGCCAGGGGGGAAAGGCATCCGCATTGGCGGCGAGCACCGCCAGGCTGTCACTGGGCGTGACGAAGATGTTGCGCCCGAGGATCATGTTGCGGTCGCCATCGCCGTCCGATGCGGCGGCGAAGTCCAGGGCGTCGTCGCCCTGGGTCATGGCCACGAGCTCGGCGGCATGCGCCAGGTTGGGGTCGGGGTGGCCACCGCCGAAGTCCTCCAGGGGGATACCGTTGAGCACCGTGCCGGCGGGCGCGCCCAGCTGTTCCTCGATAATGCGCCTGGCGTAGGGCCCGGTGACCGCGTGCATGGCGTCGAAGGCCATCCGGAAATCGCCGCTCAGGAGTTCACGGATGGCCGCGAAATCGAACTGTTCAGCCATCAATTCGGCGTAGTCGCTGACCGGATCGATGATCTCGACGTGCATCCCGCCGAGGTTGAAGCATTCGATCGTATCCAGGTCGACGTCTTCCGTATCCAGGGTCCGGTACTCGGCCAATGCGAGTGAACGCTGGTAAATTGCCTCGGTCACCTTCTCCGGCGCGGGGCCACCGTTGTCGGTGTTGAACTTGATCCCAAAATCTCCCTGCGGGCCGCCGGGGTTATGGCTGGCGGACAGGATGATGCCGCCGTTGGTCTGGTACTTGCGGATGACGCAGGAAACGGCGGGGGTCGAGAGGATGCCGCCCTGGCCGACGAGGCACTTGGCGACACCGTTGGCGGCGGCCAGGCGCAATATGACCTGGATTGCCTGGCGGTTGTAGAAGCGGCCGTCGCCCCCGATTACCAGGGTTCCGCCCGCGAGCCTCTGGGTGTCGAAGATGCTCTGGACGAAGTTTTCCAGATAATGCGCTTGCTGGAATACGGTGACCTGCTTGCGCAGGCCGGAGGTGCCGGGTTTCTGGTCCGGGAAGGGGGTGGTGGCGGTCTTGATCACGTCCATTTTTCTACCTGCTTACAACAATTTCTGACATTTCAGCACAGCCGGGGCTTGAAATCGCCCCCTTGAGCCCTCATTTAACACGCCGATCGAATTCTTGAACCCCTTACCACCGAATTCAGGAGACCGCGTGCCGATGTCAGTCGCAGCCCAGAAAGAGACCTTGGAGTTCCAGGCAGAAGTCAGCCAGGTACTCAACCTGGTGATCCGTTCGCTTTACAGTAACAAGGAGATCTTCCTTCGGGAGCTGATCTCGAATGCCTCCGACGCCGCAGAGAAACTGCGCTTCGAGGCGCTCGGGAATGACGCCCTCTACGAGGACGATCCGAATCTGCGTATCCGCATCAGCGTGGACAAGGAGAAGCGCACGGTCACCGTGGATGACAATGGGATCGGGCTCAGTCGCCAGGAAGTGACCGAAACGATCGGCACCATTGCCAGTTCCGGCACCCGCAAGTTCCTGGAACAGCTCTCCGGGGACCAGGCCACGGACAGCGCCCTGATCGGGCAGTTCGGGGTGGGTTTCTATTCGGCCTTCATCGTTGCCGAGAAAGTCACCCTGGAAACCCGTCGAGCGGGCATGAAGTCGGACGAGGGGGTGCGCTGGGAATCGGGCGGTGAAGGCAGTTACGTGATCGAGAACATCGAAAAGCCGCAACGCGGCACCCGTATCACCCTGCACCTGCGCGAGGATGATGCGGAGTTCGCCGACAGCTGGCGTCTGCGCGGGATCATCGCGAAATTCTCGGATCACATCGCCCTGCCGATCGAAATGCTGCAGGAGAGCACGGAGGAGGGCGAGGACCAGGAGAAGGAGCAGGAGCCCGGCTGGGAGCGGGTCAATAAAGGCACGGCCCTCTGGATGCGTAACAAGTCCGAGATCGAGGAGACCGAGTACCAGGAGTTCTACAAGCATATCAGTCACGATTTCGAGGACCCGCTCGCCTGGATACACAATCGGGTGGAGGGTTCACAGGAATACAGCTCGCTCCTGTACGTGCCGTCGCAGGCGCCTTTCGACCTCTGGGACCGGGATCACAAGCACGGCGTAAAGCTGTACGTCCGCCGGGTGTTCATCATGGACGAGGCGGACAAGCTGATGCCGCACTACCTGCGCTTCGTGAAGGGCGTGGTCGACTCGGATGACCTGCCGCTGAACGTCTCGCGGGAGATCCTGCAGCACGACCGCAAGATCGACAGTATTCGCAGCGCCAACGTCAAACGCGTCCTCGGCCTGCTGGAAAAACTGGCCAAGGACGAGCCCGAGAAATACCAGTCGTTCTGGAAACAGTTCGGCAACGTACTCAAGGAGGGACCGGCGGAGGATTTCGCCAACCGCGAGAAGATCGCGTCGCTGTTGCGCTTCACCTCGACCCAATCCGAGGGTGCCGAACAGACGGTGTCCTTGGACGCCTATATCGAGCGTATGCAGGAGAAGCAGGAAAAGATTTATTACCTCACGGCTGAATCCCTGTCCGCGGCGCGCAACAGCCCGCACCTCGAGGTGTTCAAGAAGAAGGGCATCGAGGTGCTGCTGTTGACCGACCGGGTGGATGAATGGCTGGTATCCCATCTCAGCGACTACCAGGGGAAGCACCTGCAGTCTGTGGCCAAGGGTGAGCTCGATCTCGGGGAACTCGAGGACCAGCAGGACAAGGAAAAGGCCGAGAAGGCCGCCGAGGAACACAAGCCGCTCCTGGAGCGTATCAAGACCGCGCTCGGCGAGAAGGTCAAGGAGGTGCGCGTCTCGACCCGACTGACCGAATCACCTGCCTGCCTGGTGGTGGACCACTACGATATGAGCCAGAATCTGGCCAGGGTGCTCAAGCAACTCGGACAGGATGCCCCCACGCCCAGTCCGATTCTGGAACTCAACCTCGATCACCCGCTGGTCGCGCGACTCGAGGCCCTCGGCGAGGGCGATCGCTTCGATGAAATGGCCGGCTTGATCTTCGACCAGGCCATGCTCGCAGAGGGTGGACAACTGGAGGATCCGGCAGGATTCGTGCACCGGCTCAATCGCCTGATGTTGGAAATCGGACTCTGAACGGATGTGGCATCGGGCTGCTCTTGCAGTCCGTTGCCGGCCGGGGGGGCGCCAAACCCGGTCCGGATCTGCGGCGCGGGTTTTCCCCGGCGGGTTCCGAATTAGAGGCTGCAGGGCTCGGCCGGCGTGTTTTCTGATAAAGCAGCTGAATCGACCTATTGCAAGGTCGAATGACGAGGGCAGGGGGCTTGTGGCAGACTCCGCGCCACAAAAATATCTTTCAAATTCGTTAAGGAGTTTGTAATGCGACTGATTCTTCTGGGCGCACCGGGTGCCGGCAAAGGCACCGTGGCCAAAATGCTCACCGAAATCGACGGTTCTGTGCAGATATCGACGGGCGACATTCTGCGTGCCGCCGTCAAGGAAGGCACTGAACTCGGCAAGAAGGCCCAATCCTATATGAAGGCCGGTGAGCTGGTGCCGGACCAGTTGATCATGGATATCATGGGGGAGCGTTTGCTGGAAGACGACTGCAAGGCAGGCTTCCTCCTGGACGGGTTTCCGCGCACCATTCCGCAGGCGGAGGCGCTCAAGGAACTGCTCAACAAACTCGGGATCGAGCTGCAGGGTGCAGTCAATCTGAACGTGCCGCGCGAAGTCATCCTCGACCGACTGACGACCCGTCGCACCTGTGTCGATTGCGGCGCCATCTACAACGTCAAGAGCAACCCGCCCAAGGTGGAAGGCAAGTGTGACAAGTGTGGCGGCGATGTCGTGCAGCGCGATGACGAGACCGAAGAGGCCATTTCCAAGCGTCTGGATGTGTTCAACGAGCAGACCGCACCGCTGGTCGGCTTCTACGAGAAGGAAGGCCTGCTGCTGGATGTGAACGCCACTTCCAGCGACGTGGTTGTGAATGCCATCAGCAAACACGTTGGCGCCTGAGTTTTGAGTCAGCTCGCTTTGAAGCCCCATGGACTTCGGTTCATGGGGCTTTCGTTTTATCAGCGATAGCAAATAAGGACCGTCGATTCCGGTATCGGAAACTGCGAATTGGCGCTTCACCGGCGAGCTGGCATGCTCGCGAACCAAGCAGATGAGGAGAAATGAGATGAAAGCCATTCTTTTGGGCGGACCCGGCGCGGGTAAAGGCACCCAGGCGCAACACATCACCGAGCGCTACGGGATTCCGCAGATCTCCACCGGGGACATGCTGCGCGCGCACGTGAAAGCGGGTACCGAACTGGGTGTCGCTGCGAAGAAGATCATGGATGAGGGCGGGCTGGTGTCGGACGAGATCATCATCGGCATGGTCAAGGAGCGGATCAAGGAGCCCGACTGCGAAAACGGCTACCTGTTCGATGGGTTCCCGCGCACGATCCCGCAGGCCGAGGCGCTCAAAGAGGCCAATATTCCGGTGGACGCGGTCGTCGAGATCGACGTCCCGGATGAGGAGATCATCAAGCGGATGTCCGGTCGTCGCGTGCATCTTTCCTCGGGCCGCACTTACCACGTGATCTACAATCCGCCCAAGGTCGAGGGCAAGGACGATGCCACCGGTGAGGACCTGATTCAGCGCGACGATGACCAGGAAGATACCGTGAAGGCCCGCCTCAAGGTGTATCACGAGCAAACCGAGCCCCTGATCAGCTTCTATTCGAAGGAGGCCACGGCTGGAAACTGCAAGTACGTGAAGATCGATGGTATCGGCGGGGTCGATGCCATTCGGGATGCCATATTCTCTGGCCTGGATGGCTGAAACCTGAACGCCAGAAGCAGTTCTGGTATTCTGCCTGTCTTTGTTCTCGTTTTTCTGCAGGAGGCCCTCGATGGCGGTCATTGAATTGAACGAAGAAAACTTCGAAACCACAATCACCGGTAACGATTTCGTCATCGTGGACTACTGGGCGCCGTGGTGCGGTCCTTGCCGCTCGTTTGCACCCACCTACGAAAAGGTCTCCGAGGATTTCCCTGGTGTGGTGTTCGCCAAGGTGAACACCGAGGACGAGCAGGGGATTGCGGCGCATTTCCAGATACGCTCGATACCGACGCTGATGATCTTCCGCGAAAAGGTGATCATTTACAGCGAGGCCGGCGCATTGCCGGAGTCTGCATTCCGCGAGTTGGTGACCAAGGCCGGCGAGCTCGACATGGCCGAGGTGCACCGTCAGATCGCCGAGTCGCAGGAGCAGGGTGGCGGCCAGCAGGCCTGAGTCGAATGAAACGGGACAAGCATTCCAAGCCGGTCTGATGACCGGCTTTTTCTTTTCTATACTTTCGCAGATTGGTTCAGCGCGCTCAGAGGAATGCAGGCACCCTGGCAAAAACTAATTGGCACCGCTCTTGACTGTCGTCCCAATGTCGGTCGGCTCATGGCGCTGTGCGAGGACAACTACGAGTTGCTCGCGCGCCTGGTTCCGGGCCTCCGGGAAATGACGGGGCGGCATGTCGCTGCTTCCTCGGGGCATGCCGATCTCTACCTGGAGATCCTGCAACAGAGTCGCTTCACCACTGTGATTCATCTCACCTATGTCTTCGACCAGGGGGATGCAAGCCATTCCGAACCGGACGCGGTGCTGCGTATCTACCACGACGCCCGCCAACTCGAAGTGGTGGAATTGCGGCAGTCGGACGCCGTGCTCTCGGCGATGCCTCTGTACGAGCAGCCAGGACTCTCGAACAAGTGGCAACTCAATCTCTTCATTGGTAAATGGCTGGCCTATTGCGTCGCCACAGGTTACCGATTCCTGCCGATGGAACCCTCCCCGGAAGATGCGGAACTCGCCGACATGCCGGGCTGAATGCGGATTCTGGGCGCCGGTCCGATCGGTTGTCCGCTCTCCAACCCGCGTTGGACCCTTGCGTCCAGAACAAAAGGGTCTTAAAACCAGTACAAAATCGGAACGTTCCCCTTGCCGAGGTAAGGGAAAAAGCTTGACTGTTTTACTGGGTTACAGGTAGTATTTAACCCACTACAGCACTAGGTTATATCAACCTTGCGCAAGTCAGTCATTCGGAGGAATTAGTCATGAGGCTTTCTACCAAAGGCCGCTACGCGGTGACCGCCATGCTGGATCTGGCCTTGAACGGCAATGACGGGCCGGTGACGCTGGCAGACATTTCGGAAAATCAGGGGATCTCCCTGTCCTACCTGGAGCAACTGTTCGCATCCCTGCGGGCCAAAGGTCTGGTGCGCGGTGTGCGTGGACCCGGCGGTGGCTATTATCTCGGCCGCGCTGCGGACGAGATATCGGTGGCGGACGTGATCTGTGCGGTGGATGAGTGGGTCGAGTTGACCCGCTGCAACCCACGTCCCAGCAGCGCCGATATCCAGCGGGCCATGACGCACAGCCTGTGGGACGACCTGAGCCAGCAGATCTATATTTTCCTGACCGATATCAGCCTGGAAGACCTGGTGCGCCGAGGACTCGAGCGTGAGGACCGCGGCGGCAAAGGCGCCAAGGTGGCAAATCTGCTCGGTCTGAACGACCAGGCGGCTTGATTCGGTAACCTGGACAACTAAAGGAGTCGGGCGATGGCCTACAGCGACAAGGTAATCGATCACTACGAAAATCCCCGCAATGTCGGGACCCTGGATAAGGATGACCTCAACGTCGGCACCGGCATGGTCGGGGCGCCAGCCTGCGGCGATGTCATGCGGCTCCAGATCCAGGTGAACGAGCAGGGTGTGATAGAGGACGCCAAGTTCAAGACTTACGGTTGCGGGTCCGCGATCGCATCCAGTTCCTTGCTGACGGAGTGGGTGAAAGGCAAGACCCTCGATGAGGCGCAGCAGATCAAGAACACCGAGATTGCGGAAGAACTGGCGCTTCCGCCGGTCAAGGTGCATTGTTCGGTGCTCGCCGAAGACGCCATCAAGGCAGCGGTCGAAGACCTGCGCAAAAAGCGTCCCTCCGAAGACGCTGCCTGAGGTTCACCATTCGCGCATGAAAAAGGGCCGACTCCACGTCGGCCCTTTTTCATGCGCCCGGTTCGGCCCACCGGCGAAGGCTCACATCCACCGATCGGATGCAGGAACCGCAGGTGCGCCGGTGGAAGCTGCCGCGGAGGGAGAGGGCGTGGCGATCTTCGTAGCAATTTCAGCCCCTTTGGCGCGGACGCCGTTAGAATCGTGATCCAAACGCAGCCGTGGCGGACTGGAGAGCTGCGGCGAACCCGTAGCCCCTGGACTGAAAAGAGAGAGCTGTGACGCCCCTGCGGATCCCTTACCCGGAATTGAAAACCCTGCGCGACTGGATACGTTGGAGCGCCAGCCAGTTCGCGCAACATGAAATCTTTTTTGGCCATGGAACCGACAACGCGCTCGACGAGGCGATCGAATTGGTCCTGGCGACCCTGCGTCTCTCGCATGCCATGCCGGAAACCTGGCTCGATGCGCGGGTCACGACCGAGGAGGCGGAAATCCTCGGGCAGCGCCTGCATCAGCGGATCGAGCAACGACTGCCGCTACCCTATGTCACTGGCCGAGCCTTCTTTGCCGGCCTCGAATTCGAAGTCAACCAGGATGTCCTGATACCACGGTCACCGATCGCGGAGTGGATAGAGCGGCGCTTCGAGCCATGGGTCGGCCGGGCGTCGCTCGGGGCCATTCTGGATCTCTGTTGCGGAAGCGGATGTATCGGCATCGCCTGCGCACATGCCTTTCCGGAAGCCCTGGTCGACCTCGCAGACATCTCGCCCGCCGCATTGGAGGTGGCCCGAAGAAACATCGAACGGCACCACCTCGACGACCGGGTGCGCGCCCTGCAGTCCGATGTTTTCAAGGGGTTGGACGGGGAGCGCTATGGGCTCATCGTGTCGAACCCGCCCTACGTCAGCACCGCCGAGATGGCCAATCTGCCAGAGGAATACCAGGCCGAGCCGGTACTCGGATTGGAGGCCGGCGAGGACGGTATGGATGTGGTCAGGCAGATTCTGGCAGAGGCGCCGGATTACCTGACCAGCGACGGAATACTCGTGGTCGAGGTCGGCGCCAGTGCGGATTTCCTGGTTGCGCGTTTTCCGGACGTTCCTTTCCTGTGGCTGGATTTCGAGCACGGCGGAGACGGGGTCTTCCTCCTCGGCGCCGATCAGCTGGTTGAGTTCCACGATGTTTTTGTCGAGGACTAGGCCCCGGCCCGTGCGTTGCGCCAGGGCTGGCCGGCAGGCAAACCGCGCCGGCCCGGGCAGATCGGGCGAAGGCCTGCTGGCAGGGATCACGATGCTTCTGAAGACCAGTGCAGTTGACCTGAGTCAGGCAGATTCAGGTACACCCGACATAGACTCATCCAGATGAATTCGCACTTCTCGTTCGACCCCGACCTGATCGCCCGCTACGATCGGCCCGGGCCCCGCTACACGTCTTACCCGACGGCTGTGCAGTTCACATCCGACTTCGGGGTCGAGGAATATCGTGCGGCCACGGGTCGCTCCGCGGCCCTGTCGCTTTATTTTCATATTCCCTTCTGCGACACGGTCTGCTTCTACTGCGCCTGCAACAAGATTGCGACCAAGGATCGCAGCAAGAGCGAACCTTACCTGCTGGCGCTCGATCGCGAGATGGCCATGCAGGCGGAGATTTTCAACCAGGGCCAGCCGGTCGAGCAGCTGCATTGGGGCGGGGGAACGCCGACTTTTCTCAGCCACGCGCAGATGCGTTGGTTGATGCAGAAAACGCGCGACCATTTCAACCTTCTGGATGACGACAAGGGAGAGTATTCGATCGAGATCGATCCCCGCGAAGTGCAGGCGGACACGCTTGACGTCTTGCGCGAGATTGGCTTCAATCGCATGAGCATCGGCCTCCAGGATCTCGATGATCAGGTGCAACTTGCGGTCAACCGCAAGCAATCGGGGGAGCTCACCTTCCGGGTCATGCACGAGGCGCGCGAACGGGGTTTCCGCTCGGTCAGCCTGGACCTGATCTACGGTTTGCCGCACCAGACGCTGAAATCCTTTGCGATGACGCTGGATGCGGTGATTGCAGAGCGACCCGACCGCCTCTCGGTGTTCAATTACGCGCACATGCCGGAAAAGTTCAAGCCGCAGCGCAGGATCGTCGCCGAAGCGCTGCCTTCGCCGGAGGTGAAGCTGGATATCCTGCAGATGACCGGCCAGAAGCTGCAGGACGCAGGGTACGTCTACATCGGCATGGACCACTTCGCGTTACCCGGGGACGAGTTGGCGCGGGCGCAGAAAGAGGGTCAGCTGTATCGGAATTTCCAGGGCTATTCGACGCACGCGCACTGTGATCTGCTGGCGTTCGGCGTCAGCGCCATCGGCAGCGTCGGCAACAGCTATGCCCAGAACGTCAAGGACCTGGATAGCTACTACGCGGCAATCGAGGCGGGCCGCCTGCCGCTGGAGCGCGGCCTGAGCCTCACCCGGGACGACCTGATCCGTCGCGATCTGATCTCGCAGCTGATCTGCCAGTTCCGTCTCGATTTCGATGCCTTTGACCGGTCCTGGGACATCGAGAGCCGCCGCTACTTTGCCCCGGAACTCGAGCAACTGGCTCCGATGCAGGCGGATGGACTCCTGGAACTGGGCGAAACCGGTATCCGCGTCACGGATGCGGGACGGCTCCTGATACGCAATATCTGCATGGTTTTCGACGTCTACCTGAAAAGCTCTCACGCGCGTTTCTCGCGCGTGATCTGATGACTGCCGGAGGGCGGGCGAACGCGCTGCCCTTTGCGCGAGGCAATTCCGATGGATACCCAACGAACCATTGCGCAGGCTTTTCGCGACGCCGCTGAGCGTTTTGCTTCGCACACACTGGTCTGGCAACCCGAGGTGCAGGTGACCTTTGCCGACCTGGACCGGGCCTCAGATCAGGTGGCGGCGGGGCTGCAGGCAGCGGGCATACAGGCCGGCGAGCGGATCGCCTTGTACTGCATCAACGACCTCAGTTTCGTTCAGGCCTATCTCGGAATACAGAAGGCCGGAGCGGTGGTTGTTCCGGTGAATCTTCTGATCGCTGCGGACGAGATCCAGTACATCCTGGCAGATGCCGGTGTCAGCGGATTGATCTACCACCAGGTCCTGAGTGAAAAGCTGGCGCCCGTCCGGACGGCCCTCGCCGGGCTCAAGCTTATCTGCTCCATCGGGGCGGCCGGCAGTGGTCCGGAAGGTGATGCCGCGTTCGAAGAGTGGCTCGCAGGCCCCGGCGAGGTGCAGGAGCCGGTTCGCGATCCCGCTACCGATCTCGCTGCGATCCTGTATACCTCCGGCACCACCGGGCAACCGAAGGGCGCGATGCTCACGCATCGCAATCTGGTGTCGAACACCTGGAGCGTACTGCGGGCGCTGTCCCTGCAACCGCGAAAGGATCGCCTCCTGGTGGTGTTGCCCCTGTTTCATTCCTTTGCCGCGACCGTGGGAATGCTGACGCCCTGCCTGCATGGCCTGACCCTGTTGCCGGTGCCGCGCTTCGACCCGGGGCTGGTTTCCGATCGCATCGAGCAGGGCGGCGCCACGATTTTTCTGGGCGTGCCCTCCATGTACAACCTGTTGTCCCGCCTGCCAGACGAGCAGAAGGAAAAATGGCGCGCTGTCCGACTGGGTGTTGCCGGTGGCGCGGCCATGCCGGTCGAGCTGTTGCAGGCTTTCGAGCGTCGTTTCGGTTTCCCGATCCTTGAAGGGGACGGGCCGACGGAGTGTTCACCGGTTACCTGTGTCAATCCGCCACAGGGCCCGCGCAAACCCGGTTCGGTCGGCCTGCCGCTACCGGATGTGGCGATGACGATTCTGGACAGCGAAGGGCGCCCGCTGGCGGATGGCGAGACCGGGGAGATCTGCGTCAAGGGACCGAATGTCATGCGAGGCTACTGGAACCTGCCCGAGGCGACTGCCGAGGTCTTCCACGGAGAATGGTTGCGCACCGGTGATCTGGGTTATCGCGACGAGGACGGTTACTTCTTCATGGTGGATCGCATCAAGGACATGATTATCGTCAACGGGATGAACGTCTACCCGCGTATGGTCGAGGAGGTGTTATACCGTCACCCGGATATCCTCGAGGCCGCGGTGGTGGGTGAGCCGCACCCGTCGCATGGCGAGATCGTGGTTGCGCACGTGGTCGCGCGCGAGGGCAGCGAGCTGAGCGTTTCCGACGTGAAGGCGTGGTGCCGGGCCAACCTGGGTGAGCACCAGAGGCCGCGCAAAGTGGTTTTGAGGCAAGGCCTGCCGAAGAACGCCACCGGCAAGATCCTCAAGCGGGAACTGCGCCGCGAGGGTGAACTCGAGCGTGGAGTCGACCAGGCGTTATAGCCAGGACTGCGGGTTCCGGCACCTTCTGTGTTCACGGTTTGGCAATCGAGCGGCGTGAAACCCGCCAGTAGGCGGCGGCAGAGAGCGCGATGACCAGGCTCGCCATCCAACCGGTCACGTTGTCGTAGTCCCCGATCAGCCAGACCCATCCGGACGAGTGGTCGGTTTCTGTCACCGCCTTGGTGATGCGGATGATCATCACCCAGCCGGCATGAACCCCGATGGCGAGAAAGAGGCTCCCGGTGCGTTCGCGGGTCATGCTCAAGAGAATGCCCGCCAGCACCAGGGTGACGAAGCTGTCGGCATACCCGGCGAACCCGCTGAGTTGCTGCAGGCCGCCCCAGAGCATGAGCAGCGCGCCGCTGACGTCGAGCGTGTCTCCCGCGAGCGGCGTCGGGCGAATGAAGTGGACGACCGAATAGAACAGTGCGATCAGGGTGGCGCTCGACCAGAATCCGAGCGAGTGTCGCATGCCCCCCTGCAACGGGCCGCGGAAGAAAAACTCTTCCAGCAGCCCCACGACCAGGCCGGAGAGCAGGCCGCTGAGGGCGGCCGAGAGCACCTTCTGCAACAGGATATCGCCCGGTTTCACGGGCCGGACACCAAAGGCCATGAGCGCGAGCACGACCAGCAGCAGCATCAACGACCCCCACAGCAGGCCGCTTACCAGCGGTACACGAGCGCCGTTTGGGGGCGGCAGCCAACCGATGCTGATGCGGTCACGCAGTCGCAGGGACTTGAGGAAAAACGGCAGCCCCGCGGCTGTCAACAGCATTCCGAAGCGGTAAAGGCTGCGGTCCGGGGTCGCATCGAACCAGGCATGGAACCAGGGCTGGACCCAGGGAAGCAGCAGCGCTGACAGCAGCATGCAGGCGACGAAATAGGCAAGGAAGGCCAGGTAAACAGGCATGCGGTATGGGGGTGGGTTGTCCAGACCGTTATTGTATAATCCCGCGCTTGCACATGCGAAAGTGGCGGAACTGGTAGACGCGCTGGATTTAGGTTCCAGTGGGGTAACCCGTGAGAGTTCGAGTCTCTCCTTTCGCACCAGAGTTAGGGGTTTCAGGAAGGGCGGCCGGAGCACTGGCGTTTTTTTTGAAAATCGATAAACGAGAGGGCGGTAAAGAGGCTGCCGGAGAAAAATTGATGCAAGTTTCTGTTGAGTCTGGCGAGGGTCTGGAAAGACGTCTTTTGGTTGAGCTTCCCGCCGAGCGGGTGGACACGGAAGTCGATAAGAAGCTGGGGGAGCTCGCGAAGACGGTGCGCCTGGACGGATTCCGTCCCGGCAAGGTGCCTGTGCGGGTGGTCAAACAACGGTTTGGCGACCAGATTCGGCAGGAAGTCTATGGCGACCTGATTCAGGCCAGCTTCTACGAGGCAGCCAACGAATCGAAGCTCGTCCCGGTCGGAGACCCCAAAATCGAGTTGCGTGACGCGACCGAAAAAGGTGGCCTCGGTTATACCGCCACCTTCCAGGTCATGCCGGAGATCAGCCTCGCCGATTTGTCCGGAAAGGAGATCACCCGTCCGCTGGCCGAAGTGGTCGACTCGGACGTGGAAGAGATGATCGAGAAGCTGCGCAAGCAGCGTGCCGAGTGGGTGGACGTCGAGCGCGCGGCGCAGGACGGCGACAACGTGTACATCGATTTCAAGGGTTTCGTGGACGGCGAAGCCTTCCAGGGCGGTAGTGCGGACAACGTACCCCTGGTGCTTGGTTCAGGTTCCATGATCGAAGGCTTCGAGGATGGCCTGCTCGGCGCCAGTGCCGGCGATGAGCGGACACTTTACCTGACGTTCCCGGAGGAATACCGGGCCGAGCACCTCGCCGGTAAGGCGGCGACCTTCGAAGTCAGGGTGGTGCGAGTGACGGAATCCAAACTGCCCGAGATCGACGAGGAGTTCGCCAAGGCCTTTGGCGTCGATGCGGGTACCGAAGAAGCCCTGCGCGCAGAGGTGCGCAAGAACATGGAGTCCGAGCTGGGGCAGCGTCTCAAGACCCTGTTGAAAGAAAACGCCATGAAACTGGTGCGTGAGGCCAATCCCCTGGATATTCCGGAGGCCATGGTCAAGCAGGAGTCGGAAAGGATGAAGCAGCAGGCGATGCAGGACATGCAGGCCAGAGGGCAGGCCGCTTCCATGGATTTGCCGGCAACGATCTTCGAAGAGCAGGCCAGGGTTCGCGTCCATCTGGGATTGCTGGTGGGGGAGATCATCGAAAAGAACGCCATCAAGGCGGAGGAAAGCGAGCTGAAGGAAACGATCGAGCGGCTGGCCGAGTCCTATGAAGATCCTCAGGAGGTGGTCGACTACTACCTGAACAATCCGCAGCAGCGCTCCAGCATCGAGAACCTGGTCCTGGAGGACAAGGTCGTCGACTGGGTGGTGGACCAGGTCAAGGTGAACGAAGAAAAGCGCAGTTTCTCCGAGGTCATGGACGCTGGCGAAAAAGGCTAGGCTGATTTTTTCTCAAGGAAACTCTCACATGATCGATACAAAGGCTATGAACAGGTCGGAGCCTATGAACCTGGGGCTGGTCCCGATGGTGGTCGAACAGACTGCCCGCGGTGAAAGGGCCTACGACATCTACTCGCGCCTGCTCAAAGAGCGGGTCATCTTCTGCGTGGGTCCTGTGGAAGACCACATGGCCAACCTGATCGTCGCACAGCTCCTGTTTCTCGAGTCCGAGAACCCCGACAAAGACGTTCACCTGTACATCAATTCCCCGGGCGGGTCTGTCACGGCGGGGCTTGCGATCTACGACACCATGCAGTTCATCCGCCCGCACGTGACCACGATGTGTATTGGCCAGGCGGCCAGTATGGGGGCCGTTCTGCTGGCTGCCGGTGAGAAGGGTAAGCGTTTTGCGTTGCCGAACTCGCGCGTCATGATCCACCAGCCGCTTGGCGGCTTCCAGGGCCAGGCGACCGACATCGAGATTCACGCCAGGGAAATTCTTCTGGTGCGCGAACGTCTCAACCGTATTCTCGCCGGACACACCGGGCGCGATCTCGAAGAGATCGGTCGCGATACGGACCGTGACAACTTCATGAGCGCGGAGGAATCCCGCGAGTACGGCCTCATTGATACGGTTGTGGAAAATCGTCCCGGCGAGTCGAACTGAGAGAAAATTCCCACCTGCAGCAGGGAGTTGCAGCCCAGGGACGATTGCAAATAGCCGGCAATCCCGGCGGTATTTTGCCGCTTGCCAATGGAAGGGATTCCGATATGATGAAATCGTGTCCATTTCCGAATATGGCTAAAAATTCGGGTGAAAGGTGGCCGAACGAGAACAGGGTAGACGGTAAATGAGCGACGAAAAGAACGGCAAGAACGACGACGGGAAGCTGCTTTACTGTTCTTTCTGCGGAAAGAGCCAGCACGAGGTGCGCAAACTGATCGCCGGGCCGTCGGTTTTCATATGTGATGAATGCGTCGAACTCTGTAACGACATCATTCGCGAAGAGATGCAGGAGAGCGCTTCCGAGCCCTCGCAGCATCTCCCCAAACCTCAAGAGATCAACGAGACGCTGAACGAGTACGTGATTGGCCAGGCCCGGGCCAAGAAGGTGCTCTCGGTGGCGGTTTACAACCACTACAAGCGCCTGGAGATGTCATCGAGGAAGGACGAAGTCGAGATCTCCAAGAGCAACATCCTGCTCATCGGCCCGACCGGGTCGGGCAAGACCCTCCTTGCTGAGACACTCGCAAGGCTGCTCAACGTGCCGTTCACGATCGCCGATGCGACCACCCTGACAGAGGCGGGCTACGTCGGCGAGGATGTCGAGAACATCATTCAGAAGCTTTTGCAGAAATGCGACTACGACGTGGAGAAGGCGCAGACCGGCATCGTCTACATCGACGAGATCGACAAGATCTCGCGCAAGTCGGACAATCCTTCGATCACCCGCGACGTCTCCGGTGAAGGGGTGCAGCAGGCGCTGCTGAAGCTCATCGAGGGGACGGTCGCTTCTGTGCCGCCACAGGGTGGGCGCAAGCATCCGCAGCAGGAATTCCTGCAGGTGGATACCTCCAATATCCTGTTCATCGTCGGGGGCGCCTTTGCCGGTCTCGACAAGGTGATCAAGAACCGCTCCGAAAAGGGCGGAATCGGCTTTTCCGCCGAGGTGCGCAGCAAGGACGAAACCCGGAATCTCGGTGAAATCCTGCACGAGGTGGAGCCCGAGGACCTGATTGCCTATGGCCTGATTCCGGAGTTTGTCGGACGCCTCCCGGTGGTTGCCACCCTCGAGGAGTTGGACGAGGTTGCGCTGGTTCAGATTTTGACGGAGCCGAAGAACGCGCTGGTCAAACAGTACCAGAGACTGTTCGACATGGAGGGCGCCGAACTCGAGTTGCGCGAGGACGCACTGCGTGCGATTGCGCGCAAGGCCATGGAGAGGAAAACCGGGGCGCGCGGCTTGCGTACCATCCTGGAATCCATTCTGCTTGACACGATGTACGACCTGCCTTCTCTGGACAACGTGAGCAAGGTGGTGGTGGATGACTCGGTTGTGACCGGGGAGTCGGAGCCAATCATCATGTTCGAAAGTTCGGAACAGCAGCGCGTCGCGTCTGACTGACAAATACCGCCCGGCTTGCCGGGCTTTTTTTATTCCCGTTGGCTTGAAACTAGGCCTTCGGCCCTCACCTCCCACTTCAATATTTCCAAATCCTTACCGAAAAGGCGCAGCCCTTTCGGAAGTCAATTCAAACGGCCACCCGGCTGTTCCGGAGGAAAACACATGGGACAAGAAGACAAAGGGATCGTTGCATCGAACGTGCCCGTACTGCCGCTCAGAGATGTGGTCGTGTATCCCTACATGGTTATCCCGCTCTTCGTCGGGCGGGAGAAGTCCATCCGTGCCCTGGATGCGGCAATGGCGGACAACAAACAGATTCTGCTGGTCGCGCAGCGCAGCGCCGACACCGATGATCCGAAGCCGGCCGATCTCTATGACGTCGGGACACTGGCGAACATCCTGCAGCTGCTCAAGCTCCCCGATGGCACCGTCAAGGTGCTCGTTGAGGGAAGCAAGCGTGCGCACCTCGACAGCATTACCGAAGGTGAGGAGTACCTGGGTGCTGAAATCAACGCCGCCGACGAGGAAATCGACCTGCCTGAGCGGGAAATGGAAGTGCTGATGCGCTCCGCAACCGATCTCTTCGATCAGTACGTCAAGTTGAACAAGAAGGTGCCGCCGGAGGTTCTGACCTCGCTGGCCAGCATCGACGAGCCCTCACGCCTGGCCGATACCATGGCGGCTCACATGGCGCTCAAGCTCGATGAGAAACAGCATGTGCTGCAGATGGCGAGCGTGCGTGAACGGCTCGAACACCTGATGGCCCTGATGGAGGGTGAGAATGACATCCTGCAGATGGAAAAACGCATCCGTGGCCGGGTCAAGCGCCAGATGGAGAAGAACCAGCGCGAGTATTATCTCAACGAGCAGATGAAGGCCATCCAGAAGGAGTTGGGGGAACTCGACGAGGCCCCCAACGAGCTGGAGGAACTGGGCGAAAAGATCGAGAAGGCCGGCATGAGCAAGGAGGCCAAGGCGAAGGCCAATGCCGAACTCAACAAGCTCAAGCTGATGTCGCCGATGTCGGCCGAGGCGACCGTAGTGCGCAACTACATCGACGCGCTCGTCAGCGTGCCCTGGAAGAAGCGGTCCAAGGTGCGCAACGACATCGCCAAGGCAAAGGAGGTGCTCGATGCGGATCACTACGGTCTGGAAAAGGTCAAAGAGCGTATTCTCGAATACCTCGCGGTCCAGCAGCGGGTGCGCAAACTCAAAGGTCCCATCCTGTGCCTGGTCGGTCCGCCCGGCGTAGGCAAGACCTCGCTTGGGCAGTCGATCGCCAGGGCGACCAACCGCAAGTTCATTCGCATGGCGCTTGGCGGCGTGCGTGATGAGGCCGAGATCCGCGGCCACCGCAGAACCTACATCGGGGCCATGCCCGGCAAGATCGTGCAGAATCTGAGCAAGGTCACGACCCGCAATCCGCTTTTTCTGCTGGATGAAATCGACAAGATGGCGATGGACTTCAGGGGAGACCCGGCTTCCGCGCTGCTCGAGGTGCTCGATCCCGAGCAGAATCACACCTTCCAGGACCATTACCTCGAGGTCGATTTCGATCTCTCGGAGGTGATGTTCGTGGCTACCGCCAACAGCATGAACATTCCGCCGGCGCTACTCGACCGCATGGAGGTGATTCGCCTGTCCGGCTATACCGAGGATGAAAAGGTCGCGATTGCCGAGAACTACCTCATTCCCAAGCAGATAAGCCACAACGGGCTCAAAGACGACGAACTCGTGATCCGTGAGTCGGGCGTGCGCGACATCGTGCGTTACTACACCCGCGAGGCGGGTGTGCGCAACCTGGAACGCGAGATATCCAAGATCTGCCGCAAGGTGGTCAAGGACCTCCTGCTGCAGGACAAGGCAAGCCGCAAGGTCACGGTGACCGCCAAGTCGCTGGAAAAATACCTGGGCGTCAAACGCTTCCGCTACGGCCGGGCCGATGAGCACGACCAGGTGGGTCAGGTCACCGGTCTCGCCTGGACCGAGGTCGGCGGGGAGTTGCTGCGAATCGAGACGGCGCTGACACCCGGCAAGGGACGCCTCACGCACACCGGTCAGCTCGGCGATGTGATGAAGGAATCGATCCAGGCGGCCATGACGGTGGTGCGCAGCCGGGCGGCCGCCTTGGGCCTGGATGATGACTTCTACGAGAAGCTCGATGTGCATATCCACGTCCCGGAGGGCGCGACACCCAAAGACGGGCCGAGCGCAGGTATCGGGATGTGCACCTCACTGGCCTCCGCCCTGACCGGTATACCGGTGCGGGCCGATGTCGCCATGACCGGCGAGATCACCCTGCGTGGCGAGGTGCTTCCGATCGGTGGCTTGAAGGAGAAACTGCTGGCGGCTCATCGTGGCGGCATCCAGACCGTGCTCATTCCCAAGGACAATGAGCGGGACCTCACAGAAATCCCCAGGAACATCAAGCAGAATCTCGATATCCGGCCGGTGCAATGGATAGACGAAGTGCTCGAATTGGCTCTGCTCGAACAACCCAAACCCCGCAAGACGGGAAGGGGTCGGGGAAAAGCAAAAACTGCGGACAAATCCGGTGAAAAAGACAATGACGCGCTTCGTCCGCATTGATCCCGAGGGGCAACACTGGTAGAACTGTTGCTCAGTGGCAGGTCGCGTGGATGTCACGCCCTGTCACTTGACCATCTGCAAGAGCGGCTGATATAAAGCCGCTCTTTTTGCGGCACTCGAAATCGCCGAACACAACAACTGGAACGCGGCCTGGCGGTGATCAGGTCGGAATCAATCGAAGGGGGCAATCAACGAAATGAACAAAACTGAGCTTATCGAAGCAATGGCTGAGGCAGCCGATATCTCCAAGGCCGCAGCCGGCCGTGCACTCGACGGGATGGTCGAGGCGATTGCAGCGGAGATCAAGAAAGGGGAGACGGTGTCCGTTATCGGCTTCGGCACTTTCGTCCTGCGCGAGCGTGCGGCACGCTCCGGCCGCAATCCCAAGACCGGCGAGACCATCCAGATCGCGGCCTCCAAATCGCCTGCATTTAAGGCTGGAAAAGCATTTAAGGATGCGGTAAATTAGCCGCCCTCCACGGGGTGCTTAGCTCAGCTGGGAGAGCATCGCCCTTACAAGGCGAGGGTCGCAGGTTCGATCCCTGCAGCACCCACCACGGGTTTAAGGAGTGGTAGTTCAGTTGGTTAGAATACCGGCCTGTCACGCCGGGGGTCGCGGGTTCGAGTCCCGTCCACTCCGCCAACTACCAAGTTAAACGGGGTATCATTCGATACCCCGTTTTCTTTTCTGTAATCCTAACCACACTTCTACGACAACATGCTGCAGGCAATCAGAGACAAGGCCCAAGGTTGGATAGCTTGGGCGATCGTGATCCTGATCAGTATTCCGTTTGCCTTGTTTGGCATCCAGGAATACCTCGGGGTCGATTCCAACCCCCCGGTCGCCATGGTCAACGGCGATGAAATCACCACCGAACAGCTCGAGCAGCGCGTGCGCGACGTGCGGGAGAACATGCGCCGGGCGCTGGGTGATGCGTTTACCCCGGACCTGTTTGAAGACACGCTCATCAAACCCCAGGTGTTACAGCAGATGGTGGATGAAACCCTGCTGCGCCAGGAGGCGGAAAACTGGAACATGCGCATCAGCGACGAGTACGTCGCCGCGTATATTCGCGCGCTGCCGAACCTGCAGAACGGGGGCAGGTTCGATCCGGGGCTCTACGAGGCCACGGTACGCAGCCAGGGGTTCAGCAAGGCGGGGTTCGAGGCGTTGGTGCGTAGCGACCTCGGCAGCCGCCAGCAGGAAGATGCGCTCAAGCAGACGGTTCTCGCGCCCGAGTCCTACGTGGACGCCCAGATACGTCTCGCCGCAGAAAAACGCACCCTGCGCTTCGCGCGCATTCCCGCGGCTGACTACCTCGACCCATCCAAGGTCAGCGAGACGGAAGCGAAGAGCCACTACGTCGAACATGCGCGTGACTACATCCAGCCAGAGCGCGCCAAGCTTGCTTACGTACGCCTGGCCGCCAAGGACCTGATGAACCAGGTTGAGGTCGATGAGGCCGATCTGCGGGAATATTTCGACGTCCACAGGGCCGAGCTGCTGGCCAACCAGGAACGCAGGGTTCGCCACATCCTGATTGAGTCCGGTCCGGATGACGACCAGGAAAAGCGTGCCGTTGCGGAAGACATCCTGCTGCAGTTGCGCAACGGCAGGGACTTCGCCGAGATGGCGGTCCAATACTCCAACGACCCGGGGTCAGCGGAAGACGGCGGCGACCTGGGCTGGGTCAACCGCGGCGTGATGGTGGAGCCGTTCGAGGATGCCGTCTTCGCGGCCGCCAAGGACGAACTGGTCGGACCGGTCAAGACCGAGTATGGCTACCACATCATCCTGGTCACCGATATCCGTGGTGGTGAGGAGGCCAGTTTCGAACAGGTCCGCGGGCAGGTGGATAAGGCCTATAGAAGGGCCCAGGCGGAAGAGCTCTATTACGACTACCTGGAGCGGCTTGCCGATCTCAGCTACGAAACCCCGGACAGCCTGGTCCCGACGGCCGAGGCGCTCGGCCTGCAAGTGGTCGAAACCGACTGGGTCACCCGCAGCGATCGGATTCCGCAATTGGACTCGCCCAAGGTGATGAATCTGGTGTTCACCGACGAGGCGGTTCGGCAGGGCAACAACAGCGATGTGATCGAGCTGGGTGTGACCGAGGCCGCGGTGGTGCGCATCAGGGAGTATCAGGAAGAGTCGGTGCAGCCTTTCGAAGACGTACGGGAGCAGGTCCTGCAGGATGCTGCCCAGGCGCTGGCATCGCAGAAGGCGCGCATCGAGGGTGAAAACCATCTCTCGACCCTGAAGGGGGAGAAGACCCTGACAGAATTGAGTGCAACGCAGGGTTGGGAAGCGCCCGAATATACGGTAAGCAGGGATGCACGGGATGTCCCGGCCGAGATCCTCGAAGCCGCGTTCCTGATTCCCTCCGAAGGCTTTCCGGGACGTGCGGCGAGCGGCGTGGTGTCGGCCGAGGGGGATTATTTTCTGGTCGAGGTTACTGCCATCGAGCCGGGTGATCCGTCTTCCATGGACGCGGGCGCGCGCCAACAGATGACAGCGTCGGTCTCCGACGCCATCGCGGAACTTGAGTTCCGGGGCGTGTTGCAGGCCCTGCGCGCGCGTGCGGACATCGAGATTCTGCTCGATTAAGCCAGATGCCTGAAGAACAGGGTTCGGAGTCGGCCAGCGACTCCGAACCCCAAGCCTGGCCTGGTCGGTGATACGGCGTGCGGCGGGCTAACCGCCGGTCATCGACATGAAGCGCACCACCTTTTCCTGATTCTCGTTGAACTCGTGCCGTTCCGGTTTCGTCCGAACCGCCGCGAGTACGTGCTCCAGCAGTTCGTCGTCGGAGCAGCCGTCCCGCAACGGCTGAATCAAGCCGTAACGATGTTCGTCACCGAGACAGGTGAAGATATCTCCCTCGCAGGAAAGCCGCACACGGTTACAGGTTTCGCAGAAATGCTGCGAGATTGGCGTGATAAACCCGATCGTGGTGTCGCTTCCGGGGATGCGGTAATAGCGTGCAGGCCCGGCGCCCGGCATGGCGGCGGGTTCGAGTCCGCGCGAGCGGGCGAGGCGTTTACGCACCTTGCCAAGGTCGAGATAACTGCCGAGCGCCTTGCGCCCGGTCTCGCCCACCGGCATGGTTTCTATCAGGCGCAGGGTATAGCCGCGTGGCGCGCAATAATCGATCAGCTCATCGAATTCGTCATCGTTGAATCCGGCCATCGCGACCGTGTTGATCTTGATCGGCGCCATGCCGGCTTCACGCGCTGCCTCGATGCCGCGCAGCACCTTGTCCAGCTTGCCGCCACCGGTGATCTCGCGGTAGCGCTCGGGCCGCAGTGAATCCAGGCTTACATTCAAGCGGCGGACCCCGGCCTCGGCCAGCGGCCGGGCCAGTTTCTCCATGCGGGTGCAGTTGCTCGAGAGCGAAATGTCCTCGATCCCCGGAATCGCGGCGAGTTCCCGCACCAGGATGGGCAGATCACGCCGTACCAGGGGTTCCCCTCCGGTGATCCGCAGATGGCGCAGGCCGAGGCGGGCAAACGCCATAACCACGCGCGTGATCTCTTCGTAGCTCAACCAGCCGCCGGGCTCGGCGAAATCCTTGAAGTCCTTCGGCATGCAGTACTGGCAGCGCAGGTCGCAACGGTCGGTCACGGACAGACGCAGGTAGTCGATCCGACGCCCGAAGTTGTCGGTCAGTTGCTGGCTCATGGCTGAATTACTCTGATCATCAGGGAATTTTATACTCTATTTGGCCATTATCGGGCCCGCATCGACATTTTTTGCGCCCGAATGGCAAGCTACCATCACCCGATACCGCCTCGTAGCGCCTTGATATAAATCATGCAACATCCGCCCAAAGCCCTCCTGCTGGACATGGATGGCGTGCTCTATCACGGCGAGCAGGTATTGCCGCACGCGCTGACCTTCATGCACGCAGTGGCGAACATCCCCCACCTTTTCCTGAGCAACAACCCGATAAGACCTCCGGAAGCGATCGCGGACCGTTTGCAGCGCATGGGGTTCGAACGACCGCCAACGGAGCACATACTGACCAGCGCTATCGCCACGGCGCGCCATCTTGCCGAACGCAAACCCGGCTTTCGCTACTACGCCATCGGCGCGCCGGGGCTGGATGCCGCACTGTCCCGCCTCGGCAAGGCGGCGACCGAGGACGTGGACTTCGTGGTGGTCGGGGAAGGGCCGGGCCTGGACTTCGACAGCCTGACCCTGGGGATCAACCTGATCCTCAAGCAGGGCGCAATGCTGATCTCGACCAACCCGGATGCGAGCGTGGATGCGTACGTCGACGGTGAACACCGGGTGCTGCCAGGCGGCGGTGCGCTGGTGGCGCCGTTCGAGGTGGCGACCGGGAGAAAGGCGGAGACGATCGGAAAACCGCAACCGCTGCTTTACCGCATGGCGCTGGATCAATTGGGCTGCCAGCCGCAGGACTGCATCATGATCGGGGACCGGGTGGATACGGATGTGGCCGGGGCGCAGGTCCTCGGGATACGCACCGCGCTGGTTCGGACCGGACGCTTCGCGCCGGGCGATCCCTGGCCCGCGGGGCTGGCGCGCGCGGATTGGGATGTCAGCGGACTGGATCAACTGCTCGCCCTTTGGCGCCGGAAATGGCCGCTGGGTTTTGACGTCGACACTGGCTTGCAGGGATAATGAGACGTCTCTGGAGACGCCAAGGGCTCGTCCGGAGCACGCCCCCATGTATGGGCTGCCATCAGGCATGACCCCTTCACGAAGAACGAACACCCAATGAAGCTAGGCATACCGAAAGAGACATTGACCGGGGAGTCCCGTGTTGCCATCACCCCGGAGGTGGCGAAAAGCCTGATCAACAAGGGCCTGGAAGTGCTGGTCGAGCAGGGCGCCGGGGCCGGCGCGCACTACGACGACGGCGCCTACCAGGATGCGGGCGCGCTGTTGACCGATCGGGCCTCGGCGCTTGCCTGCGAGCTGGTCGCGAAGGTCCGTCGACCGACCGCAGAGGACGTCGCCGGCATGCGCGACGGCGCGGTCCTCATCAGCCTGCTCGAGGCCTGCGGTGAGGACGAACTGGTGGCTGCGATGCAGGCGCGTGACATCACGATGCTCGCGCTGGAGCGGATTCCGCGCATATCCCGCGCGCAGTCCATGGACGTGCTGTCCTCGCAGGCCAACATCGCGGGCTACCGCGCGGTCCTCGAAGGGGTCTCGCATTACGGGCGTTTTCTCCCGATGATGATGACCGCCGCGGGATCGTCCAAGCCGGCGCGGGTCGTCGTGCTCGGGGTCGGCGTCGCGGGCCTGCAGGCGATCGCCACCGCGCGTCGTCTCGGCGCCGAGGTGTTCGCCTACGATATCCGCCCGGAGACGCGCGAACAGATCGAATCCCTGGGCGCCAAGCCGATCGATCTGGATATCGGCGAGAGCGGTTCGGGCGAGGGTGGTTACGCGCGCGAGTTGTCGGACGAGGCCAAGGCGCGCCAGCAGCAGCTGCTCGCGGATGAACTGGCCAAGGCACACATCATCATCACCACCGCGCAGATCCCCTGCCGCCAGGCGCCGCAACTGGTCGCCCCCGAGGTTGTCGAGCGCATGCGCGAGGGCTCGGTCATCGTGGACATGGCCGCCGGCAGCGGTGGCAACTGCCCCTTATCGGCACCCGACGAGGTAGTCAATGCGCACGGGGTGCTGATCGTGGGACACACCAATTATCCTTCGCTGATGGCGACCGATGCGAGCGCGTTCTTTGCCCGCAACATCGCCAACCTGCTCGGCATCATGCTGGACCAGGGCGAGGAGGGCGGCCTCCAGCTGAAGGATCTCGGCGAAGACGAGATCACCGCAGCCGCGCGCGCCTAGGCGCACAGAAACAGCGACGAGGAAATCATCATGCCGGACACACTGGTAGCACTTTACGTTTTCGTACTGGCCTGTTTTATCGGGTACTTCGTCGTCTGGGGTGTCACCCCGGCGCTGCACACCCCGCTGGTGGCGTTGACCAATGCCATATCGGGCATCGTGATCGTGGGAGCCCTTCTGGTCACCGGCCTGGAGGAAGCCTCCGGCACCGCTGAGATCATAGGCTTCTTCGCGGTCCTGCTGGCGTCCATCAACGTCTTCGGCGGTTTTCTGGTGACCAACCGGATGCTGGCCATGTTCAAGAAGAAAAAGAAGTAAGGAGAGGACATGGAGATTTCGGCAAACACCCAGGCGCTGGCCTACCTGGTTTCGGCGGTACTGTTTATTTTTGCGCTCAAGGGGCTGACCCACCCGTCCTCCGCCCGCCAGGGTAACTACCTCGGCATGCTTGGGATGCTGATCGCGATCGTGGCGACGCTGGCGGGCAGCGAGGTGACTTCTTATGGCTTCATCATCGCCGGCGTGGTCGCGGGTGCATTGATCGGCGGGGTCCTGGCGGCCAGGGTCCAGATGACTGCCATGCCCCAGCTGGTGGCGGCATTGCACAGCTTCGTCGGCATGGCAGCGGTGCTGGTGGCCATCGGCACCTTCCTCAACCGACAGGCGGCGGACACCCTCAACGCGGTACTGATGGGTGAGCTGTCCGCCGGCATCGTGATTGGCGCGATCACCTTCTCCGGTTCGGTGGTCGCCTTCGGCAAACTGCAGGGGCTGATCTCCGGGGCGCCGGTGCGTTTTGCGGGGCAGCATCACCTGAACGCGCTCATGGGCGTGCTCACGCTCGCCCTCGCGGTCCACTTTGCGATGACCGGCTCCATGACCTCGCTGATCGTCATGACCCTGCTCGCCTTCATCCTCGGTTTCACCCTCATCATCCCGATCGGCGGCGCGGACATGCCGGTGATCATCTCGATGCTCAACAGCTACTCGGGGTGGGCAGCCGCGGCGACCGGCTTCACCCTGCACAACAACCTGCTGATCATCGTCGGGGCGCTGGTCGGCTTCTCGGGTGCGATCCTCTCCTACATCATGTGCCGCGCCATGAACCGCTCGATCCTGAACGTCGTGTTCGGCGGCTTCGGCAGCGAAACCGGCGGGCAGGAGAGCGCCGGCGCGGTGGCAGCGGACAAGGGCGTCAAGTCGGCCTCGGTGGAAGACGCGATCTACTGGATGGATGACGCCAACCGGGTGATCGTCATTCCGGGTTACGGCATGGCCGTGGCCCAGGCGCAGCACGCGCTCAAGGAGATGATGGAACTGCTCGAGGCCAAGAACGTCGAGGTGCGCTTCGCTATCCACCCGGTGGCGGGTCGTATGCCGGGGCACATGAACGTGCTCCTGGCGGAGGCGGATATCCCCTACGACCACGTACTCGAGATGGACGAGATCAACCCGGAGTTCGCCTCCACCGACGTGGCCCTGGTGGTGGGCGCCAATGACGTGGTCAACCCGGCCGCCAAGACTGACAGCTCCAGCCCGATCTACGGCATGCCGATCCTCGAGGCGGGCAAGGCCCGGCACGTGTACTTCCTCAAGCGCTCGATGCGCCCGGGTTACTCCGGCGTGGACAACCTGCTGTTTTACCAGGACAACGTCTCGCTGATCTTCGGCGACGCCAAGGACACCATTGAGGGCATGGTGACCGCGCTCAAGGGTGGCGGTCACTGAGCCGGCATTGGGGCCGGAGCCGGCTCCGGCGCCCGTCCCGGCGAGCATCCTCGGCCGGCGCCAGTTGATACCCGTCAGGGGTTTCGCAGGGCGCCGATTGCGTCCCCTGAATTTCGTCTAAGCTGTCTGCATGGACCAAGCGTGGTCGCGACCTGTTCACCTGTACGGGGTTGAGCGACCCAGGGGCAGCAAGACGGTGCCAAGCACACCCGTATTCCTCCCGCCAGACTCCTTGCAGCGTCTGCTGGACTCGTTGCGTGGGTCCGGTCGGCAGCTGATGGGGCCGCTGGTCCGCGACGGCGCAATCGTCTTCGACCGGATCGAGAACGCCGCGGAACTTCCGCGCGGCATGCGCGATATCCAGTCGCCGGGCAGCTATCGCCTCGAGCAGAGCGATAGTCCGCGCCTGTTCGCCTGGGCCAATGGACCGCAGGCCCTCAAGCCGATGACTTTTGCACCCGAGGAGGTGCTTTGGCAGGTGGTCCGGGACGACAGCGGGCTGCATTTCGAACCGCAGGCCAGCACGCCGGCGCCGACCGCGGTGATCGGGGTGCGCGGCTGCGATCTCGCCGCGCTACAACTGCAGAAAGCCCATTTTCTGCAGGAAGGGGCAGAAGACCCCGCCTTCCAGCGTCGCCTCGACAAGCTTTTGATCGTCGCCGTTGATTGCTCGCACCCCGCAGATACCTGTTTCTGTGCCTCGACCGGTGATGGTCCGGATGCCGGCCCCGGTCACGACATCGCCCTGACCGAGCTGGACGAAGGTTTTCTGCTGCGGGCGGGATCACCGCAAGGCCAAGAGATCATCGATTCCCTGGCGTTGCCGCCGGCGAGCACGGCGCAGCTGCAAGCGGCGGCCGAGTCCTCGCGCGGCGCCAGCGACGCGCAAACGAGAAAACTGCCGGCCACTGACCTGCGCGATGCCCTGTTCGCACGACAGGATCATCCCCACTGGGCCGCAGTCGCGGAACGCTGCCTCGCCTGTGGCAACTGCACCGCGGTCTGTCCGAGCTGTTTCTGCTCGGCCTACGAGCCGAGACCCTCGCTGGACGGGGCGGAATCGGAACAGGTCCGCTTGTGGGATTCGTGTTTCAGCTTCGAGCACAGCAACCTGCACGGCCACCCGGTGCGGGATGACATCCGCCTGCGTTACCGCCAGTGGCTGACGCACAAGCTCGCCGGCTGGCACGACCAGTACGGGCGCTCGGGCTGCACCGGCTGCGGTCGCTGCATCAGCTGGTGTCCGGTGGGCATCGACCTGACCGAGGAAGTGGCGAGCCTGCTGGAGGAGCCGGCATGAACATGCACACGACGCTCCCCATGCCGGCGCAGGTCAAGGAACGTATCCAGGAATCCGCGGACATCTTCACCCTGCGGCTGCAATACCCGGATCTGGCGGGAGACCAGCGCTACGCGTTTGCCCCCGGCCAGTTCAACATGCTCTATCTGCACGGGGTGGGCGAGGTGGCAATCTCGATCGTTTCCGACCCGCAGGATGAGCGCTTGTTCGACCACACCATCCGCGCGGTGGGGCGCGTCACCCGCGGCATGTCGCAATTGAAAGAGGGCGACTGGGTCGGCGTGCGCGGACCCTTCGGCGTCGGCTGGCCGCTCGCCGAGGCGGAAGGGAAAGACGTGGTGATCATCACCGGGGGGTTGGGCTGCGCCCCGGTGGTCGCGGTGATCAACTACATCTTCCGCCGCCGCGAGCGCTTCGGGCAGGTCACCATCATGCAGGGGGTCAAGCACCGGGAAGATCTGATCTGGCGCGAACGCTACGACCAGTGGGCGCAACAGCCGGATACCACGGTGGCGCTCGCCGCCGACAACCCGGAACAGGATCAAAGCCTTTTCAGCGGCAACGTGGTGCAGCTGTTCGATCGCGTGGACCTGCAGCCGGACAATGCCGTGGCGATGCTGTGCGGACCGGAGATCATGATGAAGTACGCCATCGAAGCGCTGATGCAGCGGGGCTTTCCCGATACCCGCCTGTGGGTCAGCATGGAGCGCAACATGCAGTGTGGCAACGGCCTGTGCGGGCACTGCCAGATGGGACCGCTGTTCGTGTGTCGCGACGGCCCGGTGTTCCGATATGACCGTATCGCCGAATGGTTCTTCAGGAAGGGCTTCTAGCATGTCCAGACCCAAGCTTGCGGTACACAAGTTCAGTTCCTGCGACGGCTGCCAGCTGGCGCTGCTGAACCTGGGAGAGACCCTTCTGCAGCTCCCCGGCCTGGTGGATATCGTGCACTTTGCCGAGGCCGGTCCCATGGATGAGGACGAACCGGTCGCGGTCGCGCTGGTCGAGGGCAGCATCAACACCGAACACGACCTGGAACGCATTCAACGTATCCGCCGCAACAGCGACTACCTGGTCAGCCTGGGTGCCTGCGCCACCTCCGGCGGGCTGCAGGCGCTGCGCAACATGGCGGATGCGAATGCCTGGGAGGCCGCCATCTATGCCCGCCCCGAGGTGCTCGATTCATTGCCCACGGCCACCGCGGTGTCGGATCACGTCAAGGTCGACCTGGCGCTGTGGGGATGCCCGGTCAACTCGCGCCAGCTGCTGGGCGCGCTACGCGACCTGCTGTTCGGGGTGGCGCCCCGCGAGGAGCGGCGCCCGCTGTGCATGGAGTGCAAGCGCTCCGGCGCGGTCTGCACCCTGGTCACCGGGGAGGCTACTTGCATGGGGCCGGTCACCCTGGCGGGCTGTGGCGCGATCTGCCCGCGCAAGGGACGCGCCTGCTACGCCTGTTACGGGCCGGCCGAACAGGTGAACGCGGAGTCCCTGGGGCGGCGATTCGAGGGCTTCGGCCTGCTGCCCGAGGATGTCGCGAGACGCTTCCATTTCATCCATAGCGGCGCGCCGGCCTTTCAGGCAGCAGGCAAGCATTTCAGGGGCGGGAAATGAGCGATCAGCGTGACATCCGCATCGAGGTCCCGGTCCTGGCCCGGGTCGAGGGCGAGGGCGCGCTCGAACTGGCGATAGAGCAGGGCAGGATCAGCGAGCTGCGCCTGCGCATCTTCGAGCCGCCGCGCTTCTTCGAGAAGTTCGTCGAGGGCCACCGCTGCGACGACGTGATCGACATGGTTGCGCGTATCTGCGGCATCTGCCCGGTGGCCTACCAGATGAGCGCCGCACAGGCCTTCGAGAGCCTGTTTGATATCGACCCCGGGTCCTGGGTGCTCGACATGCGCCGCGCGATGTACTGCGGGGAATGGATACAGAGTCACGCGCTGCACATCCACCTGTTGGCGGCACCGGATTTTCTCGGCTTCAACAGCGCGCTCGAGATGGCCGCCGATTACCCCGACGAGGTGCGTCGCGGCCTGACGCTGCAGACCCTGGGCAACGATCTGATCGCACTCTTCGGCGGCCGCTCGGTGCATCCGGTGGGGCTGCGTGTGGGCGGTTTCTATCACGCCCCTTCGGTGCAGGAAGTCGATGCCATGCGGACGCGCATCGACGCGGCCATACCGCTTGCGGCGGCGCTGGTCGGCTGGTGCGCCTCATTGAGCTTGCCCGACGACCGCCAGTCTTTCACCAATGTGGGGCTGAGGCATGAAACCGAGTACGGGATCTATTCCGGGCGGCTGGTTTCCGACCGGGGACTGGATATCGATATCAGCGAATGGGATGCGCACATCCGCGAGATCCACCAGCCCCATTCGACCGCGCTGCATGCGGAACTGCACGGTGAGCCCTACCTGGTCGGGCCGCTGGCCCGTCTCAATCTCAACCTCGACCGGCTGCCGCCCGAGACCGCGCAGCTGGCGCGCGCGAGCGGCGTGAGTTTCCCCAGTGACAACATGTTCCACAGCATGCTGGCGCGGGCGCTGGAACTGCACATGGTGCTCATCGAGGCGCAGCGTCTGCTGGAGGACTACAAAGTGCCACAGCGCGCCTGGGTCGACTGGAAGCCCCGGGCCGGGGTCGGGTTTGGTGCATCCGAAGCACCGCGGGGTACGCTCTGGCACCGCTACGAGGTCGACGAGCAGGGCAGGGTGACGGACGCGCGCATCGTGCCGCCCACCAGCCAGAACCAGGGGCGCATCGAGCAGGACATCGCGCAATCCCTGCAGCAGTTCGGCCTGGATCAGGACGAGGAGGCGCTGCGCCTGCGTGCCGAGACCGTGATCCGCAACTACGACCCCTGCATCTCCTGCGCAACCCATTTCCTCAAGCTGAAGGTGCGGCGGGCTTGAAGCGACTGGCCCTGGTCGGGGTCGGTTCCCCGTTCGGCGAAGATACCCTCGGCTGGCAGCTGCTGGATGCGCTGGCCGCAACAGGCATGACCATTCCGGGTTGGGATGTCACCTTCAGCAAGGCCGATCGCCCCGGTCCCGGTCTGCTGGAGCGCATCCGGGAGCAGGACGCGGCCATCATCATCGATGCCATGCAATCCGGGCAAACGCCGGGCGCCTTGCGCGTCATCGAGCTAGCAGAACTCGAGCGACTGGAACGGCCGCTGTCCGGACACGCCATGGGTGTCCCCGAAGCACTGGCCTTGGGGAGGGGGCTGGCGTTACTGCCGGCCCACGTTCATATCATCGGAATCGAGATGGGGACTGGGTTGCCTGGGGGTGCGGTGGATGCGGCGTTGGAGATGATCGAGGGTTTGATCAGCCAGTAGCCGGACATGCCCCGGCCGTACTCCCGTAACAAATTCCTATCTGATACTCTTTCATCAAGACGGAATTTGCCCCGCTGGCAGGATGCGACAAGCGCGAAAACGATCGGTATTTTCAAATCCACGAATCCCCCAGCCCAAGCGGCATAAGTCAATTATGGCGCCAGCCACAAAATCAGCTGTCAGGCTAAGCATAGCCATCCTCTTGCATAGCATGGAAGCCGTGCTACCATGTTCCCATGATTGAATCGTTACATGATCGGGCGTCAGAGGACATTTTCAACGGCGTCAATTCGAAATCCGCTAGAAAATCCTGTCCAGAAAAGCTCTGGAAAATCGCCACGCGGAAGCTCGATCAACTCGATTCAGTGCAGTCGCTCGAAGAACTGAAAGTTCCGCCTGGTAATCGCCTTGAGGCTCTAGCCGGAGATCGGAAAGGTCAGTACAGCATTCGTATTAACGAACAGTATCGAATCTGTTTCGTCTGGGGCGAATCCGGTCCGGGCGAAGTTGAGGTTGCCGATTATCACTAGAGGTATTCAATATGGTTCGAATTCCAACGCATAGGGCGCCTACTCATCCCGGCGAAATGCTTCGGGAGGAGTTCCTCGTGCCTATGAATATCAGTCAACGTGATTTGGCTGATGCCATTCACGTTCCGTATCAGCGAGTAAATGAGTTGGTTAATCAAAAACGTGGGATTACCCCGAGTACTGCGCTTCGGTTGGCGAAGTTCTTCGGGGTCTCTGCAGATTTTTGGCTGAGCCTTCAGGTTCGATGGGATCTTTTTCGTGCGCAAGCCAGTGAGGCAGAGGAGCTAGCATCGATAGATGATTTCCATCATCTGAAAAAAATGGCCTAACAAGGCGGTCAAGCCGTTCGCCGGCGGCTCACTCGGACGCTCAACACGCCGCGCCTGCCTGGGCATGCCTTCGCCATTATTTCCCGATCAAGCGCTCCATGCTGAGCGCCGCATACCTTGGCATTAGGCACTGCAATATGAGCATCGTCGATCGTTTCAACTCATTTGCTACAGATTTTGAAGCCTGCGTTGCCGATGATCAATGGGAGCGACTTGAGGCATATTTCGTCGAGGATGCTACGTATTTGAACATTGGTGGTTCCGATTCAAGGGTCGTAGGTCGCTCAGCGATTCTCGACTATTTTAAGAACGATGTATCGAACACCGATCGTCGATTTGACTCACGCAAATTGCGTGCTTTTTCAGAACCAACAGTGGTTGGAAACAGGCTCTCCCGGCTCTGGCGTTGCACGTACACCCTGGCAGGCGCTCCGGATCTTGTTGTGGAAGGCGAAGCGAGGTACGAATTTGAGGGCGAGTTGATTCGTTCTATGGAGGAAGAGCCGACGCCAGAGTCAATGGGACGATACGTGGAATGGATGGGAAAATTCGGCTCCCGACTGGGTGCCTGACAGGTACAACATGTCGCCACCCTGATGGGTAGCTGGGACGTCCCACCGCCGCGCGACGGGTCGTTATATAAGGTTGGTGCCTTATCCCACTGCAAACTGGATAAGAGATGGTTTTCGATTC
The DNA here is from genome assembly GCA_029228645.1 of Gammaproteobacteria bacterium Milos-ODIII6. Lineage (GTDB taxonomy): Bacteria > Pseudomonadota > Gammaproteobacteria > Chromatiales > Chromatiaceae > MONJU. The sequence goes on from JAPTHR010000006.1 coordinate 94,513, forward strand.
AATTCTTCCTTATGTGGTTGTTGCGGCAATAGCGGGCGCTGGCATGGTTACCGGCCTATTGTTCGCTTTTTCGAATTTTATCATGCGTGCATTAGCTGAACTTGAGCCTGAGCATGGCATTTATGCGATGCAACAGATTAATGAAAAAATCATAAACCCGTTGTTCCTGTTCTTTTTCCTTGGTACGCCACTCCTTTGCGTGGTGATCGCTGTTTATAGCCTATTCCACTTGAGCGGTACTCATGACGTTCTACTGCTTTCCGGATCCATCGGATACATTATTGGCCCATTCGGCATCACCGTTCGCTGCAATGTCCCCCTGAATGACAAGCTTGCTGCGGCTCAACCGACAGAGGGGGCGGAGATCTGGAATCACTACCAGGTGAACTGGCAACGTTGTAACCATATAAGGACGTATATTGGGTTGATCGCGATAATTCTACTGTGCTTAGGGCTTTGGTTTGCCGAGTGACTTTAAACATTGAGGGCCTGGGAGGATTCAGTGAAAACCACTCTTTTTTTATCGGTTTCAATCGATGGACTGATTGCTGACAAAGACGGCATACCCAACTTTCCAGACGGCGCCTGGGAGGATTGGTGTTCTTTGGTTAACGACGCTGATAACGTAATCGCGGGTCGAAGTTCGTTCGAACAACTGAAAAATGACGAGATGGCATCGGTGCTGAACCCGAGCAATAAAATCGTACTGTCTTCTCGAGAGATCGATCTCGGTGATTCCGGTTGGCAGCATGCCAAGTCCCCCTCGGAGGCGCTCGAGATACTCAAGGACGCGGGGATTGATGAGGCGATAATCGGAGGCGGCCGCGCTGTTGCTTATTCATTCATGCGCGAGCAACTGATTGACAACATCGTTATTGACCTCCAACCGGTAGCCTTCGGTGTAGGCACGCCTGTGTTTGGGGATTCCTTGAGCCTGACCCGGCTGAAACTTCTGGATTCCCGTCCGCTAAATGAAGACGCGCTCCGTCTGCGATATCAAGTTCTTCATGACGGCACATAACAAATCATTACAGCCGGCCGCTATGCGCGGCGGCTGGATTCTGGCGTTCTTTGTAAAAAATGGCACTCAGCGAATTCGAAACGAAAAAGATTGAAAAGGAGGTTCGTGCGTTTGTGGAAAAGCGCCGCCCACCACCGCAGATTCGACCAGAACTCGATCTCGGGTTTCGAGTAAAAGGGCAAAGCGTAGAAATCTTCGAAGTTCGCCCACGCTGGCGCCATCCCGAAGAAAAAATCGAGCAACCCGTGGCTAAAGCTACTTACGTGAAAACGCAGCGAATCTGGAAAGTCTATTGGCAGCGGGCCGATTTGAAGTGGCATGGGTACGAGCCCAACCCGCAGGTTGAAACACTGGAAGAGTTTTTGGCTATCGTGGATCGTGATGAATATGCGTGCTTTTTTGGTTGAGTGCGCGGAAGCACATAATCACTGTTACGCGTATGAAACGCTCAGTAGTGATATCGAAGCTGCGCGATAAACACAGCGTCATCGTCAGTTCGGTAAACGATACGGTGCTCGCTATCGATCCGGCGTGACCAGTAGCCCGAAAGTGCGTGTTTTAACGGTTCGGGTTTGCCGATTCCTTCGAAGGGTGATCGCTGTATGTCAGAAATCAGTTGGTTGATTCGCTTCAGCACTTTCTTGTCGGTCTTTTGCCAATGCAGGTAATCGTCCCAAGCGTTCTCGGAAAAAATCAGCGTCATTCGGTCAACGCTCGTTCGGCACCTCCGCCCGCGTCGAGTTCGTTCACAGAGTCCAGAAGCCGGCGGGCATTTTTCGGGTTGCGAAGGAGGTAGGAGGTTTCTTCCAGCGCTTGGTAATCCTCAAGCGAGAGCATCACAACCGACCGATCATTCTTCTTTGTAATAATCACCGGTTCGTGGTTTTCACAAACAGAATCAATGGTTTGTGCCAAGTTCGCTCGAGCTTTGGTGTAGGTGATAGCGTCCATATGAGCTGCTCCAATCAACATGTACGGGATGTTGTACACAATGGTAGGCGCGTGTAACAAGGCGGTCAAGCCGTTAGCCTGCGGCGCACTCGGACGCTCGGCACCCCTGCCTGCTCGGGCCTGGCTTCGCCATTGTTGCGCGAGCAACTGCTCCGAGCTGCATGCCGATTACCCCGGCTTTCTTCAGCACTGCGGTGAGTCAGTTGGATCTGAGCGGTGGTTCTGATTACATGAACCGAGGGGACAGGCAGTTTCCTCGAGCAACGCGAGGCATGCCACGTGCCCATTCGCAAGCGGAATGGCGCGATAGTCAGTCGCACAAAAAACATCAAAGGAGGTTGTCGTGATCGCAGTGATCTTTGAAGTCTGGCCCACCCCGGGGCGGGCCGACGAGTATTTCGACCTGGCGGCCTCGCTTAAGGCCGATCTTGAGCATGTCGATGGGTTTATATCCATCGAACGCTTCGAAAGCCTGGTCACCAAGGGCAAGTACCTGTCGCTCTCGTTCTGGCGCGACGAAGAGGCCGTGCAGGCCTGGCGTGGCCTGGCGGACCACCGGAGCGCACAGGCGAAGGGGCGCGGTGGGGTGTTCGCCAACTATCGTTTGCGCGTTGCGGGCGTAGTGCGGGACTACGGAATGACCGAACGCGACCAGGCGCCTGTAGACAGTCGCGAATTGCATGGCTGACCAGCGGGTTTCGTTCGCTTCGCTCTTTACCGCACTGTCCGCAGCGTGGTGAGAAGCTTGTAGAAAAGTGGTTGGGTACGAGAGGCGAAACGTGCCCAATATTTTCACCAACGGCCTGTTGGACGGGGTTCTACCCGGTTAACACCGACTCTTTTGAAAAGAGGCACAATGTGCTCTAGGGAGCCTCTGAAAAAGTCATGAGCCTCAATCTGTGACGCCAGAATCCGTCATTTCTTCGTTGCAAATCTTCGCAATAGCTCGCTATTACGTGCGATTTGCGCCTCGAACTGCCGAATTCTGATCGTCAATCTTTTCGGCCCAGACTTTCTCAGAGGCTCCCTAGGGGTTTCTTCAATATGTGATCAATGCAGGAGTAAGCATGGACCTGAAAGTCTATCTCTCGGGTGAAATACACACCGACTGGAGGCAACGTATCAAAGACGGTTGTGCGGCGCATAATCTGCCGATCGTGTTCACATCTGCGGTGACCAACCATGAGGCCAGCGACGCCGCGGGCGATGTCTTGGGCGAAGAGACCGAGCCATTCTGGCGTGATCACAAATCTTCGAAAGTGAATGCGATCCGCACCAAAACACTGCTGAAAAACTGCGATGTGGCCGTGGTGCGTTTTGGAGACAAGTACAAACAGTGGAATGCCGCTTTCGATGCCGGTTTCTGTGCGGCAATGGGTACGCCTTACATCACCCTTCACGACAGTGACTTGATACACCCACTGAAAGAAGTCGATGGTTCAGCCTTGGCATGGGCAGTCACCCCGGAGCAGGTGGTTGAAATACTCCGATACGTTGTCGCGAGCGAGTAAGCCAGGGACAGCAGCAGAATGGTAGCCGCTCTGCGTTCGATTGAATGCGCGCATCCTGTGCAACCAACTCAGAGCAGTTTTTCGAAGAAGTCCTCCCAGGGCATGGGACGCGCAAAATGATATCCCTGGAACTGGTGGCAACCATTCTCCATCAGGAACTGCTGCTGTTGAGCATTCTCCACGCCTTCTGCTGTTACGTGCAGCGCGAGGTGCCGGGCCATGTCGATGATGGTGATGACGATGCGGCTGTCGCCTGCATGATCGGGTAGTCGCTCGACAAAAGAGCGGTCGATCTTGAGGGTGTCGATCGGAAGCTGCTGCAGGTAGCGCAGCGAGGAATATCCCGTCCCGAAATCGTCGATGGAGAAATGGATCCCGAGATGGCGCAATGCTTCGATGACCTCGGTCGCCTGCTGGTGATCGCCGAGCAACACCCGCTCGGTGATCTCCAGCTCGATCAATGACGGATCCAGCGCGGTCTCCAGCAACCAGTTCTGCAGCTCCTCGGGAAAGCCCGGGTCGAGCAGCAGGTCGGCAGTGATGTTGAACGACAGCCCTTCGAAAATCTCCGGCAGCTGGTGTTGTCGTGCTCCCAGCCGGGCAAGCGCATGCGAGATCACCCAGCGGTCGATATCATCGATCAGTCCGTTGGCCTCGGCGCCAGGGATGAAGGCCGCCGGTAGAATCAAGCCGCGCTCCGGATGTTCCCAGCGCACCAGCACCTCGCCGCCGATCCAGCGCCCCTGGCCATCCACGGTCGGTTGCACATGCAGTCGGAACTGGTCTTCCTCCAGCGCCCGGTGGAGGTCGCGTTGCAGGCGCAGCCGGTTCTCCGCAGCCTGCTGAAGCTCGCTGGCAAAGAAACAGATCTGGTTGCGCCCGGACTGTTTGGCCTTGAACATCGCCATGTCCGCCTGCTTGAGCAGGGCATCGGCATCGCTCTCGCCATTCGGGAAGATCACGATCCCGGTGCTGGTGGTGATGTATTGCTCGCTGTTTTCCAGCATGACGGGTGCATTGCACATCTGGCGCAGCTTCTCGGCGATGAACTCGGCGTGGCTCGAAGCCGCGATGAGCTCGTCGCCGATGTCCTCGAGCACGATCACGAACTCGTCGCCACCGAAACGCGCGGCCAGGTCCTCCTTGCGGGTGGCGTCCCTGATCAGTTTCCCGATGTGTTGCAGCAGCTGGTCGCCGGCCGGGTGCCCGAGTGAATCGTTGATGTCTTTAAAATAATCGATGTCGAAGAACAGCACAGCGCCGCGGTGTTTATGCCGTTGCGCGCGCGCCAGGGCCTCGTCGATGCGCTGCACCATCAGTTTGCGGTTCGCCAGTCCGGTCAGCTGATCGTAATAGGCCAGGTGACGCAACCTCTCCTCGGCCTCTTTCTGTGCCGTCTTGTCACGCGCCAGCCACAGCACCGCACTCTGCTCGCGTTCCAGCTGCAGGAGGGCGGTAGCGCCTTCGAAATGGCGCAAACCGGAGACCGTGTCGAGCCGGTACTCGACACGCATCGGTTTGCCGGTTTCGAGAGTGCTCTGGATCGCGGCCATGATCGGCTTGGCATCTTCCGGCGGGAGCACCTCGCTGACCGTGCGATCGAGCAGATGCTCCCGGCTAGCGGTCAGCAATTCCTGTGCGCCACCCATGACGTCGATATAGCGCCCGTTCGCGTCGAGGACAAAGCAGGGATCGGGAAGCGAGTGCAGAATCGCTTCGAGACGCTCACGCACCTGCCGAAGCTCCGATTCCATGCGGTAGCGGTCGGTGACATTCTGGAACACCATGATCACCCCGATGGTGTCACCCGCCGGGTCGCGAATGGGGGCCGCGCTGTCGGCAATCTGGAATTCCTGTCCGTTGCGTGCAATCAGGGTGGTGTGATTCGCCAGGCCGACCACCATCCCTTCGCGCAGGACCCGCCCGACAGGATGCTCTGCGGGCTCGCGGGTTTCCGCGTTGACGATGTGGAACACCTCGATCACCGGATGGCCCACGGCTTTCTCCTGGCTCCACCCGGTCAGCCTTTCGGCCTCGGGATTGAGACGCGTGACCAGTCCGTGCACATCGGTCACCAGGACCGCGTCGCCGATCGAATCCAGGGTGATCGAAAGACGTTGTTCGCTTTCGCGCAACGCCGTAATCGTGTCCCGGATCTGGCCCACCATGCGTTGCATGGATTGCCCGAGCAGGGCGATTTCGCCTCGACCCTGGATGTCCAGCCGTATATCGAGTTTGTCCTCGGCAATTTCCCGGGTGACGCCTGCCAGCCGCTCCAGGGGTCGGGTGATGGTTCGGTAAAGCAGGCCCAGCAGGGCCAGGGTCAACACCCCGCCCACGGCAAAGGCCGCGCCGAGGCGAATCGCCACGTCACGCCACATGGCCGCCATGTTGCGCGCCGTATCGACCTGCAACCAGAGCAACGCCGAGCGGGCATCGCTGCGCGTCCCCCCCTCGGGCGTGTAGCGGATAGCGATGGTTCCGATCAGGCCGCGCTGCGTTGAGATAACGTCCACATGGTTGTCGAGCACGTCGTGCTGGTGGTAGATGTGGCCTGGCAACAGCGAAGCCAGCGGCTTGCCGGCGGTGCCGAACTGACTGGCGTGATGGATCTGCAGATGCTCATCGGTGAGGGCGGCGAGATCGATGTCGTCGTGCAGCACGATACTGCTCACCAGCAGCCGCACATCCGCCTGTCTGCCGCTCTCCAGCGCGCGCCGCAGCGGGGCGGTAAGCTGAGAGGCGGTCAGCTGGATTGTTCGGCGGGCATCTTCGCGCACGGATTTGGCCTCGTCGGAGATCTCGGCCAAGGCGAAAACGCCAATGATGAGTAGAAAGGCGAGCACCACCACCAGGGGCAGCCAAAGCCGCAACCGACTACTCTGAACGGTGACGGTTGACCGGTTCATGGAGCCGGGATGAATTCCGGGGTCGCCAGATTCGCGAGGTCTGGTTGTGATGCGATCAGTTTCCACTCAGCCATGAGCGTTGCCAACTTTTGTGCCTCGCTGTTGAGTAGCGCAGAGCTCCCCAGCCACGCCAGGTTCTCCAGCGGATCCGGTAGCTGCATGCCGCGGAACATGGTCTTCAGGGTTTCCGGATCAGTCTGCAGTCGCGGGGCGATGCGTGCATAGGCCTGCTCGGGTTGGGTATCCATCGTCCTGCGGGCGGCAAAGTATCCTGCGATCACCTGTGCGATGTGATCGCGATGATGCGCGAGGGCCTCTTCGCGTATCGCCAGAACGTCCACGATCCGGCCTGGGATCTGATGACTGTTGAACAATTCCACTCCGCCTTGTGCCAGCAGGCGGCTGCGGGTCGGCTCGTAGGTGATCAGCACGTCGACCTGCTTGGCGCGGAAGGCGTCCAAGTGCTGGTCGAAGGGCAGGTTGACCAGTTCGATATCCTGCTGCGTCAGGCCGGCCTCCTGCAGCAGCGACTCGAGCATGACCGCCCCCACGGCTGTTATCTCGACGCCGATTCTTTGGCCCCTGATCTCCTCCAGCATATCGATGCCGGGCTGCCCCAGTACCGCATCGGCGCCGTCGGAGACGTCCATCACCAGTACCACCTTGAGCGGAACACCCTCGGCGCGCAGTGAGATCACCTCGTCCAGGGTCAGCATGCCGCCGTCAAGCGAGCCATTCCTTAGATACTGGATCACCTCCGATGCCGAGGGCAGTTCAAGCAGCTTCACCTTGTCAGTGGGCAACAGGCCCTGGTCGCGCGCAAGGTACAGGGGTTCGTAGCCCGGCCACTGGGTGCTTCCGAGGCGCAGACGGTGCTCCGAGCCACAGCCCTCGAGCGTGGCCATGGCAGCGGCCAGGAGAAGGACAAGGACAACTTTGAGCGGGAGAGAGAAGTGCATAGCTTCCTGCAGAACGGATCGACGGGTGATCCTGACTCGCACTTCAGCAGATGCGAGTTCCGACCCTACTTTCCTTTCCGAATTCCGAAACGGTGGATGTTGCTATGCCATCGGGGGCGGCTGCAAGTGCTTCTGCCCGATTCAACAGGTGGGCAGCAAAAAGCGGTCGTAACGCTCCACATCGAACCCTCCAGGCGTGTTCAGGGGAATCGGTAAATCACCTGGGCGGAAGCACCATTGACATTGTAGTCGTCGTTACCCACTTCATGGTGAGTGCCCATAAAGCGATAAACGATGCGATCCTTCAGGCCGTGATCGAATTCGAATCCCAGCGCGTAGGTCGCGCTACTACCCGATTCCTCGAGGGTGCTGATGATCCCGGATTCGTTGTAAGTCTCTTTCGATTCCCACCAGTAAACGCCTACAAAGCCAAGCAGGAACCAACGTTCCGAAACAGGCCATCGGCCCATTACACCCAGTTCCCAGCCGTCGGCCTCCTGTGTGCCTGAAATAGGGCCGGCTGCCCAGGAAGGGCCGCCACTCGATGTTCCATCGAGCTTGGATTCTCCCAGGTCCCGGTAAGCGCCCTCCACGGCGATATGGTCATTGACCTGATAGCCCAATGAAAGATTCGCGCTTTTGTCGGTCTTGTCGTTGGCAGCGCTGGTGACTGAGCCGTCCTGCCAGCTGTCTGTGACATCGTTCCGGTTTATTCCAAACCCCACGCCGGCATAGACGTTCTTGGCAGCCGTCCCCTTGGGGATAAACCAGCCAGATCCGTTATCGTCATCTTCCGCCAGTAACGGGCCGGATAACAGGCACAGGGCTGCCACGAGTAGCAGTGGGCGGGCCCGTGCCCGAGGTTTACTCTCTCCTCCCGTTGGATTCGACATGGTGCGCGCCCCCTTTTTCATTGAAAATACAAGTATAAATCGTAGTTCATGTTCACATGAATGAACTGATCCGAGACGAGGTTTTTAAAAAGGGGGAGGCCAGCCCGGGGCACTGGCAAACAGCAAAAAGGATACTCACCCCTTTTCGAGGCCGCTCTCACTCGATCGCGTTAAAATCCGGAGCCCATCCGATACCCGCCGATTGCCTTGCCTGAACGTTACCCAGACTGCCTGATCCGCGATCGCCATGCGCTGCGCCGCATGGCGGGTGCGTGCGAGCGCGATCCCTCCAGCAGTGAACTGAAGCTTCGCTACGAGCAGCGCCTGGCGCGATCGCGTGAGCTGTTCGGTCGGCGTCAGGATGCCCTGCCGCAGGTCGGGTTCCCGTCGGAACTGCCGATCATCGAACGCCTGACGGAGGTGCGCGAGGCGATCGAGGCGCACCAGGTCATCATCCTGTGCGGCGAGACCGGTTCGGGCAAGTCGACCCAGCTGCCCAAGATCTGCCTGTCGCTCGGGCGCGGTGTCGCCGGGCGCATCGGGCATACCCAGCCGCGCCGGATCGCCGCCCGCAGCCTGGCCAGCCGGGTGGCCTCCGAACTGGGTCAGGAGGTCGGACAGAGCGTCGGCTACAAGGTGCGTTTTGCCGACCGCGTTGGGGATGCCACGCACATCAAGCTGATGACCGACGGCATGCTGTTGGCCGAGATCCAGCGGGACCGCTTTCTCAACGAGTACGACACCCTGATCATCGACGAGGCGCACGAGCGCAGCCTCAATATTGATTTCCTGTTGGGCTACTTGAAGCAGCTCCTGCCCCGGCGTCCCGACCTGAAGGTCATCGTCACCTCGGCCACCATCGATCCGCAGCGATTCTCGAAACATTTCTCCGACGCCCCGGTGATCGAGGTTTCCGGCAGAACCTACCCGGTCGAGCTGCGCTACCGGCCACCGCCCGAAAGCGAGGACGGTGGCATCGATCTGCAGCAGGGCATCCTGGATGCGGTGGACGAACTCGCGGAACTCGATCGCGGCGATGTCCTGATCTTCTTCTCCGGCGAGCGCGAGATCCGCGAGGCGGCCGAGACCTTACGCAAGCACCACCCGCCAGCGACCGAGATTCTGCCGCTGTATGCGCGCCAGAGTCCGGCCGAGCAGGCCAAAATATTCCGCCCGGGCGGGAGCCGGCGCATCGTGCTGGCGACCAACGTGGCCGAGACCTCGCTCACGGTGCCGGGCATCCGCTACGTGGTCGACACCGGCAAGGCGCGCATCAGTCGCTACAGTGCCCGCTCCAAGATCCAGCGCCTGCCGGTGGAGGCGATATCGCAGGCCAGCGCAGACCAGCGCAAGGGCCGCTGTGGGCGCGTGGCGGCCGGTGTCTGCATCCGGCTGTATTCGGAAGAGGACTTCGAGGCGCGCAGCCACTTTACCGAGCCGGAAATCCAGCGCACCAATCTCGCTGCGGTCATCCTGCAGATGAAGCTGCTCGGCTTCGGCGACATCGAACGCTTTCCCTTCGTCGACCCACCGGACAATCGCCTGATCAAGGATGGCTACCGGGTGCTGCACGAGATCGGCGCGGTGGACGGCCTGAACCAGGTCACCCAACTCGGCAAAAAGCTGGCCAGGCTGCCGATCGATCCGCGCATCGCGCGGATGTTGCTGGAGGCGGCGCATACCGGCTGCCTGCGTGAACTGCTGGTGATCGGCGGGGTGCTCTCGGTCCAGGATCCACGCGAGCGTCCCTTCGACAAGCAGCAGCAGGCGGACGAGGCGCATGCCCTGTTCGCGGACGAACGCTCCGATTTCCTGGGCATGCTGAAACTCTGGGATTACCTGCAGGAGAAAAAACGCCACCTGACGCGGCGCAAGTTCGAGCGACTCTGCCGCGAGCATTTCATCTCGCCGCTGCGCATGCGCGAATGGGAGGACGTGCATCGCCAGTTGAAAGAACAGATGCACGAGATGGGTTACCGCGACAACGAGCAGCCGGCCGGCTACGAAACCATCCACCAGGCACTGCTGTCGGGTCTCCTCAGTCACGTGGGGCATCGCAGCCAGGGCAGGGAGCGGGACTACCTGGGTGCGCGCAACACCCGTTTTCACGTCTTTCCGGGATCGAGCCAGTTTGCCGCGCGGCCGAAATGGCTGGTGGCGGCGGAACTGGTCGAGACGACCAAGCTGTATGCACGCAGCGTGGCGCAGGTCCAGCCGGAGTGGGTCGAACGACTGGCCGGGCACCTGGTCAAGCGGAGTTACTCCGAGCCCCATTGGCAGGCGAAGCGGGGACAGGTCGGTGCGTATGAGAAGGTCACGCTGTACGGTCTGCCGATCGTGCCGCGCCGGCGGGTCAACTACGGCCCGATCGACCCGGCGGGGGCACGCGAGATATTCCTGCGCTTCGGCCTGGTCGAGGGCGAGCTGCACACCCGCGCACCCTTCTGGCGGCACAACCGCGAGTTGATCGATCAGCTGCACGACCAGGAGGCGAAGGCCCGCCGGCGCGACATCCTGGTGGATGAGGAGGCGATTTACGCGTTCTACGAGCGACGCATCCCGGAAGGCATCTACAGCACCGCGCAGCTGGAGAAATGGCTGCGCCAGCAGGACAACAAAAAGCTGCTGCACATGCGTATCGAGGATATCTGTCGCCAGCCCCTGGGGCTCGACGAGGCGCAGTTCCCGGATGCCCTCGAGTTACACGGCGCACGCCTGCCGCTAAGCTATCACTTCGAACCGGGTAGCGACGCCGATGGCGTCACCCTGCACCTGCCAATGCCCTTGCTCAACCAGCTCAGCGAGGGGCTGGTCGACCGTCTGGTGCCGGGACTGCTCGAGCAAAAGCTGGTCGCCATGATCAAGGGACTACCCAAGTCACTGCGCCGCCAGTTCGTGCCGGCGCCGGACTATGCGCACCGGGCCAGGGCCCTCCTAACCGAAGGCGAGCAGCCCTTGCGCCAGGCGCTGGCGCAGGCCCTGCGCCAGCTCACCGGGGTGCAGGTGCCGGAGGATCAGTGGAACGAGCAGGGTCTGGATGATTTCCTGCGCATGCGAATCCGCCTGGTCAGCGCGGACGGCATGCAGATCCTGGCGCAGTCACGCGATCTGCTGGCGCTGCAGCACAAGTATGCGGATCAGGCGCAAGCGGGCGTGGGGTCGATCGAGGCCAGCCACCCGATCGAGCGCGAGGGCCTGCGGGATTGGGACTTCGATGATCTCCCGGTGCGTTACGCGACCGGCGGCAAAGGCCTGCAGATCACCCTGTGGCCGGCGCTGGTGGACGAGGGCGAGAGCGTGGCCATCCGCTGCCTCGACTCCGAGGCGCGCGCGCAGATCGCGCAGCGTGCCGGTGTGCGCCGCCTGTTGATGCTGCGCATGGGATCGACCACCCGCGATCTGCGCAAACGTATCCCGAATATCCAGGCCCTGCGGCTGCAGTACGCCAAGGTACCGCCCCCGCCGGGCGGGCCGGGGTCCGGGCAGCAGCCCGCCTTGGAGGACCAGATCCTGGTGCTGAGCTTCGAGCGGGCCTTCTTCGCCGAGCGCGACCCCGACACAGTGCGGGATCGGCAGGCCTTCGATGCCTGCTACGAGCAAGGGCGCAGCCAGCTGCTGGCGCTGCACGAACAGACCGCGGCCGAGGTGGGCGAGATTCTCGGCCTCTACCAGCAGCTGCGCAAGGGCTTGTCCGGGCTCGACGGCCTGCAGTGGATCAAGCCACGTGGCGATATGCAGCAGCAACTCGACGGCCTGGTGTACCAGGGCTTCCTGCAGGAGGTCCCGGGAGATCAGCTGCGCCAGTACCCGCGCTACCTCAAGGCATTGCAACGGCGCCTGGAAAAGCTGCGCACCGGCGGCGAGGCACGCGACCGGCAGCGTCTCGCCGAAATGGCCGGGCTTGACCAGCGCTGGCGGGACCGGGACCAGCAGGCGCGCGCCAAAGGGCTGGTCGACCCCCGCCTGCAACAGGTCCGCTGGGAACTGGAGGAACTGCGCATCTCGCTGTTTGCTCAGGAGGTGAAAACCCTGCATCCGGTGTCGGTGAAACGGATCGAGAAGCTGTGGCGGGATCTGGGCTTGTAAGCACTGGCGAGGGAGGCGGCGTCTACGGCCAACTCCGACCCCTGTCGATCCGACCCGAAAGGCCCGGACTGGCGTAGAATACCGACCTATTGTCTACAGTTCGGGTGTCAAACATGTCTGAATGCCATTGCGGATCGGGTCGCGAATTCGAGGATTGCTGCGGACCGATCATCTCCGGGGAGCGAAGCGCGGATACCGCCGAGGCGCTGATGCGTTCGCGTTACTCCGCCTACGCGGTGGGCGCGATCGATTACCTCGGCGAGACCCTGCATCCGGATTACCGCGGTGACTGGGACCCGAGCGCCACGGCGCGCTGGTCCGAGCAGGCGGAATGGCAGGGGCTGGAGATCCGTGCGACCGAGGCGGGCGGGCCGGATGACAATCAGGGCATGGTCGAGTTCGCGGCGACCTTCGTCGAGGATGGTCAGCCCAAGACGCACATCGAACGCAGCTATTTCCAGCGCCAGGAGGGACGCTGGTACTACGTCAACGGCGATACGCCGAAACCGACGACCTGGCGCAAGGAGGGGCCGAAGGTGGGCCGCAACGACCCCTGTCCCTGTGGCAGCGGGAAAAAGTACAAGAAGTGCTGCGGGCGCTGAGCGCCGACCTCAAGATCCGGCGCCTGGCGTCGATAAGGAACTACAGTCGCGTTTTTACATCGAGAATATAGATCTTTAAAACAATGAGTTATGGTAACTAATTGCAGCAAGACATGAGATATTCTTCAACTCATCGCGGTGTTGTCTTCGGATGCCTGCTGGTCCTGTCCGGGATCAGCTACGCCGACCTGTTCCAGTACCGGGACCGCCAGGGGCATGTCCACTTCACCGATAAGCCGATGGGCGCCAGTTACTACCTGGTCAAGCGTTATCGCACTGAGCCGCGCCGGCAAAAGCGCCGGGGCGGGGATACCCTGTCCGCCATGCGCAAGCGTCGCAGCGCCCTTGAACCCCTGATCGAGTCCGTCTCGCAGGCGCAGGGGCTGAGGCCTGAACTGGTGCATGCGGTCATCCGGGCTGAGTCGGCCTATCGGTCTGACGCCGTTTCGCGCGTGGGCGCGCAGGGCTTGATGCAGCTGATGCCGGCGACCGCCGAGCGTTTTGGCGTCAGCGATGCGTTCGATCCCAGTCAGAACCTTAACGGTGGGACGCGCTACCTGCGTCAGCTGATCGACCTTTTCGATTCCGATCTACGCCTGGCGCTGGCCGCCTATAACGCGGGTGAGAACGCCGTGGCCCGCTATGGCAACCAAGTGCCGCCGTTCCCTGAAACCCGCAAGTATGTCGAAAGGGTGCTCGGTTTCTACCGCGACAACCGCGCGGGCGACAAGATCGCGCAGCGCTGATTCCTGATGGGGGACTCCACCCGTCGTCGCCCGGCCTGGATACGCTGGTCGGGCAATATCCTGCTGATACTCATCCTGGTCTGGGCTGTGCAGTGGTGGCAGTCGCGCGGACTGGCGGGTGGCCCGGCGCCGCAACTGTCCGCGCTCGATCTCGACGCTCAGCCCTTGTCGCTCAACCACTATCGCGGCCAGACGGTGCTGGTGCATTTCTGGGCCAGCTGGTGCCCGATATGCCGCCTGGAGGAGAAGGGCATCGACCGCATAGCCAGGGACCATCCCGTGATCACTGTGGCGACCACTTCCGGGTCACCGGCAGAGCTGCGTGCCTACCTCGACAGTGAAGAGCTGTCGTTTGCGGTAATCCCGGATGAGGGCGGTGAGTTGGCCAGCCAATGGCGGGTGAGGGGCGTGCCGGTCAGCTACATCGTGGACGGCGCAGGCGAGATCGTCTGGTCGGGTGCGGGGTATACCAGCGAGTGGGGTCTGCGTGCCCGCCTTCAGCTCGCGCAGTGGGGCGTCAGTCTTCCCCTATGACCCGCTCCTCGCGGGGGGCGCTCAGCAGTTTTTCCGCCTCGACGTCATTCTTGGCGAAGGTCATGCGGCATTCGCGGTTGGGATTGCCTTTTTCCATGCCGGCGCGCGTATCACGTGCCAGCGCCCGTGCCTCGCGGTAGTTGTCCTTGCTGTCGATGAATTCCAGCGACTTGGTGTTAGTGGCCGGATTCGTGGTGACGAAATAGATGAAGTAAGGCATCGGTGAACACTCTCGGATTCGGTTGATTCGGGCAGCTACGCGAAATTCGCGTGCGAGGTTACCATGCGCCACTCACCGGATAAAACCGGCTGCCGCTGGGTTGGATCCCCGGTGTTCCTTCGAAGGGCCGCATGAATCGCGGCGATAATCCGCGCCAACAGAATAATTCAGTATCAGGGGGAGAGGTTATGAGGACGCGTTTCGAGGCTTTCGGGGACCGCATGGTCGAGGTCTTTCACCTGGTCGGCCTGTTCGTGATCGGGGCGAGCATCGTGTGGGCCTCCTGGATCGAAGTGCTCACGATCGTCGATCACGGTGGGCCGAAGATCAAAGACATCCTGCTGCTGTTCATCTACCTCGAGCTGGGGGCGATGGTCGGGATCTATTTCAAGACCAAGCGCCTGCCGGTGCGTTACCTGATCTACATCGCAGTTACGGCGCTCACCCGGATCCTGACGATCGACGCCAAGGAAATGAGCGATACCCACATGCTCGTGGTGACCGCATCCATTCTGATCCTGTGTCTCGCCGTGCTGGTTGTTCGCTATGGCAGCACGAAGTACCTGAGCGACAGGGAAAAGGGCGACATGGAACCCCAGTGACTGTCAGCGGATTCGCCAGGGCTCGTCCTTGCGCAGGTAGGCCTCTTCCTGAGTGATTGCGGTGCGACACCATCGCACGCCTGGCCGACTGGCTTTGCGGAATGCATGAAAAGCATGAGGCGCCTCCTGCACCGGTGTTCTGAGACCGATGACGGGGTATTCTCTGTTTGCGGGATGGGTTTTCGCATTGACGAAGCGCAATAGCGTCGCTGCTTCGCACACGGCTGTGGCCTCTGGCCGTGTGGTCCAGCGACCCTGGGAGAGGAAGAACGATGGCGGACAAAGACAACGTCGAAAGCAATCCGGTACTGGCTTTCAGTCTGGCTGGCGTGGCGCTCATCGGCGTGTTGGGTGGTTTGCTTCCCCCGGGGCTGCTCGAGCGCATGGTGGAGCCGGATACCACGCAATCGACGCTTGACGCCGCGGCGTCATCGGAGTCGGCGGCGCCCGCGGCTGTTGGCATGGCGCCGGATGAGCTCGCACCCGCCAGCACGGTTTCAGTGCCGCTTACGCAATCCGTAGCAAACAATCAGTCGACCAGTGGCCGGGTGGGTCCGACGCCAGCGGAACCGCTCAGCCCGGCGGAGAGCCTGCCCGCGGCCAAAACAGCCGCAGGGGAAGGGGATGCTCCGGAAAAGATCGCGCGCAAGGCTGAAACAGCGGCAGAGTCGCAGGCCTCTCCGGGCGCCACATCCGACACGGTGGTTGAATCATCCGGCGCGGAGTTGCCCATAGAGGCTCCGGTGTACCGCCGCGCGGAGGACCGCTTTCGTCCGCCAGCGCCTGCCTATCCGCAACCACCGGTCTCTCCCTGGGGAGGGTATCCGGGTTATGGCTATCCGCCGGGATACGACCCGTACTACGGACAGCCCAGGCGGTAAGGCACCGGCGGTAAGGCAACGGCGGAGCGCCCCTACGTAGCGGTGACGGGTTCCTCCTGGCCGCGATAGAGGCGCGCATACAGGCCATCGCCACGGATCAATTGCTCGTGACTGCCGTGCTCGACGATCTGGCCGTTCTCGAACACCAGCGCCCGGTCGGCCTGACGCACCGCGCTCAGGCGATGCGCCACGATCAGCGTGGTGCGATCTTTGAGGAATTCCTGCAGTGCCCGGTGCAGGTCGCGCTCGGTGGCCACGTCCAGGGCCGAGGTGGCCTCGTCGAGGATCACGATCCTGGGCTGCTGCAGCACCATGCGCGCGACCGCGAGGCGCTGCCGCTGGCCCCCCGAGAGGCGGATGCCGTTGCGACCGATCAGCGTGTCGAGGCGATGTTCCATCGCGCGTGTGACGCCCGCCAGCTGTGCCGTCTCGAGCGCCTGCCAGATGGCGTCTTCCGGTACATCCCGCCCCAGGGTCAGGTTGGCGCGCACCGTGTCGTTGAACAGGGCGGGGTGTTGCAGCACGGTCGCGACGTTGTCGCGCACCACGTCCAGGCCGATCTCCTTTACCGGTACGTCGTCGAAATACACCTGCCCGTGCTGTGGCAGGTAGAGTCCGAGCAGGATCTGCACCAGGGTGGTCTTGCCGCCGCCGCTGGCGCCGACCAGCGCCACTTTCTCTCCTGGCCGGATCTCCAGGTTGACGCCGTTGAGCACCGGGGTCTCGCCGTCGTAGCTGAAGTGCACGTCCTCGACCCGTATCCCGGTCGTGATCCTGCCCCGGAAGGGGTCACTGCGGTGTTCGTAGCGGGGCTCCAGACCGACGTCCATCAGCTGGTTGATCCGCCCCAGGGCCGCGCGGGCGGCATGGTAGGCGTACTGGATGTTGAGGATCTCCTGTACCGGTCCCATCATGAACCAGAGGTAGGCGAACACCGCGAGCATCTCGCCGATGCTCAGGCCGGAATACAGCACCATGACCATGGACAGGGCGCGAAAGGCATCGAAGCCGAACAGAAACACCATGAAGGAGAGTCGGTTGGCGGCGTCGCTGCGCCAGGTGAAGTTGGCGGAATGGTCGCGGATGTGGCCGGCGGCATCGATCACCCGCCGTACGTAGTGGCGCTCGCGGTTGCTGGCGCGGATCTCCTGGATCGCATCGAGGGTCTCCGAGAGGGTCTCCTGAAACGCCTGGTAGGCGCTGTTCTCCTTCTGTTTGAGCTGCTTGACCTTGCGCCCGAACAGGGTGGTGAAATAAATCACCACCGGGTTCAGGACGATGATGAACAGCGCCAGCTGCCAGTGCATCCAAAACAGCACCACCGCGGTACCGAGCACACTCAGGACCGCCACGATGAACTTGCTCGTGGTCTGGCTGACAAAGTCGTCGATGGCATCCAGGTCGGTGACCATGTGCGAGGCGACCGTGCTGCTGCCGAGCAACTCGTATTCCGCCATGGAGAAGCGCTGCAGTCGGTGCAGCAGGTCGCGGCGCATTTCGAAGATCACGTCCTTGGAGATCAGGGTGAACTCGCGCGTTTGCCAGACGTTGAAGATCAGGGTCAGCAGGCGCAGGAAAAGGGTCAGCACGAGGATCGCGCTGATGTACAGTACCGGGCCATGCCATGCCTCGGGAAAGGCCGACTGCATAAGGTCCACCGACGCGCCGGGCTGGTCGAGCAGGACCTCGTCGACCAGCAAGGGGATCAGCAGGGGCACCGGAACCGATACCAGGGCACCCAGTATGGCAATCAGATTGGCCAGCAAGAGTTCGCGCCGATGGCGCGAGATCTTGCGGATCAACTCCGACCAGGTGTAGGCCTCGGAGCGAACCTTTGAATCAGTGGGAGCGGACATGCTGTCAGTATCAGAGTGGCTCAGCCACAGTTCAAGTCATTACCCTCGCCGAATGAGCGGCTTTGTAGCAAGCCTGCTGCTGTTGCTGTCCTTGTGCATGGACACCGCATTCGCCTTGCAGATGGACGGCGGTTTCACCCAGGGCGGGATGGTGATTGGATCGGCCGACCCCGGCGCGAGGGTGTGGCTGGACGAAGAGGCGGTGCCGGTTGGCGAGGACGGGTCCTTCGTGCTGGGATTCGCGCGCGACGCGGCGCCGAGCGCGGCGTTGCGCGTGCGCTATGCGGATGGTCGCGAGGAGCGCCGCGCCTTGGAGATCAGCAAGCGCGAGTTCCGCATTCAACGCATCGACGGCCTGCCGGATCGCAAGGTCACGCCGCGATCGAAGGAGGACCTCGAGCGCATCCGCCGGGAAGCCGAGGCGGTTCGCCAGGCGCGTTCGGTGCAACGCAAGGCAAGCGACTTCAGACAGGCTTTCATCTGGCCGGTCACCGGGCGGATATCGGGGGTCTACGGCAGTCAGCGCATTCTCAACGGCAAGCCGCGCCGCCCGCACATGGGCGTCGATATTGCCCGCCCGGCCGGGACTGTCGTGGTGGCGCCTGCCGACGGCGTGGTGGTGTTGGCGCAGGACGATCTGTTCTTTTCCGGCGGCACCCTGATCATCGACCACGGCATGCAGATGAATACCTCCTACCTGCACCTCAGCCGGATGTTGGTCGAAGAGGGCGAGCGGGTGAAGCAGGGGCAGCCGATTGCCGAGGTCGGCGCGACCGGACGCGTGACCGGCCCGCACCTGCACTGGGGAGCCAACGTGCGCAAGGTGCGCATCGACCCGCAGCTGCTGGTGCCGCCGATGCCCGTCACCGCTTCGAAGTAAACGCGCAGCGGCCCCGGCGCAGTGTGTCTCCCGGTGCCAGCGGCAAAGTGACTCGCCGGTTACCCGGCTGCCGCGGCAAGCCTGTGACGGGCTGACGCAAGCCCTCATCCCCGGACGTGTGTTCTCCTGCTCGCGAGCGCGGCCTGGCTGGAGGATCCGGCTCCTCAGAGCGCGCGTATCTTGTCCGCCTGCTCCGAGAGCTGCTCGAGCGCCGAGCGGGCCTGGGCCAGCTTGTCGCGCTCCTTGGCAACCACCGCCTCGGGCGCCTTGTCCACGAAGTTCGGGTTCTCCAGCTTCTTGCCGGTCCGGGCGATGTCCTGCTGCAGACGACCCATCTCCTTCTCGAGGCGCGCCAGTTCCGCATCCTTGTCGATCAGGCCGGCGAGCGGGATCAGGATCTTCATTTTCCCCACCAGCGCGGTGGCGGATTCGGGTCCGGCGTCCCCCTCGGGGAGTATCTCGATGGACTCGACCCTGGCAAGGAAATCCAGGTAGGCGCGGTGTTGTTCGGCATAGCGACGATCGGACTCGTCGCTGTCGGCCAACAGCACCGGTACCGGCTTGCCCGGCGCGATGTTCATCTCGCCCTTGATCGAGCGGATCCCGAGGATGAATTGCTTGACCCATTCCATCTCCGCAATCGCGCCCGGGTCCACGCGCGCCGGATCCACTGCGGGCCAGGGCTGGGTCATGATGGTGGCATCGCTATCCGGCACCGCCGTGCCCGCGAGCGGTGCGACCCGCTGCCAGATCTCCTCGGTAATGAAGGGCATGATCGGGTGGGTCAGGCGCAGCAGTGTCTCCAGCACCTGCACCAGGGTCTGGCGGGTGCCGCGCTTGCTCGCCTCCGATGCGCTGTCACTGTTGAGCACCGGCTTGGAGAGCTCCAGATACCAGTCGCAGTACTGGTTCCAGGCAAAGTCGTAGATCGCGGCGGCGGCCTGGTCGAAGCGATAGCCCTCTATCCCCGCGCCGGTGTTGCGGATGGTGTCCTGCAGGCGGGAAAGGATCCAGCGATCCGCAACCGAGAGCTCGGTATCACCACCCTCCAGGCCGCAATCCTTCCCCTCGGTGTTCATGAGCACGTAGCGGGCGGCGTTCCACAGCTTGTTGCAGAAGTTGCGGTAGCCCTCGATCCGGCCCATGTCGAACTTGATGTCGCGCCCGGTGGCGGCGAGCGCCGCGAAGGTGAAGCGCAGTGCATCGGTGCCGAAGCTCGGGATGCCCTCCGGGAACTCCTTGCGCGTCTGCTTCTCGATCCTGGCGGCGAGCTTTGGCTGCATCATGCCGCTGGTGCGCTTGGCCACCAGCTCTTCGAGCGAGATGCCGTCGATCAGGTCGATCGGGTCGAGCACGTTGCCCTTGGACTTGGACATCTTGTGCCCGAGCGAGTCGCGCACCAGCCCGTGCACGTAGACCTCGTGGAAGGGCACGTTCCCATCCATGAACTTGAGCCCCATCATGATCATCCGCGCGACCCAGAAAAAGATGATGTCGAAGCCGGTGACCAGCACGTTGGTCGGGTAGAAGCGTTCCAGGCGCCCGGTTTGCTCGGGCCAGCCCAGGGTGGAAAAGGGCCACAGCGCGGAGCTGAACCAGGTGTCGAGCACATCCTCGTCCTGGCTCAGTGGGTAATCCGCGGACAGGCCGTGCTTGCTGCGCACCTCTTCTTCGGAGCGGCCGACGTAGACGTTGCCGCTGTCGTCGTACCACGCCGGGATGCGATGCCCCCACCAGATCTGGCGGCTGATGCACCAGTCCTGGATGTTGCGCATCCACTCGTAATAGGTGTTCTTCCAGTTGTCCGGGACGAAACGGATGCGCCCCGACTCGACCGCCTCGATTGCCGGTTTCGCAAGCGGCGCGACCCGGACATACCACTGGTCGGTCAGGAAGGGCTCGATCACCACCCCGGAGCGATCCCCGCGCGGCACGGTCAGCTTGTGATCGACGATCTTCTCCAGCAGGCCGGCGGCCTCGAGATCGGCCACGATGGCCTTGCGTGCCTGGTAGCGGTCCATGTTGATGTAGGCGGCTGGAATCAACGCGCCTTCCTCGGGCGCGTTCTCGCGCACCGCGGCATCGACGGTGAAGATGTTGATCAGACCGCCGTGGATCTGCTCGGCGATGGCCTTCTCGTCGCGGTGACGCAGCCATACCTCGTAGTCATTGAAGTCGTGCGCGGGCGTGATCTTGACGCAGCCGGTGCCGAATTCCGGGTCGGCATGCTCGTCCGCCACGATAGGGATAAGGCGCCCGGTCAGCGGCAGTTCCACCAGCTCGCCGATCAGGTGACGGTAGCGTTCGTCCTCCGGGTTCACCGCCACCGCGCAGTCGCCCAGCATGGTCTCCGGACGGGTGGTGGAGACCACCAGGTGCCCGGTGCCGTTGCTCAGCGGATAGCGCATGTGCCACATGTGGCCGCTCTCTTCCTCCGAGAGGACCTCCAGGTCCGAGACGGCGGTGTGCAGCTTGGGATCCCAGTTGACCAGGCGCTTGCCGCGGTAGATCAGGCCTTCCTCGTACAGGCGCACGAAGACCTCTTTGACCGCGTTGGACAGGCCCTCGTCCATGGTGAAGCGTTCGTGCTCCCAGTCGAGCGAGGAACCGAGACGGCGCAGCTGGCGGGTGATGTTGCCGCCGGACTCGTCCTTCCATTCCCACACCCGGTCGATGAAGGCCTCGCGCCCGAGGTCGTGGCGGGTCTGGCCCTGCGCCTCGAGCTGCCGTTCGACCACCATCTGGGTGGCGATGCCGGCGTGATCGGTTCCCGGCTGCCACAGGGTGGGGCGGCTCCGCATCCGGTTGAAGCGGATCAGGGTATCCATCACGGTGTTGTTGAACCCGTGCCCCATGTGCAGGCTGCCGGTCACGTTGGGCGGCGGGATCATGATGCAGTAGGGAGCACCATCCGCGCTCGTGTCGGGAGAGAACCAGCCGTTTTTCTCCCAGGTCTGATACCAACGTTGTTCGATCGCGTGCGGGTCGTAGGTCTTTTCCATCGCTATTCGGATTCCGGCGCCGGGACTGCAAAAAAGGCGCAAATTATAACCCTATCGAGGCGTTAACACCCGTGCGCATATGCCTGGATGAGAACGTCTCATGCCGCTGTTTGCGGAGGTCGGCTGGGTGCGTTGGCGAGGGACCTGCTGAAAATGGGCTGTGAAGGCGCGTTTTGCTACTGAATTCACCGTGAAGAGGAATTTTCAGCTGCATTTCCCGGTGGAGGCGCTATCTTTAGCCAACAAATAAAGAGAATACGAAGGGGGGGGGATGCTTCTTGCAGAACTGATGGAACAACGGGGCGTGCTTGCGGCGGGGGAGTATTCCTACCGCGGGGACCGGTACAGTTTCAAGGGCGAAATCGATGATGACATGGCCCGTATGGCGGCCATCATGTCGCGCGCCACCAGCATGAGCCAACACATGCAGGTCGGGATGCTGGAGCAGCACTGTCCTGACTGTGGGGCAAATCCAGCGCAAGGCTGGATCGTGCGGGGTCCGCAGTTCACCGTCTGCAATGTGGCAAACGTCTATGCCTTTCTGGACAACGGCAAGGCCTCCATCAACGCGGTCATGGGTTTGATGCGCGAGCGGCTGGCCAATGCGCCGGTAGACCTCGTGTGACGATGACGGTGTGGCCGGGCGGGGCACAAGGGATGCGCCGACCGGACAATTCAGGCGAATACATCAACAACAACAGGAGAGATGCAAGCCATGTCTGAGCTTGATGATCTGATGCAACTGCCAGGTGCACAGGCGGCCTTTTCAAACAACGATCTCGGCGAATTGCTGGACCACCGCATCGCGGAAAAGAGTCCCATGGACGCCACCACCCTCGATTTGCTGGCGCATATGTGCGTTGCCAATATGGCGATCGCGACGATGCAGGCGCGCGGTTGGGAGACCAGCTCGCAGAGCGGTGGCTTCTATCCGGTCGAAGGGTTCACTCTGGTTGGCATGCAGTGGTCGGCTGTAACCAACGGTCGTCGGGGTGTGGTGGTGAGCAATGACGCGGCCGATTATGAGGCCGCCTATCGTGCCCTCGGGGCCGTCGGGAGCGAAGGGTGATCAAGCGACTCCTGTTATTGGATGGCGTGGTGGCTGTCTGCCGCTTTCGCGACGATGGGGCCTTCGTGGAAGGCTACGGGCAGATGCCGCAGCCGGAGTTGCAGGCCCTCGCTCACTTTGCGCACGAGTACAAGCGGATCGTGCAGGGTAATGCCGACCAGCTGGCCATGTTCACCAATCAGCGTGGGTGGACGCCACCGGGCGGTTGGATCGTGCGCGGTGGCAGGATGTCGGTATGCAGCGTGGCGAACCTCGTGTGTGTCATCGATACCCAAGAGGCAGCGATCAACACGGTGATCCGTGATCTGACCGAGGCGGCCACTTACTGAGCCTGTCAGCGGCACGCTTGATTGCCGAAGTAATCCTCCCATAGGCCGTTCCCACGCATACCGTTGTATCATTGCGCATCCGACTTTCAGGTAAACGGTAAGGAAAGCGTTATCACGGCCCTCGTCACCATCTCCCGGGATCAGCACTGCATCTCCCGGGCCAATATCTCCCAGGCAGCCCTCAAGGTGCTCTACCGTCTCAAGGATTCCGGGTTCCACGCCTGCCTGGTGGGCGGCGGCGTGCGCGACCTGCTCCTCGGTCGGGAGCCCAAAGACTTCGATGTGGCGACCGATGCGACACCCGAGCAGGTCAGGGAGGTGTTTCGCAACAGCCGCCTGATCGGACGGCGGTTCCGCATCGTGCATGTGCGCTTCGGGCGGGAGATCATCGAGGTGGCCACCTTCCGCGCCGGCCAGACGGAAGATCCCGGCGAGCGGCTTACGGAGAACGGCATGCTCCTGCACGACAACGTGTACGGGACCATCGAGGAGGATGCCCTGCGGCGCGATTTCACCGTGAACGCGCTGTACTACGACATCCGCGATTTCTCGGTCATCGACTACGCCGATGGCATGCAGGATCTCGAAGCGGGCCTGCTGCGATTGATGGGCGACCCGGAAACCCGCTATCGCGAGGACCCCGTCCGGATGCTGCGGGCCGCACGTTTCGCCGCCAAACTCGGCTTCACGATCGAACCATCGACCCGGGCGCCAATCAGCGAGCTGAGCGGCCTGCTGGCGGAAGTCCCGCCGGCCCGGTTGTTCGAGGAGGTCCTCAAGCTCTTTCTCTCCGGGCACGCTGTGGCCTCTTTCGAGAAGCTGCGCCAGTACGGCCTGTTCGAAGCCCTTTTTCCGGAGACCGAGGAGGCCCTGGCGACCCAGGAGGAGGAGTTCCCGCATACCCTGGTGCTCAAAGGCCTGGAGAACACGGATGCGCGGGTCGCCGAAGGCAAGCCGGTCACCCCGGCGTTCCTGTTCGCCGTCCTGCTGTGGGAGCCTGTCCGCTTGCGCTGGCTTGCTCTCCAGAGTGAGGAACACGGAACCTACGCGGCGCTTCAGGCCGCTACCGGAGACATCCTGGAACGGCAGGTGGCGCGGGTTGCCATTCCGCGCCGCTTCAGTACCCCGATGCGCGAGATCTGGACGCTGCAGTCGCGTTTCCAGCACACCAAGGGTAAGCGCCCCAAGCGGCTCGCGGCGCATCCACGCTTTCGCGCCGCCTACGATTTCCTGTTGCTGCGCGCCGAGTCCGGCGAAGCCGACCCGCGACTCGCCCAGTGGTGGACGGACTTTCAGGCCGGAGAAGAACAGCCGGCCTCGACCGAGGAAACACCGGCACGGCGCCCGCGCCGTCGCCGCCGGCGTCGCAAGCCGGCCGGGGACTCCGCTTGAGCGAGCCGGCTGTCACGGCCTTCATCGGGCTTGGCAGCAACCTGGAAAATCCGCGTGAGCAGGTGACACGCGCGCTGGAAGAACTTGCCGCCATTCCCCAGTCGAGACTGGACGCTGTCTCGTCCTTGTATCGATCCGCAGCGATCGGTCCGGAAGGGCAGCCGGACTACATCAATGCCGTTGCTCGCCTGAACACCGGGCTCTCACCGCTGCAACTGCTGGATGCCCTGCAGACCATCGAAGACGCCCATGGGCGGCTGCGCGAAGAGCGCTGGGGCGCAAGGACACTGGATCTCGACCTGTTGCTCTACGGCGGGCAGCAGATCGAAAGTGAGCGCCTGATCGTGCCGCATCCGGAGATGCATCGGCGCGCCTTCGTGCTCACACCGATGGCAGAGATTGCGCCGGAGCTGGCCATTCCGGGGCAGGGCGAGGTGATGGCACTTCTGGAAAGGTGCGGGGATCTGCCGCTCGCCAGGCTCTGACAGGAAACGCGCTTCGATTGGTGCTGGTTGCCGGCTGCTTTTGTCATCGGTTCGCACGCAACGATGAAACGACGAAAGGCGAGAAAAGTCATAAAGGATGAATGGCCGGGGGTACTGGCCTCTGGGCGCGATTTAAGGATTTATTCGGAGAGTCATGGTCCTCCGTTTCCCGTTGCAGGAATCTCAAGCACAGGTTTGAACAAACGAGAACGCTTTCCTGTTAACTAGAGGATTAAATCGTGCTCGAGACGCCGGATCTCGGGTCTGACCGCAACTCAGTTGAGCAAGTTTTCGATGCGATTAATCCTGATTCGAAGTTTTGCAATGATCCTTGCCGTCATGCTGCCGCACTCCGCCGTGGCATTGAGCGCGGCAAATTATTACGAACGTGCACAGCGGCATGTGAGCGACCAGAACTTCAAGGCCGCCGCCGTTGAATTGAAGAATGCACTGGATCAGGACCCCGGCCATCTTCCCTCTCTTGTTCTTATGGGCAAGAGCCTCGTCAAGATCGGTGACATCCTCACGGCGGAGAAATATCTGCAGTCGGCGATGAAACGGGGCGCCAGGGATGAGCAGCTCATCACTTTGATGGGGAGCATTTATCTGGCCCAGGAGAAATACCAACAAGTCCTCGACGAGATCAAGAGCGGCGGACGCTCCACGTCGGTGGAAACGCAGATACTCGTCCTTCGGGGTCATGCCTACCTCGACCTCGGGAAGTATGAGCAGGCAGCGGACTCATTCAGGAGCGCTGAACGCCTGCTCCCCGGTGAGTCTTCACCGGCATTCGGCCTGGCCACCCTGGAGATTCGGCGGGGGAACCTGGATGCCGCCGAAAAGATGCTCGCCCGGGCAGAGGCCCTTGGTTTCGATGATGCCGACCTGTGGTATGCCAAAGCGGAGATCCACCGCCTGAGAGGCGAATACGCCCTCGCCTTGCAGGACCTCGATGAATGTCTCGCCAGGAGACCCAAGGACAACCCGGCGCGCATCACCCGGGCGGCACTGCTGATCGACCAGGGGGAGAAGATCTCGGCGCAGAGGGAGATAGATCTTGTTCTCGAGAATGATCCCTACGACCTGAGTGCCGTCTACCTGAATGCCATCATCCTGATGCAGGAAGGCCGGCAAAAGGACGCGGCGGAAGCACTGAATGTGATCTCCAACCGCTTGTCCGTCGTCCCAGAGGACCGCATTCGCAACCATGGCCCCACGCTGCTCCTCATGGGCACCATGGAATACCTGCGCGGCGAAACCGGCAAGTCGATCACCCTGCTGAAACGCTACGTCGACCGCTTCCCTCACCATCTTCCGGCACGCCTGACCCTCGGCGGGGCGTTGATGAAACAAGGCGATGAGATCGGGACCATCCTGTTGCTGAAGCCCATGTTGGCGCGACACCTGCGGAACGCCGATCTCCTGACTTTGCTCGGCAGGGCCTATCTCGACGACGGGCAGTTCGATGTCGCGAGTCGACATCTTGAAGCGGCGGTCTTGAGCAGGCCGGACGATGCGTCCATCCACAGGCACCTGGCCCGGGCAAAACTGGCCGAAGGGGACAAGGAGGCCGCCGTCAGGGAGCTGAAAGCGGCTTTCGTACTGGCCCCGGATGAAACCCAGACCGGGCTTTCCCTCGCCCGGCTGCAACTCCAGATGCAACGTTACGGTGACGCGCTCGAGACTACAGGTAAGCTGAGACGCAAAAACGCACCGAGCCTGGAAGTCCACAGTCTCGCCGCGACAGCACACCTGGGGAATGGCGAACCAGGCGCGGCCCGCGAGCAACTGGAGGCAGCCCTTCGCATGGACCCGGAGTACTACCCGGCCATTCTCCAACTGGCCCGGATCGAATTGACCGAGGGAACCTTCAACTCGGCTCGTGACCGTTACGATCTGTTACTACGTCGTCGCCCCGAAAGTATCACCGTGATGAGCGATCTGGCCCGTTTGGAACTGCTCCAGAATCGCCCGCGCGAGGCCATTGCCTGGCTGGAGAAGATTCGCAATCTCGAGAAGGATGCCAACATCAGCCCTCAACTCCTGCAGCTGGCCGCCTCCTATCTTCAGACAAAGCAGCCGAAGCGCGCGCTCGATGTCACCCGGGAACTGCAGAAACTGCTGCCAACGGACAACAGAGTCTACGAGTTGCACGGCCGCGCCCACCTGCTGTTGGGCAACAAGCGGGAGTCCTCCCTGGCATTTCGTCGCATCCTGTTGCATGCACCGGAATCCTCCGTTCTGCTCGCTCGTATCGCGTCGTTGCTGCTCGAGGCAGGGGATGTCAACTATGCGAGCGAGGCAATCGAACAGGCGCTGGAGAAAGACCCCGACAACCTGGTGGCGCGTAAGACCCGGATCGAGATCGGGATTCAGAAAGGCGATCTCTCACAGGCAAAGGCATTGGCGAAGCAACTGCGGAAGGAACATCCGGAACTCCCGATCGGCTCCCTGTTGGTCGGTGACATACTGATGGACGAGGGGGATTATGAAGGGGCAGCGAAGGCTTATGCCGCTGCCCATGCGGCTGAGCCCGGTACCGAGCTTCTGCTCAAGTTGTTCCGTGCCAAACGAGCCGCCGGAAATACACTCGAGGCGGACAAACTCTTGGATGACTGGCTGAATCAGCATCCCGGGGACGTCCTCGTGATCGCGCTTCTCGCCACTCTTGAAAGTCGCGCCGGAAACCTTGAAAAAGCAAGGGACCTGTATCAGCGACTGGCTAAATTGGAATCACAGAACTATCAGGTTTTCAATAATCTGGCGGGCATTTATCAGAAACTCGGTGACCCACGCGCGCTCGCCACGGCACGACGCGCCCATGCGCTAGCCCCCGACCAGGCAGCAGCGAATGACACCCTCGGCTGGATCCTGGTGCAGCAGGGTAATCACGAAGAGGGGCTGATCTTCCTTCGTGAGGCCCATGCCCGCACATTCCAGCACCCGGTGGTGAGTTACCACCTAGGTGTTGCCTTGAACGGTCTCGGGCGGAAGAGTGAAGCACTGCGTGAGCTCAAGGCGGCACTCGCCACCGGAAAACCTTTCACCGAGGAAGCGCAAGCGCGCGCACTTCTCAATCAGATTGAGAATCCCTGACCGCTCCCCTCAGACCTAACTCACATGTCAGTTCTTTTTACACTATAGGGTCTGTGCTACCGGGCCATAGGTCTTAAGAGACTGTTTATTAAACAGAAGGAATCTGCGGCATAAAATTTGCATTTAACTTCTTGACAGTTTCTTGGCTTCTGGCATTGGGGAGGTGCTCAGGATGGAAATTACTAAAAATAAGGCGCAGTGGGGGGCTTTATTGGCCGCCATGGTGTGTCTGTCGAGCGTAGCGGAAGCCTTTGAGGAGACCAACTGGAACTTCAGCGGATCTGCTAATGGCGGAACCGGAAGCGCGGAGATGACCATCAAGATCGATGGCAATAGCCTCGAATTGAAGCTGGATAACACCTCCCCGACAGAACTTGATACGCCAGATTTTACAAATGAAAACGCACCGGGGATCGTCGGCTTTGGATTCAATGTGTCAGGCACTCCTTCCGTGACCTCATGGGAGCTTAAGGCGTTTGATAAGTTTAATGCAGAACTTACTATTGGTGGATCAAGCGTCGTAAGCGGGGACTGGGTCATGGGCACCACTCTTCCCGATGATGTCCAATTGGATTACCTTCCGCAGTCAGACGTTGAGGGTGTAAAAGGCGCCTTGTACAATCCCGCTGCAATAGGCTCTCCGGCCTTGGCCGCGTTGCCAAATTATTTCACCCAAGCAACTTTGACGATGCAATTTAGTACGACGCCCGTGCTGGCATCAGAAGTGTGCAAGGGCTCTGGTGGTGGCGCAATCGAGTGCACGACATATGTCCGAATGCAGAATGTTGGGAACGGTGGCAGCTTGAAGCTGTTTGGCGAAGAGGATGGCAATGGGAACGGGCCTGGTGTGCCGGAGCCTTCGGTTCTCGCCCTCAGCGGTCTGGGTTTGATGGGGATCGGCTTCGTCAGACGTCGTCGCGAGAGATGTGCGTAGAACCTCAACGATCACCAAAACGGAGAGCCGGCAGCAGCCGGCTTTTTCTTGCTTCGGCCTTTGGCCCGATATCTGGTCTCAGGCGAAGAGACTGACTGTCCTTGCTGGCGCCGCAAAATGCTGCTCGTCCGCAACAGACAGCGACGTTCGGTGCAAGTGCGTTCAGAAAACGGGCGAATCAGCGCAGCGGGGAATCACCGGTTTGTCGCCGGTCTTCGGCCGATGCTGTAGTAGCTCAACCCTGCTTCCTGGGTCGCATGCGCATCGTAGAGATTGCGCCCGTCGAAGATGACCTTGTCCGACAGCTTGTCGGCGAGGTGGGCGAAATCCGGGCTGCGGAATTCGATCCATTCGGTCACCACGGCGAGGGCATCGGCGCCCTCCAGGGCTTCTTCCGAGGAGTCGCACAGCACCAGGTCATCGCGATCACCGTAGATCCGTTTCGCCTCCTCGCTGGCAACCGGGTCGAAGGCGCGCACCCTGGCGCCGGCCTGCCACAGGGCTTCCATCAGGTCGCGGCTGGATGCCTCGCGCATGTCATCGGTATTCGGCTTGAAGGCGAGGCCCCACAGGGCGACCGTCTTGCCTGCCAGATTGCCGTCGTAATGCTCGTTGATCTTGCGGAACACCACCTGTTTCTGGCGATGGTTGACGTCTTCCACCGCGCCCAGCAGCTGCGCGTCGAAGCCGACCTGCTTGGCGGTGTTGAACAGCGCCTTGACGTCCTTGGGGAAACAGGAGCCGCCGTAACCGCAGCCGGGATAGATGAACTGGTAGCCGATGCGCGGGTCCGAACCGATGCCCACGCGCACCGATTCGATGTCCGCGCCGAGGATCTCAGCCAGGTTGGACAATTCATTCATGAAGCTGATCTTGGTGGCCAGCATCGCATTGGCGGCGTACTTGGTCAGCTCCGCCGAGCGCACATCCATGAACAGCACCCGCTCATGATTGCGGTTGAACGGCGCATACAGTTCGCGCATCGCCTGGATGGAGCGCGGGTTTTCGGTGCCGACCACGATCCGGTCGGGCTTCATGAAGTCATCGATGGCCGCACCTTCCTTGAGAAACTCGGGGTTGGACACCACGTCGAACTCCAGGTCGGCGCCGCGCTTGGCCAGGGTCTCGCGGATCTTGTCGCTGACCTTGTCCGCGGTGCCGACCGGCACGGTTGACTTGTCCACGATGATCTTGAAATCGTTCATGTGGGTCGCAATCGATTCGGCCACTGCGAGCACGTATTGCAGGTCCGCGGAACCGTCTTCGTCCGGCGGGGTGCCGACCGCAATGAACTGGAACAGTCCGTAGTCGACCCCTACCTTGGGATCGGTGGTGAATTGCAGTCTGCCGGCTGCGCGGTTGCGCGCCACCATCTTGTCGAGTCCGGGTTCGTAGATCGGGATGCCGCCGTTGTTGAGCAGCTCGATCTTGGCGGGGTCCACGTCCACGCACATCACCTGGTTGCCGACTTCCGCGAGACAGGCGCCGGTTACCAGACCGACATAGCCGCTACCGAAGATGGTTACTTTCATTTGAATCCTTCCTTCAAAAACCGATCGCTGGGTTGCCAGAGTGCGCGCGATGCTAACACGCAAAGTTTAAGTTACGCGCCACGCTGTCGTCACAGTTTCGGCCGCAAGGCGGGATTATTGAGTCTGCTTGCCGCTTGCCGCCCTTGCACTTGGTAGCGACGGGGTGGCGGCGTAGACTCGGCATGCACATCGAAGAGGTCAAGGAAGTAACAGGATGCGTCAGAAAGCGATTTTGGTGACCGGCGGCGCCGGCTATATCGGTACCCACACCTGCGTCGAACTGCTGCAGGCCGGTTACCGTGTGGTGGTTTTCGACAACCTGTCGAACAGCAAGCCGGTGGCCCTGGACCGGGTGCGGGACATCACCAGAAAGGGTCTTGAATTCGTCAAGGGTGATATCCGCGATCGCGAGGCGCTCGATAATCTGTTCCGTTGCCATCCGATCGAGGCGGCGATTCATTTCGCCGGCCTGAAGGCGGTGGGCGAGTCGGTCGAGAAGCCGCTCGAATATTACGAGAACAACGTCTCCGGGACCGTTACCCTGTTGCAGGCGATGCGCGATGCCGGGGTGAAGAATATCGTGTTCAGCTCTTCCGCCACCGTCTACGGGGACCCGGAGAGCCTGCCCATCCGCGAAGATTTTCCCTTGTCCGCCACCAACCCCTACGGCCGATCCAAACTCATCGTCGAGGATATCCTGCGGGACCTTTATCGCGCGGACGACAGCTGGAACATCGGTATCCTGCGGTACTTCAACCCGGTGGGGGCGCATCGCAGCGGCCTTATTGGCGAGGATCCCAACGATGTGCCCAACAACCTGATGCCGTTCGTATCCCAGGTGGCGGTTGGAAAACTGGCCGAGCTGGCGGTCTTCGGTGACGACTACCCGACCCATGACGGTACCGGGGTGCGCGATTACATCCACGTGGTGGATCTTGCGAAAGGCCACATCAAGGCATTGGAGAAACTCGAGCAATCCCCTGGGTGCGTCACCTACAACCTCGGCACGGGATCCGGCTACTCGGTGCTGGACATGGTCAAGGCCTTCGAGCAGGCCTCGGGAAAGTCGGTCGCCTACCGCATCGCCCCGCGGAGGGCCGGCGATATCGCCGCCTGCTATGCTGACCCGGAACTGGCGCGGCGTGAGCTGGGCTGGGAGGCGGAGCATGGCGTAGAGGCGATGTGCGAGGACAGCTGGCGCTGGCAGTCGAACAATCCCGACGGCTACTGAGGCGAGCTCGCTTTGCCAAAGCCTCGAGGCTTTGCGAGAATCCGCGCTCTCCTGAAATCCCCTAATACCATCCACGCCCGGATGGCGAAATTGGTAGACGCAGCAGACTTAAAATCTGCCGACCATTGCGGTCGTGCCGGTTCGATTCCGGCTCCGGGCACCATTCATGCCCCACATGAATCCATCTTCATTCCCCGCCCCGCCAGGTAGTCCTTATAACAGAAGCTTCCTGCACAATTTGCTCTGTTGTTCTCCAACCCGAGTGAGCCTGACAAGGCTATAAGGGAACGCCACCGACACAGACATACCTCCAAGAACCCTCCGGCAATGAATAGATAGCCGTTCTCGGTTCCCGGATGTATGACCACTCGGGAAACGACAGCTTGTCAGTTTTTTTTACACGGCACCTCCATGCTGTCAGGGCCTGCGGAAAAATAATATTTAACATCATCAGCTTAAGTACTTCGGTCTGATTCTTGCACTCAATCCGGAAATGTTTCCGAAACTCCAGATTGCGTAAATCAAGGTGGCCAGTACGATGTCTCTTTCGATCAAAAAAACGGCCCTCGCGGCGGCGATAGGGCTCTCAATCAGCGCATCATCGGTGGGTGCGTTTCCGTTCTGGAGTTTTACCGGGTTCGGTGGCAGCAGTGGTGCATTGGGTGGGGACAACCAATGGGCACCGTTCGACGGGCGGTATCTGCTGGAAGGCGGGTCCATCGAATTTACACCCGATATTCTTGAAGAGGAATTTGTCACATCCGATGTCAGTGACGATGTTCAAGTTAGCCCCCCAACGCTCAGGGGCACCTTAGAACTCCAAATGAAACTGAAGGGGCGGGCCTACGATTTTCCGGACGTCTTTCCCGGCCGCTCTACCGATATTATCAATGAAGACGAAAACGGGGTTGAGTATATCGAGCTCGGCGATTTCACGTTCGAAATGTCTTATTACAACGTGCTCTTTGGGCAAGATGGAGCTGATCTCGTAGACAATTTCGTAATAGTAGCTGCACCCTCTGAGGGGTCATATGGCAAGGGCACACTGACGTACGACACCGATGTCGTATTTGACGACACGAACATTAATAAAGTGTGGGACGAGGATGAAGTAGACATCAGTGTTGACGGCGAAATAGTAGGTGACGTTGTTCATTTCGCTACCCCGGATTGCGCCGTATTGGATGAATTGGCTGTCCTTGAGGATAGCAGGAGCTCAGTAACATGCGGCGATACTTTTTTCCAAATGATTATCCCCGCAAACGGATCTGAGGCGAGTCTATTCACCCCGGTTAGTTTTTATCCACTCGACGAAATCGAACTCCCTGGCGAACAACCGTTCGACGTGGGTATAGGGTTCGATTCAATCCTCGGAACACCCATTCCTACTAATAAAATCTCCCTTTTCCATGCCGGCCTTCCCTGTCCAGCATACGATCCTAATAAGTCGCGGACAGCAGCCGAAGAGTTCTACTGCAACCCGCTTCCCGACAACTTCCCTACTGCTGGCATACCTGTGGCAGATGGCTCGGAAGTAAGCTATCTAGACTACGGCGAGTACATCGGCGGTTTTAATCCTCCAGGGCGTCACGCCTTCATAAACGCGCTAGCCACCGCTTCAGCCGTGCCTGCTCCGGCGACCGGGTTGCTGCTCGGTGTCGGTCTGGCCGGCCTCGGTTTTGCCCGGCGACGCGCCAAGGCGCGAAGCGAAAAGTAATCGTTTGCACCGATGGCTCCGTGAAAACCTTTGCGTTCCTTGTGCGTCAAGGTCACGCAGCCTGGCGTGGTCGTTCCACAACAGAGCACGCGCTCCTGCCTGAACTCCAGCTTGGATCATCGAACCGATCCGGCACGGCTGGCTACCCCAGTATTTCGACAGGCAGTTCTTTCAGCCCCCGAAACACCACGTTATCCCGCCAGCTGGGTTCGGGGTTTTTCAGTCGCATGTCCTTCACTCGACCGAGGAGCGTTTCGAGTGCGATCCCCAATTCGATGCGGGCGAGGTGGGCGCCCAGGCAGCGGTGGATTCCCTGCCCGAAAACGACGTCGCGACCGTTGAAGCGACGGTTTATATCCAGTGTCTCCGGGTTATTGAAGTAGTCGGGGTCCCGGTTGGCCGATCCCAGCATCCCGATGACACAGGCACCGGGACTGATCAAATGACCGCCGATTTCGGTCGCTTGGGTCGGAAAACGAACCATCGCGACCTGAACTGGGCTGTTGAAGCGCAGCAGTTCCTCAACGGCGTTCGGCATCTTCTCCGGCGAAGATCGCAGGATATCGAGTTGATCCGGGTGCTCGAGCAGTGCCAGCACACTGTTTCCGATTGCATCGACGGTGGTCTCCTGCCCGGCCACCAGTATCTGGCAGCACATGCTGATCAACTGCTCGTCACTGATTTCTTTTCTGATCGCCGGCCTGGCGAGGTGAGAGATCAGGTCGTCAGCGGGTCGCCTGGCCTTCTCCTTGAACGTTTTTGCGACGAGATCCGACAATTCCTGCAGCATCGCGTGCGCATGCAGGTAGTATTCCGGCGCAACTTCCATCGCCATCGCGTTGGCGACAACGCTGGACCGTGCCCGTATCTCTAGTGGATGCCCGATCTCCAGGCCCAGGATCCTGGCGATGACGGCCACTGGAAGCGGTGTCGCGTAGTCCCTGACGATATCGATCTCGCCATCTAACAACATCCTCTCGACCAGGCTGTCTGCCGTTTCGCGGATAAACGGCAGGAGCTGATCGATCATCCGGGTCGAGAAGAAACCGCTGACCATTGATCTCAGCTGGGAGTGCAACGGCGGGTCGCTCACCAACAGCGACATCTCGATGCCAGCCCAGAACGCGGCTCGCGCCGGCTCGACCTCGCCGCGTGTGACTTCGCTACGAATACCGCGGCGGTCATTCACGAATGTTCTGTCGCGGAGTATCGACTCGATATCCGCATAGCGGAACAGGTACCAGGTCTCAGAATACTCCGGGTAGATCGGTAAACCCCGGTGGATCGGGTCCGACTGGCGATATCGTCGATAAACGCAGTAGGGGTCGCGATTCAGCAGATCCAGCGTCGGTAGGAAGGGTTGCATGTCAGCGAGACCGATTTATGGCGGGGTGCCCCTGCCTAACTTCTTGTAGAAAATCACGCCGAGTCCGCCGGAGGCGTCGTCTCCTGCGAGGAAGTGGGGTACAACCGCAAGAAATTCGCAGCCCAGTACCCGATGATAGAACCGCAGCAGTGGATCGGCGATGAGTTCCTTCGCGGAAGGCGTACTGCCGTTGGCAAGGTGGTGATCGATCGTCTGACGGAAACGCGGGGATGGCTCGATGTATTCGAACGTTGTCTCCTGACTGCCGTTGTATGAAGGGCATCTCACCGCACCGAACATGTGGCTGCAACCATCCTCGATCAGACGTGATATACCAGTGAATATCAACTGTCGGGTCATCGCCGTCCCGCGATAATCCGGATGCATGTTGAAATTGTAAACATAAGCTGAATCGTGTTGCTCTTGCTGTGGGTGGCTCGAGAATTCCTTGAACGTCTTTGGCAACCGGCTCAGCGCCGGATCGCCGCACAGCCAGTAGGAAAAGGACGTGGTGCCGACCAGCTTGTCGCAATCGAAAAGACCCAGGCTGATATGTCCGAGCTCGAAACGATTGATGAGTGTTTCTTGGTTGGCACGAATCGCCGGCGACCAGCAGGCGACTTCGAGTTCCAGGATCGCGGGAATATCCGCGATTCCCAGCTGAACCACTCGCAGGGAAGTACTGTCAGCCGGCCCGCCCACGTCTACTTCTCCGGAATAATCGTTTTCCGAAAGTGTTTCCATATCTGTCGATCGGCAGCTGCAATAAACCCTGTCGGATACTTTATGCTGAAGTGAGTGCGCCACCGGCCAACACCGGTGGCTTCGGTTTCCGGCTGAAAGCCGGATCGGTCGGCCATCCGGCCGACTATCCCCTCCCCACGGGTGGGGAAGGGTTGCGCTTAAGCAACCGTTTGCGATTGGACGGGCTGGGGTGGGGATACGCCTCTGCCATTGTCCGAACTCCACCCCCATCCCAACCTTCCCCCTCGAGAGGGGGAAGGGGAAAACCGACAATCCGGTTAAAGCCGGGGGTACGGATTCCACATCATAGACCCTAAAATTTAAACTATCACGATTGTTGGAAAAGCAATTGAGCAGGGGCTCGACAGACCGTACTCTTGTTCCCCATGTCGTGATATTGCTGCGTGATTTTCCGAACACCCTTCCTACCATACCGCTTCCCGGATCAAGTATTTTTATCCTATGAATATCCTGTTTTTACGTGGCATCAACGATGACAATAAAGTCGAACCTTTGCTGTCAACGGATGGGCAGATGATCTTTCGAATCGACGGTAGTGCAAGTATCTTCCGTCATATGTATGCACAAGAGCCTTACGCGAGTTCGTTAGTATTATTCGGGAAGAAAGTCGATCAGAAAAGCATCTCGCTGCACGAGAAACCGGACGTGGTTTTCAACGAGGTCTCGGACCCCGACTCGCACAAGGGCGCGCTGGCCCGTGGCGAAAAGCTCTGTAGCGGTTTTGACGCACCCATCATCAATCCGCCGCATTTGATAAGGCGAACCACGC
Source organism: Gammaproteobacteria bacterium Milos-ODIII6 (assembly GCA_029228645.1). Lineage (GTDB taxonomy): Bacteria > Pseudomonadota > Gammaproteobacteria > Chromatiales > Chromatiaceae > MONJU. The sequence continues at coordinate 130,851 of JAPTHR010000006.1, forward strand.
GCGACCAGGTAGCACGCCGGCTGAGCAATATTGCGGGTGTCAGCATGCCGCTCACCGTACGCTGTCGTCCGAAGTCACCCGACGATATTTTCGAAACCATTGAGAAAGAAAGTCTGGCTTACCCGGTTATCGTCCGGCTGGCCGGACAACATGGCGGAACCAGCAGCACGCTGATTCGGTCGAGCGGGGACCAGGATCGCCTGCACATCTACCCATTCGATGGACGTGATTTCTACCTGACCCAGTACGTCGATTATCAGGATGATGACGGCTTGTTCCGCAAATACCGCATCGTGGTGATTTCGGGCAGGCCTTATTTCCGTCATGTGCTGATAGGCAACCACTGGATGGTGCACTCATCGAGCTTTGAGTTCGTGAGGCAAAGACCAGACCTGCTGTCTGAAATGCGTCAGCGTCGCCTTGCCTTCGATGATGAGCTGGCGCCGAAGATTTCAGCGGCAGTGCAGGAAATCCATCGACGTGTCGAACTTGATTACTTCGGAATGGATTGTCACATCGACAACGACGGCAAGCTTCTCCTGTTCGAAGTGAACGCGAACATGAACGTGCTGCACGACCCTGACGATACATTGAAAGAGGCGGTGGACAAGATCAAACAGGGAATCCATCGCTTGATCAAATCGAAGATCAAAACAACTTGACGGTATTTCCTGAGTGCAGGTGGTTTGCCGTTATAACAGCTCCTGACTGGACCGGTGTTCGGGCCGTCAGCCGAGATGTTGCATAAGCGTGGTGTTCTGTTCGAGCCGGCTGGCCAGGTAGCCGGCCATGTTGGCCAGCATCTTGATACGTACCGCGTCGCTCAACGCATCCAGACGGACTTCCAGACACGCAGTCTTCTTCGCAGCCACGACATCGGCCGTGCGCTGTCCTTGAGACACCAGAGCGATCTCCCCGAACGTGTTGCCGGGTCCCAGTGTGGTGAGGCGCAGCTGGTGCTTTGCCTCGGTGTCGATGGACACCTCGACCTCGCCACTCAGGATGAAATACATGGATTCCGCCGGATCTCCCGTTTTCACGATGCTATCGCCTGAGGCGAAATGCCTTTCGCTGCCTTTGCTGCGCAAATCCTCCAACTCGGTGGCCGTCAGACCGGAGCAGAGGTAGTGCTGGCACAGGTCATCCGCATGTTCCTCTTCGGCTGTCTCGATGTCGGCCGCGGCAATGATCTGGTTTTCGCACCATTCCACTGCGTGATCGGTATCGTCGAAGTGCAGCCAGTTGGGTTGCCGGGCCGCGTCGTCGCGCGCGCGCAGATGTTTTTTCAATTGATACAGGTGGCGACATTCCGTAATGAAAATCTGTTTGCCCAGTTCGGCGGTACGTCGACAAAGGTCCTGCAGGAGCAGGATGGCGGCGCGGTCCACCGCGATCACGCGTTTGAAGTCGACCACGAGGTAATCCACCTCGGATACCGCTTGCAACATCTCCAGTGTCACCGACTCGGTATTGCCGAATGCCAGTTCGCCCTGCAGCTCGCAGATGCGCACGCGGTGTCCTTCTTTGGACAGGACCTCCATTTCGGCAGCTCCGCGTCTGCGCCGCGATGCGAATATCGTGCTGTCGAATACCGCCCTCAGGATCGTGGCCGAAGTCGAACGCGCAACGTTGAAAAGATGCAGGCTGAAGTCCCTGGACAGGCGCCTGCAGGCCTCGATTCCGCGCACGCTATTGCCTTTCTCGTCCAGTGCCGGCGAAAAAACCCCGATCCCAAACTGACCCGGCAGAACGGCCATGATCCCGCCGCCGACGCCACTCTTGGCCGGCATGCCGACTTCGAAGATCCAGGCCCCTGAATAGTCGTACATGCCGCAGGTGTTCATCACACTCAGTACTTTCTCGACGTAGTGGGGCTTGAGTGCCACCACGCCGGTCACGGGATTCACCCCGTTGTTGGCAAGGCAGGCCCCCATCATCGCCAGGTCACGCGCATTGACCAGGATGGAGCATTGCCGGAAGTACAGGTCCAGCACCTCCTCGGGCGCGCGGTCGAGGATCTCATGGCCGTATAGCAGATGGGCGATGGCTCGGTTGCGGTGGCCGGTGTCGCTCTCTGAGCGGTACACCTTTTCATCGATTTCGAGTGGACGCCCCGTGTAACGGGCGAAGGTATCCAGGATACGTTGCATCGGGTCCGCGTCGGCTTTTGCCTCGATCATGCCCGTCGTGGCGATTGCGCCGGCGTTGATCATCGGATTGAGCGGTCGTCCCGATTCCGGCTCCAGGCTGATCGAATTGAACGCCTCACCCGAGGGCTCGACGCCGACCCGCGATACGACGTGTTCGAGCCCGCGATCCTCGAGCGCAGCACCATAGGTGATCGCCTTGGAGATGGACTGGATCGTGAAGCTCTGGCGCGAGTCGCCGGCCTGGTAGACGTGCCCGTCCACCGTAACCAGGGCGATGCCGAGCCAGGCCGGATCGGCGCGGGTGAGCTCGGGTATGTAGTTGGCGACTTCGCCGTCGGTAATCGCGAGCAGTTCGCCGTGAAGTCGCTCGAGATAGCTTTGCACGGCGGATAGCCCGACCTTGCTGCCCATATCGCGTCCTTTTTGAGTTCTTTGTGGCTCGGAAGTCGTGACCTTTTTCGCGGTGCGGTGGGTGAACGCGCTCGTCTGGGGGATTTGTCCCGATCTGATAACGCCTGCCGCAGGCTTTGACTAAAGTTTTTAGCATAAAACGTACCATCTTCCTGCCTGTTGGATGGGCCGGACGATGCGGCGGAAACATTGGCGTGAAGACGAAAGCTCGCTGTTTCGGCCATCCCTCCCGCTGCGCTCAACGCAACAAAATGAGGCGGAGTAGGGCGTCGATGCTTTTTGCTGGTGCATGGCTGGCCAGCGTTGAAAAGCTCGGAAAGGAGCGCGCGGCCGGTTGCTCGTGCAATGTAAGCCGAGTGCCCGGCGTACCGGCCAGGGCAGGCCATGTATTACTGTAAGACATTACTCCAGCAGGATCTCGAGCGTATGGGTGTTGCTGAGCAGACGGTCGGCCAACAGCTTGGCGATGAAACGGTGAAGTACCGCGGCGAATTCGGGGCGCTCCCGCTCCATCTGTTGCAACGACGCTGCCGTCAGACAGTAGGCCTTGCCAGGGCAGTCGGTGGTGACCGAAGCAGATCGTGGGGTGCCGAGGTAGAAGCCGAGTTCGCCGATGATGGTGCCCGACCCCGTGCGCCGGATACGCGCGGCCTGTCCCCCTTTCGATCTTACATATACGGACACCTCTCCCTGCTCGAGAAAGTACAGATCGCCGCCGGGGTCACCCTGGCGAATGAGTTCCTGGCCTGCGGGAAAGTCGATAACGGAAAAATAAGTTTCAAATTCCGCCGCGGTCACGTCGTTGAAGTGACTGGCGACGCGTTGAAACAATGTTTGTGACACGCGGCTTCGACCGCCACCCAGTGCGTTGAGCACGCGTTCTTCGCACCATTCAAGCCCGTGGTCGAGGTCGACCAGATAGTGGATATGCTCTTCCGACGCGTCCTGGCCGTTGGCCAGCAACTGTTCCTTGAGTTGAGGTGTCAGGCCACTCAGCACCAAGTCGAAACCCTTTCTCAGGGCTACTTGATGCATGCGTCGGAACGCGTAGCTGGCGGACGAATCGATTCCGCTGACATGGGCGAAATCGATCACGGCAAATCTCAGGGCCGGGATATCGGTGCGTTCCGCGCGGGTGCGGATCTGTTGCGACAATTGCGCAGCGGTGCCGAAAAACAGATAGCCGCGTAGTTTCAACACGAAAGTTTCTGCGCCATGCTGGCGCAGCAGGCGTTCGTCATCGAGGTTGCGCTCGACGGTGCTGTGAATATCGGCGCCGGAAAGGTTGAAGCGCACGACCTCGGTTCGGCTGTAATTGAGAACGAACAGGACCAAAGCGACGAGCAAGCCGGTAAGAACGCCCTCGACAAAGCCGACAGTCACAATCACGGCGAGGATCAGGGGGATCACCGCGTATTCCTGCGGTGGCAGCGTGCCCCAGCTATCGAACAGCGATTTCTTTATGAAAGAGAGACCGAGAAACACCAACAGGGCGCCGAGCAGGATCCGCGGTAAGTAGCCGATGGCCTCGCTGCCGAACAGCAGGGCGGCGCCGCAGGCCAATGCCGCAATGATCCCCGGCATGCGCTGCTGGGAACTCAACTTCAAACGGAGACCGGCAATGCTCAAGGAGTGGAATCCCACCATGCCACCACTCAAACCGGCAGTGAGGTTGGCGAAGCCCGCCACCCTGAGTTCATGGTTGACATCGATATCATGGCCGGAGAGCACTTCCGTGGCGCTGACTGTGAGCAGGATGGAAAGTGCACTTATCACCAGAATCGTGCCGATGTTGCTCCACTGACTGAGCATGGCCGACCAGTCGGCCCCTCCGAGCAGGGTAAGCACGCCCAGCATCGCGGTGCCGCTGTCCTGCGAACTCAGGGGACCCAGCAGCCAACCCGACTCGCGCAGAGAGGCCAGGTTCTCGCCGTTCGCGAAGGCCACCAAAAAGAAGACCCCGGCGCCGGTGAACAGCATCAGCGGCAACGCGACGCTGTAGGAGAAGTAGCGCGATGCGCCGGCGATCAATACGGCGAGCATCACCCCGGGTAGCCAGTAGGGCAGCACGTCCGTTGCGGCCATTTGTATTACTGCGGCGATGCTGCCCAGATCGATACCGGTCATCACACCCAGGCCACCGACAATCAGCAGCCAGCCGGTGCCGGCGAGGAAGCCGCCGACCACGGAATAGGGCAGGAAGCGCATCAAGCCCCCGGCACGTGTCAGTCCGAGGATCAGTAGAAAGGCGCCGGTAACGAGTGTCGTCACAACAATGATCAGGACCACGTTGATCAGGGTCTGTTCGGGCGTACTGTCTGCCTGCGTCGCAGCCACGGCTGCGGCCATGATGGCGAAGATGGGCGCCACCCGGTCCTGCGGAATCGCGATCGCGAGGCCGCCAGAGCTGGTCAGCGCGACGATCAGGCCGACTATCGTGGCCGTGGTCAGCGCCATACTGACACCGTAGCCAAGATGCGTTGCGAGCTCGCCGGAGAAGATCAAAGCGGCCACCGATACCGAGGTGAGGATCGCGGCGGCGCCGATAGTCAGGCCGGCAATCGCCCCGGACAGCCAGCGAGTGTGCTTGGGAATTGCATTTTGATCTGAAGCCGCGCTTTGTTTTGTCATGTGCTCGGGTTGGAAATTGGAGTCTCTGCCTTTTCCCTGGCTGGAGTGAGCAGCAGGAATGTGGAAACGCTCGCGCCCCAACAGATGAAAAATTCCTGGTTCGGCGGGCCGGGTCCGGCGAAGGCCGCATGATATCGAAAACTTGGCCTTTAATGTCCTGTCGCCCAGCCAGAATAAAGTGATCCTGGGACGTCTGTTTGAGTGCTTGCTCACGTCACTGATCGGGCACGTAGAACCCTTATCGCCTCGCTTGGCAAGTCGCCGATGTTGCTTGAGCCGAGTCCAAGGCAAGCCACTGCCGGTGAATTGGCCGGGGTCAGCGAGTCTGCGAAGAAGGCGCTGAGCGACTGCCCTCGGGAAGAACAACGGGGGGTTCGGGTGTGGCGGTCGCGCTCAGGTCCGGCGCTGCTCGATCAGGTCGAGGAAGCGCGCAATATTGGTGCGCGCCTGCTGCTCGTAAAGCCCGTGGAAGAAGTCGGTCTGGAAAAGTTGCGGACGATCCAGCAAAGAGGCGAGAAAGCGGAATTCACCGCGGTAGAAATCCCCGTCCGGCAGAGCGAATTCGGCTCTGACCGCGTCTGAGTTGCGCACAAAGCGCTCCCAGGGGCACCCGAAGCTCGCCAGGTCGATGTCACAGATGAATTGCCGATCCAGCTCTTCAACCTTTCCCGCATGGGTGGTCACCTCAATGAGGCCGAGCACGTCGGCGATGAAGTCGGTCGGCATGATGCCGCGTGCGCGGTCGCGAAACCATTCGGCGCTGCGCTGCTCGTTGTCGGGCTGACCGGCATGGTAAATGACGTCGTGGAACCAGATGGCCATTTCGACCCGGGCGGGATGGGGGATCCGCTCCCTCGCGAGGTCGAGTTGTTGCAGGCAGAAAGCGAGGTGCCGCTTGGTGTGATAGTGCCGATCGGGCGCTGCATAGTGTTTGGCGAGTTCGTGCCAGATCGCATCCGGGTCAGTGGCGACACCCGGCATCGATGCCTGCTGCCAAAGATCGACGAAGCGCTGCCGCAGCATTGCATCCTGCGCCAGTTCGTCATCAGGTTTCGGATTTTTGTCCGGTTCTCGATTCATCGACTTCCTGCGGGTTCCATTGCGTTATGAGGCCCCAAGGGTCGCTATCGGCCGCGCATCTGAAAGCTCCAGGCGGGTCGTTGCTTCGCGCCATCCGGTTCATCAGCAACGTGACCCGCCGTGGGGCTCACCGGCTAGGAGTCTGCGCGGTAGAAACGATCGAAGCGAAAAGGCGATAGGGATTATCAGGTCAGTTTATCGAACGAGACGAATAGTGGGCCTATTTAACGAGTTGGATAAGCTGAGATGATGATTCATGGCGCTTTTGCAGCAGATTGATTTCTGCCGCGCAGACTCCTAGTCTGTGGGCATCTTCAACCCGACCTGCTCGACCAGGGCGCGGCGCTGCTGACGCGCCGCGCTGTCCGCGGGCAACGCCTTGATACGCCGCGACAGCGCGTCGATGGCATCGAACCACAGTCCGGCCTGGGCATAAATGAAGGGCCGCTCCTCGACAGCCGCATTCTGCAGCCGCGCCAGCATCTGCTGATCAGCGGCGACGCGCTGGATGGCCGCCCCCGCCGTGTAGTCCTTGGAGCGTTGCGTCGGATCCATGATCGCGGACACGAACCACTGGTACTCGGTATCGGGTTTCAGGGAAATGCCGAAGTCGGCCAGCGCTACGCTTTGCACGCCGGCACTGACCGGCCCCTCGAGGCGGTGCTCCAGGAGCGGTTCAATCGCATCGCGCGCAATCAGCGTGATCTCGACCGGTTGCTCCAGGTCCTTGGATGTGTACCAGTACAGCGTAGGCTGCGCGGCAGTGGTCTGGCCCGTGTGTTCCGGCGCCAGGACCAGCAGCGTCCAGTCGTCACCCTCGCTGCCGCGGTGGGCACCCCCAAGGCGGCTCGCCGGCGCGCCACGCATTGGTGGCCGATAGCTTGGCACCGTCTGCGAGGCCAAGCTGCTGGACCCCGCATCCTGAGCCTGCGCTGTCGATGCCCAAGCCATGCCCATACTCATCATTACGATGCCCGTGAGCATCGACGCTTTAAATGGTTTCATTTCCCTGTCTCCATCTTTGAGTCCGTCGGTGGTGCTTCGATCCCAGAACAAAGGCAATGCGCCCCGTGCATCCTGCCGCATAACACCGGATACTAATCCATATCCGTCCCGGCCGCCTGGCGCGGCCGAATGCGATACGCTGTGACAGCCTCGCTCTTGCCCTTGAGACTGAGTTGGCCCACCGCTTCGACCTCATAGGCGCCGCCCAGTCGCTCGATAGTCTCGCCGGCGACCAGGATACTGGCGTCTTGCGGCGTATCGTCCGGGCTGCCGACCTCCTTGCCGTAGCTCTCCAGGCGGGCCGCGGTGTTCACCACGTCACCGATCGTCGTGTACTTCATGCGCTTGGCGCTGCCAAGGCAGCCCGCGACCACCGGCCCGGTGGAGATGCCCAGGCGCATGCGCACCGGCGGCACGCCCTCTTGCGCACGCTCGGCGTTCAACTGCTTCAGGGCCCCGGCCATTGCCAGCGCGCAGTCCACGGCGCGACGCGCATCATCGGCAATCTCGTCGTCGGTGGTGCGCGGCAGCGGCACGCCGAAGTTCGCCTTGATCGCGTCGCCATAGTAGTCGTCGACCACGCCGCCATAGTCCATAACGAGTCCCGCCATGGTCTCCATGTACTCGTTCAGCCAGTCCATCAGGGCCGGCGGCTCCAGCGCCTCCGCAACTGGCGTGAAGTTGGCGAGGTCCGAGAACAGCACGGTCACGGTCAGCATCCGGGTCTCGAGCCGACCGTCGCTGTAGAACTCCTCGCGGTGGCGCCATAGCTCACGGGCCACGTCCGGCGACACATGCTTGGCAAACAGGTCCATCATCTCTCGCCGCTCGGTCAGCACCAAACCCGACAGCAGGGCGGTCACTAGGGTCGCCGACAGCAGCCAGGCCATCGCTGCCGGTACCAGTGGCAGCCACCACCCGTTGACGAACGCGCCGTAGGTCACACCGACCAGGATCAGCGTGGCGACGGCGGCGATCGCCGCGAAGCGCAGCAGCGAGCGCGCCTGCCACGCCAGCGCGACGCCGAGCAGGGCCCACAGCAGTACCCAGGCGCGCTCCCAGTTCTCGGAGAGGAAGGCCATCGGCCGGGCCTCGCCGAGTGCAAGGCGCAGCAGCTGGTCGACCATCTGCGCATGCAGGAAGACCCCGGGTATCGCGGCGGTCTCATCGTGTGAGCCGCTGAACGGGGTCAGGAAATGGTCCTTGACGCTGTCGGCGGCGACGCCGAACAGCACGACCGTGTCACGCAGCACCGTGGCACGCTCCGGTTCATCGAGCAGCTGCTGAACCGTGATCGCCGGCAGGCCGTCCAGCCCGGCCGCATAGTCGAGCAGGTACTGATAGCCACTTGCGTCGGCGCCGACGTAGCCGCCGTCGGTCGACTCCAGCGGCGGCAGGGTCGCCGTGCCGAGCCGCAGGTGATCGGGATTGTCCGTATCCGGTTGCAGGCCGATGGCCATTGGCTGCAGGTAGCGCAGCGCGAGCTGCAGCGCGAGCGACGTCGCGAAGTTAGTGCCGTCGTCGAGGAACAGGAGCCCGCGCCGCACGACCCCGCCCGGGTCGAGCATCATGTCGGCGAAGCCGATCCGCCCGGTGCTGGCGAGTGCGGGGGGTGGCGCGACCGCCGGGCTGCGGTCGTCGCCGAACTTGAACACCGCGAACAGTTCGTCTGCCGTGGCAAACAGCTTATCGATGCGCTCGCTCCCGGGAGGTACTGGCAGGTCGCGGTACAGGTCGATGCCGATCGCCCGCGGTGCCTGGGCGCGAATCGCCTCGAGGATCGTCGCCAGCGTCTCGTCGCTCAGCGGCCACTGGCCGAGCCGAGCTATGTCATCGTCGGTGACGGTGACCAGGGCGACCCGCGGCTCCGTAGGTGGTGGGGTCGTGCGGAGCTTGAAGTAGCCGTCGTAGACCGCGAGTTCCATCTTCTGCAGCAGGCCGGCGGCATTCAGGGCCAGCACCAGCAGGAATACCATGAGGCCGGTCAGTGGACCCACGACGGCGGGTCGGCGCAACAGGCTGGAGAAGGATTGGCCCATCAGCTGGAGAGACCGCCGTCAGTGGCTTTTGGCCAGCACCTCTTGAGGCAGGTGCAACGGCGGATTTTCCTCGGTTGTTTTGGCGCTTTCGCTGACATATTGTCCGAGTATATCCAAGTGGCGCTTCGAGTTTGGTCATGAAGGGGATTGGACTGCGCGGCATGCGGTCTTCCGTGTCGGATGCACACCGAGGGGCAGCGCCCAACTTTTATCTCTACTGGCCTTCCATGGGAATTACTGGTATGTCAGTATGCCGATTACCGGTAACTCCTGTCGGCTCAGGATCCACGCCAAAAGAGACGTGCCGCGATCGCCGTAACCTCGAGCAGGTCACGGAGCGCTGGATCAGGGACCTAACAACAAGCAGCAGGGAGACGAGCGCAATGTGTTGGGGAGCGAAAGTGTTGAGACGCCGCATGCGGAGGTCGTCCTTAGCGGCGATTGCTGCGATTCCGCTGATTGCAGCCAGCGCCATGTCGCAGGCCGCCAGCAACATCACTGCAGATGCGTCGCTGGGCACGAGTGTCGCTGCGCCGGTCGCGATCACGGGCGGGATGCGGTACGACATCAGTAGCGGTACGGTTGCGGGCAGCAATCAATTCCACAGTTTTGAAAATTTGAGCGTCGGCACTGGTGACGTGGCCCGCTTCAATGGCCCGGTCGGCATCGCGAACGTCATCAGTCGGGTCACCGGTGGTTCGGTGTCGGCTATCGATGGCACCATCGCATCGACGATAGCCGGGGCCAACGTTTTTCTGCTCAACCCCGCCGGTGTGATGTTCGGACCCAACGCCCAGATCTCGGTCGGTGGCGCCTTCCATGCCTCGACAGCCGGCTACCTCCGGCTGGCCGATGGCGAACGCTTCTACGCCGACCCCGCGCAGGCCAGTACCCTGACGACCGCCGCGCCGGCGGCCTTCGGTTTCCTCGATGCCAATCCGGCAGGCATCAGCGTTCAGGGTAATGGCTTCTCCGCGCTGCCGTCTTTCACGCCGCCGGCGGGTACCGACATCTCTTTAGTCGGTGGCGAGGTGACCGTGAGCGCCTCCATTTTGTATGCGCCACTGGGGCGTATCAACATCGCCGCCGTCGGCCCCGGGTCTGCCGCGGGTGTCGAGGCGGTACTGACTGCCGGCGCAATCGATGTCGACGCCTTCGACACCCTTGGGCCGGTCTCGATCGGCGGTGGCAGCTTCATCGATACCTCCGCGCTGTACATCCGCGGTGGACAGATCACGGTCTCGGGCGCCTACCTGTCACCGGGTGTGGGAGCCTTTGTGTTCAACCTGCCTCCGCCCGGCGGACACGTCAATAATGGCATGATCGACATCCGGGCCCGCGGCGACCTGAACATCAATCCCGGGGCGAGCGGCACACTGATTGGGTCGGTACTGCAGAACATCCTGGTGGCGCCGATCGGTGCCGGCAACGGCCCGACGGTCCTGCTCGAGGCCGGCGAAACGCTGTCCATCCAGGGCATGCCAGGGGTTCAATTCGCAACGATCATTGGCACTGACCGCTGGCAAACGGGCGCGGCCGGGGAACTGGTATTCAAAGGCCGGAACGTCGAGATCATCGGGACCAACGACATCTATGCGCTCAACTATGCATCCGGCGCGGGACCGAACATAACGGTCGAGGCCGAGACTTTTACGCTGAATGGCGGTGCGATCAATGGTCAGACTTTCGGCCCGGGTAGTGGCGCTTCGATTCAGATCGGTTCCGTATCGGACCCGCTAGGCTCGGTGCGGCTGCAGGGCGATGGTGCCGCAGCCCAGATCCTCACGAGCACGGTGGAGCTCGGGAATGGGCTTGCCACTGGTCGGGCCGGCGATATCGAGATCCACACCGGCACCCTGACCCAGATCGGCGACACTGAAATCGGGGCCAATTCGTTCAGCAATGGTAATGGCGGCAACGTCACCGTTGTCGCGAGTGAGGCGGTCCGCATGAGCGGCACCAATACAACGACCGCGAGTGTGATTGCCGCAGGCACGGCGGACAATGCCTTTCCGGGAACCGGTGCGGGCGGCTCGGTCACGATCGTGTCGCCGCTGTTGGAGATCAGCAACGCGTCGATCACAACGCGCACCCAGCGGGCCAGCGATGGCGGCGATGTCGACATCACGGTGGGCACCCTTGTAGCGTCCGATTCGACGATCAACAGCGACACCTTCGACGACGGCGACGCCGGCAGCGTGATGGTGACTGCGGACAACCTGACCCTGACCGACGGCGCGCAGATCCGCAGTTTCAGCGGTGCCGTTAACACGGCTACCGGTGCGGTCCTGGTCGGTTCCGGTGATGCGGGCACAGTGACGGTGACCGCGACCGAGTCGCTTTCGGTATCCGGTTCGTCTTCAGCCACGAACCGGTCGAGTGCGCTGAACACCCAGACGCGCGGTGATGGGGCGGGCGGCGTGCTCACCGTGAGCGCCGGGCAGTTGACTGTGGGTGAAGGCGGATTGATCGCGGCGGATACCGGTGGCGACGGCGACGGCGGCGCGCTGTCGGTGACCGCAGACAGCGTGTTGGTCGACGGTGGTCAAATCAGCAGCGGCAGCGGCATCTCGGTGGCCATCACGAACGGCCAGGTCGATCTGCTCGGAAGCGGTGATGGTGGCGATGTCACGGTGCAGGCGAACAACGGCGTGACGGTGCAGAATGGCGGCCGCATCGCCGCTTCATCCCGGGGTCCAGGATTTGCGGGTGATATCTGGGTCGACGGCGGCAACGAGGTTCGCTTGATCGGCGGCAGTATCGAGACCGAGTCGCTGGTCTCCGACGGTGGCGACGCCAAGGTCGAAGCCACAGACCTTGTCTACCTCAATGGCGGCAGAATTACGACCAGCGTGGTCGGCGCCGGTGGTACGGGCGGTAACATCGATATCGACCCGCAGTTCGTTGTGCTACAGAACGGCAGCCAGGTGATCGCCAATGCCACCAACCCGCTGGCGGTACTGGCGGGTAACATCACCATCACCGGCAATTTCATCCTGATCTCGCAGGACAGCCTGGTACAGGCCAGCGGTCCCACCAACGCGCAGGATGGCGAGATCATTATCGAGGGCCCGGACGGGGACCTGGCCCGCGCACTCGCCCAAATGCCCGAGTCTTACCTGGAGGCGGCGGGCCTGCTCAAGGCGGGCTGCGGTGTCGGACGGGCGGGCACCAGCACTCTGGCGCTCTCCAGCCGCGGCGGGTTGCCGGTAAGCCCGGACGGTTACCTGCCGAGCCTGGCGACAGGTTTGGCCGTGACCTCGGCAGGCGTGGCAAGACATACACAAGCGTTCGATGAGTTGCTGGCGTTGGGGCCGGGCGATCCGACCGCCGAAGGCTGGTTGTTGGCGGATCTGGGTTGCCGATAGCTGTACAACAGAACAGCGACTTTCGTTGCCGCTTTGCAAATCCGGGCACACATTTTCTTCGCTTGGCAAGGCGCCGATCGACGCAACAACAGCGAGCGATTGCGTTGTGTCTGGCGGAGCGCGGCGGCCGTTGGGCAGGTGGATGTCTCCGGGCAATTTCCGTCGGCGCCGTTCGAGCGTAAGCACGAACCCAGCGTTTGGCGTCAACCTGGGGCAAGCATTGCAGGAGAGAACGACGAATGAGTCATTGTGGTCGTAGGGGTTGGATCCGAAGTGGAGCGGGTGCCGGTGGAGTGGCGATCGGTGTGGCGCTCCTGATTTCGCTGGTTTCGGACGCCGTTGGACAAACGCTCGGCCCGCCGCCGGTTCCACTCGGTACGCCATTGTCGCGCGATGTCGGTGAATCCGGTGCGCCTGCGCTGGCGCCGGGTTTCACCCCGGCGCAGCCCAAAGCGCCGAGCTTCACCCGTCCCGCGCCCGGTACTGCACCGGTGGCGCCCGCCGCGCCGGGCCCGCGCATCATGGTTCGCGAGATCCGTCTCAGTGGCAACACGACCTTCACCAGCGAGGAGTTGGCGCAGGTCACGGCCCCGTTCGTCGGGCGGGCGGTCACCATGGTCGATTTGGAGGCCGCGCGCCGCGCCCTGACTCTCCATTACGTCAATCGTGGGTATGTCAACTCAGGTGCCCTGATACCCGACCAGAAGATCGAGAACGGTATCGTCCGGATGGAGATCATCGAGGGCGCTCTGGCCGACATTGACATCAGCGGCAACGAACGACTGCGCTCGGCTTACGTCGCCGATCGGCTCAGACTGGGTGCCGGTCCGCCGCTCAACCTGAATGCGCTGCAGGAGCAGATGCAGATCCTGTTGCAGGGCCCGTTCATCAAGCGCATCAATGCCGAACTGGCGCCGGGTGATCGTCCGGGCGAGGCACGACTGAGCGCGCAAATCGAAGAGGGACCGCGTTACCGTAACAGCTTTGCGATCGACAATGACGTGTCACCATCGTTGGGAGAGCTGCACGGTGTGTACCGCGGTGCGGTGTACAACCTGACAGGTCGTGGTGACGTACTCACCGGGCAGGTGGATCTCGCCAGAGGCCTGTCCGAAGTCTCTCTGAACTATGGCATACCGTTGAACGCCAACGACCTGACGATGGATGTCTACTTGCGTCTGTCCGAGACTGAAGTGGTCGAGGACCCCTTCGGTGCGCTCGATATCGAGGGTGAGGGTCGAACGCTTGCGCTCCGATTGAGCCAGCCGCTGCTGCGTACACCGAACCAGCAGTTCACCCTGGCTGGTGGGCTGGATCTGCGCCAAAGCAGTAGCACGCTGCTCGGCGCGCCTTTCTCGTTTTCACCAGGCGTGCCCAGTGACGGTGAAGTGAAGCTGAGCGTTCTGCGCTTCATTCAGGACTGGAACATGCGCAGCCGAACGCGTGTCTTCGCCGTGCGCTCGACCTTCAGTCTGGGCATCGATGCCTTCGATGCCACCACCAATGGCGGCGATCTCCCTTCGGGTGAGTTCTTTGCGTGGCTGGCGCAGCTGCAGTTTCTGCAGCGCTTCGGGGAAAATGGCAACGAGCTTTTCGCAAGACTCGATGCCCAGTGGACTGATGACCCACTGTTCGGTCCCGAGCAGTTTGCGGTCGGTGGACTTTACAGTGTTCGCGGTTATCGCAAGAACCTGGAAGTACGTGACAAGGGTTATTCGGGCACGTTGGAACTGCGACTGCCGGTCCTGCGTGACGAGACCGGTCAGGTGAAGTTCGCGCTGATCCCTTTCTTCGATATCGGCAGTACATGGTTCAACGAACGTGATACCCCGGACCCTGAGACCGTCTCCAGCGTCGGACTCGGACTGCGCTGGCAACCGGATCCAAGCTTGCGTGCCGAGGTCTTTTTCGCTCACGCAATGGAAGACGTCCCGAATAAAGGGGATGACCTGCAGGACGATGGCATTCATTTTGCGCTGACGGCGACGTTCGATTAAGGACGTCCTCAACAATGCGCTTCGTTACGGGTTTGTCGGCATGCAGGCCGGCCTGGCGGAATACACGAAAATAGGTCTTCGATTATGTTGCAGCGTCACTTGATACTTTATTGTTTGGTCGCTTTTCTGGGTCTTGCGGGCGTGACCGATGCGATGGCTGAAGCGACGACTGAGCGGGTCGATGCCCTTGCCCTGCTGAACGACGGGCAGCAGGCGTTCAATGGCGGTCGATTCGTGGGTGCACTGGACCAATGGGATCGGGCCGCTGACGCGTATACGAAAATGGGCGATAGGGCAGGGCAGGCGCAAGCCCTGATCGGCAAGGGCATGGCTTACCTCGCGCTCGGTCGCTACCCGCGCGCCGAGGCCACCTTCGCTGAATCCCGTGCGCTGGCACAACAGGCGGGCGAGCCTGTGTTGGAACTGCGCGCCGCAATCGGCGAGGGAAGCGTGCAGGCGCTCAGCGGCAATCGCGTAGGCGCGAAGGAACTGCTCGGGCAAACACTTCAGGCCGCAAATGACGGAGGGTATCGGGACCTGGCGGCAGCAGCCGGTATGGAGCTGGGGAACCTGCTGGCCAACGTAGGCGAAAATGACGAAGCGGCCCGCCGATATCGGCAGAGCCTGGCCGATGCTGTGGCCAATGGCGATCACGCACTCGCCGCCAAGGCTGCGGTGAACCTTGCAAAGGTGCGGTTGGAGGAAGACAGTCCAGCCCCGGAAGTCTGGTCGCTCCTGAGCGAAGCCGACACACGCGTGCGCGAGCTTGCTGTCATGCATGACCGGGCCTTCCTGTTGGTGGCGGTGGGTGGCTTGTATCGCAGCGCCGCAGAACGTATCCCGGGGCGGGCGGCCGAGGCGGCGCGCCTGGCAGCTCGTGCATACGAGGCCGCTGCCGTTACCGCGCGTGACATTGCGGATATCCCGACGCTGTCATTTGCGCTTGGCAACCAGGCTGAGCTGTACGAAGCGGCCGGCGACCACAGCGCCGCGCTGGGACTGGCCAGCCAGGCGGCTCTACATGCCAAGCAGGCGCAGGCGCCAGAGATTCTTTACCGTTGGGAATGGCTGGCCGCGCGCGTTCTGCGGCGCCAAGGAGACAGCCGCGGCGCTGTCGCCGCCTACGGACGAGCGATCGACAACCTTGAACTGATTCGCCAGGACCTGGCGATGACTCGGAATCGCGATGGATTGTCGTTCCGTGCGGAATACGGCGCGCTTTATCTCGAACTCGCCGATCTGCTCCTGAGGCAGGCATCACAGACCTCCGATGTGGCACAGGTCGAACCGTACCTGCGTGGAGCGCGCGAGGCGCTGGAGTTGCTCAAAAGCGCCGAAATCGAGGACTACTTCCAGGACGATTGCGTGACTGCTCTCAAGGCCAAGACCAGCGGCATCGATAGCCTCGCTGCGGATACGGCGGCGATCTATCCGATCCTCCTGGAGGATCGGCTGGAGATTCTTCTTAGCCTGCCGGACGGCATGCAGCGCTTCGTGACCCAGGTCGGCGCAAAAAAGATTGACGACGAGGTCCGGCGATTTCGCCAGTTGCTCGAGAAACGGACCACTCGCGAGTACCTGCGTCCGGCACGGCAGCTCTACGACTGGGTGCTACGCCCGTTGGAGCTCGAGTTGAAGCGTGCGGGGATTGATACCCTGGTGATCGTCCCCGACGGCTCGCTGCGGACGATTCCATTAGCGGCACTGCACGATGGGCAAGGGTTCCTGCTTGAACGCTATGCTGTCTCCACCACGCCCGGGTTGACCCTGACCGATCCGCGTCCGATCAGGCGCGAACGTGTGCAGGTTCTGGCGGCCGGCCTGACAGAGGCGGTGCAAGGCTTTCCACCGTTACCAGCCGTCGACAGGGAACTGTCGGCGATCAGCGGTTTGTACGAAGGAAAAGTGCTGGAGAATGATTCCTTCAGCATGATCAATGTCGAAACGGAACTGGAGAGCGGCCGGCCGTACGATATCGTGCATATCGCTTCGCATGGGCAATTCGAAAGCGACGTCCATGAGAGCTTTCTGCTGACCAGCGACACACGCTTGACCATGGATAAGCTCGAGGGCTTCATGGGCGTAACTGCCCATCGCGACCGGCCGGTTGAATTGCTTACCCTGAGCGCCTGCCAGACCGCGGTCGGCGATGACCGCGCGGCCTTGGGTCTTGCCGGTGTTGCGATCAAGGCCGGCGCGCGCAGTGCGGTGGCTACTCTATGGTCGGTCAATGACCGCGCGTCAGCGGAACTGGTCTCAGAGTTTTACCGTCAGCTCAGCGATCCGTCGCTCTCCAAGGCCGATGCCCTGCGCGAGGCCCAACTCGCCATGCTGCACGGCAGTCGTTTCGCGCACCCGGTCTACTGGAGTTCTTTCCTTCTGATCGGTAATTGGTTGTAGGCTCGTATTCATGCCGACCGGTTCGAGACCAACCATGATCTACTGGATTTCATTCTGAGTTTCCGGGATTCACATTTCGCTTTTGCCGGATTGTCGACTGACGATCCAGCGCCAGAGCGCCGTTCGTGAAACACATCATCCGATTCGCGGCAGACTATCCCTGGCCGGTCTTGCTGGTGATGTTGCTCGTTTCGCTGTTGTTCGCCTCGCAACTTGGGTCGCTGCGTGTGACCGTGGCGGCCGAGAGCATGATCGAGCGCGGTACGCCGGCCTGGGATATCTTCGTCGATACCCAGGCGACCTTCGGTTCGGAGGATGTCGCCATCGTGGTGCTGCGCGATCCGGCGGTCTTCGATCCGGATAAGTTGGTCCTGGTGCGCGACACGCTGCGCAAACTCGAGAAGCTGCCGCACGTGATTGCGTCGTCAAGCCTGTTCGATGCAAAAAACCTGAAGAACATAGACGACACCATCCACGTCAGGCCGTATCTCGAGGAGATCCCGCGGGATGCCACCGCAGCGGATGCCATCAAGGCCGACGCGCTACGCAATCCGCTGGCGCGCGGCAACCTGATATCGTCGGATGGCCAGACGATCGCGATCAACCTGACACTCGAACATCGGCCTGCCGACCCGGATTTCGACCGCCAGATGACTGAGCGCATCGAGCAGACCATATCCCCGCTGCGCGAGCACCTCGAGTCCGTCTATCAGGTTGGGGCCGGGGCGCTGCGCGCCGATTTGACCAGCAAGCTGCGTGCCGATCAGCAGGTCTTCCTGCCACTGTCGGTGCTGGTGTTGATGCTGACGCTGGTGATCGGCCTGCGGCGCGCTACAGCGGCGATGATGCCGCTGGTCACCGCCGGGCTGAGTGTGGTTTGGACGCTTGGATTCATGGCGTTGGTCGATATCCCGGTCAACATCATGACGTCAATCGTGCCGGCGCTGGTGATTATCATCGGGTCGACGGAGGACATCCACCTGCTCGCAGAATACGCCGCCGGGGTGCGTAGCGGACTCGAACGGCGCGCTGCGATCGGGCGCATGGCAGACAGGATGGGCATGGCGGTACTGCTGACATTCGTCACCACCTACCTGGGCTTCCTGTCGATTGCACTCAACGACATCCAGTTACTTTTCCAGTTTGGTGTCGCGGCGTCTACCGGATTGCTATTCAACTTCATCATCACCGTTGCACTGGTGCCGGTCCTGCTGCGCGCTATCGGTCACAAGCGGGCGGGTGCTGCCGTTCCCAGTCCCTCCGGCGGCGTCTTCCAGGGGGTTGCGGTCGCGTTGCTGAAAGGCGCACAACGCCACCGCCTGGCGGTACTGGTTACGGCAACTGCGCTGGTGATTGGTGCGATTGCATCGGCAACCCAGCTGCAGATCAATAACAACCTCCTCGATTACCTCGACGAGAATTCGGAACTACGGGCCAACGTTGAGCGCATTCATGACGAACTCGCTGGCGTTCATACCTTTGCGATTGTCGTCGATGGCGGCATAGACAATACCTTTCAGCAGGTGCGCTACCTGGAGGAACTGCAGAAGATCCAGCGGTTCGTCGACGGGATGGGAGACTTTGACCGCTCGTTCTCTTTTGCCGACTTCGTCGCCCTGGTCAACACCGTGATGGATGAGCCGGAGGCGCCAGGGGAGGGTGATCGGGCGCTTTGGCTCCCGGAGTCGGACGACCTGGTGCGCGAGTACCTTTATTTTATCCGTCATTCCGACGTGGCCGGGTTCGTGTCCGACCGTTATGATCGTGCGCGGATCGTTGTGCGCCATAACATCAGTTCTTCCGATGTACTCAACCGCGCTGTGGCGAGGATTCAGACTTTCGTCGATGCCAATGTCGATTCGGCGCTCGAGGTCCACATCACAGGTAAGTCGGTGCTGTCCAACAAGGCCGTTGAGACGATGGCCAGCAGTCAGCTGTACTCCTTGCTGTTGGTCGGAGGCGTGATTTTTGTGCTGATTTCGGCCTTGTTCGTCAGTCTGCGCGCTGGCCTGATCGCGTTGTTGCCAAACCTTTTGCCGGTCGCGATCCTGTTCGCGGTCATGGCATTGGCAGGCATACCGTTGAATGCGGGCACCAGCATGGTCGCGGCGATCGCCCTCGGTATCTGCGTCGATGACACCATGCATGTGATGGTGCGTTTTCACGAAGAACTCAAACGCCACGACAGTCGGAGCGCGGCGCTGGAGACGATGATCCGGGCCGAATCCGTCCCTATCTTTGCGACCTCGATTGCGCTGGCGGCAGGCTTCTTCGTGTTCGCGACCTCGAGTTTCGCGCCTGTCGCCAACTTCGGGATGCTGAGCGCGATGGTGATCCTGATCGCACTGGTCGCCACCTTTGTGCTAACGCCACTGCTACTCGGTGCCAGCGAACTGCTGACCGTTTGGGACCTGCTGTCTTACAAGGTGCAAAAGGAAGCGCTCGAGCGTGCGCCGCTATTCCAGGGCATGTACGTCTGGCAGATCAAGAAGATCCTGCTGGCCAGCGAGGTTCGGCACTATCCTGCTGGCGAGATGATCATTCGCGAGGGCGATGTCGGCAGCGAAATGTATGTTGTGCTGGAGGGCGATGTCGAGGCCCGGCAACGGCGTGAAGAAGGTTCCACTCGCTTGCGTCAGATGGGTATTGGCGAATTGTTCGGCGAGGTCGGACCGCTGTCGGGCAGCCTGCGGACGGCCGATGTGGTGGCGGTGGCGGACACTCGGGTGCTGGTGCTGAGTTGGGAACGAATCGAGCGGTTGACGCGTCGCTTCCCGATCCTGGCATTTCGATTGTTCCGCAACTTCACGCGAATCATTGGTCAGCGCATGCAAAGGGCCTGAGAGCTTGGCAGCGGTTAATCCTTCGGTCCAGGTTCCGGTGCATGCTCAGCGCCTATGCAGATCGTGCTCCACCGCGAACACCTGGCTGTAGAGGTTGCTGACCCAGGCTCGGCCTTCGGCGGTCGTCTCGAGGTAGACCAGGGCATCCTTGAGATAGGGGTAGGCGGTGCTCCAGAAAAAGCCGGGATAGCCGCGCCGCAGATCGCCGGGGTTGGAGAAACCCAGACGCCGGTTTACCCCCGTCTCCTCGAACTCGTAGAAGAGTGCCGAGATGTTCTGCAGATAGCGCGCGTTGGCCAGCTGCCCGATCAGGTCTGCCGCCCGCAGCAATCCGGGGAAATCCCGCGTCTCCTGGTGGTCGCCGTCCTGGGGGACGGGAAACCGGGTACGCTCGATGAACTGGGCGATCCGCTCCACGTCAAGCAGGGTGTTACCTGCAAAGCGGCTCCGGACGAAACAGATGCCCCGGTCCACATGGTAAGGGGTGAGCGCCGCATCGGTACCGCCGTCGCCCAGCGCGACCGTTTCCTGTCCTACACCGGTGGCATACACCCCGGTCCGGTCCTGTTTGCACAGTCCGCGGACGTATCCGAGGTCGTGACATACCAAGGCAACCACGAAGTGCAGCCAATCCAGGGGGGTGACCCCGCCGTCCAGCAGTTGCTTGCCGCGGATGATCTCCAGTCCCACCTGGGTGACGTCCGCAGTGTGCTGGACATTGTGATACGGGGCGTCGCTGTTGGCTATGAGCGATAGGGCCATGTTGGCCGACCAGTCGGCGATATTCGGGTATTCCGGATACTGCAGCCCGAAGTCGCGTTCGTATGCGGCCCGTAAACAACGGGAAAGCTCGTCTCTCACCAGTCTCGTGGCGTCGATCATCGCGGTTCCTCCCATTTTTCTTATTTTATGGGAATTCTCTCCATGCTACCGCAATTGGATAACCGTTCATCCCAGTCGGGAAGGGCGCGGGAAACCCATCCGGTCCGGGCCATTCCCTTTACCCTTGAGGGGGTGAAGCCGCTCCTTCACCACGAGTCGACCCATTTCGACAACTCCTGACGCCCGGGGCTGGCTTGCGTCGACACGGCGTGATCAGTTCTCTGCGCCCTGCGCGGCTTTTTCTGCTTCGTCCCGCTGTTGGCACCATCTCGCGACAACCTCATAGAGCTGTTCGGGGTAGTAGGGCTTGGCGAGCAGGTCATTCATGCCGGCTTCGCGCACTTCCTCGAGCTTTTCGGGCAGGGCATGCGCGGTGACTGCAATGATGGGCACGCTCGAGCGTTCCCCGGTGGCGGCGCGCATCTCACGCGCCACCTCGATACCGCTCATCTCGGGCATTTCGAGGTCCATGAGTACGATGTCAAAGTCTTCGTTGTGGAATCGTTGCAGCGCTTCGGACCCACCATCGACCGCCGCCACGTCGACGCCACGGCTGTTCAGAAGTGATCGCATCAGTGCCAGGTTGACCGCGCTGTCGTCGACGGCGAGGGCGCGAATGCCCTTGAGGGATATTCTGGGAAACCTTTGCAGTGGCGTCGCCCCGTTTTCATCCGCCGCGAAAGCTGGCGCAGCATACGGCACTTGAGTGGCTTGACCGAGACTGACCACGACACGGAAACCGGACCCGACACCCGGTGTGCTGCTGACGGTGATTTCTCCATCCATCATCTGGGCAAGTCTTTGCGCGACGACGAGCCCAAGCCCGGTGCCCCCGAAGCGTCGGGTGATTGACCCATCCCCTTGTTGGAAGGGTCGGAAAAGTGCCTTTAACTGCTCAGGGGCAATACCAATCCCGGTATCCTCGACTGTTATTTCGAGACGAACCCCGTCAGGCAGCGAGTCCATCAGTTCGAGCGATACGCGCACCCAGCCCTGCTCGGTAAACTTGATCGCGTTGCCGACCAGGTTATTGAGGATCTGCTGCAATCGCAGTCGGTCACCGACCACGACCAGCGGTAGCTGTTCGCTACACCGGAAGGTCAACTCGAGTCCCTTGGCGGCGGCCTTGGCTCTGAACAGCCGCTCGGTGGTAGACAGGAGGTCGCCGATTCGGAAATCCCCAGGCACCAGTTCCATCCTCCCGGCTTCGATCTTCGAGAAATCCAGGATGTCGTCGATGATGCTGAGCAGGCTGTTGGCAGACAGCTCGATGGTCTCTGCGAACTGTCGTTGCTCGGGATCCAGCGCCGTTTTGTTCAACAGGCCGATGTAACCGATCACGCCTGTCATGGGGGTGCGTATCTCGTGGCTCATCATGGCGAGAAATTCGCTTTTGGCGTTGCTCGCAGCAAGCGCCTGCTGCTTTGCCTGCTCCAGTTCTTGGGTACGATGAGCGACCTTCTGCTCGAGGTTGCGCCGGTATGATTTGAGTTCTTCGTCGTAGCGTTGGATTTGATCCAGCATATGGTTGAACGCATCGCTCAGTTGCCCGAGTTCGTCTTCGCTCAAACGATGCGCTCTCGTCTCGAATCGGCGGGTGCGGGAAACCCGGTTCATGACATTCAGCAGATCCCTTATCGGTACCGTTATCAGGCGATGCAGCCAGCTGGAGAGCACGAAGGCGACGACCATCGATGCCAGGAAGACCCCTAAAACCGCAACCAACTGCCACAGAAGGCCCTGGCGTGCGGTGCTCATGTCGCCGATCAGCTGTAATTCACCGATCTGTTCTCCGTCGAAAAGAACCGGTTCCTGTATCCGGATGTCTTCCAGTAACCCCTGCAGCAGAACCATCTCGACTGCCGAGCCGGCGTTTTCGGCGAGCCGCGTGGACCGGTAGGCGACGAAGCGGCCTCCATCCGGCTGGGTGATCCCGGCGCTGAGGACGTCCTCCTGAGTGGATAGCGTCGCCAGGATCTCCTGCGCGGCCTCGCGATCATTGAAAGCGATCGCCGCGCGGCTATTGGCCGCCAGGATCCGCGCCAGGGAACGGAAATGTCCCTCCTGGGTGTCGCGCACGCCATGCAGTTGCGTCAGGATCGATGTGCCGAGGCCGAGCAGCAGAACGGTGGCTGCGACGCCGAGGATGATGACGTAGAGTTTCCGCTGGATTCCGAGGCGCCGCAGGAGCTTCATGGCCTGGCGCCTTCGTCGAGGATGTCGGCGAGATCCAGTAGCCGGGAACTCAGGCGCAAGTCGGCCGTGCGCAATGCCACGATATTGATCCGAAAACGTATGCGGTCCTGTTGCCGGAACAATTCGATCATGCCCCCGGATCGTGAGAAATTCGCCTGCTCGCTAATCGTCAGGACCGGTCTTCCCCGGATACTGTCCAGCCAGTTTGCCATATTGGCGTTCTCGGATGCTGCCAGGTACAGAATGTGGCAGGCGTTCTGCGAACCCGGGTAGGCAAGGATCCGGACCGGTCGGCCGCGGACTCTTTCCCCTTCGAGCCTCTGCAGGCTCGTTGCCAGTCCGTCCGCGCCCGCGGTACAGATCATCAGGGGAGAGCGCGGGTTCCGCCAGGTGTCTTCGGGCCAGGTGGCGAACTTCGCGAAATTGAAAATATAGGCGGCTTTCAGGAGCGAGGCCTCTTTCAGATACTCCGCATGCGGCACCCCTGG
The DNA here is from genome assembly GCA_029228645.1 of Gammaproteobacteria bacterium Milos-ODIII6. Taxonomy (GTDB): domain Bacteria; phylum Pseudomonadota; class Gammaproteobacteria; order Chromatiales; family Chromatiaceae; genus MONJU. The sequence goes on from JAPTHR010000006.1 coordinate 154,341, forward strand.
CCAGAGGAAAATGGCCAGCGAAAAAAGGACCCAGGAAGCGCCGCTCGCGGGCTTCGTCCGGACCTTTGGTCGCATTGTGTGTTGGCCGTCCATTGGCAGTGACTATTTCCCTGGCAGATGGCCGAAATCGTAGCGCGCTTCGAAATAGATGCTTCGTTCCGGCAGTGGCAGGTCATCCGGAATCGAGCTGGAGGTCGCCGCTCGGGCACCCGTGTCGAAGAGGTTGCGTATCGAGAGCGCCAGGTCCCAGTTGCGGAGACCCGTGTAGCGCAGCGTGGTGTCCGTCAGGAAGTTCGTGTCTTTATCCGCGCGGGCATCACCCGGACTCCGTTCGACCTCGCCACTCCAGTGGTTCTGGATGTTCCAATGCCAGCCCGGTGAAATCCGCCAGTCGAGACGAACAAAGGCCGACTGCCTGGGGGTGCCAAAGGCACGGTATCCGTTGTTGTCAGAGTCGTTGATCGCATAATTCCCGGCTATGCTGAGGTCGCTCCTGGGCTGCCACCATGCCTCGAATTCCAGGCCGTTGATGTTGTAGTCCCCGACGTTCTGATACTGCCGTTTCGGCAATCCGGCCACCGTCTGCAAGGTGATGGTATCGCTCTGCCTGTAGTGATAGGCGTTTATCCCAAGCCGTATCTTTTTGTTCGGCGTGTGGGTCAATGCCACTTCGTAGGTCTCGGACTCCTCCGGTTTGAGGTCGGGGTTGGGCAGCGAAAAAGAGGTTTCGGCGTACAGTTCCTGGAAGTAGGGGGCACGGAAGGCCTGGCCATACAGCAGCTTGGTTGTCCATTCGCCGGTCGGTCGCCATACCAGGGCGAGCCGCGGGTTGACGGTCTCCCCATAGTCCGAGTTGTGGTCGAAGCGTGCTCCAGCTGTGAATTCCACGCTATCCGTGATGTCCCAGATATCCTGTACGTAAGCGTAGGTAATGGTCCGGGATTTCTCCGGCGCGAAGGCGTAGGGCGTGCCCGACAGATCGACCAGCGGGCCACCCGCAGGGAGGGGATTGCCATTGCCGTCCATGCCGCTGTTGACCCATTGCTCAACCCGGTAGATGTCCTGCCAGCGGAATCCGGCACCCAGGGTCACACTGTGGTCCTCGAGTCCCCGGTAGGTTCCGCTGAGCTCGCCCAGGACGCTGTTCTCGGCGGAGGCCATGAGGTTGAGAACGCCATTGGGGTAAACGCCGCTGGCGTCCGTGTAGCCGGGCGGCCATTCCTGGAAGCCGGGTCCGGATGAGTACTCGAGATGACGGTAGTGCAGTTGGCCGTTCAGTCCCCAATGCCTGGAAAACTGCTGATCATCGAAGAGTAACGCCGCCTGGAAGCGACTGGCGTCACCGCGGGTAAGCGGGTCTATGGCACCCGCCCCGGTCATGCCTGTCTCGAGGTCGTCCTGCTTGGCGTAGTCCAGTTTGATGCGCCACTGATCGCGCGCGAGCGAGAACCGGATGTCCGCATTGTTCCAACCGTAGTTGGCCTCACCCGGTGCCAGAGAAGCACTGGTTCCGCTGTTCAGATCGTTCTGTGTCTGCGCATCGCGCGCAATGTAGGGCGCGAAACCATCCGTGCGAAAGAACTCGGCGGTCAGTGCCAGGTCGAAGCCGTTCAACTGCTCAGCATGCTGAACCCAGGTGGATGCGGTGTTGTCCGTGCCGAAGCGCGCACCGGCCTCGGAGCGGTCGATGCCGCCAGCGACCTTGGTGATCACGTTGATCACCCCGGCGGAGGCATCCGTGCCAAAAAGCGCCGAGCCTGGGCCGCGGATGATCTCGACGCGGTCGATCGCGCTGGCGGGTAAACCTTTCCAGAAGATCCCCAGACGCCACATCAGGTCGCTCATGGGTACGCCATCCACCAGCAGAAGCGTCTGCTTGTCGTTGGCGCCACGGAAACTGATCATGGGACGGTAGCCGAATGGCTGGTAGCGGATGTGCAATCCGGGGACGGCGCGCAGCACGTCGACCAGGTTGGCTGCACCGCTGGCGCGGATATCACTGGACGTTATCAAAGTGACAATGCCCGGCGTGGTTGTGAGTTCCTTGCGCGAGCCGGTCGCGATGCTGACTTTCTGCTGCATGAGTTCCTCGATGGGCAGAGACAGCAGATGATCCAAATGATCTCCGGGGTCGGCCAGGCTGAGCGGGGAACCCAGCAGTCCCAAAGTCAGAAAAAGCCCGGTATTGAAAGTCTTCATCCTGGTTCTTCTCTTTTTTCGTCCGGGCCAATCACCAGCCCGGGGGAGCCGTCGTACTCGGCGCGGTTGCGCATGTGATCCGCGGTGGAGAGGAACGCGTTTTCGAGACGTTCGCGAAAGCCTTTCTCGAGCGACATGTCCGCAAGGGCCTTGCGCATGCAGAGCATCCACTGATCGCGCTCTTTGATACCGATTGAAAATGGGAGGTGGCGGGCACGCAGTCGCGGGTGGCCATATTTCTGTACATACAGGTCTGGACCACCCAGCCAGCCGGACAGGAAAAGGAACAGCTTTTCCCGCGAGCCACGCAGGCTGCTTGCATGCAGGTCGCGTATATCCCTGGCCGCTTCGAGCTCATCCATGTAGTCGTAGAAGCGGTCGACGAGCTCGCGCACGCCCTGTTCACCACCGATGACCTGGTAAGGGTTCGTCTGGTCAATCATGTGCAACTCCGGTACTCATCAGCGCAGGTTGCCATGCGCTGGGGGCCCATTGCCAGAACTCGGTGAGCGAAAGTGGGCCCACGTGTGGCAGGGCCTGCCCCAGGAATCGCCAGGCAGCCAGCAGCGCAGGCATCGGGTCGCTCGGGTCGACGGGATGCGCGCTGTCGGCTTTGCTCAGCTTTCTGCCGTCCGATCCGAACACCAATGGAATGTGCAGATAGTCGGGGGTGGGGTAATCGAGCAGGCGGCTCAGGAAAATCTGTCGTGGGGTCGATAGCAGCAGGTCGGCGCCGCGTACCACCTGGGTGATGCCGGCCAGTTCGTCGTCCACCACCACGGCGAGCTGATAGGCGAAAAAGCCATCGGCGCGACGAATCACGAAGTCGCCGACGTCGCGCGCAAGGACCTGCTCCTGATGGCCGAACAGTCGATCGACAAATACGATTTCGCGTTCGTTGCTACGAATGCGGGCGGCGTGACCCGGTTTGTCAGGCAGGCTCAGCTCTCTGCAGGTGCCGGGGTAGATGGGACCCTCCACTCCGGATCGTTGCGCCGCCTGTGCGATTTGCGAGCGGCTGCAGCGGCAGTAATAAACATGGCCCGACTGCTGCAGTCTCCCGAGAGCCTCCCGGTAGGCGCCGAGGTGTGCCGTCTGGTAGGCAACCTGCCCATCCCACTCGAACCCAAAGGCCTCGAGCGTTGCGAGAATCCGGCTGTCCATGCCTGCGACACAGCGACCCTGGTCGAGATCGTCCATGCGCAGCAGCCATTCGCCGGCGTGCGCGCGTGCATCGACACAGGAGGCGAGCGCGGCTGCCAGGGAGCCGAAGTGCAATGCCCCGGTAGGTGAGGGGGCGAATCGACCGCGATATACAGAGGTCACCATCTTCGTTCAGGGGCGCGTTTCCGGTTCCGCCTGAGGGCGTGCCAGGGTGGTAGGGGTTGGGATGGACGAGACCGTATCGGTGGCGACGAGCGCACTGACCGGGTGGCGATTCCGCTTGGCTTGCATGGTCGTTGCGGTATCCTTCAGAGTTTTTTTGAAGAGGACGATTCTATGCCTGCGATTAAGGCCCTGGTATTCGATGTCGATGGGACCCTGGCGGATACCGAGCGCGACGGTCACCGGGTCGCGTTCAATCGCGCCTTCAACGACGCCGGCCTGGATTGGGACTGGAGTGTGGAACTGTACGGCAGGCTGCTTTCGGTGACCGGAGGCAAAGAGCGCATCAAGTTTTATCTGGACCAGTTTAATACGGCGTTCGATGCCCCGGAAGATCTCGACGGTTTCGTTGCGGCACTGCACGCATCCAAGACCGAGCACTACAAGAACCTGATGGCCGAGGGGTCGGTGCCGCTGCGTCCCGGCGTCGAACGCCTGTTGCGCGAGGCCCTGGCGGCGAACGTGCCGCTGGCAATCGCCACCACCACGACTCCCGACAATGTCACCGCGCTGCTCGAGAATACCCTGGGTCGCGAGTCGATCGATTGGTTCGCCGAGATCGGCGCCGGCGATATTGTCCCTGCGAAGAAACCGGCGCCGGACATCTACACCTGGGTGTTGCAGCGACTGGGCCTGACGGGAGAGCAGGTGGTCGCCTTCGAGGATTCCGGGCATGGCGTGACGTCGGCGGCCGATGCGGGAATCGACCGGATCCTGGTCACCACCAATGATTACACCAGGGGGCAGGACTTCTCACGCGCCACCCTGGTGATCGATCAACTGGGCGAACCCGATCAGCTGCCGGTGCGCGCGGATGGGCAGTCCCTGGAGCGTTGCATCGACCTCGACATGCTCGCGCGCCTGTGAGCTACCCCGGTACGGCCGCGCGCATGGGCTCCATCGCGCCTTTCCGGGTGATGGAGATTCTCGCCCGGGCGCAGCAGATGGAGCGGCAGGGCAGGGACCTGGTCCACATGGAGGTGGGAGAGCCCGATTTCCCGGCGCCCGATGCGGTCAACCGCGCGGCCGGCGAGGCGATTGCCGCGGGCCAGACCCACTACACGCCGGCGCTGGGCATTCAGCCATTACGCGAGTCGATCGCCGCCTATTATGCCGACCGGTTTGGCCTGCAGATCGACCCACGCCGAGTGCTCGTCACCCCCGGCGCGTCCGGCGCCCTGCAGTTGATTCTCGGGGTGCTGATCGACCCCGGCGATGAAGTCCTGCTCCAGGATCCGGGCTACCCCTGTAACCGTCACATTATCAGCCTGTTTGGCGGTAGGACCCGGGCCCTGCCGCGGATGGCGGGGGGATTCGAAGCGGATGCGGCGGTGGCGGCAATGCGCGACGCCGTCGGCATGATGCTCGCCACGCCGAGCAATCCGACCGGTGAGGTCATTCCCCTGCGGCGGCTGGAGGCCCTGTACCGGCACCTTCGGTCCGCGCAGCGTTTTCTGATCGTGGACGAGATATACCAGGGGCTGCAATACGATGCCGCCCCTCGCAGCGCGCTCGAACTCGGCAGGGAGGGCCTGTTCGTGATCAACAGTTTTTCCAAGTTTTTCGGCATGACCGGCTATCGCCTCGGCTGGGCGGTGGTACCTGAAGAATGGGTCGAGCCGATCGAGCGGCTGGCGCAGAACCTGTTTCTCGCCCCTCCGACCGTGGCGCAACACGCCGCCCTGGCGGCCTTCTCAGCGGACGTCCTGGAGGAACTCGAGCATCGCCGCCAGGTGTTCGAGCGCCGCCGCAACGTGCTTTTTGAAGGACTTCGCTCGCTGGGGTTTGGATTGCCATCAAGACCGCCCGATGGCGCTTTCTATCTGTACGCGGGGATCGACTCGCTGGAGCGGGGCGATGGCGAGGCCTTTGCCGCTGAATTGCTGCAACAGGAAGCCGTGGCGATCACGCCCGGCGTCGATTTCGGAAGCCAGGACACCACCGACCATGTGCGTTTTGCTTACACGACCGGCAAAGACCGCATCCTGGAGGGGCTGGAGCGCATCGCGCGCTTTCTGGGGAGATGAGGAGACTCTCTCAGAGGGCGCGCAGATCGCGGCTCCAGTAGATGCTCGCGCCCGCAACCGCGGCCGGCATGGCGACGAAACCCAGAAACAGCATCATGGCGCCAACACCGGCACCGAATGAGAGGGTTTTGAAGCGGCGACGTTTGAGCAGGGCGCGCTGGTCTTTCGGCGCAATGTCGTGGTTGGCCATCGGATAATCGCCGTACTCGACCGCAAGGAACCAGAAACCAGCCGCCAGCCAGAGCGCGCTCACCAGCAGGTTCAAACCCGGCACCAAGGCCGAGATGAGCAGCAGGATCAGCAGCGGAACCATGCGGCTGGCCATGTAGAGCAGCTTGCTGAGCTCGGCGCGGATGGCCGGCCAGATGGCAGCCACCAGCGAGACTTGCGCACCTTTCGGTGGTGTGCCCGTGATGGACTCCTCCACCTTTGCGGCCAGGATGCCGTTGAAGGGTGAAGCAATCAGGTTCGCCAGCACGGTAAAGCCGAAAAACAGGATCATGGCGTACGCGAGGGCGAACACCACCCAGAGCAGCGGTCGCAGGAAGGACCACCAGCTTTCCTCTGGCAGGTAATGCCCCATGAACTGCTCGAAATAGGCGACCCCGAGCCAGGCAAGCAGGCCGAACACCACGATATTCAGAAGCAGTGGCATGATCACGTAACGCCGGAACCCGGGGCGAAAAATCAGGCGCAGGCCGCGAAAGGGCAGCGCGAAGCCATCGATAAGTGCGTTCATGGCAATGCGACCCCCTCTTTGCTGAGCATGTCGACCAGGCGGATCATGGGCAGGCCGATCAGGGCGTTGGGATCATCTCCCTCCAGTCGGGTGAACAGCACGATGCCGAACGCCTCCGACTTGAAGCTGCCAGCGCAGCCGAAGGGTTGCTCGCGGTCCACGTAGCGCTCGATCTGCTCCAGGCTGAGGCGGCGAAAATGCACCCTGAAGGACTCGCATAGCACCTGTTCGGTGTCTGTGCCGCTGTTGAGCAGGCAGAGCCCGGTGTGGAAGACGACGGGCTTGCCGGAGGCGAGCTGCAGTTGCGCGATCGCGTTCTCCCGGTTGCCCGGTTTACCGAGGATGTGGTCATCCACGCACGCCACCTGGTCGGATCCGATGATCAGGCTGTCGGGGTGGGTGGCCGCCACCGCCCGCGCCTTGAGAGAGGAGAGGCGCTGCACCAGTTGTTGCGGCTTCTCGCTTGCGTGAATCGACTCATCGATCGACGGTGCGGCCGTCTCGAACGGAAGCCCGAGGCGTTCGAGCAGGGCTTGCCGGAAGGGGGATGTCGAGGCGAGTACCAGTCTCGGGGTCATGTATGTCTTCACTGAACTTCTCGAAGGGCGCCGGAGTTTACCAGAAGTGGCCCTGGGGGCAGGGCGGACCGTTCGGATGAGAATCGGTATTGCTGCTCCCTAAACCCCACGCCATTCGCTAGAATGCCGATTCGACTATTTACGGGTGACGGTGAAGGCAATCACTTCACGGATGCCCGATGACGCTGTTCGAAGGAGGGGTGACCATGGTGTCAGACATGCTGCTGTCCGGTCTGGAGCTGATGTTGCTTGGCATGGGTATGGTTTTTCTGTTCCTGGTGCTCCTGATCATCATGATGCAGGCGATGTCGAGACTGGCAAGCCGACTGGTGCCGGAAACCCCGATGTCAGACACCCTGCCGCATCCCCGCACGGTGGGGGGTGGCTCCACTGATCCACGCATTATTGCCGCCATTGCTGTCGCGGTTCGGCGCTTCCGCGGATCGCGTGGCGCCTGAATTCCAAAGCCCAGTAGTCCAACGGATATCCCAGAATGACCAACAAGCTCGCGATTACTGAAGTGGTGCTGCGCGACGCGCACCAGTCCCTGTTCGCCACGCGCCTGCGCCTGGACGACATGCTGCCGATTGCTGAAAAACTGGACCAGGTTGGCTTCTGGTCGCTCGAGACCTGGGGCGGGGCGACGTTCGATGCCTGCATCCGCTTCCTCGGGGAGGATCCCTGGGAACGTCTGCGCGAGCTGAAGAAAGCGATGCCGAACACCCGGCAGCAGATGCTGTTGCGCGGCCAGAACATCCTTGGATACCGCCACTACGCCGACGACGTGGTGAACAAGTTCGTCGAACGGGCGGCCGTCACCGGAATAGATGTGTTCCGCATCTTTGACGCCATGAATGACCTGCGTAACCTGGAAACCGCGGTGCGCGCGACGCTCAAGGTCGGGAAACATGCCCAGGGCGCGATGTCCTACACCGTCAGCCCGGTGCACGACCTTGGCTACTGGCTCAACCTGGCGCGCGGGCTGGAGGACATGGGCTGCCACTCGATCTGCATCAAGGACATGGCTGGCCTGCTCACGCCTTACGCCGCCTACGAGCTGGTTACCCAGCTCAAGCAGACGGTCGAGGTGCCGATCGCATTGCACTCGCACGCCACCACCGGGATGAGCACCACGGCATTGGTGAAGGCGGCCGAGGCCGGGGTGGACCAGGTGGATACGGCGATTTCATCGATGTCGATGACCTACAGTCACTCTGCGACCGAATCGCTGGTAGCCATTATGCAAGGCGGCGAGCGGGACACCGGCCTGGATATCTCGCTCCTGGAGGAAATCGCTGCCTATTTCCGCGAGGCGCGCAAAAAGTATGCGGAGTTCGAGGGGTCGCTACGCGGGGTGGACTCGCGGATCCTGGTGGCGCAGGTGCCGGGTGGCATGCTGACCAACATGGAAAACCAGTTGCGTGAGCAGGGCGCGGAAGACCGCATGGATGAGGTCCTGTCCGAGATCCCGCGCGTACGCGAAGACCTGGGGTACATTCCGCTGGTCACGCCGACCTCCCAGATCGTCGGCACGCAGGCGGTACTGAACATCCTCACCGGTGAGCGTTACCAGTCGATCACCAAGGAAACCGCGGGTGTGCTGCGTGGCGAGTACGGCGCCACCCCGGCGCCGGTCAACAAGGACCTGCAGGCGCGAGTCCTCGAAGAGGGTGAGGAGCCTGTCACCTGCCGTCCCGCGGATCTCCTGGAAAACGAGCTGGATACCCTGACCGGTGATTTCAGGGATCTGGCGGGCAAACACGATATCCGGGTTGCCGAGGAAGCGATCGACGACGTACTGACCTACGCGCTCTTCCCCCAGGTCGGGCTCAAGTTCCTGCAGCACCGGGACGACCCGGGGGCCTTCGAGCCCGTGCCGGGAAGCGAGCCGCCAGCGCCAGTTGCGCCCGCTGCCGCGGGGATCGCAGAGACGGAGTCCTACCAGGTGGTCGTGGATGGGCATGCCTACAGTGTCAGCGTATCTGCCGGTGGAGAAATGACCGGCGTCACTCCCGCGCCCTCCAGTCCGGCTTCGCCGCCGTCCCCGTCCCCGGCACCGGCACCGGCCGCCAGGAGTGATGGGCAAGCGGTTCCGGCGCCTCTGGCGGGGAATATCTTCAAGATCAACGTGACCCAGGGGCAGGCAGTCAAGTCGGGTGACGTCATAATGATCCTGGAGGCGATGAAAATGGAGACCGAGGTGCGTGCGCCGATCGATGGAAGCGTGCATGCCATCCTGGTGAAGGAAGGCGACACCGTGCAGGTGGGCGACAACCTGCTGTTGCTGGGCTGAGGCCGGGATATGGAAGCGGGAATCGAGGCGCTATGGCAATCGATGGGCATTGCCAACATCGGCTGGGGGCAGGGGCTGATGCTGGTAGTCGGCGCGGCGCTCATGTATCTGGCCATCCGCAAGGGCTTCGAGCCTCTGCTGCTGCTGCCGATCGGTTTCGGATGCGTGCTTGCCAACATCCCGGTCGCGGGCCTGGGGGAGGACGCGGTCGGGCACCTTTTGATGGAGGGACGACCGGAGCACCTTGGGTTGCTCGCGGCGACCCTCGGGGTCGATCCCTCTGCGGTGGCAGAGGCCTGGCAGCATGTATCGTCCGCGCAGTACCGGCCTGCTTTGACTCTGGCGAAGGGCCTGGGATATGAACCGGGCATGCTGCACATGTTCTACGAGGTGGCGATCAGCTCGGGTATCGCGCCTCTCTTGATCTTCATGGGGGTTGGGGCGCTCACCGATTTCAGCGCGCTCATCGCGATGCCACGCACCCTGTTGCTCGGCGCGGCCGCACAGTTCGGGATTTTTGCCACGCTGCTCGGGGCCTTGGCGCTGAACCTGGTCCCGGGATTCGATTTTACCCTGGCGGACGCGTCGGCCATCGCGATCATCGGTGGCGCGGATGGCCCAACGGCCATCTTCGTCGCGTCCAAGCTGGCACCGGATCTGCTCGGTGCGATTGCGGTCGCGGCTTATTCCTACATGGCGCTGGTCCCGATCATCCAGCCGCCGATCATGCGGCTGCTGACCAGCGACGCCGAGCGCCGCGTCGAGATGTCCCAGTTGCGCCCGGTCGGCAAGCTCGAGAAGATCCTGTTTCCCCTCACGGTACTGCTGTTGTGCGCAATGTTCCTGCCTTCCGCGGCGCCCCTGATTGGCATGCTGACCTTTGGCAATCTGCTGCGTGAATCCGGGGTCGTGGATCGGCTCAGCAAGGCGGCGCAGAACGAAATCATCAATATCGTGACCATCGTGCTCGGCCTCGCGGTCGGCTCCAAGCTCCAGGCGGACAAGTTCCTGAGCGTCGAAACCCTCGGGATCCTGGCGCTCGGCGCGGTCGCTTTTTCCATCGGCACCGCCTCCGGCGTGCTGATGGGCAAAGCCATGCATCGGATCTCCGGGGGGCGGGTCAATCCGCTAATCGGGGCGGCAGGTGTATCCGCGGTGCCCATGGCGGCGCGGGTGGTTAATAAAGTCGGTCTGGAGGCCAACCACCACAATTTCCTGCTGATGCACGCCATGGGGCCGAACGTGGCCGGCGTCATCGGCTCGGCCGTCGCGGCGGGCGTACTGCTGGCGGTGGTGGGCAACTGACGGGCCCGTTCCCGCCGGCGGGAAAATGCGCATGCTGGCAAGGCTTGCGGGTCACCTGAAAGCGCGCTTCTGCGGCCTCCCCGGTCGGCGCCTGGCAGTTAATCAACAGTTGCTTATTCTCTAGCCTTTTCATAGAATTCCGCGCTTATGTTGTCGCAGCTTCCCGAGCAAGCCGACCCCCTGCGCCTGTGTGAGCAGGGCAAAGACTTCGCCGGGCGCGTTGCGCTCAGGGACTTTGCCCGCCTGGCGCCGCTTCTGACCTCTTCGGAGGGCGAGGCGGCTTTTACGTTGGGCTTCGATAAGGATGGCGAGGGTAGGGCGCGCATTCGCGGGCATGTCGAGGCCGTATTGTGGCTGGTTTGTCAGCGTTGCATGCAGCCCATGCGCTATCCGGTGAATACGGATTTTTTGCTCAGTCCGGTGCAGGGGCTCGGCGAGGCGGAGAGCTTGCCGCCGGAATTCGACCCCTTGTTGCTGGAGGAACGGTCATTGCACCCGGTCGACCTGGTGGAAGACGAGCTGATCCTGGCGATACCTCCGGCGCCGCTTCACCCGGCTTCGGAGTGCGGTCTGGACGTGGCGGCATACAGCGCCCCCGACGACGAAGACGTCGCGGGAAGCGAGAAGGAAAACCCGTTCGCCGTTCTGCAGCAGATGAAGCGCGACAGCGATTGAACACAAAAACGTAGTTTTAGGGCCATTAAACCCAGGAGACGAACATGGCAGTCCAACAGAATCGAAAAACCCCTTCCAAGCGCGGTATGCGCCGGGCGCACGACGGCTTGAAGTCCGAGACCCTGTCGGTCGACCCGACCTCCGGTGAGACCCACCTGCGTCACCATGTCAGCGCTGACGGTTTCTACCGCGGCCGCAAGGTAATCGACAAGTAAGCATCGCAATCCCAGCTGACGTTTGGATGACGAGCGAATCGGGTTAGGGATGGCATCCCCAATCACCCTCGCACTCGACGCCATGGGCGGTGACCACGGACCCTCCGTGGTCGTCCCCGCGGCTGTTCGATTCGCCAAGGCCAATCCGGAGTGCCGTCTGGTACTGGTCGGGCGCGAGGAAGACATCCGTGCTCAATTGGGGGAGGGCGAAGCACCGAAAGGCGTCTCGCTGCGCCATGCGAACGAGGTGGTGGGGATGGATGAATCCCCTGCCGCCGCTCTGCGTGGCAAGAAGAATTCGTCCATGCGTGTCGCCATCGACATGGTCAAGTCGGGTGAGGCCGCGGCATGCGTCAGCGCCGGCAACACCGGGGCCCTCATGGCGACTGCGCGATTCGTACTCAAGACCATTCCGGGGGTGGATCGTCCTGCCATCATCACCGCACTGCCGGCAGTCGATGGACGCACCTGGGTTCTCGATCTCGGCGCCAATATCGACTCCAGCGCAGAGCACCTGCTGCAGTTCGCTGTGATGGGTGCGGAGCTGGTCAATGCGGTCGAGGGCGTTGCCGCGCCATCGGTGGGTTTGCTCAACATCGGGGCCGAGGAGATCAAGGGCATCGAATCGGTCAAAAAGGCACACGTGCTGTTGCAGTCCAGCGGGCTCAACTACCGTGGCTACGTCGAGGGTGATGACATCTACCTGAAGGACGGCCTCGATATCGTGGTGACCGACGGCTTTATCGGAAATGTTGCGCTGAAGAGCAGCGAGGGCGTCGCCAAGATGATCCGGCATTTCCTTTCGGTCGAGTTCAAGCGCAACCCCCTCACTCGCCTCGCGGCGCTGTTCGCCCTGCCGGTGCTGAGAGCGCTGAAAAAGCGCATCGACCCCAGGCGCTACAATGGCGCCAGCCTCCTGGGCCTGCGCGGTATCGTGGTCAAAAGCCATGGCGGTGCGGATACCCTGGCGTTCGAGCACGCCATCGGCATTGCGCGCAAGGAAGTGGTCGCGGATATCGCCAGCCGGATCACTGAATCGGTTGCCGATCAACTGGGACAGAAGGCAAGCGCATGACCCGTTACGCCCGGATCACCGGCACCGGGAGCTATCTCCCGGAGAAGGTGTTGACCAACCAGGACCTTGAGAAGATGGTCGAAACCTCGGATGAGTGGATCCGGGAGCGAACCGGCATTGTCAAGCGACACATCGCTGCCGAAGGCGAAACCACCTGCGATCTCGCCGAGCAAGCGGCGCTCCGGGCAATGGACGCCGCCGGGGTGGATGCCTGCGATATCGACCTCATCGTGGTGGCCACGACCACGCCCGACAAGATCTTTCCGAGCACTGCCTGCCTGCTGCAGCACCGGCTCGGGATCCACGGATGTGCGGCCTTCGACGTGCAGGCGGTCTGCACGGGTTTCATTTACGCCCTGGGTGTGGCTGAGAAGTTCATTCGTTCCGGGAGCCATGGTTGTGCGCTCGTGATCGGCGCGGAGACCTTCTCACGGGTGGTCGACTGGACTGACCGGGGCACCTGTGTCCTGTTCGGCGACGGGGCCGGAGCCGTGGTCCTCGAGGCCTCGGACGAGCCGGGCATCCACTCCACCCATCTGCACGCGGACGGTTCCTTCGAAAAACTCCTGCATGTGCCCGGCGGCGTATCGCGGGGTTTTGATTTCGAGGACGAGGACGGGGATCCCCGATTCACCAAGATGCGTGGCAACGAGGTGTTCAAGGTCGCGGTCAAAACACTCGGCCGCATAGTGGATGAGACGCTCGAGGCGAACGGCCTGAAAAAGACCGATATCGATTGGTTGGTGCCGCATCAGGCCAATATCCGGATCATCAACGCCACCGCACGCAAGTTGAACCTTCCGATGGACAACGTGGTCGTCACTGTCGATCAGCATGGCAATACCTCGGCGGCGTCCGTGCCGCTGGCGCTCGATGTTGCGGTGCGTGACGGACGCATCAAAAAGGGCGAGACCCTGCTGCTCGAGGCCTTCGGAGGCGGGTTCACCTGGGGCTCGGCGCTGCTGACATTCTGAGGCGAGTAATGACTGAGTTTGCAATCACCTTTCCGGGGCAGGGTTCGCAGTCCGTGGGCATGTTGGCTGAGCTGGCTGCCTCCTTTCCGGTCGTCAGCGAGACTTTCCAGGAGGCCTCCGAGGCCTTGGGTCTTGATCTCTGGCAGTTGACTCAGGATGGGCCGGCGGAGGAACTCAACCGAACCCAGAACACCCAGCCGGCAATGCTGGCCGCGGGCACCGCGGTCTGGCGCGTCTGGTTGTCACAAGGCGGCCCTGGACCGGCTGTCATGGCGGGTCACAGCTTGGGTGAATACACCGCATTGGTGGCGGCCGATAGCCTGAAGTTCACCGACGCGGTGCGGCTGGTGCGTGAGCGCGGCCGACTGATGCAACAGGCCGTGCCACAGGGCGAGGGAGCGATGGCCGCGATTCTCGGTCTGAGCGACGACCAGGTGCGCGCCGTCTGCGAACAGGCGGCCGGGAGCGAGGTGGCCGAACCCGTCAACTTCAATTCACCCGGGCAGGTCGTGGTGGCCGGCAACGCCAGCGCGATAGCCCGCGCCGTGGATCTCGCCAAAGAGGCTGGCGCGAAGCGCGCATTGCTGCTGGATGTCAGCGTCCCATCACATTGCGCCCTGATGCGCGGCGCCGCGGACGAATTGTTCGAATACATGCAGGGCGTGCCAATGGATGCGCCTCGCATCCCGGTGCTGCACAACGTGGATGTCGCTGTGGCGGCAACTCCCGAGGCGGTCCGCGAGCGCCTGCAGCAGCAGCTGTACAGCCCGGTTCGCTGGGTGGAAACGGTGCAGGCGCTTGCGGGCAGGGGTGCCTCGCTGCTTATCGAGGCCGGGCCGGGTAAGGTGCTCACCGGCTTGAGCAAGCGCATTGATAAATCACTGACCGGCCTGCCAGTGTTCGACGGGCCTTCTTTGGAAAAAGCTTTGGAGGCGGTGAATGGCTGATCAGACTATTGCTCTCGTAACCGGCGCCAGCCGGGGGATCGGCAAGGCGATTGCCCAGGCACTCGGTGCTCAGGGCATGACGGTTGTGGGGACCGCCACCTCCGATTCCGGGGCGCAGGCGATCAGCGAATCCCTGGCAGCGTCCGGTATTGCCGGGCGAGGTCTGCGCCTGGATGTTTCCGACGATGCGTCGGTGGAGGCAGTGATCAAGGCAATCGGCGACGAGTTCGGCACCGTGACGGTACTGGTCAACAACGCCGGCATAACCCGCGACAATCTTTTGATGCGCATGAAGTCCGAGGACTGGGATGCGGTCATCAACACCAATCTCAGTTCGCTCTACCGCGTCTGCAAAGCCTGTCTGCGTCCCATGATGAAGGCCAAGACCGGACGAATCGTCAATATCGCCTCGGTGGTGGGCAGCAGCGGCAATGCGGGACAAACCAACTACGCTGCGGCCAAGGCCGGTATGCTCGGTTTCACCAAGTCGCTCGCGCAGGAGGTGGGGTCGCGCGGCATCACGGTCAACGCGGTGGCACCTGGATTTATCGACACCGATATGACACGTGAATTGCCCGAGGCGCAACGCGATGCGCTGCTGTCCGCGATACCGCTGGCGCGCCTGGGTCAACCGGAAGAGATAGCCGCTGCGGTTGCATTCCTGGCGTCGCCGTCATCCGGCTACATCACGGGCGAAACGATTCACGTCAACGGCGGCATGTACATGGCATGAACTGTCAGGCGTAACTGCCTGCCAGTAATAGGAATTCATTCAACCTGGCCGAATTGCTAAATACCCTATGACAGAGGGCGATTTACACATACAATACGGCCTCACCGCGTGGCACCGGATCACGCTTTCTCGGAGGAATCAATCAAAATGAGCACGATCGAAGAGCGCGTCAAAAAAATCGTTGTAGAGCAACTGGGCGTGAAAGAAGAGGAAGTCACCAACGAAGCTTCCTTCGTAGACGATTTGGGTGCCGACTCGCTGGATACCGTCGAACTGGTCATGGCCCTGGAAGAGGAATTCGAGACCGAGATCCCTGACGAGGAAGCCGAAAAAATAACGACCGTTCAGCAGGCGATTGACTACGTCAACGCGCACGGCTGACAGCCATCTGTTGGTTGAATAGAAGGCTGCTACCGGACCCCTGGGGATTCGGTGCGGCCTTTTGAGTTTGGTATGCATTAGTGTCACGAGGTCTGCTCCCTGATGTCTGGTTTCGCAAAATCTGAAAGAAGAGTGGTCATCACTGGCCTGGGTCTGATTTCCCCGGTAGGCCTGGACGTCAAGACCGGATGGGACAACATCCTTGCCGGCAAGAGCGGAATTCAACCGATCACTCACTTCGAGATCGAACCCTTCAGCGTGCACTTCGGCGGACCGATCTACGGCTTCGATATCGAGAAGTACGTCACGCGCAAGGAGTCGCGCAAGATGGACGCGTTCATCCACTACGGCATCGCGGCGGGCGTGCAGGCGATCGAGGACAGTGGACTCGAGATCACGGACGAGAATCGCAAGCGCATCGGGGTGGCCATCGGCTCCGGTATTGGCGGCATTACCGGGATCGAGACCAACTACGGGGCCTACCTCAAGGGCGGCCCGCGCAAGATTTCGCCGTTCTTTGTCCCGGCAAACATCATCAATATGGTGGCCGGTGATCTCTCGATCATGTACGGCCTCAAAGGCCCGAACATATCCATCGTCTCGGCCTGCAGTACCGGGGCGCACAATATCGGCGACGCCATGCGCATGATCCAGTATGGATCGGTGGACGTGATGATTGCCGGTGGCGCTGAGATGGCCACCTCGCCAACCGGGCTCGGTGGTTTCGCTGCGGCCCGCGCCCTTTCCACGCGTAACGATGACCCACAAGCCGCCAGCCGGCCTTGGGACCGCGACCGGGACGGCTTCGTGTTGAGTGACGGTGCGGGCGTTGTGATGCTGGAGGAGCTCGAGCACGCCAAGGCGCGCGGCGCGACCATCTATGCTGAACTGGCGGGCACGGCAATGAACTCGGATGCCTATCACATGACCTCCCCGTCTCCGGATGGTGAGGGAGCAGCGGACTGCATGCTGCTGGCCCTCGAGGATGCCGGCATCGATCCGACCGATGTCGAGTACGTCAATGCTCACGGCACCTCGACCCCGGCGGGTGACGTGGCCGAGACGATGGCGGTCAAGAAGGCCTTTGGCGAGCATGCCTACAAGCTCGCGGTCAGCTCCACCAAGTCCATGACCGGTCACATGCTCGGCGCGGCCGGTGGCGCGGAGGCGCTGTTCACGGTGCTCGCGATTCGCGATCAGGTGATGCCGCCCACGATCAATCTCGATAATCCCGACGAAAAGTGCGACCTCGACTACGTGCCGCACACCGCGCGTCAGGCCAGGATTGACGTTGCCATTTCCAATTCCTTCGGTTTCGGCGGAACCAACGGTACGCTAGTTTTCCGTCGCTTCACCGGCTGACCGTTCTTCAGTCCCGTGCCGGCACGCGCGCTCTTGAATGGTGAGCCGGCTGAGGGGCAAGCGCTCCTGGACCGTTCCTGCCAGTACGGCGACGGTCTCTTCGAGACCATCGCGGTGCGTTCCGGGCGACCCTGTCTGTGGTCGCGACATGTCGACAGGCTCCTCTCGGGTTGTGATCGGCTCGGAATCGCGGCGCCCGACCCGGATCTGCTGCTTGCTGAGGCGGGTGAGCTCGTTGCAGGCCGGCAAACTGCGGTACTCAAGATCGTGATCAGCTCCGGCCCCTCGCAACGCGGTTATGCCCGCGACCCGAATGCCAGAGTCACCCGCTGGTTGCGCTGTGACGACCAGGCCGAAAGGCCGGCCGGGACAGATGAACCCTTGCTGGCGCAGGAATGCCGCACCCGCCTGGGATCTCAGCCGCTGCTCGCGGGAATAAAGCACCTCAATCGGCTCGAGCAGGTGCTCGCCAGCCGCGAGCTGCAGACTGGCCGGCAGGAAGGGATCCTGTGCAATCAGCAGGGCCGGCCGGTGGAGGGTATCGCCTGCAATATTCTGCTGCGCTTCGATGATCATTATCTCACGCCGCCGCTGCGGGATGCCGGGGTTGCAGGGACCGTTCGCCAGCTGGTGATCGATAAACAGGAACTGCTCGACCTGCCGCTGAGAATCCAGGATACGCAAATGGACGCGCTTTATCGGGCCGAGGGTCTGTTCATGATGAGTTCCCTCCGGGGCATCCAGCCGGTCGCAAAGCTGGGAGAGCACGCGTATCCGCTGACCCGCCGACCGGATGATCTCGGCGTACTGCACGACGCTTGTTTCACTTTCGGCGGAGAGCCCGCATGCGCCGACTGACCGGCATTCTCATACTGATGATCAGTCTCGGTTTGGGCTGGTTCTGGTTGGACTACCGGACCTTCCTCGAGGCCCCGATGCAAGTGCCGCAGGAGGGCATGGTCCTGGACGTGCCCAAGGGCAGTAACCTGCGCCAACTGGCCGGACGCCTGCAGCGGCAGGGGATTCTGCGCGATGCAGGCTTTTTGTACTGGCATGCGCGTTGGCACAAGCAGGCGGACCGGATCCGCGCCGGCGAGTTTCTCATCCCGGCAGGCACGACGCCGCCACGCTTGCTGGATATCCTGATTCGCGGCGAGACGATCTCCTACCGGCTGACCCTGATCGAGGGCTGGAACTTCCGCCAGGTGCTCAGGGCAGTGGCCAATGACCCCGTCCTGAGGCAGGAACTCGAGCCGGGTGACTACAAGGCGGTCATGGGTCAGCTCGGTCTGCCGGATATCCACCCAGAGGGACAGTTCTTTCCCGACACCTACGTGTTCCCGAGGGGAACCACCGACATCGAATTCCTGAAGAGGGCGTATCAGCGGATGCAAGCCGAGCTGGCGGATGCCTGGTCGAAGCGCGCCGCGGAGATAGCCGTCTCCACCCCCGAGGAGGCGCTTATTCTGGCCTCGATCGTCGAGAAGGAAACCGGCGTGCCGGAGGAACGCGAACTCATCTCCGGGGTCTTCACCCGCCGCCTGAAAATCGGCATGAAGTTGCAGACCGATCCGACCGTGATCTACGGCATGGGCGATCGCTATCAGGGCAATATCCGCCGCCGGGACCTCGTCGAGGACACCCCCTACAACACTTATGTGCACAAGGGGCTGCCGCCAACACCCATCTGCATGCCCGGTCGTGAGGCCATCGACGCCGCGCTCCACCCTGCGCCCGGCAAGGCCTTGTATTTCGTCGCCAATGGCGATGGCAGTCATGTGTTCTCGAAAACCCTGAAAGAACACAATGCGGCCGTTCGCAAGTACCAGTTGAAACGCTGATGGGAACCAGGCGCGGCCAGTTCATTACCGTTGAAGGCATCGAGGGCGCGGGCAAGAGTACCTGCATGCGGGTGCTGACGGAGCTTGCCGCGGAGCAGGGCATCGAACTGCTGCAGACACGCGAGCCGGGCGGGACCGAGCTCGGAGAGGCGCTGCGCGCGCTGCTGTTGGGCCACCGTCACGACGGTATGGGAGACGATACCGAACTGCTGTTGATGTTTGCGGCGCGCGCCGAGCATATCCACCGCGTGATCGGGCCGGCGCTGGAGCGCGGCCAATGGGTGCTGTGCGATCGCTTCACCGATGCCACCTATGCCTACCAGGGGTATGGCAGGGGCATAGCGCGCGGGCGTATCCGTATCCTGGAAGAGTGGGTTCAGGGCGAACTTCGTCCCGACCTCACCATCCTGTTGGACCTGCCCGTCGAACAGGGTCTGGAGCGTGCCGGCAGGCGCTCTGAACCGGACCGGTTCGAGCGCGAGGCACAGGCCTTTTTCGAGCGGGTCAGGCATGGCTATCTTGCAATGGCCAATGCCGACACCGGGCGATACCGGGTGGTGGACGCCTCGCGCGAACTCGAGCAGGTGAGCAACGATATCCGCCAACAGCTACGCGCTTTCATTGGAGCGATAGATGCCTGAGGCGGTTCCGGACAGGCCATCGCGCGAACTTCTCCCGTGGCAGGAGGAGACCTGGCGGCACCTCCTCGACAGGCTTTCCAGCGGGCGTTTTCCGCACGCCCTGCTGTTGAGTGGTCCGCGCGGGGTGGGCAAGGAGCAACTCGCAAGAAGGCTTGCCGCGGCCCTTGTCTGTGAATCGCAGGAAGTGATGGACCGTCCCTGCGAGGCCTGCCCGTCCTGCCGGCTCAGTCGGGCGGGAACGCACCCGGACGTCCACTGGCTCGCTCCCGAGGAGGAGGGCAAGGCGATCCGGATCGATGCTGTGCGGGACTTGATCGGGCGCAGCGCGCTCACCACCCAGGCGCGGGGGGTGCGGGTGTTCGTGATCTCCCCGGCCGAAGCGATGAACCGGGCGGCGGCCAACGCGCTGTTGAAGACGCTCGAAGAACCGGTTCCCTCCAGCACCCTGGTGCTGGTGAGTTCGGCGCCGCATCGATTGCCCGCGACGATCCGCAGCCGCTGTCAGCAGGTCACCCTGAATTCGGTGCAAATCGCTGTGGCGGCCGCGTGGCTAAAGAAAAGGGGCACATCGGACGATGAAGAGAGTGCACTGTCGCTTGCGGGAGGGGCGCCCCTGCTGGCATTGCGTTTCCTCGAGGAGAAACGCCTCGAGCAGGTCATGCGTCTGGTTGAAGACCTGGGCGCGCTGAAGACGCGCAAGGCGAACCCGGTGGCTGTTGCGGCGCACTGGAGCCAGATGGGAGCGGAAAAGGTACTCGACGGACTGCGGCGCATCCTTGGCGACCTGCTGCGGCTGGCGTCCGGTCAAACGCTCCGCCTGCTACCCCCGGATGCCGGGGAGCACTTGCAAGTTTTAATGAAAAACATAAACTTACGGAAATTATTTGATTTTGTGGACGAGTTGAACCGGCTCGAGCTGCAACTCGCCAACAATCTCAATGGCGCCATGCTGACCGAACGAATGGTCAACGCCTGGCTGGCAACGACCCGAGCGGAGAAGCGTTAAATGGCAAGCCCACGTGCCCGTCAGGGCATTCTCTCCCTGACAATCAAGGACCAGAATGCCCTGTATGCCGCGTACATGCAGTACGTGAAGAACGGTGGCTTGTTCATCCCGACCAGCAAAAAGTACGGCCTCGGTGACGAGGTCTTCATGCTGCTCAGCCTGATGGATGAGTCCGAGCGGATTCCGGTCGCCGGCAAGATCATCTGGATCACCCCGGTCGGCGCGGAAGGCAACCGCGCCGCTGGCGTGGGCGTTCAGTTCAATGACCAGGACAACGGCGTTGCGCGCAACAAGATCGAAGGTTACCTCGCCGGCAAGCTCAAATCCGACCGTCCGACCCACACGATGTAGGCGCATCCGCGCTGTAATCAACCATGTATATCGATTCGCATTGCCATCTGGACCGCGTGGATCTGGCGCCTTACGAGGGGCGTTTCTCCGATATGGTCCAGGCCAGCCGGGATGCGGGCGTCTCGCACATGCTGTGCGTGTCGATCGATCTCGAGTCCTACCCGGACATGCTGGCGCTGGTGGAGGCTTATCCCGATATCTCGCTATCGGTGGGCGTGCATCCCTGCGACCGGGACCGCCGGGCCCCCACGGTGCAGGAACTGGTCGACCTGGCGAATCATCCGCATAACGTGGCGATTGGCGAGACCGGCCTGGATTACTTTCGCACCGAGGGGGACCTCGAGTGGCAGCGCGAGCGTTTCCGCACGCACATCCGGGCGGCGCGCACCGTGGGCAAGCCCCTGATCGTGCATACCCGGGAAGCCCGCGAGGACACGATCCGGATTCTGCGGGAAGAGGCGGCCTCGGATGTGGCCGGCGTCATGCATTGCTTCACCGAGACCTGGGAAATGGCGCAGGCCGCCCTGGATCTGGGTTTCTACATCTCCTTCTCCGGGATTCTTACGTTCAAGAACGCCGCCGAGCTGCGTGAGGTGGCGACCCGGGTGCCGCTCGAACGCATCCTGATAGAGACGGATTCGCCTTATCTCGCCCCGGTGCCTTTCAGGGGCAAACCGAACGAACCTCGCTACGTCGGGCGAGTGGCCGAGACCCTCGCCGAACTGAAAGGGGTCGAAGTGGCTGACATTGCGCGGGTGACCAGCGACAATTTTCTGCGCCTGTTTCCCCGACGGGATAACTGAAACCGTTCCGCGCCATCAACACGGACAAGGGAGCTGTCCATCCAATGATCGAGATCGGTCCATCCCGGCTGCTGCGCCTGATCGTATTGGCGGTATGGGTTTTTGGGGCGCTGGCGATCGAGCTGCAACAGCTTGTCTGGGCGGGCTTGGGGCAGTTGTTGTGGGCTCTGGGCAGCGGATACTGGGTGCTCTCCACGTACGGACTCAACGGTGGTCGACTTGCCCTGCAGGCCGATCGCAGCGAGCTGCGCCTGCTGGCCGGCGGTGAATCGATTCCGATCACGGAAGTTCGGCCGGGCATCATCACCGCCTCGCTGGTGAGCGCGGAACTTCGCACGGCCGGGAAGCGCTACGCCATTTTGGCGACCCGGGACAACCTGTCGCGCGATGCGCATCGGCGCTTGCGAAGACTATTGGTGACGCGCGCCTGAGCCGCCTGGCCCGTTGGAGGGGCCTGGGATCCCCCGCCTATTCGCCCTGGGGATGGGGCACGTAACTGTCCGGGATCAGGATGGTGGGATGTGCCTGGTTCGGATCCGTCCCGGGGAAGTCGATGGTGTAATGCAGTCCGCGGCTCTCGCACCGGCGCAGGGCCGATTGCACGATGAGATCGGCCACTTCGACCAGGTTGCGCAGTTCCAAAAGGTCGTTGCTGACGCGGAAATTGCCGTAGTACTCCTCGATTTCGTTGCGCAACAGGTCGACGCGGCGCTTGGCGCGCGCGAGCCGTTTGTTGCTGCGCACGATGCCGACGTAGTCCCACATGAAGCGACGCAGTTCCTCCCAGTTATGCGAAACCACGACTTCTTCATCCGAGTCGGTGACCCGGCTTTCATCCCAACGCGGCACCTCGGTCCAGGGGTGCGGCTCTGCAAGGCGCTGCAGAATGCGCTCCACCGCCAGCTCGCCGTAGACCAGGCATTCCAGGAGGGAATTGCTGGCCATGCGGTTGGCCCCGTGCAACCCCGTGTAGGAGGCTTCGCCAATCGCGAAAAGGCCGCTGATGTCGGTTTCGCCGTGCGAGTCAACCCGTACCCCACCGCAGGTGTAGTGCGCCGCCGGCACGACCGGCAGGGGTTCCTTGCGCATGTCGAAGCCGAGTTCCAGGCAGCGCGCGAGGATGGTGGGGAAGTGTTCCTCGATGAAGGCCGCAGGCCGGTGGCTGATGTCGAGGTAGACGCAATCGCTGCCGAGGCGTTTCATCTCGTGGTCGATCGCGCGCGCCACGATGTCCCGCGGGGCCAGCTCCGCTCGTTCATCGAACTGCGGCATGAAGCGGGTGCCATCCGGCAACAGCAGGCGGCCGCCTTCACCACGTACCGCCTCGCTGATCAGAAAGGACTTGGCCTCGGGGTGGTACAGGCAGGTCGGGTGGAACTGGATGAACTCCATGTTGCCAACGCGGCAACCGGCGCGCCAGGCCATGGCGATGCCGTCTCCCGTGGCGACGTCCGGATTGCTGGTGTACAGGTAAACCTTCGCGGCGCCTCCGGTGGCCAGGATCACGCAAGGGGCGGCGACCGAGATGACATCCCCGGAGCGTATATCGAGCAGGTAGGCGCCCACGCACTGGCGCGCCTCACCCTGTGCCCGCGTGTGGATCAGGTCCACCGCGATGTGGTGTTCCAGGATCTTCAGATTGGGCCGCTGACGCACCCGCCCGACCAGGGTGTTCTCGACTTCCCGCCCCGTGGCATCAGCGGCATGCACCACGCGCCGGTGGCTGTGCCCCCCTTCGCGGGTCAGGTGGAAGGTGGAATCACCGGTGGCCGGGCTCTGGGTGAAAGCCACCCCCTCGTCATGCAGCCAGCGGATGTTGTCCGGCCCGCGTTCCACCACGGTGCGTACCACGGATTGCACGCACAGTCCGACGCCGGCAGCCAGCGTGTCGGTCACATGGGATTCGACTGAGTCAGCAGAATCGAGCACCGCGGAGATGCCACCCTGCGCATACAGGGTGTTTCCCTCGGAGAGTTCGCGCTTCGAGACCAGCGCGCAGCGAACCGACTCGGGCAGGCGCAAGGCCAAGCTGAGCCCGGCAGCACCACTACCGACAATCAGTACGTCGAAATTCTGCGAATTGCTTTGCATAGCACCGGGCCGGTTTTTCGAGAGTGTATCCACCACTGGAACAGCTTGCACCCCCGGAATCAGATCGTGGTCGATCCAGGAACAACAGGGCAGTATGATTGGGCGAATGATTTCCGCTTTTTGCCAGAAAAAACATGCCCGGGGGATTTCTGCGAATGCAGATGAACTCCGTGCAATCCTGTCGGTCCATAGAGCAGGGCGCCGACAGGGTGGCGTCTCTGCCGGATTCTGAGGGCTCGCTGGATGGAATCCAACAGAGACATCGACCAGGCGCTCGTGGAGCGTGTTCAGCGTGGGGACAAGAAAGCCTTCGACACGCTGGTGCTGAAGTACCAGCAGAAGGTGGCGAACCTGATCGGACGCTATGTGCGGGACCAGAGCGAGGTTTTGGACGTGACCCAGGAGGCCTTCATAAAGGCTTACCGGGCGCTGCCGAATTTTCGCGGTGACAGCGCCTTCTACACCTGGCTCTACCGGGTGGCGATCAACACGGCCAAGAATCACCTCGCGGCGATGTCGCGCCGGCCGCCGCAGGACGACATAGAAGCCGATCTGGCCGAACAGACCGATCTCGGTACGCGCCTGAAGGAACAGGACACGCCCGAGAAACTGGCGCTGCAGGAGGAAATCGCCGAGACCATAAAAGAGGCGGTGGATGATTTGCCCGAGGAATTGCGCACGGCGATCACCCTGCGGGAGCTCGAGGGTATGAGCTACGACGAAATCGCGCAGGCCATGGATTGCCCGATAGGAACAGTACGGTCGCGGATCTTCCGCGCCCGGGAAGCAATCGATAAAAAGTTGAAACCTCTGTTAGGTGCATGAAATGAAACCAAGCCAGTCGGCCGAAGATCAGGCAGCGGAGAGTTTGTCCTCGCTCGCAGACGGGGAGGTGGCGTCCTCGGAGCTGGACCGCTGGGTCCACCGGCTCGCCTCGGATGAGGCGGCGCGAGCCCGGTTTGCACGTTACCGCCTGATTGGCGCTCAGATGGGCAGCGAGGAGACTCTGGCGGTGAACGCCAGCTGCGTGGCGGAGCGCGTGCGGGAGGCCTTGCGAGACGAGCCGACCATACTGGCCCCGCGGCAAAGACCCGCCTTCTCCCTGCCAAGGGTCGCGCTCGGAGCGGCCGTGGCCGCTGGCGTGGCCCTGCTCGCGGTTGGCCTGGCCCCGAGCATCATCGGCCTGAGCGAGCCGCAGATGCCGGAGGAATCCCCGAGCTTCGCCTTCGCCCCGCGCCTCTCGGTGCCGGCGGAAGGCATCACCCTGGTTGCAGGGGGTAGCGAGGTCGGCCACAGCAAGCCGGGCGCGGCCGAGGCGGCGCAGCGCTGGAAGGTGCTTTCCCCCGAGATGCGGGCGAAGATCTCGCGTTACCTGGTCGAACACAACGAGCTCGCCGGCCATATCGCGGCGCAGCGTCCCAGCTCCCACCTAGGCTACATCAGCACTCATGAACCGGGACAGTAGGTTTCTGCTGGGGCTGCTCGCCCTGCCTTTCATCCTGTGCGGCTGGGCCGGGGCCAGCGAGTCCCCCTCGGACCTGTACGAACGGATGCGGGACGCGGTCAGGAATATCGATTACGAAGGTCGCTTTGTATACCAGGTGGGTGACCAGCTGGATGCGATGTACGTGGTGCACCGCCTGCAGAACGGCCGCTCTCTGGAGCGCCTGGTGGCGCTCGATGGAAAGCACAAGCAGGTGATCCGTGGCGCGAGTGCGGTCGCCTGCCTGGACGCACACCAGCGTCGGATCAGCGTGCTGGGCGCGGGCTCGAGGCTGGGTGATGCCCCGGTGGCGAGCGCCGACGACCTGGGACAGGTCTACCGCTTCGAGGAAGGGGAACGCTACCGAGTCGCCGGGCGCCCGGCACGCGAACTGATCATCCGGCCACGTGACGACCTGCGCTTTGGATACCGCATCGCCCTGGACGAAGCGACCGGTCTCCCCCTGCGCACGGTCGTGCTCGACGAGAATGGCAAGGTGCACTCGCAAACGCTGTTCGTGGAGCTCAAGACCGGCAGTCTTGTGACGCCGATCGAGCGTGATCTGAGCGCGTTGCAGCTGGCGGAGATGGCCCCGTCTCCGATGGCGGCCGTGTCCCCCCCCGCTTTGCTGTCCGAGGCCCCGCTGCAGCTCGACAAACTGCCGCCGGGTTTTCGTCCCATCCGACTCCCCGCCAGCAACCCTGAAGTCCAGCACCTGCTGCTGACCGATGGACTGGCTTCGGTGTCGCTCTACATCGAACCGCTGCAGGGGCAGCCTTTCGAGGGCTATTCCAGTGCTGGCGCCGTCGAGATGTACGGTGCGCGGCGCGGGGATCGCCAGGTGGTGGTCGTGGGAGAGGTGCCCCGGCGTACGCTCGATTCGATTGCCCAGGTGCTGGATTCCGAATGATTGAACAGCATGCGCAGGTCATCCGGGTCGAGGGTGAAGAAATCTGGATACGCACCGAGGCGCAGAGCGGTTGCCACTCCTGTGGCGCCAGGAGCGGATGCGGGAGCGCCCTGATCGCACGCTTTTTCCCACAGCGGGTTACCCAGAAACTGCCGCTTCCGCGAGACGGCACCGCGGCCACGCCCGTGCCCGGTGATCGCCTGGTGCTCGGTATCGACGAGGCCTTTCTGCAGAGGATCAGCCTGGTGCTGTACCTGCTGCCATTGTTGGGCCTCCTGTTCGGGGCAATCGCAGGCCAAATGATTCTCGGCACGGAACTCGCCGCTATCCTGTCCGGTCTATCCGGACTGGTTGTGGCGCTTTACCTCGTCAAGCAAGGGGCCGGGTGGCTGACCGGGCTGTATGCCGGCGGTGTCCGCATCCTGCGCGTCGAGCACGTCAGCCCAGGGGTCAGCCCAGGGGTCAAGCTGGATACCTTGAGGCCTCTCTCGCGAGGTTAGGGCATCGCGCCCATCATCCCATGCAGGTCGGGACCTGCTCGTACAACCAACAGGGAAACAAGCATGATCGCAAGCATTCGAATCTTCTCCTATGTGGTGCTGATGGCAATCGCGGTCGGCCCCGTTCAGGCCCTCGCGCAGTTGCCGGATTTCACCCGCCTGGCGAAGGACAACAGTCCCGCGGTGGTGAACATCAGTACCCGGCAGAACGGTAACGAGGGTGGCCGGATGAAGCTCCCGCACCAGTTCAACATCCCGAACCTGCCGGAGGACAGCCCCTTCAATGACCTGTTCCGACATTTTTTCGAGGGTATGCCGGAGATGCCCGACCAGGAGTCGCGTTCCCTGGGCTCGGGTTTCGTCATCTCCGAGGACGGCTATATCCTGACCAATCACCACGTGGTGGCCGACGCGGACAGGATCGAGGTGCGCTTCAGCGACCGTCGCTTCTACGAGGCCAAGGTCATCGGCAGTGACAAGGCGAGCGACATTGCGCTGATCAAAATCGATGCCAAGGGGCTGCCCACGGTCAAGATAGGCAGCGGCAAGGACGTCGAGGTCGGTGAATGGGTGCTGGCAATCGGCTCGCCGTTCGGATTCGATCACAGTGTCACGGCCGGTATTGTGAGCGCCACGGGGCGCAGCCTGCCGAGCGAGAACTACGTGCCCTTCATCCAGACGGACGTTGCCATCAATCCAGGTAACTCCGGCGGCCCCCTGATCGACTTGAACGGCCAGGTGATTGGCGTGAATTCGCAGATCTACAGCCGAACCGGCGGCTTCATGGGACTCTCGTTCGCCATACCGATCGAGCTCGCGATGAACGTGGCCAAACAACTCAGGGAATCCGGTCGGGTCGCGCGGGGCTATCTCGGTGTCCTGATACAGGACGTCGATCGCAACCTCGCGGAATCCTTCGGTCTCGAGCAGCCGCATGGGGCGCTGGTGTCGGAAGTCATGAGCGGCACGCCTGCGGAAGCGGCCGGGCTGAAGCCCGGGGACATCATCGAGCGTTTCAACGGCGAATACATTTACCGCTCCAGCGAGTTGCCCCCGATGGTCGGTTCGAGCGTGGTCGGGGGAGACGCGGTCCTGGATATCATCCGCAACGGTCGAAACCAGAAGCTCAAGGTGCTGATCGCCCAATTGCCGGAAGGGGGCAGCCAAACCCCGGCGCCCAGCAGGATGGTAGACCCGGATCTGATCGAGAAACTGGGTGTGACCGTAAGCGACCTGACGCCGAAAGCCCGCGAGGTGTCCAAGCTGGCCAAGGGTGGGGCGCTGCTTACTCGTGTCGATGCGGGTCTGGGCAACGAAGCCGGCCTGGAGCGTGGCGACGTCATAAAGATGTTCAATCGCACCGAGGTCCTGGGTGCTGAGCACCTCAAGGAACTGGTGGCAGCGGCCGGGGGAACGGTTTCGGCCTTGGTCCTGCGCGAGGGGCAGCCGCTGTTCGTGGCCATCCGGCTGGATGGCTGAGACCGAGGTCCTGTTCTACTACCGCGAGGGCTGCCATCTCTGTGAGGAGATGGCAGCCCGCCTTTTTTCCGAATGGCCACAGCTAGCCGGGCAGATGCACTGGCGTGATGTCGACACCCGCGACGAGTGGCGAGAGCGCTTTGGAGCGACGGTGCCCGTGCTGATGGCGGGTGGCGAGGTGCTCAGCGAGTATTTTCTCGACCCCAGCCGAATACGCGCGCATTTCGGACCCCCTGCGAATCCGATATAATCGCGCGCGTCTCGTAAATCAGCGCTCCCGCGCGGAATCCCCCTGGGATTCCGCTTTTTCATTGTCTGCGGTTCAAACCGAAGACCTTTGCTTGGTGTTTATGGCCGACCTCAGTCACATCCGCAACTTCTCCATCATCGCGCACATCGATCACGGCAAGTCGACCATCGCTGACCGCTTCATTCAGGTATGCGGTGGCTTGGCTGAGCGCGAGATGGAGGCCCAGGTGCTCGATTCCATGGATATCGAGAGAGAACGGGGTATCACCATCAAGGCGCAGTCGGTCACCCTCGACTACATTGCGAAAAATGGTGAGACCTACCAGCTCAACTTCATCGATACGCCGGGGCATGTCGACTTTTCCTACGAAGTGTCGCGCTCGCTGGCAGCCTGTGAGGGCGCGCTGCTGGTGGTGGATGCGGCCCAGGGTGTGGAAGCGCAGAGCGTGGCCAACTGCTATACCGCGATCGAACAGGGGCTCGAAGTCCTGCCGGTGCTCAACAAGATTGACCTGCCCTCGGCCGAACCCGAGCGTGTCATCGCCGAGATCGAAGAGATCATCGGAATCGAGGCCGCGGATGCACTGCGTGTCAGCGCCAAGACCGGCCTGGGCATACCGGACCTCCTCGAGGCACTG
This sequence comes from Gammaproteobacteria bacterium Milos-ODIII6, assembly GCA_029228645.1. Taxonomy (GTDB): domain Bacteria; phylum Pseudomonadota; class Gammaproteobacteria; order Chromatiales; family Chromatiaceae; genus MONJU. The sequence goes on from JAPTHR010000006.1 coordinate 183,222, forward strand.
GTGGAACATATCCCTCCACCGGCCGGGGAGCGGGATGCGCCGCTGCAGGCCCTGATCATCGATTCCTGGTTCGACTCCTACGTGGGCGTGATATCGCTCATCCGGGTGGTCAACGGTGAAATCCGCCCCAAGGACAAGTTGTACGTGATGTCGACCGGACGCACCTTCCAGGTGGAGAAGGTCGGCGTTTTCACGCCCAAGCGACACGACAAGAAGCTGCTCGGCACCGGTGAGGTGGGTTTCGTCATCGCCGGCATCAAGGACATCGACGGCGCGCCGGTCGGCGATACCATCACCCTCGCGGATCGGCGTGCGCAAACCCCGCTGCCGGGGTTCCTGGAGATGCGCCCACGGGTTTTCGCCGGTCTCTACCCGGTCAGCTCGGACGACTACGAGTCCTTTCGCGAGGCGCTGCAAAAGCTCAAGTTGAACGACTCCGCCCTGCATTACGAGCCCGAGACCTCGCAGGCGCTCGGCTTCGGTTTCCGCTGCGGGTTTCTTGGCATGCTGCACATGGAGATCGTGCAGGAACGCCTCGAGCGCGAGTACGATCTCGACCTGATCACGACCGCCCCGACCGTCATTTACGAGGTCGAACTGAACGACGGCGAGGTGATCCAGATCGACAACCCGGCGGCGTTACCGGATCCGAGCCATATCAACGAGATTCGCGAACCGATCATCGAGGCCCATATCCTGGTGCCGCAGGACCATCTCGGCAACGTCATCAACCTGTGCGTGGAAAAGCGCGGCCTGCAGAAAAACATGCAGTATCTCGGCGGGCAGGTGCAACTGACCTACGAGTTGCCCATGAACGAGGTCGTGCTCGATTTCTTTGACCGACTCAAGTCGGTGAGCCGCGGGTATGCCTCGTTCGAGTACGAGTTCAAGCGCTTCCAGATGGCGCGCCTGGTCAAGCTCGACATCCTGATCAACGGGGAGCGGGTGGACGCCCTGTCCCTGATCGTGCATCGCGAAAATGCCGAATCCCGCGGGCGGGAACTGACCGACCGGATGAAAGAGATCATCCCGCGGCAGATGTTCGAGGTCGCGATCCAGGCCGCCATCGGCAGCAAGATCATTGCCCGCTCGACGGTCAAGGCCCTGCGCAAGAACGTGACCGCAAAATGTTACGGTGGTGACGCCACCCGTAAACGCAAGCTGCTGGAGAAGCAGAAAGCGGGCAAGAAGCGGATGAAGCAGGTCGGCAGGGTGGAGATTCCGCAGGAAGCCTTCCTCGCGGTTCTGCACGTCGGTAAAGACAAGTAAGCAGCCGGGTGCGGGACACCCAGGGATTATTGACACATGAGCACCATGATAGTGATCGCCTTCTTCGGCGCCCTGGCCTGGATCATCTTCCAGTTCGGGATAGAACCGGCTTTGGCGGCAGGCACGGTGATCAGTGGCGTGACCTGGCTGCTCTATCGTCTGGTCAAGGGCAAGAAGAAGATCTCGGAGCTTCCCCTGCACATCGAGTATGCCCGTTCGTTTTTCCCTATTTTCCTGATCGTATTGCTCCTTCGGGGGTTCCTCGCGGAGCCTTTCCGGATTCCATCCGGTTCCATGATGCCGACCCTGCTGGTGGGCGATTTCATCCTGGTGAACAAGTTCACCTATGGCCTGCGCATGCCGGTGACCAAGACCAAGTTGATGGAACTGAACGAGCCGGAGCGCGGCGATATCGTGGTGTTCCGCTGGCCGGTGAATCCGAAGCTCGACTACATCAAGCGCCTGGTCGGCCTCCCGGGTGACCGGATCGCTTACCGCAACAAGACTTTGTACCTGAACGGCGAGCCGGTCCCGGTGCAGGCGGTCGGGGCGTACACGCCAGTGGGTTCGGGCGCGCGTGCGCTTGGCTCGATCGAGGGTGAGGAGGATCTGGGCGGGGTGGTGCATCCCGTGCTGGTCAATCCGCTCGCTCCGGATTTCAGTCCCTCCTGCACCTTCCTCGCGAATCGCGAGGTGGTGGTGCCGGAAGGGCACTACCTCATGGTCGGGGACAACCGCGACGATAGCAACGATGGCCGCTGCTGGGGCTTTGTGCCGGAAGCAAACCTGGTCGGCAAGGCCTTCTTCATCTGGTTCAGCCTGGACTGGAAACGTTCGGGTTTCATTGCCTGGGACCGTATCGGTCAGGTCGTGGATTGATTCCTCCCGGCAAGCACGAAAAAATGCTGTCCTGAGATTCGATCCTTTCACTAAGGGGGTTCATATGGCCTTGTCATCGCATTTACCCGCCCGCCAGCAGGGCATGAGCATGCTGTCTGCCCTGGTGGCGCTATCGCTTGGAATTTTTGTTGTCCTGATAGGGATCAAGATGATCCCGGTATACATGGAGAACCTGTCGGTTGGCGAGGTCCTCGAGTCGGTATCCCAGGACACCCGCTCGCGGGCCATGTCGCGCGCGCAACTCCGGGATAACATCATGCGTCGCCTGAATATCAACGGTGTACGTGACCTGCCCAAAGAGGAGATCGAGTTCGAGCGCGTCCGCCAAGGCCTCGAGATCGTTATCGATTACGAGGTGAGAAAGCCGATCGCAGGCAACGTGTCTGTGGTCATGGCATTCAAAGAATCCGTTGTTATCCCACGAAATGATTGAGCGCCTGCAAAGGCGTCTCGGCTATGATTTCAGGGATCCACAAATTCTGATGACCGCGCTGACGCATCGAAGCGCCGGTCCGGAGCATAATGAACGTTTGGAATTTCTGGGTGACGCCATCCTGGGTTTCGAAACCGCCGATCTCCTGTTCCACGACGACAACCTGGCTAACGAGGGCCAGCTGAGCCGCGTGCGCGCTCATCTGGTGAAACGCGAGACCCTGGCGGGAATCGCGCGTGAGCTGGAACTCGGCCAGATACTTCGACTCGGTCCCGGCGAATTGCGCAGTGGGGGGCAGAACCGGGACTCCATCCTGGCGGACGCCATCGAGGCGATCATCGCGGCGGTCTACCTCGACGGCGGGATCGAGAAGGCGCGCGCCCTGGTGCGGCATCTGCTCGGGGATCGACTGGCGGACCCGGGTAAAAAATTGCACCGCAAGGATGCCAAGACCCGTCTCCAGGAATATTTGCAGGCGCAAAAACTGCCGCTCCCGACGTATCAGGTGGAACAGGTCGAAGGGGAGCCGCATCGCCAGGCGTTCACCGTCGGCTGCCAGGTGGAGTCGCTCGAGCTGCACGTCGAGGGGCGTGGCAGCAGTCGCCGCCGGGCAGAGCAGAATGCCGCCAGGGCGATGCTGGAAGCCCTGGCGGAAGCCGAGACGGGCGGGGACTGAGGCATGCGCGCCGGATACGTCGCCCTGATTGGCAGACCCAACGTTGGCAAGTCGACCCTGCTGAATCGCCTGCTCGGTCAGAAGATGGCGATCACCTCGCACAAACCACAGACCACCCGCCATCGCATCCTCGCCGTGCTGACCGGGGAACAGGGCCAAATCGTCTACATCGACACGCCGGGCATTCACCAGCGCGGCGAGAAAGCCATGAACCGCTATCTCAACCGGACCGCGCACACGACCCTGTTGGACGTGGATCTCGCGGTATTCGTTTGCCAGGCGCTGGCGTGGCAGGCGGAAGACGACAAGGTACTGAATGCCATCCGGCAGGCGGGCGTGCCAGCGATCGCCGCGGTCAACAAGATCGATACGGTACAGCCGCGTGAGCGCCTGCTGCCTTTCCTGGCACAACTCGGACAGCGATACGACTTTCGCGAGATCGTGCCGATCTCGGCGAAAGATGGCACCCAGGTGGACGATCTCAACCGCCTGGTGCTTCACCATCTGCCGCAAGGCGAGCTGATCTTTCCCGAGGATCAGGTCACGGACCGTCCGGAGCGTTTCTTCGCCGCCGAGATACTGCGTGAACAGATCATTCGCCGTTACCATCGCGAGTTGCCGTACGCAGTCACGGTGGAGATCGAACGCTTCGAGGAGGAACCGGGCCGCTACGTGATTGGTGCGGTCATCTGGGTCGAACGTGAAGGGCAGCGCGCGATATTGCTTGGCCACGAGGGCAAGGCGATGAAGGAGGCGGCTTCCGCAGCGCGCCGCAACATGGTCGAGTTTTTCGACACGCGCGTGCATCTCGACGTCTGGATCAAGGTCAAGAAGAGCTGGTCGAGCGACGAGGCCAGCCTGGCGCAACTGGGCTATTCGGAGTAGCCCAGGCAGAAGCCCATGCAGGAGCACACGCTGCAACCGGCCTACGTGTTGCATGTCCGCCGTTTTCGCGAAACCAGCCTGGTGGTCGAACTGCTCGGCGCCAGCCAGGGGCGTTGCGCGGCACTGGCCAAGGGGGCCCTGGGTTCGCGGCGCGCCTGGGGCAACCAGCTGCAACCCTTCACGCCGCTGCTGCTGGCCTGGCGGGGTCGCGGCGAGCTGCCCTTGCTGACCGCTTGCGAGACCGCGGCTCCGGCACACAGGCTCAACGACAGGGCGCTCTATTGCGGTCTGTATGTCAACGAGCTGATCCTGCGCCTGTGCGAGCGTGACGATCCGCACAGCGGCCTGTTCCCGACCTACGTCGGCTGCATCGATGCGCTCGCCAGTGTGTCGCCCGAGAATGCCGCGCTCGAGCCCGTCCTGCGCGCGTTCGAACTGGACCTCCTGGACGAACTCGGCCTCGGTATGCAGCTGCGGCTTGACCAGGACGGTGAACCGATAGACCCGGGGCGGCGTTATGATTACCTACCGGATCAGGGCGCGGTGTTGCTGCGCGACGCGCGCGGGGGTTTCAGTGGGGGTACTCTTCTGGGGCTCGCGGATGGCGGTCTCGAAGGCCCTGAACAGCGGCGCGAGGCGAGGACTCTGATGCGACGGGTCCTGGATGTCCACCTGGGTGGGCGGGCGCTCAAGAGTCGCGAACTTTTCCAATGAAACCACTACCGGGAGGTAAGCCCGAGATGAGCGGAAAACGGCTGCTCGGCGTCAACATCGATCACGTGGCGACCATTCGCCAGGCGCGCGGTACGCGCTATCCGGAACCGCTGCAGGCCGCCCTGGTAGCGGAGCAGTCCGGTGCCGATTCCATCACCCTGCACCTGCGTGAAGACCGCCGCCATATCCAGGATCGGGATGTCTTCCTGTTGCGCGACAGCCTGCAGACCCACATGAACCTGGAAATGGCCGCCACCCGGGAGATGCTGGAGATCGCACGCGAGGTGCGTCCCCGCGATTGCTGCCTGGTGCCGGAAAAGCGCGAGGAGCTGACCACCGAGGGTGGCCTGGAGGTGGCGCAACAGCTGGATTACCTCAAGGATTACTGTGCCGCGCTTGGCGAGGCTGAGATACGCGTGTCGCTCTTCATCGACGCGGACGAGCGCCAGATCGAGGCAGCCATGGAATGCGGTGCACCCGTCATCGAGATCCACACGGGCCACTATGCCGAGGCCGTTGCCCCGGCGGCGAAGGAGCGCGAATTGCAACGCATAGCGCATGCGGCGGAATACGCCCAGCGCCTCGGCCTGCAGGTGAACGCCGGGCACGGGCTCGACTATCACAATGTGCAGGCGGTCGCCGCTATCGAACAACTCGTTGAGTTCAATATCGGACACGCCATCATCGCGCGTGCGCTCTTCAGCGGGCTGGCCGGGGCGGTCTCGGAAATGAAACGCCTCATCCTGTGAGAAAACGGCGGTCAGTCGGCGATCGCGGCATCCTGGCGCCTTTCTCGCCGAACGCATGGGTTAGAATCCGCGCATGAATTTTCCAACCATCGCCGACTTTATCGGCAACACACCCCTGGTGCGATTGCAGCGCCTTTCCGGGCAGGGCAGCAACACTCTGCTGGTCAAGCTCGAGGGCAACAACCCGGCGGGCTCGGTCAAAGACCGCCCGGCGATGTCGATGATCGTGCATGCGGAACAGCGCGGTGAAATCCGGCCCGGCGACACCCTGATCGAGGCCACCAGCGGCAATACCGGCATCGCGCTGGCGATGGCAGCCGCGATCAAGGGTTACCGCATGATCCTGATCATGCCGGATAACCTCAGCGTGGAGCGACGCGCGGCCATGCAGGCGTATGGCGCGGAGCTGATCCTGGTCAGCAGGGAAGAGAGCATGGAAGGCGCGCGCGACCTGGCGCTCGCGATGCAGACACGCGGCGAGGGCAGGGTGCTCAACCAGTTCGCCAACCCGGACAATCCGCTGGCGCACTATGAATCGACCGGCCCCGAGATCTGGCGCGACACCCACGGCGCGGTGACCCACTTCGTGAGTTCCATGGGTACCACCGGCACCATCATGGGGACGGCGCGCTATCTCAAGCAGCAGAACGCAGGGGTGCAGATCGTCGGGGTCCAGCCGGAGGAGGGCTCGCATATTCCCGGTATCCGTCGCTGGCCGCCGGAATACCTGCCCGAGATATTCGATGCCTCGCTGGTCGATCGTGAGATCGATGTCAGTCAGGCGGAGGCGGAACAGATGACCCGGCGCCTGGCGTCGGAGGAAGGCATATTCTGCGGGGTTTCCTCCGGCGGCGCCGTCGCGGCGGCGCTGCGTCTGGCGCGCGAGCTCGAGAATGCACTGATCGTCTCGATCATCTGTGACCGCGGCGACCGCTACTTGTCCACCGGTGTGTTTTCCACGGAGAACCCGTAATGCAATTTACTGCGGTAGGTTTCAGTCCGCTGCCGGATATTCACACGGCTCGCCACGATCTTGGATTGCACGACCTGAGTGACAAGGATGTTGCCAAGGTGCTCTTTCATCGGCGTAAGCAGGCGGGACACGGAGAGCAGCTCGGCTGGGAGCAATCCCTGCTGGGCGCGGTTTCACTGCTGAGGCTGAATGAGCGGGATGCGCGCATCGAGACGCTCACCCTGGCGGAGCTCGAAGAGCAGGAAATCATCGAGGTGGTCTTCGGTGCGATGCGCGAGGCCGCGCCACTGGTCACCTGGGAGCCGGGATTCCTGCCGCTGTTCCAGTTCCGCTGCCTGAAACATCGTCGCAGCGCGGCGGATTACTGGATGCAGCTCGGCGACGGGATGTCGCCGCATGTCGATTTGCGCGCCGCCTTCGGGACGGAGGGCACGCCGGGCCTGGATGCGATGGCGCGCAGTCTGCAGTTCCCGGGAATGCTCGGTTCGCAGGCGTCCCAGTTGTGGGACCGCTGGTTGGCCGGCGAGCATACGGCGGTCGCCTCCTTTGCCGACCACCAGGCCCTCAACACCGCCCTGATCGGACTCGATATCTTCCATCTGCAGGGGAAAATCTCGCTCAACGACCTGCGGGGCCGGCAGGAATTCCTCTACGAACTCCTCAGCAGCCCCCCGCTGGAGGAGCGGTTCCGCGCGTTTCGCGAGCACTGGGCCCCGACCCCATGAGCCGACGCCGCCGGCCGCGGTTGCCCGAGGGCGAATTCGACGCACAGATCACCGGCCTGGCCCACGATGGCAGGGGAGTCGCGCGCATCGAGGACAAGGTCACCTTCATCCAGGGGGGACTGGATGGGGAACAGCTGCGTTTCCGCTATATCGCGCGCAAACGCCACTATGACGAGGGCGTCGCGGTCGAGGTGCTTGAAGGATCGCCCGACCGGGTCGAGCCGCGCTGTCCTCATTACGCCATCTGCGGGGGCTGCAGCCTGCAGCATATGCACCCGGACGCGCAGATCGAGGCCAAACAGGCGGTCCTGCTGGAAAACCTCGAGCAACTGGGGCGGGTGCAGCCGGAATCCATCCTGCCGCCGCTGCGCAACGATCTCCCCTGGGGATATCGGCGCAAGGCTCGCCTGGGCGTGAAATGGGTGGCGAAGAAGGACAAGGTGCTGGTGGGTTTTCGCGAACGTGGCAGCAGCAAGGTGGCCGACCTGTCGGAATGCCACGTGCTGCACCCACGCGTGGGATCCATCCTGCCGCAGCTGAGCGCGTTGATCGGCAGCTGGAGCGTCCGCGACCGGGTGCCGCAGATCGAGATGGCGATGGACGACGAGCGTTGCGTGCTCATCTTCCGCAATCTGGAACCGCTCTCCGACAGCGATATCGCGAGCCTGCGCGAATTTGGCCAGGCGCATGAGATCGTGCCCTATCTGCAGTCCGGCGGGCCGGATACGGTGCAGCCGCTGGACCCACCCGGGGTTGCCCTGCAGTACCGGATCCCCTCCGAAAGCCTTTCGCTGGGGTTCGACCCCGGTGACTTCACCCAGGTCAACAGCGAGATGAACCGGCGCATGATCGAGCGTGCCGTCTCGATGCTCGAGCCGCACGGATCGGATCGGATCCTCGACCTGTTCTGCGGGGTGGGCAATTTCACCCTGCCGCTGGCCCGCCATGCGGGACAGGTCAGCGGCGTGGAAGGGGATGAGGGACTGGTCCTGCGGGCGCGTTCCAATGCGGCGCGCAACGAATTGCACAATGTCGATTTTTTTACCGCCAACCTGTACGAGGAACTGCAGCCGGCGGTGTGGCTGGACAGGCGTTTCGACAAGGCGCTGCTCGATCCGCCGCGCAGCGGTGCGCAACAGGTGCTGCCGCTGTTGCCGCGCCTCGGGGTTGAAACGATACTCTATATCTCCTGCTACCCGGGCACGCTGGCGCGCGATGCCGGCGAACTGGTCAATGAGCATGGCTTCCGACTGATCAGCAGCGGCGTCATGGATATGTTTCCGCACACTGGGCACGTCGAATCCATCGCACTGTTCCGGAGATGACATGGGATTGGAAATCGAGCGCAAATTCCTGCTCCTGAATGACAGCTGGCGTGAGCAGGTCGAACGCCGCATCGAGATTCAGCAGGGTTACCTGGCGCAGGATGAGCGCAGCGCGATCCGGGTGCGCATTTTTGGCGAGCAGGCCCACCTCAACATCAAGGCCACCGAGGACGGCATCCACCGCCACGAGTTCGAGTACGGGATTCCACTCGAGGATGCGCGCGCCCTGTTCGAGCATGTTGTGAAGGGGCCGGTGGTCGAAAAGGTGCGCCATGAACTGCCTGTCGGCCCGCATCTCTGGGAGATCGATGAGTTTCTCGGCGCCAATGCCCCACTGGTGGTCGCCGAGATTGAACTCGCCAGCGCGGACGAACCGTTTGAGCGTCCTGCCTGGCTGGGCCAGGAGGTTTCCACCGACCGTCGCTACTACAACAGCAGCCTCGCGAGAAAGCCTTTCAGTCAGTGGTGAGCGCCTGGAGACGCCACTTTTTCGTCTTTCTGCTCTCGCTTGCGGTGACCGGCTGTCAACAGGCACCACCGTCATCCATCGTGTTCGCTATCGCCACCGCGCCTGCCTCGCTCCATCCGCTGCTGGCGACCGACGCGGTCTCCGAGCGGATCAACGAACTGCTCTACCGGCCACTGGTTGAGTACGGCCCGCAAGGAGAACCGGTCCCGGGCGTGGTGCGCTGGCGCATGCGCGACGCACGGCATTACCTGTTGTTCCTGGCTGGCTCGCCTGCGGCCTTCAGCGACGGCAGCCCGGTGGTACTGGAGGATGTCCGGCAGACTCTCCTGACTGCCCGCGACCATCCCGCTTCGCCACATGCCAGCACGCTGCGTAACATCCGGGAGATTCGCCTGGAGGGCGGGCGTCTCGTCCTTGGGCTGCAGGATCCGGACCCCCGCCTGCCGGAGAAACTGCATCTCGGGGTGGCGCCCGCAGCGTATCTCCAAGAGGACAGACGCCTCGCGCGCCAGCCGATGGGCAGCGGTCCGTTTGTCCTGCTTGGCTGGAACGAGGACGGAGGCGTCCGGCTGCAGCGCCGGCGGGATGGCCTGCATGTCCGCTTCAGCGTGGTGCCAGACCCCACCATGCGGGCCCTCAAACTGCTGCGAGGGGAGGCAAACCTGGTACAGAACGATCTGCCCTACGAGATGTATCCGCTGTTGCAGGATTCCGCGGCGATCGAGCTGGCGGCGTTGCCAGGGACCACCTTCAGCTACCTGGGTTTCAATCTCCTCGACCCCGTCACGGGAGACCGACGGCTACGCGCGGCGATTGCGCACGCCATCGATCGCGAGGCCATCGTACGCCATCTTTTCATGGGGCATGCAAGGCCGGGCAATACGCTGCTTTTACCGGGGCACTGGGCGGCACACCCGGCGCTTCGCGATTACCGGCACGACCCGGCGCGCGCACGCGCTCTGCTCGAGGCAATGGGCCATGGCCCAGACAATCCGCTGCGCCTGAGTTTCAAGACCTCCACGGACCCGTTCCGCGTGCGGGTTGCGTCCGTGCTACAGGCACAACTGAAGGCGGTCGGCATCGAGCTCGAAATCAATAGCAACGAGTGGGGCACCTTTTTCGGGGACATCAAGGCGGGACGCTTCCAGATGTACAGCCTCAGTTGGGTCGGAGTCCGCAGCACGGATATCTTCCGGCATGTGTTCCACAGCGAATCACTGCCGCCCGGTGGCGCCAATCGTGGCCGTTATCATTCACCGGCGGTCGATCGCCTGATCGACCGGAGCGGGCAACTGAGTGCGCAGCAGGCGAGGCCGCTGTACCGGGAGATCCAGGAGCAGCTCCACCGCGATCTCGTGTACGTCCCCTTGTGGCACGAGAACAACCTGCTGCTCGCGCGCGACGTGCGTGCGGTGTCGCCGCAGGAGGACGGAAGCTACCGGTTTCTGGAACAGGTATCCTTGCGCGATGACTGATCTGCGCATCGAAATAGATGTCCGGGAACAGCGTCTGCGCCTGTTGCAGGGCCCGGTGGAGCTGCTCAGCTACCCGGTTTCGACGGGCCTGGCGGGGACCGGCCAGCACGAGGGTTCGGCTTGCACGCCCCTTGGGCGCCACCACATACGGCTGAAGATCGGCGCCGGTTGCGCGCCGGCGAGCGTCTTTGTGGCACGTCGCGCCAGTGGCGAGATCTGGACCCCTGAGCTCGCGCGCCGTTATCCGCAACGCGACTGGATTCTCACCCGGATATTGTGGCTCAGCGGCGACGAGCCGGGCTTCAACCGGGGTGGCGGGTGCGACACCCTCAGAAGGTTCATCTACATTCACGGCACGCCGGATACCGAGCCCATGGGCGTGCCCTGCTCGCACGGCTGTATACGCATGCGCAACAGCGACGTCCTGACGTTATTCGAAAGGGTCGAGAACGGCACCCGGGTCGACATCCTCGAGGGCGCTCCGGGCGACCGCTGATGCAGCGCCTGTTCGACACGGCACTGGTGCTGTTCGGGGTGGTTACCCTGGTGTTCTTTCTGAGCGCGGTCATTCCGGGCGATCCGGTGGACGTGATGCTCGGCGAGCACGCCAGCAGCGCGGACCGCGAGGCGCTGCGGAGCGCCATGGGGCTGGATCGTCCGCTGCACATCCGGTGGGCGGATTACCTGTCCGGCCTGCTCCGGGGCGATCTGGGCACCTCCCTGGTGCGATCGCGTCCGGTCGCCGATCTGATTGCGGAACGCCTGCCGGCCACCTTGTCGATGGCGCTCGCGGCGTTCGTCGTGATCCTGCTGATCGCTTTACCCATGGGCCTGCTGGCGGCTCACTTCAAGGGTGGCCCGGTCGACCGCGCCGCCGCCGTGTTCGCCTTACTGGGGCAATCCATCCCGAATTTCTGGCTCGGCCCCCTCCTGGTGCTGCTGTTTTCCATTCGGCTTGGCTGGCTCCCGGTCAGTGGGAATGAATCGCCCGCCGCGATCCTGCTGCCGGCGATCACCCTGGGCACATCCCTGGCGGCCGTCTCGATGCGCATGTTGCGGGCGAGTCTGCTCGAGGTGCTCTCCCAGGACTACGTGCGCACGGCGCGCGCCAAAGGGGTGTCCCGCTTGAAAGCCATCCTGTGGCACGCCCTGCCGAATGCCCTGTTGCCGGTGGTGACGCTGCTCGGACTGCAACTGGGCGCGCTGCTGAGCGGCGCGGTGATCACCGAGGTGGTGTTCGCCTGGCCTGGCATCGGCTCGCTCCTGATCGACGCCATTCGGCAGCGTGATTATCCCCTGATACAGGGCGTGGTCCTGGTCATCGCGGTCGCGTATGTACTGATCAACCTGCTGACCGACCTGCTGGTGCGCCGCCTGGATCCGCGCATCGCGGCGGCGGAGGGCGACCGGCCGTGAGGCTGAGCCTGCTGATACTGCTGCTTTGGTTGATCGCGGCGCTCGCCGGGGTCGTGCTGCCGCTGCGTCCTGACGAGATCGACCTGGAGCAGCTGTTCGCGCCACCAACCGGAGGGGATGCCTGGCTCGGCCGGGATGAACTGGGGCGGTCGCTTGGCGCGCGTCTCCTGGATGGGGCGGGTATCTCGCTCCTGGTTGCCTCGGTCACGGTCCTGATCTCGGCGGCCCTGGGCACCTTGATAGGCGCCCTGGCCGGCTACCTCGGTGGCTGGTGGGACCGGGTGATATCGCGCCTGATCGAGGTCTTCCTGGCGTTCCCCGGATTGCTGCTGGCGATTGCCTTGGCGGCTTTCCTGGGTCCGGGAATAGATAATGTCATCATGGCCTTGTCGGTCATGGGCTGGGTCGGGTATGCCCGCCTGGCGCGCAACCAGGTGTTGTCGCTGCGCCAGCGGGAGCATGTCCTGGCTGCGGTCGCACTGGGTCGGCGCACACCGGATGTCATCCGCCTGCACCTGTTGCCGTTGATGCTCGCGCCGCTGTTGGTGGAGGCCAGTTACGGAATCGCCTCCGCTGTGATTGCGGAGGCCGGGCTGTCATTTCTGGGCCTGGGGGTACAGCCGCCGCAGGCCTCCTGGGGCGCCATGATCCGGGAGGGCGTGCGTTACCTGCTGGTCGCTCCGCACCTGGTCCTGGTCCCCGGGGCCGCGCTGTCGCTGGTGGTCCTGGCGGCGAACCTGTTTGGAGACGGGCTGCGCGACCGCCTGGATGTCACTTCACGTAATAGGCGCTGAAAAACAGATCGTTCACGCGCGGCTCTTCGGTCAACTCGCTCAGGGTTTTCTGAAGTGCCTTGAGGGCGTCGACACGCAGGCTCTCCTTGCCCTCGGGGGTGGTGAGCAGCTGGCCATCCGCGCCGGCTATCAGCATCAGTACGCTGTGCCGGATTGCTGGCATGTGGGTATGCACGTGCGGCACGTCTTCCGCGTATTTGGTCATCAACTGGATGTCACAGCGGATATACTTCGGTCCGCCAGTCAGGTTGCTGACGATCGAGGGTTTCATCTCGATGTAGCCGACCTCGATCGGCCTCTCGTCTTCCTCCTCGGCTAGAGCGAGGCCTGTAAAGAACATACAAATCAAAAAGATAGTCAATATTCTTAAGGTAATTCCCATTGTTTGATTCCCGCCTTACAGCCTGTCTTACAGGTTCCCCCGCGGTGTCCCGGAGGCATTGAGATGCACGGACCGGTAATGCTGGATCTGTCCGGCACCGAGTTGACCGATGAAGAGGTCAAGCGTCTGCAGCATCCCGCTACCGGCGGGGTCATCCTGTTCAGTCGCAATTACTCCTCGCGCGAACAGCTTTATCGGCTGGTCGCACGGATTCATGAGTTGCGCTCACCGCCGCTTTTGATCGCCGTTGATCAGGAGGGGGGCAGCGTGCAGCGCTTTCGCGATGAATTCACGCTCCTGCCGGCGCCGGCACGGATCCTGCCATTCTTTCACGGAGACCTCGCGCGCGCGCGCCACGCGGCACATGAACTCGGTTGGATCATGGCCTCGGAATTGCGCGCAGCCGGCGTGGACTTCAGTTTCGCACCGGTCCTGGACCTGGATTACGGCCTGAGCGAGGTGATCGGGGACCGTGCATTTGCGAAAACGGCGGAGCAGGTCGCATCCCTCGGGCAGGCCTGGATGCTGGGAGCCCGCGAGGCCGGCATGATCAGTGTCGGCAAGCATTTCCCGGGGCACGGTGGGGTGCGCGCGGACTCCCATCTGGAGTTGCCGGTCGACGCGCGCGCGCTCGACGAGATCATGCATCAGGACGTGCGACCGTTCCGGCGCCTGATCGCCTCGGGTCTCGAGGGCATCATGCCAGCGCACGTGATCTACCGGGAGTGTGATGCGCAACTGGCCGGGTTCTCCTCTTTCTGGTTACAGCGGGTGTTGCGTGAACAACTGCATTTCAACGGGGTTATCTTCAGTGATGACCTGAGCATGCAGGCGGCAGCGGAGTGCGGCGGCTATTCGCAGCGGGCGAGGGTGGCCATCGAGGCGGGATGTGACGTCGTCCTGGTGTGCAACAATCCCGAGGCAGCCGACGAAGTCCTCAAGGAACTGGAGGACTATCACGACCCGGTCGGCATGGCGCGCTGCGCACGCCTGCATGGTCGCCCCGCCCCGAAATGGGACCGGCTGCGGGAGTCGAACCGCTGGCACAACGCGGTCCGCCTCGCGGCCGACATCCGCGAATCCCCGGGGGACGACCTCGCCTTATGACAAGCAACATGCGGCAACACGCCATCGAGGTGCTGAGCAGCGCCGAACTGATCCACGACGAGGCAGCGGTCCGCGCCGCGGTGCAGGCAATGGCGCAAAGCATCCAGGCGGACCTGGCGGATTCCGATCCCATCATCGTGTGCGCCATGAACGGGGGGCTCGTACCTGTTGCAATGCTGATGCCCCATCTGCGCTTCCCGTTCCGGATCGATTATGTGCATGCCAGCCGCTACCGCGAGAAGACTCGCGGCGAGGACCTGGTTTGGCAGCGCGAGCCAGAGCGCTCTTTCGAGGGCGAGCATGTGCTCGTGATCGACGACATCCTGGACGAGGGGTATACGCTGGAGTCGATACTGGGCTATTTCCAGGCGCACGAGACGGCCAGCCTGAGGGCGGCGGTGCTGGTGGAAAAGGAACATGACCGCGGGGTCAGGCCGCAGATCGACTATCTTGGACTGAAGGTGCCGGACCGATACGTCTTTGGCTGCGGCATGGATTACAAGGGTTATTGGCGCAACCTGCCGTCGATTCACGCCTTGGCTGAGGATGCGGAGGAATCACACTGATGGCGAAGATTGGAATCATAGGCGGGTCGGGCCTGAGTCGCCTTAAGACCTTGTCGGTGAACAAGAAAGAGCTGATCGACACACCCTATGGGGAGCCGTCGGCGCCGCTCCAGTTTGGACACCTCAACGGTCTGGAGGTTGCTTTTCTGCCGCGTCACGGGGGCAATCACCAGGTGCCGCCGCACATGGTGAATTACCGCGCCAACATCTGGGCGCTGCGCGAGGCGGGGGTCGAGCGCGTGATCGGAATGGCGGCTGTGGGGGGCATCAGCGAACGCTTCGGTCCCGGGGTGCTGTGCGTCCCGGACCAGATCATCGACTACACCTACGGGCGCAGCCATACCTTCTACGAGCAGGACCTGAGTTCGGTGATCCATATCGATTTCACCGAGCCGTACTGCGAGGTACTGCGAAATGCGCTGATTTCCAGTGCGCAAGGCATTGGTGAGCCGTTGGTGACCGAGGGAACCTATGGAGCAGCTCAGGGGCCGCGCCTGGAGACGGCGGCGGAGATTCGTCGCATGGCTCGGGACGGTTGCGACATCGTTGGCATGACCGGAATGCCGGAGGCGTCCCTGGCGAAGGAACTGGATCTCTGTTACGCGAATTTCTCCCTGGTGGTGAACTGGGCTGCCGGTCTGGGTGACGGCGGCCCAATCACGATGCAGGAGATAGAGCGCCACCTCGCGAAGGGCATGACCCGGGCCGTACGAGTCGTTTCGAGCATGGATACGGGCGGTTGAAGAAGGCCCGCGCTTCCGCCGCTATCCTCGCCGCGGTCCTGCTGGCGAATGTCGCTTGCGCGGAGAGTCCCGTGGCATTCGAGCAGGGGATGAATGCCTTGCTGCAGGGTGATTTCGCCGAGGCCTACTGCCAATGGAAACCCCTTGCCGAACAAGGACATGCCGAGTCCCAGTACAACCTGGGATGGCTGCACGCCAACGGAAACGGGGTCACCGTGGATATGCGCCGGGCGTTCCATTGGTGGAATGCCGCCGCGTTGCAGGGACATGCCGACGCCGAGTTCGCGCTGGGACTTTCCTACCTGGCGGGCGAGGGCGTCAAGCGCGACCTCGAGGCGGCCGCCAACTGGTTCTACCAGGCGGCGCAACGCGGGCACATCGATGCACGTGAAAGCCTGCTGCGATTGGCCGGGGATCTCAATTTCGATGTCCTGGGCACTCTGCCGCAGCTCGCAGAAGAACCCTGGTTCGGCTGGTTGGGCGAGGTTACAGGCGAACGCGTCAATGTGCGCGCCGGTCCAGGCACCGGAACAGCGATTATCGCCAAGCTGGGCAGAGGCGAGGCGGTCCGGGTGCTGTCGCGGCGTGGTGACTGGCTCAGGATTCGTCTACCACAGCTGGAGGGAGGGCCAGAAGGTGCAGATGGCCTGGCTTGGATATACCATTCGTTGTTGAAACCCACAGGGTCACGCGCTGCCGCGCGCTGACCGGGCCTTCTTCGGAGTCAGATCACCATGTTCATTGCCCGTACAATCCTGATCCTCCTTTGCATCGCCACTGCGGTCCTGTACGCACGGGTGCTGCTTCCGCCGGAACCGGCGAGTGGCGAAATAACGGACGTCACCCAGGACGAGCATCAACCGGTCGACAAGGCGGAACTGCAGCCGCTGCCACCCGAGCAGATGCGACTGGTTATCCAGGCGCTCGCGCCAGAGATGGCCGACCCAGAGTGAACTGAATCCCGGCGTCGTCAGGGCCGTTCCTGTGAGGACCGATCCCCGGCGTCGTTCGGGGGCAGGGACGGGACGCTGAAACACTTATCCAGGAACAGGTGCTCAGGCCGGCCGCTGTTCTCCTCCGGATACGATTTAACATAATATACATTATGCGCAATTCGAGATGCCGGTCCGAAGCCGCTACTGTCCTGTTCTCAAGCGAAAGCCCCGAAGACAACCGCCTTCGGGGCCTTTCATCTCAATCGGCCAATATCACCGAGGTCGTCATTCCCGCTTCCGAATGCCCGGGAATGTTGCACGCGAATACCACTTGATCTTCTCCGGTAAACGCCCACACCAGGTCCCGTGTTTGCCCAGGATCAAGCGTGACCGAATTGGGATCCTTATGCACCATGTCCGGCGTCTGGCGCATCATCGCTCGATGCGCGTCCTGCTCAGCTGCGCTGCCGATCGAGAATTCATGTCGAATGGCCCCGGTATTGCGGACAACAAACCGCACTACGTCCCCTCGCTTCAGGTTCAGCGCTGGCGAGAACGTTAAGCGCATGCTGTCGAGCAGTTCCACGTCGATCGTGCGTGTCACATTATTCGGATCGCCCTGTGAACCAACGGCGCTTGCCATATGGCCACCCTGAGCGTGACCGTGCCCATCTGCATGCATACCGCCATGCGGATGGCCTGAAGCAGTCTCTGCTGTATCACCGCCAGAATGACCGCCATCATGGAAACCGGCTGCCCATATACCCGGGCTGATCAAAGACGCACCCAGTACCAGGATCCGTATCTTTTTTTTATGAAACATCTCTCATTCCTCTTTCTCATTTAAGGGCCACAAGCGACCCGACTTGCTGGCGATGCGCGCAGGCCATGCCCCGTGGGATGGCTGGAACGACTGGCACAGGGCGCTGCACCGTGACATCGATCAGTTAACGATCGCCATCTGATGCCCTTCTCCGCTCGGTAGCGGGATTTCTCCAACTACGCTCAGGCTTTCCTGATCGATAACCCAAATCTTGGGCTCCTTGCGGCTGGACACGTAGACTTTGTTTGTGCCCCTTATTGCGTTCAGATGATAAGGAGCCGGCGCCAGTTCGATACTGCGCACCTCGCCGGAACGGGTATTCACCGCGACCAGCTTGTTATCCTGCTTTGAGCTGGCGAATAAGGTAACCCCATCATCTCCAATATCCAGACCGTGAACGCTGCGTCCAATAGTGAAGCTGCGTGTGACTTTTCCGTCGGCTATCGATACTTCGGACACCACGCCAGCGCGCGGATTGGTGACATAGATTTTCGATTCATCCCGGGAGAAAACCATGTGTTCAGGAGCTGGACCGGCATCCAGTGTGCGGAGTACTTTCCAGGATCCCAGGTCTATTTCGCTGATGGTCCCGTTACCGCTGTTGCTGACGTATGCTTTTTTCGCATCATCCTTGATCACTGTGTAATTTGGCGCCGGACCGGTAGCTAGGGTTTTTACAATCTGGTTGCTGTTTACATCCAGTACGCTGATACCACCACGGGTGGGATGTGTCGAAAGAACATATCGACCATCCGAGGTGATGGCCTGATGGTGAGTCCACCCATCCACCGCCACTGTCGCCATTACGTGGCCATGCGCAGGATGGACCACAAAAAGATCGCTGTTGGGCTTGCCTTCCGGCGCGTCTTTCTGTGGCGGCCTTTCCTGCAGGCTGCCTGCAATCAGGTATTCACCGTCCGGTGTGGCGACAAGCCCGTGTGGATTGGTCACGCCCGGGTAAGTCTGCGTAATCGTGTCATTTGCCGCATCCACTGCTATCACGCTATTCGCCGAACCCAAGGGGATATATACCGTGGGGGCTGCAATCAGTGCCTGTGATATGCCGCCGATCAGAATTGTCAAAACCAGTCTCTTTTTCATGCACTTCATTTCTAATCTCCGATGTTGGGCTTAGGGCCTAACTCGTTGCTTCCGAAGGTGGTGCGCAGGTAACGAACGAGTCCAGAAATCTCCGCGTCCGTCAGGTTTTTGTTGCCACCGTTTGGCGGCATAACGATACCGCCCGATGATGAATCGATTCCCTGCCGGATCACCGCAAACAGCTCCTGATCGCTCTTTTTCAGAGCGCCGTTGGGGTCCGTTAGATCATGGACGCCTGGCATGGCGCCGGTGCCATCGGAACCGTGACAGGCAATACAACTCCCCATGTATATGCTTTCAACATCGGACACCATCTCCCCCCGCGAGTTAAGAGCGGTGAGAAGGCTGATAAGTATCAAAGCGATTTTCCACACCTGAGTCATCCTCTTTCCCATCAAGCGGCCTCAATTGATCCTTGGCAATGGGCCTGATGGGTATTTAAGTGCTTTCATGTATCCCGAATGTTGCTATGCAGGTGATTTTTGTAACGCTGCGTAACACGCCCTTTCTGCCAGGCGCGTGATCCCGGGAAGCCGCTTGCCAGATATACAACTCAGTAACAGATGCGCTGAAACACCCGGCCGAGTTTCGCGAGAAGTCGGTGTGGCAGATCCTGGGTCGGGGATTCGGTGAAAGATATTTCCGGGCGGTCTGGGTGTCGCGGCCCACAGAACGGCAATTGCGTCCTTTTATCGTTGATGATGACGCCCTACTCCTGGATGATGACGCCCTACTCCTGCGCCAGGGGGAGGTTTGGAGCAACATGTTGGCCGATGTGCCGCATTGTCGCGACGATTAACATCCAAGGTATTCAGCCATGTTATCCGCATCCTGCGCCAAAAACTGGCAGGTGCGGCCAGGTTGGTAGCATCCAGGACCTTTTGGATATCACCTGCCGTGGTTGCACGAACGTCGTACGAGACCCGTAACCGGGTTCTATCCGAAGTGACGGTTACTTCCAACACATCAGGCAACTCACCGATAGTTTCATATTCCTCGTCAAGATTATTTGGTTTGGGAACTGAAATATCGAATGATCGACTAACTCGTGTTTCCGGTTCACCCGCTTGATTAGGTATTGCCTGGTTCATTCGCCATTACCTCCCTTGTGGCACCGGCGCTTCCTTCCGGCATCGCTTTTTACAACTAGTAGGCCCCTCGCAGATAAAAATCGAATGGCTGGTCGATTTTCGATCGCTGCGAGTCGTTTATTACGGAAATCAGATCCTGCGCCGCCTGATGCACGGCGGCTCTCTGCTCCCAATGCGACGCCATGGCGCTGGTATGGTCACTGAAGGTTTGGGAAAAACCGCCAAGCCTGGTTTTCTCGTGTAGGGTGCGCGACTTTTGCGCATGTGCTGTTAGCTGCGAGGCAAACGCATTCCACGGACCTTCCTGATCTGGCGTGATTGCCAGATCCTGCTTGACTGTGGCCAGGCGGGCTTCGATATGTGCTGTGCTCCACATCGCGGCACCGTAGCCCATCCCCGGACTATGGAATCCCGTGGCGTGATGCCCGTAGAACCCGCCTCCCGAGTGGTGTAAGCCATAGGTCAGGAGTACGCCTGCACCCAGCAGTCCTGTAACGACAACCAGTGATTTCATGGCTGTGTTCATCGTCGCTCTCGTCATATGAATGGAAAACGGCCATCCGATTTCCCTTGTGTTCAGTTAAGGAGAATGACGTATCAGGGACATTGCGCCTTAAGGCACTTTTGTAACAGCGTGTAACCAGGGCCAGTTCCAACTCGGCGACTCAAACGGATATTCTCGAACTATTGCGAAACTGCTTGAGTTGCAGCGTGTTGCCTCGAGAGTGCTGCGGATTGCGCGTGCGGCGCCGAACGCCGAAGTGTCCCGTTTCTGGGATAACCTATTGGGTCTTGGTGTTTAATTCCGGAGGGTTTCGTTTATTCGGGAACAAGGCTTTTGGGTGTGTAGATACCCCGGTCTTAATGCTCCGCAAAGGAAGTCCTTCGGCCGTCGGATCCGATGGCATACACCGTGTACTTCACGGGTTCTCTTCCGGGTACTTCCATCCCCGGCGAACCCACGGGCATACCGGGAACCGCGAGTCCTTTGATCGATGGTTTGCGCACCAGAAGGTTTCTTACATCCTGCGCGGGAACATGCCCTTCGATGAAGTAGCCTTCGACAACCGCGGTATGGCAGGACCGCATGTTCCTCGGGACACCCTGGGCGGTCTTGATCGGGTTGACGTCACGCTGGTTGCGGACCTCCACGTCGAAGCCTGCCTTTTCCATGTGTTCGATCCACTTGCCGCAGCAGCCGCAGTTGGGGTCTTTGTAAACCACCATATCTGCCGCTACGCTGTCTCGATCTATTGCAATCACGCCGACGGCGGCAATGACCGCTAACGACAAGCCCAGCACCCAGGGTCCCTTTTGAGAACGATCGACCCTGGTTTCCTTACTCTCGGGATTGTCTGCTTTTGCCTTCTTATGACGTTTCGTCATCTCTATTCTCCTTATCTCGATCCACGCGATTCCTGATCGATTTTTTGCCAGCGCTGGTAGATTTCCTCGTTCCAGTTCGACTGAACCCAGGCGATCACCTGGTCGATCTGTTCAGGCGATAGCTTTTCCTGGAATCCGGGCATGCTGCCGCCGAGCTTCTGGCCGCCTTCACGGACCACGCGTCGCAGGACACTACGCGGGTGATGCCAGGCATGTGCTGTACCGTCGAGTGGTGGCGGCGGCAGGCGCCCCTCGGCATCCCGTTGCTGCCAGTTGGGCGTCCCGCTGGCCTCGGGGCCGTGACAGCCGGCGCAGTTCTCCCCGAACAGCAAGGCCCCTGCCCGCACCTGGGCTTGCGTAAACCAGCGCGACGTAACGACCGGTCTGTCAACCGGCAGCGAAACATTCTTTCCTGGACGTTCCGCTTCCTCTGAATCGCCGCCACAAGCCGCGGTCAGCAGTGCAAGGAGGGAGATCAGGACGGGTTTGAACATTGAATTGTCTCCATGATCGTCTCATTGCACGGTGATCGTGATGCGCTCAGAGAACAGGGCCGGGTCCTGGGGCTCGTGGTCTTCATCACCGAGCAATAGCTGCAGGGTATGCGGCCCTGGTGGCAGTTCGATCACTGCCTCGGTTTCACCGCCATCGAAATGCAGGTGCTGGGCGTCATGTGGAATCGGTTCATCGAGGTCCGGTAGATTCTCCAGGTCAACCAATAGGTGGTGGTGTCCTGCGGTGTGACGGATCTTCCCGGTGGTGCCTGCTGCAGTGATCCCGAAGCCTTCGATGCCGAATTGCACCTTGAAGGGACTGCTGACCACGGCGCCATCTTCGAGACCGATAAAAAACACCCGCGCGTGGTCTGGCGGTGTGTGGGCCAGAAGCGCCCCCGAGGCGAGGTAAAGCCCCAAGGTGCCGATCAGGTTGGCGATACGCATAACAGTGTGCCCTCCTCCTATCAAAACGATGTCCGCAAGCCAAGGATCGACTACGCCATTGACTGTTTTGGCGGTGATATGTGCAAACCCGGCCATTCGTCGGGCTTGCGCTTCCGGTTAAATCCGATGTGTGGTGCAACCCTTCGTCTCACTCCTTAGCGTAGACGCAAATCCGCCTGCAGGACGGCATCCTGCTTGAGTGCGACCTGCTCTGAGTCACCCTATTCCAGGTCCTTCTTCATTCGCTCAAAGGTCTCGTGATCAATCTCGCCCTTCGCATAGCGTTCCTTGAGTATTTCCATCGGTGACCGCCTGCCGTTTGATGGTCCGCCGCCGCTCATGCCGGCTTTTACCGCCCACGCGATGACGAGAATCAGCAGCAACCAGAAAATCCACATGAAACCCCATCCGAAAAAACCGTGTCCTTCATACATGGCAGTCACCTTTCAAGCTGTGTTCCCGAGTCAATTCCCGGACTCTCAGTTTGCTTCTTCAATTGGTTTTTCAGAACCAAGCCCGCAGGCCAACGACGATCTGCAGGTCATCGACCGTTTCACCAGCGCTACGTGCCAACCCCGCGGTCTCTCCGAGCTTGCGGTTCCAGTTGATCCCGAGGTACGGCGCAAATTCACGCTTCACCTCATAGCGAAGACGCAAACCTGCCTGCATGTCGGCAAGGCCCGCTCCGATATCTCGAGCCCGGTCATCCTTGCTATAGAGATTGACCTCTAATTCCGGCGACAGCACGACCCTCTGAGTGAACATCCATTCGTATTCCGCGGATAGGCGCACATTGACTTGTTTGTCTTCGTTCACGAAGGCCGCTGCGTCGACCTCAAACCAGTAAGGGGCCAGGCCTTTGATGCCAAAAGCAGCCCAGGTCTGATCAGGTTCCGGCTTGGCGTCGTGCCGCAGACCAACCTGGACATCCCAGAACGGCGCGACCGCCCGGCTATACAGTGCCTGCACTTCCAGTTCTTCGAGGTCGCCGTCGACCTTTTCCGCATCGATCTTGAACCAGGCCTTGTGCAGGTCCTTACCGATCCACGCATCGGCCTCCAGCACCAACGGATCGGGACCGTCAGTAGAGCGATACTCAAACTGATCAATCATCACCATGGTGAGTATGGGGTCGTCACCCATTGCCGCTTGTGCCTGACCAAAGGTGGCCAATGCCGCCAGGTAGGCCACGAGAGTTTTCTTCTGTTTCATCATGTTCATCCCTCAGCTCACCGTAACTTTGCGGAACATGCCCGCCATGTGATAGATCAGGTGGCAGTGGTAAGCCCAACTACCCTTCGCATCCGCGCTGACCAGGTAGCTGATACGTGCTCCTGGCTGCACCGTGATGGTGTGCTTGCGCGGTATCCGGTCAGGAT
This sequence comes from Gammaproteobacteria bacterium Milos-ODIII6, assembly GCA_029228645.1. Taxonomy (GTDB): domain Bacteria; phylum Pseudomonadota; class Gammaproteobacteria; order Chromatiales; family Chromatiaceae; genus MONJU. Next base: position 206,479 of record JAPTHR010000006.1, read on the forward strand.
CACCGGTCTCAAGATCGCTCCACATACCGTGCAGGTGAATCGGGTGATTCATCATGGTGTCGTTGACCAGATTGATACGGACACGCTCGCCATACTTCAGGTTCAGTGGTTCGGCATCGGCAAACTTCACCCCGTTCATCGACCACATATAGCGGGCCATGTTGCCGGTCAGGTGAAGATCGATTTCGCGCCCGGGTTCTCTCGGGTCATGGGTTGGGTTGAGGTTAAAGATGTCGGCGTAGGTCAGGACGCGACGGCCGTTTCCGCGCAGGCCTACACCCGGGTCATCCAGCCGGTACTGGGCACCATCCGCGCGCATATCGATGTGCGGGCCATACTCGGTGTCTGCGTGGACGATAGGGCGATTGCTACCGAAACCCGCCGGCCCGGACCCCATCGGCATCTTGTTGCGGCGGCTGGGTGCCATGTTGTGCCCGCTGTGATCCATACCCGCCATGTTGTGCTGGCTGTGATCCATCGCACCCATGTTGTGTTGGCTATGGTCCATGGACCCCATGTTGTGCTGACTATGATCCATGCCACCCATTTTTGAGTGGTCCATGCCAGCCATGTTGTGACCACTGTGATCCATCATCGACATGTCCATACCCATGTCGCCGTGGGTCAGGATCGGTGCCTCGTCCATCGGCGGAACCTCGGCGATAAGCGAGGGATCAGGGGTCAGGGTGCCGCGCGCATAACCACTGCGGTCGATGGCCTGGGCGAACACGCTGTAGGCCATATCCGCCTTGGGCTCGACAATCACGTCGTAGGTCTCCGCCACACCAATGCGGAACTCGTCCACGCTGACCGGCTCAATGTTCTGGCCATCGGTGGCGACCACGGTCATCTTCAGACCAGGGATGCGCACGTCGAAGAAGGTCATCGCTGCGGCATTCACGAAGCGCAGGCGAACTTTCTCGCCACGCTTGAACAGGCCCATCCAGCCTTCGGCAGGCGTTACGCCATTCATCAGGAATGTGTAGGTGTAGCCGGTGACATCCGAGATGTCACGGTCTGACATACGCATCTCGTCCCACATGTTGCGGTTGGCGCGAAAGCCACCCCATCCCTGCTCCTTGATCTCGGCCATTGCCTCGCCGACCGTGCGCTCACGGAAGTTGTAGTAGTGCGACATCTTCTTCAGCTTGGCGAAGATGTTGTTGGGGTCTTCGTCGCTCCAGTCCGAGAGCATGACCACGTAGTCACGGTCGTAACTGAACGGCTCCGGCTCGATCGGGTCGATGACGATCGCGCCATAGGCGCCGGTCTGCTCCTGGAAACCCGAATGACTGTGGTACCAGTAGGTGCCGGCCTGGGTAATCGGAAAACGGTAGGTGAAGCTCTCGCCGGGCTTGATCCCGCCGAAACTGATCCCCGGCACACCGTCCTGGTCCGGTGGCAGGATGATGCCGTGCCAATGAATCGAGGTATCGTCGGCCAGTTGGTTATTGACCCGCAGGGTGACCGTTTCACCCTCTTTCCAGCGCAACACCGGTGCAGGCACCGAGCCATTGATCGCTGTGGCAATTTTTTCTTTGCCGGTAAAGTTGACCTTGGTGGGACTGTAAGTCAGGTCGAAATGGGCGGCTTTGATGACCTCCGGACCGGTTCGCAGACGGGCCTGCTCGGCGCGGCTGAGCGTGGGTGCAACACCGAGGCCCAGCAGGCTACCACCTGCAGCAAGGCCCTGGACAAATCGACGGCGTGACAGGCACACGCCATCCCTGGAAGGCAGAATAATCTCTGACATGTGAAGACATTTCCTTTCAAGCGTGCGCCCAATAGAGTTTGAGAACAGCGCACGTGTTAACCAACTGTCCGGAAACGGACAGCAATAACCGTGAGAAAGGAATCAGGCCCGGGGTGGGCGGAAAGGCGACCCTGAGACGCGGGCAAGCTCGACCAAGGATGCTGGCGTGGCATAACTCGCGTGAGAAAGGGGAATAGAGGATACGTAGCTCACCGCAATCGGTGTGGCGCAGGACCCGCAGGAGGCACTGCTGCAACTGCCTTGAATACAGCAATCGGTGTTGCAATGCTCGCAGGCTGCCTGAGCCGCATCGTCCGACGCAACACTGGCATCGGATGGCAGATGCATCTGACTGCATGGACATGTCCGCCCCACCCTGTTCAGGTGACAGCGCTGATGCAAAGGCGCTACCCATCGGCGCCACAGCGACCAGCACCGTGAGAAAGATAGACAGCAGCTTGTGGCTCAGACCATGCATGTAGGTAAGCCTATCAACAAATCACGGATCTGCCAGCACATGGTTAGTAACAGTTTGTAACAACAGTAACCCCATGAATTCTCTGACTTATCGGGGTAGCGAAACCACTGCTTCCAGTCCGCCCAGGGGCCGGTTCTTCAATACGAGTTCGCCACCATGGCCCCGCACGATATTACGGGCGATGCTCAAGCCCAGGCCTGTTCCACCAGTTTTCGTGTTGCGGGAAGGCTCGGCACGGAAGAACGGCTCGAAAACCTTTTCCACCAGGTCTTCGGGTAGACCCGGGCCATCATCATCGATAGTGATGGTCAGCAATGACAATGTATCGTCGATCCGGACCTTCGCACCACCGCCGTATCGCACAGCATTATCCAGCAGGTTGCTCAGACATCGCTTGATAGCGAGTGGTTTACAGGGATAGGGCCCAAGGGCCTCACCGGATATCTCAACGTTGGAACCCATATCCTGGGCATCCTCGGTCAAGCTATCCAAAAGCGCATTGATATCCAGGGGCTGAGTCTTTTCCTGCAGCGCCATGCCGCGCATGAAGTCGAGACTCGACTGCACCAAGGTCTGCATTTCCTGCAGGTCGTGTTCGAATTTACCGCGTAGCGCTGGATCCTCAATCTTGTCGGCCCGCAATCGCATCCGGGTGATCGGCGTTTTCAGGTCATGCGAAACGGCGGCAAGAATCCGGGTGCGCTCTTCCACAAAGCGCGCCAGGCGCTGCTGCATGGTATTGAAAGCATGTGCGGCCCTTCGCACCTCTGTCGGCCCTTTTTCTTCCAACGGGGCATGACGGATGTCTTTTCCCAGCTGATCTGCCGCCTCGGATAATTCGGAGAGCGGACGGGTCAACCATCGAACGGCGAAGAAGCTCACCAGCAGTACGGCAGCCAACAGAATCAAGAGGCCCACCAGCAGGTCCCAAGGCCAGGCCGCCAGCTCTTCCGGCAGGTGGTAAGCGAAACCAGCCCACTGTCCACCTGCCAGCTCAATTTGAATAATGAAGCTATATCCGGATATCGGAGCGCCCCGGTGCCGCATCATCATGTGCCGCATGGGTGGTGGCGCACCGGCAGGTAGTGTCCAAGGGTGGCTGCCCTCGCCTTGTACCTCCGACGGCACATTGGGCATATACAGGGTGATCGGCCGGTCTCGGCCCAGGCGGAGGTGCAACAGCTGGTGGAACAACTCTGCCCGGGGTGATTCATGACTGCTGTCCGGCAGCTTTTGGGGCTTCTCGCTAAGGCGCACACGCAAGGGCGGGAGGTCCAGCTCGGCAACAACTGATTTGCGCTGTTCTGGCGTCAAGCCGTCCAGGACCCTGACCATTCCGGCTATCCGCTGCGCCGAGTTGTATCCGGTTGCATGTTTCAACACCTCACCACGATCACGAAAGTGCAAAGCTGCACTCAGCATCTGAGCGACGAGTAACACACCGAGCAGCAACAGTGTCAGCCGTCCCCACAACGACCGGGGTCTTAAGGTCACAGTTTCACCCGGGAGACCTTCGCGGTGAACATATAGCCTTCACCCCGCACGGTCTTAATCATGTCTGGCCCTTTCCCATCACCCTTGAGTCGTCGACGGAGTCGACTCACCTGGACATCGATGCTGCGATCGAATGGCCCCCAATCTCGCCCCTGCAGGATTTCCATCAATTGATCCCGACTGAGCACCCGGTTCGGATGCGAGAGAAAGGCATCCAGGAGACGGTACTCCCCACTACTGAGATTGACGACCACCCCCTGTGGCGAGACCAGGTGATGGGCGTTGCGGTCAATGGTCCAGTCTGCAAAGCGTAAGGTCTGCATTTCCCCGACATCGCCACCAGCGCGCCGAAGCACCCCACGGACCCGAGCCAACAACTCACGGGGATTGAAGGGTTTTGCCAGATAATCGTCCGCACCCAGCTCCAGGCCCACTATCCGGTCAGTCTCATCTCCCAGTGCGGTGAGCATAATCACCGGCAGCGCAGAACTTGCACGCAACTGGCGGCATAACGTCAGTCCGTCATCGCCTGGCAGCATGATATCGAGCACCACCAGGTCGATGTGTTCCTTGTCCAGAACCCGCCACATGCCTTTGCCATCCTCTGCCACAGACACACGGTACCCGTTGTGCTGCAAGTACTCTTGCAGCAACTCCCGAATATCCTGGTCATCATCGACGACTAGAAGGTGAATATTTGAAGACATGGCTTACCTGGGAAACCTCCCACAATTCACCCCACCATAACTGTTGCTGAATCCAAGTTCGGTAACGGTTTGTAACACTGCTAAAAACAAAGGTCCTCCGGAAAGCCCTCAAATCTTCCTTAATCCGTATTTGGTCAGATTACCGGCAATCGTTATAGCGTGACAATCGATGCCCAAGGCAGTTACACGGTGTTACAAAAAACGAAGAAATCGACATGGAAGGGTTACGTGGCTGGCGTCGAATTAAGGGCACGGCAATCAGCCTGGACAGACAACCGTCTCGAGCAGGCAATGCCGAATTTCTGCAACAACCCTGGAGAAGACAAATGAACGCAAAATCGACGATTTTAGCCGCCAGCGTAGCGCTGGCTATGGGAATGAGCCTGACGACGGCCTTTGCGAATCCGGCGACCGGCACTGCCGAAGAGGTTGCGCCGCCCCCGGAAACGACTGCTCCCATGCCTGGCCCTGGTTCAATGAGCATGCCCGGTGGCCCGGGCATGATGCGCGGCATGGGTGCAGGCCCTTACCCGGGCGGCGCCATGATGGGCGGGAATATGCAGCGGGGCCCCGGCATGATGCAGGGCATGGGCGAAGGGCCTATACAGGGAAGTCCCGGCATGATGCGAAATATGGGCCCCGGTTACATGCAAGGCGGCCCGATGATGGGAAGCGGTATGCAGCGGGGTCCCGGTTACATGCGGGGTGGCCCGATGATGCAGGGCATGGACCCTGGTTATCAGCAAGGGATGCCGATGATGGGAAGAGGCATGCAAGGCGGCCCAGGCATGATGCAGGGCATGGGGCCAGGTTATCATCAGGGCATGGGAAAAGGTCCCGGCATGATGAGCATGATGCACGGGAATGGCCCCGGCCAGGAAGGCATGCCCCTGATGGGAAGAATGCGCGAGATGATGATGCAGCGCCACCAGCAAGTGCTCGACCGCCTGGACCGGATCGAAGCCCGTCTCGATCAAATAGAAGGCGGATCAACCCCGGTTCGCTAGCATCTATTCAACACGTCAATACCGCCCCGTTGCAGATTCTGCACCGGGGCGTACTCACTTCTTAAGCTCCTGGGATTCTCATACCGGAGTACTGGCCTGCCCTACCCTGCCAGAAACCCTCTACTCAACGGGGTGCATAGACGTCGAATTTCGCGGCCAAGGGCTGCCGCCCGCGCACTTCAATCGTCAGTACAATCCTGTTGGATGCATGCTTCGACTTCAACAGGCCAAGCAGCACCACACCGCCTATTGCCAGTCCAAGGGACAATAGGGATATGTGATCAGTGTAGAACGCCGCGATGATCAGTATGGCCCCGAGGTCATCGAATATCGCCAGGGCCGTCAGAAACACTTTCAGTGAAACAGGTACCCGATCACCCAATAGAGCCAGAATGGTCAGTGCGAGCACCGTATCCGTAGCGGTCGGTATCGCCCACCCCCGCATGCGAGGTCATCATTGGCGTTAAGTCCGGCATAGATCAGCGCAGGTGCCAACATGCCCCCCAGTGCGGCAAACGCGGGGCCGGCCAATTGTCCAGGTTGCGAGAGCTGTCCTTGCAGAATCTCTCCCTTCAGCTCCAGCGCAATGAGCAAAAAGAAGAACACCATCAATCCATCGTTAATCCAGAGGATCAATGGCTTGTCGATGACAAACGAACCCACCTGCAGCACCACGGGCAGGTGATGAACCATCCAATAAGCGTCATACCAGGGCGAATTTGCCAAGCCGAATGCCACGAGCATCGCCAACAGTGTCGCGATGCCGGCAACTGCCGGTGACCGCATAAAGCCCCCCGGGCTCACGCGTTCACAACTGCGCCTGTCGTAGGCGCAGTGCGTTGACGATGACCGATACCGAGCTGAAGCTCATCGCAGCCGCCGCAATCATGGGCGAGAGCAGCAACCCAAAGAACGGAAAAAGGATCCCCGCCGCCACGGGTACACCGAGTGAGTTGTAGATAAAGGCAAAGAATAGATTTTGGCGAATGTTACGCATCGTCGCATGCGATAGTCGCCTTGCCCGGGCAATACCCCGGAGGTCGCCTTTCACCAGTGTGACACCGGCACTTTCCATCGCCACATCGGTCCCTGTTCCCATCGCGATCCCAACGTGGGCCTGGGCCAGCGCCGGGGCGTCATTGATACCATCACCGGCCATCGCCACGATGCGTCCTGCAGACTGCAGCTGTTTGACCAATTCGCCTTTCTGCTCCGGCAACACTTCGGCATGGACTTGGTCTATTCCCAGTTGCCTCGCCACCGCTTCGGCCGTCTTGCGATTGTCGCCAGTCAGCATGACCACTTGCACGTCTTCTCCGTGTAGCACTTCAAGGGCCTCGGCGGTCGAATTCTTGATCGGATCAGCGACACCAAGTAGTCCAGCGATTTGTCCACCGACCACCAGGTACATCACCGTTTGGCCTTCTTCCCTCAACTCATCGGAGTGCTGATCCCATTCGCCGGGATCAATACCTTCCGCTTCGAGTAGCGCACGGTTACCGAGCCCGACCCGACTACCCTCCACTTCGCCGATCACACCGCGGCCAGTGATCGAGGAAAAGTTTTGGGGTTTAACCAGCCGCACACCCCGAGCCTCAGCTCCCTTCACGATGGATGCCGCCAGCGGGTGCTCGCTGGCCAACTCCAGGCTACCGGCAAGCTGCAGCAACGTTGCTTCGTCGGTGCCCGACACGGGAACAACACTCACCAACTCCGGTCTGCCCTCGGTGAGGGTGCCGGTTTTGTCCACGACCAGCGTGTCGACTTTACGCATCACCTCCAGTGCTTCGGCATTCTTGAACAACACGCCCATCGTCGCGCCACGGCCCGTACCCACCATGATCGACATCGGGGTTGCCAGACCTAGCGCGCAAGGACAGGCGATAATCAACACCGCCACTGCATTGATAACCGCAAACGCCAAGCGCGGTTCCGGACCCCAGGCCCACCATATGCCGAAAGTGAGTATGGCGACGACAACGACCGCCGGGACAAAATAGCCAGAGACCACATCAACCAATTTCTGAATCGGTGCGCGCGAGCGCTGCGCCTCAGCCACCATCTGGATGATCTGCGCCAACAGGGTATCTGCGCCGACTTTGTCGGCTCGCATCAGCAGACTGCCAGTGCCGTTCACGGTTGCACCGATCAGGCGGTCACCGGGCACCTTGTGTACCGGGACAGGTTCTCCGGTGACCATCGATTCATCGACACTGCTGTCACCCTCGGTCACCCCGCCATCCACCGGGACCTTCTCTCCCGGGCGAATGCGCAGTGTGTCCCCAGGCTTGACGTGTTCAAGGGGGATATCCTGCTCGGTACCGTCGGGAGCCACCAGGCGCGCGACCTTTGGTGCCAAACCCAACAGTAGCTTGATCGCAGCGTTGGTTTGGCTTCGCGCCCGCAACTCGAGCACTTGGCCGAGTAGCACCAGCGTGGTGATGACCGCCGCCGCCTCAAAGTAAACCGGCACGACCCCCATGGCATTCAGCACGGACGAGGGGAAGATGCCAGGCAGCAGAATCCCCACAACGCTGTAACCCCACGCCACCGACACGCCCAGGCCAATCAGGGTAAACATGTTGAGGCTTCGCGTTAACACCGATTGCACGGCCCGCACATAAAAGATCCAACCACCCCAAATGACGACAGGCGTTGCCAACAGCATTTCAATCCACTGGCGTACCGGCGGGGCAATGACCTGTGCCATCTGTTCCGGCCAAAACTCTGCCGCCATCGCGCTGAAAAACACCGGAATCGCCAAAACTGCGCTTATCCAAAAACGACGGCCCATGTCCTGCAACTCGCTGTCGTCTTCGGTCGCTTCCACATTACGAGGCTCCAAAGCCATGCCACACTTCGGGCAGCTGCCGGGCTGACCCTTGGCCACCTCCGGGTGCATCGGGCAAACGTACTCGGTGCGTTCCGCCAACGGGACTTCAACTGGCTCTAGTGCCATACCGCACTTGGGACAACTTCCCGGCCCGACCTGTCGCACCTCCGGATGCATGGGGCAGGTATATTCAGCGTCCGTCATTCCACCGCTCGATTGCACAATCGAAGGGTGACGCCTGGGATGCCCGGTTTCGTCCGATACAGTCGCCATTTCTGCCGGACTGCCCTGCCCTATCCAGTCCGAGGGACTGGACTGAAACTTCGTCTGGCAGCTCTGACTACAGAAGTAGTAAGTGACGCCCTCATGCTCAGCCTGTGGGGCTGACTCCTGGCGAACCTCCATTCCACAAACCGGATCCTTATGCACTGTTTCACCTCGTTACTTTACGAAGGGTCGAGCCACCACATGCGGCGTCACCTTCTTAAAAACACCACCAGGAAACCCACGAACACCAGCGCCACCAGTAGCCATAGGGCCAATCCCAACAAGCTGAATGTATGAAGCATGCTGTGCTCCCGTAACCCAGACACTTACGATCGTTCGTCGCGATGTCGGTGTAGCGCACCGCGCTGATACAGCTGCGCTGCACGAATCACGCCATATTGAGAATCACCAACAAAAGCCATGCTCTACAGGTGTCTCCATGTGACAGACAAAGGCTTGTGGAGCGAGCGCCATTTAACGAATCAAGAAATTTATTAACGACTCGTTCAACATTTCCCGACCCGGGCTGCTATTGAATCCCCGCGTGGCGGGGCCGACTCCACTCGGTCCCCTACTTTGAATACGCGGGTCGACAGAAGCGCGAATTGGGGAGGCTGGCGACTCCAGGGAAATCATCTCCGGCTACGCCAAATGCTCCACGGTAAATTGCCCCATCATGCCGCCGTCCTCATGCTCGAGGTTGTGGCAGTGGAACATGTACGGAAAGCGGGAACTGGCAGGGTGATCAAAGCTCGCCAGTATTCGAACCACCTCATCCGAGTGGATCAACACGGTGTCTTTGATGCCTTGTTCATTCTTAGCGGGAAGGTGCCCATTGCGACTCAGCACTCGAAACTGCACGCCATGGATGTGCATCGGGTGCGGCATGGGCGATCGATTGACGAACTCCCACACCTCTTCCTCGCCCAAAACAACCTTGTGATCGATTCGTTGCAGATTCATCTGCTTTCCGTTGATGGTTGAGCCCACCATCATCTGGGTATCCAGAACAAACTGTCGGCTAACGCCGCGTGGCGAAGAAGGCAGCGGTGGCAGCGTTGCCAAACGCCTCGGTAATGCGGGCAACCCAGAAACATCCGTAGCGGAAGAGGTAATACGAAGAATATCGAATGCAGCGGCATCAATGCCTGCTGTCATCGCCATCATCATCCCACCCCCTGGTAATGACATCGGCTGGTGTTGTAGAAACACCTCTTCACCGCCCTTGATGTCCACAACGAGTTCTGCTCGCTCACCCGGCGCCAAGCGAATTCTTGATAGGGTCACCGGTTCTGCCAGCAATCCACCATCTGAAGCGATCTGTTGAAACGGCCTTTGATCGTCAAATGCCAGGTTGTAGATCCGCGCATTGGATCCATTGAGGATCCTGAATCGAGTCCTTGTTTTCGACGTATGCAGGTGCGGCCCAACCGTGCCGTTCACCAGCATGACATTGCCAAGCAGCCCCGCCATTCGCTGATGCATACCGGCGACATAGCGAAAACTCCCATCCCGGTTGAAACTTCGGTCCTGCAGTACCAACGGTATATCGTCGACTCCGTATTCATTGGGTAGCCCAAGTCCATCACTCTGGTCGTCATCGATGATGAATAGACCGGCTAACCCTTTGAAGACCTGCTCTCCCGTACGATGCCAGGCATGTGAGTGATACCACTGCATCGAAGCGGGTTGGTCGATCATGAACTCAGGTCGCCATATCTCGCCCGGCGCGATAACTTGGTGAGGCCCGCCGTCCATATCTCCGGGCAGCTTCACACCATGCCAATGCAGTGTTGAAGGTTCCCCCAATTGATTTCGTACCGAGATAGCGACGCGATCCCCTTTCCTGGCACGTATGACCGGCCCAAGGTATGCTCCGTTAATACCGAATGTCGGCGTCTGGTACCCGGGCACAAACTCACTCGAGCCATTCTGCAGGCTTAGCTCGAACACCCGTTTATGTTGTTCGATTCGACCCTCCAGAAGCGGCGGCACACTCAGGGGCGCATCGAAGTTAATGGGCGCCGCTAACGCGCCACCTCTATTCAGTAACATCATGGGGGCTATTGCCACCCCGGCGCCTAGTGCAGACACCTTCAAGAAGGTACGGCGGTCCATCAATCTACTCCTGATTCTTTGTACTTCGAGCGCCCCCCGCGAATGGAGGAGCGCTGCCTGTCACCTGCCTCAATTGACGATTGCCATCTGATGGCCTTCGCCTCCGGGTAACGCTATTTCGCCAACAACACTCAGGCTTTCCTGATCAACAACCCAAATAGAGGGTTGATTGCGGCTGGACACGTACACCTTGCCTGTCCCGGTTATCGTGTTCAGGTGGTAAGGCGCCGGGCCTAACTCGATACTGCGTGCCTCTCCAGACCGAATGTTCAGCGCAACGAGTTTGTTGTCCTTCTTTGAACTGGCGAACAAGGTGACCCCATCATCTCCGACATCCAGCCCGTGAACGCTGCGCCCAACCGTGAAAGTGCGTGTGACTTTGCCGCTTTCGATAGAAACTTCTGAGACAGTTCCGGCTCGCGGGTTGGTGATGTAGATCATCGATCTGTCCCGGGAGAACACCATGTGCTCAGGGGCCGGTCCTGCCTCCAGCGTCCGGAGCACTTCCCAGGAGGCCAAATCTATTTCGCTGATGGTTCCGTTGCCGCTATTGCTGACAAATGCCTTTTTCGCATCGTCCGTGATCAACGTGTAGTTCGGGGACGGTCCGGTTGTCAGTGTTTTAACAATCTGGTTGCTGTTCACATCCAGTACGCTGATACCACCCCGGGTGGGGTGTGTGGAGAGCACATAACGGCCATCGGGGGTTATAGCCTGGTGATGAGTCCATCCATCCACCGCCACAGTCGCCATGACATGGCCATGCGCAGGATGTACAATAAACAGATCACTGTTGGGCTTGCCCGCCGTAGCACCTTTCTGTGGCGGCCTCTCCTGCAGGCTACCAGCGATCAGGTACTCACCGTCAGGGGTCGCGACAAGCCCGTGGGGATTCGCCACACCCGAGTATGTCTGGGTAATGGTGTCGTTTGCCGCATCCACCGCGATCACGCTATTTGCCGATCCCAACGGGATATAGACCGTCGGCGCAGCGATCACTCCCTGCGATAGTCCTCCAAACAAAATCGCCACGATCAGTGGCTTTCTCATGGTTTTCATTTCTCATCTCCAAGCGTGTGTGTTGCGACATCTTCGGTACTGCCAAAGGTCGTCCGAAGGTAATGAACGAGGCTGTATACCTCGGTATCTGTAAGATCTTGATTGCCTCCGTTTGGCGGCATGACAGTTCCACCCGGCGATGGACTGACGCCATTTCGGATCGCGTCAAAGAGTTCCTGGTCGCTTTTTTTCAATGCACCGGCTGGATCTGTTAAGTCACTCACCCCGGGCATTCCGCCAGCTCCATCGGCACCGTGACAAGCAATACAAGTACGCATGTAGATGCGTTCAGCAGTGGCAGGATCTGCCCACGAACTGAAGGCAATGAGCAGGCTCGAAAGAAACAGGATGGTTTTCCACATAAGAATCGCCTTCATCTGGCGGATGGGGGAAGCTGGGGCTTCGAGGAGTCGGGCAAACGCTGACCGGATCTACGAAGGTTTTGGACAAGCTCGCGATCCAATCTGGCCAAGTGTTCGCTTCGCCACTGGCAACACATCCCCGGCTCGCACGGCACTCCCAGGCTGGCTAACATTTCCTGCACGGCCAGATAGTCCAATATCGACACGTCGTAACGAATTCTTGCAAGCGCATTCTTGAAATCGACTTCCACAGCAACAATGCCGTCACTTGCTGTCATACGCGGAATAAAATCCTGCAGTTCAAACGCATCAGGTACCGTCGTATGAAAGCAACGCTCAACAACCTGTTCGGCTTCCTCCCTATCCACTATTTTTACTTTCCCCATCAGCTGCCTCGATTAATTGTTGGCAAAGTACCTGATGGTTATTTAAGCGCTTTCGTGTATCCCGAATGTTGCTCCGGACATGGGTTTTGTAACACTGGGTAACAGTTCTGGCTTACAGTCCCATAACTGCCGGGATACATCTTGTCACCCAAGCTAGTAACCGACGTGACGGAACACCGCTTCTTCAAATCCTGGTGCATTGGGGCTGTACACTTTCAGGCGCATTGTGTGTTCCTGCGCTTGGTGAACGCGGAAGATGTTGCCGTATACAACACCCGGCATTTGTCGCATTTTCTCCAAGGGCTTCTCCACCTTGCCGCCTTGCTCAGAGTCGACTTCAGCGATCACGGTGACATCCACTGCTTTGCTATTGCCCGGCTTGCGGTACACCCAAACCAGAACATGGGATAGGCCCGATGCCTCGCCAACATCAACCTGGTGAAGCTTTTTGTCCTTGTCCCAGAGCCTCGGTTGGGTTTGCACAAGTTCTGCCGGCACAACCTCTATGTAAATCCGGTAGCTGTCAGTGTTTTTCTTCCAGATGTAGGTTGAGGCGCTCGATAAAGGTGACAGAATCAAAACCGTGAGCAGTGTTAACGCAATAACGGATGTCCGTGGAGTATTCGTATTCATGGGCTTGGGTCCTGCTTTAGTTTCCACTGTGGTTAAGCATGTGCACCATCATCGTGTGCATCTCCAGTATGTTGTCCAGGTCATGCTGTGGCGCCAGGCCGGCGTCGGCACACTTCCCGTTGCCTTGCTGGTTTGCCAACAAGTCCGAGCGCCGATCTGATAGCGCTCGTAGCTGATTGCGGTGCTCATCGAGCATGCGTTGCCGCGCAGATGGCTCTTTCTCTGCTAATAGTGCGTGCCATTGAACATGAAGCTCCTGCAGTTGGTCCTGGAGACATTTGCCGCTAGAAGATGGCCCGGCGTGCGCCATTGGATCCGCCAGCACGCCAAATGAAAGCGATGCGCCAATCAGCAGGGAGGTAATTTGTAATCTCACCGTTATTTCTCCTGTGCAGTTCGAGATGCGAAATGGTTGTAGATCGGCACCCAGATCAGCGTGAAGTACCACCCATACCCATAGCTTTCCGCCAAGCCCAGGAGAAAGCTTTCCCAACTGAGCCACTCGAAGCCTGGAAGCAATTTGAGCCAAACCTGATACATGGCGTGCTCTGGCAACAGCACATCGAACAGCACGCACAAGGAAAACGTCACAGCGAGCGTGATGCTGCTGGCGTGCCCAATCGCAAGCAGTGGCAGGCCACGGCTCATGCGCTGCCTCCATTGGATGAAGTGGTTAGGTAGCGGTTCGAGTCCTGCTCAAACCTGTCCAGACATTTGCGTGAACAAAACCGGTGAAGATGACCATTAACCACCTTTGCGTAACCTGCGTTCGGGTCTACATGTATCCCACATACCGGGTCGGTATGATCTACCCGATCATCTTCCTTACCGCCCGAGTGGCTATGTTTGTGTGCCCCGTGCATTACGTGCGCGCCGCAACCAAAACGCATCATCAACAGGAACAGCCCTGCAAACAGCAGCAGACTGAGCAAACCATCCATAAAACAGGCTCCTAGTAGGGGCGAAAACATTCGGTACAACTCTGGCCATTCGGCACAAACCGGACTTCACAGCTGCGTCCGCTAGGCGAGGTTGTCTATACAGAGTTCTGCATCTTCCGTGCCAAGCTATCTAGGCGCGCAAGGGAGCTATTGGACAGGGTAAGAATCTGCCACCAACAAGCTCATAGATGCCTGCAGAGTGCGATTTCGGGCAGCTGTGTTGGGAGATAGTGCTGTGCCGCCAATCAGCGGGTGGAGAACTTCAGTACATCGTGGATGAACGAATCGTTGAATGATTCAACGAATCGTAAAACCGAGGCAATCGCCATTCACTTCCCTTTTCTGCGTAGTCGTACAACGACGAGGGGAAGCAAAATGATGAGTCCCATCAATAGAACCAGCGATTGTGCTGCTATCGCTTCTTCCGAAGCCAACTCACCGCCGAAATGGGCCAATAAGAAGCTGGCCGGAAGAATACCCATCAGGGTTGCTACGAGAAAACGCCAAAGCCTGAGTGCGGTCAATCCAGCGGCATAGCTCACGACATCAAATGATATGAAGGGTACCAGTCGAATCAAGAATACCGCAGCCATCATCGTTCCCTGAGAACTTTCAATGCGATCCAGGCGCGTCTCCCCAATCCATTTCCTCGCAAACTCAGCACCGATAAACCGAGCCAACAAGAAAGCAATCATTGCCCCGATCAAGGATCCGGTAGCCACATACGCTGTACCGTAGGTATGGCCATAGAGGGCACCAGAGACCAGCGCTATCGGCGCACTGGGCAGTGGACTCACCACAACCGCCACCACCATCAGCCCTACGACGAGAAGCGGTCCCCACACACCCGCCGACCGGAGCGTTTCGAGAACCACTGTCCTCTGATGCAGGAGCTCAGATAAGCCGCCATCGGACAACACAATGTAGCCGATGCCGATCACCAGGCACATAAATAGTAGAAGCTTCCAGACCTTCTGACCCTGCATCAGAGTTTCCCCCATCCTATCCGGCCTCGTTCTCGTTATAGCTGACGTATCGGTGATACCCAGTCTTTTCTGCCAGCCGCGTGAACGTCAATCGTTTGGGTGATTCATCAGCAAACGCTGGGCCAGAGGCCCGCAACATTCTCGCCTATCGATCGGCAATTTCTACGGTTCGTGAAAATGTTGAACGATCCGCACACCCGGACATCACTATCCCGCCGACTTAGAATATTAAAACCGGCCCACTATCTGTTTGTTATCAATGCATATTTCACGCGCCGGAGAACGTTGGCACGCACTCTGCAATAGCTAACGCAAGCAGTCACTGACCGCTTGATATCAACCCAAGACATTCTGAAAATTTAGGAGACTTTCCATGAAAAAACTTATTCTCGCTGGCGTACTAAGCCTGGTTGCCACTGGCGCGTTTGCA
Source organism: Gammaproteobacteria bacterium Milos-ODIII6 (assembly GCA_029228645.1). Classification (GTDB taxonomy): domain Bacteria; phylum Pseudomonadota; class Gammaproteobacteria; order Chromatiales; family Chromatiaceae; genus MONJU. Next base: position 221,933 of record JAPTHR010000006.1, read on the forward strand.
TTGGACAAACACCTCGGTGACTCTTCAGAGTATGGCCAGAGCCCTCTGGTGGATCACAGCCCCGGTGAAAAAACGACCATGCTGGGTCCTAATCACGATCACGGCGATGACGTGGTTCGTGACTACACCAAGCACGGCCACGATGGCCCGGTGATGAAACACCCGCAAGCGTCAACCAGCGGGAACAACAACACAAACATGCACGACCACGGAGATAACGTCATCGATAACTTTACCCCGCATCCCCACAACTGATTCTGTGCTCCACCAGCCGTGCTGCTGGGTAAATCAGTGCCCAGCAGCGGTTTCATGCATCGCCGACTAGTGAAGTACCGAAAGCACTGTAAACCAGAAAGTTGGGCAGACTGAAACCTCTTACAGTGACGAAGTAGAAGACCCAATTCCCGATACGTCACTCCATAATTCCCGTGGACGTCCTGGGCAGGTGCATCGAAAAGCAGGTACCCAGTGTCTTATCGACAGATAAAGAAACCCGCCCACCATGCTCCTCTACAATTCGCTTTACCAACCCCAAGCCAAGCCCAGAACCCCGGGGTTTCGTTGTGTAGAAGATATCGAAGGCTTGGTCCAAGGTTTTCTGATCCGGAGCATCCCCCTCATTTGCGATTAGCAAATCGAGACTCTCTTCTTCGTTGGGCACCAGCCTGACGAGAATTTCGCCTCCGTCGGGGCTTGCCTCAACCGCATTCTTCAACACATTCAACAACGCCTGATACATTTTGGCTTCATCAAGGTGCTCCACCAGGCATTCGCCACATTCGACACGCCGGATCCGCAACCGGTGCTGATCAAGTAACGGCTGCTGTTGTTCTATCACCATTGTCAGCAACTGGTCGAAACGAACCGGATGATCTGAGAACAGGACGGGACGGGCATAATCCAGGGTTTGCGACAAGAGGGAATCGAGTCTGTCAACTTCTCCAACGACCAACTCCACCCGACGACGCGTTCTCTCCTGTAACGTGTCCCGGTTACTCATCCCGGACAGGGCCAACTTAATAGAAGCCAGCGGATTCCGCATTTCGTGCGCCAGAACCGATGCTGTCTGCCCGATGGTGGCCAGCCGGGTTTTGGCCAATACGTCTTCGTGAGCAGCTTCAAGTTCCTGGGTACGCTTGTTTACCAACGCTTCCAGCCTCCGCTCATAGGCTCGCCCTATCCCCCGCATCGCAAACACACCCATGAGGCCTATCAGGATGTAGGTTGAGAGCAGTACAGCATCGAGATGCCAGTGCAACTCCCACAGGAAGTCATTGAATTTGTGCTGATCGCTGGCGATTCCCAGGTAATACTTGTCCCCGTTCCCGTCCGCCTCTGCCACCTCTTCCATCCATATCAGCAATGGATGATTCTCTTCGTCGGTGGCGCGTGCTTTTCCGGATGTGAGTTTCCGGGTCTCGACGAACGGGTAAAGGTCAGCCAGCCAGCTGTCCTTGATCTCCAGCGGCTGGGTTGGCTGTTGCAGACTGTCGGCGACGATTTCCCCTCGCTCGGTGAGCACAAACACCCGATACCCAAAGGAACCATACAAATCGACGGCCTGTCTTAATTGAGTGTTTGAGGTTCCAACCGATTCACTCACTTGGAGCGCAATTCGCTGCTTGAGGCGTTGAGAGATCTCCTGGTTATGCTCGTACCCATGGTCTGTCATGCGTTCATGGAGGTATTCGACCACGTAGGTGGCCCCGGTCAATCCAACACCCGCGACCACGACTCCCATGATGAACAAGCTCAACCAGGAAACAGTAGTCGGCGTCCATCGCAACACTTGCTTGGTAAAATTCATTGGTGAGATGCCTTAAATTCAACGGAGCCAACCACGTGCGACTTTAGACGTATTGTCGACCGTGTCTGTGGCTTATGATTGTCAGAAATATACAGAGGTTCCCATACAATGGCTGACATACTGATCATCGAGGACGATCCGGTATTTGGAGAAGTCCTGGTGATGCATTTAGAGGACAGTGAGCATCAGCCTGTACTTCTCGGTTCGATACAAGAAGCACGCCAGTACTTGGAAAAGGCGGAACCGGACGCGATCCTACTGGATCAGCAGCTACCAGACGGCTTCGGCCTCGACTTGCTCAAAGCGATTGCCAAACAGCCATCATCGCCTCCCGTTGTCATGATCACGGGGGTTAGCGACAACACGCTTGCCATCGAGGCCATGCGACATGGCGCCTTCGACTTTATTCGCAAACCGATGGACGAGATTGAGCTGGATGTCACGCTATCCAATGCGCTTAACAAGCATCGACTGACTCGCCAGGTATCTGCAATCACCCAGGCAGATGACCAAATCATCGACCTGAATCAGGTAGTCGGGGAAAGCCCCGCCATCTTGGACATCTGTAAAACCATCGGTTCTGTCGCCCCGCGCAGAGCCCCTGTGCTGATTACCGGAGAAAGCGGTACCGGCAAGGAGGTAATCGCCAAGGCAATACACCATCACTCAGGCCGAGAGGGACTTTTCCTTGCGGTCAATTGCTCCGCACTCGCTGAAGGCCTCCTGGAGAGTGAGCTTTTCGGCCACGAGAAAGGCAGCTTTACCGGAGCCAGCGCTCGCAAGGAAGGACGCTTTGAGCTTACTGCGGGTGGCACACTCTTTCTCGATGAGCTGGGTGAAATGCCACTCGCTGTGCAGGCAAAATTGCTCCGGGTTCTGCAGGAGGGAACCTACGAACGCGTTGGCGGCACTCAAACGCTGCATTCCGATGCCCGCATTGTGGCAGCAACAAACCGTGACCTGTCTTCACTGATCATGGAGGGAAAATTCCGTGAGGATTTGTTCTATCGGTTGAATGTGGTGCACCTGAGCCTGCCTCCGTTGCGGGAACGCATGCAGGACATGCCAGTATTGACCGAGCACCTATTGAGAAAAATAAATACACGTCAGCACACTTCAATCAAGTACCTGGCCGACGCTACCTGGCGAAAGATGAAGGAGTACCAGTGGCCCGGTAACGTTCGTGAACTGGAAAACCTGCTGACCCGTGCCGCAGTGCTTTCCAGAGGCGACACCATCACTCCTGACTTACTCGCCTTGCCTGCTGCGATTCAGAAAGAGAGTAAGATCGATGACAACTGCGAAAAAGAAGTTCGCCTTGTCAGTCTCGACCAACTCGAAGGCGAGCACATTCGAGAGATTCTGAGCCACGTGAAATGGCACAAGGGGAAGGCCTGTGAAATTCTTGGTATATCTCGCCCGGCACTGGAGCGAAAAATTATCAAATACGAGATCAGCTGACCGTTGCCCTTCGGTCCCCGATAATTTCAGCTTGCGCTGTTTGCCTGATATTTGAGCATTGGTACGACTCCTATTTCTAACCTTCGCTAGTGATGATGCTTAACGCCGGCTCCAGGAGGGGGCTTGGAACAACATGCCGGCCGGTGTGCCGCGTTGTCTCGGCGATTCTCATCCAACGAACTCAACCAGGATATCCGCATCCTTCGCCAGAAACTGGTGGGGGCTGCTAGGCCTGCAGAACTGACGACCTCCTGAATCACTTCCGCTCTGGTTTCGCGCACATCGTAAGTGACAAGTAACTGCGTTCTATCCGAGGTTGCTGAAACTTCCACTACGCCAGGTTGCTCACCGATAGCTTCGCATTCCTTTTCGAGATCGGCATGCCGAGAAACGGAGATTTCAAATGATCGGCTTACCCGTGTTGCCAAATCACTCGTTGTATTAAGTATTATCTGTTTCATTTTCCATACCTCTCGATTTCACTTTATGAGCTAAATAGGTGAGGCCACTCTGAGAAAGTGACCCCGAGTCTAAGGAAGCTATCGCTCCAACTCCTGACGGCGACGCCGGTATTCATCTTCTTCAATTTCACCACGTGCAAATCGCTCATCGAGAACTTCACGAGGCGATTGGCGCCGAGGTTCGTCATCGCTACGGCTACCCGCGAATCGTACAGCCCAGATCGTCAGCACAATCACCAGGATCCAGAAGATCCACATGAATCCGCCGCCAAAACCCATTCCAAAACCCTCATACATGTCATTTCCCTCCGAAGCTGATCCACCGACAGATGCGATAGGCTCAGCCGACTTTGTCATTGGTAAGCAGGGATACCCTGTCCGAGAACTCCAGCCGCGATGGTTCGCTGTCTCTCGTCCAACACGGACATCAGTTCTTGAGCCGCATCACGCAAAGCATCGCGTTGTTACCAATGCTCACTGGCGGAGTGGAAGCGTTCCTCAGCTTTGCGGCCATCACTGGAAGTGTAGATAGACTCATACATGCCATGGGTGGCTCGTGCATGCTCATCAAACCGGGCCACAAAGCTTGACCACGCCTGTTTCTGTTCTGGTCGGATCTGCAGTTGCAGCCTGATCCGGTTCAATTGGTCGATACGGATACCGCCCATCCCGACACCCGGTCTGTGAAACCCCGGCGCAGGGTGCCCCATCCCCCAACTGTCCGGGTGTTGGGTCCCGTAGGCGAACAGGGCGCCTGCGCCCAGCACGCCGGCCAACAGGACAATCTTTCTTACGACGGCTTTCACAATTCTGCCCCCTTTGTTACCGGAACCCAGCCCCCTGACTTCCTTTGTCTATAGTTAACGCCGGGGATGTATCGCGCCCATTGCAGTTCAGACTGGTTTTGTAACAATGTGTAACGCGGTTGGCGCTAACTGACTTGCTGAAACTGCTATGCCATCAAGATGGTCATCCCGAGACACGTAATGTGGCCTTCACCCGTCCTCCGACTTGAGCCGGCACCAGGATCGGCTTGACACGCGACCGCGTGATGCCGAGGATAGAATGCCCCTGCCCACTAGATCACTCTGGACACATGCGCCACGACATCGACAATCAGGCCACTTATCGTCGCGCTATCAGCCTGCTGGTGGCGCTGACCTTCCTGTCGTTGGTGCTGTTCCCCTACCACCTGCACCTGGAACACCACGACGACAGCGGCGCACATGTTGAGCACCAGGTGGATATCCATTCGCTGGCTGACCTCAGCCACGATTACGAACACCAACACGACGGCCACACCTTCGTCCCAAGCACCGATTTCGGCAGCAAATCGAGCAAGGCCAATCTGCCACCGCTGGTACTGATCCTTGTCCTGGCGTTGCTCATCCCGCTGCTGACAGGTTTCCATCGTCCGCTGGTAGTTCCAGCCTGCGCCAATCGACCGCGCTACTTCCGGCTACGCACGCCACCGCTGCGCGCACCGCCTGCCTCGCAATAACTCCTGCTGACCAATAACCGCAGACAGTCTTTGTCACTGCACATGCAGTAACGGGCTCCCACGTCTGCCGGACTGATCTCGACGGACCGCAAGCGGTTCGAGGAAGTATTGCCATGCGAATCTGGATTGGGGCCTTTGCCCTGTTCTGGGCTGCGTCCGTTACAGCGGCTGCAACCGACACATCACTCACCCTGGGAGAGATCCTGGCGCTGGTCCTGGAAAACAATCCACAGCTGCAGGCGGCGGACTTCGACACCCGTGCAGCCGCGGCACGCATCCGCCAACAAAGCCTGGACACGCCCTGGCAGGTCGGCCTGCAAATGGAAAACTTCGCCGGTAGCGGCGCAGGCAAGGATCTGGAGACCGGCCTGACCCTCGGTCGCGTGCTTGAACTGGGCAATAAGTCGCGCCTGCGCGGCAATGTCGCCGAGCAACAGGCCAGCCTGCTGCGCCATGAACAGGATGCCGAACGCCTCGACCTGCTGGCCGAGGCGGCACAACGCTTTCTCGTCATTGCCCAAGTGCAGGCACGACGCGCGCTCGCTCAGGAACAACTGGACACCGCACGGAAGACCCAGCGTGCGGTGCAAAGGCGCCTGCATGCCGGCAAGGCCACCAAGGCGGAAATCAGCCGAGCCGAGATTGGCGTGGCACGCGCCGAGTTGGTACTCGAGGAAACAGATCACCTGTTACTCACCAGTCGCACCCGCTTGGGTGTGCTGTGGGGTGAGTTTTCCCCTGCCTTCGAGCATGTCTCGAGCAACCTGTTCGTGCTGCCGAAAATTCCGGACTACGCCGCACTTGAACGATTGATCGACAATAATCCCGTGCTCGCCCGTCTGGCCACGCAGGAACGCCTCGCCAATGCGCGCCTGCAGGTGGCGCGTGCGCAGCGTCAGCCGGACATCGACCTGTCCGCTGGTATCCGCCGTTTTTCCGCAAGCGACGACACCGGCCTGATGTTCAGCGTGCGGGTGCCGCTGGGCAGCCGCGGACGCGCGCTCAGCTACGAAGACGAAGCGCGCGCTCTGGCACAGCGCGAACCGCTGCTGGCTCAAAACCAGAAGCTGGCACTTCGCGCCACTCTGTACAGTCTCCACCAGGAACTGCTACACGAGCGTGACCGCCTGCAGATGCTGCGCGCCCGCATCATTCCGGCGGCCACGCGGGCGGTGGAAGACAGCGGCCGCGGCTACAGCACCGGCCGTTACTCGCTGCTGGAACTGACCCAGGCACAAGACGCGCTGCTGCAGGCGCGCCTCGAGGCACTCGATGCGGCCGTCAGCTACCAGCGCACACGCATCCAGATCGAGCGCCTCACAGGGGCCGCACCCCATTCCGGAGTGAACCCCGGAGACAAACCATGATCCGCAATATCCTTCTCACCCTCTTTGTCATCGCTGCCATCGCCACTGTAGCCTGGCAGATGCTCGAAACGTCTCCCGAAAAGATCAGTCACTTGAGGCTCGACCCTGATGATCATGCCGCCCACGAAGAAGAAGTAACAGAGGAGCCGTATACCAAGGGTCCGAACGGCGGCAAGCTGTTCGAGCAGGACGGCTTTGGCCTGGAACTGACGCTCTACGAAACCGGCATCCCGCCGGAGTTTCACGTGTACTTCTATCGCGACGGCCAGCCGTTGTCGCCGGGCGAGGTGGAACTGCAGATCGAACTGGCGCGTCTCGACGGCCAGGTCGACCGCTTCAGCTTCGCCCCGCAAGGTAATTACCTGCGCGGCCAGGGCGTGGTGGTCGAGCCACACTCCTTCGACGTAGCCATCAAGGCACGCTATCAGGGACGTGAGTACCAGTGGGCTTTCGCCAGCTACGAAGGACGCTCACAGATCCCCGATGCCCTCGCCAAGGAGGCAGGCATCGTCACCGAGACTGCTGGTCCTCAGGCCATCGCCAGGCACCTGAAATTGAGCGGCCGCGTGCAGACGGTACCCGACAAGCTGGCCGGCGTGCGCGCTCGCTTCCCCGGCGTGGTCCAGCGGGTGCACCGCAACCTCGGAGACACGGTCAAAGGCGGTGATCTGCTGGCGCGTATCCAGAGTAACGAGAGCCTGCAGAGTTACAGCCTGAAAGCACCGATTGACGGCGTAATCCTGTCGCGCGATATCCAGATCGGCATGATCACCGGCGATGCGCCACTGTTCCTGATTGCCGACCTGTCGCAGGTGTGGGTCGAACTGGATGTATTCGGCAGGGACCTGGGCAAGGTGCAAGCGGGCCAGGCAGCACGTATCGCAACGCTCGAAGGCGACGTCATCGACGGCAGCATCGATTGGGTCTCGCCGTTGGCCAGCCACGCCAGTCAGAGCGTGCAGGCCCGCGTGGTACTGGACAACCGCGACGGCAAGCTGCGTCCCGGCCAATTCGTGCGAGCAACCGTCACCGTGGATGATATCCCGGTGGAGCTGGCGGTACGCCAGTCGGCCATCCAGCAGTTCCGCGACTTCCGCGTGGTGTTCGCCAAGATCGGCGACACCTACGAGGTACGCATGCTCGAATTCGGCCGCCGCAATGCGGACTGGGTGGAGGTAACCGGCGGGCTCAAGCCGGGCACCGAGTATGTCACCGGGAACAGCTATCTGATCAAGGCGGACATCGAAAAGTCCGGCGCCAGTCACGACCACTGAGGACAACATCATGTTGAACCGCATCATCGGTGCCTCGCTGGCGCATCGCTGGCTGGTACTTGTTCTGACGGTGGCCGTGGCCGCATTGGGCATCTACAACTTCAATCGGCTGCCCATCGATGCCGTGCCGGACATCACCAATGTGCAGGTGCAGGTCAATGCCGAGGCGCCGGGCTATTCGCCGCTGGAGTCGGAGCAACGCATCACCTTCCCCATCGAGACTGCGATGGCGGGACTGCCGCGCCTGCAATCAACCCGCTCGGTATCACGCTATGGCCTGTCGCAGGTCACCGTCGTATTTGAAGACGGCACCGACATTTACTGGGCACGTCAGCTGATCGGCGAGCGTCTGTCCGAGGTGAAGGAACGCCTGCCGGAAGGCATCGAACCGGCCATGGGGCCGATTGCCACCGGCCTGGGCGAGATCTTCATGTACACGGTCAACAATACCGAGGTCGGCGACCACACGCCGATGCAACTGCGCACCGTGCAGGACTGGATCGTGCGCCCGCAGCTGCGGCAGACCCCCGGCGTGGTCGAGGTGAACACCATCGGGGGCTACACCAAGCAGTTCCACGTGCTGCCCGATCTGGACAGCCTGCTCGCCTACGATCTTACTATGCAAGACCTGATGCGCGCCCTGGCACGCAACAACCTCAATACCGGTGCCGGTTACATCGAGCGTTTCGGTGCTCAGTACCTGATCCGCTCGCCCGGCCAACTGGCCGACATCGAACAGATCAAGGGCATCAGCGTTGGCAAGCGTGATGGTGTGGCGATCCGTCTACAGGATGTGGCCGAGGTGCAACTCGGCAGCGAATTGCGTACCGGTGCAGCCACGCAGAATGGTGAAGAAGTGGTGCTCGGCACCGTGTTCATGCTGATCGGTGAGAACAGCCGCGCCGTGGCGCAAGCCACGGCACTACGCCTCAAAGAAATCGAACCTTCGCTACCCGAAGGCGTGCAGGTCACCCCACTCTACGATCGCACCTCGCTGGTCGACAAGACCATTGCCACGGTGAAGAAAAACCTCGCCGAGGGTGCGCTGCTGGTGATCGCTGTGTTGCTGCTGTTGCTGGGCAACTGGCGTGCCGCGCTGATCACCGCTGCGGTGATCCCGGTGGCGATGCTGATGACCATCACCGGCATGGTCGAGTCACAGGTCTCGGGCAACCTGATGAGCCTTGGCGCGTTGGACTTCGGCCTGATAGTCGACGGCGCGGTGATCATCGTGGAGAACTGTCTCGCCGCATTGGCTGCACACCAACGCATGCACGGTTCCCTGCCCGACCTGAACGAACGCCTGCGGGTGGTGCGTGATGCCACAGTTGAGGTAATACGTCCGAGCGTGTTCGGCGTGCTGATCATCCTGATCGTGTACATACCTATCTTTGCGCTTAGCGGCGTGGAAGGAAAAATGTTCCATCCGATGGCATTCACCGTGGTCACTGCGCTGCTTGCCGCACTGATCCTGTCGGTGACTGTGGTGCCAGCCGCAGTGGCTCTGTTTGTCAGCGGCAAGGTCAAAGAACAAGACAACCTGCTGATGCGCGGTCTGCGCCGTGCCTACGAGCCGGTGCTGCGTGGCGTGCTCGCCAACCGCTGGCCGGTGGTGTTTGCCGCCGCCGGCTTGGTGCTGTTAGCGGGCATCTCCGCCAGCCGCATGGGCGCCGAGTTCATCCCCAACCTGGACGAAGGTGACATGGCGGTACACGCGCTGCGCATCCCCGGCACCAGCCTGAGCCAGGCGCTGTCGATGCAGGAAGCACTCGAATCACGTCTGCGTGAATTCCCCGAGGTGTCGCACGTGTTCGCCAAGCTGGGTACCGCCGAGATCGCCACAGACCCGATGCCGCCCAACGTGGCTGACACCTTTCTGATCCTAAAGCCACGTGAGCAATGGCCCGACCCGGGCAAGCCCAAGGCCGACCTGGTGCGCGAGGTCGAGGAAGTGGCACGCGCCATCCCGGGGAATAACTACGAGTTCACCCAGCCGATCCAGATGCGCTTCAACGAGCTCATCGCGGGCGTGCGTTCAGATTTGGGAGTGAAGGTGTACGGCGATGACTTCGACATCCTGGTGGAGATCGCCGGGGTGGTCGAGAAGTTGATCGTCGGCATCGACGGTGCAGCCGACGTACGTACCGAACAGGCCACCGGCCTGCCGATGCTCACCGTGACCCCGGACCGTGAACGCCTCGCCTACTTCGGCCTTGACGTCGCAGCGCTGCAGGAAAGCCTTCGTACCGCAATGGGCGGCACCACCGTCGGCCAGGTGTTCGAAGGCGACCGTCGCTTCGATTTGGTGGTGCGGCTGCCGGAACGATTACGCACTGACCTGGATGCACTGGCTCGCCTGCCGATACTGCTGCCGGACAACACCGGTCGCGAGGTGCGCGGGGATGCCGACAGCCTGGGGCTGGCACGCAATACCCCGCACACCATCCCGTTCGGCGAGGTGGCCGACATCGCGTTCACCGAGGGGCCGAACCAGATCAGCCGCGAGAACGGCAAGCGCCGCGTGGTGGTCACCGCCAACGTGCGCGGACGTGACCTCGGCGGCTTCGTCAGCGAAGTGCAGGCGGCGATCCGCAACCAGGTGGAGGTGCCGGCCGGTTACTGGATCGACTACGGTGGAACTTTCGAGCAGCTGATCTCGGCGTCGAAGCGTCTGTCCATTGTGGTGCCGGTGACCCTGCTAATCATCTTTGGGTTGCTGTTCATGGCGTTCAACTCGGTGCGTGATGCTGCGCTGGTATTCAGCGGCGTACCGCTGGCATTGACCGGCGGGGTGGCAGCACTGGCCTTGCGCGACCTGCCGCTGTCGATTTCGGCTGGCGTCGGCTTTATCGCCCTGTCCGGGGTGGCGGTACTCAACGGCGTGGTGATGCTGTCGTTCATCCGTGACCTGCTCGCCAAGGGCATGGAACTGGAGGTAGCCATCATTCAGGGCGCATCGCGCCGACTTCGTCCGGTGCTGATGACTGCGCTGGTTGCCAGTCTGGGTTTTGTACCCATGGCACTGAATGTGGGTACCGGTGCAGAGGTTCAACGCCCTCTCGCCACAGTCGTCATTGGCGGAATCATCTCTTCCACTCTGCTTACGCTGGTTGTCCTTCCGGCCCTGTATCGGATCGCACACCGGAAACCTGCCCGACTGCCTTCACCTCAGCTAACTTAAGGAGGACTGTTGTGAAACAACGGCAGGCGGATCCAGATCCGGACCGAGGGGGTATGTCTGAGTGTCTGTAGCTGCCGCTGGTTCCGTGCATTGCTGCCCTCGCGGAGGTAAATCACTGAAATAAATGAAACTCTTCCGATGCTGAAAGTCTTGGCTAAGCCTATATCGCGCTGGTCCGTTTTCAAGGTGGCCCGGCGTTCAGTCTTGCATGTGCAGCTTCCTCAGGCGCAATGCATTGCTGACCACAGTGACCGAACTCATGCTCATGGCGGCCGCCGCAACCACCGGGCTGAGCAGTATCCCGAAAAAGGGATAAAGCACGCCGGCCGCGACTGGGATAGCCAATACGTTGTAAGCAAAGGCCCCGACCAGGTTCTGGCGGATGTTGCGCAGGGTCGCGCGCGACAGGGCGATCGCGTCCGCGACGCCAAACAGGGAGCTGCGCATAAGCGCGACATCGGCGGCCTCCACCGCCACGTCGGCACCCTTGCCAATGGCGATGCCGACATCCGCCAGTGCCAGCGCCGGCGCATCATTGATCCCGTCGCCAACCATCGCCACGACCCTTCCCTCTGCCTGTAACTTCGCGACCACGTTGCGTTTCGTTTCGGGAAAAACCTCGGCGGCGACCTCCTCGATACCCACCCGGGCGGCCACGCTGGAAGCGGTCTTCCGGCTGTCACCGGTGAGCATTACCAGGGTCATGCCCAGGTCCTTCAGGCGCTGTACCGCCGCGGCGGAATCCTCCCGGATGGGATCGGAGACGCTGATCATCCCCAGCAGGCGATTGCCCTGGGCCAGCAACATCGGTGTTTCGCCCATCGCCGACAGCTGATCGAAGCGGCTGCTGACGCCGGAGCAATCGATCCCCGCCCCATCCATGAGGCGCGCGTTGCCAAACAGGACCGGCTCGCCGTTCCAGCTTGCCTGAATCCCCTGCCCCGGAATCGCTTGGAAGTGCTCGACCTCATGTAACTCCAGGTCTTCTTCACGCGCCGCCGCCAGAATGGCTGAGGCCAGTGGGTGTTCCGAACCCTGCTCCAGGGACGCCGCCAATTGCAGCAAAGTGGTCTCGTCGAGACCGCTTGCCGGGTGAATGCCGGACAGCGTCGGGTGCCCGATCGTGATCGTCCCCGTCTTGTCGATGACCACGGTATCGACCTGTCCGGCGCGCTGCAGGGCATCACCGTTGCGAATCAGGATGCCCATTTCGGCGGCACGTCCGACCCCGACCATGATCGAGATCGGCGTGGCCAGGCCCAGGGCACAGGGACAGGCGATAACCAGCACCGTCATCGCGGAAACCACCGCGAAACCCGTGCTGGGAGGCGGGCCATACAGGTACCAGACGATAAAACTCAGCATCGCAATCACGACCACCACGGGTACGAAGACCGCAGCCACCCTGTCCACGAGCCGGCCGATGGCGGGCTTGCTCGATTGGGCCTGGCGCACCATGTCGATGATGTGGGCCAGCGCCGTGTCCCGGCCGATCCGCGTCGAACGCATCAGAAACGTGCCCTGGCTGTTCAGGGTGCCGCTGAATATCTCGTCTCCGGCCATCTTTCCGACGGGCATGGGCTCGCCGGTCAACATGGATTCATCCACGTGTGAAGCGCCCTCGAACACCGTTCCGTCTACCGGAATTCGTTCGCCGGGCCGGATACGCAGGGTCTCATCCAGACCGATCTCGATCACCGGCAGGGCCAGCTCCTTGCCGTTCCTTATCACCGTCGCGGTGTCGGGTTGCAGGCCGATAAGGCGCTTGATGGCCTGCGAGGTCTTCCCACGTGCCCTGCTCTCCAGGGCCGAACCCAGCGATACCAGCGCAATGATGATGACGGCGGCGTCGAAATAGGCATGTCGTGCCAACGCCGGGAAGGCCTGCGGCCACAAGACCACCAGGCTCGAGTAGAGCCAGGCGGTTCCTGTTCCGAGGGCGACCAGGGTATCCATGTTGCCGCGAAGGGCACGCAGGCTGGCCCATGCACCACGGAAAAAGTGCCCACCGACACCGGTCATTACCGCCAGTGTCACCAGGCTGACCAGTAACCAGATCCAACGATTCTCCTGCAACGGCGGCAGCAGTCCGCTCATGGCGGAGATGAACAACAGCAGCCCTACCCCGCCCGCGACCCATGCCCTCAGCCAAAGCCGACGGTACTCGGCGAATTCCTGCGCCTCTTTTTCTGTTTCGTCCTCCAGGCCGCGCAGTTCGGCCGCGTCATAGCCGGATTGACGCACCGCCGCGATCAGCGTCTCTGCCGACAGCTTGTTGCCGCTCACCATTGCGGTGCGTTCACCCAGGTTGACTGTCGCCGACTCGACGCCTTCCACTCCGAGCAGCGCCTGCTCGACGGTCGTCACGCAGCCGGCACAGCTCATGCCGGAGATCGACAGGCGCAGTGGTTCGCTCACCCCTGGGTCTCCTCGCCGGGATAGCCCGCAGCCGCCAGAGCGGCACGTACCGCTTCGGAAGCGATCTCTCCCTCGAATCGTGCGATACCTGCTTCCAGGTCGACCACGACGGCATCCACTCCCGGCAACGATGCCAGTGCATCCTTCACCGAGGCGACGCAGCCCATGCATTTCATGCCAGATACCTTGAATACCCGTTTCATGTCACTGACCTCCCGCTGCTGAATGTTTTAGAGTCCCCGATAGGGGATCCGTAAACCCCCCGGCTTTGGCCGGATTGTCGTTTTACCCCTTCCCCCTCTCGAGGGGGAAGGTTGGGAAGGGGGTGGCGTTCGGACGATGAACGAGGTGTATCCCCACCCCAGCCCTCCCCACAAATGGGGAGGGGGAAGTCGGCCGGATGGCCGACCGATCCGGCTTTCAGCCGTAACCCGAAGCCACCCGCTGTAGCCGGTTGAGTATTCACTCCACTGACATCGCTGGAATGTCAGTGCAGACTCTTCTGACCGAATCCCCGGATCGGGGGCTGCTCGGCTCAGTTAGTGTGGGAGCGCCCTTGAGTGAGTGCCTTGCCTTCCCGGCAGGCAGGCGCCCTCGTGCAGTGGTACTTCAACGTGTCCCTTCAGGACGGGCTGGCGCCGCAAGGCCGCCGTGCTGCAGCCAGAGTCGATAGGTCTCTTCGGGCCAGAGGGACTGGAAATAGGCGATGATCGCCTGGACCTGGTTGCTATCCAGCGTGTCCACGAATGCCGGCATGCTGCCGCCCACAGGTGCGCCACCGGTCTGTATCTGCCTCGTGATCATGCTCAGAGGGTGATGCCAGGCGTGTCCGTTTTTATTGAGTGGGGGTGGTGGAAGCTTTCCATCCGGCAGGGGCTCCCGCCAGTTGGGCGCGCCCTCGCCCTGCGGCCCATGACACCCGGCACAGTGTTGCAGAAACAGTGGCTTACCCTGCGCCACCAGTTCGTCTTTGTACCAGCGGGGCTCCGAGGCAGCGATGTCGCCGACGGCAAGCATCGAGGCCAATACGAGCCAGCAGGTTGCCTTGTTCACGACAAACACCTCCGGAAGAGATCCATTCAGGTGAGTCTTAATCTTAAGACATCTCCGAATGAGCGTCGTTCCAGGCAGAAATTCGTGCTGGGCACCTCGCTATCGAGGCGTAGGAGCGGCCTTGGCCGCGAAAGAAAAAGGCGCGGAACGAACAGGCTGCGCCTTTCGCGAGCAAGCTCGCTCCTACGCGCTCCAGGCAGGTGTCAGGGATCGATTAGTAGGAGCGGCCTTGGCCACGAACCTTGGTCATTCGCGAGCAAGCTCGCTCCTACAGCAAGCCGGTCAAATCACCCCGATATCGTAGGAGCGGCCTTGGCCGCGAAAGTCATTTGTCGAATATACGCTCAGGCGGATAAAGCATCGGCCACGCGTTGCAGGCGGGTTCTTACCTCCTGCGCAAGATCTGCCACCTCGTTTCCCTCCACCAGGCTCATCACCGCCGCCGGATCCATGAAGGCGACCCGGATGCTGCCGTCTTCCTGTTCGCGCACGATCACGTTGCATGGCAGCAACAGACCGATATCCGGCTCGGCCTCCAGTGCCTTGTTCGCCAGCGGCGGGTTGCACGCACCCAGGATGCGATAAGGGCGCTTGTCGAGATCGAGCTTTTCCTTGAGGGTGGCGGCGATATCCAGGTCGACCAGCACACCAAACCCCTCCTCCTTCAATGCGGCGACCGTTTTGTCGACCACAGAGGCAAAATCACCCTTTGTCTGGATACCGAATTGATACATTTTTTTCTCCGTTGGATATCGATGCTTAATTGGGTTCGTAGGAGCGGCCTTGGCCGCGAAAGATCAATAAAATTCGCGAGCAAGCTCGCTCCTACGGAACCTGAGAGAGGCACAGCCCTGTAGGAGCGGCCTTGGCCGCGAAAGAAACAGGCACGGAACGAACAGGCTGCGCCATTCGCGAGCAAGCTCGCTCCTACGGACCCTGGGAATGGTCCAGCTTTGTAGGAGCGGCCTTGGCCGCGAAAGAATAACGATTCGCGAGCAAGCTCGCTCCTACCCGGCTGTATCCTGGTCGGGGCCGGCATGCCGATGCGCCATCAGGACGTAAAGGGTCGGTACCACGAACAGGGTGAAGAGGGTCCCGATGGCCATGCCGCCGACCAGTACCAGGCCAATGGAATTCCTGGCGGCCGCACCTGCCCCGGTAACCAGCACCAATGGGAAGTGGCCGGCAATCGTCGCGCAGCTGGTCATCAGGACCGGACGCAGGCGGATCATGGCCGCCTGGTGGGCCGCCTCGAACTTGTCGACGCCCTGTCTTTGCAACTGGTTGGCAAACTCGACGATCAGGATGCCGTTCTTGGCGATCAGGCCGACCAGGGTGACCAGGCCCACCTGCGCGTAGATATTCATGGTCGTGGTCCAGCCACTGGTCCAGAACGGCATATTCGGATCAGGGATCTTCAGTACGGTAAAGATCAGCGCACCAAACATCGCCAGCGGCACCGAGCCTGCAAGGATCACGAAGGGGTCGCGGAAGGAATTGAACTGCACTGCCAGCACCAGGAAGATCATCAGGATCGCGAGCGAGAATGCCGGCAGGAACTTGTTGCCCTCGGTGCGCAACTGGCGTGACTCACCGGTGTAGTCATAGGCATATCCCGGGGGCAGTACCTCATCCGCCGTCTGCTCGAGGAAAAGCAGCGCCTCGTCCAGGGTGCGCGTGGTCACACCCGATATCTTGACCGCGTTGAGTTGCTGGAAGCGATTGAGCGAGCGTGGCACCACCGAGTGCTCGATATGCGCCACCGCCGACAGCGGCAGCATGCTGCCATCCGGCGCGGCGACGTGAATCTCGCGCAGCTGTTCGCTGGTGAGACGATCGATGCGCTGCACCAGCGGGATCACCTTGTAGCTGCGTCCGTCCATGTTGAAGCGGTTGACGAAATTCCCACCCGTGGCCACCGCCAGGTCGGCGCCGATCTGGGCGACATTCAGCCCCAGGGTGGCAAGCTTGTCGCGGTCGAACACGACGGTCGCCTGCGGCTGGTCATACTTCACATCGATGATCGGGGGAAAGGCGAACAGGCCACTCTGTGCTGCCCTGCCCTGGATGGTCTGGGCAAGCTTGAGCAGGTCCTCGACACGGGCGGTCGAGGTGATTACAAACTCGACCGGGAAATTGCTGCCACCCGGCAACGCCGGTGGCGTAGTCATGAACACCTGGATGCCTGGAATGGCCGAGACCCGTGCCTGCACATCGGGCTGCATCTGAAAAACCGTTCTATCCCGCTCCGTCCAGGGTTTCACCACCATGCCGCTGAAGCCGTCCGCACCCAGGGTCGCACCGATGGCTGGCGGGAACAGCAACTGGAAGGTCAACGCCGATTCGGGCGTGTCGAGCATGACCCTCTCGGCCGCCGCCGCATAGGTCGCGTTTTGGTCCGTGGTGGCGTTCGCGGCCGTATTGATGATCCCGAACAGGACGCTCTGGTCCTCCGATGGCGCGAGTTCGCCAGGCGAGAACATGAACATGGGGATGGTGCAGAAACTGAACACCACCCAGACCAGGTAAACGGCTGGGCGCGAGCGCAGCGTGCCCGCGAGCGCGCGCCCATAAGCGGCCTGTAGCCGGTCGAAACGGTGGTTCAGCCAACCGGTGAGCCCTCTCTCTTCGTCCTGGGCACTGCGCAGCAGCTTGGCGGCCATGGTTGGCGACAGGGTGAGCGCCACCACGCCGGAGATCGCGACCGCACCCGCCAGAGTGAAAGCGAACTCGCGGAACAAGGCGCCAGTCAGTCCTCCCTGCAAGCCAATCGGAACGTAGACTGCGACCAGGGTCAGGGTCATCGCGATGACCGGTGAGATCAGTTCGCGCGCGCCCAGCATGGCGGCCTCGCGCGGGGTCCGGCCTTCACGCAGATGGCGCTCGACGTTCTCCACCACCACGATGGCATCGTCCACCACGAGGCCGACGGACAAAACGATCGCCAACAGGGTGAGCAGGTTGAGGGTGAATCCGAACATGTACATCAGGAACACGCCGCCGATCAGCGATACCGGGATTGCCATGACCGGCACCAATACCGAACGCACCGACCCGAGGAACAGGAAGATTACGATCACCACGATCAGGAGGGTATCGGTCAGGGTTACGGTGACCTCGTGGATCGCGTCGCTGACATAGGCGGACGCGTCATAACCGATGTCGGCCTCCAGGCCTGTCGGCATGTCGTTTTTCAGCTTGTCCAATTCGAGCCGAACGCCGTCGATCACATCGATGATGTTGGCGTTCGGCTGCGGGAACACACCCGCGAATACCGCCGGAGCACCGGAATAGCGCACCATGGTGTCGTAATCCTCGGAGCCGAGTTCGACCCGAGCGATGTCTTGCAGACGGATGATGGTGTCGCCCTGCTGGCTCACCACCAGGCGGCGAAAGTCCTCGGCGCTATGCATATCGGTATTGGCTGCGAGATAGGTCTGCACCAGCGCGCCCTTGGTACTGCCGATGGCCGCGAGATAGTTGTTGGCGATCAGTGCGGCCTGCACCCGGGACGGTGTGATGCCCAGCGCTGCCATGCGATCCGGTTGCAGCCAGATCCGCATCGCAAAGGTCCGCGCGCCGAAGATCTCGATGCGTTGCACGCCGGTAACCGCGGACAGCCGGGGTTGCACCATGCGGATCAGGTAATCGGTGATCTGCTCGGGCGTCAGGATGTCCGAGGAAAAGCTCAGATAGGCGGCGGCGAATTCGGAGTCGGCCGACTGCACGCTGATCGAGGGTACCTGCGCCTCGGCCGGTAGATCATTGCGCACCTGGTCGACCTTGGATGAGATATCCGCCAGCGCCTTGGTGGTGTCGTAGTTGAGCTTCAGCCGCGCGGTAATGATGGAAATGCCCTGCAGGCTCTTGGATTCGATGTATTCAATACCCTCCGCTGCCCCGATGGCGCGCTCCAGTGGCGTGGTGATGAAACCACGCACCAGTTCCGCACTGGCACCGACGTACACGGTCGATATCTGCACGGCGGCGTTTTCGCTGAGGGGATACTGGCGCACACTGAGGGTGTTCCAGGCGGTCAGTCCCGCGATCAGGATCAACAGGTTGACCACGATGGCCAGCACCGGGCGTCGGATGAAGAGGTCGGTAAATCCGTTCACGCTGCGCTGACTCAGGAATCGCCGGGCGCCGGATCGAGTTCGGCATTTGGCGCCAGGGTGTTATCGATAATCACACGCATATCCGAGCGCAGTTTGAAGGCCCCGCTGGTGACCACCTGGTCGCCTTCCTTGAGTCCCTCGATGACGTCGACAAAGTCGCCTTTCGCCCGTCCCAGGCGCACGAATTGTTGCCGCAGGATCCGCTCCTGCTCGCCCGTTTCCTCATTCCCGCGTGTGTCGATCACGAATACCGAATCCCCAAAAGGCGCATACAGCACAGCGGACGAGGCAATCGGCAGGACAGGCTGCCTGTCCGGAAGAATCACCTCCACCGTCGCGAACATGCCGGCGCGAAGATGCTCATCCGGATTGTCCACCAGGGCGCGCACCCGCACATTACGTGTCACCCGATCGACTTCCGGATTGATGGCGGTGATGTGCCCTTCGAAGGCCTTTTCCGGCATGACGTCAGCCATTGCCCTGACCCGCATGCCCGGCTGCAGATTGAGCAGCTGTTGTTGCGGTACCGAGAAGTCGACGTGGACCGGATCCAGGGTCTGCAGCGTTACTATCGCGTCACCCTCGCGCAGGATCTGGCCCGGATCGACCAGGCGCAGGCCCAGGCGACCGTCAAACGGTGCGCGAATGGTCTTCTTGGCGATAAGCGCCCGGGTCACACCGATCTGGGCCTCCGTCTGTTTGACCTTTGCCTCGGCACGGTCGACAGCATCTTCGGACGCGAGGTTGCGTTTTGCGAGCTTGCGTTCGCGGGCAAGTTCGGTGCTGGCCAGCTTCGCGGCGGCCTGGTCGGAATCAAGCTGGGCTTCTTCGCTGGATGTATCCAGTCGCACCAGCACAGCCCCCTTCTCGACCATCTGGCCGGACTGGAAAGCGATCTCGGAGACCCTGCCACCGACTTCGGCACCGATGGTCACACCCTGCACGGCCGAGATGGTCCCGGTCGCGCGGATGACCTGTTCCCAGTTCTGCGGGGCAATCGTCATGGCGGTCACGGTCTCGGGTGGGATGACCATGTTCTGGGCAGCCTCGCCCATGGCCTGGAACTGGTCGAGCTTGATCGTCACGAGGGCCGTGACGACGGCAGCGAGTACGATAATGGTCAGGACGACTTTCTTGTACACCGGATTTCCCGTAACGAAGTGAGCGGCTTGCCCGGCCCGTGAATACGCGTTCCTGTCGCTGCGAGGCAAGTGCCGTGGCCGTGAGCCTGATGCGGAACAATATACTCCATCGACCGGAGCAATTTGTTGCCTCGTGATCGCAGACGCGACGACTGGCCCGATCCTAAAGAACGGCGCGATTCAACCGTAAATTTATATCGGGGTTCCTGGCGACCCCTTCCTCACTCACTTTCAGCGGATATACCTCTTGAGAACCAGACAATTCCAGCCGACCGTCGTCCCGGCCAAAGCCATGTCCCGGAAGAGAATCGCCGGTTTCGAACACATAGAGCAACTGGGAAAAGGCAGTTACTCCGAAGTTCACCTGGTTTACCGCAACGGCGCCGGCTCCGAGAAACTGGCGTTGAAACGGTTCCTCGAGCCGGAAAATACCATCGCCATCGAGCGCGAAATCGCTGCCCTGAAAGTGATGTCCGATCACCCCGATGCGCCAAAACTACATGATGTCATCAGCTTGGGTAAGGAAGTGTTTCTCCTGATGGATCACATCGAAGGGGACAATATTTACCAGACCGTGAAAAAGAGCGGGACTTTCTCCGAGTCTCAGGCGCGGCGCTTTCTCAAGGAAACCTTATCCCAACTCGGCTTCATGCATGCGCAGGGTCTGCTGCATACGGATATCAAGATCACGAACCTGATGAAGCACAAGGGGAAATATTGCTTCATCGATTACGGCCTGTCGCAAGCTGGCCCCGCGACCCGGACCCTCACACTCACGGGAGGGGAACGGTACATGGGGCCCGAGGTATTCCAGGGCCAGAGAAACCAGGCCTCTGATGTCTATGGTCTCGGTTGTGTTCTGCACTACTGCCTGACCGGCAAGTACCCTTTCGGACTGGTCAAAAAGGACCCCATGGAGAAAAAAATATTCGCCAGCATGCACTGGAACGTCGATTTCCGTTTCGACGCCAGTCCTGAGATCAAGCACATCCTGTCACGGATGATGGAGAAGGATCACATGCAGCGCGCCACGATCGAGGAAATCGAGTGCCTGCTGAATGGCGATCTCGACATCGGCACCCCACCCTCTTTAGCAGCCCCGGACATTCCTCTTCCCGAGGACATGGCTTCTATCTACAGGACCATGGCACAAGAGAACCGGAAAAACCTATATGCACAATACCGTTACGGCCTACTCCTCGAAAAAGGCGAGACGGTCACGCAGGATGAACGGCAGGCAATCGAGTGGCACCTACGGGCTGCAACGGGTGGACTGGCGTTGGCGCAGAACCGCCTCGGCTTCCTCTACTACAACGGACGTTGCGGACTGCCCAAGGATTATGATCGGGCGCACTACTGGTTTTCGAAAGCGTCCGACCAGAAATACCCACTCTCGCAGTACTACATGGGACGCCTGCATGAGCTTGGCTGGGGCGTCAGAAAGGACAATGCCGAGGCCATCCGGTACTACACGCTGGCAGTGCGGAATGGGGAAACGAACGCCAAGGAGCGCCTCCAGGCATTGCTTAACAGCTGAAGCGGCAGTCAAGTAGAGGCGGTACTTGAAAGACGAAACGGCAAAAAAAACCCCGGCACGAAGCCGGGGTGATTCTTATTTTTGACCCGAAACGGGCTTATCGCTTGTTTTTCACTGCGAAAGACACGGCGCTCATATCAACCTGCTCAGAGATTCGAGTTGTCGGCGGTGACACCAAGCAGTTGGACGTCATCGAAGCTAACATCATCGAGCACCCCGGCACTCTCGACATCCGCCCAGTCCGCATAAGGGCTCTCAGAGCTCAGGTAAGCACTGCTACCACTCATCTCCCAGAGATTGAACGTTGCTGCTTCGACATCGTCCAGTGCTTGCTGAGTGAGCGCTTCAATATTGCTCAGATCGACGTTTCCGTCGTTGTAGTAAGCGGCATCCTGATCGCCGACCTTGATGCTGACACCGGTGTCGTTGTTTTCCGCGATGACGGTGGCGACATTGAGTGACAGACCGGAATCCGCCGTCTCGTTTGCGGCAAGTACCCATTGTTCACCGGCATCCAGGATGTCGTCACCGTTCCCGTCTTCGACCACCTGCAGGTTATCGACGTTGTCCAACAACTGAATATTTTCAAGTGCGAAATTGCTCGTGTTGGTAATCACGAAGTTAAAGGTGACCGAACTGCCTGCCGCCACCTCTGGCCCTGGGCTTACGTCGGCATCCTCGCCATAACCACCGCCGACGTCCGGGGCGCCATCGACGCCCTCGTAATCGACCAGCTTGGCATAACCTGTCTCGTCGCCGATGTTGATCGGTTTCGAACACGAGGTGTGGTAGGTGATCGACTGCAACAGCCCCGTCTCGTTCAAATAGTCGCCCTCACTCTCGAAGAAGTGGATATAGGTCCTCGAGTCAAACTTGTCGGCACCAAAGAAGCCACTACCAAGACCGGCCGCGAACGTGCCGCCCTCGGCCACCGTGCCCATGAAGTACTCTTTACCACCCAGGTCGTAAGCATCGCTCTTATTTGACACGACGATATAGGAGGAACCGTCGGCATCTTCGAACGTGTCGGTCAGCACCCTCGCGTCACCGCTTTGAGTATTGCTCACATCCGTGTTGTCCGAATCCACCTCGTAGACGAAGGTCATCTCCACCGGCTTGCCGTAGGTCTCGCAGACCTCTGGCACGAACGGCGCCCAACCCTCCGGCTTGACGTACTTCTCCAGGTCGATCGACGGACCACCGACGACGATGTAGTTGGCGTCGTCACTGTCGCTGACCGTGCCCAACGCCGTACCATCTTCCGCGAGCGCCGTGCCAAGCACGGTGCCCGTGTTGGTCACCTGGCCAGCCAGGGCAGTCTCTGCACCGGTGTAGATCCAGGTCTCACCTTTCTCCAGGACCCCGTCCCCGTTGCCATCGTCGATCAGCGTAAGGTCGCTGAGGCGATCAT
>JAPTHR010000007.1 GCA_029228645.1 Gammaproteobacteria bacterium Milos-ODIII6
GMCMGAACCTGCACCGTGGCGGTAGCGCGACGCTCATCCGGATCACCCCTGAGGAGCGCTCCACTGCGGTCCGCGCCGCCAAGACCATGGGTCTGAACGTGGCCGGTGTGGACCTGCTGCGATCCAACCACGGCCCGGTGGTGATGGAGGTCAACTCCTCGCCCGGCCTGGAGGGTATCGAGAACGCGACCGGCAAGGACATCGCCGGCATGCAGATCGAGTTCATCGAGAAGCGCCTGGCGGAGAAGAAGACCGGCTCGGCCAGCATGACCCGGACACGTGGCAAGGGCTGATTGGGATGCGTAAACCTTTCGAGATCGCGGACCAGTCGGTGGCGCCCGGTGCCCGGGCGCTGATCGACCTGCCGATGCCCAAGCTGAGCTCGCACACCAGCCTCAGCATGCCGGTGCACGTGATCCACGGGCGCCGCGACGGTCCGGTGCTGTTCGTCAGCGCGGCAGTGCACGGTGACGAGCTCAACGGTGTCGAGATCATCCGCCGTCTGCTGGAGACCAAGGCGGTCGCCAAGCTGCGCGGCACCCTGGTTGCGGTACCCGTGGTGAATGCCTACGGACTGATCCACGAAAGCCGTTACCTGCCGGACCGGCGCGACCTCAACCGCTCCTTTCCGGGGTCTGTACAGGGCTCGCTCGCGGCTCGCCTTGCCCACCTGTTCATGCAACAGATCGTGCGCCGCTGCACGCATGGCATCGACCTGCATACCGGCGCCATTCACCGCACCAACCTGCCTCAGATCCGCGCCAATCTGGATGACCCAGAGACCGAAAAGCTGGCGCGCAGTTTCGGCGTGCCGGTGCTGCTGAATTCGTCCCTGCGGGATGGCTCGCTGCGTGCGGCTGCCGGCGAGCTCGGCATACCGATGTTGTTGTACGAGGCGGGCGAGGCGCTGCGCTTCGACGAGATCTCGATACGCGCGGGCGTCGCGGGGGTGATCAATGTCATGCGCACCCTCGAGATGCTGCCGGCAGTGAAGCGGCGCAGCCCGGTACGGGAGCCCTACGTGGCGCGTCGCAGCAGTTGGGTGCGGGCGACCGAGAGCGGCATGCTGAGCACCGTGGTCCCGCTCGGGGGACACGTCAAGCGGGGCGATACCCTCGGCGTGGTCGACGACCCTTACAGCGGCGTTCGTCACCTCGTGGAAGCGGATCGCACCGGGGTGGTGATCGGGCGCCTGGAGCTGCCATTGGTCCACGAGGGAGATGCCGTTTATCACGTTGCCCTGTTCAAGGACGACGAGGGTGACGTTGCCGAGGGCGTGGAGAAGTTCCAGTCGGTACACGGGGACGAACCCTCGGACGATGAGCTGTCCAGATTCGATTGACGTTTATTGTTTGGTTCCGGAAGAATCCGGGCTTCTGTACTAACACTGGCAAATAGTTGTAGCGCGATGGAAAACGACACTCGACTAAGGACCCTCGGTTGGCGCGAGTGGGTCTGCCTGCCGGATCTGCGTATCCCCCGGATTAAGGCGAAGGTCGACACCGGCGCCAAGACGTCCTGTCTGCATGCCTACTTTGTCGAGCCCTTCGATCGAGAGGGTGCGGATTGGGTGCGCTTCGGTGTGCACCCGAAGCAGCGCGATTCCAGCGAGGAGATCGTTTGCGAGGCCGAACTGCTCGATCGGCGCATCGTTTCGGATTCCGGTGGACACCGGGAAAACCGCTTCGTGATCCTTACCCAGGCGGTGCTCGGCGGCGTTGCGCAGACGCTCCAACTCACCCTGACTGACCGGGACAGTATGCAGTTCCGCATGCTTCTCGGGCGTGAGGCGATGCTGGGTCGCTACCTGGTCGATCCCGCTGCGTCCTACCTCATGGGCAAGGGCATCAAGAAGAAAAAGAAGAAGCCCGGCAAGGCCGGCTGATCACTCCCGGTGGCATTGTGCTGGCCTGGGGGGAGTGGCCTTTTCAGATTCTCCCATCGATTCAATCCCTCATTTCCTGTCGGGTAAGGCTTGCGGTTTGTCATTCCGGCAGAGCTTCTCGTGTGCTCCACTACTGCCTTGCACGCCGCTTGCGCCGTCTGCGCGCATGGCGGCACGCCTCGACCTTCCGCTGAATGGAGATGACGCTCGTGAGAAGAATCCTGATTCTGTTATTGCTGGTGCTCGTTCCGGGCGCGTCGGTTTCTGCGGCAGAGATTGGAGTGGATGCCGTTTTTCCAGCGCTGCAACTGGATGATCAACATGGCAGGAGCCTTACCCTGCCCGGTGATGCGCCCCTGGTGATCTTTGCCGCCGACAAGGCTGCTTCCGATCGGGTCAAGCAGGCGCTCGAAAAGCGCCCGCGCTGGCTTGCCGAACACCGGGTCCCATTCATCGCGGATATCAGCGGCATGCCCTCCATGATCACGCGCCTGTTCGCGCTCCCCGCGATGCGTGAGCGCCCTTATTCCATCTATCCGATTGGCGATGCCGACCAGGTGGCCTTCATCCCGCGTCAAGAGGGTCAGGTGACCGTGCTGCGTCTGGACGCCGGACGTGTCACGGACATCCTTATCGTGGCTGATGAGAGCGGACTGGAAGCGGTTTTCGATAACACCCAACGTTGACAGAAGCGACCCGCAGGTGAATCGGGTCATTGAAGATTCGACCTTGGGCGTCCTGGTGGGTGGTTCCTCCGGGTGTGGCCAGCGAACGGGTGGGACAGTGACAAGGCGACCGGTTGCGACGCTGGGGCGTATCCAGGGTGTCTTCGTGGTGAGCAAGCCGCTCCCTGGACATGCAACAGAGGTGTTGGCAGTAACTGCCCTCGCCATCAGCCAATCCGTAGCGTGAACACGATTGCCACATGGATTGGAATAAACTATCAAGCATTGTCGAATATAAAATTGTACTAATACACTGGCCGGCGCGAGAATGGATTCAAGCGTTACAGATGACGTCAACTCAAACCTTCTCTCACAATGAACGAGGATCGATCAATGGATACCAATGTAACTTCAGCCCCGGGCATGCCACGTCTCAATGAGCCGGCACCTGCCTTCGATGCACCGACCACGCACGGCCGCAAGCAGCTCGAGGATTACCGCGGCAAATGGCTGGTTCTGTTCTCTCACCCGGCAGACTTCACGCCGGTCTGCACCACCGAGTTCATGGCCTTTGCCAAGCGCCATGCCGATTTCCAGGCGATCAACACCGAGCTGCTCGGACTGTCGATCGACAGCCATTACTCGCATGTCGCCTGGGTGCGCAACATCAAGGAGAAGTTTGGCGTCGAGATACCGTTCCCGATCATTGCCGACCTGTCGATGGAAGTCGCCCGGGCCTACGGCATGATTCACCCGGGTGCTGCGGATACCTCGGCGGTGCGGGCAACTTTCATCATCGACCCCGAGGGCGTGCTGCGTGCCATGGTCTACTACCCGATGAGCAACGGCCGGTCGATCGACGAGTTTGTGCGCCTGGTCAAGGCGATGCAGACCTCGGATGCCAACGGCGTCGCGACGCCGGAGGCCTGGCAGCCGGGTGACAAGGTGATCGTGCCGCCGCCCGGCAGCGTCGACGAGGCCAATGCCCGTGCAGAAAGCGGCGAGTATGAATGTACCGACTGGTACTTCTGTAAGAAATCGCTCTGAGGTCAGGTGAAAAAGACCGGGGCGGCGTGCAGACGCCGCACCGGTCTTTTTGTTTTACAGAATCGAGCTGGTTTGCATCGATTCCTGCGAGGTGAGCAGAACCTTGCGGTAGTTACGCGTGATCTTTTTCACGTAGTGCTGGGTCTCGCGATAGGGCGGTATGCCGCGGTAGCGTTTCACCGCATTCTCGCCAGCGTTGTACGCCGCCAGGATCAGCTTGAGTTGGCCGTCGAAGTGCCCCTTCAGCCACTGCAGGTAGGCCATGCCGCCCTGCAGGTTCTGCAGCGGATCCCGGATGTTCTTCACTCCGAAGCGTTTCGCCGTCGCCGGCATCAGCTGCATCAGTCCAGTCGCGCCCTTGTGCGACACGGCGCGTGGATTGAAATTCGACTCGGCCTGGATCACGGCAAGCACCAGCTCCGGGTCGAGCTCGTATTCCGGGGCCAGCACGCGGACCAGGCTTTCGATCCGGGCACGATCCAGGCGGGTCTTGGCGCTGATCTCCGGGCAAGCGGGGTCCGGAGCGGCCGTGACGTCCTCGAGGCGTTTCAGAATGTTGGCGGCCACCTTGTCACCGGCTTGCGCGCCGCGCGCAAACCAGCCGGCCGCAATGGTACGGCTGCTCGGCAGCCCACGTCCGTTGAAGTGCATCCAGCCGAGGTGATAGTAGGCGTCGCTGTCGCCTTGCAGCGCGGCCAGGCAATACAGGCCGTAGGCGCGCGCATGGTCCTGGGTCACGCCGCGTCCGTTTTCGAACTGGATGGCCCGCTCGATCAGGGGCTCTCCCGCATGGGTGGAGAGTGAGAACGCGAGCAGGCAGAGTCCGGTGGCGAGCTTCTTGAACATAAAGGATAACGTTGGCCGTCGTGGGGTCAAATAAGCACGAAATGTGCCGCATCGGTGATTGTTTCAAAAACAACCACGTACAAGGGGCTGTTTCGGTGGTTAGCGGCGAATTGTAAAAAAAGCTGACACCGGACGGTTCGGGAGTGAGCCAGTCCCCTGCCGCGGCCTACAGCAGTATGTACAAGACGAGCGGGAGAACCACCAGGCTGGCGAGGTTGCCCAGCAGCACGATCGCCGCCACTTGGTTGGGTGCTACGTTGTAGCGTTCCGCGAACAGGTAATTCAGCACGGCCGGCGGCAGGGCGCCGAACAGGATCAGTTGCGCGGCCTGTTGTCCGCTCATTTGCAACGCGGATACCGCCAATCCGGCGAGCAGCACCCCGCTCAGGGGGGCGACGGCAGCGCCGACTGTGCCGATTCGCCAGTCGGTCAGACTGATACTGGTCAGGCGCACACCCAGCGAGAAAAGCATCAGTGGTATCGCGATCTGGCCCAACAGTTCGATGGCCTGGTACAAGGGGCCGGGTACGGGCACGCTGCCCAGGCTGACCCCGATGCCGGCCAGGGTGGCGATCAGCATCGGCATGCGCAGCAGGGCGAGCGGGTGGATACGGCGCACCAGCATGGCGTTGCCGACGGTGAAGTGGAGCGTGTTCTCGACCAGGAACAGAATCATGGCGGCGGGCAGGGCGGCTTCACCAAAGGCGAACAGCGCCAAGGGCAGGCCCATGTTGCCGGAGTTGCTGAACATCATGGGTGGCACGAAGGCTCGGGGGGACCAACCGGCGAAGCGGGCGATCGGCCAGGCGAGCAGGCCGGAGCCGAGCACGACCCAGGCCCCGGCGAGCGCCAGGTCGCGATATTCACCGAGGTCGAAACCCTCGGCCGCAAGGACGCTGAAGATCAGCGCGGGGGTGAACACCTCGAGGTTGAGTTGGTTGGCCGCGACCATGTCCGGCGCGTAGCGGCGCGAGTACAGGTAGCCCGCGAGGACGATCGCGAACACCGGAAAGACAATCGAGAGTACCTCAATCATTGGGGTTCGGACGATTGCTTGAGGGTCGAGTCATTCGGAGACATCGGCGGCACAAAAAGGGAGGGGCGAGCGCTGCTCCCGGCCAGGTCGCATAAAAAAAGGGCATCGTTTCCGATGCCCTTCAAGTTTACTTTGTTATTCGGGATTGATGCTTCAGGAGAAGATATCCCGGGTGATATTGTCGTACCAGGAGTAAGCGTAGCCGACTTCGCGCGCACGCATTTCCATGGTCGTTTTGTCGTACCCCGGGGTCAGACCACCGGAGCCTTTCACCTTGTTGATCTTGCCATCGGCATAGTTGTACACCATTGCGACGGAGATACCGTCGTTGGGTGTAATGATGGAGTAGCAGGTGTTGACGTAGGAGGGCTGCGGTGCGGGTTTGCCGTTCAACATTGCCACTACGGCCGCGGCACAGACCTTGGCCTCGGAGTTGGCCGCATAACCGGACTTCGGCAGCGGCGAGGCCACTGCAGCGTCACCCACCACGTGGATATTCTTGTGGATGGTCGACTCGAAGGTCTTGCCCTCGATCGGGCACCAGCCCTTGTCATTGGTCAGGCCTGCGGTAAAGGCGATCTTGCCAGCCTTCTGCGCCGGGATGACGTTGATCACGTCGCCGGTGAAGTCCTCGACCTCGCCGGTAACCGACATCGAACCCGCATCGACTGCGGAGACCCTACCGCCACCCGCTGCATTGACCCACTCGATCATCGAGTTGTCGGTGCCGTAGCCATAGTGCTTCTTCCAGCCGGCAGTGAACAGGCCCTGCTTGGAAAAGGCGTCCTTGGCGTCGAGCACCAGGATCTTCGACTTGGGCTTGTTGTGCTTGAGGTAGTGAGCGATCTGGCAGACACGCTCGTACGGCCCCGGAGGACAACGGAAGGGGTTGGGCGGCGGTGCCACGATCACGGTGCCGCCATCCTTCATCGCGGTCAACTGGCTGCGCAACAGCTTGGTCTGATCGCCGGCCTTCCAGGCATGCGGGATCTTCTCGGCGACGGTCTCGTCATAGCCCTCGATGGTGTCGTACTTGAAATCGATACCGGGCGCGACGATGCAGCGGTCGTAAGAGAACTTCTGGCCACCCTTGGTGGACACGGTGCGGGCATTGGCATCGATGCCGGTGACCATATCGTGGACCACTTTCACGCCGTGGCCCTTGAGGCCGTCGTAGCTGAACTTGATGGTTTCCAGCTTGCGGTCACCACCGATCACCTCGTTACTCATGTAACAGGTGTAGTAGTGCTGGTTGGGCTCGATCACGGTGACGTCGATGCTGCTGTCCGCCATGCGGATGTACTTGGCCGCCGTGGCGCCAGCGGTACCACCACCGACGATCACGACCTTCTTGCTGGCGCCGCCGATGGCGAAGCCGGAAAAGCCGACAGCACCCGCGGCAGCGACAGCGCCGCCGGTCAGTTGCATGAACTTTCTACGATTGATGTTACTCATGTGTTGGCTCCCCCTTATTTGTAGCTGGCGTAGAAGTGGAGCAGCTGATCGATTGCATCGTCGCCGCCCTTCTTCTTCGCCTTGTCCAGTGCCTTGGTCATTTTCTTCGGCACGTCGCGAGTGCCAGCCATGACGTCAGTCAGGGAGGCTTTCAGGTAAGGCGTCCATTGACCGGCCAGGAAGCCCGCTTCGTCGTCTGCCAGGGTGCCGGCTTCGGAGTGGCACTTGTCGCAGTACTTGTCGTGCAGTTTGGCGCCGGCCTTGGCCTTGCCCGCGTCGGCCATTTGGGTGGCCGGAGCGTACTTCTGGCTTGCGAACCAGGCGGACATGGACTCGATCTCTTCAGCGGAATAACCCTTGGCAATCCGGGTCATGATGGTGGAGCCACGGGCGCCTTCCTTGTACTGGTTCATTACATCGACCAGGTAGGTCTCGGCCATGCCGGCGATGCTGGGGATCGCGGGACCGACGCTGTTGCCGTTCGGGCCATGGCAACCGAAACAGGTGTTGCTGAGCATTTCGGCGCTCGGTGAATCAGCCAATGTGGCGCCGCTAAACGCCAGGCTACACGCAAGCACCGTTCCTTTAAGGGCGGTTAATTGCATCTCAATTCCTCCGTCAGGGTAGTGGATACAGTAAACAAAAAAGATTCGGGCAAAGTCGCCACTGCAAGTTCCGGTGCGTTTTGAACCGGCGAAAGGTTATTAAGCGCTGCTCTGCGGCAGCGTTATCGACTCATTGAATGTTATGAAGTTGAAAGCAAGAACGTTTTAATTCTGAGTTAATTATTTGCCTGGGCCCGGAAGCTTCAAGCGATGACCAACGTGTCTTTCGCACAGAGACCCTAACCCATTTGCACTACTCATTCTACCCGTTATTGTGCGGCCCGCAAGTGAATGCGGGGATTGTTCTTCACCTGCATCAACTAAAATAAGTGGCTGATCAGATTAAGAAATTTAGCGCTATTTAATATAGCCCCGGTTTTGGCTTGGGCGGCTATGAGACGTCCCGCGACCCCCTGGTGAAATTTCTCGACAAGCCTTGGACGCGGCCGCCCGGGTTGCTGGAAAAATGCTGTTCAGTTCAATCGAAGTCTGGACGAGGGGGCGCCGCATTTGTCGATGCGGTCTCCGGCTCAGGTCTGGTTACTGATCCAGACGGCCTGATACGGAGCCAGGCTCAGTGAGTCGTTCAGGTTGTCGAGCGTCTGCCCACTGATGAGATCGATCCACTGGTCGGTGATCACCAGGTTGATATCGGACAGTTTCAGGGTCTGCTCGTCGTTGGTGACGTTATAGATGCAGAACACGCTATGGCGACGGTCGATGCTCTGGCGCCAGTAGCCAAACAAGGACTCGCCCAGATGGAGCGTGAACTGAATCGCGTTGGGATGGAAGGCGGGCTGGCGGCGCCGGATCGAGATCAGGTCCTTGAGGCGCTGCAGGACCTGGTGGTGGGGCGAATCCGGGTTCTCCAGTTCCATCTTGAGGTCGGGGTAGTTCCACTGGTGCCGGTTGATCGCTCGATTGTGGCCGCTGTGCTGCATACGTTGGTAGTCATTGCGCGTGCCAACAAGGCTGTGGACGTAGAAGGCGGGAATGCCCTCGAGACCGAGCATGATGGCGTGCGCGCAGACGACGCGCTCCAGGTTCCAGCGGTCCGGTCCGCCGGTGGTTCCCTGCAGCGAGTCGTACAGGCTGATGTTGACCTCGTAGGCCTTGCGCGTGCCGCCGCTGCCGGCACGCCAGGAGACCTGGCCGCCAAACATCAGCATCGTGTTGATAAAGGCGTCGATTTCTTCGTCGCTCAGCAGGCCCTCGGCGGGGCGTAGCCCTATACCGTCGTGCGAGGCGATGAAGTTGAAATAGGTCGTGCCGTTCTGTGCCGGAGGCATGCTCATCATCCAGTGGCTGAGATAACGGCAGTTGCCCGTGATCAGGGTATTCACCAGCAGCGGGGGCAGCGAGAAGTTGTAGATCGCATGCGCCTCGTTGGCGTTGCCGAAGTAGGCCAGGTTTTCCCGGTTGGGGATGTTGGTCTCGGTGATCAGCATCGCGCTCGGTTCGGCATGTTCGATCAGGGTACGCAGCAGGCGCACCACCTCGTGGGTCTGTTCGAGATTGATGCAGGAAGTGCCGATCTGCTTCCACAGGAAGGCGACCGCATCCAGGCGAAAGATGTTCACCCCCATGTCGAGGTAGAGGCGGATGATGCGCAGGAACTCCTCGAGCACCCTGGGGTTGCCGAAATCGAAATCCACCTGGTCATGGCTGAAGGTGCACCACACGTGGCGTGTGCCCGTCGCCGTCTCGGTCTCGCGCAGCAGCGGGCTGGTGCGTGGCCGGACCACCGCGCTCAGGTCGTCGTCGGGCGAAGCGGTCAGGAAGTAATCGCGACCGGGGTCGATGCCCTGGCGGAAATTCTCGAACCACTGGCTACGGCTGGAACAATGGTTGATGACCAGGTCGGCCATGAGCCGGTAATTCGAAGACAGATCCCGGATGTCGTTCCAGTCACCCAGCGCCTCGTTGACCGCGGCATAGTTGATCACGGCGAAGCCGTCGTCCGAACTCCAGGGGAAGAAGGGCAGCACATGCACGCTGCTGACGGTACCGCTCAGCTGTTCGTCGAGGAAACGCCTGAGGGTCACCAGGGGGCGTTCGCTGTCGCACTTGACGCTGTCGCCATAGGTGATCATGGCGATCTCCGACTGGTCCCACAGGTTTCTGTGGGGCATGGTCGGCGTCGTGTCAGGCGACAGGCGCATCAGCTCCAGCAGATCGGCGGCGATGTCCTCGGTCGGCCGACTCAGCACCCTCCCCGAATAGATCACTTCGAGATGGTGGATTACCCGCAGGAGCAGGTCCTCAGCGTTTTCTTGCATGTTTGCTACCCCCGGCTGCTGCCGAATTCCTCCTGGTCTTCGCGAACGGCTTTATCCAGGCGTTCGAAGATATCCGGGACCGCGCTCACGACCCGGTTCCAGCTTGGAATGAATGGTGTTTCCATTGGTTTCTCGAGGAAGATCTTGCCGGCCTCCACGATGTTGCGGGCGAACAGCTCGACCGCCTCCTCTTCCTGGTGGATGTCGAATTTGAGTCCGTTCATGAGGGCGTCGTTGCGATAGGTCTCGACGAAATCCAGGGCTATCCGGAAATAGGTGGCCTTGAGTGTGCGGAAGGTCTCCTGTTGAAACACCATGCCCTGGGTGGCGAGTTTGCGGAACAGGGCCTTGGCGATGTCGATCGACATCTTGGACAGGCCTTTGCGCTGGTCATCCAGCGACAGGTCCTGGTGCTTGTGGTCGTAGTGGTCGGCGATGTCCACCTGGCACAGCCGGTTGTTGGCATAGTTGCGGTGCATCTCCGAGAGCACCCCGATCTCCAGGCCCCAGTCGCTGGGTATCCGAATGTCGTTGAGCACATCCCGCCGGAAGGAGAACTCGCCCGCGAGCACGTAGCGGAAGCTGTCCATGTAGTTCAGGTACTGGCTCTCTCCCAGGACCTGCTTGAGGGCCCGGATCAGCGGCGTGACCAGCAGCCGGGATACACGCCCGTTGATGCTGCCGTTGGCCACCCGGGCATAGTAGCCCTTGCAGAACTCGTAACTGAACAAGGGGTTGGCCACCGGATAGATCAGGCGCGCCAGCATGTCGCGGCGGTAGGTGGTGATGTCGCAGTCGTGCAGCGCCACCGACTCTGCCTTGCCGGAGGCCAGGGTGAAGCCCATGCAATACCACACGTTGCGTCCCTTACCGGCTTCTCTCGGCGCGAGGCCGAGCGACTGGAGTTCGGCGTCGATCGCGCGCAGGCGTGGGCCATCGTTCCACAACACGCAGTGCTTCTGCGGCAGTTCGTCGAAAAAGGCGAGCGCATGCTGGTATTCCGATTTACTGGCGCGGTCGAGCCCGATGACGATCTGCGAGAGGTAGGGGACCTTCTGCAGCTCGTTGACGATGTTGGGCAGCGCCGGGGTCTGCAACTCCGAGTACAGCGAAGGCAGTATCAAGGCCATGGGGCGTTTGACGCTGAATCCGATCAGCTCCCGCTCGAGTTCGTCGAGCGGGCGGTCGGTGAGTTTGTGCAGGGTGGTAATGATGCCGTTCTGATGAAAATCCGCCATGGGGTACCTTCGGGAAATAATTATGAAGTTGTAATGAAATGGCGTATGCCCTCGACCCATCCTTCGGGTCCGAAGGCCGAGCTGTGGTAAACGTTTTTGCTCCTGTTCAATTGCGGTGCCGGGTGAGCGGGGGACCGGATGACCACGGAGCGGTCGGCGGCCTCCAGCATGGCGACGTCATTGTCGCTGTCTCCCGCCGCGATGCTCAACGGCGCCCGGCCATCGGCTTGCTGAGCATACTGCTGGTTCAGCCAGGTCAGTGCACGGCCCTTGTCACAGCGCCCGGAGACGTGGATGAAACGCCCGCCGCGCAGCACCACGGCCCCTGCTTTGCGCAGTCGTTCGATGAATGCCTGCAGGCGCTCCGGACTGCCACGCCAATGGATCGGCTCTCCGTATTCCCTTGTCCGGGCTAATTGCGCCTGCTGTGCTGAAAGGCCGGTCAATCGCACGATGTCGGCATCATTCATGTCGGAGAAGCCCGCGAACTCCTCCTGGAAATCGGGCGCGGCGTTTCGAATCAGTGAAAGCCAGTGATCGCGCGGCAGGGTGAAGGCGCGTACCCAGAAATCGCCCTTGCTGCGCGCCTCTTCGGGTTTGCGCCCGAAGTAGTCGTGTGGCACGGCAACTGCCGCACCGTTCTCAAAGATGAAGGGGTGGCGGTTGTGCAGTTCGGCGCGCAAGGGGAGGATTTCGGCGCGGGTCTTGCTGGTGCAGGGGACGACCGGGATGCCCTTCTGTTCGAGTTGCTTTAAGAGCGGGTCGGCGGCCGCATGGGAATAGTCCTCGTGATCCAGGAGCGAGCCGTCCAGGTCGGTGTAGATGACGTATCGGTTCATGCGGCCGGGAGTTCGCGCGGCGTCGATGCGGACCGGATATGGCGATCGGCATCCAGTTCGAACAGGAAATGCACGCTTTCCGGGAGCGTCCGCAGGGTGTGCGTGGTGAGTCGCTGGTAGTGTTCGATGAATCGCGCCAGATCGTCCGGGGACATGATCCGCTTGGGCGCCGGGTCCTGCTGCACGCGCTCGGCGAGTTTTTTCTCCTGCTCGAGGCGCCACTGGAAAACGCTGTCGAAGGAGGGCGCCTTGAGCATCACCCAGGCGTCCACCTGCTGGTAGATGGGCTGGTAGTTCTTGCGTAACTGGTCGTTCACATAGCGTCGCCAGCGTCCGTCCGGGTCTTCGTTCGCCTCCAGGAGGTTGACTGGAATCTGCAGGTCCTGCTCGTCCTGCGGTGGGGTGCCGAGGCACCAGCCCTCGACGATCAC
The DNA here is from genome assembly GCA_029228645.1 of Gammaproteobacteria bacterium Milos-ODIII6. Taxonomy (GTDB): domain Bacteria; phylum Pseudomonadota; class Gammaproteobacteria; order Chromatiales; family Chromatiaceae; genus MONJU. Next base: position 12,327 of record JAPTHR010000007.1, read on the forward strand.
CATGTCCAGCGGCGCGTTTGCCTTTTCCCAGCGCGCCTTCGGGACGCGGTCGTCGTTCGCCTTGTCGAAGCGGGGGATCGCCACGGGCCCGTGGCCGGCGGTGAGCGCGCGCAGGGTGTGGCGCATCAACGGAATGTCATGCGTGCCGGGTACCCCCCGGGTAATGAGCAGCGGGTGCACCTCGTTGGCGAGTTGGCGCCGACGGTTCCTGGGGAGGTAGAAGTCGTCGATCGAAAGGTCGATTGCGCTCAGGCCGTGGCGCGCCGCAAACAGCGTGCGTAACAGGGCCGCAAGCGTGCTCTTGCCCGATCCCTGGCTGCCGTTGATTCCCAGGATGAGGGGCCGCCCGGCGGCGGCGCGAAAACGTGCCAGGGCATCGGCCAGCGGCAGGAACCATTGCGACGCGATTTCGGCGTAGTGGGACGGCAGCCGTTGCTCGACCAGGAAATCTTTCAGTACGGCGCTGGGATCGCGCATCTCGTCTGTCTGGAATCGGCCCACTGCGTTACCTTCTGGCTCAGTTCGGGAGATCAGTGAGCAATTAACGCGCCAGCCGGCCGAACGAGGGTCGGCAATGGCCGCCAGGGGGCGATGGCGTCGTTTGCACGATAATGGAGCGGAGTGTTGCACCCTGATGGTGCGAGCGTGTTCAGTAAGTGCGCTTGTTGCAATCCTGGCAGAGCCCCAGCAGTTCGATCACCGGCCGGGAGGGCAGGAAGCCAGACCGTTGAACCTCCTGTTGCAGGGTTTTACCGAGGTCGGCGGTGCATACCTCCTCGACCTGTCCGCAATCCGTGCAGACCAGGAACTGACTGGTGTGCCGTGTGCCGGCGTGGGCGCAGCCGATAAAGGCGTGCAGGCTCTCGATACGGTGGATCAGGCCCTGTTCCAGCAGGAAGTCGAGTGCCCGATACACCGTCGGCGGCGCCGGACGCCGCTCCCCATCGCGCATCTGTTCCAGCAGTTCGTAGGCGCCGATCGGCTTGTCCGCTTCGATCACCAGTTGCAGGACCCGCCTTCGCTGCGGGGTCAGGCGCGCCTGTCTCTGCTTGCAGAGCCGTTCCGCATGTTGCAGTGCCGCGCGGGTGTTCATGCGGACCTCCGGCGCCGCGAGAACAGGCTGGAAAGCACGTAGGCCAGGCCGGTCAGGAGCACGATGCTCGGCCCGGGTGGCAGGTTGGGCTGGTAGGACATGGCCAGCCCCAGGGTGGTGAGGGTGATGCTGAGCAGGCTGGCGATCAGCATCATGCGGATCAGGGAATGGACGTACTGGCTGGCGATGGCTGCGGGCAGGGTCAACAGCGCGAGTACCAGGATGAGACCGACCACGTGGATCAGCAAGACCACCGTCAAGGCGATCAGGACCAGCAGCAGCAGATAGAAAAAGGTCACCGGCAGGCCGCGCAACAGCGCCTGTTCCTCGTCGAACACGACTGCCAGGATCTGGCGGTGCCACAGTCCGACGACGAGCAGCAGGGTGGCGTCGAGCGCCGCCATGAACCACAGCTCCTGCGGTGGCACCAGCAGGATGTTGCCGAACAGGTAGCTGATCAGGTCGGCCTGGTAGCCGGGAATGCGCGAAATGAAGAGTATCCCGACGGCCATGCCGATCGCCCACAGGGCGCCGATCAGAATATCCTCGCCGGTTCGCCAGTTGAGCCGAACCCAGCCGATCAGGATGGCGGCCAGGACCGCGCTCACGAGCGCGCCGGAGAGCGGGTCGAAGCCATAGAAGAGCGCCACCCCCATGCCGCCCAGGACCGAGTGGGCGATACCGCCAGCGATGAAGGTGATCCGTTTGACCACAACGTAAGGGCCGATCACGCCGCAGCCGATGCTCGCCAGTATGCCGGCGAGCAGCGCGATCTGGAGGAACTGGTAGTTGATCAGGGCGTGCAGGAATTCGCTCATTGTTCAGTGCCGGTGGGCGACCATGCTGACATGCTCGCCGTAGAGTTCGTGGATCAGGTCGCCGTCGATCTCTGCCGTGGGATGGCACAACAGGGTGCGGTTGATGCAGGCGACCCGGTTGACGTAACTGGACACGAAGGCGATGTCGTGCGACACGACCAGGATGGTCATGCGTTCATTGAGCGTCTTGAGCAGGTCGAAGATTTCGTTCTCGGCGCGCTGATCGACATTCGAAGTGGGCTCGTCGAGCAACAGGATGCGAGGGTCGGCGACCAGTGCGCGCGCCAGCAGGACGCGCTGCAGCTGGCCACCGGAGAGGCAGCCGATCTGGCGAGCGGCGAGGCTCTCGATCTCGACCTCGCGCAGGGCGCGCTCCACCCGGGCGCGGCCCTCGCCATTCGGCCGCATCGGCAGCAAACAGCCTAACAGCCCGCGATCGGCGCGCCGGCCCAGCAGGCCGAGTTCCACTACCTGGCGCACCGTGATCGGAAAGTCGCGCGCAAACCCCGGGTACTGCGGTACGTAGCCGATCTGGTGACGTGCGGCCGCCGGCCGCTTTCCGAGCACTTCGATGCCTCCCCGGGCGGGCTCGAGCAGACCGAGGATCAGCTTCAGCAGGGTGCTCTTGCCGCCGGCGTTTGGCCCCACGATCCCGAGGAACTCGCGCTCCTGCACAGCCAGGTCGATGTGTTCCAGTACCGAGAGGTCGCCAAAACCGAAGGACAGGTCGCGGATCCGGATGACTTCTTTCACCGCGACTCCTCGCGCAGGACCGCGGCCAGTTTTCGCAGGCTTTCCTCGAAGTCCCGGCTGAGCGGGTCGACGCTGAAAACGCGTCCGCCTATCGCATCTGCAATCTGTTGCGCCAGGCGGCGATCGAACTGCGGTTGCACCAGGATGACCCGGATGCCATCCCGTCGCGCCTGTTCGATCAGCTCGGCCACCCAGCGCCCGCCGGCCTGTTTGCCCTCGTGTTCGATCGCCAGTTGGGTCAGGCCGTAGCGCCGCGCGAAATAACCCCAGGCGGGATGAAAGACCAGGAAGCGGCGATGGGCCAGGGAGGCAAGATCCGCGCTCAGCTTGCGGTCGAGCGCGAGCAGCCGCCGGGCCAGGGCCTGCTGGCGGTCGCTATAGTGCGGCGCGTGCCCGGGGTCGAGCTGCGACAGGCGGTCGCGGATGACCTCGCTGATGCGCACGACCAGGAGCGGGTCTGTCCAGATGTGCGGGTCGGGTTCATCCGCGTCACCGTGATGGTCCGCGCCGGGATGGGCGTGCGGGTTTGCGATCAGGTCCAGGCCCTGGCGCAGGTCCACCACCTCGAGGGTCGGGCTGAGGCCGCGGATGCGTGGAATCCAGGCGCGCTCGAACGGCAGGCCGGCACTGAACAACAGGCGGCTGTCCGCCAGGTCGGCGAGCTGGCGTGGCGTGGGGGAAAAGGTGAGCGGGCTCTCGCCCGGCCGCAGCAGGCTGGCGACCTTCACCTGTTCGCCGCCGACCGCCGCTACGATGGCGGAAATCGGTGCAACGCTGCCATAAACAGGCAGCGGAGAGGCATTCGTGCTGGCTGTGAGCAAGCACAGCAGCAGGAGAAGTAACAGACGAATGGACACGTGGGCGGGTCAAGCTGGTAAGCGAAAAGGTGTTGTTACTTTATAACACCCGGGTCCCCGTAAGCCAGCAATCCTTCGACCCTCAGATATCAGTTGCCGCTTTTGCGCGTATCGACCGAGGCGGCCTGCACTGCCTTGGCCAGATCCTCGCCGAGGCGCTCGATCAATTGGCCCAGGGCGGCTGCGTAAGCTGCTTGCTCAGCTTGCGCAACGCGCTCTCGGTATATCGAACGCTGAACCTCCAGTACCACGGCGCTGCGATCGTCGATCAACGACCAGGCGACATCGAGCTGCACCGAGTCATCCAGGCTGCCGTCAAAGGCGCGGATATCCAGCGCGATGCGGTAGTCGCTCTCGGCCACGATGCGACTGGGATAGCCATAGATGCGTTGGGTGCCGAGCTGCGCGGCGAGCCGCCCTGCCAGGACGCGCTCGATCTCCTGGTCCAGCGCTCCCCCCCAACGGTGGAACTCATCGAATAACAGCCGGTTGTTGCCATCGCGCAGGACCATCTGGGGGCGATCCAGATACTCCGGAAGGTCGATCGGGCCGATCGACAGGGTCAGCATCGAGGTGGTTTTGCCGAGCGCTGGGGCTTCACTGTCAAGTGTGTAGAACTGGGTGACAGGCACTGTGGTACAGCCACTCAGGAGCAGCAGAGCGCCGCACAGCAGGATCCAGATCGCTTTCATCGCTGTTTGTCTCCTTTACCTCGCAACAGTGCCTCCGGGTGGCGCTCGAGGTAGTCGCTCATGATGCGCAGCGAGCGCGCGGCATTGCCGAGTTCCCGCAGCACCCGGTGGGCCTCGGACTGCAGCGGCGAGTTCGGCGCCAGCGTTTTCTCCATCGAAGCCAGGGTCGAGCGCGTCTGCGCCAGGGTTGCGTTCAGCTCGGTAGCGGTCTCGCGGTCGAGTCTTGAGAGCAGCTTGTTGGTTGCAAGCATGGTATCGCGCAGCGCACTGAGGCTCCCGGCGAGGTCGGTGCTCATGCGATCGAGTGGAAGGCGGGCCAGTTTGCCCGCCAGCTCGGTCAATTCATCGAAAGCGGTCGGCATGCTCGGCAGGCGTGGCGGCTGGCCATCCCAATCGATCGTCCGGGGGGCATCGTCCGGGTGAAAATCGAATTCCACGTAGCGCGCAGCAGTAATCAGATTGCCGGTTTTCAGTTGCGCGCGCAGGCCCTTGGCGACCAGGTCGTCCCAGAAACGGCGGCGTTCGTCCGGATTGTCGATTGCGCCGTCGGTCTGTCCCAGGCGCGCCGGCTCTATCGCTATCGTGACCGGCAGTGCGGCACTGCGCTGTTCGATGTCGAGACTCAGTTCAACCGCCATCACCTCACCGATCGGGATGCCGCGAAACTCGACCGGGGCGCCGGGTACCAGGCCCCGTACCGAGCCGGTGAAGTCCAGCTGCCAGGATTCGCGGTAATCGTAGCGGTCGGCGAACGCGGCCTGCTGGTTGGCGAAGAGTTCGAACTCGCTGCCCTGTGCGGCCTGCGCCGCGGGCGCATCGGCTTCGGGGTTGGCAAACGCGATCCCGCCGCGCAGCAACGAGGCCAACGATTCGGTGTCCAGACGGAGGCCGCTGGCGTCCAGCGAGAGGCCCACCCCGGAGACGTTCCAGAAGCGGGTTTGTTCACCGATTGTGGCGTCGTGCGGCGCCCGCACGAATACCTGCATGGCAATGCGCTGATCCGCGCGCAGCGCATACGCGACCACTCGGCCTACCTCGATGCCGCGGTAAAACACCGGCGAGCCTTCGCCGAGCGAACCCAGGGAATCGGTGAGTAGGGTGTAGCCGGCGCCGGACTCCGCGGCGGTGACGATCGGCGGTAACTCGAGGCCCTCGAAGTCGGTACGGCGGCCTTCGCCGGACGCCAGGTCGGCACCGATATAGGCGCCACCCACCAGGGTGCTCAGGCCGGAAACCTGGCCCTGGCTGAGGCGCGGGCGCACCACCCAGAAGCGTGCACGCTGGTTGAGAAAGCGCGCCATGGGCTGGCTCAGGCGGGCGCGCACGAGCACCCGGTCGAGATCCGGGCTGAGGTCGATGGCTTCCACCACGCCGATGTCGACGTCCTTGAAGCGCACCCGGGTCTTGCCGGCCTCCAGCCCCTCGGCGGTCTGGAAGGTGATGGTCACCAGCGGACCCTGCTGGATATAGGCGCGGTATCCCAGCCACAAGGCGGCCAGCAGCGCCACCAGGGGGATCAGCCATACCAGCGAGATGCGCCGCTGGGTATCCGCTTTGGCCTCCGGCAGGTCGGCCAGGGGTGATTCGTCACTGGCAGGCATCTTACTCATCTCGCTTGGGGACGTTATCCCAGATCAGGCGCGGGTCGAAGGTGAATGTGGCGAGCATCGTGAGGATCACCACCGCGGCAAAATACAAGGCCCCTGGGCCCGCCCTGACATCGGCCACCGCACCCATCTGCAGGAGGGCGACCAGCACGGCCACGACAAAGATATCGACCATCGACCATCGACCAACGAATTCGGTGAAGCGGTACAGGCGGGTACGGTCCAGGGGCCTTGCCGGGGAGCGCAGCTGCACCGAGATCAGCAGATAGGCAATGATCACCATTTTCATGATCGGGACCAGGACGCTGGCGACGAATACCACCAGGGCGAGTGGCCACATGCCGCTGATCAGCAGGAACTCCGCGCCACTGAGAATGGTGTCCGAACGGACCATGCCGAGGGAGGTGACGTGCATGATAGGCAGGAGGTTGGCTGGCAGATAGAGCATCACCGCGGCCACCAGGAAGGCCGAGCTGCGCGACACGCTGCGCCGGATGCGCCGGGTCAAGGGCGCGTCGCAGCGGGCGCAGCGCACCCGCGCGAGTCCCGCGGGCCAGCGGTTGACCAGGCCGCAGCCGTGGCAGCCGACCAGGTCATGGGTCATTTGTCTGCCTTCCAGTCCGCTCACCGGATCCGGTCCCACAGGCGCCCGGGATGGACCTGGGTCGTCGTGGCCGCCAGGACGAACACCAGGATGGCCAGCGACCACGCTGCCGGTCCGGCGACAATGGTCGCCCGCTCGGCCAGTTTGACCGACGCGACAATCACACCGAGGAGAAAGATCTCGAGCATGCTCCACGGTAGCACGGCCTGCATGATGCGCAGTGCGGCGACGAATCCCGGCGGGCGCCGCCCGAGTGACAGCGGCAGGAAGACGTAGATCAGCAGGCTGATATGCAGCAGGGGTGCGATGATCGTGGTGAACAGCACCACACCGGCCAACAGGATGGCCCCTTGCGCGTACAGCTGCTGGATGCCGGCCAGCAGGTAGGTGCTGGCGTGCTGCCCGCCGAGAGAGAAGTCGAGCAGCGGGAAACTGTTGCTGAGGACGAACAGGATGAGCGCCGTGAACCCCAGCGCAAGCGGCGGGTTGATCGGGTCGTGACCGCCATGATCCAGCACGCAGCCACAGCGTCGGCAGCGCACGCGACCCGCCAGATGTTCCGCTGGCAGGCGTTGCAGCAGGTCGCATTCGTGACAGGCGATAAGGTCGTGGCGGTGTCGCGCTGGCGGCTTCATTGCGCTCGAGATTAGCAGAACGGCAGGATGAGCCGCGCGGCATCGCCCGGCAAACCGATTCACCCGCCGAAAGACGGACCCTCCTCGTCCCAGCGCGCGACCTTGGTGAGCACCATCTGCTCGAGGTCCGACTTGAAGTCGCGCACCCGTTGCGCGAGAGCATGGTCGGAGATGGCGAGCATCTGCGCTGCCAGGATGCCCGCGTTGCGTGCCCCGTTGATCGCCACCGAGGCCACCGGCACGCCCGGCGGCATCTGCACGATGGAGAGCAGCGAATCCTCACCGCTCAGGGCCGAGGATTTGACCGGTACGCCGATCACCGGCAGCGGCGAGATCGCCGCCACCATCCCCGGCAGATGGGCGGCGCCGCCGGCGCCGGCAATAATGACCTTCAGCCCGCGCTCCTCCGCGGAGGCCGCATACTCATACAGCCGTTTCGGCGTGCGGTGCGCCGAGACGATGCTCATCTCGAACGGCACCTGCAGTTCATCCAGTGCATCCGCAGCGGCCTGCATGACCGGAAGATCCGAATCGCTGCCCATGATGATTCCAACCGTGATGTCTCTCATTACTCGTTCTCCGCTCCGATTTCGATCGTGTCGCGAACCTGGTTTGCCTTGGCCCGCGCCGATGCGATGTCGTGGTCCAGGATGGTGATGTGCCCCATCTTGCGAAAGGGCGCGGTTACCGCCTTGCCGTAGAGGTGCAGACACACCCCGGGGATCGCCAGGACTTCCTCGAGGCCGCGCAGCACCGGCCGTCCCTGTTCATTCGGCGCCCCGAGCAGGTTGACCATGGCGGCCGGGCTGAGCGCCTCGGTGCTGCCCAGTGGCAAGCCGAGAATGGCGCGCAGGTGCTGCTCGAACTGATCGGTGATGTTGGCCTCGATGGTGTGATGCCCGGAATTGTGCGTGCGCGGAGCGATTTCGTTGACCAGGACTTCGCCGTCCCGGCGCACGAACATCTCCACGCCGAAGATGCCGACCCCATCGAGCGCCTGCACCGTTTCGACCGCGATCTGCTCGGCGCGGGCCTGGGTCTGCGGGGATATTCCGGCCGGCGCAAGGAGCAGGTCCAGCACGTTTTCTCCGGCGCGGAAGCACATCTCCACCGCGGGGTAGGTGACCACTTCACCGCGCGTGCTACGCGCCACCAGGACCGCGATTTCCTTGTCGGCGTCCACGAATTCCTCGATCAGCGAGGGCACCGGGAGGTGCTGAGCAAAGTCCGCCGGTGAGTGCATGATGGATACGCCGCGCCCGTCGTACCCGCCGCGCCGGGCCTTCTGCACCAGCGGGTAGCCGAACCCGGCGAACTGGCTCTCGGTGGGGCTTTCCACGGCGGCAAAACGAGACGTGGGAATGCCGTTGTCCTGCAGGCACTGCTTCTGGGTGAGCTTGTCCTGAATGGTCTTGAGCACCGCGGCCGAGGGATGCACCGCATGTCCCTCTCGCTCGAGTTCCGCGAGGGTTTCCGCGTCGATGTTTTCCAGCTCGAAGGTGAGCACATCCGAGGCCCTGGCGAGCTCCCTGATCTGATCCGCGTCGTGGTACCCGGCGACGATCTGACGGGTGGCGATCTGTCCCGCCGGAGAGTCCGGTACCGGGTCGAGCACCGTGGTGGTGCAACCGAGCTGCTTGGCTGCGCGGACCAGCATGCGTCCGAGTTGTCCACCGCCGATGAGCCCGATGCGGGCGATGGGGTAGGGATAATCTTTACTCATGCGGTGGAGAAGCGCCCGTGAGCGGGAAAAGCCGCGCATTATACGGAAAACCACGGTGGCACAAAGATTTCCCGGACAGTCTTCGCAAGGCCGCTTGAGCTTCCCCCGTTGCCGGCTTAATGTTAGCGCCCGATTCGTGTCCCCCCAGGAAGTGACAGACAGTGCCAGCCAAGATATATAAAGGTATCGACCAGGACCCCAAGGGCGCGATGAACACCACCGGCAACATCATCCGGGATGCCTGGTTGTTCGGCCTGTTGCCAGAGACCGAGACCTGCGCGGGGTGGACGGTCGGGCGGGTCGAGGCCCTCTACGACCAGGTCTACAAGGAGTGGGAAAAGTACGGGCACATGGTGTCCAACCTGCCGCCCGAGCTGCGCGAGCGTCATCAGCGGATCTACGACGCCGCGGTCGCACGCGCCCGCGAGCTGGGCTGGGACCCGGTGCGCGACTACCCTGACTGAGTGCTGATTGCGCCGCGCGGCGCCCGTTTCCCTGCTCACGCCCGCCAAGGGCGTTGCCTGACCTGCCCGGCGATCGGTCGGCGTTCGGATAAACCCCAGGAATCAGAGCACTACCTGTTTTGTGATGGGGCTCACGGCGCTCGCGTGGAGGCGGTGCTTCGGGGCACTCCACCCGGGGTCGGCCCCGATTCCGCGGGGTCAAGGGAAATCTTAAAGTTTTCAGTGAATTGACCGTCAATGTGGCTGTAGAACCGTTTTTCGGAGACAGCCTATGGCGTCAACCAGCACCCCCTACGTGTGGAGTCCCCCAAATTCCGGCAAGGGACCCGTACAGGGGGAAAACACAGAAATACCCGATCCCTCGCATCGGCAATTGCCGCCCAGGCGGCGGCGCTTCGAGGCCGAGGTGATCGCGGATATGCAGGCCATGCCCGTCATTACGGACAGTGGCTTGCTGTCCGGGTTGACGGCCGAGTTCCTCAAAGCCGCCCGTCAGGCGAATACCAACCTGATCATGCTGAGCAGCGCCCGCCCGGGCGAGGGTAAAACCGTCAATGCGGTCAGCATCGCACACGGCCTGGCCAAAGAGGCGGGGCTGCGAACCCTGCTGGTCGATCTCAACGTGGATCACTCCCAACTGGCGAACCTGCTGGGTGCCGAGGGCAAGCCAGGCATGTCGGAGGTCGTGTTCGGGGAGGCCAGGATCAGCGAGTCCATATTCCGCTGCGGCCCGCTCGGTTTCGACTTCATGCCCTTCGGGCGTCCCATCAGCGGTCACCTGCAGCTTTTCAATGGTGCCGTCGGCAACCGTCTGGGGCAGCTGCTGGCGCGCGTATCACACGCCTATGACCACGTCCTGCTGGACGGACCGGCCGTGTTCGGCTCCTCGGATCCGGCAATCATGGCCTCCCGGCTGGGTGGCGTGATCATGGTCATTCAGTGCGAGAAAACCCGCTGGGAGGTGGTCAGCTCGGCTGAGCGCCGACTCCGGGAGGCCGGTGGGCGACCGCTGGGCGCCATTCTCAACCGCCGCCACTATCACGTGCCGGCCTTCGTCTACGGGAAATAGCGCCATGCCGCGAAGATTCATTCAGCGGCTGCTGTCGCTCCTGCTGCTCCTTGCGCTGGGCGCATGCAGCACCCAGCAAGGACGCATGATGCTCGAGGTCGACGAGGAGGTGCCGGTCGAACTGGGGACCTTCAGCTTCGAACAGGACCAGATGCAGTACGAGCTGTTCGATCAGTACCGTATCCAGCCGGGCGACATCCTGGACGTGCTGTTCCAGATCCAGACCTGGGTCAAGAAGCCGAACTTCAAGGTCAAGGTCGACCACACGGTCGCAGTCAAGTTCGTGCACGTGCCCGAACTGAACGAGGAGCAAAGGGTGCGGCCGGATGGCAACATCTCGCTCCCCTACATCGGTGAGTACTATGTCATCGACAAGACGGTCAGCGAGATCCAGGAGGACCTGCGCAAGCGTTATTCGCGCGAACTGCAGAACCCGGAGATGTACGTCACCATCCCGGAGTTCCAGGAGTCCATCCGCGAACTCAAGAAGGACCTGCACACCGCGCCGCGCGGCCTCAGCCGCCTGGTCACGGTGCGCCCGGACGGGCGCGTGACCTTTCCGATGGTGGGAGAGGTCGAGGTCGCGCAACGGACCATTTCCGATATCAATACACTGCTGAACGACAACTACCAGCACATCCTGCCGGGTCTGCATGTGGACCTGTTCCTGCAGAAGCATGCCGGTGCGCGCATCTACATGGTGGGCGAGGTGGTTCGCCCCGGGGCCTACCCGATAGACAGGCCGATCTCGGTGCTGCAGGCGATGTCACTCGCGGAAGGATTCACTCCGGCTGCGCGCCTCGACAGCGTGGTGGTGCTGCGACGCAACAAGGACAAGCTGGTTGCGACCCGTACCGATATGAAGAGCCTGTTTGGCTTCGGCGAGAAGCAGCGCCTCTTCTACCTCAAGCCGGACGACATCGTGGTGGTGCCGAAGATGCGCATCGCGCAGATGGCGGACATCTCCGGTTACCTTTCGCAGGCCATCATGTTCCGCGGTTGGGGCGTGAGCGGATCCTACGAACTGCACGACGCCCTGCCGCAATCCTCCGAAATCAACAATGTACTGGGTGGGGACTGAGTGATGCATGAGCACAAGTCGCATGACTATCTGCGCGAACTGCTGTTCATGCTGTTCGCGCGGCGCGGCCTGATCGTTCTGGTGACGCTGCTGGTGTTCGGCGTCAGTACGGCCGTGTATCTCTTCGCGGTGCCTCTTTACGAGGCCAGCAGCAGCCTGCTGGTGCGTGGCAAGGTGGTCACCGGTTCGGTCGAGAGCCTCAACGGCGAAGGCAACAAGGTGCTGCCGGTGCGCAAGGAGGATCTGTACTCCGAGGTCGAGTTGCTCGCCTCGAGCGAGTTGATGCGCCGCGTGGCCAACCGCCTGCATGCAGATGGACGGTTCGAGCAGCTGCTCGAGCCGGACCTGGTGGAACAGCTGCGCAGCGGGTTGAACTACGAGGTGTTGCCGGCAACCAACGTGATCAAGGTGTCCATGACCGGTCAGCAGCCAAAGGACCTGGTCAGCATGATCGACGCCACGCTCGAGGAGTATGGGACCTATCGCCTGGAGGTTTACCAGCCCGCCAAGAGTCTGAGTTTCTTCGAACGCCAGGCAGAGCGTCTGCACCAGGATATCCTCGCAATGGAAAAGGACCTGGTGGCGCTGGTCGCATCCGACAATACCCCGGAGCCGGTGCTCGAGATCGAAGCCAACCTGCTGATGAAGCGCGATCTGGAAATGGAGCTGAACAGGCTCAGGGCGCGTTTGATCGAGTTGCGCAATATCGGGATTCAGCCCAAGCAGGAGGGGGTGTTCGAATCCTTCTCCGCCCTCAAGCTCGAAAACCCCGGCCTGCAGGCGCTCCAGGCCCGTTACGTGGAGCTGCAACTGGCGCGCGCCGAACTGTTGCGTACCTATCAAGCGGGCAGCGAGAAGATGCGTGAACTCGGGCGCGAGATGGCCGAGAACGAACGTCTGATCGGAGAGGCGATGAAGGCCTATGCGAACGAGTTGGCCGGCGAGATCGCCACGCTCGCACAGCAGGAAGCGACCATCCTGTCACAGATCAAGGCGATTGCGCGGCGCAACCTGGTGCTCCAGGAAGCGAGCGTGCGAGCGGATCGCATCCGGTCCGAGCTTGCGCTCAAGCAGTCGGCATACGAGAACTTCGTCAACCGGCGTGAAGAGGCGCGCATGACCGAGACCCTCGATCACAACAAGTTGAGCTCGCACGTGACCGTCATGGAGCGCGCCTGGTCACCGGTCGATCCGATCTTTCCACGCCCCGTGATGCTGCCGATGGGCCTGATCACGGGGCTGATCCTGGGCATGATGCTGGCGCTGATGCGCGAGTTCCTCGATCACAGCTTCAAGAAGCCGTCTGACCTCGAGCGCATCTCGCAGATGCCGGTGATCGGCTCGGTGCCGGAGCTGTCTCCGGTCAAACCGGTGGCCGAGGCGGCATGAGTTCGATCAATCCCTTCGAGGAGGGGGACGAAGTCGGCGGGGCTTCGTCCGGCAAGGCGGGAGAATGTCGCCTGTGTGCCGTTCTCGACCGGATCGTGCAATCCAGCGGTGCGCTGCTGCTGATCGTGTTGTGCTCGCCACTGTTCCTGATCCTGGCCGGGGTGGTGTACCTGGCAGATCGACGCCCGATCCTGTACGTGGGCGCGCGACTGGGCCGGTTCAAGAAGCCGTTCCAGATGTTCAAGTTCCGCTCCCTGGTGCACGAGGCAGAGACCTGGATCGGCGGCAATATCCTGAACAAGCGGATGGCGAAGGAGATGCAGCTGGAGCATCGTTACGGGCGTTTCCTGCGTGATACCCGCCTGGACGAGCTGCCGCAGTTGATCAACGTCCTGCGTGGCGACATGGACTTCGTCGGCCCCCGGCCGATTCGTCCGGAGGTGTATGAGAAACACGGCAAGCAGGTAAAGAATTTCGACACCCGCTTTCGGGTGCGCCCGGGACTGCTGGGGCCTTCCCAGGTTTTTACCGCGCATGTGGCGCCGCCCCGCCTGCGTGCCCACATCGACAACCGCTTCGTCAGGCGCAAGACGTCCGCCTGGTCGGATCTGGGTTTTGTCCTGTACGTCTTCTCGGTGCTCACGCGCAACCTGTTCGTACACGTGATGCGCTACACGCTGCAGGCCTACTGCACCCGGCGCGCTGGCGGCGGATTCTGGGATCGGCGTCGTTCCGCCCGGGTCCACCAGGACGGCACCAGCATGCAGATCTGCTCGGTCCTGGCGCGCGACTTCAAGACCTATATCGCGCATTCCCAGAGTGAATGGCAGGGGCCCTATCGGGTCGTGGATATCAGCAACGAGGCGATGTTGATCGAGTCCAAGCGTCCGATCACCGAACAGGCGCTGGATATGCGCCTGGTGAAAAATGTCGCCCTGCGGGGCCATATTCCACGCCACCGGGTGTGCTATGTGCGCGGCCAGGTGAAGTTCCTCAAACAGGGTGAACATTTCGCCGACCGTTACTACTACGTGATCGAGTACGAGGCGATATCGCCGCTCAATCATTACAAGCTGCACCAGTACTTCCTGGATGAAAGCGTCGCCTGATGGCTGTCGGCGCGCCTTCCTTCGACCTGCGGGCATCTCCCGCCTGGCTGCTGAGTGTGCTGCCGGTGCTGGCAATCCTCTATCTCCTGACCACGCCGTACTACGCGATGGCGCCGTTGCTCGCGATCGCGCTGGTCGCACTGGTCGGTCTTTTCCTGCGTCCCGAGATGGCCTTCTGGGGCGTGATCTTCATTATTCCCTTCGGCGCCTACCGGGCGATCGCCGGCACGGTCAAGCTCGACTGGGTGCTCGCCGGCGTGGCCTTGCTGGTGGTGCTGCTGCAGGCGGTGGCGCGGCGGAGATTGCCGGACGGGCTGCGCAACGCGCTGTGGTGGTGGTGGTTGGGGCTGTTGCTGGTTTCCCTGTTCAGTCTGTACGGGACCCAATGGCCGGAAACCGTATCCCACAACCTGCGCAACCTGGTGGCGGCGGGCCTGTTCATGGCGCTGGGGATGATCTTCATCGACCGGCGGGTCTACCGTGGGCTGCTGCCGGAGCTGATCATTGCCTCGATCACCCTGGGGTCGGTTTCGGCGGTGCTCGGCTTCCTGTTCCAGATCGAGTTGTTTGCCGACGGCGGCGGTTTTACCCGTGGTACCGGCCTGACGGCGGACCCCAACAACCTGGCTTTGTTCGTCATCTTCGTGACGCCGCTTCTGGTCGAGCGACTGATCAACGGCCGTGCCGGGCTGCGCCTGTACTACGCGGCCGCGCTGCTGATCAATATCGCGGCGTTGGTATCGACCTACTCGCGTGGCGGCCTGATTGCGTTTGTTCTGTGCCTGCTGATGCTGGCCTGGGCCTATCGGCATCACTTCCGGGTACGCCACCTCGGGGTGGCCCTGATGCTGGTGCTGTTTGGCAGCGAGGTGCTGATTGCCACGGTTCCGGCCAGTTACTGGGAGCGCCAGATCAGCCTCGCCCAGGGCAAGGACTTTGCGGTCAAGCGTCGCAGCTCCTATCTGGAGGTGGGTATGGAGGCGTTCCGGGCAGCCCCGCTATTGGGGCATGGCGCGGGTACCTTCCGCGATATTTACGGCGAATCCTCGATCGGGGCGGAGTTCGAGAAAGAGGGTAAGACCCGGCGCCGTTTCGCCCACAACAGTTATCTGGAGATCCTGGTCGGGAACGGGCTGGTGGGTGTCCTGCTGTATGCCGGGATGCTGGGTTTTGCGTGGCTGAGCATCCGGCATGCGCAACGTCTCTGGCGGACCCTGGGGCTTGGCCGCCTGGCGGATCAGACCGCCGCGTACCAGACCAGTCTCACGATCACACTGTTGTATCTGTTCATTTTCAGTGAACCCCTGCACAAGTACCTGCTGCTGTTGCTGGCCTTGTCCCAGGTGGCGCTGATGTATGCCCGCCAGGACAGGGCGGAAGCGGTCAAATCATGACCCGCCAGCTGGTCTTTGTGATCCTGTGCTGGCTCGCCGGGGCGACGTTCGGCGCCTTTCCCTTGTACAGCGAAAACAGTCCGTGGAACCTGCCGATCTCCGAGAACCCCGTCCTGGATCCGGACTCCGGGCACTTCGTGGCCGCAATATCCGGGGAATTCGGCTCGCGCACCGACAAGTACACCTTTCCAGTCTACCGCGTTGACGCGGATACGCCGCGCCGATCGATCCGGATCACCGGTTTCTGGTCGGATGTGACCGCCGGAGGCGAAGAGCTCGAAGTCAGCCGCAAGATCCGGGTGCAGCTGCCCTTGCCGATCGGCGCCGTGCCGGCCCTGGGGAGGGACTCGCACGTGGTGTTGTGGAATCCGGAGACCGGGGACGAGTGGGGCCTGTGGCATGCGCGCCGCACGCGCCAGGGCTGGGAGGCAGAGAACGGTTATCACTACAACACCCGCTGGAACGCGGTGCCGCCGAAGGGCTTTATCAGCCGGGGCGCGGGCATTCCCTATCTCGCGGGCCTGATATTTCCCGAGGAACTTCGCGCCGGGGAGATTCGCCACGCACTCGCGCTGGGAATCAATTACCCCAGCCCCTTGCACGTGCATCCGGCCACCAAGTCGGATGGACGCAGCTACGAGCCCTGGTCCCTGCCAATGGGGTCACATCTGCAGCTCGATCCGAAGTACACCGAAGCGGATTTCACCCGCTGGGGGCTGGATGCCAGCGGCAAGGTGATCGCCCGGGCCTTGCAACGCTACGGCATGATCCTGGTCGACGGCAGTGGCCACCCGAAGCTGTACGGGGAGTATGACGGCACCGCCGACTGGAATGGCCTGCTGCAGCGCGACACGGTGCGGCGGATTCCCTACAAGGCCTTTCGGCTGTTGAGTGCCGATCCCTGAGGCGGGCTGTGCTGCGCGGGACGATCCTGCACTGATCCGATGATCAGCCCGGCCAGTTGCGCGGCATTGGCGGCCAGGTCGAATGCCTGTTCCACCTTGGCGCGACCGGCCAGCCCCATGCGTCGGCACAACTCGGGGTCGCCGGCGAGCTGGAAAAGGGCAGCCGCGAGCGCCTTGGCATCCTTCTGCGGGACCAGGATGCCCTCCCTGCCGGAGGTGACCAGCTCCGGGATGCCCGAGAGCCGGCTGCTGACCACCGGACGGCCCGAGGCCATGGCCTCCATGAGGCACACCGGGATGCCCTCGCGATCCCCCCGCGAGGCGTGGATGCTCGGCAGTACCACCACGTCACATGCCTGCATGGCTTGCAGTACCCCGGGTTGTGGCTGTTGCCCGAGAAGCGTGAAATGCCCGTCCAGGCCGGCCTGGGCGATACGCGCCTCGATATCCTCCCGCAGTGGACCGTCGCCGATCAGGTGACAATGGAAGTCGATATCGCGCCTGAGCAATTCGGCGCAGGCCTCCACCAGGTAGCGATGACCTTTCACCTCTTTGAAGGAAGCGACACAGAGGATATGGAAAGGTTCGCCCGTGACTTCCCTCGCTTGGCAGGCGATCCGGTCGAGGTCGATGCCGCAGTGGACGAGGTGGGCGTTGTCCTGGATGGATGGACCAAAGGCCTGCGCGAGCAAATCCAGGTTGTAGCGCGAGATCGTGACCCAGAAGCGCGCGTCGCGGGCCTTGGCGTCGAACCCCTGCAGCGAGATATGCACGTCGTGTCCGTGCGCGGTGAAGCTGAAGGGGATGCCGGTCAGTGCGTGGATGAAGCGGGCCGCCAGGGCCGGGTGGGTGGCAAAATGGGCGTGCAGATGGGTGATCTGCATCGCCTCCATCTGGCGCGCATACAGCGCCGCCTTGGGCAGCACACCCAAGGCCCCCCGCAGGAAGTTTCGATTGGGCCAGGCGCTGCGCAGGGCGTCAGCCCACGCGCCGAGGAACTTCCCTGGCGAGGCGGTCAACCAGCACAGATTGGCGCGCAGTATCGCGAAGCTGATGAACGGCGCGAAATGGACCTTGTGCATGATTTGCGCCACCTCGGGGTGGCGGGTGTTCTCGCGTTCCAGCAGGAGCGGGAAAACGCTGACGTCGATGCCTGCGCGCTCCATCTCCAGGATCTCGTACAACACGAAGGTCTCGGTCACCTTGGGAAAGCGGGACATCGTGTAGGCGACCCGGGGGCGATCCGCTTCGGCGTGCTCGATCCCTCGTCCGCGCGGGTTCCAGTGCCTGGGCGCACGCCCGGTCACGAGATCGAGCAGGCCGGCCAGGGTGCCGGCCAGGCCGACCAGGGGATAGGCGAGACGATCGATCAGGGAGCGGGTCGCTGTCTGGCGCAGGCAGGGATAGGCATTCAGCACGAGCAGTACCAGCAACGCGAAAAGAGCGGTCGTCCGGGGCATGAGCAGCGCGGCGGCCGCGCCGAGAGGCAACAGGCCGAGTGGCATCAGGCGGCGCATGACCTTGTTGAGGAACAAACGTACCGCGTAGCCGCGGTAAGCCGATGGGTTGAGCAGGGCGCGCATCCGCCATATTCCCCGCAGGCTGGTGGACACGATGCGGCGACGGCGCTCGAGCTCGTGCGCGAGAGTCCTCGAAGGCAGGTCGACCGAGACTACCGCCTGTGCTGCGAAGACGAAGCGGAAACCTTTTCGGACCACCTGCATGCTGACATACAGGTCATCGCTGACCGCATCCGGGAGGTCGCTGTACAGCCGGGTACGGACCGCATACAGCTTGCCGTCGTTGCTGCTGATGCTGCCAAGCTGATTCTCGGCCAGCTTGATGCGGCTATCGAGATCGATGTAATCGGACTGTGAGCGGGACAATCCTGGCGCGCCGTTCGATGCAATGGCCCGTCGGCCGCAAACCCCGCCAATGGCGTCGTCGTCGAAATGGGAAATCAGCGCCTGCAGGGAGCCGGGCGCGAGCATCGCGTCGGCATCGCTGAACACCAGGATGTCATGCCGGGCTTGCCGCACCGCACGGTTCATGCCGTGGATCTTGCCAAGCACTTGTTTGCTCTCGATCACTCGCACCCGGGGGGAGACGGCGCGAGCCTGCTGCGCGGTGGCGTCGCGGCAACCGTCGGTGTAGACGATGATCTCGAGCCGGTCGGAAGGGTAGTCCTGCTCCAGCAGATTGGTCAGCTTGGCGGCGATGATGTCCGCGCCATCGCGCGCCACCACGATGACGGTCACAGCGGGCCTGCCGGTGTCTTGCGCTGGTTCCCGCGGCGCCTGCCGACCCCGTGCGCGCATGCGCAGGGCATACAGAGGGAAGGGCAGCAACAATCCCAGGCCGAGCGCGAACAGGGTGGCGAGCAGCGCTGTCACTCGACGCCTGCTGTGGGCTCGACCCCCGGCGTCTCCCAGGGAAGGCGTCCACGCAGGATGTCCCTGATGGCGGACAGGATGCCCCGCACCCGGCTGCGCTCGCCGGGATCCGGGCGAAGCAAAGCCACTAGCAGGCGCGACAGGGTATATCCGGTCACCGCCCACCAGAACAAGACCGCCTGCAAGGGCCAGCGCTGCACATGCTTGCGGAAGAAACGGTAGCGGTCGAACAGGAAGCGACGCGCACTCTGATAGCGGTCATGGCGCATCGACGGCGCCTCGAAATGGCGCAGCCCGGCGTGGGGATTGAGCAGCAGTGGATAACGGCGCGACACCTGGTAGGAGAAATCCTGGTCCTCGCCGGCGCAATGCACGCGATAGTTCTCGGTGAAGCGGAACTCCTCGAAGACCCGCCGGCGCCAGGCGGCGACGCCTCCGGAGATGACGTCCACGCGGTAGGGCCGGTCCGGCGGGTTGAAGGTCGAGCCGTAGTTGGTGGTGAATCCGGAGGGGAGGACACGACCCTCGATGCCTCCGGAGACGAGAAAGAAGCGGTCGAACAGGCGACGCAGTCGATGCGTCGGGCGCAGTTTGCGGAAATTCAAAATACGTCCGCCGACCCCGGCGATGCGCCCGTCCGGATCGGCCTCCAGCGGCGCCAGCATCTGCGCGATGTAGTCGGGTTCCAGTTGCACGTCGTCATCCAGGAACAGCACCACGTCACCCGACGAGATCCGGATGCCGATATTGCGCGAGGTCGGCAGGTCGGGGGCGGATTTGCGCCGGTACAGGACCTCCACGCCGGCAGACTCGAGCGCCTCTTGCAGGGGGACGGCGTCCAACTGACCGTCGTCGATGATGACCAGCTGCTCGGGCAGGCGGGTCTGGCGCAATACCGAAGCGAGCGCGACCGCGAGTTCCTGTGGGCGGTTGTAGGTCGGAATGACCAGACTGCTGCTGAGTGTCATTGGAAATCCTCGAGAAACTCCCAGTCCTCCGGTCGACGTGGATTGAGGCAGCGAAAATGCGCACCGCGGAGATTCGTTTGCGCCAGCCTGGCGAGGTCCTGGGTGGCGTCATGCGCGTAGTAATCGAACAGGTAGTCGAGCGCGTGCAACTCCGCGAAGGCGATGCCCTGGAGCTGGGAAAAGGCCATGGCGCCCTGCTCGGGGTCCGGTTCGCGGGCCGGCGCAGCGTCATAGCGCATCAGGATCACATCGCGCACCGCGACGTTCTCTAGGAACAGCCCGTGTCCCTCGAGCTGTTCCATACGCACGCTGACGGAGCGATCGAGACGGCTGCGCACCCGCTCGCTGACCTGGCCGGGCAGAAGGCTCAGAAGCGGCTGGATCAGCGGCAGCACCCGCTGGCGGCGGCGCTGCAGCTTTTCCAGCTGGGCGCGCAGCGGCGAAGTCTTGCCAAACAGGGGCGCATGGTAGGGGAGCAGGCGCATCTGCTGCTCGAAGGCGTGCGCGACGCCACCCCACAGGATGAATTTGTCCTCGGCCACGTAGTCCCAGCCCTGCTGAAGGAGGCGCAGGGTGAGCGAGGTCTTGCCCTGGCCACGATGACCGGCCAGCAGCAGCCCGTGGCCATTGCGCGCGACCACCGCGCCATGACACAGCATGGCGCCGCTGCGCATCAGGAGGCGACGCAGGGTGATCAGGAATACCCACCAGACCCGCCCCATGCTGGTGTTCTGCGGCACATAGCGCATTTCGGTCGGTGGGCCGGGGCAGAGCAGGATCTGGGGCTTGCCGGCTTTCTGCACCCCGGCACACCAGTGTGTTTCGTCGGCAGCCGGGATCATCTGCAGCGGCAGGCGGTTGTCCGGGCGCAGGCCCTGCAAGTCGTCGACCGCACGCAGCACCAGCGCCGGTTCAGCATCCGGTTTTTCCACCAGGAGCCAGCCGAGGCGGGTGCGGATGAGGTTCGCCAGGCGGCGCTCCGGGGCGACGATACGCACCAGCAACAACTTGTGGATGTCGAGATAGAGGTCACCGCTCATGCGCTACCGTCCTGTGCCGATCGCGTTCGGCGAGGTTCGTGAAACAGATAAAAGGCCGCAGGCAGGTAGAGCAGCAGGAAGCCGGGCAGCATCATCAGACGCTGCAGATCGGAGTCGCCGCCCGGGGGCGAGAGCGCGACCACGGTGCTCCAGGGGAGCGCCAGCGAAATCGTCAACGCAAGCAGCCACAACAGCGATCGACGCCCCGGAATCATTTCCCGTGGATGCGGTATACGTCCCATTACCGTGAACCACTCGAAGACCAGCAATGTGGCGAAGGAAGCGAGACTGACCCAGGCAACCGCTTCGAGACCCCACCCCTGCCTGAGCACGTGCCAGTTGCCGACCGCGTTCAGGCCGACCGCCACCAGGGCGTGCAGCAGGGTCCTGCCCTGCCAGTCGCGTGCCACCACGATCCCGCGCAGCGGGTAAAACAGGGCGATAAGCAGGCTGCTCAGAAGCAGTATGCGGATGGCGTCGATGCCTTCGCTGTACTCGGGCAGGAACCCGTGAATGAAAAAGGGCAGGATCAGTTCGGCAGGGACCACCACCAGTGGCATGAGCAGGGCCGACTTGAACACCGGCTCGATCAGGTAGGGTCCGACCAGACGATCCAGTGGGCGCTTTTGCTGGGCCTGCATCAGGCGGGGTTCGAGTACTTCGCGGCTGACGCCCGGGATATTGATCAGGAAGCCGACGATCATGCCGCCGAGGGCATACAGCCCGACCGCATGCAGATCGAGCATGCCGGCGATCATGAGGCGGTCGATATTGCGCAGCAGGAGAACGGCCAGGCTCACCCCGAGCAGAGGGGCGCCCTGACGGATCATGCGGCGCAACAGCGCCGGGTCGAAGCCAGCGTGCGGCATCCGGGGCGAATGCAGCAGCAGATAGATCGCACTGACGGTGAGGGTCAGGACCACCGCCAGGACTGCACCGGCCACTCCCCAGAATGGCAGCAGCACCAGCGTGCTCACCAGCAGCAGGATGGCGCGCAGGTAGTTGGAGCGGCTGATCAGGTCGAAGCACTGCTGGCCCTTGAGCAGCACCACGCGATGTTCGAACCACCAGTTGACCAGCACCAGTACTGCGCTGAGCACCAGCAGCAGGCTGAGTTGGCGGTCCTGGTGCAAAATCGCTGCTGCCGCCAGCAGCGCCAGTGCGGCGAGCAGGCTGGTGGCAAGCGAGAAACGACGCACCGTGTTGCGCACCAAAGCGGCGCCCGCGGCGTCCTGTTTCTGCTGCAGTTGCGGTATGCGGTAGGTGATACCGGAACGCGAACCCAGGTGCAGGAAGCCGCTGTACTGTGGGATGAGGTTGAGCAGCGACCACAGGCCGAATTGTTCCGGCGAGAGCAGGCGCGAGCGCGCGAACGCCGTCAGCATGCCCAGGATCTGCCGCACCAGGTTGCTGCCGGCGTACCGGGTGATGGTCTGCCGGACGGTGTTTTCGGCCAGTTGAGCGGTCCCGGATTGCATTACCGTTTTGGCGACAAGATGGCGAAAAACTTGAACTTTTCGCCGTTCGAAGCAGCGCCTGAAGGGCTGCTGGCAGGCGGCGGATGGCGGGAGCGGGGGAGGGTTCGCGCGCGGCGCGAAAATGAGAGAATCGCACCACCCCGATAGCGCGAGTGCCTGCCATGCAAAAACCCTATGCCGAATCCTGCGATCAGAATGGACCGCCGCTGCTGGCGGTGTTGCGCCGCCTGCTCCTCGGGCCGCTTGATCTGCTCGAGATCGGCAGTGGTACTGGCCAGCATGCGGTGATGTTCGCGCAGGCTTTCCCCGGCCTGAACTGGTTCACCAGCGATCGAGCCGAGATGCATGCTGGCATCCAGCTGTGGCTGGACGAGGTCGAACTGGACAACCTGCATCGCCCGATCGCGCTGGACGTGCTGCACGATCCCTGGCCGGCGCGCGAATTCGACGCGGTATTCACCGCCAACACCGCCCACATCATGTCGTCAGCGGCGGTTGAGGCCATGTTCTGCGGCGTGGCAGGGGTACTTCGCCCGGGCGGGCTGTTCCTGCAGTACGGCCCTTTCATGTACGACGGCAAACACACCAGCGAGAGCAACCTGGCCTTTGATGGCTGGCTGAAGTCGCAGGACCCCCGGCGCGGGGTCCGGGACGTCCGCTGGCTGGAGCAACTTGGCGCACCCCTCGGCTTGGAACTCGCGGACGACATCGCCATGCCGGCCAATAACCGCACCCTGGTGTGGCGCCGCCCGACGCCTTGAGGCTGGGCTGAGGAAAATCCGGCGCGTTCGGCGCATACGTGGCATAATCCGCGCCGCAATGGTGACCCTGTTGGTCTCCCGCGACGCTAGGTTGTGGACCTGGTCAGGCCCGGAAGGGAGCAGCCACAGCAGCTGATGCGTGCGCCGGGAATCGCTGGCAGGGTCGCCGCCCATCTTCCCGGTGCTACTGACCTTGCCCCCTGCTGGGGTAAACTGGCGCTTTCCTTTCCCGGGGTTGTGGTCCTTCATGTCCTATCAGGTACTGGCGCGTCGCTGGCGTCCCAAGACGTTTTCCGAGCTGGTTGGCCAGGAGCACGTGGTACGTGCCCTGAGCAATGCGCTGGACAACGACCGCCTGCATCATGCCTATCTGTTCACCGGCACCCGTGGTGTCGGCAAGACCACGATCGCCCGGATCCTTGCCAAGTCCCTGAATTGCGAGCAGGGGGTGAGCGCGCATCCCTGTGGTGAATGCAGTGTCTGCCGCGAGGTGGACGAGGGTCGCTTCGTCGACCTGATCGAGGTCGATGCCGCCTCCAAGACGGGGGTGGACGATACCCGCGAGCTACTGGAGAACGTGCCGTACGCGCCGGTGCGCGGGCGCTACAAGGTGTACCTCATCGACGAGGTGCACATGTTCTCGAGCCACAGCTTCAACGCGCTGCTCAAGACCCTCGAGGAGCCACCGCCACACGTGAAGTTCCTGCTCGCCACCACCGACCCGCAAAAGGTCCCGGTGACGGTTCTGTCCCGCTGCCTGCAGTTCAGTCTCAACCGTCTGCCGATCGAGCAGATCAGCGCCCAGTTCGAGCACATCCTGAAGGAGGAGGGAACCGAGGCGGACGAGCAGGCGCTCCACCTGCTGGCCAGGGCGGCGGATGGCAGCATGCGCGATGGCCTGAGTCTGCTGGATCAGGCGATCGCCTTTGGGGGCGGCAGCGTGGGCTTGCAGGCAACGCGCGACATGCTGGGCGTGAACGCCTCCGACCTGCTGCCGGAATTACTGCTGAAGGTTCACCAGGGGGATGCGGCAGCGGTGCTCGCGGGTGTCGAGGCGCTGGCCGAACAAACTCCGGATTTCGCTGCGCTGCTGAAGGACCTGGTGCTGTTGCTGCATCGGGTGGCCCTGCTGCAGGCAACCCCGAGCGCCTGGCAGGCGAGTTGGGGCGAGAAAGAGCGCTTCGAGGCGCTTGGCGAGGCCCTCGAAAGCGAGGATGTGCAGCTCTACTATCAGATCGCGCTGCTCGGGCAGCGCGATCTGCCGCTCGCGCCCGACATGCGCAGCGGTTTCGAGATGCTGCTGCTGCGGATGCTGACTTTTCGGCCGCTGGGTTCCGCGCCGCCCACGCAGCCGGCCGGCCAGCCGGCCAGGACCGGTCGCTCGGCTCCGCGGGCTCAGGCCGGGCCTTCTGCACCGCCTGCGAGCACTCGACCCGAAGTCGCAGACCCGGTCGCTACCGATGTTGCTCCAGAGAAAAGGAACCCGTCGGCGTCGGTCGCGCCAGTCGATTTTTCTGATTGGCACGCTATCCTGCCGCAGTTGGGTTTGAGCGGGATGGCGGCGCAACTGGCCGGTCACAGTATGGTGCAGGCCTGGGACGGGAAGGAATTGCGCCTCGTGGTCGACCAGAATTTCGTGTCCATGCTCGGGTCGCTGGCTGAAGAGCGCCTGCTGGATGCGCTGCAGCAACACCTTGGCGCTGAGCTGCGCCTGTCCTGGACGCCGGGAGAGGCTAACGATACCCCGGCGGAGCGGCGCCAAGCGGCGCAGCAAGAGCGTCAGCAGAAGGCGCGCGAGGATATCGTCAGCGACCCGCTGGTGCAGGCCATGCAGGACGCCTTTGACGCGGAACTGATCGAGGATTCGATTCGTCCCACGGAGCATTGAGATCACATTGAGAGGTAATTCGGTATGAAGGGCGGTTTGGGTAATCTGATGAAGCAGGCGCAGAAGATGCAGGAAGATCTGCAGAAGGCGCAGGAAGCGTTGGCGCAGGCCGAGATTCAGGGCCAGTCCGGTGGCGGACTGGTCAAGATCACCATCAACGGCAAGCACGAAGTGCGACGCGTGGAGATCGACGATTCCCTGGTGGGCGATGACAGGGAGATGCTCGAGGACCTGGTGGCGGCGGCGATGAACGATGCGGTCCATCGCCTCGAGGAGCACACCAAGGACACCATGGCCGGAGTAACCTCCGGGATCAACCTGCCGCCGGGCATGAAGCTGCCCTTCTGATCCCAGGTGAGTGATGTTCCGCTGCTGCAGCAGCTGATCGATGCCCTCCGGTGTCTGCCCGGTGTGGGGCCGAAATCGGCGACCCGCATGGCCTTCCATGTGCTGGAACGCGATCGCGAGGGGGGGCGCCGTCTCGCACAGGTTCTGGCGAGCGCGGTCGAACGGATCGGGCACTGCAGCCGCTGCCGCACACTGACCGAGCACGAGGTCTGTCGTCTGTGCGCCAACCCGCAGCGCGACCGGTCGGTATTGTGTGTGGTCGAGAACCCGACGGATGTCATGGCCCTGGAGCAGGCGACCGGCTTCAGCGGTCTCTACTTCGTGCTGGGCGGACGACTCTCGCCCCTGGACGGCGTCGGTCCGGGGGAACTCGGCATGGAACAACTGCGCCAGCGTCTGACGGGAGAGGAGGTGAAGGAGGTCATCCTCGCCACCACCACCACCGTCGAGGGCGAGGCGACTGCCCATTACGTCGCCCAGATGGCGGGATCCCTGGGCTGCGCGGTGACGCGCATCGCGCACGGGGTGCCACTGGGGGGCGAACTGGAGTACGTCGACAGTGGCACCCTCGCGCATGCGTTTGCCGGTCGCCATCGGGTTTGACGCCGGGCGTGGGCCTTTGCCTGTTGTCAGTGCGGCAGGGGTCTGTGTACCCTTTGTCCGGCAACGAGTGGCGACTAATCGGGATGTGACTTCATGAGCGACTGTATTTTCTGCAGGATTGCCGCCGGAGAGATCCCGGCGGAACTGGTTTACGAGGACGACTTGGTGCTGGGCTTCCGCGACCTCAGTCCGCAGGCCCCCACCCACGTGCTGATCATCCCGCGCAAACACATCGCAACCCTCAACGACCTGCAGCCGGAGGACGAGGCTATTGTGGGGCGTTTATACTCCGCCGCTGCGCAAATCGCGGCGCGTGAAGGTCTGGCCGAGCGCGGCTACCGGACCCTGATCAATTGCAACGCCGATGGGGGCCAGACGGTTTTCCACCTGCACCTGCACCTGCTTGGCGGACGCCAGATGAACTGGCCGCCGGGATAGAGTTGAAAGCGCGGAAGCAGTGCGCAAATGGCGTGGGATGGGGCTATACTTAACAGTTAACGTGATTATTGACTGATCGCACGCTTGAATCTCGCTCCTGCCCGTTCCGATCTCCAGTCGCCAGCCGCTCGTATGGACGGGCGTACCCGGGCGGTTGCGCCTGTCAGCAGGCCGGAACCTGTCGCCCGCCCCGGCGAAGGCGCAGACAATCAAAAACATCCGTCCAGTTTACCCCCGCAGCATCGTGAGATGCTTGCCAGCCGCTATCACGAAACCAGTGCCGAGGGCGTTGCGACGCACGCCGATGGTCGGCGCGCTGCCAGGGCGGTGACGGCGTATGCCTCCGTTTCCCTGGTGGATCAACGCGAGGCTGTCAGCGACATTCTCGGCGTGAGCCTGTACGCCTGAATCGTCGCCGGTTCCCGGCCCTGGTTGCAATCGTTGTCACGAGAGTGTGATTCCAACGCTCAAAGTATCGAGGAGTTTGTGCATGTCAGATGTAGCCCCGCTCAACACGGAGAACGCCGCTTCCAAATCGGCTGTGCCCCAGGATCTGAGCGATCCCTCCCTGTACCTGAACCGGGAACTTACCTGGCTGGCATTCAACCGCCGGGTTCTCAACGAGGCCGGGGACGAACGTAATCCCCTGCTGGAGCGGCTCAAGTTCCTGGCTATCGTGAGCTCCAATCTCGACGAGTTCTTCATGAAGCGCATTGGCGGTCTGAAGCAGCAGATCGGCGCCGGGGTGAGCGCACGCACCGTGGATGGTCGGACCCCCAAGGAACAGATCGTCGAGTGTTATGCCGAGGTGCGTGACCAGGAAGGGATTCAGCACGATATTCTGCAGGCCTTGACGGTAGCCCTGCGCGAGCACGATATCGCGATCTACAAGTACACCGAGCTCTCGGCTGAGCAGATCGAGTACCTCAGTGGCTACTTCCACGACAATATCTACCCCCTGGTCACGCCGCAGGCGATCGATCCCGCGCACCCCTTCCCCTTCATCTCCAACCTGTCGCTCAACCTCATGGTGCAGGTGCGTTTTCCGGGAGAGGAGAGTAAGACCTCGCTGACGCGGATCAAGATACCGATTGGGGAGGACGTGCCGCGCTTTATCCGCCTGCCGGAGAGCACCCATTTCGTCGCCATCGAGGACGTGGTGCAGCACAACCTCAATCTGCTCCTGCCCGAGATGGACATCGTCAGCTGCAATCTGTTCCGGGTGACCCGTAATGCCAATACGGAGCGTGACGAGGAGCATGCCGACGACCTGCTGTCGCTGATCGAATCGGAACTTCGCGAGCGACGCTTCGCCCCGATCGTGCGCCTGCAGGTGCAGGGAGACATGGACGAAGGGACCCGCGGCATGCTTGCCGCGGAACTGGGCCTGGACGAACACGAGGATGTCTTCAATGCAGGGGGAGACATGCTCGCCATGCGCGACATGTTTCAACTTGTATCACTGGATATACCGGAACTGCACGATGCCCCCTTTCAGGGGGTGGATCATCCCGAACTGCGGGTCGCCAGCAATGTTTTTTACGCGATTCGCGAAACGGGTCCGTTCCTTCTGCACCACCCGTATGAATCGTTTCGCAGCTCGGTGGAGAGATTCCTGAAAGAGGCCGCCAACGATCCCAAGGTGCGCGCGGTGAAAATGACCTTGTACCGCACCTCGAGCGACACCAAGGTAGTCGACTATCTGGTGCAGGCCGCCAAGAACGGCAAGCAGGTGGCCGTGGTGGTGGAGCTGAAGGCCCGTTTCGATGAGGCCGCCAATATCCGCTGGGCGGCGCGTATGGAAGAGGCAGGCATTCACGTCACCTATGGCGTCGTGGGCCTCAAGACCCACTCCAAGATCATCCTGGTGGTGCGCAAGGACTTCAATGGCCTGCGGCGCTACCTGCACATAGGTACTGGCAACTATCACGCCGGAACAGCGCGGCTTTATTCCGACCTCGGGCTTCTCACCAATGACCCCGACATGGGTCGTGACGCCACCGAGCTGTTCAACTACCTCGCAACCGGCTACACCCCGGAGCGTTTCTACCGCAAGCTGTTGCCGGCACCCAAGGTGCTCAAGGCCTCGCTGCTGGCGCGCATCCGGCGTGAGCGGGACCTGCATAACGCCGGGAACCCCGGCCTCATTCAGTTCAAGATGAATGCGCTCGAGGATGTCGATATCACGCGTGCGCTGTACGAAGCTTCCAGTGACGGCGTGCATGTCGACCTGATCGTGCGGGATACCTGCCGCCTGCGTCCCGGTCTCCCGGGCATCTCGGAGAATGTCCGGGTCATCTCGATCGTTGGGCGTTTTCTCGAGCACACCCGGGTTTACTACTTCCAGAATGGCGGCGAAGAGGAATACCTGATCGGGTCGGCGGATGCCATGAAGCGCAACCTCGAGTCGCGCGTCGAGGTGGTCGCGCCGGTCGAAAGCGAGGGGCTGCGCAAGGAGCTGCGCGCGCTGCTCGATGTGCAGCTCAGCGACTACCGCAATGCCTGGGAAATGCAGTCCGACGGCAGTTACGTGCAACGCGTGCCGCGCAACGAGGAAGAGGAACGGGGCTGCCAGGAACGCCTGATCGGGATGGCGCAGGAGCGGGTCAAGCAGGCCAAGCGCTACCAGATGGGCAAAACCAAGCGGCATGTCGCGGGGCGCAACCTGCGCTGAGGGAGTTAGCTCAACAGCCGCTCGAGGATGCGCTCGTAGACGGCTGAAAGGGTATCCAGGTCGGCGACGCTGACGCACTCGTCCACCTTGTGGATGGTGGCATTGAGCGGCCCCAGTTCGAGCACCTGTGCGCCTGTCGGGGCGATGAAGCGCCCGTCGGAAGTTCCGCCTGCCGTGGATAGTTCGGTCGGGTAGCCGGTGATAGCCGGGATTGCCTGCTGTGCCGCCTCGACCAGCGCTCCCGCGGGCGTCAGAAACGGTTTGCCCGACAAGGTCCATTCGATCTCGTATTCCAGGCCGTGCCGGTCGAGCACCTCCTGCACCCGTCGCTCGATGCGGTGATGGTTGGTCTCGGTCGAGTAGCGCAGATTGAACACCACCTCCAAAGTGCCGGGCACCACGTTGGTGGCGCCGGTACCGGCGTGGATGTTGGAAATCTGGAAACTGGTCGGGGGAAAGAATTTGTTGCCCTGGTCCCATTCAGTCGCGGCCAGCTCCGCCAGCGCCGGAGCGGCCTGGTGGACCGGGTTGCGCGCCAGGTGGGGATAGGCAACATGTCCCTGGACACCCTTGACCACCAGGCGTGCGCCAAGCGAGCCGCGCCGGCCATTCTTGACCACATCGCCAACCCGCTCGGTGGATGAAGGTTCGCCGACCAGGCACCAGTCGATCTTTTCAGCGCGCGCCTCCAGGGCCTCGACCACCTTGACCGTACCGTCGACGGCCGGGCCCTCCTCGTCGCTGGTGATGAGGTACGCAATCGAGCCCTTGTGATCCGGGTGCCTGGCGATGAAACGCTCGGTGGCGGTGATCATCGCGGCGAGCGAGCCCTTCATGTCGGCGGCGCCCCGACCATACAGCAGGCCGTCACGGATTTCGGGCTGGAACGGGTGTGAACTCCACTGCTCGATCGGGCCGGTGGGGACCACGTCGGTATGTCCGGCAAAGCAGAACAGCGGACCTTCCGTGCCACGGCGCGACCAGAAGTTGTCTACATCACCGAAGCGCAGTGGCTGGTTGTCGAAACCGATCGCGGCCAGGCGATCCATCATAAGGGGCTGGCAGCCGGCATCTTCGGGCGTCACCGACTGGCGGCTGATCAGGTCGATGGCGAGGTCGAGGGTGTCGCTCATAGTCATTCGAGTATTTTCAAACTGCCCATGCGCCAAGTGCGCAAAATTGGCAGGCCAAAAAAACCTTGGCGTCCTTGGCGCCCTTTGCGGTCAGGTTGTGAAAACCTTTTCGTACTGCTCGGGCTTGAAGCCCACATGCAATCCATCCCCGGTGTCCAGTACCGGGCGCTTGATGATGCTCGGGGTCTCGAGCATCAGCCGGATCGCGCCGGACTCATCGATGTTGTCGCGCACAGCCTGCGGTACCTTGCGCCACATCATCCCACGGCGATTGAGCAGGATTTCCCATCCGACTTCATCCACCCAGGCCTGTAGGGTGGCCTGGTCAATACCCGCCTTCTTGTAGTCGTGAAAGGTGTAGTCGATACCATGCCCGGCCAGCCAGGCACGGGCCTTCTTCATGGTGTCGCAGTTGGGAATGCCGTAAAGCGTGATCATGATTCTGGAGTTTGTAAACCGCTAAGGTCGCGAAGGACGCAAAGATATTGGCTGTCAAAAACCTTCGCGTTCTTTGCGTCCTTTGCGGTGATCGGTGATTAGATATCGCGCAGCAGTTCGTTGATGCCGACCTTGGAGAGGGTCTTCTCGTCGACCCGTTTCACGATGACCGCGCAGTAGAGGCTGTACTTGCCGTCCTTCGATGGCAGATTGCCCGAGACGACCACTGACCCGGCGGGGATGCGTCCGTAGAGTATCTCGTCGTTCTCGCGGTCATAGATGCGGGTCGATTGGCCGATGTAGACGCCCATGGAAATGACCGAGCCCTGCTCGACGATCACGCCTTCCACCACCTCGGAGCGGGCGCCGATGAAGCAATTGTCCTCGATGATGGTGGGTGCCGCCTGCAGCGGTTCGAGCACGCCTCCGATGCCGACGCCGCCGGAGAGGTGCACGTTCTTGCCGATCTGGGCGCACGAGCCGACAGTAGCCCAGGTGTCGACCATGGTGCCGGAATCGACATAGGCGCCGATATTCACGTAAGAGGGCATCAGCACAGTGCTGGGTGCGATGTAGGAGCCGCGCCGCGCGGTCGCCGGCGGTACCACGCGAACGCCCGACTCGCGGAAGTCGCGCGAGTTGAAATCGGCGTACTTGGACGGGACCTTGTCGTAGTAGTTGGTAAAACCACCCTTGATGAAGTCGTTGTCATTGATGCGGAAAGACAACAGCACCGCCTTCTTTATCCATTCGTTCACAATCCAGTCGCCGTCGCGCTTCTCGGCGACACGGATCTCACCGCGGTCGAGCTGTTCGATGGTTTCGTTGACGGCGTCGCGCACCAGCGTATCCACTGAGCGCGGGGTTATCTCGGCACGGTGTTCGAAGGCTTCGTTGACGATGTTCTGGATGTCACTCATGGGTGGCTCCTGCTGTTGGGTTTGCAAATGGCTTGTCTGTGATTGGGTTTCCGACCGCGCTGCAGGCGCTTGCGCGCTTCATAACGACTCCACGAAAGCGCGAATTCGCCTCGCCGCATCGATGCATTCCTCCGGCGTGGCGACCAGCGCCATGCGCACATGTCCCGCGCCGGGGTTGAGTCCGTCGATTTCGCGCGAGAGGTAACTGCCCGGCAGAACGGTCACATGCTGTTGCTCGAAGAGCGCGCGTGTGAACGGCTCGTCCGCCAGCGGCGTCCGAGCCCACAGGTAGAATCCGCCGTCCGGACGGCGGACGGGAAGTGCCGGCTCGAGGATCTCGAGCACTGCATCGAATTTTTCGCGATAGAGCCTGCGGTTGGCGCGTACGTGGGCCTCGTCACCCCAGGCGGCGATGCTGGCATGCTGGTGCTGCAGTGGCATGGCGCAACCGTGGTAGGTGCGGTAGAGCAGAAAACGGGCCAGCACCTCGGGGTCGCCGGCAATGAAGCCGGAGCGAAGACCGGGGGCATTGGAACGCTTGGAGAGGCTGTGAAAGACCACGCAGCGACGATAATCGTGGTGCCCCATGGCGGCCGCGGCCTGCAGCAATCCGGTCGGTGGCCGGGCCTCGTCGAAATACAACTCGGAGTAGCACTCGTCCGAGGCAATGATGAAGTCGTGCTCCTGCGCCAGACGTATCAGCTGCTGCAGCTGTTTCATCCCGGCTACCGCGCCGGTGGGATTCCCCGGCGAACACAGGTACAGCAGCTGGCAGCGGCGCCAGGTTTCGGTGCTGACGGTGTCGAAATCGGGCAGGTAACCGTTGTCCCCGGTGCATGCCAGGAAGTGGGGTTCGGCGCCGGCCAGCAGCGCGGCACCCTCGTAGATCTGGTAGAAGGGGTTGGGCGCCAGCACCAGAGGGTCTGCCGAGCGGTCGACGACCGCCTGCGCGAAGGCGAACAGGCCCTCACGCGTGCCGTTCAGGGGCAGCACCCCTGCCTCCGGATCGATGCTGCCGGCAGGCAGATCGAAGCGTTGCACCAGCCAGTCCGAGATCGCCTGGCGAAGTGCCGGCAGACCGCGCGTCAGGGGGTAGTTGCGCAGCGCGCCGAGGTTGTCCTGAATGCTATCCCCGATCAGGTCCGGTGTGGCATGCTTCGGCTCCCCGATCGAGAGCGCGATGTGGGGCAGTTCGACCGGCCGGGCGTCCGCGAGCAGCGCACGCAACTTCTCGAAGGGGTAGGGCTGAAGTTTTTCCAGATCGGGATTCATCGAAGCGGCAGGACGTGCAAAGGCGGCGATTATATCTGATCGATGGGACGCGCGGGCTGCTGCCAGTGGCAGCGCTGCTGTACGCCGCGACCTTCTGGGGACTGGTCTGGTTCCCGGTGCGGGAGCTCGAGGAGCTCGGCGTGGCGGGTCTGTGGCAGACCCTGATCGCTTACGGCGCTGCCCTGATCACCCTGGCCCTGCTGCGGCCGATTTCTCTCAGCCCCCTGCACGGCCATGCGCGGGATGCCTTTTGGTTGGCGCTCGCCTCCGGTTGGACCAATGTCGCGTTCCTCTTGGCGGTCCTCGATGGCGAAGTGGTGCGGGTGCTGATCCTTTTCTACCTTTCTCCCCTGTGGGCCGTGCTGCTGGGCCGCTGGCTGTTGCACGAGGCGATCCGGCCGCACACCGGTCTGATGCTGGCGCTCGGACTGGTGGGCGCGGCGATAATGCTGTGGCAGCCACAGGCGCTGGATACGCCTGCCAATGCGGCCGATTGGCTGGCCCTGAGTTCGGGGTTCGCTTTTGCCCTGACGAACGTGATGACCCGGCGGATGCGGGTGGTCAGTGATCGGATAAAGACGCAGCTCGCGTGGATCGGCGTCGTGGCCATCTCCACGCTGTGGTTGATGGTCGTGCCGACCCCGCTGCCGGAAGCGGCGCCGATGGCCTGGCTCGGGACCGTCCTGCTCGGGGTCCTGGGGTTTTTCTTTTCGACCCTGGCGGTGGTTTATGCGGTCAGCCGCATGCCGGTGCAGCGATCCTCGGTGATCATGCTGTTCGAGATATTGGTGGGCGCCGTCAGCGCCTGGTGGATCGCCGCGGAGGCGATGCAGTGGCGTGAATGGTTTGGCGGTGCCATGATCGTGGCTGCCGGATTGATCGCGGTTTACTACGGGGAGAAGGATGTCGATTGAGCTGCATCATGTGAGCCTGCTGGTGGCGGATACGCAACGGGCGGTGGCGTTCTATGCTGATATTCTTGGTCTGCCCGTCTCGGCCGACCGTCCCGAGCTCGGGTTTCCCGGTGCCTGGCTGGAACTTTCCGGGCAGCAGGTACATCTGCTCGAGCTGCCCAATCCGGACCCGGTGAACAACCGTCCCGAGCATGGGGGGCGGGACCGCCACGTCGCCTTCAGGGTGGACGATCTGGACACCTACCAGAAACGGCTGGACGATGCGGGTATTGCCTATACCCGCAGTCGCAGTGGCCGCAGGGCCCTGTTTTGCCGGGATCCCGACGGGAATGCCTGTGAACTGATTGAGAGGATCGCGCCATGAGTTCGGAAAAACCCACTTTCAACCCCGACGATCTGCTGCGCGGAGATCGGCTTCGGGGCGAGGTGCGCTCCGCCTATGCGCAGGTGGCGCAGGCGGATGAGGCAGGGCAGTGCTGTGGTGTCGAGAGCAGTTGTTGCGGGGTGTCGGACGATGCGGTGATCAACCGTCTCATCTCCACCCGCCTCGGTTACAGCGACCAGGAACAGGCCTCGGTTCCGGAGGGCGCCGATATGGGCCTGGGGTGCGGTAATCCCAAGGCGATCGCCGATCTCAAACCCGGGGAAGTCGTGGTCGACCTCGGCTCGGGTGGAGGCTTCGACTGCTTTCTCGCCGCGGCCGAGGTGGGGGAGACCGGGCGGGTCATCGGCGTCGACATGACGCCCGACATGATCTCCAAGGCGCGCGCGAACGCGAGCCGTGGGCGCTACCGCCAGGTCGAGTTTCGACTGGGCGAGATCGAGCACCTGCCGATTGCGGACGGCGTGGTCGACGTCATCATCTCCAACTGCGTGATCAATCTGTCGCCCGACAAGCCACGGGTTTTCCGTGAGATGTTCCGGGTCCTCAAGCCGGGCGGACGCGTCGCCGTATCGGACGTGGTCGCCGGTACCCCCTTGCCGGAGGCGATGCGCTCGGATGCCTTCCTGGTATCCGCCTGTATCGGCAACGCGGCCCTGATCGACGACCTCGGGCAATGGTTGGCCGACGCCGGTTTCACCGGGATACGGATCTGTCCCAAGGACGAATCGCGCGAGTTCCTCCGCGACTGGGCGCCGCAACATGCCGTCGAGGACTATGTGCTCGCGGCCACCATCGAGGCAGTCAAGCCCGCTGTTACATAACCTTCTCGCTGGGCGGCTTGATCGCGTCGCTCAGTGCGTGCTTCAGTTCCGCGAGTTTTTCCGGGCTGAGAATGGGGCCGTCGGAGAGGTCGGTCAGGGTGAAGCGGTCGCGCGCGAACGCGCCTTCGGTGACGACCCGGGCGCTGTGCAGACGCAAGCCCTGGTCCGCAAGGGCCCATCCCACCAGGGACAGCAGGCCCGGCCGGTCCTGGGTTGAAAGAACCATCTCGGTCAATTTTTGGGTCGTGTTTTGCTCAAAGGTGATTTCGGTCGGGCAGGTGAAGGCGCGCAGGCGGCGCGATAGTGGTCTGCTCCTTGTGCGGCCTCGTCCAATCGGGTCCTCGAGGACCCGCGACACCAGTTCGCACGCCTCCCTCTGGCGCACTGGCGTGAGTTGGCTGCCATCGGCCTCGAGGATGAAGTAGCTGTTGATCGAAACGCCCTCGGTGGATTTGTCGATGCGCGCGCCAAGGATATCGATACCGAGCTGATCGAGCACCGCGGTCGTACCAGCGAACAGCCCGTCCCGGTCGGGGCCGAAGGTGAACAACTCGCTGCATCCCCGCTGTTTGTCCTCTCGCAGATGCACGTGCGGCCCATCGATCCGACCTTTCTGAGCCATCAACAGCTTGGTTTGCCAGGCGATGGCGTCCGGCGGTGTCTGCAGGAAATACTCGGTGCTGAGGTTGATCCAGCACAGGTTGACATCTTCCTCCGAGAAGCCCTCTTCGAGCAGCAGGCGCCGTGCCCCGTCCTGGACGGCCTGGATGCGGGTGTTTGCATCCTCCGGGCGGTCGAGTCCGCGCTGCAGGACCTGCAGGGTGCGCTGGTAAAGCGTGCTGAGGAGGGCGCCCTTCCAGCTGTTCCACAGGCCGGGGTTGGTGCCGCGCATGTCGGCCACCGTGAGCAGGTAGAGGTACCTGAGGCGCTCGGGCGTCCCGACCTGGCCGGCGAAGCGATTGATTACCTCCGGGTCGTCGATGTCCTTGCGCTGTGCCGTGCTGGACATCATCAGATGCTGTTCCACCAGCCAGGCGACCAGCTCCGCGTCATAGCAGGAGAGGGCATGTTCCTGGCAGAAAGCGCGTGCATCCTGGCTGCCCAGGCCAGAGTGGTCGCCACCCCGCCCCTTGGCGATGTCATGGAACAGG
Source organism: Gammaproteobacteria bacterium Milos-ODIII6 (assembly GCA_029228645.1). Taxonomy (GTDB): domain Bacteria; phylum Pseudomonadota; class Gammaproteobacteria; order Chromatiales; family Chromatiaceae; genus MONJU. The sequence goes on from JAPTHR010000007.1 coordinate 48,145, forward strand.
CCGGCCAGGTACAGCAGTTCGCGCTTGGGCACCTGGTGCACGAGTTCGTGGCACAGTCCGCACTCCTGAGCGTACTCCGCCAGGTTGAACCGACGCAGGTTGCGCACCACCATCAGGATGTGCTCGTCCACCGTGTAGGCATGAAACAGGTCGAACTGCATCAGCCCGGTGATGTTGCGAAAAGCGGGAATGTAGCGCGCGAGGATCCCGTAGCGGTGCATGCGCCGCAGCTCACGCGTGATGCCGGCAGGTTGCCGCAGGATTTCCATGAACAGGCTGCGCGCGCGGATATCGTTACGCAGGCGATCGTCCACCAGGTGGCGGTGGGCGCGCACGGCGCGAATCGTGGTGGCGCGCACGCCCTTAAGCTCCGGATGCTGTTGCATCAGGAGAAATATCTCCAGCAGCGCGAGCGGTGAGCGGGCGTAGATGCCCGGGTTGATGACCTCGAGGTAATCCCCGCGTTTCTGATAGCGACGGTTGAGGGGCTTGGGTTCACCAAGCAGGTTGCCCTGCACAATGGCCTCTTCGAACAGCTGCAGCAGCATTTCACCGAGCCGCTGCAGTTCGATGGTCACGCGGTAGTAGTTCTGCATGAACGCTTCCACCGCCGCGTTGCCCTCGCCGTAACCGAAAAGTCTGGTCAGGGCGCGCTGGTGTTCGAACAGCAGCCTGTCCTCGCGCCGCCCCGCGACCAGGTGCAGCGCGAAGCGTATCTTCCACAGGAGATGCTCGGCTTCCTTGAGTGACCGGTACTCGCTCTCGGTGAGGAAGCCATGCCGCTTGAGATCAGACAAGCGGGTCGCGCCGAAATGGCGTTTCGCGACCCAGCCGATCATCTGGATATCGCGCAGGCCTCCCGGGTTGTTCTTGATGTTCGGTTCGAGGTCCTGGCTGCTGTCGTTGGCTTTCTGGTGGCGCAGTTGCTGTTCGGAACGTTTGGCGACGAAGAACTCGCTGCTGGGCCAGACCTGGGAAGGGCCGGTGAGTCCGGCCATTTCCTGAAACAGTCTTTCCTCGCCGGCAAGAAGACGCGCTTCCATCAGGTTGGTGGTCACGCTCAGGTCCTGGCGGGCCTCGCTGACGCACTGCGCGAGGCTGCGCACGCTGTGCCCGATTTCGAGGCCGATGTCCCAGAGAAACATCACCAGGGGTTCGAGGTGCGAGGCCATCCCATCCGGCTCGTCTGCCGTCAGGATCAGCACGTCGACATCGGACGCCGGGTGTAGCTCGCCACGCCCATAGCCGCCAACCGCGACCAATGCGGCCTGCTCGTCGCCAGGGATGTGCGCGTGCCAGGCGCGTTGCAGAATCTCGTCCACGAATCCGGCCCGGGCATGCACCAGTTGCACCACGTCTACGCCGTCGTGGAATGCCTGTCCGAGCACCTCGGCGGCTCCCTTGAGAGCCTCGCGGAAGGCCTTGTGTGGCGGGGGGAATGTGCCGAGCTGGGCGTCGAGGTGTGACAGCAGGGCCGGGAGGCGTTCTTCGATCACCTTTCTTCCTGCCGCAGGGTGAGGATCTCGTAACCGTCGGCAGTGCATAGAATGGTGTGTTCCCATTGCGCGGACAACTTCCGGTCCTTGGTCACCACGGTCCAGCCGTCGGGAAGGAGCTTCACTTGCCGCTTGCCCGCGTTGACCATGGGTTCGATGGTGAAGGTCATGCCCTCGCGCAGGGCCATGCCCTCGCCGGGGTTGCCGTAGTGGAGCACCTGTGGATCCTCGTGAAAGCGGCTTCCGATACCGTGACCACAATATTCGCGAACCACGCTGAAGTGCTCGCTCTCGACGAACTGCTGGATCGCATGGCCGATGTCGCCCAGGGTGGTCCCCGGGCGGACCTGTTCGATGCCCTTCCACATGGCGTCGTAGGTGACTTGCGCCAGGCGTTTCGCAAAGGGGCTGATCTCCCCGACGGGAAACATCTTGCTGGTGTCGCCGTGATAACCGTCCTTGATCACGGTGATGTCGATGTTGACGATGTCGCCCTTCTTGAGCCGCTTTTCGCTCGGAATCCCATGGCACACCTGCTGGTTGACCGAGGTGCAGATGGATTTGGGAAAACCGTGGTAGTTCAGCGGCGCCGGGATCGCCTTTTGCTCTTCCACGATGTACTCGTGGCAGATTCTGTCGAGTTCATCGGTGCTGACCCCTGGCTTGACGTGGGGTTCGATCATCTCCAGCACCTCGGCGGCAAGACGGCCGGCGACCCGCATCTTTTCGATTTCATCCGGTGTCTTGATACTTACAGACATGATTTCCTCGGGAAGGCGTGACAGGACTGCCAGGGACCGGACCCGGCGCACGGCCGGAAAATCCCGTTTGAGGCAAGCAGTCAGTCATGGTATAAAACGCGCCGCCTTCCGGCAATGGCTGGAAGGTCAAACTATTTATTTACACACACGTTAAATACACACACGCATCGCAACCGCTTCGGTCTGGGTGCCTCCTTGGAGGTGGGTCGACGGGGTGCGTGGAGGCTTAACCCGAATTCGGAGAACACCATGAGCAATACCACCATGCGCCAGATGCTCGAGGCTGGCGTGCACTTTGGTCACCAGACCCGTTACTGGAACCCGCAGATGGCACCGTACATCTTCGGCCACCGTAACAAGATTCACATCGTGAACCTCGAAAAAACCCTGCCGATGTTCAACGATGCCATGAATTTCATTGGCAAGCTGGCAAGCAACGGCGGCAAAATTCTGTTCGTGGGCACCAAGCGCTCCGCGCGCAACGTGGTCGCCGAAGAGGCCCAGCGTTGCGGGATGCCCTACGTCAACCACCGCTGGCTCGGTGGCATGCTGACCAACTTCAAGACCATCAAGCAGTCGATCAAGCGCCTCAAGGAGCTCGAGGCCATGGAAGCTGACGGTTCCATGGAGGCCCGCTTCAACAAGAAGGAACAACTCAACCTGCGCCGCGAGATGGAAAAGCTGGAGCGCAGCCTTGGCGGTATCAAGGATATGCAGGGCCTGCCGGACGCGCTGTTCATCGTCGATAACGGTCACGAGGATATTGCGGTTTCCGAAGCCAGGAAGCTCGGGATACCGGTCGTGGCGGTGGTCGACACCAATAATTCGCCCCGTGATGTCGACTACATCGTTCCGGGCAACGACGATGCGATTCGTGCGGTCCAGCTCTACGTGCAGGGTGCTTCGGCAGCTGTCCTGGAGGGCCGTACTGCCGCAGCGCGCGCCGTGGCCGGTGAGATGGAGGCTGCAGCCGAGGCCTGATTCGGTGAGCAGAACCGTAGCGAGACGCCCGCGGATCCCGCGTGCTCGGCGGGCGTCTTTCTCTTGTCGCTAAAAGAGTCGAAATTTTCTGAGGTGAAGTATCCATGGCAATTACAGCTGCACTGGTAAAAGAACTGCGCGAGCGCACCGGCGCTGGCATGATGGAATGCAAAAAAGCACTCGTCGAGACCGATGGCAACGTCGAGGTCGCGATCGAGAACATGCGCAAGTCGGGTCAGGCCAAGGCCGCCAAGAAGGCGGGCCGTACCGCGGCAGATGGCGTGATCGTCATCAAGCTCAGCCCCGACAGCAAGTCGGCGGCCATCGTGGAAGTCAATTGCGAGACCGATTTCGTGGCGAAGGACGACAATTTCCAGTCGTTTGCGGATGCGGTCGGTGAACGTATCCTCAACAGCGAAGCGGCCGACGTCGAGGCCCTGATGGCGACTCCTCTGCACGAGGGCGAGGACACCACGATCGAAGAGGCTCGCCAGGCGCTGGTAGCCAAGATCGGCGAGAACATGAATGTGCGCCGCTTCGAGCGCATCAGCACCGACGGGATCCTGGCGAGCTATCAGCACGGTGTCCGTATCGGTGTCGTGGTGGACATCGACACCGACGCCGATCTCGGGCGCGATATCGCGATGCATGTCGCTGCCAGCAACCCGGTGTGCGTGGACGAGAGCGGGGTGCCCGCGGAGCTGCTCTCCAAGGAGCGCGATATCGTCGAAACGCAGGCGAGGGAAAGCGGCAAGCCGGACAACATCGTTGAGAAGATGGTTGAGGGGCGCATGCGCAAGTACCTCGCCGAGATCACCCTCAAGGGCCAGCCGTTCGTCAAGGATCCGGACATGACCGTGGCCAAGTTGCTCGAATCCAAGGGCGCGAACGTCGCCGGGTTCCTCCGTTTCGAGGTGGGCGAGGGTATCGAGAAGAAGGTCGAGGACTTCCGCGAGGAAGTCATGGCGCAGGCCGCGGCAGCCCGCGGCGAGTAAGGCCCTTATACGACCCGCGCGACGTGCGGGTTTTTTTGTCTCTCTGAGCATCGAGTAACGCAGCGTTCATGGCAGCACCATTGGTAACCCGACGTGTTCTCCTCAAACTGAGCGGCGAGGCCCTCATGGGGTCCGGGGATTTCGGTATCGATCCCGTGGTGCTGGGTCGGGTTGCCGATGATGTCGCGGAGCTCGTCACCCTGGGGGTCCAGGTGGGCGTGGTGATTGGCGGTGGCAACATCTTCCGCGGTGCCGGCCTGGCCGGGGGGGGATTCGACCGTGTCCGCGGCGATCACATCGGAATGCTGGCAACCGTCATGAACTCCCTGGCGATGCAGGATCACCTGCTGCGGCTGGGTGTGGACGCGCGCACCCTGTCCGCCTTCCGGATCGACCAGGTGTGCGAGCACTACAGTCGCGATCTGGCGGTGCGCCACCTCGAGGCGGACCGGGTGGTGATTCTCTCGGCCGGCACTGGAAACCCCTACTTCACGACAGATTCCGCCGCCAGCCTGAGGGCGATCGAGATCGGGGCGGACCTGATGATCAAGGCGACCAAGGTGGACGGGGTGTACTCGGCGGATCCCGTTCTCGATCCGGACGCCGTGTTCTACCCTGCGCTCAGTTACGATCGGGTCCTGGCCGAAGGCCTGGCAGTCATGGACGCCACCGCGGTTGTGCTGTGCCGCGAGAACCGGATGCCGTTGCGAGTGATGAATATTAACGAAGCCGGCGCCTTGCGCCGCGTGGTGCAGGGCGAGAACGTGGGTACCCTGGTAACTGGAGACGATTGATGATCGACGATATCAAGCAGGATGCGGCCAGTCGCATGGCAAAGAGCGTTGAGGCCCTGGTGGAGAGCCTCGCCAAAGTCAGGACCGGCCGGGCACACCCCAGCATGCTCGATCATGTGTCGGTGAGCTACTACGGCGCGGATACTCCCTTGCGCCAGGTCGCGAATGTCGGTGTCGAGGATGCGCGCACCCTGACGGTGCAGCCCTATGAGCAGGCGCTCGTGGGTGCGGTGGAAAAGGCGATCCTGGAGTCCAATCTGGGTGTCACGCCCAACACCGCCGGCACCCTGATCAGGCTGCCGATCCCGCCGCTGACCGAAGAGCGGCGCAAGGACATGACCCGGATCGTGCGCCAGGAAGCCGAGCAGGCGAGGGTGGCAGTGCGCAATATACGCCGGGACGCCAACACCGGCCTCAAGGAACTGGTCAAAGAGAAACTGATCTCGGAAGACGACGAGCGGCGTGGCCAGGAGATCATTCAGAAACTGACAGATCAGCACGTCAAGGAGATCGACGAGCTGATGGCCAAGAAAGAAGCCGACCTGATGTCCGTCTGATCCGAGGCCCGCGTGGCAGACAGCGATGCAACACAACCGGCCCAGGCGCGAACACCGCGGCACGTCGCCATCATCATGGATGGCAATGGACGGTGGGCCGAGCAGCGGAACAAGCCGCGCCACGCGGGCCATCGCGCCGGTGTCGAGTCGGTCCGCTCGACCATAGAGGCGTGCGTCGAGCACGGCATCGATGCCCTGACCCTGTTCGCCTTCAGCAGTGAAAACTGGCGCCGGCCCCGGGCAGAAGTGGACATGCTGATGGAGCTCTTCATCAGCGCCCTGTCGCGCGAGGTGAAGAAGCTCGAGAAGAACAAGATCCGGCTGCGGGTGATCGGCGATACCTCGGCCTTCCCCGCCAAACTGCAGCAACGTATCCAGGAAGTCGAGGCCCGTACCGAGGGCAATGACCGACTGATCCTGCAGGTCGCGGCAAACTACGGTGGGCGCTGGGATATCGCCCAGGCGGCGCGCGCACTGGCAGCCGAAGTGGCTGCCGGCTCGCTCGCGGTGGAAGACATCGACGAGCAACGCTTCGCCGCCGCCACCTCCTTCAGCGACATTCCGGATCCGGACCTGTTCATCCGTACCGGCGGGGAGCGGCGTATCAGCAACTTCCTGCTCTGGCATTGCGCGTACTCGGAACTGTATTTCACCCCGGTGTTGTGGCCCGACTTCGACAAGCGCGAGTTTGCCAGGGCGCTCGGCGATTTCGCCGGGCGCGAGCGGCGCTTCGGCCGCACCGGCGAGCAGGTCAAACCGAAGGTCTGATGCTGCGCAACCGCATCCTGACCGCGCTGGTACTCGCGCCCGTAGTGATAGCGGGCGTGCTGTTGGCGCCCAATGACGTGCTGGCGATGGCCTTTGCCCTGGTGGTGCTGCTGGGCGCCCGTGAAATGGGGCGATTGGGCGGGCTGCAGGGGCTGGGCCCGCAGTGGCTCTACGCCGGGTGCGTCGGGCTGTTGATGGCAGGGGCGTTCCTGATGCGCGGCCACGCCGTCGCGCAATCCCTGGAAATCGCGGCCGCCCTGTTCTGGGTCCTGATCAGCCTGTGGCTGTTCTCGAGACGGGCCGCGCTGAAGCGAGTGGAGGGCGGCCGTCCCGGCGTATTGCTGCTGGGTGCGCTGCAGCTGACAGTCGTTTGGCTGTCTGCGGTCAAACTGCATGCCCTTGACGCGAACGGCCCCGCCCTGCTGCTGTTCGTGCTGCTTCTCATCTGGACCGCGGATTCTGCCGCCTATTTTGCTGGCAGGGCCTTCGGGCGCCACAAGCTCTCGCCGGCCGTCAGCCCCGGCAAGACCTGGGAGGGAGCCGCGGGCGGCATCCTGGGCGCCTGCCTCGCCGGGTTGTTGCTGTGGTACTGGGTCCTGCAAGCGATCGAGCCCGTGGGCCTGGTCCTGCTGTGTATCGTGACCGCCGTCGTGTCGATTGGCGGTGATCTCTGGGAGAGCCTGCTCAAGCGCCAGGCCGGCCTCAAGGACAGTGGTGCGCTGTTGCCGGGGCATGGCGGCGTGCTCGACCGGGTGGACAGCCTGATCGCGGCAATTCCGGTGTTTTCGTTTGGTCTTACCTTCCTGGGGAATGGCCTGTGATCGGCGTGTCGGTGCTGGGCTCGACCGGCTCCATCGGCGTCAGCACCCTGGACGTGGTGGCGAGGAATCCGGACCGTTACCGGGTGGTTGCGCTGACCGCCAATACCGACGTGGACGGCCTGCGGCAGCAGTGCCTGAGGTTCCGGCCGCAGTTGGCCGCGATGGCAGACGAGGCCAGTGCCGAGCGACTCGCGCGCAGCTTGCAGGCGGAGGCTCCCGGGATCGAGGTGCTTGGCGGCGAGGGCGGTCTGCTCGCGGCCGCGGAACACCCCGAGGCGGGTCAGGTGATGGCCGCGATCGTTGGTGCGGCCGGACTGATGCCGACGCTTGCGGCAGTGCGCCGGGGCAAGCGCATCCTGCTGGCCAACAAGGAGGCGCTGGTCGTCTCTGGCGCCCTGTTCATGCGCGAGGCGGAGGCACACGGCGCCGAGGTGCTGCCGATCGACAGCGAGCACAACGCGGTCTTCCAGTGCATGCCGGGGAATTTCCGCGAGGGCCTGGAGCGTGTCGGCGTCACGCGTATTCTGCTGACCGCCTCCGGCGGTCCGTTCCGCGAGCGGGACCCCGCAAGCCTGGCGGCAGTGACCCCGGAAGAGGCCTGTGCGCATCCCAACTGGGATATGGGTCGGAAGATATCGGTCGACTCGGCGAGCATGATGAATAAGGGTCTGGAGGTGATCGAGGCGCGCTGGCTGTTCGATGCCGATCCGTCCCGAATTCAGGTGGTGGTGCATCCGCAGAGTGTTATTCACTCCCTGGTGGAGTATGCGGACGGCTCCCTGTTGGCCCAGCTGGGCAACCCGGATATGCGCACCCCGATCGCGCATGCCATGGCCTGGCCCGAGCGGCACGCGTCGGGTGTGGCGCCCCTGGACCTGTTTGATATCGCGCGGCTGGATTTCGAACCGCCGGACATGCAGCGCTTTCCCTGCCTGCAGCTGGCCTTCGAGGCAGTCGAGGCCGGTGGCGCTGCCCCGGCGATACTGAACGCGGCGAACGAGGTGGCAGTGCAGTACTTCCTGGAGCACCGTCTGCGGTTTACCGATATTCCGCGCGTCATTGCGCATACCCTCGAGTCGCTCGCCGCGGGCGAGCCCGATTCGCTGGATGCCCTGCTGCACCTGGACCGGGAGGCGCGCGTGCTGGCGGAACGATTCTCGGCCACACAAGTCTAGCCGGTACATGGAGACGATCCTTTTCAAACTACTCGCCTTCATCGTCGCCATCGGGCTGTTGGTGAGCGTGCACGAGTTTGGTCATTTCTGGGTGGCGCGACGCCTGGGGGTGCGCGTGCTGCGCTTCTCGATCGGTTTTGGTCGCCCCCTCTGGCGGCGTCAGTCCAGCCCGCGCGAACCCGAGTACGTCATCGCCGCCATCCCCCTGGGTGGCTACGTCAAGATGCTGGATGAGCGTGAGGGGCCAGTCGAGCCGGCCGAGTTGCCGCGCGCCTTCAATCGGCAGTCGCTACCCGTACGCACGGCGATCGTGGTCGCCGGCCCGCTGGCCAATCTGCTGTTTGCCATCCTGGCGTTCTGGCTGGTTTTGATGTTGGGTGAATCCGGTATCCGACCGCTGGTTGGGGCAATCGCCCCCGGCTCGCCAGCCGCCGTGGCGCGGATAGCGCCGGGCGACGAGATCCTGTCGGTCAACGAGAGCCTGACGCCGACCTGGAATCATGTCCTGCAGGGTCTCGCCAAGGCCTCCTTGTCCAGCGAGCCGGTTCTGATCGCGGGTACCGGGCGGGACGGGCTGGATTTCGAGCGGCAAATTCCCGCCGAGGCGATTGGCGACCTGGCGGAGAACGGCGACATTCTGGAGCGACTGGGTATCACGCCGGAGCGGCCGCATGTTCCGCCGGTGTTTGGCGAGGTCCTGCCGGGCGAGCCCGCCGCGCAGGCCGGGATTCAGACAGACGACCGCATCATCCGGGCCGATCAGGCGGCAATCGGCGACTGGGCTGCATGGGTCGAATACGTGCGGGCCCGGCCGGGCCAGCCGATCACTTTGCTCCTCGAGCGGGACGGGCAACAGCTGCAATTGCAGCTGATACCCGCATCGCGCGAGACCAGTGGGGAACCGATCGGTCGGATCGGGGCACTCAACAAGCCCCTGCCGGAGTCCGAGCTCGCCCGCTATCGGGTCGAGTATCGGCTCGGGCCGGTGGCGGCGATTACCAGCGCAGCTGATCGGACCCTGGAGTACTCGTGGCTGACGCTCAAGGTGATTGGGCGGATCCTCTCTGGCCAGGCCTCGGTGAAGAATCTCAGCGGCCCCCTCTCGATAGCCGATGCGGCAGGCAAAACGGCCAGCTACGGACTGGTATATTTCCTCAAATTTCTGGCGGTGGTGAGCATCAGCCTGGGGGTTCTGAATCTCCTGCCCGTGCCCGTCCTGGATGGCGGGCATCTGGTGTTTTTCCTGATCGAGGCGATCCGCGGCGGGCCGCTGCCAGAACACTGGCTGGAGCAGGGCCAGCGGATCGGCCTCGCTATTCTGGCGGCCCTGATGGCGTTGGCGCTGTACGTCGATTTGACCCGCTTTTTTGGTTGAATCGATGGACGGTGGCTTTGTCTCCCCGCCTCTTTATAATACCTGCCTGCTGCGGCCCTGGTGGATCGCTGAAACCAAGAACCCAAGCCCCTGGGGCAGTTTAGGATGAGACGATGAGAAGTCTGGCAAGGCCGGTAGTTCTGCTGTTACTTCTGGTGACCTATCAATCCGGGCTCGCGGCTTCCTTCGCCGTGTCGGATATCCGTGTCGAGGGGCTGCAACGGATCACCGCCGGCACGGTCTTCAATTACCTGCCGGTCAAACCCGGGGACAGAATCTCGGACAAGCGCAGCGGGGAGGTCATCCGGGCGTTGTTCGAGACGGGCTTCTTCAAGGATGTGCGCCTGGAGCGCGACGGCGATGTGTTGGTCGTGGTGGTCAGCGAGCGCCCCGCAATCGCGGAGATCAATTTCAGCGGCAACAAATCGATTGACGAGGAAGCGCTCAAGGCCGGCCTCAAGGATGCGGGCCTTTCCGAGGGGCGCACTTTCAACCGTTCGGTACTGGACGGGATAGAGCGTGAGCTGGAGCGGCAATACTTCAATCAGGGCAAGTACGGGGTCAAGTTGAAGTCCACGGTCACTCCCCTGGAGCGGAACCGGGTCTCGATCGATATCGACATCATCGAGGGGAAGACAGCCCGGATAAAACAGATCAACGTCATCGGCAACAAGGTCTTCGAAGAAGACGACCTGCTGGACACCTTTTCGCTTTCAACCGGCGGATGGTTCTCCTCGTTTACCAAGAACAACCAGTACTCCCGCCAGAAGCTCGCCGGCGATCTGGAAAAACTGCGTTCCTATTACCTCGACCGTGGCTTCGTGAACTTCCGGATCGACTCCACCCAGGTCACGATCACGCCGGACAAGAACGATATCTACATCACAATCAATGTCACTGAGGGCGCGATGTTCACCCTCGAGGACATCCAGCTGGCGGGAGACTATGTTGGGACGGCAGACAGCTACTTTCCGCTGATTCATCTGCGCCGCGGTGAACCCTTCAATCGCAAGGAAGTGGTCGAGAGCAGCGACCGCATCTCGGCCAAGCTCTCCGATGAAGGCTATGCCTTCGCGAACGTGAATGCGGTCCCCGAAATCGACGAAGAGAAAAAGACCGTTGCGATCACCTATTTCGTCGACCCGGGCAAGCGCGTGTTCGTGCGGCGGCTCAATATCCGCGGCAATTCACGCACCCGGGACGAGGTGCTGCGGCGCGAATTCCGTCAGATGGAAGCCGCCTGGTTCTCCGGGGAGAAGCTCAAGCTCTCCCGGGAGCGCGCCCAGAGGACCGGTCATTTCGAGAAGGTCAGCGTTGAGACGCCCGCGGTGCCAGGTACCACGGACCAGGTGGATATCAACGTCTCGGTCGATGAAAAACCGTCCGGCGCGCTGCTTGCGGGCATCGGCTTTTCCCAGTCGGATGGCCTGGTGTTCAATGCCAGTGTCAACCAGGCCAACTTCCTGGGTACGGGTAAGAAGGTGTCCCTGGCGCTCAAGACCAGTAGCGCGAACAAGCACTACGAAATCTCTTACACCAATCCCTACGCCACGGTGGACGGGATCAGTCGAGGCTTTACCCTCAGCTACCGTACGACCGATTTCGATGAGCTCTCGGTCACCGACTACTCCACGGACGACGCGATTGCAGGTATCAACTTCGGGATTCCGCTGAGCGAATTCAACCGCTTCACCTTTGGCGGAAACCTGCATGCCATCGATTTCAAGCCCGGCACCACGGCCACCACCGAGATAAACGACTGGATCGCAGCCGAGGGAACCAGCTACATTAATCTCGAGCTCAATCTCGGTTGGGCGCATGATTCGCGCGACAGCGCCCTGTTTCCTACCACTGGAGCCCTGCAGCGCCTGTCCGGGGAGGCCAGCGTGCCGGGCAGTGATCTCGAGTACTACAAGCTCAGTTACAAGCACCGGCGCTACTGGCCCCTGTTCAAAGACCTGGTGTTCTCGCTCAACGGGGAGCTCGCCTACGGCTCCGCCTATGGGGGCACCAGTCAACTGCCCCTGTTCGAGCATTACTTCGGCGGCGGCCCCACCTCGGTGCGCGGCTACCAGTCCCTTTCGCTCGGCCCGCGCGATAGCAGCGGCGATCCCTTCGGTGGTAATGCCAAGGTCACCGCCAATGCCGAACTGTATTTTCCGTCGCCGATCTACACCGACACGATGCGCATCGTGACATTCGTCGATGCCGGCTCGGTATTCGATACCGAACAGGGCGACGGTTTTGACAGCGACGAACTGCGCTACTCTGCGGGAGTCGGCCTCGCCTGGCTGTCCCCGGTCGGGGCGCTTTCGGTCAGCTATGCCGTGCCTTTCAAAGAGGACGCGCAGGACGAACCGGAGGAGTTCCAGTTCACCTTCGGAACCACGTTTTAGGGTTTATTCATGGTGCTGAGGCATTTACTCAAGATTTGCGGCGCTTTCGCTTTCTGCCTGCTGATTTCGGGCGGGGTGCGGGCCGAGGTCTCCGTGGCGTACGTGGATTCGGCCAGGTTGCTCAAGGATGCCCCCCAGGTGGAGCGCATTCGGCATAAGATCCGCGAGGAATTCGTGGCACGGGATGAGCGCCTGGTCGAGATGCGCAAACAGATCGCTTTGCTGGAGGCGCGCCTCGTCGACGAGGACGAGCGCATGTCGGATGAAGAAAAGCGTCTCGTGAATACCGATCTTGGCAGCCGCCGCATCCAGCTCAAGCAGGCGCGGGATGAGCTGGAACAGGACAAGCAGCTGCGATTCAGCGAGGAGGAGCAGCATTTCTCGCGAGTCATCCACGAGGTGATCCAGCAGGTAGCCCAGGACGATAAACTCGACCTGGTGCTCCAGGGTGGCGTGTTCTGGGTTTCACCGAAGGTCGACATAACCGACCGCATCCTCGCAAGGCTGCGCGAAATGCTCGCCAACGGTAACTGAGTTCCCGTATGTCGCTTACCCTTGCCGAACTCGCGCAACTGAGTGGATCGGAGCTACGCGGCGACCCGGCATGCCGGGTCAGCTCGGTAGGTTCGCTGGATGACGCCGAGCCGGGCCAGATCAGCTTTCTCACCTCCCGTCATTTCGAGCATTACCTTGCCCGGACACGCGCCTCCGCGGTGATCCTGTCGCGGGCATGGGCCGACAAATCCGCGGGCAACGTGTTGATCAACGAGAATCCTTCGCTGGCCTATGCGCTGATCGCAGCCGCCCTGACGCGACCGGAAAAGCCCGCCCCGGGCGTGCATCCCAGCGCGGTCATCGATCCCAGTGCCGAGATCGACGCGACCGCGCGCATCGAGCCGAACTGCACGATTGGGGCGCGTGTCCGGATAGGCCCGGACGCGGTGATCGGACCCAACTGCGTGCTTGCCGAGGACTGTGAGATTGGCGACGGTTCACACCTGGTGGCCAGTGTTACACTCGGCTCCCGGACGCGGATTGGCGCGCGTTGCCTGATCCATCCTGGAGCGGTTATCGGTGCAGATGGTTTCGGCCTGGCCAACGACGGGGGACGCTGGGTCAAGATCCCACAGCTCGGGCGCGTGATCCTGGGCGATGACGTCGAGGTGGGAGCCTGTAGCGCGCTCGACCGGGGTGCGCTCAAGGACACCGTGCTGCACGACGGGGTGAAGCTGGATAACCTGATCCATGTCGCGCACAACGTCGAGATCGGGGAGAGCACCGCGCTGGCGGCGCAGGTGGGGATTGCCGGGTCCACCAGGATCGGGGCCTGGTGCACCTTCGCGGGGCAGGCGGGCGTTGCGGGTCACCTGGAGATCGCCAATGGCGTGAATATCTCCGGCCTCACCGCGGTAACGCGGTCCATTCACGAGCCCGGAACCTATACCAGTACGGTACCGGCCATGGAGCACGCGCAGTGGCGTAAGAATTTTGTCCGCATCCGGCAGCTGGACGAGCTGTCCCGCCGGGTCAAGGCCCTGGAGAAAATACTCCAGAATCGAGGCGACGAAGAAAGTCTTGCGGATAGAGACAAATAAACTGCCGTATTGCTGGCTATTCAGCGACCGGTTTCATTCAAGAGTTCTGGGGAGTTTTTTCAGTCATGGATATCCAGGAGATAACCAACTACCTGCCTCACCGGTATCCCTTCCTGCTCGTGGACCGGGTCGTGGAGGTGGATTCGGGCCAACGCCTGGTTGCCATCAAGAACGTCACCTTCAATGAACCCTTTTTCCAGGGACATTTCCCGCAAAAACCCGTCATGCCGGGGGTGCTCATCATCGAGGCGCTGGCGCAGGCCACCGGTTTGCTCGCGATGGAGAGCGAGGAGGTCAGCGGGGCGGCGATCTACTACCTCGTCGGGGTCGACAAGGCCCGCTTCAAGCGCCCGGTGGTGCCCGGTGACCAGCTCAGGCTCGAGGTCTCGGTGACCAGGCAGCGGCGCGGCATCTGGAGTTTCTCTGGCAAGGCTACGGTGGATGGCGCGGTATGCGCCTCGGCCGAGATCATGTGTACCGCGAGAGATCTGTGAAATGATCGACGCCCGGGCGGTCGTCGATGCAGCCGCGGAAATTGACGAGGGAGTGGAGATCGGGCCCTTCTCCATCATTGGCGAGGGTGTACGGATTGCCTCCGGTACCGTGGTCGGCCCGCATGTCGTGATTCGCGGCGACACCCGCATTGGTCACGACAACCGTATTTTCCAGTTTGCCTCGATCGGAGAGGACCCCCAGGACAAGAAATACGCGGGCGAGCGGACCCGGCTGGAGATCGGCAACCGAAATCAGATCCGGGAATTCGTCACCGTGCATCGGGGTACGGTTCAGGATGCCGGCCTCACGCGCATCGGGGACGACAACCTGCTGATGGCCTATGCGCATGTGGCGCACGACTGCGAAATCGCAAACCATGTGATCATGGCGAATGCGGCCTCCCTGGGGGGGCACGTACAGGTCCACGATTGGGCCATACTCGGCGGCTTCTCCGTGGTGCACCAGTTCTGCAGTGTCGGCGCGCACAGTTTCGCCGGCATGTCGAGCGTGATCAGCAAGAGCGTGCCCCCCTACGTGCTGGTCGCGGGTCATCCGGCGCGGGCGCGTGGTATCAACAGCGAAGGGTTGAAACGTCGCGGTTTCGATGAGCAACAGATCGCGCTGATCAAGCGGGCCTATCGCATTCTCTATCACTCCGGCCTCATGGTGGGGGATGCCATGGCCCGACTGGAGTCGGAATTCCCTGAATCGCCGGAGATTCGCCTGCTGGTGCAGTTCCTGCGCGATAGCCAACGCAGTTTCATTCGGTAGCACGCCCGGTGCGCATTGCAATCGTTGCAGCTGAGGCCTCCGGCGACCTGCTCGCGGCCGGACTTATGGCGCAGCTGCGCCGGCATTTTCCCGCGGCGCAATTCGAAGGTATCGGTGGCCCGCGCATGCAGGCGGTGGGCATGCAGCTGATCGAGCCGATGGAATCGCTCTCGGTCATGGGTCTGGTCGAGGTGTTGCGGCACCTGCCGCGCCTGCTGAGACTGCGCAGCGCGCTGACTGCCCGCTGGTCGCAGCATCCGCCGGATCTGTTCATCGGGGTCGATGCGCCGGACTTCAATCTCACGCTCGAACGCCGGCTGCGTCGGCAGGGCGTGCCGGTGGTGCACTATGTGAGTCCGACAGTCTGGGCCTGGCGCCGCCATAGGGTCCGCAAGTTGCGCGGCTCGGTCGACCTGCTGCTGAGCATCTTCCCCTTCGAGCCCGATTTTCTCGAGTCGCACGGCGTGCACTCGACCTACGTCGGGCACCGGCTTGCCGGGGATATGCCCCTCCAGCCCGATCGCGCCGGCGCCCGCGCAGCGCTCGGTCTGGCGCCCGATGCGCCGGTGCTCGCCGTTCTGCCGGGGAGTCGTCGCAGCGAGGTCGAGCGCCTGGCGCGTCCCTTTCTGCAGACGGCAAGCGCGTGCGCGCAGGCGCTGCCCGGGCTGCGAATCGTGACCCCCCTGGCTGGCGAGGCCAGCGCGGCGCTCTGGCAACAGCAAAAGGCAATGCATGCGCCGCACCTCGAGATCGTGGAAGGACTGCATGCCAGCCGCGAGATGCTCGCTGCCGCGGACGTGGTCCTGACCGCATCCGGCACCGCCACCTTCGAGGCGCTCCTGAGCAAACGTCCGATGGTGGTCGGTTACAAACTCAACCAGCTCACCTACCTGATCGCCAAGTGGCTGAAACTGGTCAAACTCGAGCATGTGGCCATGGCGAATCTGCTGTCAGGCGAGGCCCTGGCGCCGGAGTTCATCCAGGATGCGTGTGAGCCGGAAAACCTGGCGCCGGCGGTGATCGCCTTTTTCCGTGACCCGGCGCGGGTGCAGGCGATTGAACGGGCGTATCGCCGAGTGCACGAGTCCCTCGCGCTGGATACCGACGCGCAGGCGGCTCAGGCGGTGGTGGATCTGTTGAAGCAGCGCTAGCAGTCTGTCGGACTTAACGCTGTTTGGCTGCAAAAACCTTTCAGGAAAAGGTTTTCACGCAAGCCGCGTAGCGGTGAAACACAAGGATGTGTTTCATAAATCGCGGATAGCGATCAACTGACCTTATCGGACTCGTCAAATAGGTCCACTATTCTCCTCATCCGATAATCTCATTTGATTCGCTCCCGCGAATTTGATGCTGGGCATCCTGCCCTTCACCCCTTCGGGGCCAGCAAAGCTGGTCAATCCGCTCCTGGCGGATTAGTCGCTTCAAACGGATAAGTCCGACAGACTGCTAGCCCGACCCGTGACGAAGGCATGAGGTCGCGGGCGCTCATTCTTCGCATAGGGACATCGCAGCCGCAGCAGGTTCAATCTTCCTGGAATGCCTCGGTTTCATAGCGCCACACCCGCACCCCATCCGCCCAGTAGTCAGTTGCCAGGCCGGCTTTGAGCTTCAGATGGGCGAGAAACTGGTCCGGGTCCGGAAGCGATTCCCATACCGACGGCAGGAAGGTGCCCCGGTGCCCGTCGGGCGTTGCGAGGATCAAGCCATCCACCCCTGGACGAATCTGTTGCAGCAGGTCCTCTTCGCTGTCGAAGTCGATTGGCCGTGGCGGGCCGAGGACCGATATCTCGATATGGGTCGCGTCCAGCTCGTCTGCCGCGAGCGGCGCGAAGCGCGGGTCACGAAAGGCGGCGGAATAGGCGTTTTCGGCGATGTCTTCGATCAGGGTCTGAACCGGTTCCAGATGCCCGATACAGCCGCGCAAGCGGCCCGATCGGGTAAGCGTCACGAAGCAGGCTCTTTCTGCCCGGAGTGCCTCCGGGAAGTCGTCGCCTGACACCTTCAATGCCGAGCCGGTCTCCAGTCCATGGAGGATCGATTCCCGAGCCAGGCGCAGCATCGTCTGACGCTCGGCCTCGCCGTATTCTCCAGTGGTCTGCTCAGTGGAAGACATAGGCGCCGTATCCGACTACGCGGTCGCGTGGACCGGCGGTATCCCCCGAGTTACGCAGGTCCCGGGTCTGCACCCCCAACGCGTGCGCCTGGGCCGACAGCAGCAGCCCCCGGATGGGGTTGCGCCCACAGGCATCCTCGTGGCCGATGTCCGGGTCGAGGGCCTCGATGTGCGCGCTGGTGTTACGGTCCTTCTGCACGGCAGTGGCATAGTCGTGGTAGTGGCTCAGGTCCGAGCTGATCACGATCAGGGTCTCTGCTCCGCCCCACAGGAGATCGAGCAGCGCGGCCACCTCCTGCGGTTCGGCATCGCCGACGATAAAGGGAACCAGGCGGATATCCCCGAGGGTCCGCTGCAGGAAGGGCAGCTGCACCTCGAGGGCATGTTCACCCTCGAACGCCTGCTCCAGGATACCGACCTGGGGCAGGGCGAGCGCCTGTTGCACTGCGGCAGTATCCACCGGGATATCGCCCAGTGGGGTGCGGAACTCCACGGCAGCCGTGGTGGCGATGCCGCGAAACGCGACCCGGTGCGAGGGAGCGAGCACCACCACGCGCTCGATTCGACCCGCAACAGCCTGCAGGCTGGCATAGGCATTGGCCGCGATCGGACCGGAGTAGACGTAGCCTGCATGTGGAGCGATCAGCGCCTTGGGTGCCGGGCCGGGGTAGGGCGCCGCCTCACCGAGGTATTGATCGATTTGTCCGGCCAGCTGCGCCGGGTCTGCCGGATAAAACATACCTGCGACATTGGGCATCTGTGTGTGCGTCACCTTGCAATCCTCCGGGAATGTATCCATAAAAAGCATAGGGCCATATTCCAAGGATTCAATCATGAGCGATTTTCCCATCCAGGCCGGTGCTGAGGTGGTGTCCACGACATACTGGCACAAGCTCGATGACGGGCGGGTGCAGTGTGATGTCTGTCCGCGGGCCTGCAAGCTGCACGAAGGGCAGCGCGGCCTCTGCTTCGTGCGCGGCTGCCTCAACCACGAGGTCGTGCTGACCACCTATGGGCGGTCCAGCGGTTTCGTTATCGATCCGATCGAGAAGAAACCGCTCAACCATTTTCTGCCGGGCAGCTCGGTTTTTTCCTTCGGCACCGCCGGTTGCAATCTCTCGTGCAAGTTCTGTCAGAACTGGGACATGAGCAAGTCGCGCGAAATGGATACCCTGGCGGATGCGGCCTCGCCCGAGGCGATTGCGCGCGTGGCAAAGGAGAACGGTTGCCGCAGCGTGGCCTTTACTTACAACGACCCGGTGATCTTTCTCGAGTATGCCGTGGACGTGGCCAGGGCATGCCGCGCGGAAGGCATCAAGACCGTGGCGGTCACGGCGGGATACATCTCGCCGGGCGCGCGGGAGGATTTCTTCGCTCACATGGACGCGGCGAACGTGGACCTGAAGGCCTTCAGCGATGCGTTCTACCACAAGATCTGCGGCGGCCACCTGCAGCCGGTGCTGGACACCCTGGTTTACCTGAAACACGAGACCGACGTCTGGTTCGAACTCACCACCCTGCTGATACCGGGCGAGAACGACAGCGAACAGGAGATCGACGAGATGACCCGCTGGGTGGTGGAAAAACTCGGCCCGGACGTGCCGATGCACTTCACCGCCTTTCATCCCGACTGGAAGATGCTCGATCATCCGTCGACGCCGCCGGCGACCCTCACCCGGGCGCGCGAGATCGCGCTGCGCAACGGGGTGCACCACGCGTTCACCGGGAATGTGCACGACAAGGGCGGTCAGAGCACCTGGTGCCCGAAATGCAAGCAGCTCGTGATCGAGCGTGACTGGTATGAACTAGGCGAATGGCATCTGGATGCCGCCGGCCACTGCGCACACTGTGGCGAGCCGATCGCCGGAGTGTTCGAGGCAGGCCCGGGAAACTGGGGTTCGCGCCGCCAGGTGGTGCGGATGAGTGGCCGGGCATGACGGCCGAGTAGGGCAGGCGTTACACTGCGCGCCTCCTTATTGACCAAGCGACGGCCTGCCAATGCGATTGTGTGACCGGGATATTGTCCAGGCCCTCGACGAGGGGCGGATTCAGATCGATCCTCGACCGGAGGACCACAAGATCAGCGGCGTCAGCGTCGATCTTTGCCTGGGTGACCGTTTCAGGGTCTTCAGTTCGCACCAGACGCCCTACATCGACCTCTCCGGGACCCGTGAGGCGGTCAACGCCGCGGTCGAGCGGGTCATGAGCGACGAGATACTGGTCTCGCCCGAGGGGCGTTTCGTGCTCCATCCCGGCGAACTCGCGCTCGGGATCACGCGCGAAGCGATCACCCTGCCGGATGACCTGGTCGGTTGGCTGGATGGGCGTTCCAGCCTGGCGCGCCTCGGCCTGATGGTGCACGTGACCGCGCATCGCATTGACCCCGGTTGGAGCGGCAACATTGTGCTGGAGTTCTTCAACTCCGGGAAACTGCCGCTTTCCCTGCAACCCGGGATGTCCATCGGCGCGATGAGCTTCGAGACCCTGAGCGGACCGGCGGAGCGTCCCTATGTGAAACGCGAGGACGCCAAGTACCGCGGCCAGAGCGGCCCGGTCGCGAGTCGCATCAGCGAAGACTGATCAGGCGGCAGGACTGTCCGTCGCCCAGCGCAGCGGCTGCTGCAGCGGCGCATCGTCCATCATCACCCCCTGTTCGGGATCGAGCCGGAGTCGTCCCTGCGCAAACCACTGGATCACTGCCGGGTAGATCTGATGCTCCTGTTGCAGCACCCGCGCCGCCAGGGTCGACTCGTCATCCCCAGGCAGCACCGCTACCTCGGCCTGCAGTACCACGGGACCGCCGTCCAGTTCCTCGGTCACGAAATGCACGCTGGCCCCATGGATCCGGTGCTGTTCCTCGAGCGCGCGCCGGTGGGTATGCAGGCCCTGCAGGCGTGGCAACAGCGAGGGGTGGATGTTGAGCAGTCGCCCGGCGTAATGTTGCACGAAGTCCGGTGTCAGGATGCGCATGAAGCCCGCCAACACGACCAGGCCCGGCTGGTATCGATCGATTTTCTTTACCAGGGCGGCATCGAAAGCGCCGCGGTCGGGATAGTCTGCGTGCGCCACCACCTCGGTCGGTATTCCCGCCGCGCGGGCGCGCTGCAGGCCGTAGGCATTCCCCGCATTGCTGATCACGGCGCTTACCTCGGCGTGCAGCGCACCATAGGTGCAGGCATCCATGATTGCCTGCAGATTGCTTCCGCTCCCGGAGATCAGCACCACGATCCGCAGTTTGGAGCCCGGCTTCATCCCTGATAGACGACCCGAGCCTGGGCATCCCCGCCGGCTTCGATCTGTCCCAGGCGGATGACGGTTTCGCCCAGTGATTCCAGCAGCTCGCTGGCGCCATCGGCTTGCGCGGCTGGCAGGCAGATGACCATGCCGATGCCACAGTTGAAGGTGCGCAGCATTTCCTGCGGCGCGATCCGCCCGTTCTGCTGCAACCAGTTGAATACCTCTGGCCACTGCCAGGCGCCCGGGTCGATCAACGCCTGGGTGTTTTCCGGCAGTACCCGCGGAATGTTTTCGCTCAGACCGCCGCCGGTGATATGCGCGAGCGCATGCACCTCGGTCGCGGCCAACAGCTGCAACAGGGGCTTCACGTAGATGCGGGTCGGCGCCAGCAGGGCCTCGCCCAGGGTGCGTCCATCGAAGGGCTGGGTCAGATCGGCATCAGCGACCTCGATCACCTTGCGCACCAGTGAGTAGCCGTTCGAATGCGGACCGGAGGATGCCAGCCCGAGCAGGACGTCGCCCGGCTGGACCGAGTCCGGTTGCAGGATGCGGTCTTTCTCCACGATGCCGACCGCAAAGCCTGCCAGGTCGTAGTCCTCGCCCTCGTACATTCCGGGCATCTCGGCGGTCTCCCCACCGGTGAGCGCGCAGCCCGCCAGCTCGCAGCCACGCGCGATACCGGATACAACCTCGACCGCGGTATCCACCGCAAGGTGCCCGGTGGCGTAGTAGTCGAGGAAAAACAGGGGCTCCGCTCCCGCCACCACGATGTCGTTGACGCACATCGCGACCAGGTCGATCCCGATCGTGTCGTGGCGTCCCATCTGCATTGCCAGCTTGAGCTTGGTGCCGACCCCGTCGGTACCGGAAACCAGTACCGGCTGGCGATAACCGGGAGGGATCTCGAACAAGGCCCCGAAACCGCCCAGGCCGGTCAGTACGCCGGGGCGGAAGGTGTTGCGGACCAGGGGTTTGATCCGTTCGATCAATGCATTGCCAGCGTCGATGTCGACCCCCGCTTTGGCGTAACTGAGGCTTTCTCTGGGGTCGCTGTGGGATGTACTGTCGCTCAAGGCGCGCTCCGGTAGGGGTTTGGGGTAGGGCGGGAATTTTAACCTCTTAGCGGCGCTCTTGGTACGTGGTGTGACGCTCGCGGGGGGACTGATAAACTTCGTCGGATGAAGCTTCTCAAACCATTCCTCCTGCTCCTGCTCGCTCTGCATGCGGTGGTCGCCGCGGCGCAAGTCCCGGATATCTTCAGCGGCGAGGTCCCGGTGGCTGACGAGAGTCCCGCAACCCGGGCTCTCGCACTGCAGCAGATTCTGCGCCAGGTGATGGTGCGTGTCGCCGGCCAGCGGAGCATTCTCGCGGCAGAGGCTGCCAACGAGGTCCTGCAGGACGCCGGTGCCCTGGTGCAACAGTTCCGCTATCGCAGCGCGCCGGGTCCGGCGGATGGCGAGGCGACTCCCCAGCGCTACCTGCAGGCGCGTTTCGATCCCCCTGCGCTGCGACGTGCGATGCTTGGCAAAAGACTCCCGGTCTGGCTGGGCGAGCGACCCCGGGTGCTGCTATGGGTGGCGACCGAGGAAAACGGGGTCCGGCGCCTGCGGAGCGTCGGAGACGAGCGCCCGGTGCGCGAACGGCTGTTACAGCTTGCCGAGGAACGCGGCATGCCCCTGCAACTGCCGTTGTTGGATCTGGAGGATCGGGCTGCGATCACCGCTGCCGACGTCTGGAGCGGCTTTGCCGGCGCGATTCAGCGCGCGTCGCAACGCTATCCGCATGAGGTGGTCCTGACCGTCGGTGCTACCCGATCGGGTGGCGGACGCTGGCTGCTTGCATGGCGACTGTGGCGGGATGGGCAGTACCGCGAGCTTTCCAGCGCGGGGGATGCGCTTGCAGATGCGCTCGCAAGCGGACTCGACCTGGTACAGGATCGATTGGCGCAACAATCCGGTGCGGTCCTTCCGGATCACAGCGATATGACCCGCATCAGCGTTGAGGGGGTCAGCACCCTGCAGGCCTATGGGTACCTGATGGAGGCACTGCGCCTGCTGCCGCAAGTCAGTACGGTCGTGGTGCTGCAGGCGGAGCCCGATCGCCTGCTGCTGGGTGTGGATGCGGAAGGCGGCCGGGAGGTCCTGACACGTGCGCTGATCAGGGATCCTTCGCTGGTCGCGTTGCCCGCGGCGGCAAAGGATGTGACACAAGCCGGTCAATCAGCGGTGACGCTGCACTACCAGTTTATCGACCCGGGTGCGATCGAACAGCCATGATCCGGCTGCGGCATATCCCCAACGTGATCACCGTCCTGCGCATCCTGCTGGTCGGTCCCATCGTCTGGGCATTGCTCGAGGAACGCTATCAACTGGCGATTGGACTGTTTCTGGTCGCAGGTGTGTCGGATGCGGTGGACGGATTCCTCGCCAAACAGTTCGATTGGAGCAGCCGTCTGGGTGGCATCCTGGATGCGCTCGCGGACAAGTTTCTGCTGGTCTCCACCTTCCTCGCATTGTGGTGGCTTGGCATGTTTCCGGGCTGGTTCGTGTTTCTGATCCTGGTGCGTGATGTCGTCATCGTGAGCGGAGGGATTGCCTACCGCACCCGCGTCGGGATCTTCGACCCTGCGCCGACGCTGATCAGTAAACTCAATACCTTTCTGCAGATCCTGCTGGCCGCCCTGGGCGTGCTTCACCTTGGAATGATGCCGCTTCCCGCGTGGGTATTTCAGCTGCTGATCTGGAGCGTCGTGGCGACCGTGCTCCTGAGTGGCGCCGGCTACGTGATGGAATGGAGCCGGCGCGCTGCGAATGGGGGCCGGAGTGACTGAGAGCCGCCCCCTGCTGCTCCTGGTCTGGACAGGACTGGGTGCATGGACCCTGTATCTTCTGTCGCCGATCCTGACGCCGTTTCTGTTTGCGGCCCTGCTGGCGTACCTCGGGAACCCCTTGTTGGGCCGCCTCGAGGCCTACCACCTGCCGCGCGCCCTCGCGGTCACGCTGGTGTTCCTGGCGCTGTTCGGGCTGTTGCTGCTGCTGTTGTTGATCCTGGTCCCACGCCTCGAGGACCAGGTCTCGCAGTTGCTGGGCAGGCTCCCGCGCTACCTGGAGTGGCTCAAGGGTTATCTGCAACCCTACCTGGAGCAGTGGCTTCCGGAGGCAAGGGAGACGCTCAATACGCAGTTGTTAGGCGAGGCGCTGGCGCAGCATTGGCAGACGGCGGGTGGGGTGCTTGCCGGGGTGTGGCAGTCGCTGAGCCGATCCGGTCTGGCGTTGATCACCTGGCTGGTCAATCTTTTGCTGGTCCCTGTTCTGGCGTTTTACCTGCTGCGCGACTGGAACAGGCTCATTTCCACCGCGGCAACACTCCTGCCGCGGGATTCCAGCGTGCCATGGCGGCGCCTGGCACGTGAGTCGGACGAGGTGCTCGGGGCATTTTTGCGCGGCCAGCTGGCGGTCATGTTTGCGCTGGGGGTGATCTATACCACCGGGCTGTGGCTGGTGGGACTGGAGTTTGCGCTCCTGATCGGGCTGCTGGCGGGCGTGGTGAGCTTTGTCCCTTATCTCGGACTGATATTCGGGATCGCCGCGGCGGGGCTGGCTTCCCTGGTCCAGTTCCAGGGCCCGGACCAACTGCATTGGGTGGCGCTGGTTTTCATCGTGGGCCAGGTGCTCGAGGGCAGTCTTCTGACCCCCCGATTGGTCGGCGAGCGGATTGGGCTGCACCCGGTCGCGGTCATCTTCGCGGTCATGGCAGGCGGCCAGCTGTATGGCTTTTTCGGCATCCTGTTGGCCCTGCCGGTCGCGGCGGTGGCGATGGTGTTCCTGCGCTACCTGCTCGAGAGCTACCAGGCCAATCAGGCCGGATCCTCGCCATGATCGAACCGTGTAAAACCCGGGGATCGCAGCCGGCTATTGGTTCAACAGGCGGTCGCGAACAAAAGGGATGGTGAGGCGACGCTGTTCGGCGAGCGAATCCCGGTCGAGTCGCTCGATCAGTCTGGCCAGCTCGGAGACATCGCGGGAGTGACGCTGCAAGAGGTAGCGCGCCACTTCCGCCGGCATGTGCAGTCCGCGCCGACGAGCGATCCGGATCAGCAGCAACTCGCGTTGCAGGTCCTGCAAAGGCTTGATTCGATAGGTTACCCCCCAGGCCAGACGTGAGCTCAGGTCCGGCAGGTCGAAGCCGGCCGTGGAAGGGGGCTTGTCCCCGCTGAAAAGCAGCCGCGCCCCGCGCTCGCGCGCGCGATTGAACAAGCCGAACAGGGCCTGTTCCCAATCCTCCTTGCCGGCGAGGCGCTCGACATCGTCGATCGCGATCAGCGGGTATTGCTCCATACCCTCGAGCAGCCCGGGTGAGAGCGTAGCGATGTCTCCCCCGGGGAGATAGGCCGGGGTCCAGCCGATCTCGCGAGCGGCATTGCATTGCCCGAGCAGGAGGTGGCTGCGACCACTACCGCGCGGTCCGTGGATGTACAGTTGCGACTCGCCGTGCTCCTGCAACTGCCGTTGCAGCAGCTGCAGCAGCGCTTCGTTGTCGCCGAAGACGAAGTCGTCGAGCCGGCTTGGGCTGCGCACCTCGAGCCCCAAAGGCAGTTGTCCGGGGTTCATCGTGCGGCGCGCGCCTTCCAGCGGATGAAGAAGCTCCCGCTCACGATGTAGGCGACCGCGAGGAACAATTCCAGGCCACCCCAGGCGGCCTTTGGTCCCGATTCGGCCCAGGCGGTGACGCCGCCGTGCAACAGGGGGATCAGGGCCGCGAGCATGCCCCAGACCAGGGATTTGTGGCGCGCATGCAGGACGCCCCTGAGAGGCAATAACAAGGGCAGCACCAGCACCAGGAGCGTGATCGATATCTGCTCGCGGGGTAAGCCGCCGAGCTGGATCGCCCACAGCATGCCGAGGGCGATCAGGCCCAGGTAGGCGCCCAGCGAGAGCGCGCGGGCCAGGCGGATTCTCATCGCGCCGTCAGGCGCACGGCGGTTTCCGCCAGGCGCCGGCCGAGGGCCTGGCATAGACGGCGCTCTGTCTCGGTCACGGGCAGATCGCTGTCGGTACCGGCCAGGTGGGAGGGTCCGTAAGGCGTGCCGCCGTCACGGGTGGTCATGAGTTCGGCCTCGGAGTAGGGCAGCCCGGTGATCAGCATGCCGTGATGCAGCAGCGGCAGCATCATGGATAACAGGGTGCTTTCCTGGCCGCCATGCATGCTGCCGGTCGAGGTGAACACCGCGCCTGGCTTGTCGCGCAGCGCCCCGGACGTCCAGAGCGCACTGGTGCCGTCGATGAAATATTTCATTGGCGCCGCCATGTTGCCGAAGCGGGTAGGGCTGCCGAGCGCAAGCGCGGCGCAATCGCGCACGTCCTGTTCGGTGACATAGGGCGCGCCCTCGTCCGGCACCGGCGGGGCGGTGGCCTCATGATTGGCCGATACCGGCGGCACACTGCGGATGCGTGCCTCCAGGCCTCCGGCCTCCGCGCCGCGTGCGATGTGGCGCGCCATCTCGGCCGTGGCGCCGTAGCGGCTGTAATAGAGAATCAGGACGTGAGCCATCAGAGGAGCTCCAACACCTGTTCGGGCGGCCTGCCGATGGCGGCTTTGCCCCCCCGGACCACGATCGGACGTTCGATCAGCTTGGGGTGAGCCACCATCAGGTCGATCAACTGCTCATCACTTAGGTCCGGATTGTCAGCGCCGGCCGCCTTGTACTCGGCCTCTTTGCGGCGCATCAGTTCGCGCGGCCCGATGCCAAGCATGTCTAGCAACTGGCGCAGTTCCTCCGCGCTCGGCGGTGTCTTCAGGTACTCGACGATTTCGGATTCGATCGCCTGGTCCTGCAAAAGCTTCAGCGTCTGGCGGGACTTGCTGCAACGCGGGTTGTGGTAGATTTTCACGGACATGGCGACGACCCTGGACTGATTCGAAGGCCCGCTATGGTAATCACTGGCCCAAAGGCTGAAAAGGGAAGGTATTGTGAGTATGGGTACGCGCTTGGCCACACTGGGTCCACAGTCGAAGGCTCACATCGGCAAATTCGTCGGTTTCGTGAAGCTGGTGGTACAGCAGTTCCTGGCGCACCGCGACGACCGCAATGCCGCCGCGCTGACGTTCACCACGCTTTTGTCTCTGGTGCCCCTGATGACGGTTTCGCTGGCGATTTTCTACGCCTTTCCGGCAGCGGAAGAGGTGAATGCCGTGCTGCAGGATTTTCTGTTCCAGAATTTCATGCCGACAGCCGGCGAAGTACTGCAACAGCACCTGGACGCCTTCATCAGCAAGGCCTCAAGCCTGAGTGGGCCCAGCTTTGCCGTCCTGATCGCTGTGGCGCTGCTGTTGATGTCGAACATCGACCAGTCGCTGAACACCATCTGGGAGGTGCGCGCGAAACGCGGCTTCGTCAGCAAGTTCCTAACCTATTGGGCTGTACTGACCCTCGGTCCGCTTCTCATTACCGCCAGCGTGCTGGCCACCTCGAAACTGGTGATCCTGGCAGGCATGGCGCATTCGCCCTGGTGGGAGGGGCTCCTCAAGCTGGCCCCGGTATCGAGTTCGCTGCTCGCGTTCACCCTGATCTACGGGCTGGTGCCGAATGTGCGCGTGAAGTTCTCGCATGCACTCATCGGCGGCGCCGTGGCGGCGCTGTTGTTCGAGCTGGCCAAGCGACTGTTCGCTTTCTACCTCCAGACCTTCCCCACCTACGAGGCGATTTATGGTGCGCTGGCCACGGTGCCGATCTTCCTGGTGTGGTTGTACCTGACCTGGACCATCGTTCTGATAGGGGCAGAGGTGGCCCATGGATTGCGCCTGTATCATTGGAACAAGCCGAATCCCCGTGGAGTGGAACCCGGCTTCAGCGATGCGGTCTACCTGTTGCTATTGCTGGACGAGGCCTCTGCGCAGGGGAGGGCGCTCTCGCTGTGGGAGATCACCGCTTCCTGCGACGCCTGGCGGGAGGACCGGATAGCCAACCTCCTGGCTGACATGCAGGAGCGCCACTGGGCGCACCAGACAGCGGATGGTTCCTGGTCACTGGCACGGCGCCTGAACGACCTGACCCTGTACGAAGTCCTGATGCAGGGTCGCTATCCGCTGCCGAAGGAGTCGGATGTTCGCTGGGATGGCGTCTCGGGACTGGCCGATCGATTCCAGGCGGCCCGCTCCGGGGCGGCGGGGGCTCTGGATGTGGCGCTGGCGGAATTCAGGCTCAGGCGGGCGGACACCCCTTCGCTCGTTGCGCGACAGGGAGGTTGAGCTGGATACTTTGCAACCCGGCTGCGGCGGATCGTCCTGATCCAGGGTTTTTTCAGTGTGGATGCAGGAATTGTCGGCAGGGAATAGCGTCTGCATGCCCAAATTCATCTCTTGCCTGGGAAGGGTAATGTTTCGATCACGTCTTTTTCTCGTTTTTGTTCTGCTCCTGGCGGTCCCCGCGGCTTATTCCGATGACCGGGTGGACTTCACCCTGCCGGATATGCAGGGTAAGCCTCATCGACTTTCCGATTACCGTGGACAGTGGGTCCTGGTCAACTACTGGGCAACCTGGTGTCCACCCTGCCGCGAGGAGTTGCCTGAGCTCGAGGTGTTACACAGCCAGTCGGATGGGAAGGCGGTGGTGCTTGGCGTGAATACCGAGGCGATCGATCACGAGGAATTGTCATCCTTCCTGGAAGAGCAGTTCCTTTCGTTTCCAATTCTGGTTGCGGGGCCGCGGCCCAAGCCGGCGCAGCGCCTTGGCAGTCTGCAGGGCCTGCCGACCTCCTTCCTGGTCGCGCCGGATGGACGCCTGGCAGCGAAGACGGTCGGTCCGGTGACCGCTGATGGCGTTCGCCAATTCATCCAACAATACGAACGGTCCAACTGAGAGGGGTAAGTGGCAATGTCGATCGTCACACGCTGTTTTGCAATACTTGTGCTGCTGTGTGCGCCTCTGGCGCAGGCGGCGGAGACACGCGACCCGCAGCGTTACTTCTTCGACGAGAGCTTCGGGGATCTCAGCGAGGAACTCGAGAACGTGCGCGACCAGGGCAAGCGCGGCATTCTCATCATGTTCGAGATGGACGAGTGCCCTTTCTGCCATCGGATGAAATCGATGGTGCTCAACCAGCGCGACGTGCAGGACTTCTTCAAAGAACATTTTCTGATCCTTTCGATCGACGTCGAGGGGGATGTCGAGATCGTCGATTTCGAGGGGCGTCAGACGGCGATGAAGGATTTTGCGCTCGAGCAGTTCCGGGTGCGTGCGACCCCGGTGTTCGCGTTCTTCGATCCCGATGGCAAGTTGCTGACGCGCTATACCGGCGCGGCCCGGGACAAGCAGGAATTTCTGCTCCTCGGGCGCTACGTGGTTGAACAGATTTACCTCGAGGAACCGTTTGCGCGTTACAAGCGCCGCATGAAGCAGCAGGCGCAACCTTGATCTACCAGCGTCTCGTTCTTGCCGGCCTGTTCGTGCTGGCATCCATGGCGTCTGCGAGCGACTCGCGAGAACCTCTGCCGGATCCGCTCGGGCTCGATCAGGCGCTCCGGCTTGCGGTGGAGGGCGTGCCGGCGCTGCTGAGCGCAGACGCGGGGCGCGAGGGGGCAAATGCCGACCTCCTTGCTGCACAATCGCTGCATGACTTTCGGATTGGTCTGGAGGGCAGGGCGCGCCTGGTCGAGCCGTCCTTCAAGTCGGATAACGACGATCCCAACGACAGCCAGGCCCGCCTGCTGCTGAGCAAGCGTCTCTACGATTTCGGCTACGGCGAGGCGCTCGAGTCGGCCGCCGACAAGAGCCGCCAGGCCAGCGAGTTCGAGGTCCGGGAGGCGCGCCAGCAGCACATCCTCACGATCATGCGCGCCTTCTTTGATGTCATCCTCGCTGACCTGAGCTACGCGCGCGACAATGAGGCCATGACGGTCGCCTTCCTGGCGTGGGACAAGGCGCGCGACGAAAACGAGTTGGGCCGCTTCTCAGATGTGGAATTGCTGCGTCTTGAAGCCGACTACGAGGAAGCCCGCCGGCAGCGTCTGATCACCGAGCAGAGCCAGCGCCTGACGCGATCACGCCTGGCGATAGCCATGGGACGACCCAACGATCTCGCATCCAATCTGAGCGCGCCTGCGATTGACCTGGGGCAGGCCGCGGAAGGCGATTTCGAGGAATTCTGGCAACGCGTGCAGGCAGGGCACCCGCTTCTGCGTGCGCTCGCGATGCGCCTGGAGGCGGCCAGTGACCAGCTCGCCTCGGCGCGTGCGAGCCATGGACCGGTGCTCAGCGCCGAGCTGGAGGCCGGGGTATACAACCGGAACACCGCGTCCACCCACCCGCTGGGGGGTGGTCTGCTGCTCGAAGTGCCGCTGTATACGGGCAGCCGCAAGGACGCAGCCGTAATGCAGGCGCAGGCGGGACTCACCGAGGCAAAGGGGGCACACCTGGAAGCGCAACTGCAACTGCGACAGCAGGCGCTCGAGGCCTGGTTGGAGCGGGTGCGGCTGCGCAGTGACATCCGTGCCTTCGGGATTCAGGGCGATTACCGCGATCTCTATCTTGATCGCAGTCGCGCTCTGTATGAACTTGAAGTCAAAACGGATCTCGGTGACGCCATGACGCGGATCACCGAGGTGCGCGTAAAGCGAATGCGTGCCCTGTTCGACTGGGCGATCAACGAGGCCCGGATCAAGGCGCTGACGGGCAGTCTGTTGGAGGACGACACATGATCAAGCCGTTGCAGGGGGTGGCGAAAGCCCTGTTGATTTTGAGCCTGCTGGGTATCGTTCCCGCTTCGCTCGCCGGTGAACTCGCGGCGACAGTGGACTGGGGAAAGCGCCTGGGGATGGGTACGCTGGTACCCGGGGTCGTGCAGAGGGTGGAGGTGAGCCCGGGGCAGCGGGTGGAGGCCGGGGCACCATTGCTGGCGCTCGATCAGAAAGCCTATCGCGCCCGGCTGCGTGCCGCCGAGGCGGATGTACGCCGCGCGCGTATCCTGCTTGACGAGGCCCGGCTCGAATTCGAGCGCGCGCAGGAGCTGTTCGATCGCACGGTTCTGTCCAAGCACGATCTCATGCTCGCCGAAATCGGGTTGCGCACCGCCGAGGCAGAGACTGCCGCCGCCAACGCGGGGGTCGTGGCGGCGCGCTCGGAGATAGCCTACAGCGAGTTGCAGGCGCCCTTCGATGGTATCGTGATCGAGGTCCGCGCAGAGCCGGGGCAGGCGGTCAATGCGGAATCCGGGGTCCCGGAACTGCTGGTACTGGTCGATGACCGGACTCTCAAAGTGAAGGCGCTTGCCGATGCCGGCTCGCTGGCGGCAATCCTGGCGGCGGATGCGGTCCGGGTGAAGTTGGATGGGAGGGAACTGGTGGCCAGCGAGGTCCGGCCCGGGTTCGAGTCCATGAAAAACGTCCAGGGACAGGAGCTCTTCGCTGTTATCGCGGTGGTGGAGCGTCCCGACGATCTGGTGGTGCGTTCGGGGCAATCCGCAAGAATTCTCTGGTAGTAGCCCTACTCGTAGCCGCCCGAGGCGACTTCCAGGCCGGCGGGCATCTCGTCTATGCGCATCACTTCGCTCAATATCTTGCCGTTTGGCGTCAGGGTCAGCAAGCGGAACCCGGGCTGACGCTGGTCTACCGAGAAGTCCTTGGATTCCGGTTCGAACTGGACGCAGGTCGAGGGCGTTCCCATGAGGCGCAAGCCATTGCGTTGCTCGTCGAACTGCTGGTGGACGTGTCCCCAAAGCAGTCCTTTGACCTCGGGGTGAGCAGCGATCGTATCGAAGAAGATCGCGGCGTCATCCAGGCCCATTTCATCCAGCCAGGCGCTGCCGACGGCAACCGGCTGATGGTGCATGCTGATCAGCGTCGGTTGGCGGGATGTCTCGAGGGTCTGCCGCAGGTGCTGCAACTCCGTCTGCCCCAGGCACCCCCCGACCTTCCCGGGCACGACGGAGTCCAGGAGGATCAGGCGCCATCCCTTGTTTTCAACCACTCGCGGGCAGGAGACGCGCTTTCCCCGCAGGTGCTCGCGCATCGTGTCGGGGTCGTCGTGGTTGCCAGGCAGGCAATACACCGGGACGCCGAAACTGTCGAGGATGTCGGCCAGCTGGCGGTAACCTGTCGGGGTCGCGTCGTGTACCAGATCGCCGGTCGCCAGGACCAGGTCCGGCTGCCAGCCGGTGTCGACGAAGGCCTGAATGACTGCACGAAAGCTCGCGAGTGTGTCTACACCAAGCAGACGACCTGTATTGTCCGAATACAGGTGGGTGTCTGTTATCTGTAGAATCTTCAGGGAATCTCGCGGCACGGCCGTCCTCCGTTGCCCACGCTCCCGGGCCAGGCTGAGGTCTACAGGTTCCGATGCACCTTTGCGCAACCCGTCATAGTCTCTTTTGCCGGTTTTCGACATCATAGGTCAGTAGACTCCCGATCCAACAGCCTGGTTTCCGCGTAATGTGAGCGAGTTCCCGCTCCCGCTTGCTTCCTGCAGGGAAGTTCAGCAGGGATCAGTGGCCTTGCCCTGCCCGAGTCGCGGTAACATGTCCACGGGTCGATGCACGGCAGACCGCCGATAACGAATACTGTTCCCAATTGCAGTATTTTTAGCGGCTCGTTTGGCACATTTAACGGCCTTACAGCTGTTTCTTTAGTTCCGGGGCCGATGTCTGGAGACACTGCCCCGCATTATCCATTTTTCGCTATGACCCTGAACGAGTTGAGATACATCGTGGCTGTCGCCAGAGAGCGACACTTTGGACGTGCTGCAGAGGCCTGCCACGTCAGTCAGCCGACACTCAGCGTGGCGGTGAAAAAGCTGGAGGACGAACTGGGCATCCGGCTGTTCGAGCGGCGCAAGGGCGACATCAGCGTCACCCCGATCGGGGAGCAGGTGATCGGCCAGGCACAGCGGGTTCTGGAAGAGGCCAGTGGGCTGCGCCAGATCGCCGCCCAGGGAAAGGATCAGTTGGCTGGGCCGCTTCGCCTGGGGGCGATCTACACCATCGGCCCCTACCTGCTACCGAACCTCATCCCGAGGCTGGCGGATGCCGCACCCAATATGCCGCTGGTGGTAGAGGAGAACTACACGGCGGTCCTGAGTGAACGGCTTAAACAGGGCGATCTCGACGTCATCATCATCTCACTGCCGTTCGAGGAGCCCGGTCTGCGGACACTGCCACTGTACGAAGAGCCCTTTGTGCTGTTGATTCCCAGTTCGCATCCGTTCAACCAGCGCAAACGTGTCGATGTCGATAAGTTGAGCAAGGAGGACGTCCTGCTGCTGGGGTCGGGGCATTGCTTTCGCGACCAGGTGCTGGAGATCTGCCCGGACTGCCTCGGCAAGAGCAGCGAGGGCCACCCCCGCCAGACCATGGAAGGGAGTTCCCTCGAGACCATCCGCTACATGGTGGCCAGTGGCCTGGGTGTCACGGTGCTGCCCTGCACGGCGGCCGGAGCGGAGCGATTCTCCGAGCGTCTGCTCGAGATTCGCCGGTTTTCCGGGAAATCACCCAGCCGCGTGGTGGCGCTGGCTTGGCGCAAGAGTTTCCCGAGACCCGAGGCGGTCAATCTGCTGCGGGAGACGATTCAGGCCTGTCGACTAAGCTGTACGCGTAATGTCAAAAAGTAGGACTCCAATAGGTTTAATCTATCGGAGGAATTACCAGAAACAATTTCACTCTAGGGAGGGGGATGCCTATATTCTCCCCGCTAGCTGCCGGAATCGTCCGGCTTGTTTGAAGCAAATGGAGGAATACCAATGTCCCTGAAAGGTTCCAAGACCGAACAACACCTGAAGGATGCGTTTGCGGGCGAATCCCAGGCCAACCGTCGCTACCTGTACTTTGCCGCCAAGGCGGATGTCGAAGGTTTCAACGATGTTGCCTCTGTATTCCGTTCCACCGCGGAAGGTGAGACCGGTCACGCCCATGGGCACCTGGAGTACCTGGAGCAATGCGGCGATCCGGCCACCGGCCTGCCGTTTGGTGGTACCTCTGACAACCTGAAGACCGCCATCGCTGGCGAGACCCACGAGTACACCGACATGTACCCGGGCATGGCGAAAGATGCGCGCGACGAAGGTTTCGATGAGATCGCTGACTGGTTTGAGACCCTGGCCAAAGCCGAGCGTTCTCACGCCAACCGTTTCCAGAAGGCTCTGGACACCCTCGGCGACTGAACGCAGTTGCTGACAAAGGGGCCGCAAGGCCCCTTTTTTCCCTGAACAATAAATTCGAGCGAGACACGACATGGCAGGATCCAGAGAAGGCAGTCTCGAGGCGCCCACCCGGCACGCCCTCGATTGGTCCAATCCGGACTTTTACAACGAGGACAAACTGTTCACCGAGTTGGAGCGGGTGTTCGACATCTGTCACGGATGCCGGCGCTGCGTGAGCCTCTGTCATTCCTTCCCGACCCTCTTCGACCTGGTGGACGATTCGGAAACCATGGAGGTGGACGGGGTTGCCAAGGACGACTACTGGAAGGTGGTTGATCAATGCTACCTGTGCGATTTGTGTTTCCTGACCAAATGTCCGTACGTGCCGCCACACGAGTGGGACCTCGATTTCCCGCACCTGATGCTGCAGGCCAAGGCGGTCAAGTACAAGAAGCAGGGCGCGTCATTCCGTGACAGGACCCTGACCAGCACCGACAGGCTCGGCAAGTTTGCCGGGTTCCCGATTGTCGCTGGCGTGGTCAACAGCATGAATGGTAACAAGGCGTTCCGTGGCGTGCTCGAAAGCAGTTTTGGCGTGCATCGGGATGCCGTGCTGCCCAAGTTTCACAGTAAGTCGCTGCGTAGCCGGATCTCGCCGGATGACGGCAGCGGTGCCGAGGCGGCCGGCCCGACCACAGGCAAGGTAGCCCTGTTCGCGACCTGCTACGGCAACAAGAACGACCCCAAAAGCGGCGAGGACCTGGTCGCCGTGCTGCGCCATAACGATATCCCGGTGACCCTGGCCGACAAAGAGGTCTGCTGTGGCATGCCCAAGCTGGAGCTCGGTGATCTCGAGGCCGTTGCGCATGCCAAGGAGGTCAACATACCCGCTCTTGCCAGGCTGGTTGACGAGGGTTGGGACATCATGGCGCCGGTGCCGTCGTGCGTGCTGATGTTCAAGCAGGAGCTGCCGCTGATGTTCCCGGACGATCCGGAGGTGGCCAAGGTGCGCGACGCGATGTACGACCCGTTCGAGTACCTGATGCTGCGCCATAAGTACGGCAAGCTGAAGACCGATTTCAAGGGCGAACTCGGCAAGGTTGCCTACCATGCGGCTTGTCACCAGCGGGTGCAGCGCATCGGCCCGAAGACAAAGGAATTCCTGTCGTTGATTCCGGGCACCGAGATCGAAACCATCGAACGCTGCTCCGGGCATGACGGCACCTACGCGGTCAAAAAGGAGTTCCACGAGCTTTCCATGAAAATCGCCCGGCCTGTGGTCAACAGGGTCAAGCAGGGCGAGGCGGCGCACTACAGCAGTGACTGCGCCATGGCCGGTCACCAGATCGCGAACGGTCTCGGCGATGGCAGCGAGCCCGAGCATCCAATGACCCTGGCACGTATTGCCTACGGCATCTGACCCTACAGGAGAAAGACAAATGGCTAACGAGGGTTACCACGAGCCGACAGAAGAACTGTCCGACGAGGCGCGCGATCTGCATCGCGCCATCATTTCCCTGATGGAGGAACTCGAGGCAGTTGATTGGTACAACCAGCGCATGAGCGCGACCAAGGACGAAGAACTGCGTGCGGTGCTCAAGCACAACCGTGACGAGGAGATGGAGCATGCGGCCATGGTCCTGGAGCTGATCCGTCGCCGGGTGCCGGAGTTCGACAAGGAACTGCGCGACTGGCTGTTTACCGACAAGCCGCTCGCTCACCACTGATCACAGAGACACCGGGAGTAAACGCAATGGCCAAACTGAGCCGCGAAGACCTCTACAGCCTGGAAAAGTACGCCGAAGTGCGTCCGGAATATCGTGCCAAGGTGATGGCGCACAAGAAGAACCGTCGCCTGCCGGTCGGCCCGAACGCCAACCTCTACTTCGAGGACCGGACCACGATGCAGTATCAGATCCAGGAGATGCTGCGCATCGAAAAGATCTTCGAGGCAGACGGCATCCAGGAAGAGCTGGATGCCTACAATCCGCTGATCCCGGACGGTTCCAACTGGAAGGCGACTTTCATGATGGAATACTCGGATCCCGATGAGCGCCGTGTGCAGCTATCGCGTTTGTTGGGAGTGGAAAAGCACGTCTGGATGCAGGTGGCCGATTTCTCCCGAATCACGCCGATCGCGGACGAGGATCTCGAGCGTGAGGACGAGGAAAAAACCTCTTCGGTACACTTCATGCGCTTCGAGCTGACGCCCGAGATGGTCGACGCGGTCAAGAACGGCGCGGCCCTGAGCGCGGGCATCGATCACCCGAACTATGTCTTCTCGGTTGAGCCGATCCCGCAAAATATCCGCGACTCGCTGGCTGGGGACCTGGACTAGCCGCCCTGCCGCATAGGCTCTCTCGTAGGAGCGGCCCTGGCCGCGAATGTTCGCGAGCAAGCTCGCTCTTACGGCGCAGCGGTAGTGCCTGTCCCTCTGTAGGAGTGGCCTTGGCCGCGAATGTTCGCGAGCAAGCTCGCTCCTACGGCGCAGCGGTAATACCTGTCCCTTTGTAGGAGCGGCCTTGGCCGCGAATCAAACCTTCGCGAGCAAGCTCGCTCCTACGAGGCCAGCTGATGCAGTGGCCTCAGAATCCCTCGGTAGAGGTGAACAGGCCCACCCGGAGGTCGGATGCCGTGTAGATCTCCCGACCATCGACCTCCATGCGTCCGTCCGCGATGCCAAGCACCAGCTTGCGCGTGATCACGCGTTTCATGTCCAGGTAGTAGGTCACCTTTTTTGCGCTGGGTAGCACCTGGCCGGTGAACTTGACGTCACCGACGCCCAGAGCGCGTCCGTGACCCGGGTTCCCCAGCCAGGCCAGGTAGAACCCCACCGACTGCCACATGGCATCCAGGCCGAGACAGCCCGGCATCACTGGGTCGCCGGGGAAATGGCAGTCGAAGAACCACAGACTCGGGTCGATATCGAGTTCCGCGATGATCTGGCCCTTGCCGTGATTCCCGCCTGAATCACTGATCAGGTTGATCCGGTCCATCATCAGCATGTTGGGAGTGGGCAACTGTGCGTTACCCGGCCCGAACATCTCTCCGCGACCGCAACGCAGCAGGTCTTCGCGGTCAAAACTCTCTTGTCTGGCCATCGACATCCACCTCTGAAAACAGCGCGCGAGTGTTACCGCTGAACGTGAGGATGTCAAATCCGATCAGACTCTCCAGGTTCAATTGAAGCTGTCGCGGCGGCCGTGTCGCGATTCAGCTTGTTTCCTGGGCGATCCGGTCCTTGATGAACCCGAGAAAGTTCTCCAGCGGGAGCATGCGGTTCTCGCTGTCCGTTCGGGCGCGGTACTCCAGCTCGCCGTTTTTCAGTCCGCGCTCTCCAATGACTACCCGGTGGGGTATGCCGATCAGTTCCGCATCCGCAAACATGACCCCGGGGCGGGCGTCCCGGTCGTCGAACAGCACGTTGATGCCCGCGGAGATGAGTTCAGCATAGAGTTTCTCGGCGGCTTCCCGAACGATCGCCGATTTGTGCATCTGCATCGGGATCAGTGACAACTGGAAGGGGGCCAGGGCGGTGGGCCATAGAATGCCCTTGTCGTCATGGTGCTGCTCGATTGCCGCCCCGACCACCCGGGATACTCCGATGCCGTAGCAGCCCATGGTCATGACCACCGCCTTGCCGTTCTCATCGAGAACAGTGGCATTCAGTTTTTCGCTGTAGGTCTGGCCGAGCTGGAAGATGTGTCCCACCTCGATGCCGCGCGCGATGGTGAGTGTGCCCTGGCCATCTGGCGAGGCGTCTCCCTCGACCACGTTGCGCAGGTCCGCGACCTCCGGTAGCGGCAGGTCGCGCTCCCAGTTGACCCCGAACCAGTGTTTTCCGTCTTCGTTGGCGCCGCTGGAAAAGTCACTGCTTACCGCGGCAGCACGATCGACAACGATCGGCATGTCCAGGCCGATGGGGCCGAGCGAACCGGGGCCCGCACCGACCGCGGCGCGGATGGCGTCTTCGCTGGCCATTTCCAGGGGATCGGCAACCAGATGGTGCTTGCTCGCTTTGACCTCGTTCAGTTCGTGGTCGCCTCGCAGTACCAAGGCAATGAGTTCGAA
Organism: Gammaproteobacteria bacterium Milos-ODIII6; assembly: GCA_029228645.1. GTDB lineage: Bacteria > Pseudomonadota > Gammaproteobacteria > Chromatiales > Chromatiaceae > MONJU. The sequence continues at coordinate 85,672 of JAPTHR010000007.1, forward strand.
ATCGCTGCCCGGCGCGGCACGCACGATGAGTGTCTTGACCGTGCGCTCGATCGGTTGGTTGAACTGCTCCACCAGTTCCGCGATGGTTTTCGCCTTCGGTGTGTCGACCTTGCGCCGATCCTCGGTCGGAGCCGCTGCCTCCGGTCGTGGTGCAACCGCCTCGGCCAGCTCGACGTTGGCGGCATAGTCACTCTCGGTCGAGAAGGCGATGGCATCCTCGCCGGCATCCGCGAGTACGTGGAACTCGTGTGATGCGCTCCCCCCGATGCTGCCGGTATCCGCCGCGACCGGGCGATAGTCCAGGCCGCAGCGCTCGAAGATCCGGCAGTAGGTCGCATGCATGACCTCGTAGGTCTCCTGCAGCGAGGTCTTGTCGGCATGAAAGGAGTAGGCGTCCTTCATCAGGAATTCGCGCGCACGCATGACGCCGAAGCGCGGGCGTCGCTCATCACGGAACTTGGTCTGGATCTGGTAATAGTTGACCGGCAGTTGGCGGTAGCTGCGCAGCTCGTTGCGCGCCAGGTCGGTGATGATCTCCTCGTGGGTCGGGCCGAAGCAGAACTCGCGCCCATGCCGGTCCTGCAGACGCAATAGCTCGTCGCCGTATTTGAACCAGCGCTCCGACTCCTGCCAGAGCTCGGCGGGCTGCACCGCCGGCATCAATACCTCCAGCGCCCCCGCGCGATCCATTTCCTCGCGCACGATGCGCTCCACCTTGCGCAACACCCGCAGGCCAAGTGGTAGCCAGGTATACAGGCCAGCCGCGAGTTTGCGGATCAGTCCGGCGCGCAGCATCAGCTGGTGACTGGGGATCTCCGCGTCGGAGGGGACTTCCTTGAGGGTCTGCAGGGGGAATCGGGATACGCGCATGTTTCTCGGTCTTTGCGGTCAATTGAAGCGGGGAATTCTACCTCAAGTACCTGCCGCTGCCGGTTGTGGCGCTCTCAGAAAGTGTCTTGCGCGAATTCTCTCCACGACAGCGTCCCCGGTAAGCGTTCACGAGCCGTTTTCCCAAGACCGGAATCAAAAGCGCGGCGTTGTGTGAGGAGATTGGCAGTTTTCCACGACCCCCGCTTTCGCTGGGAATTAATCACTCCAGGTTCCTCATCCGCAACGTCCCAACGCCGCTACACGCGACGAAGGCTAGGGCAGTTGCGCCTGAAGCGCATCAATCGCGGGAGACGGAAATGAAGTTATCGAGAATTGGATTGTCACAGCTGTTGGCGCTGGCGTTGTTCGTCTCAGCCGCTTCGCCGGCATCCGCTGGTTTCTTCAGTGGCTTATTCGGCGGCGGAACCTGCGGTCCCATTCGCCAGGCGTTGGGCTGGTGCGGGAGTTCGGGTGGAACCACGACCGGGGGTACCACTACGGGTGGAACCACTACGGGTGGAACCACTACGGGTGGAACCACTACGGGTGGAACCACTACGGGTGGAACCACTACGGGCGGGACTACCACAGGAGGGAGCGCCGATACCGGCAGCACTGACACCGGCAGCACTGACACCGGCAGCACCGATACCGGGAGCACCGATACCGGCAGCACCGATACCAGCAGTACTGATACCGGCAGTGCTGATACCGGCAGCACCGATACCGGCACGAGTGATGGTTCCGATTCCACCAATGGCAACGCTGGTGGAAATGGAGGAGGCAATTCGGGGGGTGGTTCCAGCTCCGGCTCCTCCGGGTCTTCGACTGTTGCTGACAATGCGGTGAAGAGCTTTACCGTGAGCAATGACGGTGGTTCCTACGCGATCGGTATCAGCGGCGTCGGGCGCGTCAACAGCCAACGTTATTGAGGGAGACTGGGTATGCGACAGAAAGGCTTTACATTGATCGAACTGGTCACGGTGATGGCGGTGGCTACCATCCTTTTGGGTGTAGGCATCCCCGGGTTTCGGGCGCTGGCGACCACCAACCAGCTGACGTCCACCTCCAACCAACTGGTGAGTTCGTTGAACCTCGCCCGACAGGAGGCGGTCACAAGGGGCGTTCCGGTTTCCGTTTGTTCATCTTCCGATGGGGCGAGCTGCAGCGGGGGCACGGATTGGACCGTAGGCTGGATGGTCTTTGCGGACAACGGGACTACACCAGGAGCCTTTGACGGCAGCGATACCCGCCTGAGGATCTACGGTGCCACCGAGGGCGATTCGACTATTACCGGTGACAGCCTGGTCCGCTACACCCCCTGGGGTGCCTTGGATACTGCCTACTGATCTTGGTAACGGAACCCGCATGCCGGTGGCATGAGGAAGTCGACGAACGCCCAGCAGGGGTGAAGGGCAAATGTGAATCCAGTGGATTCACGCAGTGCCCTGAACGGGCAGGATCGCGGCTACAGGGATGTATCAGGCATCGATCTTCTTGTATTTGATCCGGTGTGGATTAACCGCCTCATCCCCCAATCGCCGCTTCTTGTCTTCCTCGTAGTCGGCGAAGTTGCCTTCGAACCATACGACCTGCGAATCCCCCTCGAATGCGAGGATATGGGTCGCGATGCGATCCAGGAACCAACGGTCGTGCGAGATAACCACCGCGCAGCCGGGAAAGGCCAGCAGTGCCTCCTCGAGCGCTCGCAGGGTCTCGACGTCGAGGTCGTTGGTTGGTTCGTCGAGCAGCAGCAGGTTGCCGCCCGATTTGAGCAGCTTGGCCAGGTGGACGCGGTTACGCTCGCCGCCGGAGAGATCCCCGACCTTCTTCTGCTGGTCGGAGCCGCGGAAATTGAAGCGCGAGCAGTAGGCGCGCGACTGCACCTGGTAGTTGCCCACCGTGATGATGTCCTGGCCATCCGAGATCTCCTCCCAGACCGTCTTCTTGGCATCCAGGGCGTCGCGACTCTGATCGACCGCCGCGATCTGCACGGTTGGACCGATGCGCATCTCGCCATCGTCCGGCTTCTCTTCGCCAGTCATGATGCGGAACAGGGTGGTCTTGCCTGCGCCGTTGGGGCCGATGATGCCGACAATGCCGCCGCGTGGCAGGTTGAAGCTCAGGTCCTCGTACAGCACCCGGTCGCCGAACGCCTTTTTGAGGTGATTCGCCTCGATGACCAGGTCACCCAGGCGCTCCCCGGGCGGGATGTAGATCTCATTGGTCTCGTTGCGTTTCTGGAAATCCGAGTTCTGCAGCTCCTCGAAGCGCGCCAGGCGCGCCTTGCTCTTGGCCTGGCGTCCCTTCGGGTTGGAGCGCACCCACTCCAGTTCCTCTTTCATTGCCCGGATACGCGACTGTTCGGACTTCTCTTCCTGCTCGAGGCGTTTCTCCTTCTGTTCCAGCCAGGAGGAGTAGTTGCCCTCCCATGGGATGCCATGGCCGCGGTCGAGTTCGAGAATCCAGCCGGCCACGTTGTCCAGGAAGTACCGGTCGTGGGTCACCGCCACCACGGTGCCGGGGTAGTCGTGCAGGAAGCGCTCCAGCCAGCCGACCGATTCGGCATCGAGGTGGTTGGTCGGCTCGTCCAGCAGCAGCATGTCCGGCTTGGACAGCAGCAGGCGGCAAAGAGCCACCCGGCGACGTTCGCCACCGGATAGCTTGCTGACGTCGGCATCCCAGGGCGGCAGCCGCAGCGCGTCTGCGGCGACTTCCAGCTGGCGTTCGAGATTATGCCCGTCGGCGGCCTGGATGATGTTCTCCAGGTCCGCCTGTTTTTTTGCCAGGGCGTCGAAGTCGGCATCCGGCTCGGCATAGGCGGCGTAGACCTGCTCAAGCTCCCGCATCGCCTGCTTGACCTCGCCGAGTGCCTCCTCGACGTTGCCGCGCACGTCCTTGTCCGGGTCCAGCTGCGGTTCCTGCGGCAGGTAGCCGATGCGAATGCCCGGTTGTGGCCGTGCCTCGCCATCGATCTCGGTGTCCACCCCGGCCATGATCCGCAACAGGGTCGACTTGCCCGCGCCATTGAGGCCGAGGACGCCGATCTTCGCGCCGGGGAAAAAGGACAGGGAGATGTCGCGCAGGATCTGCCGCTTCGGCGGCACGACCTTGCTGACACGGTTCATGGTGTAGATGTATTGGGCCATCGGTATTCAGCTGCAGTAAGTGTGAGTCTGGAAACGGGTCGCGATCTTACAACACGTACCCTGCTACTTGTTCAGGAACGTGCCCCGGCGCTGCGGTAGGCGGCGCCAGGCGTGTTGGGCTTCGGATTAGTCTGCGGCGTGCAGCTCCGCGGCCTGCAGGGTGTTCTGCAGCAGGGTGGCGACGGTCATGGGGCCAACCCCGCCGGGGACCGGAGTGATCCAGCCCGCTACCTCGCGCACCACATCGAAGTCAACGTCCCCGCAAAGGCTGCCGTCATCGAGGCGATTGATGCCGACGTCGATCACCGCCGCGCCAGGTTTGATCCAGTCCGCCTGTACGAATTTCGGGACACCGACGGCGGCGACCACGATATCGGCATTGCGCACCTTGGTAGCGAGGTCTTTGGTTTTGCTGTGGCACACCGTCGGTGTGCAACGAGCGGCGAGTAGCTCCAGGAACATGGGGCGACCGACGATATTCGATTGGCCGATGATCACGGCATCCTTGCCGACCAGGGCGAGGCCGGTCCTCTCCAGCAGGGTCATCACCCCGCGCGGGGTGCAGGGACGCAACAGGGGGATGCGCAGCGCGAGCCGGCCGATGTTATAGGGGTGAAAGCCATCCACGTCCTTGGTCGCGAGAATGCGCTCGGTGACCGTTTCCTCGTCGATCTGTTCGGGCAGGGGCAGTTGCACCAGGATGCCGTCGACGTCCTCACGGGCATTGAGCTGGTCGATCAGTTGCAGGAGTTCCTGCTGCGAGGTCGAGGCCGGCAGCTGCTTGAGCTCGGAGTGGAAGCCAACCTGCTCACAGGCTCGCTGTTTGTTACGCACATACACCTGGGAGGCCGGGTTTTCCCCCACCAGGACCACCACAAGCCCGGGGGGGCGTTGGCCGGCAGCATCGCGCCGCTCGACCTCGCGCCGGACCTGTTCCCGGACCTCGGCGGCGACAGCCTTGCCATCCAGTATCTGAGCACTCATAGGGGTTCCTGCTGGGCGTTCCAAATCGAGGCGAAGATGATATCAGATCACCCTCGGCGTCAGCCCTGCCGGCCGGCTCCGTCTGGCTGCGGAAAACACCAACAGGAGCTTAATCCGGGGGTGTCCAAAACGCCCCGGGATTGTTGACGCAAAAGCCGTGGCTGCGTATTATTTGCGGCCTTCACCTCTGGATGAAGTGCCACGGGGTATAGCGCAGTCTGGTAGCGCGCCTGCTTTGGGAGCAGGATGTCGGGAGTTCGAATCTCTCTACCCCGACCAATTTCGCAGCCTCGGGGCGATGAACATGCGCCCGTAGCTCAGTTGGATAGAGCAACGGCCTTCTAAGCCGTGGGTCGCAGGTTCGAATCCTGCCGGGCGCGCCAATACAATGTGGCTGGCAATGTGCTGGCAGGATTTCCGGCCCCTGCGGGGGCGTTAGCCCATCTGCGTTTGTCCGCGGGACAAACGGTTTGGGCCCACCCTGCCGGGCGCGCCATTTTCATGGCAAGACCATTTAATGGTGGGTATAGCTCAGTTGGTAGAGCCCCGGATTGTGATTCCGGTCGTCGCGAGTTCGAGTCTCGTTACCCACCCCATATCCCGGACAAGGGGCTGCGAATGCAGCCCCTTTTTCGTTTAACATTATTTGTCTTTACAAGCTGGATTCGAGGTGGCCGCCCGATGTTTGACTACTCCATGAAGATCGAAGGTTATGACGACGAGCTGTTCCAGGCGATAAAGGAAGAAGAACGTCGCCAGGAGGAACACATCGAGCTGATCGCCTCGGAAAATTACACCAGCCCGCGGGTGATGCAGGCGCAGGGCTCGGTTCTGACCAACAAGTACGCCGAGGGCTACCCGGCCAAGCGTTATTACGGCGGCTGCGAGTACGTCGACAAGGCCGAGCAGATGGCGATCGATCGCGCCAAGGAGCTGTTCGGCGCCGACTACGCCAACGTCCAGCCGCACTCCGGTTCGCAGGCGAATGCCGCCGTCTACATGGCCTTGTGCCAACCGGGCGATACCGTACTCGGTATGTCGCTGGCGCATGGAGGTCATCTCACGCACGGCGCCAAGCCCAATTTCTCGGGCAAGATCTACCACGCGGTGCAGTACGGTCTGAACCCGGAGACCGGCGAGATCGACTACGAGGAGGTCACCCGGCTGGCACGCGAGCACAAGCCGAAGATGATCGTGGCGGGGTTCTCCGCCTATTCGCGCGTGGTCGACTGGCAGCGCTTCCGCGACGTCGCCGACGAGGTCGGCGCCTACCTGCTGGTGGACATGGCACATGTCGCGGGACTGGTGGCGGCGGGGGTTTACCCGAACCCGGTTCAGATCGCCGACGTCACGACCACCACTACCCACAAGACCCTGCGGGGTCCGCGCGGCGGCCTGATCCTGGCGCGCGCCAACGGCGAAATCGAGAAGAAGCTCAATTCGGCTGTTTTTCCGGGCGGGCAGGGTGGCCCGCTCATGCACGTGATCGCGGCCAAGGCGGTCGCTTTCAAAGAGGCGATGGAGCCCGGCTTTGTGGACTACCAGAAACTGGTGGTGCGGAATGCCCAGGCAATGGCCGAGGTGTTCCTGCAGCGCGGCTATGACGTGGTTTCCGGGGGCACCGACGATCACCTCTTCCTGGTCAGCTTCATCGAGGCCGGCCTGACGGGCAAGGACGTGGATGCCTGGCTGGGTGCGGCCAACATCACGGTCAACAAGAATGCCGTGCCGAACGACCCGCAGTCGCCGTTCGTGACCTCCGGTATCCGCATCGGCACCCCGGCGATCACGACCCGCGGCTTTGACGAAGAGGACTCGCGCGACCTGGCCAGCTGGATGTGTGACGTCATCGACAGCCGCGGCGACCAGGCCACGATAGACGAGGTCAAGGGCAAGGTGCTCGCGGTGTGTGAGCGCTACCCGGTCTACCGCAAGTAACCGCCGGGTCCTGAGACATGCGCTGCCCCTTTTGCGGTGCCCTGGATACCAAGGTCGTCGACTCGCGTCTGCACGGTGATGGCGATCAGGTCCGGAGGCGCCGCGAGTGCACCGTCTGCAAGGAGCGTTTCACCACCTATGAATCGGCCGAACTCAATCTCCCGCGGGTGGTAAAGAGCGACGGTCGGCGGGTCAACTTCGATGGGCGCAAGCTGCGTGCGGGCATCGACCGCGCGCTCGAGAAGCGCCCGGTGTCGATCGAGGCTATCGACAGCGCGGTGCATCACATCATGCGCAAGCTGATGTCGCGCGGCGAGGGGGAGGTCTCCTCGCGCACGATCGGCGAGCTGGTCATGGAGGAACTCAAGCAACTCGACCAGGTTGCCTATGTGCGCTTTGCCTCCGTGTACCGCCAGTTCGAGGATGTACAGGCCTTCAGCGAGGAGATCGAGCGCCTGCGCAGCGAGCCTTCGCCCGAAGTCCGGCGGGCCCAGCTGGATCTGCTGGACGACGACAAGTGACCGACTCCTTCAGTCGTGCGGACCATGTCTTCATGGCGCGCGCCCTCTTGCTGGCGAAGAAGGGACGCTACACCACCGACCCCAATCCCCGCGTCGGCTGCGTGCTGGTAAGGGACGGAGCGGTGGTCGGCGAGGGCTGGCACCGACGCGCCGGCGAGCCGCATGCGGAGCGCCTGGCGCTGGCTGAGGCGGGTGAGCTTGCACATGGCGCCACCGCCTACGTGACCCTCGAGCCCTGCTGCCATTACGGGCGTACCCCGCCTTGCACCCTGGGCCTGATCGAGGCCGGGGTGAGCCGCGTGGTGGCCGCCATGCGCGATCCCAACCCGCGCGTTTCGGGTGAAGGCCTGGCGCAGCTTCGCGAGGCGGGAATCGAGGTCGTAGCGGGGCTGCTCGAGACGGATGCGGCGGGTTTGAACCCCGGCTTCATCAAGCGGATGCGCGGTCAAGGCCCGTACGTGCGTCTCAAGCTGGGGATGAGCCTGGACGGGCGTACCGCGATGGCCAACGGGGAAAGCCAGTGGATCACCGGTGATGCCGCCAGGCGCGACGTGCAGCGTCTACGCGCCGCCAGCAGTGCGATCCTTACGGGCATAGGCACGGTGATTGCGGACGACCCCTCTCTCAACGTCCGTCTGAAAGGGTCGGACCTGGGCCTGCCCGAAGGGCTCGATTTGCGCCAGCCGCTGCGCGTGGTGATGGACTCCTCCGCCCGCATGTCCGCCGCCGCGCGCATGCTCGGCATTCCCGGTCAGACACTGGTTTACGTCGGACCGCAGGCAGACGGTCAGGCGCTGCTCGAGGCGGGCGCGTTGGTGCATCCTCTGCAGCGCGATGCCAGCGGTGGGCTCGCCTGGGACGCGCTCATGCAGGACCTGGCCGGACGCGAGGTCAACGAGGTGCTTATCGAGGCCGGCGCCACGCTAGCTGGCTCGGCGCTGGCCGCCGGGGTGGTGGATGAACTGATCGTGTACACCGCGCCGCACCTGATGGGCGATCAGGCGAGGGGACTGGTGCACCTGCCGGGCATCGAACGCCTGGCGGACCGTGTGCCCCTGCGGCTGGAGGACATGCGCGCCTTTGGTGACGACCTGCGTCTGAGTTATCGCCTCATATCCTGAACTGGCTGGCCATGCCCTGGAGCTGTTGCGACAGGGTGGCCAGGTCGGCGCTGGCGCGGTTGATGGAATGGCTGCTGTCGACGATCTCGCCGCTGGTCTCACCGATCCGGCTGATGCTGTGCGAGACTTTGCTCGCACTGTGTGCCTGGACCTCGACGGCTTCGCTGATGCCCTGGTTCACCCCGGCAATGCGCGAAACCTGGGTTGCGATCCGGTTGAATATCTCTCCGGTGGCGCCGCCCTGTGTGACCGTCTGGCGCGCATATTCCTGTCCCTTGTCCATCAGGTCGGCCGCTCGGCGGGCGCCGTCCTGGACCCTTTCGATCATTGTCTGGATCTCCGCGGTGGACTGCTGTGTCCGGCCGGCCAGGGAGCGAACCTCGTCCGCGACGACGGCGAAACCACGGCCCTGCTCCCCAGCCCGCGCCGCCTCGATCGCGGCGTTCAGGGCGAGCAGGTTGGTCTGGTCCGCGATGCCCCCGATGACCTCGAGCACGCCGCCGATGGCCTCGCTGTCGCTGGCGAGTTCATTGATGGCCTGACCCGCCTGCTGCACCTGTGAAGCCAGTTTCTCGATTGCCTCGACGGTCAGGCGGACCTGCTCGTTACCTGAAGCCGTCTGCTCGTTCGCCTGCGCGGTGCTCTCCAGGGCGCTTTTGCCTGCTTCGCTCACGTCCGACATGTGATCAGCCATCTCCTGCATCGCCTGTTCGACCTGCTGGCTCTCCTCGCGCTGGGTCTCGATGTGCGCGAGATTGGCGCTGCTTGCCTGTTGCAGCTGCTGCGCCGAGTCGCTCAACTGCGCGATGGCCTCCTGGACCTGCGCAATGGTGGAGCGAATGCGTCCGGTGAACTTGTTGAAGGCTAGGCTGGTGCGGCCGATTTCGTCATCACGCGATGCCGCGAGTTCGACGGTAAGGTCGCCTTCGCCCTCGGCGATGTCTTCCAGACGTGCTGCCAACTCGCTGACCGGACGGGCGATCAGGCGCAGACTGATGAGGTATCCGGCGATCGCAACCAGCAGCCCGATGGCGGCCATGATGACCGTGCTCAGTTGCGCGGAGTTCGCACTGACCCGTACCCCGGTGACCTGGGATTCGATCGAGCCATTGGTTTCCAATTCGATCTGGCGCGCCAGCTCCATCAGGCTGTCAGCTGCCTGGCGGTAGTCGGCACGCGCGCTTTGCAGGCTTTCCGTGATCAGCATGACCTGGTCAAACAGGGTCTGGTTATTCGCCAGCGCATTCGCAATGGCCTGTGCAAAGGTCTCGCCCGCGAAGTGTCCGCGCCGGACCGCTTGTTCGCCGAGAAGCTCCGACTCGGCAATCTGTTCCAGGTAGATCTCCAGGTCGCTCAGGTTGGTGGCTGCCTGATCACGGAGCTCACGGTCGTTCGGCTTTTTGATCAGCGCTTCCAGGTTGAACAGGCGGCTGAGCAGTGCCAGGCGCGCCTCGGTGGTCGCCGACACAATTCCCCAGGCCTCGCTGTCACGAACGTCTGTGTCGTCCTCTTCAGTCCGGTTGATATTCCACTCGGCGTTGACAATCTCCTGGCTTGCGAGCTCCTCGGCCTCGATCAGGAGATCCTTGGTATGTCCGACCAGGGCAAGCATCTGCTTGTGTTGCCCGAGAAACTGCTGGTTAAGCTCCAGCAGCTTGTCGCGTGCGCCGTCGAAGTTGGTCGTGGGCGCTTCGATCGCCTGCAGCCGTTCGCCGGGGACGAGTCCGGCGGACTGGATCTTGCTCATGGCGCCACTGGTCAGGCGCTGCCCATGCTGCATGTCCTCGCCGGACTGTTCACTGTCTCCACGCAAGGCCTGGTCGACCGCGATGAGTTGTATCTGTACGCCGCGAATACCCTCGTTGATGGCTTCATGGGTCTGCTGCACAGGGCCGATCATGAAATGCAGGGCCTGGCTGAGCCGATCCACGGCGAGGTAGGCGACGCTTCCGCCGGCGACCGTCAGCAGGGCCATGGCAAGATAGCCGGCACCAATTTTCTGCGCGATCGAGAGTTTGAGCCGCAAGGCCATCCGCTTCCTCCGGGAGGGTATTGCCCTCGTATTTTCGGGTAGATTCTCTAGGAATTCGGTACCTTGTGGATAAACTTTAACGGGCCTGACCCACCCGGGAGCCTTACGGCGCTCGCCGGTCGCTTGTCACCCTCCGTTATCGGTGCCAGTGTTCGCGGGTTTGAGTAGGCAGAAATCAGGGGGAGTTCTGGCGTGTTTACCGGAATCATTCAGTCCATCGGGCAGGTCGGCGCCATGCAGTCGCGCGGGGGCGACCTGCGCCTGCGCATCCTCACCGGCAAGCTCGATCTCAGCGATGTCGAGTTGGGGGACAGTATCGCGGTCAACGGTGTCTGTCTTACCGCCGTGGAATTGCCGGGTGATGGTTTCCTCGCGGATGTCTCCAACGAAACCCTCTCGCTGACCTCGCTGGGGCAACTCGAGCCGGGCAGTCACGTGAACCTGGAAAAGGCGCTGACCCTGCAGACCCGACTCGGCGGCCACCTGGTTGCCGGGCACGTGGATGGTCTGGGGGAGGTCCTGGACCGGCACGACGATGCACGTTCGGTGCGATTCAGGATCCGCGTGCCGCGCGACCTGGCGCGTTACATCGCGCACAAGGGTTCGATCACCGTGGACGGCACCAGCCTGACAGTCAACGCGGTCGATGGGGATGTCTTCGATCTCAATATCGTCCCGCACACGCTGCAGGAAACCATCATGGCGGATTACCGGCCGGGACGGCAGGTCAATCTCGAGGTGGACCTGGTGGCGCGCTATCTGGAGAGATTGCTACTGGGTGAGGCCGCGGCAGAGCCGGGCCACAAGGGCGTGGATCTGCAGATGCTGGCGCGGGCCGGCTTCAAGGTCTGATCCCGTTTATACCGTCCGCTGCCCGGCGCGGCTTTGGTTCGCGAGCAAGCTCGCTCCTACGGACACGGTCAATATCCGGTAGCGGCCCTGGCCGTTCAGCCGTTGAGCTCGCACGCGCGCCGGTAGAGTCGCAGCAGGCGCAGGCCGGCGATTGCGGGCGTTTCAGCGAAGACCACGATGCCGTCCTCGTGTCCCCCCATGCTGAATACGCCCTGCTCCCGGCAGGTTCCCTCTTGCAGCAGACGCTGAACCTCCTGTGCCATCTCCGGGGTGCCATAGGCCGCCTGCGGTGGGGTGCTCGGCAGATCCAGTACGGCTCCTTGCTGCCAGATCAGGGGGCTGTGCACATGGATCACGAAGTTGATTTCCGGGAGCTCTCGATAAACCTGGGCATGGGTGAGCGATTCCGAGGAGGGGCGGGCAGGCCCCTGTGAGCTGACCCGGTTGGAAGCGATATCGCAGGCGCTTACCCAGCCGATGTCGTCCAAGGTAAGCGCATCCCTGCCGCCGGTCTGAGTGCCGGTGACCAGAAAGCCGTGCTCGAATCGCTGGCTGATATTTCCGTAGGCGGCGCCCTCGTAACGAAGCGGGTCGCGTCCGATCAGGTTCAGCGCGCGGCAGATGGCGAACCAGTGGTGAATCGCTGTCGCGTCGGCGTGCCCGGGCAATTCTCCGGGAAGGTGCGTCAGTTCGAACTTGATCACCCCATCCAGGGGGGCGTGTGATGACTTGCCGCCGGTGCTCATAAGGTGTTTTCCCTGGACTCCTGATGCCGCATGGGGGAATTCTACGGAGACTGGGCGTGCGTGTCTTGCCAGCAAGCCCTCCCTTCCGGGCCGGTCGGGTGAAGATTGCGGGAGAAATCGAAGCCGTTTCTCCCGCTTCGACGCGCCATGCGCAAGGCGGTGGTGCTAGAATTCGCCGTTCGCTAATACAGAAGTGGTCTCATGGGGCTCAACACCACAGAAGAAATTATCGCCGACCTGCGTCTTGGCAGGATGGTCATCATCATGGATGACGAGGACCGGGAGAACGAGGGCGATCTGGTCATGGCGTCGGAGAAGGTGACCCCGGAGGCCATCAACTTCATGGCCCGTTACGGGCGCGGCCTCATCTGCATGACGCTTACCCGCGAGCGCTGCCAGCAACTGCGCCTGCCGCTGATGGTGAATAGCGATAACCAGCTGGAGTCGACCAATTTCACCGTCTCGATCGAGGCGGCGGAGGGTGTCACCACTGGCATATCGGCCGCTGACCGGGCGACCACGGTGCTCGCCGCGGTAGCCAGCGAAGCCAAGCCGCAGGACCTGGTACAACCGGGCCACATCTTCCCGCTCATGGCGCAGCCCGGCGGTGTGCTGGTGCGTGCCGGTCACACCGAGGCGGGCTGCGACCTGGCGCGCATGGCCGGCCTGGAACCGACTTCAGTGATCGTGGAGATCCTGAACGAGGACGGGTCCATGGCACGGCGTCCCGACCTCGAGGCCTTCGCGGCTGCGCATGGCCTCAAGATCGGCACCATCGCGGATCTCATCCAATACCGGATCAAGAACGAGAAGACCGTCGAACAGGTGAGTGATTGCCTGCTGCCGACCCAGCATGGCGACTTCCACCTTTATGCCTACCAGGACGTCGTCGGAAATGACATCCATCTGGCCATGGTGTACGGCGAGATCGACCCCGAGCAGCCGATCCTGGTTCGGGTGCATGTGCAGAACAGTCTGTGTGACCTGTTCGAGGGGGCCCACGAATGTGGCTGGCCGTTGCGCTCAGCCATGGATTACGTGGCCGGCCAGGGTGGCGGGGTGATCGTGGTGTTGCGCAATTACGACAGTGCGCGCGATATCGTCAACCGCATCGAGGAACTGAAACACGGCAAGAAGCCGGAGCCGCGCCCGGATGGCAAGTCGTCGCGCAACGACGAGGACTTGCGCACCATCGGCGTCGGGGCCCAGATCCTGGTCGATCTCGGGGTGCGCAGGATGCGCGTCATGAGCGCGCCCAAGCATCTGCACGCGCTCGCCGGTTTCGACCTCGAAGTCACCGAATTTGTCAGCACTGAAGAACAGCAAGTGGGAGTTGCGGAGCTATGACTATCAAAACCATCGAAGGCGGCATGACGGTGACCAATGCGCGTTTCTGCGTGGTCGTCGCCCGCTGGAACAGCTTCGTGGTGGACAGCCTCGAGGCCGGGGCGATCGACACGCTGCGGCGGCATGGCGCCAAGGATGCCGACATCACCGTGGTGCGTCTGCCGGGTGCTTTCGAGATGCCGCTCGTGCTGGAGAAGATCGCGCAAAAGGGTGAGTACGATGCGATCGTCGCCCTCGGCGCCGTCATCCGGGGTGGCACGCCGCATTTCGAATACGTCGCCGGTGAGTGCGTCAAGGGTATGGCCCAGGTGACCCTCCAACACGGCGTCCCGATCGCCTTCGGCGTGCTGACCGTGGATACCATCGAGCAGGCGATCGAGCGCGCCGGCACCAAGGCCGGCAATAAGGGTGGCGAGGCGGCTGCCAGCGCCATCGAGATGGTCAACCTGCTGCGTCATCTGTGAGCAGCGCGTGAGCCGGCAACGCAGCAAGGCACGAGGCCTGGCGGTCCAGGCTGTCTACCAATGGCAGATAGCGGGGCAGCCGGTGAACGACATCTTCGCCCAGTTCATGACCGAGCATTCGGGCAAAAAGGTGGATACCGATTACTTCCGCGACCTTCTGCATGGCGTGGTCGCCCACCTCGGACGCATTGACGAGGGACTCGGCGATTACCTCGACCGCGATATCGAGCGGGTGGATCCGGTCGAGCGGGCGATCCTGCGTTTGGCCGCCTACGAGTTGCTCGAACATCCTGAAGTGCCGTACCGGGTCGTGATCAACGAGGCGGTCGAACTGGCCAAGGTGTTTGGCGCGGAGCAGGGGCATCGCTACGTCAACGGCGTGCTGGACAAGGCGGCGCGCCGCCTGAGGCCCCTGGAGATGGCGGCGCAGGGCTCCTGACTCACTGCAGCAGTGGCATGCCCGGCGAATTCGATCTGATCCACCGCTACTTCGAGGCCGCAACCGCGGCCAGAACCGATGTGGTTCTGGGTGTCGGGGATGATTGCGCCCTGTTGCGCCCGCCGGCCGAGCGGCTGCTCGCAGTCAGCACCGATACCCTGGTCAGTGGCCATCATTTTTCCCCTGACGTGAACCCCGAAGCACTCGGACACAAGGCGCTCGCCGTCAATCTCAGCGATCTGGCGGCGATGGGCGTCGAGCCCGCCTGGGCCAGCCTGGCGATCACCCTTCCAAGCGCAGACGAGGCATGGCTGGCGGCTTTCATGCGTGGGTTCTCGTCACTCGCGGACGCATTCGGGGTCGCCCTGGTGGGGGGCGATACCACCGCGGGTCCGCTCAGCGTCACCCTGACTGTGCAGGGTTTCGTGGACGCTGTGCGCAGCCTGCGACGCGATGCCGCCTGTCCCGATGACGGGATTTACGTCAGTGGCACCCTCGGTGATGCGGGGCTGGCTTTGCGGATGCAACAGGGGGTGTTGGATTCACCGCCGGTCCCGGAACTGCAGGCGCGCCTCGATCGCCCCACGCCGCGGGTGCAGCTGGGTCTGCAACTGCGCGAGTTCTGCCGCTGCGCGATCGATGTGTCAGACGGCCTGGGCGCTGACCTGGGACATGTGTGCGAGCGCAGCGGCGTGGGCGCGAGACTGGAGCTGGCGAAAATACCCCTGTCCAATCCCGTGCGCGCCTACGTGCAGGCCACCGCGGACTGGTCCGTACCGCTATCATCGGGTGACGACTACGAACTGCTGTTCACCGTCCCGGCTGCACAGCGATCGGTTTTCGCTGGGCTCGCGGCGGGGCTCGCCACCCCGGTGACCTGCATTGGGGAGGTCGTGGAGGCGGGGCAGGGAATTCAGGCGCTGGCGCCCGATGGCAGCCTTATCGAGGAACTGGAAAAAGGCTATGACCACTTTCGAGCCTGAGAAACTGCCACGACCCGATCTGACCCGCCCGGTGCACCTGCTCGCCTTCGGCTTCGGTTCCGGCCTCTCGCCCTGGGCGCCGGGGACGATGGGCACCCTGGCCGCGATGCTCATCTACCTGCCGCTCAGCCAGCTGCCATTCGAGGGCTATGCCCTGCTCACTCTGGCGGCGATTGTCGTCGGCATCTGGATCTGCGGCTGGTCGGCACGCCAGCTCGGTGTGCACGACCATCCTGGAATCGTGTGGGACGAGATCGCGGGCTATCTGGTGACGATGCTCGCGGCGCCTGCAGGCCTGGTCTGGATGCTGGTCGGCTTCGTCCTGTTCCGGCTGTTCGATATCCTCAAGCCATGGCCGATAAGCTGGTTCGACCGGCGCGTGGGTGGCGGGCTGGGCATCATGCTGGACGATGTGGTGGCCGGGCTTGCCGCAATGGCCTGCCTGCAGTTGCTGACGGCGTTCCTTGGGGCCACTTGAACCGGGCGGCTGATCAGGCCGGGGCGGCTTCCTTGTCGAACTCGATCAGCGCGTAGGCGGAGTGGTTGTGAATGGACTCGAAATTCTCCGATTCCACCACGTAGGCGCTGATGCGCTCGTCGGCATTCAGTCGGGCGGCTACGTCGCGGACCATGTCTTCGACGAACTTGGGATTGTCGTAAGCGCGCTCGGTAACGAACTTCTCATCCGGCCGTTTGAGCAGGCCGTACAACTCGCAGGAAGCCTCCTTCTCGACCAGATCGATGATTTCCTCGATCCATATGAAGGCTGAGGTGCGCACCGACACGGTTACGTGCGAGCGTTGATTGTGGGCGCCGTAGTCCGAGATCGACTTCGAGCAGGGGCACAGGCTGGTGACCGGCACCACGACCTTGATAAACATGCTCGGCTTCCCGTTCTTGATCTCGCCGGACAGGGAAACCTCGTAGTCCATGAGGCTTTCCACCCCGGACACGGGCGCCTTTTTGTTGATGAAGTAGGGGAAGGACATCTCGATATGGCCCTCCTCCGACTCCAGGCGCTCCGCCATCTCGGCCAGCATCACCTTGAAGGTCTCGACGGAGATCTCGCGCTCGTGCGAATTGAGGATCTGCACGAAGCGCGACATGTGTGTGCCCTTGAAGTTGTGCGGAAGGAACACATACATGTTGAAGTTGGCGATCGTATGCTGCTCGCCCTCGCTGCGGTCGCTCACCCTCACCGGGTGACGGATGTCTTTGATACCGACCTTGTTGATCGCGATCCGGCGGGTGTCTGCGCTGGACTGGACGTCTTCGATATCAGCGGGATTTACGGGTTTGGTGACTGCGGTCATGTTTACTGGCGGGTGATGTAGCCCGCCCCTTTCGCAATAGTTGACTAATTTGCTGAGGATAATAAACCTCAAGCGGTTTTTGGGCTACAGGGAACCCGAAAAACCCCCCATTATCCCGGGTCGCTTGGATTCTGGCCAGTTTTGCGCACCGGGGGACCAGGCGCAGGTCCGGTTCACAGGCAAAAATAACGACGTCCAACACCGATTCCGCAAGCGCAAGCGGCGGACAGCCTCAATGCGAGCGCCCGACGATGTAACGGGCCAGGTCACGCAGGGTGTCTGCATCCTCGCCCAGCGATCCGATGCTATCGAGCGCCTCCTCGAACAGCTGCCTGGCCATGTCACGCGCGCCGTTCAGGCCCAGAAGCGCTGGATAGGTGGGTTTGTTGTCGGCCGCATCCTTGCCACGGGTTTTGCCCAGCTGGCTGGTCTCGCCAGCGACATCGAGAATATCGTCCTGCACCTGGAACGCCAGTCCGATACATTTCGCGTAATGGTCGAGCTGGCGCACGGTCTGCGCGGGCGCCGCATCGGCACTCAGGGCGCCGAGGCGCACCGAAGCGCGGATCAGCGCGCCGGTCTTGTGGATGTGCATGTTCTCCAGCTCGGCGATGGTCAGCTCGCGCCCGACCGCGTCGATATCCAAGGCCTGACCACCCGCCATGCCACGGCAACCGGCCGCCAGCGCCAGTTCGTCGATCATCTGGAGACGCGTTGCCGCTGACAGTCCGGGCAGGGGTGCATGCGCCATCAAGCGGAAAGCGAGCGTCTGCAGGGCGTCACCCGCCAGGATGGCAGTCGCCTCGTCGAAGGC
This sequence comes from Gammaproteobacteria bacterium Milos-ODIII6, assembly GCA_029228645.1. Classification (GTDB taxonomy): domain Bacteria; phylum Pseudomonadota; class Gammaproteobacteria; order Chromatiales; family Chromatiaceae; genus MONJU. Next base: position 103,245 of record JAPTHR010000007.1, read on the forward strand.
CTTGTGGCAGGTCGGGCGCCCGCGTCGCAGTTCGTCGTCGTCCATGGCCGGCAGGTCGTCATGTACCAGCGAGTAGGCATGGATGAGTTCGACCGCGCAGGCGGGTATGTCCAACCGCTCTTTGGGCGTACCACACACGCGTCCCGCCGCATAGACCAACACCGGCCGGATGCGTTTGCCCTCGCCCAGAGTCGCATAGCGCATAGCCGCGTGCAGGCGTGCCGGCTGGATGGACTCTGCGGGCAGGGTGTCCTCCAGGCACGCCGCCACCCGTTCGCGACAGTCGGCGAGAAACACCTGGAAGCGTGGATCAAGCGTCAACGTCGAAGGCTTCCGTTTCGGCGTCCGGGGTATTGCTGGTCAGCAGCTTGACCTTCTGTTCCGCCTCGCTGAGCGACTTCTGGCAGATCCGGGTCAGCGCCACGCCCTTTTCGAGGGAGGCGAGCGACTCCTCGAGCGAGAGTTCGCCCGATTCCATGCCTTCTACCAGGGCTTCGAGTTGTTGCAGGGCGTCCTCGAAACCGAGGTCAGGGGAGGATTTTTTGCTCACGAGATCAGGTCCGGGGGAATGATCGACGCATTCTATGCGAACTCGCGAACTTTCGCAGGAAGGGTGCAGAGCAGGTAGAATCCAGCGTCTTTGACAATTGGGTGATATGCCGTGCGCTGGCTGATATGTGTTTTCCTTTTGACGCCGATCCTGGCCTGGGGTCAGGACAAGGTCCTCGACGACTACCTGGGCTATGGCGCCGATGACACAAGGTATGACGAGTCGCTGGAGATCCCCTGGGTGGAGATCGAGACGCGCGTGCAGCAGGGCCCAAAGGAGCCTGATCTGACCGAGGTCGAGGTGGAGCGCCTGCCGCCCGGCATGACGCTGTATGCGGACCTGGAGAATCTGACGGTGGACGAACGCGACCATGTCGCGCGTCTGTGGCTGGTGGTGCGCTCGAGCGGTGGAGTCGACAATGGCAGCTACGAGGGGTTTCGCTGCGCGACCGGTGAATACAAGGTTTATGCCTACCACAATCCGAATCGATCGACCCCGCTTCGCCGCGTGCGCCTCCCGCGCTGGCGGGTAATCCGGCCAAACGACTATCGCTCGGACCTGGTTCAGGACGTCCTGTGTTCCGATACCAACCCGCGTGATCCGGACAGCGTAAGGGTCCGTCCCATGCGCGATGTCAGTGATTACCAATCGCCCTACGAATAAACCGAGACCGAATTTCGCAGCATGAGCAATTACGACGCCTCCGCCATCGAGGTTCTGAGCGGACTGGAACCGGTGCGCAAACGCCCCGGGATGTACACCAATACGGACCGGCCCAATCACCTCGGACAGGAGGTGATCGATAACAGCATTGACGAGGCGATCGCCGGTCATGCCAGGAATCTGGTGGTCCGGCTTTACCAGGACGGCTCGCTCGAGGTCTCGGACGACGGGCGCGGCATGCCCGTGGACCTCCATCCGGAACAGGGCGTCCCCGGGGTCGAGGTGATCCTGACCAAGCTGCATGCGGGCGGCAAGTTTTCCGACAAGAGCTACCAGTTCTCCGGTGGCCTGCATGGGGTGGGCGTCTCGGTGGTGAACGCCCTGTCCAGGCGTCTCGACGTGTGGGTCAAGCGCGATGCTCAGGAGTTCCACATTGCCTTCGAGAACGGTGAAAAAGTCTCGGATCTCACGCCGACCGGCAAGGTGGGCCGCGCCAATACCGGAACCCGGGTCCGGTTCTGGCCCGACGCGAAGTTCTTCGACTCCGCCAAGTTCAGCGTGCGCCAACTGCATCATCTGCTGCGCGCCAAGGCGGTCTTGTGTCCGGGCCTGCGCATCCGCTTCAGCCAGGAAGGGAAGCCGGAGCAGGAAGAGTGGTACTACGAGGACGGGTTGCGCGACTACCTCGTGGACGAGCTGGCCGGAGTTGCCACTGTGCCGGAAGAACCGTTCATCGGCAGCATGTCCGGCAACACCGAGACCGCAGACTGGGCCCTGGCATGGCTGCCCGAGGGCGGAGAGGCGGTCACCGAGAGCTACGTCAACCTGATACCAACGGCGCAGGGCGGAACCCACGTGAACGGCCTGCGCACCGGCCTCACCGACGCGGTGCGCGAGTTTTGCGAGTTCCGCAACCTGCTCCCGCGGGGAGTCAAGCTGGCGCCGGACGATGTCTGGCAGAACCTCAGCTACATCCTCTCGGTAAAGCTTGCCGACCCGCAGTTCTCCGGCCAGACCAAGGAGCGCCTGTCCTCGCGCGAATGCGCGGCCTTCGTCACCGGTGTGGTCAAGGACGCCTTCGGCCTGTGGCTCAACGAGCACGTGGAGCTGGGGGAGCGGATCGCTGAACTGGCGATCAATGCCGCCCAGGCGCGTCAGCGCGCAGGACGCAAAGTGGTGCGCAAGAAGGTGGCGCAGGGACCGGCCCTGCCGGGCAAGCTCGCGGATTGTCAGTCAGACGACCCGCAACGTACCGAGTTGTTCCTGGTGGAGGGTGACTCGGCCGGCGGGTCTGCCAAGCAGGCGCGTGACCGCAACTTCCAGGCGATCATGCCGCTGCGCGGCAAGATCCTGAATACCTGGGAAGTGGACCCTGCCGAGGTGCTGGGTTCCCAGGAAGTGCACGATATCTCGGTTGCAATCGGCGTGGAGCCGGGCAGCGACGATCTTTCCAAGCTGCGCTTCGGCAAGGTCTGCATCCTGGCGGATGCGGACTCGGACGGGGCCCACATTGCGACGCTTTTATGCGCCCTGTTCGTGCGTCACTTCCGGCGCCTGGTCCAGGAGGGGCATGTGTATGTCGCGATGCCGCCCCTGTACCGCATCGATGTCGGCAAGCAGGTCTTCTATGCCCTCGATGAGCGTGAGCGCGAAGGTGTGCTCGACCGGATCGCCGCCGAAAAGCTGCGCGGCAAGGTCAGTATCCAGCGCTTCAAGGGCCTGGGCGAGATGAACCCGGCGCAGCTGCGCGAGACTACCATCCACCCGGATACGCGCCGCCTGGTTCAGCTCGCGCTGGAGCCGGGAGACGACACCAACAGCCTGATGGACATGCTGTTGGCCAAGAAACGGTCCGCCGACCGCAAGGCCTGGCTGCAGCGCAAGGGGGACCTCGCCGAGGTGGTCTGAACACCAGCGACAATCAATTCGGTGTCCGGCAACCCCGCCCGAGCCCGGCAATCGCTCCGGAGGGGCGTGGCCGGCCCCCGGGATTGTGTAGAATCCCGCTTTTTTCGCAGCTCTCGCATCCGACATGGACCACGAACCGCAGTACAACCCCGACGGCACCGAGCGCCTGCCGCTGGCGCAATTCACCGAGAAGGCCTACCTGGATTACTCCATGTACGTCATCCTCGACCGGGCGCTGCCGTTCATCGGGGATGGCCTCAAGCCGGTACAGCGGCGCATCGTGTACGCGATGTCCGAGCTGGGCCTGTCGGCGGCCGCCAAGTTCAAGAAGTCGGCGCGCACCGTGGGCGACGTCCTGGGCAAATTTCATCCGCACGGGGATTCGGCCTGTTATGAGGCCATGGTGCTGATGGCGCAGCCGTTCTCCTATCGTTACCCACTGATCGACGGGCAGGGCAACTGGGGTTCGCCCGACGATCCCAAGTCGTTCGCCGCGATGCGTTACACCGAGGCGCGCCTGACGGCATACGCGCAGGTGCTGCTGGCCGAGCTGGGGCAGGGCACGGTCGAGTGGCAGCCGAACTTCGACGGCACTCTGGACGAACCCGCGCGCCTGCCGGCGCGCCTGCCGAACGTGCTGCTCAATGGCAGCACCGGGATCGCGGTCGGTATGGCCACCGATATCCCGCCGCACAATCTGCGCGAGGTGGCGGCGGCCTGCATCCACCTGATCGAGGAGCCCAAGGCGGGCGTGGCCGAACTGTGCGAGCACATTGCCGGACCCGATTACCCGACCGAGGCGGAGATCATCTCCACCCCGGAGGAGCTGCGCCGCATCTACGAGACCGGGAATGGTTCGGTCCGGATGCGTGCCGCCTGGCACCGGGAAAACGGTGCGGTGGTCCTGGATGCGCTCCCTTACCAGGTGTCCGGGTCCCGGATCCTGGAGCAGATCGCCGCCCAGATGCAGGCCAGGAAGCTGCCCTGGATCGAGGATCTGCGGGATGAGTCCGATCACGAGAACCCGACCCGGCTGGTCATCCTGCCGCGCTCCAACCGGGTCGATCTCGACCGGGTCATGCTGCACCTGTTCGCGATCACCGATCTCGAGCGCACCTACCGGGTCAATATGAACATGATCGGCCTGAACGGTCGGCCGGAGGTCAAGGACCTGCGCGAGCTGCTCAAGGAGTGGCTCAGCTTCCGCTTCGACACGGTCCGACGGCGACTGGAATTCCGCCTCGACAAGGTCGTCGATCGCCTGCACCTGCTCGAGGGCCTGCTGATCGCCTTCCTCAACCTGGACGAGGTGATCCGCATCATCCGCAGCGAGGACGAACCCAAGCCGGTCCTGATGGCCCGCTTCGAGCTCACGGATGTGCAGGCCGACTACATCCTCGACACCAAGCTGCGCCAACTCGCGCGTCTCGAGGAAATGAAGATCCGGGGCGAGCAGGAGGAACTGGAACGGGAGCGCCAGGAACTCGAGAGGACCCTCGGTTCCAAGGCGCGCATGAAGACCCTGGTCAAGAAGGAACTCGCCGCCGATGCGGAGAAGTTCGGTGACCAGCGACGTTCACCCATTCTGCGGCGCGATCCGGCCGTGGCCATGGACGAGGCCGAGCTGGCGCCGAGCGAGCCGGTCACGGTGGTGCTTTCGGAGAAGGGTTGGGTGCGTGCGGCCAAGGGGCATGAGATCGACCCGACCGAGCTGGCCTTCAAGACCGGCGACGCCTACCGCGATTCGGTGCGCCTGCGCAGCAACCAGCAGGCGGTGGTCCTGGATTCCAGTGGACGCAGCTATTCCCTCGCCGCGCACACCCTGCCATCGGCGCGCGGCCAGGGAGAGCCACTCACCGGGCGTTTCTCCCCCCCCGCAGGGGCTGTCTTCGAGGCCGTGCTTGGCGGTGATCCCTCGGGCTGGTGGCTGCTCGCCTCGGATGCCGGTTATGGCTACCGCGCGCAGGCATCCGATCTGGTGGCGAACAAGAAGGGCGGCAAATCGGTTCTCACCCTGCCGAAGGGCGCCAGGGTGCTGAAACCGGCGCCGCTTTTCGATGCGGATTCCGATCGGGTGGTCGCGGTCAGTAGCGAGGGGCGAATGCTGGTGATTCCGGCGAGCGAACTGCCGGCCATGGCGCGTGGCAAGGGCAACAAGATCATCGGCATACCCGCGAAGGCGGTCGCAGACCGCAGCGAATATGTCGTTGCGATCGTCGTCGTGCCCGAGGGTGGCAAGCTGCGCGTGATCTCGGGCAAGCGATACCTGACCCTCAAGGCCGCCGACCTGAATGCCTACGAGGGCGAACGCGGACGGCGTGGACACAAGTTGCCGCGAGGCTTCCAGAAGGTCGACGACCTGATTCTGGAGGGCTGAAGCGGTGGCGCGCAAACGCCCCTCGCGGCGCAAGGGCGCCCACAAGCGCCGCAAGACACAGCAACGGGCTGCCGCGCAGAAAAAGCGCAGCACCCAGCGTCCGGCGGCAAAAGGCTCCGGGTCTTCCCGGGCCAAGGGCGCCTCGAGGGCCGCCAGGGCGAGGCCCGGGACGCGAGCGAAACGACCGGCACGTCGCTACGGACGGGTCCTGCTGGCCTTGGGAATGCTCGCGCTGTTATCCATCGGGGGCTATGCGCTGTACCTCTCGGCCGAGGTCAGGGTCGCCTTCGACGGCAAGCGCTGGGCAATCCCGGCGCGTGTCTATGCCCGTCCTCTCGAGCTGTACGAGGGCGCCGCGCTGACCCGCGAGCAGTTGCGCCACGAGCTGCAGATCCTCGGCTACCGCCACATGCGCCAGCCGGCCGGGGAGGCGCAGTGGGGGGATGGCAACGGTCGCTTCGTGATCCACACCCGTGCGTTCCGCTTCTGGGATGGCGAGCAGCCGGCGCTGCGGCTGCGCGTCGGCTTGTCTCGCGGCGCCGTGAGTTCCCTGAGTGATGAGCGGGGGCGAGCGCTGGATATCGTGCGCCTGGAACCGGCCGATATCGGGAGTATCTACCCGGCGCACCGCGAGGACCGCGTCCTGGTACGACGCGCGGACTTGCCGGATCATCTGGTCGAAGCCCTTCTGGCGGTCGAGGACCGTCGATTCTTCTCCCATCACGGAGTCGATCCGCGCGGCATAGCACGCGCGTTCTGGGCCAACCTGCGCGCCGGGGGCGTGGTCGAAGGCGGCAGCACGCTCACTCAGCAACTGGTGAAGAACTTCATCCTCGATCCGAAGCGCAGTCTGTGGCGCAAGATCAACGAGGCGCTCATGGCGCTGATCGTGGAGTCACGCTACTCGAAGGACGAGATCCTCGAGGCCTACGCCAACGAGATCTTCCTGGGCCAGGATGGGGATCGCGCGATCCATGGTTTCGGCCTCGCGGCAAACTTCTACTTCAACCGTCCGCTCAAAGAGCTTCGTCTGCACGAGGCCGCCTTGCTGGTGGGTCTGGTCAAGGGAGCCTCCTACTACAATCCCAGGCGTCACCCGGCGCGCGCGCTGGAGCGCCGCAACCTCGTGATCCGGCAGATGCAGGAGCAAGGTTATATCGCCGCCGAAACGGCGCGGCTTGCCAGCGCACTGCCGCTTGGGGTCAGCGCGAAGGGGCGTGGGAACGAACACCGCTACCCGGGCTTCATTCAGCTGGTCCGTCGCCAGTTGCAAGCGGATTATCGTGACGAGGATCTGACCTCGGAAGGGCTGAAGATATTCACCACGCTGGACCCCTGGGATCAGCATATTGTGGCCAGAGAGGTTGGCGCCGGGCTGGCCGAGATTGAGAAGGCGCGCCGCATCCCGGGCTCGACCCTGCAGGCGGCGGTGGTGATCGCATCCCCTCAGAGCGGCGAGATCCGCGCCCTGCTTGGGGATCGTGATGCCGCTTATGCGGGCTTCAACCGGGCCCTGGACGCACGCCGCCCAATCGGCTCGCTGGCCAAGGTGGCGGTCTATCTGAGCGCGCTGGCGCAGCCCGATCGGTACACCCTGGCGACTCTGGTGCGCGATGAGCCGGTGCGACTCGAATTGCCGAACGGCAACATCTGGACTCCACAGAACTTCGACCATGAGGTGCACGGGCGGGTATCCCTGCTCACTGCGCTGGCTGAGTCACTCAACCTGGCGGCGGTCAACACCGGCCTGGAGATCGGGGTCGGGGAGGTCGTCGATACCCTCGAGCAACTCGGGGCGGGGGAGGAGGTGGACGCCTATCCTTCCGCATTGCTGGGCGCTTTCCCGCTCTCCCCGCTGGACGTGACCCAGGTGTACCAGACCGTCGCCGCGGGTGGTTTCCGCGCGCCGCTGCATGCGATCCGCGAGGTGCTGGATGCACAGCATCAGGCGTTGCAGCGCTACCCCCTGGAGGTGCGACGGAGCGTCGATCCTGCCGCGGCCTACCTGTTGACGACCAGTCTGCAGGAGGTGGTGCGTTCCGGCACCGGGCGCAGTCTGGGGCGGTATCTGCCGGCCTCGGCGGGCGTTGCCGGCAAGACCGGGACCACCGATGACCTGCGCGACAGCTGGTTCGCCGGCTTTGGCGGCGACCGGGTCGCAACCGTCTGGGTGGGTCGCGACGACAACAAGCCGACCGGCCTGACCGGCTCGAGCGGCGCCCTGCGCATCTTTGGTCGGGTGATGCGCGGTCTGGATCTGCAGCCCCTGACGCCGCTGCCCCCGGCGAATATCGGGTTCCAGTGGGTTGAGCCGGCAAGCGGACTGCGCTCGCGCGAAGGCTGCGAGGGGGCAGTGCAGCTGCCCTTCGTGCGCGGCAGCGAGCCGGCTCAGGGGTCTGCCTGCGCCGGCAAGGATGAGAGAGGCATACTGCATCGCCTGTTCGGTCTGTAAGCGGCCGAGCCGGGGCGGTGCTAGGCTTCCCCGCTTGTGCAAAGATATGCGCGCCAGTTCGCAGCGGAGGAGGCAGACAGTGGGTAAATGGGGGTGCGATGGGAGCCGGCCGGCAGCTGGCTTCCTGGCGAAGCCTGCAGACCGGTCGAACGCGGGGCGTTCGCGTATTGTGCTGCTCTGCCTCGTGGGCATGCTGCTTTCCGCCTGCGGTTCGACCTACCGGCAGGGGGAACCCGCGCCGGTGGTCTCTCCCGGTGGAACGGCTGCGGCTCCCGCATCGCCCCGGCGGGTCGAGCAATCGGATTCCGTCGAGGTGAGTGCCTACCGGGAGCCGCAGACGGTAGCGTTGGCGCGGCCGGCACCCGCCAACCGGGCGGTGCGCAATCTCGTGCAGCGCGCCGAGGCGCAGCGCGAGGCGGGTGAGTATGCGGCCGCCCAGGCGAGCCTTGAGCGTGCGCTTCGGATCGAGCCGGAGAATCCCGACCTCTGGAACCGCCTGGCGCATCTTTATCTGCTGCAGCAATCGTTTGCCCGCGCGGAGCAGTTCGCGGCCAAGTCGAACAGCCTGCTGCAGGGTGATGATGGCCTCGCTGCAGACAACTGGTCGGTGATCGCTCAGGCGCGCCGCGCCCAGGGCGATGCCGCAGGCGCCCGCCAGGCGAGCGAGCGGGCACGGGTGCGGCGCTAGTGTGGTGAGTCAGAAGTTCGTTACGTTTCAGCGTGGCTGTGCGGGCCCATGGCTAGGCGCGCTTGCGCAGGAATGGCTGCACCCCTTTCAAGCAAGGGCAACAACGCCATGGGCCCGCACAGCCGCGCCCGAAGGGAGCCCCACAAACGGGCCAATACTGCGTTACAGTCCTCGCAAAGGGCCTGCCATTCCCTTCGGACTGCGCCTTGTCTTGGCCCGTTTGTGGGGCTCTGAAATGCAACGAACTTCTGACTCACCACACTAGGAGTCCGCGCAATTTGACGCAGTCCCGGATGCGCCAGGCTGCTAAACTCGTTTTTTTCCCCGCAGGATGGCGATGTGTCTCCCCCGTATGCCGCAGACAAGCTGATTGCCCAGGCGCGCGAGCTCGCAGCGGAATACCGCCGGGCCATGGGGAAACCTCTGCCCGGTGTCAGTACCGAGATCGCCGAGCATGATGCCATCCGCCTGCTTTCGCTCGAACCCAGGAGCGAGGAGCAGGGCGGCTGGGATGCGCTGGATCCGGCGTCAGGTGAGCGTATCCAGATCAAGTCGCGCACCATCTTCGACGAGAGCAAGGGCGGCGAGCGCATCGGGCAGCTCAAGGTGAACCAGGAGTGGGACGCGGTGGTGTTGGTGCTCATGGATGAGAATTACGAGCCCTACGAGATCTACCGCGCCCATCGCGACGACCTGAGTGAATATCTTGATCGTTCCAGCGCCAACCGCGCCAAGCGTGGCGCAATGTCTGTGGCGCGCTTCAAGATCCTCGGCGAGCTGGTATGGGACGCGGTCAATGGGAGACAAGAGGAAACCTGGGACAACCAGGCAGACTGATCGCGCCGGTGTTTTCGGATATTGAGGACGTACTCGGCCCGGATGGGCAACTGGCGCGCCAGGTGGAAGGATTCGCGCATCGCCCGCAGCAGGTCGGGATGGCGCAGGCCGTGCTCGACGCGATCGAGGATGGAGAAAACCTGATCGTCGAGGCAGGCACCGGCACGGGCAAGACCTTTGCCTACCTGGTGCCGGCGCTTCTGTCGGGCAAGAAGGTCATCGTCTCCACCGGTACGCGCAACCTGCAAGACCAGCTGTTCCTGCGCGACCTGCCGCGGGTAGTGGATATCCTGGCAAGCCCCGCCCGCACCGCGCTGCTCAAGGGCCGGGCGAATTATCTCTGCATCCATCGTATGGAACTGGCGCTGCTGGACAGCCGCGGCCACCCCCACCATACCCTGCGCGCGCTGCTCAAGGTGCGAGACTGGTCGCATGCGACCGAGCGTGGGGATATCGCCGAGCTGGGCGAGGTGGCGGAGGACTCGCCGGTCTGGCCCCTGGTCACCTCGAGCACCGAGAACTGCCTCGGCCAGGACTGCCCGGCCTGGAGCAAGTGTCACCTGGTGGAGGCTCGGCGCCGCGCCCAGGAGGCGGACGTGGTGGTCATCAACCATCACCTGCTGTGCGCGGATTTCGCCATCCGCGATACCGGTTTCGGGGAGCTGCTGCCGGCCGCGGAGGTGTTCATCATCGATGAGGCCCACCAACTGCCGGATGTCGCCAGCAACTTCTTCGGCGCCACCCTGAGTACCCGCCAGATCACCGAACTGGCGCAGGACACCCGCGCCGAGTACCACCGCGAGGCCGGCGACCTGCCCAGGCTGCTCGACCAGATCGACACCGTGGACAAGGCAGGCAAGGATCTGCGCCTGACGTTCGAGCGCCAGCCAACGCGCGGCGCCTGGTCGGAGATCGAGGACGAGAGCGTTATCCAGGAGGCCCTGGAGGCACTGGCCGCGCGACTGGATGAGTTGGAGGGCATGCTGGATACGGTCCAGGGACGCGGCAAGGGCCTCGACAGCTGCCTGGAACGGGCCCGCTCCCTGGGCAGGCTGCTCGGCGAGCTGCGTACACCCTCGGCGGCCGAAGAAGTCGTGCGCTGGTTCGAGGTGTTCGGCCACAGCCTGCGTCTCAATAGCACCCCGATCGACATCGCGGAGGTATTCGGCAACACCATGCTGCAACACCCCGCGAGCTGGATATTCACCTCCGCCACCCTGGCGGTGGGCGACAGCTTCGACCATTTCCAACGCCAGCTGGGCATCGTCGAGGCGCGCACCGGCAAGTGGGACAGCCCCTTCGATTACCAACACCAGGCACTGTGGTATGTGCCGCAGGGCATGCCGGAGCCGAGTGATCGTGGCTATGTGCAGGCGGTGATGCGCGAGGCGACGGCGCTGATCAAGGCCAGCGGCGGACGGACCTTCCTGCTGTTCACCAGTTACCGCGCGCTCAACGAGGCGGCCGACCTACTGGAGGAGGCCGATCTCGGTTACCCGGTCCTGGTGCAGGGCGAGATGCCGAAGGCGGAGCTGCTGCGCCGCTTCGTGAAGCATGGCAACGCGGTGCTGCTGGGCACCGCCAGTTTCTGGGAAGGCGTGGATGTGCGCGGCGAGGCGCTCTCGCTGGTGGTGATCGACAAGCTGCCCTTCGCCTCGCCGGGCGACCCGGTCCTGCAGGCGCGCCTGGATGCGATTCGGGCGCGCGGCGGCAATCCCTTCATGGATTACCAGGTGCCGCAGGCGGCGATCGCACTCAAACAGGGGGCCGGGCGGCTGATCCGCGATGTCACCGATCGAGGCGTGCTGGTGCTGTGCGACCCCAGGATGCTGAAGAAGTCCTATGGGCATACCTTCCTGGACGCCATGCCGGCGTTTGCACGGACCCGCGATCCGGCGGTCGCGCTGGCCTTCTTCGAGTAACCGAACTTACCAAGCAGCCCACTAGGGTGCGCGGGTTAGAATACGGGCATGAAGATTCTCGCGATCGATACCACCGAGCAGGCCTGTTCGGCCGCCCTGTTACTGGATGACGCCGTAACCGAGTCCTACCAGGTCGCGGCGCGTCAGCATTCGCAGCTGATCCTCCCGATGGTGGAGGGGCTGCTGGCTGAGGCCGAGCTGTCGCTTGCCCAGCTCGATGGGCTCGCCTTCGCGCGTGGCCCGGGTTCCTTTACCGGGGTGCGCATCGCTGCCGCGGTGACCCAGGGCCTGGCTGTCGCCGCTGACCTTCCGGTTGCGCCGGTCTCCAGCTTGCTGGCGTTGGCCCAGGGGGTGATGCTCGGGACAGGGGATGCACGGGTGCTGGCGGTGTTCGACGCCCGCATGGGTGAGCTGTATTGGGCCCCCTGCGAGGGGCAGGGCGGCCGGATGCAGTTCGCTGCCCCGGAACGGGTCAGTGGCGTCGCGGATGTCTCGCTGCCACCCGGCTTCAGCGGGTGGGTCGTGGCGGGCAGTGGGGTATCACCCTATGGGGATCAGCTCGAGGCCTCGCTGGGGGGCGCTGCGGTCGCCCGTTACCCCGAGGCAAGCGTGCATGCGCGCGATGTGGCCACGCTTGCGGCAGCGGATTTCGAGCGAGGCAGCGGGGTGCCGGCCGAACAGGCGCTGCCCGTCTATCTGCGCGATCAGGTGGCGCATAAGATGCGCAAGGCGCCGACCTGAGAATTACCGCTCAGCGGGTGCCGCTATCGTCGAGCGCAAGCCCACGCAATGCCAGCTCCAGCTCGGCAAGGTCCATCGGCCGGGAGTCGATCAGCTGCAGGCGAGAACTCTCGCCGGCGGCGGCAGCCCGGGTCTCGCAATCCCCACCGGCGCGGTTGTAGCTGAAATCACCTGCTTCACACCGGAACAGTCCCTTGATGCGTTCCTGCGGCAGGGCGTCCAGCCACGCCAGCAGGGCCTCCCGGTCGAATCCGTATCCGGAGCCGATCAGCCAGCCCGCGCGGTAATACCCATCCGCCTTTCCCTCGAAGTTCAGCCAGTCCCGTTGCGCGGCCTCCGCCTTGGGGATGCCGGGCGCCTGCGCCAGCAGGTAAGCGTGCGCCTCGGGGAAGCAGGCGCTGTGTTCCTCCGCGCCCAGCGACAGCAGGGCGGGGTCAACAATGCCGTACTCGGTGATCACGATGCGCGCCTTGCGCGGTTCCAGGGTGGCTGCGAAAGTCAGCAAGCGGTCCTCGTCGACCTCGCTGTAAGCGTCCGCCTTGTTGGCGATCAGGATATCCGCAAGATGAATCTGGTCGATGAAATTGGGATGCTCGCGGTGGCGCGCCGAGTCGAGGTGGCGTGCATCCATGACGCACAGGGTGGCCTGCAGATGGAGCACCCCCTGGTAGAGCGGCGAGCGCAGCTGTTCCAGAATCTGTGCCGGGTGTCCCAGGCCGCTGGGTTCGATCAGGATGCGATCCGGCCGCTGCTGCCGGATCAGGCGGTTGAGACCCACCCCGAAGGCGGGCGCCGCCACGCAGCAGAGACAACCGCCGGCGACCTCCTCGATCGCCACGCCGGTCTCGTCGAGCAGCAGACCGTCGACCCCCGCCTCACCGAACTCGTTGACCAGTACCGCCCAACGTTGCTGCTCGGGCTTGTGCTGCAGCAGGTGCCGGATGAGCGTGGTCTTGCCGGTGCCGAGGAACCCGGTGACCAGGTTGACCGCAATCATTGGCCGCCGCTTTGTTCCTTTGTTTCCTTCTGCTCGATCGGGCTGTCCCGCGCATCCGCACGGAAGTAATAGTCGTAGCTGGTATGCAGATGGTTGGTGAATTCCCAGGCCTCGTTGTAGGACAGTCCGCTGTTATCCGGGAAGATGACCTTCACGTACAGCCCGTCGGCATGCTCACGCATCAGGCGGGTCAGCACCAGGTCGAGTCTGCGGCGCGATATCGTCTGGAACTCGCCGCTGCTGCCCTCGCGCCAGGAGATGTTCTTCTTGCCCAGCTTCTTCGAGTAGCGCACCTCGACCAGGTGGCGGCCCTGGGAAGAGCGGGCCGGGCGCACCAGCTTGTCGTACTTGACCTGGAGGTTGTCGTAGTCACCCGCGAGTACGAGGTACTTGCGATCCAGTTCCTGTGTGCTCTTGCGCGCACTCTCGAGGGCCTGGCTGCTGGAGCTGAGTTGATCCTGCAGCTGGTTCGCCTGGTCCTGCGATTCCCTCAGGCTGAGTTGAAGGCTGTCGATGTTGGCCTGCAGGCTGCGGGCGTCGTCACGTGCCGTCTGGAGCTCGATCTCGCGATTTCGCAGCGATTGGGTCAGGGTGCGCAGGCGCGCCTCCTTGTTCTTTATATCGCTCTCGAGTTGCTGGCGCGTGAGCGTGAGCCGCGACGATTCCCGGCTGAGTTCATCGCGCTGGCTGGTGAGATCGCCGATGCTGACGAGCTGTTCGCTGATCACCGACTCGCGTTCCAGGCCCTTCTGCCGGAGTCGCAGCACCTCCAGGCGCAGCTGATCGACACGTTCCCGGGCACGGTGCAGCGCCATCGACAGGCTGTCCTTTTCCTCCCCGGTGGCGCGCGCCAGTTCAGCGGCGATGCGTTCCGCTTCCATGGTGGAGCGCAGCTGGTTGACCAGTTCCATGTTGCGCAGCAACAGCACGACGAGCGCGATCAGGAAGATCATCACGACCGTGGTCATGATGTCGGTGAAGGAAGGCCAGAAGCTCTCGTTGACCTGGCCTTCCTGGCGATTCAGGCGCAGGTCGATGAAGCCGTCGTCGTTCATTCGTCGTCACGCAGGCGGAAGCCGAGGCGCAGCAGGCGGGTGATGGTGCCCATGTCCTGCTTGAGGCTGTCGACCTTGTCGCGGTGATGCTCGAGGGTCGCGGCGATGTGATCCTCGGTCTGCTTGAATGCGGCCTGCGATTTCTGCATTTCCGCCACCAGGGTCTGCAGCGAGCGGATCAGGCCCGTGAACTCGTACAGCACGGTGTCCGTCTGGACCTGGAACTTGGGCATCAGGTAGTTGGTGGTCACCTGCTCGATGCCGCTGATCAGGTTGGTCTGCGCATCGCTCAGGCGGAGGTGGAAGTAGCCGAAGAAGACATAGCAGACGATCGCGGTGATGGTGGTGGAGAGGGCCGTGGACATGCCATGGATGACCATGCCCATGCCGCTCGCATCGATCGCGTTTTCCAACACGTCAGATGCCCCGACCAGGGCGATCGACAGCGACACGATGGTGCCGAATACGCCAGTCAGGATCAGGATGTTGTTGACGAAGCGGGCCAGGCTGCTGCGGGTGCTCTCTGCTGCCACCAGGGTGGAGGCGAGGGCGTTCTGATTGATCGGGGTGTGACTTTCGTGCAACTCTAAAAGGGTGCGGTAGCGACGGGCCATCAGCGAGTTGGCCGGCAGTCCCTTGAGGGGTTCGTCCGGTCGCCGCGACTGGTTGCGGATGAAACGGATGACTGCGTTCTCTTCGCGGGCGTAGCCGAGCAGGCTGATCGAGATGCGGAGCATGCCGACCAGGAAGAGGGCGACGATGGTGCCGTTGATGATCCAGCCGACTCGTGTGAGCTGGTCCTGGAGGTAAATCTGGTTGACGTAGTCCCATTGCCAGTAGCCCAGGCCGCCCGCCACCAGGATGAGAAATACCAGCCGAACCATGGTGTTACGGCTGTAATGGCGGTGAAAGTTGATGTCGCCCAAGTGTCTGCCCTCGCACGGGAACGCTGAATCGAGTGGCGCGAAGTCTATCATTTAACGGGGTATTCCTGTGTCCAGGGAATCCAGGCAGAGCATGACTGACAATCTCTATCGAGCCGCTTATGACTGTCTGATGCTCGCCGACCCGGCGCGCAAACAGGCGGCTGCCAGCGAGCTGTACCGGCGTTATCAGGCCGGTGAATTGTCTCTCGAGGCACGCCCCGTGCCCGACGTGCAAACCCCCGGTCGACCGCTCCAGCCGGTGCTGGTGCCGCCCGCAGAGCTGGCGCATCGCCGCATTGGCACCCCGGAGGGGCAAGCAGCGCTCATCCACGCAGTGGCGCATATCGAGTTCAATGCGATCAACCTTGCCTGTGATGCGGCCTGCCGTTATCAGGGGCTGCCCGAGGGCTACTACGCCGACTGGTTACAGGTGGCCGCCGAGGAGGCCAAGCATTTCGGCCTGTTGCAGCAACGTCTGCAGCAACTGGGCCACGCCTACGGCGACTTCCCGGCGCACAACGGCCTGTGGGAACTGGCGCAGAAGACCGCCGACGACCCCCTGCGTCGCATGGCCCTGGTGCCGCGGGTGATGGAGGCGCGCGGCCTGGATGTGACCCCGGGGATGATCAAACGCTTCGAGCGGATCGGCGATGAGCGCACCGTCGGGGTTCTGCAGATCATCCTGCGGGAGGAGGTCGGCCACGTCGAGGCCGGCTCACGCTGGTTCCGCTACCTGTGCGAGCAACGCGGGCTCGACCCCGAAACCCATTATTTCGAGCTGCTGAACGACTACTTCAAGGGCGGTATCCGCTGTCCGCTGCACAAGGAGGCGCGCCGGCAGGCCGGTTTCAGCGAGGCGGAGCTGGAGCGGCTCGAGGGGATGTGCCAGCGGAGCTGAGCCGTTCCTCTTCAGTGGCTCTCAAGGGCCTCGTTGGCAACCGGAGCGGACATCCGGATTGCGCCGGTGGAGTTCTGCCTGCGGCTGTAAATGGACGATCGCTCTTGCTATCTTGAATCCTCTGCACCCCTGCGTGGAAAACAATCAAAAGGTATTTTTCGTGAAGATAAGAATCCTCGTTTGCCTGCTCGCCCTGCTGATCAGTTTCCCATTGTTTGCCGAGCAACTCGTCGAGCTTGAGAGCCCCCGTGGAGTCACCCAGAAGTTCCTGCTGATTCAACCGGACAACCCGAAAGCGGCCGTCATCCTGTTTGCCGGCGGCAAGGGAGCACTCGATCTGCAGAAGGGACTATTCGGCCGGCCGGGTATGAATTGGGGCAAAAATAACTTCCTCGTGCGAACCCGCGAGGATTTCGCCAAACACGGTCTGATGGTGGCTACCGTCGATGCACCGTCCTCCCATCAGGGAAAGAGGGGGATGCTCGGCGGTTTCCGAAGCTCATCGGCACACGTGCAGGACATCGACGCTGTGATCACCAAACTGCGTGAATTTACCGATGTGCCGATCTGGCTTGTTGGCACGAGCCGTGGCACCGAGTCCGCCACCAACATCGCCATCGCATCGCAACAGCCGCCGCACGGGCTGGTGCTGACTTCGAGCATGACCGTCGGTGATGGGAAAGGACAAGCCGTCACCGACTTTGGACTCAGTCACGTGAAAATTCCCACATTGATCACCCATCACGAAAACGATGGCTGCGCAAAAACCCGGCCCGGGGATGTTGGCCATATCAAAGCCGGGCTGGTCAATGCTGCCGTGGTGGAAGTGAAGATGTTCAGTGGTGGTCGGGAGCAATCCAAACCCTGTAATGCGATGAGTCATCATGGTTACCTGGGCATCGAGGATGAAGTGGTCAACGAAATCGTTAGATTCGTACTCTCCAACTCGTGATTCCGGTTTGACAGCTGCAGCCCGGGAGCCTGTTCCCGGGGCATCGCTTGGCCTCTGGCGCGACATTGGCCGGATACCAACGAGGGCCGGCTTCCCGCCGGCTGTCGCCCCCTGCATCATGGTGGTCGTGATGCCACCTGAAAGGCCTCTTCACGCGAACCGGGCGGACGTCCCGACGGTGACCGCTGAAAAGCGATCTCTTTGAAAAATCGTTGATCCCTTTTTCAGCGCGACGAGCTTGCAAAGATGCAAAGATTCTCTTCAACCCCGGCAACGGATCCGTTCGCATGGCCAAACTCGTTTTCAAACTGAAAGACGTGCCCGAACAAGAGAGCGACGCTATCCGTCGCCTCCTGGATGAACATGGTTTCGAATACTACGAGACCCATGCAGGCAATTGGGGCATCTCGGTTGCAGGGATCTGGGTGAACGACGATGAGCGGCACGCCGAGGCGCGCGCGCTGATCGATGCGTTTCAGATAGAACATGCCAGGCAGATGCGCGCCGCTTACCGGGAGCAGTGCCACTCAGGCAAGGCGGAAACGATCATTCAACGGTTTGTGCGCAATCCGCTGCGTTTCGTTCTGTATTTACTGTTTGCCGCCTTGATTGGCTATTTCTCGCTGGCGCCCTTCTTCGAGCTGGGCCAGTAAGCAATGGCAAAAGCCGATCTCTGTTTGCGTTTCCCGATGATCAGCAATAGGAGGCTGGCGGGATACTTTCCGGCCCTGATCATCGACTACCCGCAGACCCGGACGGAGCAACAGATAAAAGCTGGAGATGGTGGAACCTTGTTGTAGGACTCAAACACGCCAGTCGAAGCTGGCGGTCCGGCCTTCCTTTTCGCGGTACTTCCGCTTCTGGCCGAAGTGGGAAACGCAAAGGCCGCCACGATCGGCGGCCCTTGATGCCGAATACTGGCTGAAGCGGCAAGCAGATTCATCCGCAGCGACAGGACGCCTGCGAACACTGCGATTCGATCCGCATCACTCCGGCAGCGTCGTCAGATGACTCATGATATCGACCACCACCTGCCGCTCGAGGGCGCGCAGCGCTGGCATATCAGAGTCCGGTTGGCCGTTGAGAATCTTGTGCATGACCTCCCAGGGGTTGCCCATCTGTTTGCCGAATGACTTCATGCCCTTTGGCTGCTTGCCATCCCGGCCGTGGCATTGGGCGCACATCGTGTTGTAGTAGGCCGCGCCCTTGGCCATGTCGCCGCCAAGCGGCTTCTTGCTGGCCCGATCGACGTAATTGTCCATGTTCACTTGGCCGGCGTTGATGAATGTCGCGAGGTCCTGAAGGTCGGCATCCGACAGTTTGTCGCCGTACCCATGCTCCGGGGCCTTCAACAATGCAACGATTTCATCGGCATTGCGGCCTGCAGCGCCATCGATCCCCTTGATGCCAGTCGCATGTTTGCCCGACTTGTACGCCCCATTCGCCCCCTGGTAATCCCAGCCATGACACTCTTTGCAGCGCCAATTGCTCTGGGGTTTGGACGCATATTTTCCATTCGCCGGATAAAGCGGATGCATGTTGTCGGGCGCCGAAGCGCCAATCATGGCATACCACTTGTCGTAGAGCTGTCCCCCTCGCGCCTTCGAAGATTCGGTCTCGGCGTAGGCGGTCGAGACACTGAGGGAGACACCGAGCACAAGGCTCATTACCCCCAAACCAAGCATTTGAAATTTCGTTGTCATATCTTCCCCCTCCGGATGTTTTTCGTGTTTGGGAAAATTGGCACTGCGGATTAGCGCGGCCAATCTTCTAAAAGTAGTCCACCAAGCAGGTCTTGGTCTGGAAAGATGGCATTGGATGTGCGTCCGCGAAGCTGGGGACCGCTCTGCGCCGTCGCTTGGTTAGCCGCACTGCCAATCAGCGGAAAGGCGGCTGCTGGCCGCACCTCGACCCGGCGAGAAGCCTCGACTCACGGAAACCGCCAAGCCTCTCGTGCTGGCCAACAGGCACTGCCAGCTCCCGTCAGGAATCGAAGGGGTGATCCGCAGCCACAGGCCCCTCTATACTGACGGCACCCGACTTCCGTTGTCGGCACCCGCCTCGGTGATTGAGATGACGGCTGTCCTCCAAGTAGCGTGTAAATCGTGAGGTATACAGGATGGATATCACTGAGCTGAATCGTCGCTTCGGTATAGCCGGTCAATTGGCCTTTGAAACGGGTCCAGGTGATCTGGTTCAGGCCGTCGTCACATCGCTTAAGGCGAGCGCGACCATCAGCACCTACGCCGGTCAGGTGTTGTCTTTCCGGCCCGCCTCGGCAAAGGCTGATCTGCTGTTTGTCAGTGAAAAGGCTTACCGGCAGGCCGGCAAGGCCATCAAGGGCGGTATTCCGATCTGCTGGCCGTGGTTCGGATCGGACCCCAATGGGAACGGTGGGCCTGGACATGGTATGGCACGCACAAGCCAGTGGCGGGTCACGGGCAGTCGGCAGCTCGACAATGGCGATATCGAGTTGAAGCTGGGCTTTGCGATTGCGCCTGGGGCCTACGAATACTGGTCCGTGCCCTTGGCACTGGAGCTTGTAGTGACGGTTGGCGAGACGCTGTCGCTGGTCATGCTGACGACCAACGCCAGCGATTCGGCCGTGCAGTTGACGCAGGGATTCCATACCTACTTCGCGGTCGGTGATATCGCCAAAGTCGATGTCGATGGGCTCGATGGTGTCGCCTACATCGACAAGCTCAACGATTCCGCGCAAGAGATTCAATCCGGGCCTGTTTCGATCTCCGGCGAGGCTGACCGCATTTATCATGGACAGATCGGCGAACTGGCGATCGACGATGCAAGCCTCGGGCGCCGCATCCACATCCAGCACGAGGGTAGTGCGAGTGCGGTTGTGTGGAATCCCTGGATCGACACAACCAAGGCGATGGCCGACCTGGATGACCAGGACTATGAGCGGTTTATCTGTGTCGAGACGGTCAATGCCGGTCCCGATATCGTTTCGCTCCCAGCGGGAGGACAGGCCCGAATTTCGGTGAGTTACCGGATAGAGTCACTCTGATCGGCCCGCTTGCGGCGGTACCCTTTGGATGACAACCCAAGCCGATCGGTAGCCGCCTGATCCCGATCGATGCCTGATGCGGGCGGGCGGCATCGCTGCATCCGGGGCGCTGTTGGACTGCCTCGATCCAGGGTGGCCGGGTCCGGTTCGCTTTGGTGGTCGGCTCAATCGGAAGCTTTCCTGATCTCCCGCTTCAGTCGGTAGTACCGCTTGCTGTACCAGAGCTTTTTTCGGTTGGATTGGTTGGCCTGCCACAGATCCGGATCTTTCAAGATGCCGCAGGCGCGTTGCTGGAAGCCTCTGTTGATGGCTGCATCGGAAATATGATCACTGCCTGCAAAGCAGCAGGTCTCATAGAGGTCGACCACATCGGCGGTCAGGTTGGTGTGCTCGTAACCCAACCAGTGGGTCACCTCGTGGAACATCAGCGCGGGCAGCTTACGATAGCGGTGCATGCCATCGACGTGCAGTGGTTTGCCGGTGAGGTGATCCTCGATCAACGGCTCGCTGAGATTGAAAAAGTCGCGGTAGGTGGCTCGATCGAACTTGCGCGAGAGGAAGCCGCTGATGCGGTAGGTGTCGATCAGGATCTCGTTGTCGGCCCCGGGGGCCTCCGCGGGATGTGCCACCGCATAGGCAAAAGTCCGGTCCTCCACGCAACGCAGCACTTTACCGGAATCGTCATTCAGCAAATAGATGAGACGGCGTGCGTTCTGCTCGTGATAGGGGTGCAGTCTGCCCATCGGCCCCAGACCGGCCATGCACTGGAGCCCCTGCTGCAAACCCGCCACGAGGTCGCTGGCAAGGCGGTGAAACCCAAGCTCTTCGCTGTTGTTGTCGTGATAGGGGTAGCTCTGGCATCCCTCGATCGTGATGCGGCCGCCAATCGTCAGGGCGGGGTGTCTGCCGGCGTTGATTTGATTCCATTCGGCAGGCTGCAGGGATTGCAGCGTTTCCTGGATGCCAGTGCCGAGATCGGGAATCGTGTCTGCGTGTGTGAACCTTGCCGCCGCCAGGACAAGGATGAAGTACAGACTGGTCCGGACTGAGCGAAGCAACATGCAGTCTCTTTCGAGCTCCCCGAAAGTGAAGATGTGTATACAAACGATATACCATGTATCTCACTTGTCAAACGCCACCGTGTTCCTGGCGCCGCCCACCGGGATTGTCCTTCGTTTTTGTGTAGCCAGGCCCTTGCGCTCCAGGCGCTTCTGCACAGGGCTCATGCGAGCGCGGCATTCCGAAGATCGTGAGCGCGAGCCAAAAACATTGGGGGCCGGCGGCTAACGCAGCAGGCGTATTGTGTCGTACCAGGCCTGCGCCAATTCCCCGGTCTGGTCGGTATCGGTCATCACCGCGACCAGTGCCTCGTCGGGCGGGTCCTGGCCGAACAGCCGTCGGTAATCCTCGACCAGGTTGCGACGCTCGCTTACCCATTCCCCGCTCAGATCCTCGCCAGACTGCAACGCAAGCATCATCGCGTTGCTGGTGAAGGTGTTGGCCTGGGCTGTATCGCGCGGCAGCCGGTTGGCCCAGATGTAGTTGATCGAACGGGTCCTGAGCGGGAGCCAGTGAGGAAAGATCACATACACGCGCGCGGCGTAGTCGTCGCCCTGCTTCACCCGGGCATCGCCTTTCTCGAGGACCTTGTCGATCATCCAGCGCCACTCGAGTAAAGGCCATTCGGATGGGTCGAATCGGAGTGGAAAGATCAGTCCGGAGGCGGTTCCCTCGGCTGTGGCACTGAGCACCTGCTGACCGTTGAGTTCGACCACGCGGTACTGCGTCCGACCCTCGAAGTGGCGCTCCTCGGTGCCGGGTGGCAGGCCCTCTTCGAAATCCGCGACCGGTAGCATGGCCTGCATCCCCGTCGCCGAGACAGATGCCAACGACAGCAGGATCCAGGCGGCTGCATTCTTTGCCCTTGCCGGCTGAAAGGTTCTGGTCATTGCTTTTGCCTTTGACTGCTGTTTCGATGTTTCAGTGAATCACTGGTGTGCCAAAAGTAACCGGTTCAGGCGGTGAACTCGAGCCTGCCGAAGACTATCTGGCGCCAGCGTCCTTCTGATTCGTCTGGAAGCAGAGTAGTAACAGGCAGTTCGCCGACGAGAATCAGCGAGCGGCTGGCCCGGCACAGGCGCCTTGGTATAGAGTCGATAACCGTTTGCCAAGGGCAAGGGCTCACGAAGAATGGAGCCCCCGCGGCGGTTGCCCAAAGCCTGCGCCTGCAACGGGCCTTGGCCAGGATTTCACATTTCCTTTTCACGATCGTTTCCCGTCGCCCGGCTCTGCCTATGAACTCTGACAAAGCTGCAAAACAGAAACTCCGGAAAAAGTTCGCACGGCTCAGCGATGAGGT
Source organism: Gammaproteobacteria bacterium Milos-ODIII6 (assembly GCA_029228645.1). Classification (GTDB taxonomy): domain Bacteria; phylum Pseudomonadota; class Gammaproteobacteria; order Chromatiales; family Chromatiaceae; genus MONJU. Next base: position 125,595 of record JAPTHR010000007.1, read on the forward strand.
CGCTGCGGTCAATCGGCGGCTCGATGAATGGCCGGACCCGGCGGCATCCGAGGCATTCCAGTTGCTCTCGCAGGATCGCCTGCAACAGGCTCGGCGCATCGATGAACTGGGCGACGCAATCCGTGGCCTGCAGGAAAACCTGTCACGCCAGACCCATGAGGGAACGGCGCTCGCTGCATGCATCCGCGAGTTGGAGGCCTACGCCTCGGAACTGACCCAGTTCCGGCAGGAGCATGCGGGCAGGCTGACAAAACTCGGCCAGGATGTCGCCTCGGCCCAGCAACAGAATGCCCGCCTGGAACAGGTGACGACCGCGATCAGCGCGCGTAACGACGCTGTTGAGGCGAAAAACGAGGAGAAACAGCGCCACGATGATGCCCGGTTTGCCCGGCTGGAGGCCGCCGAAGAGGCCATGCAGGCGATTCGTGGGCAAGTCGGTGGGCTGCAAGACCGCATCACGGAGCTGCAGGCGTCGCAACAGTCGGCGCAACAACGGCTTGCGACCCTCGGCACCGACCACGGGGAAGACCGCTACCTCCTGGACGAACTGCGCAAGCGTATCGAACCGCTGGAGGCGCAGTTGGCCGGGCATGCCAGACAGGTCGAGGATCTCAGCGCAGAGCTGGCCTCTCTGTCGGAGGGCGTGCAGAGACTGGCGATACCCGACGCGCATCGCCGGCTCGACGACCTCGATACGAGAACCGACCGCCTGGAAAAATCCCAGGGTGAGCACCTGCAACGCCTTGCGACCCTGGAAAAGAGAAACGACGGGCTGGATGAAAGGCTGAACACGGTTATTGCCGGGAACGAGGGGCTGGTCGATCGTATCCAGGCGCAAAACAGTGCCGGCGAAGAACTGCAGGAGCAGCTGCGGCGATTGCGGGCCGAATTCACTGAGTCGGTCGGCAATGCCAGGCGGCAACAGGAGCATCTGCAAGGCCTGGAGGTCCGGCTGTCGGAGTGGCAGCAGGCCCAGGAGGAGCAGGCCAAGGCCCTGGCGGCGCGCCAGCTCACGCAACTGAACGATACGGAGGATCTGCAGCAGCGCCTGAAACAGCGCTCAGTGCTCGGCCTGGTATTGCTGTTGCTGGTTGCCGCGATGCCCCTGTTTTTACTGCTCGAGCCTTACATGGACGGGGGCGAGGCGCGCTTGGCAGAACAGACCGAGGCGAAGGTGCTCCAGGCTCAGGCTGCCGACGACAGCTTGGCGCTGCGAAAGGAAGTCACCGGGATGCGCACGGAGGTGGCCCGGCTGGGTGGCGCCCTGAGTGAACTCGATCGGCATGTCGAAGAACTCAATGCCGGTGTCGATCCGGACCTGCCCGCACAGTTCGCCGAACTGTCCGATGCTGTGGCGGCGCTCGCGCGCGAGCGCCGCGACCAGCAACAGAAGAGTGCCGAGCTGCTGGCGTCGCAAACGCAGGTCGATGTGCGACTCAGGGCGCTTGCCGCGGACCTGGGGGGTGTGCAGGAGCAGCTTGCCCGCGCCGACCTGCTCGAAACCCTTGCCCAGGCCGGGAAGGCAAGACAATGGGAGAAGGCGCAACAGCTGGGTGCTTACACCCTGCAGCTCATGGGTGCTTACAAACGCGAGTCGCTGGCCAGGTTCATCCGGCGGCATGGATTGCAGTCGGACAGCGCTATCCACGTGTCCGAGTACCGGGGCAAGCGCTGGCACGTACTGCTATACGGTACCTTCGATTCCATCGCCGAGGCCCGGTCTGCGGCCCGGGAACTCCCCGAGGAGCTTGCGAACCAAAAGCCCTGGGTCCGTCAGATTCCGGAGACGGACGGCCTGTTTCCACTGTGATCCCGGGCGTCTAGGCGCGACCCGTAGTAAACATCGGAGCCGGACCGCAGGCAGCGTTTTTCAGGGCCTGATTTCTTCCCGCTGCAGCTGAGTGCCGTCATCCACCCAGGCGGCCGCATGCTCCGCATGCCATTCGTCGAGCACGTAGCGTTGCGCGGCGCTGCCATCCGCGAGCGGATGTTGGTGCACGGCCGGACGATGGGTATGCCCGTGGATAAGCTGAGCGGCGTGGTGGCGTTGCAGGAATTCGCGGATGGTCTGTTCGTTGGCGTCCATGATGTCCGCCGCCGTCATGGCAGTGACCTCGCCGCTGCGGCGACGGTACTCGGCGGCCAGGCGACGACGCGCGGCGAGTGAGCGGCGCAGGGCCAGCCACTGGAACAGCGGGTTGCGCAGCTTGCGACGCGCCTTCTGGTAGGCAAGGTCGTCGCTGCAGAGAAGGTCACCGTGCATCAGCAGGGTAGGCTTTCCGGCCACTTCGGTGAGATAAGGATCCGGCAGCAGGGTCGCGCCGGTCTCGCGCATGAATCGCCTGCCCAGGAGAAAGTCGCGATTGCCGCGCTGGATCAGGACCTCGACGCCCCGGTCTGACAGCTTGCGCAGCGCGCTCCGGACACGCTCGGCAAGTGGGGCGTCGTCGTCGTCGCCGACCCAGGCGTCGAACATGTCCCCCAGGATGTACAGCTGATCCCCCGGATGGGGCCGCTCGGACAGGAAGCGCTCGAACAGGCGGGTTGTTTCCGGCCGGGACTCGGACAGGTGCAAATCGGAGATGAATATCTTGTCCGGCATGTCGCGATTGTAACGACATCATCCCGGGTTATGCTGCCAGCATGCCTGTCGCTTCAAATGCAAAGCGCTCCCTTTACCCGCGCCTGCTTGCGGGGTTCGCTGCAGCCTGTTTGTTTGCCGCGTTGGCCTGGTCCCAGGGGCAGGTGAGCCTGCAGTTGGGGATCTCCGACCTGGAGCATGAGGCGGCAACGGCAGAGGGCCTGAGCGTCGTGCTGGTGAACCATGGTGACCGGCAGGACCTCACCATCCGGATCGAACGCATCGAGCTGGCCGGCCTCGACAAGCCGATTCGTGATGCGGTCTTCGAATGCGCCGGATCGCAGCGCCCCTGGCCGGCGTTCGATTGCCGGGGCGCGCAATTGGAAATGGCTGACAGTCCCTGGGGGCCTCAGAGCGTGACGGTCGATCTCGACTGGCATTCCGCCGCTGACTGGCGGCTTACCTTTTCCGGGCTGCGTTACGCCGGTGGTCGCCTGCAGGGCGATGCCAGCGGCAAGGGGGAGACCTGGAAACTGCAGGCCAGGGCCTCCGGAATGGCATTGCGCCGCGTGCAAGCAATCGTGCAGTTGGCACAGGCGCAGCAAGTCGGAGATCTTGCCGGTGACCTGTCGCTCGAGATCACTGCGCAGGGGACCCTGGCGGGGCTGCGGGCCATCTCGGGTAGCGGCCGATTTTCCGGTGTCGCTTATGCCGACAGCGCCGGCGAGCAGGCGGCCGAAAAACTCGCGGGGCGGTTCAAGCTGAGGGCCACGACCCCCGGCAGTCAGGCCTGGTCCGGGGCTGGCGAGCTGTCGGTCGAGCAGGGCCAGCTATACAGCGATCCGGTTTTCCTGGATTTCGGGAAGCAGGCTTGGACGCTCGGTGCGCGCGGCGGTTTGTCGGGCGAACGGTTCGCGATCGAGCGTCTCAAGCTGGATGCAGGGCGCCTGTTACAGGCGCAAGGCGAGGGAGTGTTCGATGCCAGCAGGTCGCGCCTGGAGAGCGGGGAACTCAGGCTTACCTCGACCCGCCTGGAGCAGCTCTTCCCGGAATTGGTTCAGCCGCTGCTGCGCAAGACGGCGGCAGCGGATCTGGAGGTGCGGGGCGGGGCGACCCTGTCTCTGACTCTCAGCGAGGGACAACCGCAATCGCTGGATGTGAGCCTCGACGGAGTGGAACTGAAGCAGGGCGCGGATGGATTCGCGCTGGACGGGATTTCCGGCGGCATTGCCTGGCGGGGTTCAGGGACCAGTCCCGACAGTCGCCTCGCCTTCGAGAGTGGTCGGCTCGGGCGGCTTCGTTTCGGTGGCGCCGAATTGCACTTCAATCTCTTCGATCGCTTCGCCTGGTTGGTTCGGCCACTGGTGCTGCCGTTCTATGGGGGTGATATACGGGTGGGCGAACTCAGTTGGGTGGCCACGGAGGAGGGCCCGGACGTGGGGTTCGGTATCGCCATTCAGCAAGCCTCTTTGGGTGATCTCAGCGCCGACCTGGGCTGGCCAAGAATGCAGGGTCAGGTCTCCGGCCGAATGCCGCGAGCGCGTTACTCGCAAGGTGATCTGCTTGTCGACGGCGGCCTCGGCGTCGAGGTGTTCGACGGGACCCTGACACTGCAGAACGTCCGCCTCGGCGAGCTCGATTCCGTGGCGCCGGTGCTCGAGGCCGACATGGAACTTCGGCGCCTGGATTTGTACCAACTGACGCAGACCTTCTCCTTTGGCGAGATCCAGGGGCGTCTGGACGGCGACGTGAGCAAATTGCGCCTGGTTGCTTGGCAGCCAGACCGGTTCGATGCGCATCTCTACTCCACCCCGGACGATGATCGTCGCCACCGGATCAGCCAGCGCGCGGTGGATAACCTGACCGAGTTGGGCAACGGCGTCTCAGGCGCGCTGTCGGCCTCGTTCCTGCGCTTTTTCGAGCAGTTCTCCTACGACCGCATCGAACTCAAGGTGCGGCAACGGGGCAGCCGGGCCTGGATCGATGGTATCCCGGCCTCGGATGGCGGCTATTATCTGGTCAAAGGCGCCGGATTGCCGCGCATCGATGTCATCGGTCGCAACCGGGAAGTGGGCTGGACGGATCTGCTGAGCCGACTGAAGTCCATCCGCCTGCAGGATGTAAGCATGCAATGAGGAATATCGAATGACGACAACCCGACCTGTCCTGCTGTGGCCGCTACTGGCCTTCGTGCTCGCGTCCTGCGTGACGATCAACATCTATTTCCCGGCCGCCGCGGCGGAAGAGGCCGCTCGAACCATCGTGCGCGATGTCCTGGGTAAGGAAGCGGCGGAAACACCCGCGAGTCCCCAGGGACAGCCGCAATCGCAGCTTGAAGCAGGCAACCGGGCGTTGTGGATCGCCGGCCGTCTTCTGGATGTGCTGGTTCCTCCGGCTGCAGCGGCGGGGCAGGCCAATATCGATATCAGCAGCCCCGGCATCAACAGCCTGCGGGCGTCGATGGCGCGACGCCAGTCGCAGTTGGCGCCGTTTTACGCCAAGGGCGTGATCGGCTTCGACGCGCGCGGGCTGGTCGCGGTGAGGGATCTCTCGGCGGCGGAATTGCGCGATCGGTCGCGGGTCAAGGACCTGGTGTCCGAGGAGAATCGCGACCGCGATGCGCTCTATCGCGAGATTGCGCGCGCCAACGGGCACCCGGAGTGGGAACAGAACATCCGCGAGACTTTCGCGCGCGTCTGGGTCGAGGAGGCGAGGCCGGGCTACTGGTATCAGCAGGGGGGTGGCTGGCGGCAACGCTGAGCCCGGATCCCGGCGCGCCGGGCACGCTTGCGCGCCCCGGCGGTGGTGATACCGGTTACAGGGCCGTACCGGGCTCGATGGGGGAGGTCGCTCCCAGCTCGGATGTGTCCGGCGCCTTGAACCAGGCCAGTTTCTCATGCAGCTGCACGACGTCCCCGACGATAATCAGCGTGGGCGGCTTCGGCTGTTCGCGCGCGGCGATCTCCGGCAGGGTGTCGATCGTGCCGGTGTAGACCCGCTGCTGATGTGTCGTGCCCTGCTGGACCAGGGCTGCAGGGGTCGAGGCGGGCATGCCGTGGGCCTGCAGTTCGCGGCTGATCACCGGGAGTCCCTTCAGGCCCATGTAGAACACCACGGTCTGCGCCGGTTGCGCCAGCTGAGCCCAGTTCAGGTTCATCGTGTTGTCTTTCAGATGACCGGTGACGAAGGTGACCGATTGGGCATAGTCACGATGGGTGAGCGGAATCCCCGCATAGCTGGCACAACCCGCCGCGGCAGTCACCCCCGGAACAACCTGGAAGGGGACGCCCTGTGCGGCCAGGGTGTCGATCTCCTCGCCGCCGCGGCCGAAGATGAACGGGTCGCCTCCTTTCAGGCGCAGCACCCGGTGCCCCTCCTTGGCGAGATCGGCGAGCAGCTGGTTGATTTCCTCCTGGCGCATGGCGTGGTTGTCGCGTTCCTTGCCGACGTAGATGCGCCGGGCATCCCGCCGGGTCATGTCCAGGACCGCCTTTGCCACGAGGCGGTCATACACCACCACGTCCGCCTGCTGCATCAAGCGCAGCGCGCGGAAGGTCAGCAGGTCCGGATCGCCCGGTCCGCCGCCGACCAGATAAACCTCTCCCACGTCCTGGCTGGCCGGTGTGTCGGCCAATTCCCGCTCCATGAGGACCTCGGCCTCCTGCATGTGTCCCGAGAAGACCCGCTCTGCGACGCCGCCCTGAAATATGCAGTCCCAGAAGCGGCGACGCTGCACCGGGTCGTCGATCTTTGCCTTGACCCGGTCGCGAAACTTGGCCGCGAGTTCGGCCAGCCGGCCATAGCCGGCAGGAATCAACGATTCCAGCCGGCTGCGGATCAGGCGGGCCAACACGGGTGATGCGCCGCCGGTGGAGACGGCCGCCACCACCGGCGAGCGGTCGATGATCGAGGGCATGATGAAGTTGCCGTCCTCAGGGTTGTCCACCACATTGACCGGGATACGCTGGCGGCGGGCAGCAACCGCGATCTCGCGGTTGACCTCGAGATTGTTGGTGGCCCCGATCACCAGGGTGGCGTCATCGAGGTCGCTGGGCTGGTAGGTACGGGCCAGGTGCTCCACCCTGCCATTGTCGGCGAGGCGTTGCAGGCTGGTACACAGCTCCGGCGCAATGACCCGGACCCGGGCTTTTGCCCGAAGTAAAAGAGTGACCTTGCGGGTGGCGATCTCACCGCCTCCAATCACCAGGCAAAGTTGTTGTTTTACATCGTAAAAAATGGGTAATTGTTGCATTTTCTCAGGTGCCGTCAATTGAAGGCCAGCGGGCCGAATGTTGTCAAAAGTCCCCCGCAGTCGTTCGGTTTGGGGTCAGACCGATTTGAATATATGAGGACATAATAATATACTACGCCGATTGGTTTTTTTCGCCCCAGACGAGAATCCGAGAGGTGGACGAATGCTTGTTAAAGAGATCGACGCGCCCGACTTGCAGGCCCGCCTTGAGGCCGGCGAAGACGTCGTCCTTGTGGATATCCGCAGCGATGCGGAGGTCGCCCAGGGGATACTGCCGGGCTCCGAGCATCTGGCGATGCACCTGATTCCGCTCAAGCTTCAGGATCTCCCGAAGGACAAGGATATTGTGCTCTATTGTCGCAGCGGTGCCCGCTCTTATCACGCCTGCAACTACCTGCAACAACAGGGCGTCAGCAATGTGCTGAACCTGCGTGGCGGTATCATCGCCTGGGCGCGGCAGGGCTACGAAATCGCGAGTTCCCAACAGTTGCGCACCGGCAGCTTCTGACGGCGCCTTCTTGCAATTCACAGTCGGTTGGAATATAAGAATCCACCGATTTAATCCCGATAACCAACTGAGACACCCTGGAGGTTGCCAATGGCTGACTTTGATCAAGAACTGGATGCGTCCGGCCTAAACTGCCCGCTCCCCATCCTGCGCGCCAAGAAAACCCTGACCGGCATGGAGTCCGGCAAGGTGCTGCGCATCGTTGCGACCGACCCCGGTTCGGTCAAGGACTTCGAGGCCTTTTCGAAGCAAACCGGTAACGAACTGCTCGAATCCGGCGAAGAAGGCGGCAAGTTCACCTTCCTGATCAAGAAGTCCTGATAGGACTGCCGTTCACCTCCTGACAATGAGGGCGTAAAGATGGAAGAGAAAAAGTTTGCCATCGTAGCGACCAAGGGCACCCTGGACTGGGCATATCCCCCGTTCATTCTGGCCTCCACCGCATCCGCACTCGGCTATGAGACCGAGATATTCTTCACCTTCTACGGCCTGCAGCTGCTGAAGAAAGACATGGACCTCAAGGTCTCCCCGCTGGGCAATCCGGGTATGCCGATGCCGATGGGCATGGACAAGTGGTTCCCGACGATCTTCACCGCCCTCCCGGGCATGGAGGCGATGATGACCTCCATGATGAAGAAGAAGATGGCTAGCAAGGGCGTGGCCAGCCTGGAAGAATTGCGCGAGCTCTGCCAGGAGGCGGAAGTCAAGCTGATCGCCTGCCAGATGACCGTGGATCTATTCGATATGGACCCCACGTCTTTCGTAGACGGCGTCGAGTTTGCAGGCGCGGCTCGCTTCTTCGAGTTTGCCGGAGAATCTGACATCTGCATGTACATCTGACCAAGGTCGTACTCGTCAGTGGAAAACACCGCCCACAAGGCGGTGTTTTTTTGCCTGACCGAAAGCATCGCCGCTCACTCCTCCTTCGGTCAGGGCGGACTTTCCGGGTATTGAAAGAAGACGACTGGCAGACGCGCGTTCATCATTTGGTTATAATATAAGCTCGTTTTATTGACCCAATCATAACCAGCACTCAGGGGAGTTTGCAGTATGGCCGATCGACGCCTTCAGGTTTTCCATACCGTCGCTCGCCTTTTGAGTTTCACCAAAGCGGCTGAAACCCTGCACATGACCCAGCCAGCAGTGACCTTCCAGGTGCGCCAGCTGGAGGAATATTTCAACACCCGACTCTTCGATCGAACCCACAACCGCATCAGCCTGACCGAGGCCGGTGAGACCGTCTACCAGTTCGCCGACAAGATCTTCGAGCTGTACTCGGAGATGGAAAACGCGGTGCGCGAGATGACCGGCGAAATCAGCGGTTCACTCACTATTGGTGCGAGCACCACCATCGCGGAGTACATGCTGCCTGCGCTGCTGGGCGATTTCCGGGCCCAGTATCCGGACGTCACCATCCATCTCAAGGTTTCGAATACCGATGGCATCGTCTCGATGGTGGAGAACAACACGATAGACCTCGGTGTCGTCGAGGCGCCGGTGAGCAACAAGAATCTGGTCGTGGACAAGTGTCGCGACGACCGCCTGGTTGCGATCGTTCCGCCCAAGCATGAACTGGCGACGCGTGCCAGCGTGCACATGCGCGAGTTGCTCAAGTACCCTTTCATCTGCCGCGAGGAGGGCTCCGGTACGCGCGAAGTCATCCAGAGCTATATCTGCGATACGGAAGAGTGCAAGCAGGGTATGAACGTGGCCATGGAACTGGGCAGCCCGGAAGCGGTCAAGGGCGCTGTGGAAGCCGGTATGGGTATCTCGGTGGTGTCCAACGCCACCATTCAGAAGGAGTTGCGCCTCGGCACCCTGGTCGCGCTGCAGATTGAACCGCCACTGGAAAGGCCATTTTCGTTCGTCCACCAGAAGCAGAAATTCCGTGTCCGGGTCATGCAGGAACTGCTCGAGTTTGCCCGCGCCTATTGTCACGAACACCAGGTCGACGAACGCTGATCGCTCCCGGGGACGGCGCATTGCTTCCACCCAAGCAGACATTCGACCCCTCGGAGCGCGAACTGCTCGCGCTGCTGCGCGATTTGGGCGACTCCCAGAAAAGAAGCCTGCTGGATTTTGGCCGCTTTCTGGCGCAGCAGGCGGAAACCCCCGGCCAGTCGGGCGAGCAGGTGCCCGCCAAACCCCTCGGTCTGCCGCGACCGGAGGACGAGAAGGTGGTGGCCGCTATCCGGCGGCTCGCGCAAAACTACCCCATGCTCAATCGCGATATCCTGTTGCACGAGACCTCGTCGCTGATGACGGCGCACGTGATGCACGGCAGGGACGCGGTGGAAGTGATCGATCAACTCGAAGAATTGTTCCACGGGGCATACCAGGCCCACCGCAACAAAGGTGATTGACGGAGTCAACGATGCGCCTCATTACCGATTGGTTCCGACGGACCTTTTCTGACCCCCAGATTGTTTTCCTGACGCTGATCCTGCTGGCGGGTTTTGCAGTCGTGCTGACCATGGGCAATATGTTGGCGCCCGTGCTGGCGAGCGCGGTGATCGCCTACCTTCTGGAGGGCCTCATCGTCGCCCTGGAGGATCGCGGCACTCCACGCCTGCTTGCGGTGGTGGTGGTATTCATTGCCTTCATGCTGTTCCTCACTGCCGTCGTTTTCGGACTCCTGCCTGTGGTGTCGCGTCAGATCACGCAACTGGTACAGCAGCTGCCGTCCATGATCAGCGAGGGACAAAACGCATTGATGACCCTCCCGCAGCGCTATCCGGAGATCGTTTCAGCGGATCAGACGCAGCAGATCATGGACAGCATCAAGGGGGAGATTGCCGGTTTCGGTCAACGTGTGCTCTCCCTTTCGCTGTCCTCGGTGGTCGGTGTTTTAACCCTGGTCGTGTACCTGGTGCTGATGCCCATGCTGGTATTTTTCTTCCTCAAGGACAAGTACCTGATCACGAATTGGTTCACGCACTTCATGCCCGGTGAACGCGGGCTCGCGGCAAGGGTGTGGCGGGATGTGGACCGCCAGATCGCAAACTACGTGCGTGGCAAGTTCTGGGAGATCGTCATCGTATGGGCAGCCAGCTTTGTTGTATTCACCTTCTTTGAACTGCAATACGCGATGCTGCTGTCGGTACTGGTGGGGCTCTCGGTCGTCATCCCCTATGTGGGTGCAACCGTGGTTACCGTGCCCGTGGTGATGGTGGCATGGTTTCAGTGGGGTTGGGGCTCGGATTTCATCGGCGTGAGCGTTGCCTACCTGATCATTCAGGCACTGGACGGGAACGTGTTGGTGCCACTGCTGTTTGGCGAGGTGGTCAGCCTTCACCCCGTCGCGATCATTGTGGCGATCCTGGTCTTCGGCGGGCTGTGGGGATTCTGGGGCGTGTTTTTCGCGATTCCACTGGCGACCCTGGTAAACGCGATCCTCAGGGCGTGGCCCAATCACCGCGTCGAACACGCCTGAGCAGTCACCCGGGTGGGTTGCTAAATCACGACCTGAGAAAAATCGTAGTCCAGGTTGTCGATCGGCGGCTGGATGAAGTCCCCCTGCAGCAAGTCGCCTCCCGAGGACCAGTGCAGGTCGATCGATCTCGGATCGTCGATGTGGGAAATGATCACTTTGGCCTTGGCGCTATGCGCCTCGTTCACCACCGACATGATGGTCTGCCGGTCACTTTTCAGGAGGCGCTTGGCGATCCGGATGTAGTCTCCGCTGACATAGCGCAACAGCTTGAAGGCCGCCGATTTTTCCGGGAAATGGGAGATGCAGATGGCGATGTCCATCTGGTGCAGAGCGCCAACCAGCGCCTTGGCCGCTTTGAGGTCGTGAGAAAGGTTGGATAGCGGGAAGTCCATGACCAGGCCGGTTCCGACCACCTGGTGTGCGCGCAACTGGTCAGCCAGCCATTCGGGAAATTCGGGGTCGAGAATCGTGGCTCCGGATTGACTCAGGAAGAAACGGGTTTCCGGGGCAGTGGTGCGCCGTTCCCTGAGCATCTTCACGGCGTGAACGATCAGCCACTTGTCGATGTCTTCCGTGCTATGCGACTGTTCGGCCGCCTGGCGGAATTCCTCCGGCGTCAGCAAGTCACCTTTCGGCGTGGGAACCCGGATGATGATCTCGTAATTTTCGCTGCCGCGTATCTGGAGATCGAGAAGGGGCTGGAACAGGACGTGGAAGGTGTCTTCCTCGAGGCAGGTACGGATCGCATTGGCGATGTCCTCGTGGATGCTGGCGTCCGCTTCTCCGTCTTCCTCTCCGCCACCCCGGGATTCGTCGAAAAACGCGGTCTGGCTTGTGCCGCCATCCAGCGCACTCTGGAGTGCGGTTTCAGCGTGCCTGAGCAGGTTGTTCGCGTCTTTGTCTCCATCGTTTGCGAGTGCGACACCAATGCCGCAGGTCACCGAACCGTCTCTTCCCGACAGGGGGAAATCGTGCGTTGCTGCCATCTCGTGCAGGCCGTTGCACAGGCTCTGCACTTCGTCAGCGTCCTCCCGTCTGGCAGCTATCGCCAGGGTCGCATCGTCGAGCCGGGCGATGGCGTCGCGTTCTCCGAGTCTTTCGGCGAACAGTTGCGCGAGACTCATCATCACCTGTTCGAAACCTTGCGCGCCAAGCTCTTCCTGCAGGAACTCGCGCTCATCCGCTGCAATCAGCAGGACGGCGGTTGCCTGGGCCCGCTTCGGGTCGGTGGCCAGCAGGGTGGTCAGGCGCTCCACAAGCTGGTTTTTGGCGAGAAGGTTGAGCCCCGCCGGGGCAGGTCGACCCTCGCGCACGAACTCGGACCGCCTGATGCGGTTCTTCACGATGGCGATCAGATGCCTGGGCCGGATCGGCTTGGTCACGAAGTCGTCGCCACCGACGCTGAGGGCGTCCACCTGACGGTCGGTATCCTGTTCTCCCGAAAGAAATATGATCGGGATGCCGGCGTACTCGTTGTACTCCCGTATGACGCTCGTCAGCTCTATGCCGTCGACGTCGGGCATGTAGATGTCCATGATGATGAGGTCCGGCCCGAAATCCCGTATCCGATCCAGGGTCTGCATCGGATCACTGACGATCGATGTCTCGAAGCCGGCCTTGTTCAAAATGGAGGCGGAGAAGTCCGCCTGTGCGACATCGTCCTCCACGATGAGAATGCGGTTCTGCAGTTGCTCGCGTGATTTCAGTCGGGTCAGGCGGCGAACCAGGCGGTCGGCGTCGTAGGGCGGCGTGAAAAAGGCTTCGCCTCCCGCGCGAATCGCCCGGATGCGCATTTCCAGGTTATCCGCGTCGGACAAGTAGATCATCGGAATGTGGATCCCTTCCGCTCTGCGCAGGTGAGCCAGGCGTTCCAGCAGGTCTTCGATATCGGGGATCGTCCTGATCTCGGTCACGATCATTGCCGGAAGGGCTTCCTGCATCGCGGTCCGCATCTGGTCGGGATTCTCGAAGGAGACAGCCTTCAGCCCCTCGGACTGAATCAGATTGGCAACCGCTTCCAGCGAGCCGGTCGGTGGGCCAAGCAGGAAGATACTGCTGGAGCGTTCCAGCGATACCTTTTCCGACGAGCCGTTCGCGCTGGGGCGGATATCCGCGGTCAATTCTGCGAGCAGACTATCCGCCGACTCGCGTTGGTTGGGTGTCATCGGGATCTGCGTGCCCACGAAGGAGCTCAAGTACACTTCCGCCGAAAAGGCGGCATCGGCCAGAGAGTGATATCCCTCATGCGCGGCATATTCGGATAATTCACTCAGCGCGGTGTGAATCTCGATCAGTTGGTCGGAATTCCATTCCTCCCTGAGTTTCGCCCAACGCTGACGGATTTTGAAAATCCGTTCCTCGATTTGGGGGGGCAGAACGTCCCGCGCCGCCATCGAGGTGCGTTCGGAGTCTGTCGATCTTGTCGCCATCGCGTCGCTGGTTCTCAATCCGTCGTGCGGCGGACAGTTTACCCCTTTTTTGGTACCGTCCGTCACCTCCGGGTCGATTCGTAAAGCGCCCCCTGAAACAGGGTTTCATGGACTCTTGTATGCACTTGCCGGTAACAGAAAGAGCGGATTTGAAGCACGGCCTGGAAGTCGCCGGCTCGCGCGCGGAGAAACCGGAAGCATTCCAGCCGGGTGCGGGCGGGATACTGACGCTGCTGGCAGCGAGCAGTCTGGCCACCGTGGCTGCGGCGATTGGCTACCCGCTGATAGGCTTGAGTACCTGGCCCTGGCCTTGGCAATTGCTGGGCGGGATCGCGGCGGCGGTCCTGATGCTGGTCCTGGTCGGCCTTGCATGGCGCCTTCGGGGTGCTCTGGTCGCGCCGTGGCCACTCCGCGGACTGCTGTTGGGCCACGGCGTCCTGCAGACAGGCCTTTGGTCCCATCTGGCGACGGGGCAGGGTGCCGCTGAACCCCTGCTCATGGGGGTGCAGACCTTTGCCATCGTAATGGCGCTCCTGCCCAGCCTCTACTGGCTGCCGGGTTTACTGTTGCAGTGCGCGCTCCTGGGAATCCTGCTGCTGCCGGGCCTTGATGTCCTGATGCAGTGGTGGCTCGGTCTGAGCGGTTTGCTGCTGATCATCTTCTCCCTGCTGCTGAGTCGCTTGCTCGCCCAAAATGCGGGCCAGTACCGGGCGGCAAGCAGGCAGTCGGCCCTTTTGGAAGAGTGGGAGTCCCGTTGCCTCGATATGGAGGAGCGCCTCCTGTTCGAGCGGGAGACGCTGCGCAACTGCAAGAAGGAACTGGCCGATGTGCACGATCTGGCCGGTGACGGCAGTCGCATCAAATCGGAGTTCCTGGCCACCATCAGTCACGAGATCCGCACGCCACTGAACGGCATCCTGCCAATCCTGGAGATGTTGCAGGGCACCTCCCTCAATGAGGAACAACGGCGCTTTGTGCGCGCTGCCAGCAATTCCTCCCGGCACCTGCTCAGAATCATCAATGATCTGCTCGATTTCGCCCGGGCGGAATCGGGCAAGCTGCGCCTGGAAAGCATCGAACTCGAACTGGAGGAGACGGCCCAGTCGGTTTTGGATCTCATGGCAGGTGGGGCGGAGCGAAAACAACTGCAGCTGAAACTGCATATCGCAAAAGATGTCACGTGCCGGGTGCAGGGCGACCCACTGCGCCTGCGGCAGGTGCTGGCCAACCTGGTCAGCAATGCGATCAAGTTCACCGAACAGGGAGAGATCGAAGTCTCGATCGAGCAGACCGGTGCGACCGGGCGCGAGGTGGAGATACGTTTCAGTGTCACCGACACCGGGATCGGGCTGTCACCCACCGAGGTGCGCGGGTTGTTCAGCTCGTTCAGCCAGGCGGATGCCTCCACCACACGCAAGTTTGGCGGTACCGGGCTGGGGCTTGCGATATGCAGGCGCCTGGTTGAACTGATGGATGGCCGCATCGGCGTGCGCTCCGCCCTGGGGCAGGGGTCGACCTTCTGGTTCGTTTTGCCCCTGCGGCGCTCGCTGCAGGATCTGCCATCGACCCGGACCAGCCTGCAGGGCATCCGGGTCGTCAGCGCAATCGGCGACAGTCGCCTGCGATCGCGTCTTGGCGACAATCTGCGTCAGTGGGGTATGCGAGAGGAGCCTGTGACGCCAGACGCGATCGTGCGGCACCTGCGGGATGCCGCCATGCTGGGGCGAAGCGAGGCCTTCGAATGCCTGCTGCTCGATGATGGTGGTCCTGATGGGGAGCTCGAAGCCCTGTTTGATGCGGTCCGGCGGGACCCCTTGATCCGGAGGATCCCGATCATATTGCTCAATCACAAGCAGGCAAACATGGAGCTGTTGTCTCCAGAACTTCCCTATCAGCAGTTCGGAGTGCATGTGCTGCCAGGACCTTTTCGCCCCGAGCCTCTGCGGCGTTTGTTGTACCGGGTGTTTGATGTCAGCGCCGGAACCGCTTGGGCGCGCTATGTCGATGAGGCCGCCGCATATTTTGATCTGAACCTGGATGAGGAGCGGGAATTTCTGCTGGACGAGCCAGTGGAACAGTTGTCCCTCGGGTATCGTCGCCCCCGCGTGCTCCTGGTGGAGGACAATCCGGTGAACCTGGGGGTGGTCAAACGGGTCCTGAAGCGCCTGGGCGCGGGTTGCCTGGTAGCCGAGAACGGGCAGCAGGCCCTCGAAATCCTGTATTCCGGGGAGGTGGTCGATGCGGTTTTGATGGACTGCCAGATGCCGGTCATGGATGGCTATGAGGCGACCCGCCTGTGGCGGGAATATGAGAGGACCATCGGGGGGCGCCTGCCGATTATCGCGATGACCGCCAATGTCATGCCAGGCGACGCGGACAAATGCCGTGCCTCGGGTATGGACGACTACCTTGCCAAGCCGGTTGGCATAGCGTCCCTGGCGCGCATCCTCGGCGGTGTGACGGTGCGCTCGACAGACGGAGATTCGAGCGATGCTGCGGGGCCGCTGACTACACCCGCAGAAGAATGGTCCAGGCAGTATCTGGATCGGTCCGTGATTGAGGAGTTGCGCGAGTTCATGGAGGAGGAGTTCCGCGAGATTCTCTGCTCCTTTCTGGAGAACTCGCCCGAACTGATGGGCGCCATCGAGACCGGGCGGGACAGGAACGACTGCGCTGCGATGGCTTCCGCGGCGCATTCGCTCAAGTCCAGCAGCGCCAACATGGGGGCATTGCGTTTGTCAGCCCTGGCCCGATCTCTCGAGACTACGGCGCGCGAGGGTGATGTTGATGCGGCTTCGGCAGGCTTCGAGACAATGATTCCGGTATTCATTGCCACCTGTTCGGCGCTGCGTTTGGAACTGGCGGCAGACGCGGAACACGATTGAAGCCGAGGTGGTCGAAGTCAGTTCCCTGGGCGGCGGATTTCGTCGGTTGCGGGGATACGCGGAGAATCCGCGCGCTACAGGATGTCAGACGCGAAATCGGCCAGGCGGGAGCGTTCCCCACGGGTCAGCGTTATGTGTCCGCTGTGCGGCCAGTTCTTGAAGCGGTCCACCACGTAGGTCAGGCCAGAGGTGGTCTCGGTCAGGTACGGCGTATCGATCTGGGCGACATTGCCGAGACATACGATCTTGGTGCCGGGACCTGCGCGCGTGATCAGGGTCTTCATCTGCTTGGGGGTGAGGTTCTGCGCCTCGTCCAGGATGATGTATTTGTTGAGGAAGGTCCGTCCGCGCATGAAATTGAGCGAATGGATGCGGATCTTCGAGCGCAACAGATCGTCGGTGGCCGCGCGTCCCCAGTCACCCCCACTCGACTGGGTGAGTACTTCCAGGTTATCGGTCAGGGCGCCCATCCAGGGTGTCATTTTTTCCTCTTCGGTGCCGGGCAGGAAGCCAATGTCCTCGCCTACCGGCACAGTGACCCGGGTCATGACGATCTCGCGATAGCGGTTGCTGTCGAGCACCTGTGACAGGCCGGCTGCCAGGGTGAGCAGGGTCTTGCCGGTACCCGCGGTTCCGAGCAGGGTCACGAAATCGATTTCCGGATCCAGGAGAAGATTGAGCGCAAAATTCTGCTCGCGGTTGAGGGCGCTTATGCCCCAAACCGAGTGTTTGCTCGAACGGTAATCCTGGATCCACTCGATGATGGCGTCGTCCCCTTGCTTGCGCCTGACGATGGCTTCGAAGGGCGTGTCCCCTTCCTGGTAGAGCAGTTGATTGATGAACCACTCCTTGGTGTCTGGGCCGGATACGCGGTAGAAGGTGCGGCCTTCCTCCTGCCAGGACTCCATGTCGCGACTGTGTCGGTCCCAGAAGTCGCTCTCGAGAGGCGCCTGGCCACTGTAGAGCAGGTCCATGTCCTCGAGGGCCTGGTCGTTGTGGTAGTCCTCGGCCTTGAGACCAACCACCGCGGCCTTGATACGCAGGTTGATATCTTTCGATACCAGGATGACCTGGCGATCCTTGGCCATGTCGCGCAGCGCCAGCGCCGTGCCGAGAATGTTGTTGTCCGCGATATTGCCCGGCAGCGATCTGGGCAGTTCGGCCGGTTGCAAATGGGTCTGGAAGAAGAGATGCCCCATCTGCTCGGCATCGCTGTCGTTCGAAAGCTGGAGGACGCCGTTGAGTGCCAGGCCGTTGCTGATCTCATCCGCGCCGTTGTGGGACATCAGGTCGTCCAGAAAGCGGCTCACCTGGCGCACGTTGCGCGCAACCTCGGAAGTCCCCTTCTTGCTTCGGTCGAGTTCCTCCAGGACCACCATGGGAAGGAAAATGTCATGTTCCGCGAAGCGGAATACCGCCGTGGGATCGTGCATCAGCACGTTGGTATCGAGGACGAACAGCTTTTTACCGGTGCGAGACTTGATGCCCATGAAACGATGAATTCCGGAGTGCGGGGAGGGTTGATCCGTCTTGGGTGATACGCAGGAGAGTGGTGAGCGCGTTCAGTCGCGCGCCAGCGCCTTGACTGCGTCGAGCACTTCTTCGACGTGCCCCTTTACCTTGACGCCGCGCCATTCCCGCTGAAGAGTGCCGCTGGCATCGATGAGAAAGGTGCTGCGCTCGATTCCGCGCACCTTCTTACCGTACATATTCTTCATCTTGATGACCTCGAAGGCCTGGCAGAGTGTCTCGTCCGGGTCGCTGACGAGGTCGAAGGGGAAGCCCTGTTTGGCCTTGAAGTTTTCCTGTGCCTTGAGGCTGTCGCGCGATGCGCCCAGGATGCGGCAGGACTGCCTGCGGAACTTGTTGATCGCCTCGGAGAAATCGAGGCCCTCCTGGGTGCAGCCCGGTGTGCTGGCTTTCGGGTAGAAGTAGAGCACCAGGGGCTTGCCGGAAAATTCCGAGAGCGATGTGCTGCGGTCGCCGGTAAGGTGCAGCTCGATATCCGGTAACTTGTCTCCAGTCTTCAGCGTCATGGTGTCTATTACCCTTTGATCGGTTCGAGTACGGCATCGAGGTTCATGCCGTCGCAGAAATCCATGAATTCCTCGCGCAGTGCCGCGATGTGTACGTTGGCCGGGATGCCGATGGTCATGCGCACCGCAAACATGGGTGTGCCGGTGTGCGCGGCGGCGTAGCTGCTGGTCGTCATATCCTCGATGTTGATGCCGCGCTCAGCGAAGAATGCGGTCAGATTGTGCACGATACCCGGCTGGTCCAGCGCCACCGCATCCACCACGTATGGCAGGCATTGGCTGCCGGCCTCGATCGGCGCGGTGCGCTGCGCACTGATGCTCAGGTCGAGCTCTTTCTCCAGCTCGGGTAGCTGGCCCTCGAGGCGCGCCAACTTGTCCCAGGGCGCCTCGACGGACATGAGGATGGCAAACGCCCCGCTGAGAACCGCCATGCGGGTGTCGAGAATGTTGCAGTCCGCATCGAGTACCGCGCGCGACAGCTTGTTGATGATGCCGGGGTGGTCTTTGCCCAGGGCGGAGATGACCAGGTGACTGTTCTTGGGTGGCATCCAGTTGCTCCGAATGGTCTGCTGACGGGACCAGTTTACTGCCTCGAAGCAGGACTAGTCGATGTCAGCGTTGCGCAGTGCTTCGGCCGCTTCCTCCGGGCTCACGGTACTCACGAACAGTCCCGAACCGAGCTCGAAGCCGGTGGGTATGCTGGTGCGTGGACAGATCTCGAGGTGCCAATGGTAGCTGTCCTGGCAATTGTTGAATTCCTCGCCATGCGGCAGTGAGTGCAGGAAGAAATTGAACTGTACGCCCCCCACCACCTTGTCGAGCCGGGCCATGGTGCGTTTGAGCACGCGCGCGAAGTCAGCGATGTCCTCGCTACTGGCCTGCAGGAAGTCGGCCTCGTGCTGCAGCGGCAGGATATGGATCTCCCACTCGAAGCGACTGGCGAAGGGCTTGATGGCGACGAAGCGTTCGCCCCGCTCGATGACGTACTGTCCGACGTTGATCTTGCGCCGGATTTCACCGGAATCCCGATCGTAGATGGTGGCCTCGTAGGTCAGTGCTTCGTCGATCAGGGAACAGAAGATGCACTGTCCGAACTTCTGCGCATGTTGGCGACTGTGCGTGACCTCGTTCTGCACGTTCTCCGGTACGACCGGCGTGGCGATGATCTGGCTGTGCGTGTGCGGAATGCTCGCCCCGGCGGCGGGGCCGAAGTTCTTGAACACCAGCACGTATTTCAGGCGGGGGTCGGAGGCGTACAGCTCTGCCATGCGCTGCTGGTAAATGCCGAGCAGCGTGGCGAGGTGTTCTTCGCTCATCTCATGGATGATGATGCCGTGGTTCGGGTGATCGATGATCACCTCGTGGCGGCCGTATCCGTCGATCACCTGTTGCAACCCGAAGGCGATGTTGTTGGTCGAGCTGTCGTCCCCCAGCACCGGGTAGAGGTTGGGAACGATGCGGACATCCCAGTCGCCGGAATCCGGCCAGGCCTTGATCGCGGGGGGAGTGCGCTCCTCGTTGCCGCGACAGAAGGGGCAGGTATCCACGTGGGCGCGCTGATCCCGCTGTACCTTCTCCTCGGCCTTTTTGGGCCGCATGCCGCGCGCGGTAGCCACCAGCACCGATTCGGTTGGCACGATCGGATTGATCCGTATTTCCCGCACACCCTTGGCGTCGCCGTTGTCGCTCATTCCGCCTGATCTCCTGCAAAAATTGGCTGCATTTCTAGCACGCCGCCAGTAATACCATGATCGGGGTTTCGTATGGGGGCATTAGCGAGCGGTCGGATTCCTGCGATTGCCGATCAGCGTGGGAACTCGCCGGGTGGCCTTGGATCCGGTTTCGGAATAGATTGGCTCAATGAACCGGGACACGCATCTCAACGACTACGAGCGCATAGCGCGGTCCTTCGCCTGGATGGAAGCCGCGCGCGCGCGCCAGCCCGGCTGGGGCGACATGGCGGCGGCGGCCGGTCTGGGCGAGCCGGAATACCGGGCACGGCTGCAGGCTTGGTCAGGCGTCTCACCGGAACGTCTGCTCGAAATCCTCAAGCCGGGTCACCTGCAAGGGGTCCTGCAGCAATCCAGTGGTTTGCCGGAGGGCGGCCGGGCTGGCGCGCAAGCCGGCTTGCGCACGGATCAGAATCAGCGCTTCGAACTGGACGCGATATCGACCCGCGAGGCGGCCGCGGAGCGCACCGGGCGCGTGATTGGCTATGGAGAGGCCGATACGCCGTATGGTTCGGCCGCGATCGGGTTCACCTGGCGTGGCGTGTGTCACCTGAGCTTTTTGCCGGTAGGGGGGCGGGCGGAAGACGTCCTGCGGGCGGCCTGGCCAGAGGCGCAACTGACCGAGCGACGCGAGACCGCGGAGGAGCTGCTTGGCCGGATATTCTCCGATCCCGAAGTGGCCGCTCGCGAACCGCTGCGGGCCTGGGTCCTGGGCAGTGAGTTCCAGGTTCGCGTATGGCAGGCGCTTGTCACGCTTCCCGGCGGTCACTTGTGGAGCTACGCGGAACTGGCGGCGCGCGCCGGCAGCCCGGGCGCGGCGCGTGCGGTTGGCAGCGCGATGGCGTCCAATCCGCTGGCCTTTCTGATTCCCTGCCACCGGGTATTGCGACAGAACGGGGAGGTGGGACGCTACGGCGGGGGCAGCGTGCGCAAGGCGCTCATGATTGCGCGCGAGGCGGCACATCTCGAGCGCCCTGCCTGATCCGACCCGCGCTGCGGCGACTGCCACTTTCCTGCGGGCATTCAGGATGCCTGGGCGGTCAGCAGCCGTCCCTGCTCGAGGGTCAGCGTCTGGTCGATGCCGGAGAGGGGGAGGGGGCGATGCGTGATCAACAGGACGGTGCGCCCTGCCATCAAAGGTTCCAGACTGCTTAGCAACTGCTGTTCGGTGTGGCGGTCCAGGCCCTCGCTGGGCTCATCCAGGAGGAGCAGCGGGCCTGGCTTGAGCAAGGCCCGCGCGATCGCTATCCGACGCGCCTGGCCGCCAGAGACCTTGCTGCCGGTTTCTCCCAGCCAGGTGTCCAGTCCCGCGGGCAGCGACTCCACGAACTCCAGGATCTGCGCCTGCCTGCAGGCGGCGAGCAGCTCGGATTCGGACGCATCCGGGGCGGCCAGCCGGAGGTTGTCGCGCAGGGTGCCCGAGACCAGCTGGGTATGCTGCGAGACCAGCGTGACCCGGCTGCGCCAATGCTCGCTATTGAATTCGCGCAGGTCGATTCCGCCGAAGCGTATATTGCCGGCAACCGGGTCCCAGAATCGCATCAGCAGGTTGACGATCGAAGTCTTGCCAGAGCCGCTGGCGCCGAGCAGCACGGTGCGACTGCCGGCCGGCAACTCCAGGTCAATGCCATTCAGGGCAGGGCGGCCTTCTCCATAGTCGAGGCTGACGTCCTGGAAGCGTATGTCCCCCTGTTCCGGCGGCAGGCGGGGATGAGCCGGTTCGCTGACCGCCGGCGGTGTATCCACGATCCGGAACAGTCGCCTGGCGGCCTCGCCGGTTTCGCCCAGTAACCCCAGTGCCGCCGGTAGTGGCACCACCGCCTCGAAACTGGCCAGGGTGAACAGCGCCAGCATCGCCAGATCCGGCGGAGACAAAAGGGTTCCCCGCAGCAGCGGAATGCCGATCAACAGGATGCACCACAAGGCGAGATGCGCGAGCAGGCCCTGAGCTGACTCGGCGAGGGACTGGATCGAGTGGACGCGATCCTGCTGGCGCAGGAGGTCGCTGTTGCCGCGTTGGAACAGACTTGCCTGGCGTTGGTCCGCTTCGCAGGCCACCAGTTCCGCCATCCCCTGAATGGTGTCGACCGCGCGGGTGCGCAATTCACCCGTGAGGCGCACCTGTTCACGCCCGCTGCGGCGGGCGAGCCGATCCACCCACAGGGGCAGGAAAAGCCCAGCAGTCAGGAGAAAGCCGAGGTGGAGCATCGCCAGGTAGGGGTCATAGCTGGCCACGAACAGGGTGAACAGCAGGATGCTGATTAGCGCCACCAGTATTGGCATGGCGATCCGCAGATACACCGCATCCAGGCGATCGATATCCTTCTGCAGGTGGTTGAGCAGTTCACCGCTGCGGTAACGCGACAGCGCCGCGGGCGCCAGAGGTTCCACACCCCGGTAGAACCACACCCGCAGGTCGGCGATCAGGCGGAAGGTTGCCTCGTGCGTGATGACGCGCTCGCCGTAACGTCCGGCGGTGCGCGCCATGGCGAGTCCGCGGATGATGGCGGCCGGGGTGAAATAGTTGATGCTCGCACCGGCAACGCCTGCAACCGCCATCGAGGTGATAAACCAGCCGGAGAGGGCAAGCAGGCCGACGTTCGCGAGCAGGGTGATCAGTGCCAGGAGCGTCCCGAGCAGCAGCCAGCCGAGGTGAGGGCGGTAGATTCGGTAGAGCCGCCTGATCATGGGGTGATCTCCCGTCCTGCCTGCAACAGGTCGCGGAAGGGCCCCGCGCATTCGGAAAGATCCGCAAAGCGACCCTCCTGGACCACTTTTCCGGCCTGCAGGACGACGATGCGATCGGCGTTGCGCACGGTCTGCAGCCGGTGGGCGATGCTGATGATGCTCCGCTTGCCGCTCAATCGCTGCAGGGTATCGGTAATCAGTCGTTCGCTCTCGCTGTCGAGGTGGGCGCTGGGCTCGTCCAGCAGCAGCCAGGGGGTGCCGCGGACCAGGGCGCGTGCGATCGCGATACGTTGACTCTGGCCACCCGACAATCCGTGTCCACCGTCGCCCACCAGGGTGTCGAGTCCCTGCGGCAGGGCGTCGATGAACCCGAGCGCATGCGCCGCCTCGGCGGCCTCCAGCACCAGGTTCAGGGAGGCGTCTGGCGCTCCCAGGCGGATGTTGTCGATCACGCTGGCGTGGAACAGGTGCGCGCGCTGCGGTATCCAACCGATCTGACGGCGCCAGGCCGTGCTGTTGGCGGCCCCCAGCTTGGTATTGCCTACCAGGATCTCACCCCGGTCGGGCTGAACGAACCCGAGCAGGAGATTCGCCAGGGTGGTCTTACCCGCGCCGCTCGGACCGACGATGGCAACGTGCTCACCCGGCTCGAAACGCAGTTCCAGGCCGGAGAGCGCCTCGCGACCGGCCTCGTAGGCAAAATGCACATCACGCAACACGATTGCGCCGTGAAATTCCTGCGACTCCCCTTCGCCGTCGCTCGCCGGTGCTTCGGTGCGCTCGAGTATCGACGCCAGCTGCCCGGCTGCGGCGGCGGCCTCCATGCGAGCATGATTCTGAACGCCGAAATTCCGCAGTGGGAGGTAGAACTCCGGTGCCAGCAGGAGGACGAAGAAGCCATAGAAAAAGGCCATTTCCCCGTCCAGAAGACGGAACCCGATGAATACCGCAATCAGCGCGATGCTGATCGCCACGAAAAACTCCAACACGGCCGAGGTCAGAAA
The DNA here is from genome assembly GCA_029228645.1 of Gammaproteobacteria bacterium Milos-ODIII6. GTDB lineage: Bacteria > Pseudomonadota > Gammaproteobacteria > Chromatiales > Chromatiaceae > MONJU. The sequence continues at coordinate 149,141 of JAPTHR010000007.1, forward strand.
GGCGAGCCGCAACACCGACATGGTGCTGTGGCGGAAGGCATCTGAAATCCGCGCGATGTTGTGCAATTCGCGTCGGCTGGCATTGAAGGCCTTGCGCGTGGCCAGGGTCTGCAGCACATTCAGAAAGTGAGAGCCCATGCGGGTGAGTTCCTCCCACTGGGCCTGATTGCGCCGCTCTGCACCCTTGCCGATCAGTGTCATGAACAGCGGCACCAGGGGGGCGGTCAGGATCAGTACCAGGCCGGATATCCAGTCGCTCGGGAACACGGCCAGCAGAATCACCAGCGGGGCCGCGCTCATCAGGATCATGGCCGGGACGTAGCGGGCGAAGTAGCCATCCAGGGCCTCGACACCGTCGACCAGGCGGGTAGCGAGGTCGCCGCTCCTCTCGTTGTGCAGCGCGACCGGCCCGATTCGCCGCAGCTTTGCGAAAAGGCGTGAGCGCACATCCTGCTTGACCCGCAGGGACGCTTCGAATCCCAGTCTGGCCGATCGCCAGTTGGCGCCAAAGCGAAGCAGGAAGACAGGAAGAAGTGCCAGCATCACCGGCAGCACGTCGTCTAGCCCGGCATCCTGAAAGGTTACCGCGTCGATCACGTAGGCCAGCAGCCAGGCCTGGGCGACGACCAATATACCGGTGAGCGGCGCAAGCAGGCGAAGCTCGCGCAACGGCTTCGCCGCGGTCGTTCGTTGTTCTTTCAGCCAATGGTCGCCGTTGCTCGACATCTATCGTGCCTGTCGGCCCTCCGTGGGCGAGGGCTCAATCCACCAAAAAAGGAAAGTATCGTTGCTTCCACCTGCGCCAGGTGAGCGTCGTTGCTGAGTGGGTCAAAACATCCGAACCGGCGCCTTGGCCGGATACGGCGATCGCGGGGGTGAAAAAACGGGGGCGACCGGCGCCCCCTTTTTTGCCTGGGGCCGATGCTCCTCAGTCCCCGTTGCCGTTGCAATGCTCCTCGTCCAGGCAGGCCTCGTGCTCGAGCCACAGGACGTTGATGACGCCGAAGGCCAGCGCCAGGAGAACGCCGAGGATCCAGGTGAAATACCACATGTCGATTCTCCTTTTTCAGTAAGCCAGATGGGACTGTTCTTCGATTTCCTTGACCGTCACCACGCGCCACATCTTCCAGAAATTCCAGGTGGTGTAGGCAATGATGATCGGAACGAAGATCACCGCTGAGATGAACATCACGTTCAGGGTCAGGTGGCTCGAGGAGGCATCCCAGACCGTGAGGCTGTGGCCGGGATTGATGCTCGACGGCATCACGAAGGGGAACATCGAAACCCCGGCGGTAAAGATCGTGCCCAGCTGAACCAGGGACGAGCTGAAGAAGGCCCACCCGGCGCGCCCGGCACGCGAGAACAGGATCGCCAGGGCGGCAGCAGCGAATGCGAGCGCCGGGGCGAGCATGGCCATCGGGTACAGGCTGTAGTTCTTCAGCCAGGCTCCCTCTGCAATGATCACTTCCTTCCCGATCGGCACCGGCAACGCATCATGCGGACGGTCCTTGACGATCTCGAAGCCATCGATACCCAGCGCCAGCCAGATCCCGGCCAGGGCGAAGGTGGCGATGAAGATCAGTCCGATGACCGTTACCGCTTTCTGCGCGCGGTCTGCGATGACCTTTTCGGTGCGCAGCTGCAGGAAGGTGGCGCCGTGCAGAATGATCATGCTCAGGCTGACCACGCCCACCAGCAGGGCGAAGGGGTTGAGCAGGCCGAAGAAGCTGCCGGTATACCAGGGGCGCATGATCTCGTCGTAGTGGAAGGGCACGCCCTGCAGCAGGTTGCCGAATGCGATGCCGAAGACCAGGGGAGGAACCGCGCTGCCCACCAGCAGGCCCCAGTCCCAGGTATTGCGCCACTGGAGATTGTCCAGCTTGGAGCGGTAATCGAATCCGACCGGGCGCAGGAACAGCGCGAACAGCACCAGGATCATGGCGAAGTAGAAGCCAGAGAAGGAGGCCGCATACACCGCCGGCCAGGCGGCGAAGATCGCACCGCCGGCGGTGATGAACCACACTTGGTTGCCGTCCCAGTGAGGCCCCACCGTGTTGATGATCACGCGCCGTTCCGGATCGTTCTTGCCGAGGAAGGGCAGCAGCGCGCCGACCCCCATATCCATGCCATCCATGATGGCGAAACCCACCAGCAGGACGCCAACAAGCACCCACCAGACAAACTTGAGTGTTTCGTAATCCAGAACCATTTTTCTGTGCTCCTCAGTCTTTGAGCGGTGCGGCAGGCGCATCGGCAAGTGTTGCGGTACCCCCGGTCGGGCTCTCGAAGTGGTAGCGGCCGGTGTGCAGCGAACTCGGACCCAGGCGGGCGAACTTGAACATCAGGTACATCTCGATCACCGCGAGGATGGTGTAGAAGGCGATGAAGCCGGTGAGACTGATGATCAGGTCGGTCTTGGTCAGCGTCGAAGTGGCCAGGAAGGTGGGCAGCACCTCACCGATGGCCCAGGGCTGGCGGCCGTACTCCGCAACGAACCAGCCGGTCTCGATCGCGATCCAGGGCAGGGGAATGCCATACAGGAAGGCGCGCAACAGCCAGCGATGACTCTCCAGGCGGCGACGCGCCATCAGGATGAAGCCCAGGCCGAACATCAGCAGCATCAGGAAGCCGGAGGCGACCATGATTCGGAAGGTCCAGAACATCAGGGTGACGTCCGGTACGGTACCGCGTGCGGCCAGGGCGGTCTGTTCCTCGGTCGCATCCACCACGTCAGGCGTGAACTGCTTGAGCAGCAGACCGTAGCCGAGGTCCTTCTTGTTCGCCTCGAACAGGGCCTTGTCCTGTTCGGTGCCTTCTCCGGCACGAATGGCGGTCATGGCGCCGAAGGCAATCATGCCCGCACGGATCCGTTGTTCGTTATGCGCGACCAGTTCCTTGATGCCGGTGACCTCCTCGTCCAGGGAGCGGGTCGCGATGATGCCGAGGGCATACGGAATCTTGATCGCACCCTTCGTTTCCATGGTCTCGTCATCCGGATAGCCGATCACGGTGAAGGCCGCGGGAGCCTCCTCGGTATGCCATTCGGCTTCCATCGCAGCGAGCTTCATCTGCTGTACCTCGCCGGCCTCGTAGCCGGATTCATCGCCGAGAACGATGACCGAACAGATCGAGGCGAGTCCGAAGCCGAGCGCGATCGCCATGGAGCGGCGGGCGAAGCCGAGGTCGCGTCCTTTCAGCAGGTAGTAGGCAGAGATGCCTGCGACGAACATCGAGGCAGCCACGTAGCCAGCCGATACGGTATGGATGAATTTGACCTGCGCGACCGGGTTGAAGAACACCTCGGAGAAGCTGGTCATCTCCATGCGCATGGTCTCGAGGCTGAACTCAGCGCCGACCGGGTTCTGCATCCAGCCATTGGCAATCAGGATCCAGAGCGCGGAGAGGTTGGTGCCGAGCGCGGTCAGGAAGGTCACCATGAGGTGCTGACGCTTGCTGAGGCGCTCCCAGCCGAGGAAGAACATGCCGACGAAGGTGGATTCGAGGAAGAAGGCCATCAGCCCTTCGATCGCCAGAGGGGCGCCGAACACGTCTCCCACGTAGTGCGAGTAGTAGGCCCAGTTGGTCCCGAACTCGAACTCCATGGTCAGGCCAGTGGTCACGCCGAGGGCAAAGTTGATCCCGAACAGCTTGCCCCAGAACTTGGTCATGTCCTTGTAGACCTGTTTGCCGGTCATGACATAGACGCTTTCCATGATGACCAGGATCCAGGTGAGACCCAGGGTCAGCGGGACGAAAAGGAAGTGATAGAGCGCGGTGATGGCGAATTGCCAGCGCGACAGATCGACAAAATCCGGATCAAGCATGGTCGGGCTCCCCCCTCGAAGGAAGTTACAGGCGGTTCGGTGGTCGACATTGAAGAGGCCGGACCATCGGTTCTGAGGGGGGCACTTTATGGCCGGAAGATCAGGCCCGCATTGACAGAACGCAATGCCGTCCGGGCGCGCCCCGGACCGCATCCTGGGGAAAACCCTTATATGGGTCCAGGTTTCTGCTTTTTCGAGTGTTTATTCAGCCAGATCGGCGGAAATCGCGGCTATATCGACGACGTACTCGTTGTGCGCCGTTTCCGTGAGCCAGCCCTTGCGACGGAATTCCGCGACCGTGCGGCTGGCCGTTTCGGTGGTAATGCCGAGCATTGCGCCGATATCCTCGCGTCCGAGCAGCTGGCAACGGTGCGGTTCGGCCGGCTCGGCCAGGCGCAGGATCAGACGCGCCACGCGTCTGCGCGCGGAGCCGGTGGAGAGGTCGGTGAGCCAGCTGTCTGCCGAGGTCAGCGCACGCTGCCAACGTTGCAGGAGTTCGCGATAGAGATCCGGGTTGCGCTCGCTGAGATTGTTCACCGTTTCGGCAGGCAGGCAGCACAACTCCCACTCCTGGATGGCGATCGCATTGTGCTCGTAGGGTTGCCCCAACAGGGCTTCCAGCCCGAGAGTGTCTGCCGAGCGGACCAGGCGGACGATGCGCTGGGTGCCGTCCGGGAGGTAGCGCACCAGCTTGATCAGACCGTGGCGCAGGGTGAACAGCCGCTTGCCCTTCTCTCCGTCGCGGTAGAGCGCCTCACCCGGCTGCAGCACGACCTGGATGATAGGGTCATGCACATGCTGGAAATCCTGCAATGTCAGGCCAGCAAACAACGCGCTCTGGCGCAGTTCGCAATTCTCGCAGTCCGCTATGCCGGACCAGGCCTCTTTGAGGGAAAGGTTGTGTGTCATGTCGGGTTGCGGGGCTTGCCCGGCTGTGGTGCTCCGTCGGGCAGTGCAGGCGCGCCCGAATCGCCTGCTAATGATACCGGCCCTGTGGCAACATAGCGCCCTTTGTTTGCATCCGGTTTTCGCTGCATGTCCCTCCTGTCCCTGCGGAATATCCGCCTCTCCTTCTCGCATCCGCCCTTGCTGGACGGCGTCTCACTGTCGCTGGAGGACGGCGAAAGGCTGTGCCTGATCGGGCGCAACGGTGAGGGCAAGTCAACCCTTTTGAAGGTGATCGAAGGCCGTATTCCGCCAGATGACGGCGAGCGGGTGCTGCGACGGGGGGCGCGGATTGCCAGCCTTGAACAGGAGGTCCCACGGGGGTTGGCGGGGACGGTTTACAGCGTGGTGGCGGATGGCCTGGGTGATATCGCCGGTCTGCTCAAGGACTACCATAGCGCGAGCGCGGCGCTTGCTACGGATGCCTCGGAGGCTGCCCTGAACCGGCTCGGCCGGGCTCAACAGGCGCTGGAGGCGGCCGATGGCTGGCAATTGGAACAAACCGTCGAGGAAGTGCTCTCGCGGATGCAACTCGACCCGGATGCCGATTTTTCGCGTCTTTCGGGGGGGATGAAGCGTCGGGTCCTGCTGGCGCGCGCCCTTGCCGGCGGCCCGGACCTGCTGCTGCTGGATGAGCCGACCAACCATCTCGACATCGAGGCGATTCAGTGGCTCGAGGAATTCCTTCTCTCCTGGAGGGGCGCCTTGATCTTCATCACCCACGATCGTGGCTTTTTGCGCCGGCTTGCCACCCGGGTAGTGGAACTCGACCGCGGCAGCCTGGTCAGTTTTCCGGGAAATTACGAGCAATATCTCAAGCGGCGCGCCGAGCAGGACAACGCCGAGGCGCTCGCGAATGCGCGTTTTGACAAGCAGCTGGCGCAGGAGGAGGCCTGGATACGCCAGGGCGTCAAGGCGCGAAGAACGCGCAACGAAGGGCGCGTCAGGCGTCTCAAGGAGATGCGGAATCTCTTCTCGGAGCGTCGCCAGCGCCAAGGCAATGCGCGTCTCAAGCTCAACACGGCCGAACGCTCCGGGAAGTTGGTTTGCGAGGCGGTGAATGTGTCGTATGCCTGGGCGGGTGAGACGATCGTGCGGGATTTCAGCACCACCCTCCTGCGTGGAGACCGGGTCGGCATCATTGGTCCCAATGGTTGTGGCAAGACCACGCTCCTGAACCTGTTACTCGGGCGACTGCAACCGGACAGCGGCGCCGTCGAGCTCGGTACCCGCCTCGAAATCGCCTACTTCGATCAGCTGCGCGACCAGCTCGACCCGGGCAAGTCGGTGATCGACAATGTCGCCGGCGGATCGGACAAGGTCGAGATCGATGGCAAGTCGAAGCACGTCATCAGCTACCTCGGGGATTTCCTGTTCCCGCCGGCGCGCTGCCGCCAGCCGGTCGAGTCATTGTCCGGTGGAGAGCGCAACAGGCTGCTGCTCGCGCGCTTGTTCACGCGCCCCTTCAACATTCTCGTGCTGGACGAGCCGACCAACGACCTTGACCTGGAAACGCTCGAATTGTTGGAGGAGATCCTGCTCGAATTCGAGGGAACCCTGCTGCTGGTCAGCCACGACAGGGATTTTCTGGATAACGTGGTGACCAGCACCCTGGTGTTCGAGGGGGGCGGCAGGATCGGGGAGTACGTAGGGGGCTATTCGGACTGGATACGTCAGCGGCCGGACCCTTCCGAAGTCGCCCGGGTCAACCCGGGCGCCAGCCCGAACCGGGCCGGCAAAAAGGCGCGTGCACTCTCCGGTGACGCCGCAGAGCCGTCCAGGAAGCGCAGTTACAAAGATCAGCGCGAGCTCGACGGCTTGCCCGGTCGTATCGAGTCGCTCGAGGAGGAAATCGGGCTTTTGCAGGAGCAGTTGAGCGACCCCGGGGTCTTCGAGCAGCAGGGCGCGGAGGGGCTGAGCGTCCTCGGCGCCAGGCTGGAGCAGCTCGAGCGGGAACTGGAAGACTGTTTTGCCCGCTGGGAAGCCCTGGAGTGAGCCACTCCCGGGCTTGAGGGTTTGCCTCGCGGTTGGGCGCCGCTATTATGGCGGCATAAGAAATATCGCCTCGAGCGTGTCTTTGTCTCCCGCACAGGCGCGTCATTGTGGCCGGATCGACGTCGCGGCCACGCCGGCGTCAACGAACTATACCGAGGACAGAAGAGATGAAACTGCGACCCTGGATGGCCTTGCTTTTGCTACCCGTTTTTCTTCTTGGCGGGTGCAATACCCAGCAGCCACGCGAGATCGCCGCGGCGCCCAGCGTCGCCAAGCCGGTGCCGAAACGCATGGATATGGCCGGGGAATTGTCCCACCGGATCATGCCCGAGCGGGAACTGGTGCGGGATCCCTATCGCTACGAACGCACGATTACCATGGGGCGGGTGCCCGGCGTGCGCCTGTACACCTACGACTCCGAAGGGCGGGAGCGTCCGGTGGGTTTTGCGCTAGTGAACCGGGGCTCGCCTCGCAGCAACCCGCGCGGCCTGCGAGGGAAGGGCCCGCAGCGTGAATTCCTGTTCCAGTTTCCCGATCGGGCGCGTGAGGAGACAGCCCTTCTGGTCTCCGACGACGTTGCCCTGAGCGGGCGTTACAGCCACGACAATATGTTCCGCGAGCTGTACTTCTTTCCGCGTCGTCAACTTCCATCGTTGCGGAGAAAGGGCGAGCACTTCGAGGTGCGCCTGCCGACCGGAGAACCGGTGATCTTCGATGCCGCCACGGCGGAGGTTGTCGAGGGCGTCTTGCAGGCGGAGCCGATCGATTTCAACAACGACCGGCATGTGCGCAAGAACCCGCGCATCAATTACCAGGGAGATGGCTTGGTGATCACGGTGGCACAGCGTGGCGAGGCACCTCGTCGAGCTGTGGTCTGGGGCCAGAAGAAGCGCGCCGAGGTGCGCTACCCGTCGCGCTATCGCGAGAGCTGTTTCATCTCGCCATCGCTGCTGTGGGATCAACGCCCCAAGCGGGGTGACACCGATCCGCGCCTGACCTGGCGCGTACATAGCGACGCGGAAGTCTTCGAACTGGTGGAGGCGCGCTGCGGTTGGAATCTGGATGCGCTGCGTCGCGGGGCCGCGCCGGTTGCCGCAGGTATTTGATTTGCCAGCCCAGTTAAGTGACTATCCCCGGAGCGGCGGCTGGCACTGCGTCACTCGCATTACATAACCCTAAAGGAAAGGAAGCTGGTTGATGGCTCCGGAGCCGCTCGAACCCAAAGCCAGTACCGATGACGCCGTTCTGCAGACGCAGTACATGCGTGCCCTGAGTTCTTTCGAGGGCATCATGCTGGCGCAGATCGAGATGAAGACCCAGCTGAGCAACCGGCTCAACTGGACCATCCGGGCGGGACTGATTCTGCTCGGCGTGATCGCGTTCTCGATCCTCATCCTGCTGCTGACGCTCAGCTCCCAGATCAACCGTATTTCCTCGGTTGTCCTGGACATCAACGGGCATTTCGAATCGATCACCGGGCGCATGGACCGGGTCTCGCTGGTAATGGGCCAGATGGAGAAGCAGGTGGCGCTGATGGGTGCGATCAAGGTCAACACGGTGACCATGGACAAGGAAATGGCCATCATGCAGTCGAGCATGCGCCAGATGGGCGGGCAGGTCGCGGGCATCCGCGAACAGCTGAGTACGGTCAAGGACGAAATGGGAAGCATTTCTTCGAGTATCGGCTCGATGAACGGCGAGGTCGGCATCATGCAGCGCGAGATCCGCCACATGGCCAAACCCGCGCGTTCGCTCAACCGCATGTTCCCGTTCCCCTAAGGTTTGGCCATGGATATGCCTCCCGAACTGGATCCGCGCCGCCCCATCGTAGAGGTGATGGCGCGCATCGGGCGTGAGACACAGCTCACGATCGATGAGCGTGAACAGCATTTCAAGATCACCGACACGGTCATCGGGGCCATCTCGGTGCTCCTGATCATCCTGGGCGTGTTCAACATCTATTTCGTGCGGGTGCTGTACGACGATCTCGACAATATCGTCGCAACCATGGAATCCATGGTCACCAAGCTGGAACGGGTGGACAAGGACATGGTGGAGATTGCGGACCGGATCGATGCCTTCGAAAAGCATATGCAGCACATGGCGCCGATTACCGGGTACGTGACCTCGGTGACCAGGCGCTTGCCCAGGATGCGCGAAGACATGGTCTCCATGGCGTTGAACATGCAGTTGATCAACCAGGACATGGTGATGCTGCGTACCGCGGTGGGAACGATCACACCCAGCATGTTGCAGATGACCGGGAACATTTCGCTGATGCGGCGGGACGTCTATCAGATCGCTAAACCGATGGGCAGCCTCAATCCGATCCTGCCGTGATCAAGAAGCCTGCCTGACCGCCGCTAAACCTGGAGAGCCGGCGGGGAGGGTTGCGGATGCTCAGAATCATCACTTTTTTCATGCTCGCCGGCTGGGGCGGCGCCCAAGTGGTGCATGCGGCGGGGGCGGCCTGCGTCATGGCCAAGTACCAGGGGCAGACGCTCGACTATGAGCTGGTGGTGAGCGATGGGCACCCCAGCGAAGCCCTGGAAGAGGCCGAGGCGAAGCTGCGCGCCAAGGGATACAGCAGTTACCGCAAGCAGCTTGACGTCGTGCGGCCGCAGAATCTGACAAACCTCCCGCACGCCTACGTGGTCGTGATTCGCAGCGAGTTCCGCGATACGCGCGACAAAGAGAGGTCGACCATGGGTTGTGGCTTCAGTGCCCAGTCCTACGACGACGCCCTCTGGGATGCGCTACGCGATGCCCAGTCGTACTACTGGGGCTGGAAGCCGGACACGCATGGCTACGAGATTGTGCGTAAACTGCGCTACTGATCCGGTTGCGACCAGGTCGGTGATTCCGGGGGCGTGCTGAATCCGCACTCAAGGCCCTTTCTCTGCCCCACTGACGCCGTCCGGTTTTTCATTCCGAGGACCCTGCGTTTCGCCTCGCCAGCACACCTGTACCCGTACACCGACAGCCTACGGATTTGATCATAAGCGAAGCGTAATATTATAATTCTCTGCTTAAGTTGGCTGCGAATTGCTGCCCGACCCAACGAAAAAGGCTGACCAGAATGTTGGACCCTGTAGCTCATAAAGAAGGCGAGCAAGGCCGTATCGAAGTCAAGAACACGACTTGTTACATGTGCGCCTGCCGCTGCGGCATTCGAGTAACCCTGCGGGATGGCGAGGTGCGCCACATCGAGGGTAACCCGGAGCACCCTCTGAATCAGGGCGTGATCTGCGCAAAGGGTGCCTCCGGCATCATGAAGCAGTATTCTCCGGCGCGCCTGACCAAGCCATTGTTGCGTCGCCAGGGCGGCAAGCGGGGAGAGTCGGATTTCGAGCCGATCTCCTGGGATCAGGCCTTCCAGATCATGGAGGAGCGCCTCTCGCACCTGCGGGAAACGGACCCCAAGAAATTTGCCATCTTCACCGGCCGGGACCAGATGCAGGCGCTCACCGGTCTGTTCGCCAAGCAGTTCGGAACCCCGAACTACGCGGCCCACGGTGGTTTCTGCTCGGTCAACATGGCCGCGGGCATGATCTACACGATCGGCGGTTCCTTCTGGGAGTTTGGTGGCCCCGATCTGGATCGCGCCAAGCTGTTCGTGATGATCGGCACCGCCGAGGATCACCACTCCAACCCGATGAAGATTGCGCTCTCCAAGTTCAAGCGGCGGGGCGGCCGGTTCATCTCGATCAACCCGGTCCGCACCGGCTACTCGGCGATTGCCGATGAGTGGGTGCCGATTCGGCCGGGGACCGATGGCGCGCTGTTCCTGGCGATCATCCACGAGCTGATCGCACAGGGTCTCTACGACCGGGAGTTCCTGGTCAACTACACCAACGCGGCCGAACTGATCAACATGGACGAGGCCTCGGATGACTACGGCATGTTCATCCGCACCTCCAAAGAGGTCGAAGAGGGCTGTTTCGATCCGCAAAACAAGGTCTGGTGGGACCGCAAGAGCAATGGTCCGGTGGATGTGCGTTGCGAAGGTTGCGACCCTTTTCTGCTGGGCGAATACGAGATGCACGGCAAGCCGGTCAAGACGGCTTTCCAGATGCTCAAGGAGCGGGTCGAGGAGTACACCCCCGAGTGGGCGGAGGCGATCACCGGTATTCCCTCGGCGACCATTCGCCGCCTGGCGCACGAGATGGGCGTGACCGCGCGCGATCAGAAGATCGAGTTGCCGATCCAGTGGACCGACGTCTGGGGCAAAGAGCACCAGACCGTGAAGGGCGGGCCGGTGGCCTTCCACGCTATGCGCGGCCTCGCGGCGCACTCGAACGGCTTCCAGACGATCCGCGCCATGAGCGTGCTCATGACCCTGCTGAACACCATCGACACGCCGGGAGGTTTTCGCCACAAGGCGCCGTTCCCGCGTCCGATTCCACCCTGCCCGAAGCCGCCCAACAGCGCTGAGGATGTGCAGCCGAATACCCCGCTGAACGGGACGCCGTTGGGTTGGCCCGCGGATCCGTCCGATCTGTTTGTCGACGACGACGGTGAGCCACTGCGCCTCGACAAGGCGTTTTCCTGGGAGTACCCGCTTTCCGTGCATGGCCTGATGCACAACGCCATCACCAATGCCTGGCGAGGCGACCCCTACAAGATCGACACCCTGTTGCTGTTCATGGCCAATATGGCCTGGAACTCATCCATGAACACCGACAGCGTGCGTGACATGCTCACCGACACGGACGAGAACGGGGAATACAAGATCCCCTTCATCATTGTTTGCGACGCTTTCCAGTCGGAAACCGTGGCCTTCGCGGATCTGGTGCTGCCGGACACGAGTTATCTGGAGCGGCACGACGCGATGTCGATGCTGGATCGTCCCATTTCCGAGTTCGACGGGCCGGTGGACTCGGTCCGGATTCCGGTGGTTCCGCCAAAGGGCGAATCGCGTCCCTTCCAGGACGTGCTGGTCGAAATGGGCAGCCGACTGAAGCTGCCGGCGTTCGTCAATGAGGACGGCAACCGCAAGTTCCGTGACTACCCGGATTTCATCGTCAATTTCGAGACCTCGCCGGGCTCCGGTATTGGATTCCTGTCGGGATGGCGTGGGAAAGGCGGGGAGAAGTTCCTCAAGGGCGAGCCGAACCCGCGCCAGTGGGAAATGTACGCGAACAACAACTGCGTGTTCCAATACGAGTTGCCCAAGTCCTACCAGTACATGCGGAACTGGAACAAGGGTTACCTCGAGTGGGCCCGTGCGCACGGCATGACGCGTTACGTGGAACCGATCAACATCCACATCTACTCGGAAGTGTTGCAGAAGTTCCGTCTTGCGGCGCAGGGCAAGCGGCCCGGGCGGAAACCGCCGGAGCGGCTGCGCAAGCGTCTCGAGACCTACATGGACCCACTGCCGTTCTATCACGAGACCCTGGAGTCGAACCTGGTGGATACCCGCGAGTACCCGCTGAATGCGGTGACCCAGCGCCCCATGGCGATGTACCACTCCTGGGACAGCCAGAATGCCTGGTTGCGCCAGATCCATACCTACAACTACCTGTACATGAGTCCGCAGCTGGGTAAGGCGCAGGGTTTTGACGACGGTGACTGGGTCTGGGTCGAATCACCACATGGCAAGGTCCGCTGCAAGGCCCGTTTCTCCGAGTCGGTGGAACCCGGCACGGTCTGGACCTGGAACGCGATCGGCAAGGCAGCCGGAGCCTGGGGACTTTCACCCAAGGCGAACGAGTCGCAGCAGGGATTCCTGCTTAACCACGTCATCAGCGAAGAGCTTCCGCCCTGCGAGGCCGGTGAACATATCTCGAATTCCGACCCCGTAACCGGTCAGGCGGCCTGGTACGACGTACGGGTGAAGATCTACAAAGCCGATGCGAGCGAACCCAAGCAGACCTTCCCGCAGTTCAAGCCACAGCGGCGGGTGCCAGGACAGGACCAGCGGCGCGGGCGTTGGCAGGCTTACTTCGCAGGTATGTTCCGCCGCAAGGCCAGAATCGACTGAGTTACCCGCCTTTGCCCCGGAAAGAGACGGCAACATTTTCCCTCCTGGTGCTGGGAGGGTTCGGATGGGGGAAATCCCCCTCCTGACCTCCCCCACAAGTGGGGGAGGGAAACACAGAGACAGTGAGATGAAGCTATGACACAACTTGCCCTGGTCATCGACCTGAACGTCTGCGTGGGCTGCCATGCCTGCGTCACCTCGTGTAAGGAATGGAATACCTCCGGCTGGGCCGGTCCGATGGTCGACCAGCGTCCCTACGACGCCGATCCCACCGGGACCTTCTTCAACCGGGTTCAGACCTTCGAGGTGGGTGAGTATCCAAATACCGAGACGGTTCATTTCCCCAAGAGCTGCCTGCACTGCGAAGAACCCCCGTGTGTGCCGGTGTGTCCGACCGGGGCGTCCTACAAGCGCGAAGACAATGGCGTGGTGCTGGTCGACTACGACAAGTGCATCGGGTGCAAGTACTGTTCCTGGGCTTGCCCCTACGGTGTACGCGAGCTGGATGAAATGCAGAAGGTGATGAAGAAGTGCACCTTGTGTATCGACCGGATCAGTGACGAGAGCAAGCCGGAGTCCGAGCGCAAACCTGCCTGTGTGCTGGCCTGTCCGACCAGCGCGCGTCTCTTCGGGGATGTACACGACCCGGACTCCGAGGCCTCGGTGGCGATCCGCGAACGCGGCGGCTATCAACTGATGCCCGAGTGGGGTACGCAGCCGGCCAACCACTACCTACCCCGGCGCAAGACCCGTATCCAGATCTTCGAGGACGAGTTGGAGCGCGTGGACAACCCGCTCGACAAGGAACACCCGCTGCCCGCGGCGACCGGCGACACCCTCGACGATGTGTCGTTCTGATGAGATTAACCGCCAAGAACGCAAAGAGCGCGAAGGTCTCTTTGCGCAAACTTCTTTGCGCCCTTTGCGCCCTTTGCGGTTGAGAAGCGTTTTTTGAGGAAAAAACAATGCATCCTGCGTTTTCCGTTATCTTCCTGACGACCCTGATTGGCGCGGCCCAGGGCATGTTCATGGCGCTCGTGACCGGCCAGGTCTACTCCGTGGCCAACCTGCTCGAGCCGCAGGACAGCATTTCCTTCTACTTCACGGGCAGCATGATTGCGCTGCTGCTGCTGGCGGGTGGCCTGGTTGCCGCGGTGTTCCACCTGGGCAAACCCAGTTACTTCCTGACGCGCGCCTGGCGTGGCATGTCGCAGTGGCGGACCTCCTGGCTGTCGCGCGAACTGATTGCGCTGCCGGCGTTCATGCTGTTGGTTGCGCTCTACGGGGGTGTGCACTACCTCGGTTGGACCCAGCCCTGGGCGGTGATCCGGAACGTGCTGCCGGTCGACGCCAGCCTGGTTCTCGGCACCCTCGGCGTTCTGATGTCGGTGATACTCTTCGTCAGCACCGCGATGATCTACGCCAGCCTGCGTTTCCTGCAGGAATGGCACAGCCCGCTCACCGTGGCCAACTTCGTCCTGTTCGGGCTGGCTTCGGGGTTTACCCTGGCGGCCGCCTTCTCCGCCTGGACTGGCGTCAACCTGGTGGGCTTCTTCGGGACCTGGGCGGTGGTATTCACCGTCATGGCGGCAATCACCCGCGGTTTCTCGATGCTGCGCAACGCGCGCATCAAGCACAAGTCGACGATGAGTTCGGCGCTCGGAATCCGTCACACCAAGATCACGCAGCGGTCGATGGGTTTCATGGGCGGCTCGTTCAACACCCGCGAGTACTTCCACGGCAGAAGCGGAGGGTTCCTCGAGACGGTCCGCCTGTTTTTCATGGTGGCGGTGTTTGCCGTGCCGGTGGCGCTGCTTGCCGCGGGTGATGCGACCGGCTCTGCCTACCTGCCGGCACTGGCTTTCCTGGTGCAGTACCTCGGGCTTCTGGCGGAGCGCTGGTACTTTTTTGCCGAGGCCAAGCATCCGCAGAACCTGTACTACCAGACTGTCGGATAAGCACTCCCAAGGGAGCGCGAAGCATCATCGGCAAAGCCGGGTCGACTCCCGGCTGAACGCTGGATTCGCGAGCCAGCCAGGGAATCCGCGTCGATTGGCCAGTAGCGTCCTCTAAAGTTCGCGTATGAACTGCTGCATATGCGCCCGCGTGCGCGCATCCAGCAGTTCCCCAACCCCGGCCTGCGCATTGTCCAGCATGTGCTTCGCCTTTCCGGTCCCTGGAATCGTACAACTGACCGCGGGATGCGAGACCACCCACTTCAGCGCGAACTGCGCCCAGCTTTGTATGCCGAGTTCTGTGGCCCAATCCGGCAGAGGATTACCCCGGGTCAGGCTGAACCAGCCGCCGCGGACAAAGGGACGGTTGACGATCACCGCGATACCTCGCTCCGCACACAGTGGTAGCAGCCACTTTTCCGCGGCCGGCTCCAGCAGCGAGTAGTTGAGCTGCACGAAGTCGAGGTCGGGCAGTTGCCGTATTACCCTCGCCAGGTCGTCGTGCGCGTCGTCCCGGTAATGGGTGATGCCGATATGCCGGATGCGACCCTGCTGCTTCCATTCCCGCAGGGTCAGGATGTGGGTGCGCCAGTCAAGCAGGTTGTGGATCTGCATCAGGTCGATCACATCCGTGCCGAGCAGGCGGAATGAGTTTTCCATCTGCGCCATGCCGGCTGCACGCCCGCGCGTCCAGACCTTGGTGGCGAGAAAAAACGGCGGAGTGACAGGCAGCGAGGGCAGCAGTTCTCCGATCACCTGTTCCGCTTCGTCATACATGGGCGAGGTGTCGACCACCGCGTTGCCCAGGCGCTGCAGCACCGCGAGGGTTTCGAGCGGACCCTGCCGCTCGGCGGCGCTCCCGCCCACCTCGAAAACTCCCGAGGTTCCGAGTCCGATCACCGGGATCAACTCGCCACTCGAGGGTATGCGCTTGCGGATCGTTTTCGGCGGCGTGCCGGCGCGTGCCATGCCGGCGACAGGCAGCGCGCCGATTGCCTGCAGCAGCAGGCGGCGTTTCAGGTCAACGGGTTTTTTCGTCATCGTGTTTCTCCTCGCAGGTCTTGCCTAACCATAGCCCCAGTGCCGCCCAGGCCAAGGTCAGCGGGATTGCCACCAGAGCGATTCCTGCAGTACCCAGGCCCAGGGTTTTCAAGCCGGTGTACAGCCAACCGGCGAGGGCATCGCCGCCTCGATACACCACGGTATCGATGAAATTCTTGGCCTTGTAGCGTGCCTTGCGGTCGACCCCTGTATACAGCACCTCGCGCGCCGGACGGGTGATGCCGTAGTTGCCGGCGCGTCTTAAAATCTGCACCCCGGCCAATACCGCCAGGATCGGTGCGATTGCCAGGGCGAGAAAGCCGATGCTCAAGAGGCCGGGTATCAGTGCCAGCGAACGGCCAATGCCAATCCCCTGCAACAGCCGGCCGGTGACAAACAGTTGCAGTCCGACGGTGAGCAGGTTTACGCCCAGGTCAATCAGGGCGAAGGTGGTGGTTCGGTCGTTCGAATCGATAAAGGCGCCGGCCACGATGTGCGCCTGCTGAAAGTAGAGGAAGGTCGCAAGCGTGGTGTAGAGCCAGATGAACAGGGCGATACCCTGCAGCTGTTTTTGCTGCACGACCTCGGTGATGCCTTCCCAGATGCCGCCCCCGAGCGCTTCCTGTGCGTGCTCCCCGGCGGTCATGCCTTGCGCGAGCCGGTGTGCGCAAAGCAGCGCGGCGAACAGCAGCAGTGCGGCCACGGGCAGGAGTTGCGTGGTGCCAGCGGTCTGCGCCAACAAAGCCGCCATACCCGGGCCGATAATGGCGCCGGCGCTGCCGCCAGCGGCAATGATCCCGAACAGGCGTTTGCCCTGAACCTGACTGAACAGGTCGGCCATGAGACTCCAGAACACGGATACCACGAACAGGTTGTATACGCTCACCCAGACGTAGAAGGCGCGTGCCGCCCAGGTCGAGTTGCTTTGCAACAGGCCGTAGAAGAGCACCAGGCTGGCGATGAAGAACAGGTAAACGGCGGGGACCAGACGCTGTCGCGGCCAGCGACTGCTGGCCCAGCCGAAGGCTGGCACGATGGCGAGCATCACGACGAAGGTGGCGGTGAACAGCCACTGCAGTTGTTCCACCCCCGCGAGTATCCCCATTTCGTCGCGCACCGGGCGCAACAGGTAA
Organism: Gammaproteobacteria bacterium Milos-ODIII6; assembly: GCA_029228645.1. Lineage (GTDB taxonomy): Bacteria > Pseudomonadota > Gammaproteobacteria > Chromatiales > Chromatiaceae > MONJU. The sequence goes on from JAPTHR010000007.1 coordinate 166,020, forward strand.
TAGCTGGACAGCAGACAGAAGAAATAGGCGATCGCCAGGGCCACCGCGCGGCGTTCGTCCGGGCGGATGTCCAGCAGGCGGAATATCGTTGAAGTCGATGACACTGCGCGGACCCTGATTTAACCGAGTAAAATACTAGCCTACTATTCCGCCAACCGAGCAAGCGCGAGAGATGAAAGCCCCTGAACTCCTTTCACCCGCCGGCACCCTGCGCAACATGCGCTATGCGTACGCCTATGGTGCGGATGCGGTCTACGCCGGCATGCCCCGCTACAGTCTGCGTGTGCGCAACAACGATTTCCTCGAGGACAACCTCAGGGCCGGAATCGAGGAGGCCCATCGGCTGGGGCGGCAGTTGTTCGTCGCAGCCAATGCGATGCCGCACGGGGCCAAACTCAAGACGTTTGTCGAGGACATGGCGCCGGTGATCGAGATGGGGCCGGACGCCCTGATCATGGCGGATCCCGGCCTGATCATGCTGGTGCGCGAGCAATGGCCCGACATGCCCATCCATCTCTCGGTGCAGGCCAACACGGTGAATGCCGCGGGGGTCCGTTTCTGGCAATCGGTCGGCCTGTCGCGCGTGATCCTGTCGCGCGAACTATCGCTCGACGAGGTGGCCGAGATCCGGGATGCCTGTCCCGACATGGAGATCGAGGTGTTCGTGCACGGGGCCCTGTGCATCGCCTATTCCGGTCGCTGCCTGCTGTCCGGCTACTTCAACCACCGTGACGCCAACCAGGGTACCTGTACCAATTCCTGTCGCTGGGACTACAAGATCGCGCGCGAGGACCTGGATGCGGTCAGCCAGACCCTGGCCGAGGTGCCGGTGTCGGAGATCAAGCGCCATCCCGCGGCAGACGAGGTCTATTACCTCGAGGAACGCAACCGGCCGGGCGAGTTCATGCCGGTGTACGAGGACGAACACGGCACCTACATCATGAACTCGCGCGACCTGCGGGCGGTGGAGCATGTGCAGCGACTGGTACAGATCGGGGTGGACTGCCTGAAGATCGAGGGGCGTACCAAATCGCACTACTACACCGCGCGCACCACCCAGGTGTACCGGCGTGCGATCGACGACGCGCTTGCCGGGCGGCCCTTCGACCCCCAGCTCCTGGGAGAGCTCGAGAACCTCGCCAACCGCGGCTACACCGACGGTTTCTTTCAACGTCATGAGAGCCAGGAAATGCAGCAGTATCGCCAGGGTGCGTCGCAGGCGGACCGCTCCCAGTTCGTGGCCGAAGTGGCGGGTTACGATCCGGTCAGCGGCCTGGCCCAGCTGACGGTGAAAAACCGCTTTGCCATCGGCGACGAAATGGAACTGATCACACCGCGCGGCAACCGCCGCTTCAGGCTCGACAGCCTGTTCGACCAGGAGGGGTCACCGCTGAGCGCGGCGCCGGGCAGTGGTTGGACGGTGCGTACGCCGCTGCCGGCGGATGTCGGCGAGATGGCCCTGCTGGCCCGTTATCTCTGAAGCATCGATTGAAAGGCATTCGCCAGACGATCCGATCGGTCCGGTGCACGCAGCACCGAGAGGATGTGTGGCTGTAAGGTCGGCAGGTGCAGCAGGTCGGCTACGCATTGATCAAAGACGTTTGGCGCAACCGGCGCCGAGGCCAGTATCTCGAGGTAGGCTTTGGCGACCTCGGGCTGCAACAGTGCCTCCCAGGCGCGTCCGGCGACCGCCGCCAGTACCTCGGGGTCCGTGGCGCGTGGGTCGCGCAGCAGGGACATGACGGCGTCAGCAAGCTGCACGGGTTCCGCCTGCGACTGGGCGCGCAGCAGGCCAGCCATTAAGGTGGCCGGCGCGCCCTGGTCCCCCAGCGCGCGCTCCAGTCGCTGCCGCAACGCAGCCCCCAATTCCGGCCCGGGAGGGTAGTTCTCCAGGCACTGGCATAGGGCCACCAGCGGCTCCTGAGGCAAGTGGGGCAGTGCCGAAACCAGCAGTCCGATGGTCTCGGGCTCTTCCAGGCGTGCGGCGATGTCGGCGAGTCCCTGGTAGGCAACAAAGCTCCATTGCTCCCAACCCGGTTTTCCGGAGAGATAGTCGCGGGCGTGCGCAAAGTACTGGGAAGGCCCCAGACCCAGATCGCGGTGCACCCGGGCGTGCAGGTTGGCCATTTTGTCGTCGCGCGGCGCAAACGCATACGGGTTGTCACGCATTGCCTCGCCGTATTCCCTCGCGCCGGCGGTGTCGGAGGCGATTTCGACAAAGCGGTGTATCAGGTAGTCCCGCGTGGCAAGTACCAGCTTGGCCTGTTCGTCGAGATCGAAGCGCAGGAACCAGATCACCGGTTCCTCCGGGTTCTCCGGATGTTGCTGCACGATGGCGAACCAGGCCTTCTGTTGCAGCGGGTAGGGGTAGGGCGCCTCGTTACGCTCGAAGGCCAGGAATTCGGCGCGCGGGATGGGCGTGACGCGACGGCCCATGTCGTAGAATCGGAGGCGCGCGCCGGTGCCCTCGAGGAACTCGGTCAGGGTGGTGCCGGTGGACATGCGTGCGCTTACTCCAGCCAGTCCACGAGGTGGCTCTCGAGATCATCGGCCTCGTCTTCGCAGATCGTCCGGTCGCACACCCGCAGCCCGGCAGTGACAACGCTTTCCGGGTCGCCGCTGATCAGGGGGTGCCAGGGCGGCAGATTCCGGCCCTCCGCCAGCAGACGGTAGGCGCAAGAGCTGGGCAGCCAATAGGGGTCCTGCAGCTCCTTGAGCGTGATGGTGACGCAGTCGGGCACCCGCTTGGATCGGTTCGGGTAGTCGGTGCAGCGCCCGCTGTCAGTGTCGAGCAGACGACAATGGACGTTGGTGAAATGGATCGAACGGGTGTCCTCGTCCTCGAGGCGGTACAGACAGCAGCGCGCACAGCCGTCACACAGGGATTCCCATTCCTGTGGCGACATTTCTGCAAGCGTCTTGTGTTCCCAGAAGGGCTTTTCGGGCTGGTTCATGCGGCGTTATTGTAACCTCCACTGGAGCGCGCTCTGAGGGTCCATAAGGACTTAATTATGCACAGAACCCAGAGCCCGCATGAACAAATAGCCATTTGCTGATAATGGTGGGAAAACTGCTTTAGGTAATGGCACTAACTATATGTATTAATTAATTAATTACAAATTGTATAGTTTTTTTACAATCTGATCGAAGGCACGTGTTGACAATGGTAGGCGCGAAATTCTTTACTTTGTTCACAAAGTTATCCACAGAGTGTGTGGAGAAAATAAGGGCTTGCGCGGACCCTGTAAACGTGTATCCGGAAGGCATTTGGATCGGTTTTTATTTAATCCCCATGGCCAGCGGTTTGAATCCATGACAGAAAGCGGCGCAGAACCCGATGCCGTATTGATTACACGCTTTGGAGAAGCCCTGTGGATGGAACGCGGGCTCTCCGAGAACACCCTGGGGTCCTACCGCGCGGACTTGCGGGATGCCTCTGCGTGGTTGACTCGACATGCGGCCGGCCTGTCAGGGGCATCGCGCGCCGATGTACAGGCCTACCTTGCGTCCCTGGTCAATCGCCAGCTCAAGCCGCGGACCAGCGCCCGCCGCCTTTCCAGCCTGCGCCAGTTCTTTCAGTGGGCGGCGCGCGAGGCAATCCTCAAGACGGATCCGACCGCCCTGATCGAGGCGCCCAAGCTCGGGCGCCCGCTGCCGAAGACGCTCTCGGAATCGGAGGTGGAAGCCCTCCTGAATGCCCCGGACCTCGCTACACCGGAGGGGATCCGCGACCGTTGCATGCTGGAACTCCTGTATGCCACCGGCCTTCGAGTGAGCGAACTGATCTCTCTGAGCGCCGACCAGATCGGGATGGCTCAGGGCGTGGTCCGCGTGGTCGGCAAAGGCAACAAGGAAAGGCTGGTCCCAATGGGCGAGGAGGCCAGCGACTGGATCGGACGTTTTTTGAAAGAGGCGCGACCGGAACTGCTCGGCCGGCAGCAATGCAACGCCTTTTTTCCGACCCGGCGCGGGGGTGGCATGACCCGCCAGGCCTTCTGGTACCGGGTCAAAAAGTATGCGCATCTGGCCGGTATTCGGGCTCCGCTCTCGCCGCACACACTGAGGCACGCCTTTGCCACCCACCTGTTGAACCATGGCGCGGATCTGCGGGTCGTACAGCTGTTGCTGGGGCATAGTTCGCTATCCACGACCCAAATATATACCCACGTGGCGAGAGAGCGTCTCAAGGCGCTGCACGCGCGGCATCATCCCCGGGCGTGACACTGTGATAGCCTTGCGGCCAGAAAAAAATTCAACCGGTTTTGCGAGAGTTACATGAAATCGATCCGTTCTGCTGCGAAAGCCTCAGCGTTGCTTCTGCTCTTGACTTCATTCGGATTTTCGGGGGCCTCAGCCGCTGATCAGGAGATGGCAAAATCAAGCGATCCCTCAGGTCAAAGTGGCATGCCTGCGGAAGACGAGGGCATTGTCCGGGTGCGCAATACCCTGCGGGTGCTTTTACCCACCCTTCCGGTAGAAGGGATCGCCGCGAGTCCTATCCCTGGCCTGTACGAGGTCACTTTCGGCAGCCAGCTCTTCTATATGAGTGGCGATGGCAAGTACCTCATGCAGGGCGAGATCACCGACCTGATGACACGCGAGCCGGTCACCGAAAACCGCTTGAAGCAGCTCAAAAAGGCGGCGCTCGACCGCATGGATGAGGCGGACATGATCATCTACGGTGGTGACGACCTGCCTTACACGGTCACCGTGTTCACCGATATCGATTGCGGCTATTGCCGTAAGCTGCACAGTCAGATGGCGGAGTACAACCGTCTCGGCATCAGGGTGCGTTATCTCGCTTACCCGCGTGCCGGCATCGACAGCGCCTCTTATCGGGAAACGGTTTCGGTATGGTGCGCCGACGATCCCAAGGACGCCATGACCCGTGCCAAGCGGGGCGAAAAACTGCCGCCCAAGACCTGCGAAAACCCGGTCCGCGCGCAATTCGAGTTGGGTCAGGATTTCGGCATTCGTGGTACGCCCGCCCTGGTGCTGGACAATGGCGAAGTCATCCCGGGCTACGTCAAACCGGCGCCCCTTCAGGCCGCCCTGAAAAAGACCTTCAACTAACGGATTCATGTCGGCTTACCGGCTCGTCCTGGAGCACCGCACGCATGTCGGGCTGGTGCGCCAGTCCAACCAGGACTACCTGGCCTGCTACCCCGAGCAAGGGGTGTTCCTTCTGGCCGATGGCATGGGAGGGCATCGGGCGGGAGAGGTTGCCGCGCGCATCGCTGTCGACTCAGCGGCCGAGGTGCTTCTGGCCGGCTACGCACGCGACGCCGGTGATGCCCTGCAAGGGATGATGTTGGCCGGCCAGGCGGTTGAGCACGCCAATCTGTCACTCCGGGCCGCTGCCGCCGATGATGCGGCGCTCGAAGGGATGGGCACCACCCTGGTGCTGGCGCTGTTCCGTCCCGGGCGTGTCTTTTTCGCCCACGTTGGAGACTCCCGCCTCTACCGGCTGCGTGACGGTGTCCTGCACTGCCTGACGCGGGATCACTCCCTGGTGCAGGAGTTGATTGATCAGGGGGTGTACCGACACCGACGTGAGGCGCATGCCGCCGGTATCGGAGACAACATCCTGACGCGTAGCCTCGGCATCCGGGCCGAGGTCGAAGCAGACCTCGCCGAGTGTGATGTCAAACCGGGCGATCTCTACCTTGCCTGCAGCGATGGCTTGTGCGGACGGGTCGCCGATACGGAAATCCTGCGCCGCATGTCACTCGAGGAAGAGCTGAACGACATGGCGGACGGCTTGCTGCGGGCGGCGCTGGATGCAGGCGGGCGCGACAACATCAGCCTGATACTGGCCCGGTCAGAGCCCGCGGGTTGAGGCGACACCGCGAGGCGGTGCCAGCCGTCCTCAGCGCTCCAGCAACGCCAGTTTGTCTGGCTTGCCATTCCACTCATCGGCGTCCTCAGGCGCCGCTTTCTTTTGTGTGATTACCGGCCACTGCGCGGCCAGTTCCGCGTTGAGCGCGAGAAACGGTGCCTGCTCGTGTGGCAGGTCGTCCTCCGCCACGATCGCCTCTGCGGGGCACTCGGGTTCACACAAGGCGCAGTCGATGCATTCCTCCGGGTCGATCACCAGGAAATTGGGGCCTTCATGGAAGCAGTCGACCGGGCAGACGTCGACGCAGTCGGTGTATTTGCACTTGATGCAGTTTTCCAACACCACGTAGGTCATCGGCGGATCCTCCTCACTTGCAGTGCAACGGAGCGCAACCGACGTCAATCGACGCTGCGCTGTGATGCCGTTTTCAAACGATAGATCAAATCCAGGGCCTGGCGCGGACTGAGCTCATCCGGTTCGGTGGTCTCGAGTATCTCCGTCACCGGATCAGGCTCTGGTGTGCACGGTTCGGCGAACAGGGGCAGTTGATCAGCTGCGCTGTCAGCATGCCGCGCCGCCTGTTGTTCCAATTCCCGCAAACGCTCACGCGCGCGGCGGATGACTGCTCGGGGCACCCCGGCCAATGCCGCCACCTGCAGACCATAACTCTGGTTCGCCGGACCCTCCTTGACCGCGTGCAGAAAAACGATGCTGTCGCCGTGCTCGACCGCATCCAGATGCACATTGGCGATGCCGGTCTGTTCCTCCGGCAGGGTGGTCAGTTCGAAGTAGTGGGTGGCAAACAGGGTGAGGGCGCCGATCGGTCCAGCCAGTTCCAGGGCGCATGCCCAGGCGAGCGAAAGGCCGTCAAAGGTGCTGGTGCCGCGCCCGATCTCGTCCATCAGGACCAGGGAATGGGCGCTCGCGTTGTGCAGGATGTTGGCGGTCTCCTCCATTTCGACCATGAAGGTGGAACGCCCGCCAGCGAGATCGTCCGAGGCGCCGATGCGCGAAAAAACCCGGTCGATCGGCCCCAGGACGGCGCCTTCCGCCGGCACATAGCTGCCGGCATAGGCCAGAATCACGATCAATGCCGTCTGGCGCATATAGGTCGATTTACCGCCCATGTTCGGGCCGGTGATGATCAGCATGCGACGCTCCGGGTCCAGCTGCGCATCGTTCGCCACGAACGGGGTGTCGCTGACCCGTTCCACCACCGGGTGCCGCCCGGCGGTGATAGCGATACCCGGCTCGGCGCGGAAGCTCGGACGCGAGAGGTCCAGCTCGAGAGCCTGCTGGGCGAGATTGTTGAGCACGTCCAGCGCGGCGATACCACCGGCGCACCGTTGCAAGGGAGCGAGCTGTTGCTGCAGACGCCCGATCAGTTGCTCGTAGAGTGCCTTCTCACGCGCCAGGGAACGCTCGCGCGCGGACAGAACCTGGTCCTCGAACTTTTTCAGTTCGGGCGTGATGAAGCGTTCCGCGCCTTTGAGTGTCTGGCGGCGCACGTACTCATCGGGCGCATCCGCGGCGCGTGTCTTGCTGATCTCGATGTAATAACCGTGCACCCGGTTGTAGCTGACCTTGAGCGTTTCGATGCCGGTGCGCTCGCGCTCGCGGGTTTCGAGATCAAGCAGGAACTGGTCCGCGTTCTGCGACAGGCCGCGCAGCTCGTCCAGTTCCGCATCGTAGCCTTCGGCGAGTACCCCGCCATCGCGGATCACGACCGGCGGGTTCTCGACCACGGCCTTGAGCAAGAGCTCGTATATCTCCGGGTGCTGACCGATCTCTTCGGCCAGCTGCTGCAGCAACGGCTCCTGCAGCTCCTGCAGTTGCGCCTGCAGGGTGGGCAGCAGGGCAAGCGCATCCCGCAGCAGCGCCAGGTCGCGCGGGCGGGCGCTGCCGAGAGCGACCCGCGCCAGGACCCGTTCCACGTCCCCGATGCCCGCCAGGGTCTCAGCCAGCTGGCTGCTCGCGTGTTGCTCGAGCAGGCAGGCAATCGCTGTATGCCGCGCGGTCACCTTTGCCTGGTCACGCAATGGACTATTGATCCAGCGACGCAGCAGGCGGCTGCCCATCGCAGTACGGCAGCCGTCCAGCAGGCCGGCGAGGGAATGCGTTTTTTTACCGGATGCCGCGTGATCGAGCTCCAGGTTCCGGCGGGTCGCGGCATCGATGATGATGGCCGAATCGCGTTGCTCCAGGCCGATCGCGGTGATATGTGGCAGCGCCCGCTGCTGGGTTTCGCCCACGTAGTGCAACAGGGCGCCCGCGGCGGTAACCGCGAGCGGGTGGTCGCGCAGTCCGAAACCGCCGAGGTCGCGGGTGTCGAACTGGCGGCAGAGCAGTCGTTCCGAGGCATCCAGGTCGAAGTGCCACGCGGGCCGCCGGGTGATCCCGCCGTCGAACCAGGGATTGGGGTCGAGCCCGATATCCTCCGGCAGCAGCAGTTCGGCCGGCTGCAGGCGTTGCAGCTCGCCAGCCAGCGCCTCGAGCGTGTCCAGTTCCTGCACGCTGAAGCGGCCGCCGGTCAGGTCCAGCCAGGCGAGTGCAAAGTGGCCATTGGCCTGATACAACGCCGCCAGCAGGTTATCGCGGCGCTCGTCCATGAGCGCCTCGTCCGATACCGTGCCCGGGGTGACGATACGCATCACTTTGCGCTCAACCGGCCCCTTGCTGGTCGCGGGATCGCCAACCTGCTCGCAGATCGCGACCGACTCGCCGAGTTTGACCAGCTTGGCCAGATAGCCCTCCGCCGCATGGTAGGGCACGCCCGCCATCGGGATGGGAGCGCCCCCGGACTTGCCGCGATGCGTCAGGGTGATGTCCAGCAGATGGGCCGCCTTCTGCGCATCCTGGTAGAAAAGCTCGTAGAAGTCGCCCATCCGGTAGAACACCAGCCGATCCGGGTGCTCGGCCTTGATGCGCAAATACTGCTGCATCACGGGGGTGTGCTTAACTTCCTGATTCATCGATAGATATTGGGATGGGGCAGTGACTTTTAAGGAACTACGGGCTGTATGTTAAGGAATTCGCTCCCCACGGGCAGCGGTTTCGTCACTATTTCCGGGCCGATTTGTCCACGCGGACATAACGTTTCATATTGCGAACGGATAAAAGGGGTCGAACGGATCAAAGGGGTCCGATCAAAGGGGTCAGTTTCGAATGGCACTAAGTTAAGCCTCTCCAGCATGCAAATAGGAGCTGTTTTGTTTGGCCTAGAATGAGAAAATCGGGCATGGAAAACAGCTCCTATTACCTGCCCGGATTTCACCTCGCCAGCCTTCGTAAAAAGCCTCGCTCAGCACGCGAAAAGCTCGCTGAGGAACATGCGCGGATTCGGCACCATTCGCTCAGCCGACTCGGTGACAGCTTTGGGTCATTCATTCCGGTGCAGGAGTTGGGCGGAGATACATCCGGCGCCTTCAGTCGTCGGCGCGTGTTCAGCAAAGAGAATACGTTCTGGGCATTCTTCTCCCAAGTACTGGATGCCGATGGTGGCTGCCAGGAAGCCGTACGCAAAGTGCAGGCGGTTTCGGCGTCACGCGCATTACCGAAGCCCTCGACGTCGACCTCAGCCTACTGCCAGGCGCGCCGCAAACTCAGTACGGCCACCGTCCCTCATACACAACTGACGCGCCCCACGGACCCCCCTTGCTGACTCTCGGCGGTCG
>JAPTHR010000008.1 GCA_029228645.1 Gammaproteobacteria bacterium Milos-ODIII6
GTATAAGAGACAGCCCGGCATCTATTACGGTGCGAGAGTTCAAGGCGGGTGGAAAGGTCATGGTAACCACGCTGGTCTGCCCAAAATCTGCACCCAAAGATGAGCTCAAGGCACTCTACAAACAGCGCTGGGCCGTCGAGTTGGATATTCGCCAGATCAAGGACACGATGGGGATGAATATCCTTACGTGTAAGACAGCCGACATGGCTCTCAAGGAAATCTGGGTTTACCTGCTGGCCTACAATCTGATCCGGCTGCTGATGGTTCAATCCGCCTTTGCGGCAGATATCCTGCCGAGGACTCTCAGCTTCAAACATTGTTTGCAGCTGTGGCTTTTCTGGAGCCAGCAGGCGGATACCTCTGATGAAGAACAGCTGCTTGCGTTGTGCGTGTTAATGGCTCAACAACGTGTTGGGAATCGACCCGGCAGAATCGAGCCAAGAGCGGTAAAAAGAAGACCGAAAGCTTACCCGTTACTCACTGTGCCGCGACACTTGGCACGGGAAAACGTGCGCAAACACGGCCATCCAAAGAAGCTTAAGTAAGTGCCATTCTTCTCTGACCCCAATGCCGCGCAACTCGAGGGGCTTATGGCGGCGCTTCGGGATTTCCTGCGACCTCCCATCGCCGCAGCGAACGCTGATAACCGGTTCACGCAATTCTGGTCGGCTGGTGGTCCCTGGACTCCAGACGCGACCTGAAATCCTTCACCGTATCGGAATGAAATGAAAACGGATAGCGCTACCCAAGGTTCGCACTTCATCACAAACATGGCGACTCCCGGACTTGGCATGACCGCCTATACGCAACTACAGGAGACCACACTTGGATGATCTCTCTCTGCTCGTCGACTTGCACCGGGACGGCGAACGCCAAGGCCCTGGCGGTGCCGATGAAACGCGCCTTGCCATCACCCTATCGGGTCTGAGCGGTAGAACAGGCCTGAAGATTGCCGACATCGGCTGCGGGACCGGCGCATCCACGCTCGTGCTGGCGAAAGCTCTCGACGCTTCGGTTACCGCGGTCGATTTCCTGCCGGACTTTCTCCACGACCTCGATATCGCCGCGGAACGCCAGAACCTCGGCAAGAAGATAAAGACGCTGAGCGCTTCGATGGATGCGCTTCCCTTCGCAGAGCAATCCTTCGACGCGATCTGGTCGGAAGGCGCCATCTACAACATCGGCTTTGCGAACGGCATCAAGGCCTGGCGCCGTTTTCTCAAGCCGGGCGGCATACTGGCTGTGTCCGAGCTGACATGGCTGACGCAAGCGAGACCGGCCCAACTCGAGCAGCACTGGAACCGGGAGTACCCTGAGGTGAATACGGCATCGGCAAAAATGGCTCTCCTGGAGGGCAACGGCTTCTCCCCCATTGGATACTTCGCGCTTCCGAAACGATGCTGGCTGGACAACTACTATCGTCCGATGCAGGCTCGCTTCGCGGCGTTCCTGGAACGCAACGACAACTCGGATGCGGCAGCGGCCATCGTGGGAGTCGAAGAACACGAGATTGCCCTCTACGAGCGACACTCGGCGTTCGTCAGTTATGGCTATTATGTGGCGAGAAGGACTGCCGACTAAGCCGCCCAAACAAATCGATGACAGGGTTAGTGATCTGGGGGTAATCGTGGGAGCATTTCAGACTTTTAGCACAATAAGTCATTGAATTATTGGGCGGTGTGATTGTCGCCGCCTACCCTTTAGTTATATTTATTCCAGGCGCTTACCAAGGCGCCTTTTCTTTTTGGGGACAAAAGACTCCCCGCCGAGGATTGCGTAAGCTCCCCCAATAGGCAGACAGCTCATTAGTAGAGACCTCTGGCATGATTAGCCAGTCGTCGCCGTTCAGGCCGTCCCAGGCGGTTCGTCTTCCGCTGCGGTGACCGTCACCGTGACCTCGAGCCCGAGGAACGCACCGGCATCGCCGGAAAAGCTGCCGGAAACCGGCATCGTCTGCGAGATATGGCGCGCCATCGCTACCGGGATGAGGTTGAAGCCGCCGACGCTGCGGTTGGTCGGATCGAAGGTGATCCAGCCGGCACCGGGCACATAGACCTCCGCCCAGGCATGCGTCGAACCGGCGCCGGCCGAGCCGCGCCTGTCGAGATCGGGATCGTAGAGGTAACCCGAGACAATGCGCGCACCGAAGCCGAGGCTGCGCACGGCATCGACGAACAACGCCGCGAAATCGCGGCACGAGCCGCTGCGGCGCGCCAGCGTCTCTTCGGGCGACTGGGTCCCCTCGTCCTCGCGCGTCTCGTAAGCGATCTGCGCGGCGACGCCGTCGCTTATGTCCTTGAGGAGCGACAGCGTGTCGGTCCCGCCGCCCGGGCCCGTGCTGGCGACGAAACCCCGCGCCCAATCGCGCACTCGCCCGGCGCTGTCGAGATAGGCCTGCAGGCGCAGCGCACCGAGATCGGTCATCTCGTCCTGACTCAGCAAAAACGGGAAGCGCTGCGCCGAGGCAGCGATGTCGAAGACCGGCCAGCGATCGACGTCGAGCGACAGGGTCGCGGTGCTGTCGATTGCCAGGGTGTCGGACGGTTCAGAGAAACTGGCGGTCGCCACGCTATTGCCGGCGACGTCTTGCGCCCAGGTCACGACCGCGGCGGGCGCAATCGACAGCGTGTGCTCGTACAGCCGCAGCGCACGGCTCTCGCGCGGCCGCAGCATAAGCCGGTGGAGACCGAACGCCATCGGGACGCGGTAGCGATAGATTGTCTGGTGGTGGATCGTCAGTACGGGCATGGGCTGCCTCCGGTTGTCAGGCTAGTGGGCCAAGCGGAAAGTTGTGTAACGCTCAGCGTGCCGAGGGAACTCAGGTTGAGAAGAGCAATGCCCCCCCGGGGCAAGCGGTTCGTGCGATCATCCCGGCCTACCCTTGCAACGTGGAATGCCAGATCAATGAGCACATCCAATAAGACCCGGAGCCTGGCGCTCTTCTGTGATTTCGAGAACGTGGCCCTCGGTGTGCGCGACGCCAAGTATGCGGCATTCGATATCGGCAAGGTGATCGAAAGGCTGTTGGTCAAGGGCAGCATCGTGGTCAAGAAGGCCTACTGCGACTGGGAACGCTACAAGGATTTCAAGTCCGCGATGCACGAAGCGGCCTTCGAACTGATCGAGATTCCGCACGTCCGCCAGTCGGGAAAAAACTCGGCCGATATCCGGCTGGTGGTCGATGCGCTTGACCTCTGCTACACCAAGTCGCACGTCGACATCTTCGTGATCATCTCCGGCGACTCCGACTTCTCACCGCTGGTCAGCAAACTGCGCGAGAACAACAAGACGGTGATCGGGGTTGGGGTGAAACAGTCGACCTCCGACCTGCTGATGGCCAATTGCGACGAGTTCATCTTCTACGACGACCTGGTCCGGGAGGAGGAGAAGCAGCGCCAATCCAAGCGCAGGCGCTCGGCAAAGAAGGCGACGGCGAAGGCGGCCAAAGACCAGATCCCGAGCGACGAGGAGAAAAAACAGCAGGCCCTCGACCGCGTACTGGAGACGGTCGAGGACCTGTTCGAAGAACGCGGCGAACAGGAGAAAGTCTGGGGGTCGATGGTCAAACAGGCACTCAAGCGCCGCAACCCCGGCTTCAACGAGAGCTACCACGGCTTCCGCAGCTTCGCCAAACTGCTGGAGGAAGCCGAGGCGCGCAAACTGCTCGAACTGGATTATGACGAGAAATCCGGCGGATACATCATCCGCAATTACGTCCAGGAGGACTGAGTTGCCAGCGTTCGTCGACAGGACTGGCCCGTTGGCTCGCCTGAACCCGCGCCTTGTGGCAGCGCCCTGAATTCCACAAGGCCCTTTTGAAACCTTCCGGTTTTTCGTGCTGCCGAGGACTGGATTGCGAACCCGGTCATCACTTAGCCGCTCAGAAAAGGGAAGCCTGCACGCATAAATCTCATCTAATGCATCATATTTAAGACATTATTAGTCTATAAGGCTCCTTATGCTTCATTTTTGCATCTAATCAAGAATGGCATAACTTGGTATTTTGCGTATAATTTGACGCATACCGTTGGCAATTCAGCCACGGTGCGTCACTTATAAGGCATTAAATGGATTTCTCTACCAGCTCCAGCACGGCTATCGCCTCAGCGCTCTGCAGACGCCTGGAGGAGATTCGCCTGGGTAAGAACATCAGCCAGGCGGAACTGGCCAGGCAGGCGGGCGTCTCGCGCAGCACCATGACCCGTATCGCGGATGGCAAGAGCGTCTCGCTCGACTCATTCATTCGCGTCAGCAAGGCATTGGGGCTGGCCGAACATCTGGCCAACCTCCTGCCCGACCCCAAGGTACGCCCCGTCGAGCTGGCGTCGCATCAGGGCCAACATCGCCAACGGGCAAGCCGCAAACGCAAACCGACCGCGCCCTGGACGTGGCGTGATGAAGGGGAAGACCCGTGAGCACCACGGCGAGGGTGCTGCTTTGGGGGCGTGACATCGGAGCCGTTACCTGGATGGATGAGCGCTCATTGGCGGTGTTTCAGTACACCCCCGATTTCGTCGACTCCGACATCCAGGTGGCGCCGCTGAGCATGCCCCTGCAGGAGGCGCCGTACGAGTTCCCTGCCCTGGCACGCGAGACCTTTTACGGGCTGCCCGGCCTGTTGGCCGATTCCCTGCCCGACCGCTACGGCAACCGGCTCATCGATACCTGGCTGGCAAGCCAGGGACGCTCGCCCGGCAGCATGTCCCCGGTCGAACGACTCTGCTACACAGGCAACCGTGGCATGGGCGCGCTCGAGTTCAAACCGACGCTCAAGGATGCACCGACAAAAACCCACAAGCTGGAGATCGAGACACTGGTCGACCTGGCCAACCGGGTACTCGATGAGCGCATCGGCCTCGAAGGGAAATTTGCCGGTCAGGACGATCAAGGCGCTATCGAGGACATTCTCCGGGTCGGCACGTCCGCCGGCGGCGCGCGAGCGAAAGCCGTGCTCGCATGGAATGCCGAAACCGGCGAGTTCCGATCCGGCCAAGCCCCCGCCAGCAAGGGGTTCAGTCACTGGGTCATGAAGTTCGATGGCGTGCATGGAAACCGCGACAGGGAACTTGCCGATCCTCAGGGGTTTGGCCGGATCGAATACGCCTACTCCCTGATGGCCAAAGATGCCGGCATCCGGATGGAAGAGTGCCGCCTGCACGAAGAGGGTGGCCGGGCGCATTTCATGACCAGGCGTTTCGATCGGACGGACAACGGGTCGAAACTGCATATGCAATCACTCGGCGCGATGCGGCATTTCGACTACAACCAGGCGGGCGCGTATGCCTATGAACAGGCGATCGAAACAATCCAGTTGCTCTCGCTACCCGTTGAAGACATCGAGCAACAGGTTCGCCGCGCTTACCTCAACGTGCTTGCGCGCAACCACGACGACCACGTCAAGAACATCGCCTTCCTGATGAACAAACAGGGCCAATGGCGCCTCTCTCCGGCATTCGACGTGGCCTACTCATACAACCCCAGCGGCGCATGGACCAGCCGGCACCAAATGAGCCTGAACGGGAAGCGCGACGACTTCGAAAAGGCAGACCTGATCACCTTTGCCCAAACCGCCGGCCTTAAGAAAGCGAAAGCCATCAAGCTTCTGGCGGAAGTATCGGACTCGGTGAAAAACTGGACGCATCACGCGCAAGCGGCAGAGGTATCCGCGAGCGATATCCAGCGCATCGCGAAGGCTTTCCGCTTGCACCTTTCTCACTGAAAGCGCCCCGACCTTCGAGATGGATGGGCATGTCGGGCCTCCCCGCCCGAGGCCCCCTCACTCGGCGTCGGGTACAAAGCTCAACACATTGCCATTGATGCAGTAGCGCTTGCCCGAGGGTGGCGGGCCATCGTCGAACACGTGCCCGAGGTGGATACCGGAACTCGCGCTGCGCACCTCGACCCGACGCATGCCGTGCGAGTCGTCGTCGTGCAGCGTGATCGCGCCCTCGACCGGGTTGAAGAAGCTCGGCCAGCCGGTGCCGCTCTTGAACTTGCTGTCACTGCGAAACAGGGGCGCACCGCTGATCGGGTCGACGAACACGCCCGGGCGCTGTTCATCCAGGTGGGAACCGGTGAAGGGACGCTCGGTGCCCTGTTCGAACGCGATCTGCTTCTGTTCCGGCGTCAGTATCTGGAACCCGAGCCATTTCCAGAAGCGTTCCCTGTCGCCCTTGTAACCGGTGTAGCGCGAGACCTCCTCGCCGTTCTCGAACAGTACGATCGTCGGCGTGGCAAAAAGGGCCTTGGCGAGCTTCCAGTCCTGCGGCGGTTGCGGGTTCATGGTCTGGACCAGCGGCACTTCGGAGGACCAGCTGTCGATCACCTCTTCCTTGAACAACTTGCAGAACGGGCAGTCCTCGGCCTCGAACACGATCAACTGGCGATCGTAAGCCAGTGCATCCGCCTGCAGGCGTTCCGGTGTGGGCTGCGCCCCTTGACCCGGGTACGCCACCTTGGTGCCACCCAGTCCGCAATAGCCGTCCGGATTCTTCTTGAGGTAATCCTGGTGGTACTCCTCGGCACGGTTGTAATGACGCAAGGGCGCGATCTCGGTCGTGATCGGCCCATAACCGGCGGCCGTCAGCGCCTGCTGGTAGGTGTCGCGCGTGCGCAGGGCGACCCGGCGCTGGACTCCGTTGGTGGTATAGATGGCGCTGCGGTAGTTGCTGCCGACGTCATTGCCCTGTCGGTCACCCTGGGTCGGATTGTGGTTTTGCCAGAAACCGATCAGCACCCGCTCGAGGGTCACCTGCTGCGGATCGAAACTGACCTTTACCACCTCGGCATGGTTGCGCTGGTCGCTCTTTCCTCGCCGGATCCTCTTTTCCAGACCCAGCACGTCGTAATAATCCGCCCGGATCGCGTCACCGCCCGCATAGCCCGACTCCACATCGAGCACCCCCGGGATCTCGCCCATGCGCTTCTCGGCGCCCCAGAAACAGCCCATGCCGAGCACAATCGACTCGTTGGCAGCGACCTGCAAAGGCAGGGCGGTAATCAACAACGCACAAGCCACTCGTCGCAACGCGCATTTAACGGGTAAAAACATCGACACACACTCCACCAGGTAGGTAACGGGTATGTGACCGACTGGGCCCGGGAAATGTTTCACCCCGGGTGACATTGGCAGTGCGCGCAGGCGCGCCCGAGGAAAAACCCGACGAGATCGGAAGCGACCCTGGTTCACCGAACCCCACCGCTGCATTGGACACGATTGGACCGGGGCAGGCAGGCAGCTGAGTGATGCGTCGAGCGGCGGAATGACGCCCGAACCAGGGCTTGGCGCTTATAACGCGAGAGACGCCTCCTGACCCTGTTTCCTATGGCGTAAGAGGACGATTCCCACGAGTCCGAGGCCGATCAGGGAGAGAGTCGTGGATTCGGGGACGATACCCGCGCGAACCGACGAATCGACAAGTCGGTAACGATTGGTGCCAATCGGATAATCGAACAGTGCATTGGGTATCGAGGTTGGCAGGTGAGCCAGAGACAACCTCTCGCCCGCCACTGGAATCGATGTTGAGCTTCCCTGAAAACTCCCCATCCGAGTCTGGAAGCCGTCAATCGTGAGATCGACGAAACTGGCATTTCCTACGGCCTCCGTGATCGCGGCAACGTATGAAATGAAGTGAAACCCGGCAGGGTTTGCACTGTTCAATTCGACTGTGTGGCCGCCCGTGATGGAGGCACTGGCGCTGGTGGTGGGAAAGTACAACCCTCCGTCGCTGTGCCACAAATCCGAGTCGTCGAAGGTGAGCGAGATTGTCGCGCGCTCACCTTCGATGCCCAGCGGATCGTCCGTAATCGTAATCTGGGAAATGGTCGCCTCGTAAGTCCATTGAATCAGGGCAGCCTGCGCGGTTGCGCTGAAACAGAACAACCCGGCAATCAGTCCCAGACTTTTCTTATCCACTGGAGGATCCTCTTCTTTGGGGGTAAAAGGCGCTTCTCGACCTCTATCCGTAACCGCCCTCTCCCCCCGCCCGGGGGGTCCGGGGTTGCTCAGAGAGGCCGCATTCAGCGGGAAGGGCCGTATCCGGCGCCCTTTCGCTTTACTCGCCAATTCGCTCGGCTACGACATCCGCGATCTCTTCCGCGTACAGATCGCGAAAAAAGTGATCAGCGCCGTCCACCACCAGCAGTTCGACCTTGTCTCCATCGGCCAGCGGCTCGGTCTTCTCGATCAGACCCGCTACGACCTTGTCCTCGGATCCGGCGATCACCAGGACCGGCGCAGCAATGCGGGACAGGAGCTGCGGCGTATCCATGTCGCGATCGGGCGCATAGTAGGAGACGACCGCATCGGCGCTGGCGCGGGTGTCCTCGCAGTAAATGAAGCCCATCGGCCCCATCAACTCAGTCCCCTTGCCCTCGCCGATCAGCGCCTGGGCCTTCGCCAACAGGGGTTGCAATGGGGTTTTATAGCGCTTGGCATAATCCTCGGCGACATACGGCGCCTCCCAGGTCTGCGGCGCCACCAGGATCACGTTGTTCACTATCGGATCGGCTTGCCCCCCCGCGTAACGCGCGACCTGGTTCCCTCCGCGGGAATGTCCGAGGATCGCGGCATTTTGCACGCCCTGCTCCTTCAGCCAATCCACCCAGGCGGCGATCTCGCTGACCGCATCGGTGTGTTTGTGGGTATGTGGTGTCGGGCAGTCGTACATGGCCGCGGAGCGATCATCGATGCCGAGGCTGAGATTGATCGCCAGCGAGCTCACATCGCGCTCGGCGAGCATCGCCTGCAGGCCGCTGGTGATCTCCATGCCACGGTGCGCAAGGGTGCCGTGCGTGAGCAACACCACCGGCCCGGCGGGCCACTCCCCGGATTTCTCGAGATTGGCGTTCAGCGTCAGGCCAGCAAGCTTTGTCTTGACCTCAGCGGCGACACCTGCCTGTGCGAGCGCCAGAAATATCACCAACGACAGCGAAATAAGTGCACGTTTCATTGCGGCATGTTCCTCGATTCCGGGGGTTTTTTATCAGCGGGTTCCACCGCGACGAGGTCAGGACCAGAGGCCCTGCTCGAGGCGTCGCGCAAGTATAAGCCACCGCAGGCCTTGCGGCCGCGTGAGTCGTGGCAGCCCCGCGGGCGCGAGCCGGCGATCCCGATCGCCGGGGCCTCAAGACGGGTGATTATCCGCCGTTAAGCTGCGATACCGGCACCCGGGATGGTTCCTAACTGAATTCAAGAGGTCGGACAAGCATGCGGCGTTTTCTCGATAATTTTTCGATCAAGCTCCAACTCGGGATGGCCTTCGGCGTCATCCTGCTCATTCTGCTCGCCGTATCCCTGGCCGGATTACGAGGCGCGTCCCAAAGCGAGTCCAACGTGCGCCAGGTTGTCGAACGTATCCAGCCCGCGGTATTGGCCGTGACCGATCTGGAGACACGCGCTCAGCGCACCGCGGCAGCGATGGGCTTTTTCCTGAAAAGCGGTGAGCAGGCGCACAAGGCGTCTTATCAGGCAGAAAACCAGGCTTTGCGCAAAGCGATCGAAGACACAGGCATGGCCGTCGAGGCACTCGGCGATCAGCCCACGCTGGACCAGTTCGCGAAACTGGCCGGCCTGGTTGAGACGTTCACGGGCTACGAGGCCCAATTGATGGAGCTGAGCAGCGCAAACGCCAAAAACATGCCGGCAATGGCGCTGGCCGACGAACACTTGAATCCGCGCCACATGGAAATCCTGCAAGCGCTGGGCGAGATGCTCACCTCGGAACAGGAGGCGCAGGAGGAAGTGATGGAGGAACTCGCGAGCGAAACGGCGACGCTGGATACCTATGACTTCAGCGTGCCGGCGCCGACGCTGAACCCTGAACTCCTGGCCAGCCTGACAGACCGCGCCCGGATCATGGGCGCGATTCAGGATCTGCGCTATTCCTGGGGCCAGGTGATCAATGGCATGCGCGGGTTTCTGGCCTTTCGCGAGCAGGCCCTGCGCGACAACACCCTGCTCTACCTGGAGCAAAATCAGGCGGCGCTCGACAAGCTCAACGCGGTCGCGGAAGAGGATGGCCTGACCTTCGAGCAGAGTGATGCCCTGGAGCGACTGATCACGGCCCGCTCGGCCTACCTCTCCGCCCTGGAACAGGTCTTTGAGGTGCACGGCGGCGACAAGGCCTACACGGATGTCTACCTGGTCCGCACCGAGATCGGTCCCTTGATGGAGCGACTCTCGAAACAGGGTCATGAACTGGTTGAGACACTGCGCGAAAAAATCGACAGCCAGAGTGCCGCACTCGCAGAGCAGGTGGCGGCCACCCGGGGCCTGGTCTGGATACTGCTGCTGGGCGGCATGGCGGTTGGCCTGACGGTTGCCGGGCTGATGAGCCACGGCATCGCATGCAAGATCAATGCGGCAGTCGAGGCGATGGAAGAGATTGCGGGCGGCGATGCAGACCTGACGCGCGAACTGCGCCTGCAGGGACGCGACGAAATGGCGCGCCTGGGCAAGGCGTTCAACGCCTTTCTCGGAAAAATCCGACATACCATCGTCGAGGTGTCCGACACCGCCACCCGCGTGAACGCGGCCGCGGAGCGCCTCAACGTGGTCAGCCACAATGCCTCGCAGGGGACCAAACGCCAGAGCGACGAGACCGAGCGGGTGGCCCTGGCCACGGCGGAGATGCTTCACGCCGCCCAGGAAGTCCAGCGCATGGTTCAGTCAGGAGCGGACGCAGCCATTTCGGCCCAGGGGTCTGCGCAACGGGGGCAGAAGGTGCTGGTTTCGACGCAGTCGGAAATCGACCGCCTCGCGGCCGACGTCGAGCAGGCATCCACGGTGATCCTGGAACTGGAACAGGACAGCGAGCGCATTGGCGGCGTACTGGACGTCATCCGCGGTATTGCCGAGCAAACCAACCTGCTGGCGCTGAACGCCGCGATCGAGGCAGCACGCGCCGGCGAGCAGGGCCGAGGCTTTGCCGTGGTGGCTGACGAGGTGCGCAATCTCGCCAGTCGCACACAGGAATCCACCGAGGAAATTCACGCCATGATCGAACGCCTGCAGAAGGCCTCGCGTGAGGCGGTCAGCGTGATGCAGACCGGGCGAGAACAGGCGCGCGAAACCGTGGAGCATGCCGCGGAGACCCGCCAGGCCCTGGACGAGATCCTGAACAACGTGGCGACCATCAGCGAGAGCTCCGGCAGCATTGCAGCGGCGGCCTTGCAGCAGACCCACAACATCGACGAGATAAACCGAACCATCGCATCCATCAGCGAGGTGGCCGAGCAAACGAGTGATGGAGCCAGCGAGCTCGATGGTTCGACCGGCGAACTGACCTCCATGGCGGTCCGCCTGCAGGACCTGATGCGGACCTTCAAGACCGCCTGACACGGTTCAGCGCTGATCACAGCACCGGGAGCCTACGGCCCACCCGGAAACGGGCAACCGGGCCGCGTTCAGCTGGCGCCCTCCGACAGCGTCGGATAGTCGGTATAACCGCGTTCATCCCCGCCATAAAAGGTATCCGCATCCGGCTCGTTCAGCGGCGCCCCCCTTTTGAAGCGCTCGGGCAGGTCCGGGTTGGCCAGGAACAATTTGCCGAAGGACACCAGGTCCGCGTCCCCGGCTGCAAGAGCGCGCGCGGCGCGGTCGAGGTCATAGCCGTTATTCGCCATGTAGAGCCCCTCGAAGGTGTCGCGCAACTTGCGATAATCCATGTTCCGCTCGCCGCTGAGCATGTCCCCTTCCACGACGTGCAGGTAAGCCAGGCCGAACGCGTTGAGCTGCTCAGCGAGATAGTCGAAGGTCGTTTGCGGATCACTGTCCTGGATATCGTTGAAGCGGTTCTGCGGCGAGATGCGCAGACCGACCCGATCACTGCTCCATTCGGCGACCACTGCCTCGGTGACCTCGGTCACGATGCGACAACGGTTTTCCAGGCTGCCGCCGTATCGATCCCCGCGACGATTGGTCCCATCGCGAACGAATTCATCCAGGAGGTAGCCATTGGCGGCATGAATCTCGACCCCGTCGAAGCCGGCCGCCCTGGCATTGCGCGTCGCCTGCGCATAATCCGCAACGATGCCCGGGATCTCTTCAGTTTCCAGGGCCCGCGGGGTCACGAAGGGCTGCATCCCCTGATAAGTCACCGCATCGCCCGATGGCCGGATCGCCGAGGGCGCGACCGGTAATACGCCCCCCTCCTGCATCGAGGGGTGCGAGATGCGGCCGACATGCCAGAGTTGCAGAAAGATATGTCCGCCCTGCGCATGCACCGCATCGGTGACCTTGCGCCAGGCGGCCACCTGCTCGGCGCTGTAGATACCCGGCGTTGCCGGATAACCGATCCCTTGGTGCGAGATCGGAGAAGCCTCGGAAATCAACAGCCCACCCGAGGCCCTCTGGCGGTAATACTCGGCGTTCATGTCCTGCGGCACATCCCCCTCTGCAGCACGGTTGCGTGTCAGCGGCGCCAGTACGATGCGGTTCGGCAAAGTAAACGGACCCAGCTTCAGCGGGGTAAAGAGATCGATATCGGTAGCCATGGCTGACCCGGTTCCTGGTTGCAAACTGAGTCGAGAGAGTAGGTAAGTCGGTGTGCGCAAGCAAGCGCGTCCTACGAGACCCGTGCCGGATCGAACTTCGACTAGTAGGAGCGGCCTTGGCCGCGAAGGCAGGTCAGATGATTTCCCAATCCTGCCAGCCGGTATCGTCGGCAGGCTTCTGGATCACCCGGCGCACGGTCTCGCGCGCAGAGGTGGTCTCGGGCAGCATCGCAGCGGCCGGATCCTCTGGCGCTGACTTGAACAACTCCCGTAAGCCAGCGAGCTGTGGAGGATTTCGGGTATGAAACTGGAAGCCGATGCCTTTGGGCGTAATCCGGGCAATGCGCGCGCGCACATTGAAGACATGCCGCGCACCATCCTGAACGACAGCAAAGGCAATCTCGGCATCGGTGCCCCGATCGATACTTGCACCCTGGATCTCACCCAGGGTCATGCTGTCCTTGAATGCCAGGAACATACCACCGCGGGAGACCTCCCGAACCTGAAAAGCCCGGGCACTCAGGGGCACCATGGTGACAAAGGCCTGCGTCACCAGATCCATGCGCGGGTCGAGACGTTTGTTTCTCGAATCCTGCCGATTCGAGTTCACGCCTCCGCTGTGGGCGTGTAAGCCGTGGCTTGGGTTTCGAATCTGTCCCGTTTCCATAGTTTTCACGTTGGCCTGACTCTCATGCTGGGCGTACCGTCGATTACTCGATCGGTACGGTTTTTTTAGTTAGGTTTATGCAATGAGGGTTTCGGCCGACCCCTCCCATGGCTTGAAGATTCGATGCCTTTCGTTCATTAGGGGGTCAGGAAGACAAGACGCCCCTGCACGCATCAGGGGTGACGGCCCGGCCGCCGATTGGCCCGGATGAACTGGCAATCCATGGGCTGTGCGCCCACTTCATGGATCAGCGGAGGGATGAGCAAGGTGATCCGGCTGTCTTCAGGCCAGCGCTGCCTGCAGCGAAGGGCGTATCGATCCTCTGACGGGCAAATGCCGGCGAGTGCCGAACGCCAGAACGATCAGCCGGAAACACATCAGGGGCGCGCCGGCTGCGCGGGCTGGAGCGTCGCCCGCTGGTCAGCCGAACCGTGGGGTGGTCATGCAGGATCGAGAGCGGAGAAAGTACGCGCCATCAGCGAGGAAAGGCCTGAGTCAGGGGCCTCTGCAACGGCTTCAGTCATCCGCCCCGCGGTCAAACAGCCGGCTGGCGTTGCGATGAGCGATCGCTTCGGCCACCTCTTCAGGCAACTGCGCGAGCCAATGGCGTATCTGTGAGGCCACTTCGGCATATGCGCCCCATCGCTCGGTTCGATAGGTATCGACCCCTACCAGGAATCGATCCGAATATTCGAGTAACAACCACTCCCAGGACGGGTCCAACTCACCATCCGGAGCGATCCGCTGATCACGGACGGAAAGATCGATAAAGAGTCCCGGATAGCGTTCCAGGTAGTCACGCAACAACGGCGGGAAAGGATAGGCTCCGGCATGCGCCCAAAGCACCTTCGCCTCCGGTGCATGTTCGAACAGGGCATCGATGACCGCCGGGTCGGCATGCATCTGCAGCGGCAGTTGACGCGCTGTAGCGAGATCGACAATCTGCAGGAAAACCGGGTTGCGCCGCTCGCCGGCAAAGATGTGCAACTCCCCCACCCCACGCCAATAGCCGCTACCGAGGGCCCGCTGCACTCGTGCCGGCAGGCCGGCATCGTGCATCCAGGTTTGCTTCTCGGCGGAAGTCCGGTAGACCCCGAGGATCGGCAGGATCAGGTGCGGCGCCCGTCGCTGCAGCGACAGAACCCGGTCCGGCGGCCGACTGGTCACCAACGCACCCTGCACACCGTTTGATTTCAGCAGTGCGACGATTTCCCCGGGTGAATAAGCGGCTGCATCTTCGGCGTTGTAATGCAGATGGGCATCAAAGAGCGGGATGTCCGCAGACGCTGCGGAGAACAGCAGGAAGACGATCGGAATCGGGATCAGCCGCTTGCGGCTTTGCAGGATTTTGCCAGGCATCGACACGGGCCGCTTGTAAGGGGTAGCGCCTGCATTATAACGAGCCGGACCCGGCCCGATGGCCGCGCGGATCTCCGCATAGCAAGGATAAACCTGCCCGTGCAGGAGAAAATTTGCTAACTTCCAAAAAATTTCGATGTCGCCACCTCACCGCTCGACGCTCGCGCCAAACGCAGGACCACGGATCGAAGTAAAACGGCCTCGCGGCGAAAGGAAACGCTTATCAACCACCACACAGCTATTCAACCCGTCCGACGCCGCCTGCTACTGCCCTTCTTGGGCCTGCTGCTTGTACTGACCGCGCTGTTTGGTCTGTTGATCGTGAAGGGCCACCAGGAGGCGCTGGAAAAGTCGACCCGGCAGACCCTGACAAACGCCTCCGCCTCGTTCCGGGAATCAATGCACGTGCATGCCGAGGTGCTTGCCGGCATCGCCGAGTTGATCGCGCGCGAACCCTTGTTACGGGAATCGCTCCAAAAACAGGAGCGCCCCAGGCTGTCGGCCGACTTCAGCGAGCTCTTCGGCCGACTCCGGGATTCGCTCGATATCACCCACCTGTACCTGCATCGCCCCGACCGAACCAACCTGGTTCGGCTGCACAACCCCGGCTTGTTCGACGACCTGATCGATCGCCATACCCTGCAACAGGCAGAACGCACCGGCGAGCGTGCAGCAGGGCTCGAACTGGGCCCCCTGGGTCATCTCACCTTGCGCGTCGTGAAGCCGCTCTTCGACTCGGGGAAACTGATCGGCTACCTCGAACTCGGCCGGGAAATCGATGTCATCCTGGACCACCTGCAGATCGTGACCGGCGTCGAGCTGGCTGTAACCATCAAAAAGACCCTGTTGGATCCCGAGCGCTGGGCTGAGGAGGCACGCAGGACATCCGGGGATGCCGCTGCAGACAGGTTTGGCGACAGGATCCTGGCCTACTCCTCACTGCGCGCGTTTCCGCCGGCCTGGAATCCTTTCAGGGTCTCCCCCGATGAATACGCCGATCCGCTTGAATCGAAGCTCGACCAGGACGGCCAGTCCTGGCGGGGCATGCTGACGCCCCTGCCGGACGCCTCGGGAGCCCAGGTTGGCGACCTGTTGTTTTTCCAGGAGGTTTCGGACGCGGTTGCCGAGATGAGGCGCCACTTCGTGGTCGAGGTGCTGGCGGTCGTCGTCGCGCTGATACTGATCCTCACCTCGCTGTACTTGCTGCTCGGGCGCATCGACCGGGATCTGCGCCGGCAGCAACGGGAGGTCCTGCGTAGCGAGGCCATGCTGGCAGATGCCCAACGGGTGGCCCGCATCGGCAGCTGGGAACTGGATGTGGCAGAAAACCGGCTGTGGTGGTCGGACGAGGTGTTTCGCATCTTTGGTCTCTCTCCGAGGGAAATCCAACCTTCGTATGAGCGTTTCCTGGCCGCCATCCACCCTGAGGACCGCGAGCCGGTCGACCAGGCCTACAAAGAGTCGCTGCAGACAGGTGAGGCATACGAGATCATCCATCGCCTGCAGCTCCCCAACGGACGTATCAAGTACGTCGAAGAGCGTTGTGAGTCGGTATTCGACGATGCCGGCAAACCACTGCGTTCCCTGGGCACGGTTCAGGACATCACCGGGCCACACCTGTCCGAGCAGGCGCTCCGCTACCACAGGGCGCAACTGCGCACCCTGATCGACACCCTCCCCGACCTGGTCTGGCTGAAAGATCCGGAGGGGGTGTATCTCGACTGCAACACCAAATTCGAACGTTTCTTCGGTGCCTCCAAAGAGGCCATCGTCGGGCGCACCGACTTCGACTTCGTGCCGCGGGAACTTGCGGAATTCTTCCGCGAAAACGACCAAATGGCCCTGCAGGCCGACCAGGCTACCGTAAACGAGGAATGGGTCAGCTACGCGGATGACGGCCATCGCGAGCTTCTGGAGACCATCAAGACGCCGATGCGTGATGAGGATGGCACACTGATCGGGGTGCTCGGTGTCGGGCGGGATATCACCGAACGGCAGAAATCGGCGGAACGACTGCGTGACAGCGAGTACCGCTACCGCCAACTGGTGGAGGGAATGAATGAGGGCATTGCCGTGTACCAGGTGCTCGGCGACGGCGATGACTTCATCATCAAGGAACACAACCGGGCCGCGGAGCGCATCTCGCACCGCTCACGCGAGGAAGTCGTCGGGAAACCGGTTCGCGAAGCCTTCCCCGGCGTCGAGGCAACCGGCCTTTTCGAGGTGTTCCAGCGCGTCTGGCGCACCGGAGAGGGAGAACATCATCCGGTTTGCCAGTACCGCGATGAGCAATTGACGCTGTGGACCGAGAACTACGTTTTCAAGCTACCGACCGGCGAAGTGGTCGCGCTCTACGAAGACGTCACCTCGCGCAAGCAAGCGGAGGAAGCACTCCGAAAGAGCGAGGAAAACTACCGTCTGCTGGTTGAGAACCAGAGCGACCTGGTGGTCAAGGTGGATACCGAAGGTCGGTTTCTTTTTGTCAGCCCCTCCTACTGCCGGATGTTCGGCAAGACCCAGGAGGAGTTGCTCGGGCGCACCTTCATGCCGCTGGTACATGAACAGGACCAGGGGGCCACTGCGAAGGCAATGGAGGCTCTGCATCACCCCCCTTACAGCTGTTATATCGAACAGCGCGCCATGACCGTGGAGGGTTGGCGCTGGTTGGGTTGGATGGACACCGCGGTTATGGATGAAAAAGGCGAGATCCAGGCGATCCTGGGCGTGGGCCGCGATGTGACAGAGCGGGTGAAGGCGGAACAGAAGCTGCGCGACGCCAATCTCGTGATCGAAAACAGCCCGGTGGTGCTATTCCGCTGGCGCGCCACCGAGAACTGGCCCGTCGAACTGGTTTCATCGAACGTCTCGCAATTCGGCTACACCGCCGAGGAATTGCTGTCGGGCGCGACGGCCTATGCCTCGATCGTGCACCCGGATGACCTGCAAAGGGTGGGAGAAGAGGTGGCGCGCTATTCAGCCGCCGCCGAAGACGAGTTCGAGCAGGAATACCGTCTCGTCTCGCCCGATGGCAGGACATACTGGATCTACGATCGCACCAAAATCGAACGTGATGCCGAAGGCAATATCACCCACTACCAGGGCATCGTGGTCGATATCAGCGAGCGTCATCGCATGCGACAGGAACTGCAGGAGAACGAAGCGCTGTTAAGGGAGGCCCAAGGACTGGGCCAGATGGGTAACTGGAAGCTGGATATCGCCAGTGGAAAGGCGATCTGGTCCGAAGAGGAATACCGCCTGCTTGGATACGAACCGGGTGCGATCGACGCCAGCGTGGACGCCTTCATGCAACGCATTCACCCCGAGGACCGTGCCGCGGTCCAGGCCGAAATGCAACGCGCGATGCAGCCGGACGAGCAGACCCCCTACCGTGTCAAGCACCGTGTCCTGCTGCCGAATGGCGACATCCGGGTGGTGGACGAGCGGGGACAGGTCACCTTCGATCGCGACGGGAATCCGCTGAGCATGTTAGGCACCACCCAGGACATCACCGAACGTGAACGGGCCGAGGAGGCTGTGCGCAAGCTCAACCTGGAGCTCGAGGATCGTGTTCGGGCACGCACCACCGAGCTGCGCGCGGTCAACAGAGAGCTCGAATCTTTCGCCTATTCCGTTTCGCACGATCTGCGCGCACCGCTCAGGGCGATTGACGGGTTCAGCCTGGCCTTGCTCGAGGATTACGGAGACCAGTTGGACCCGACCGCGCACGACTACCTGCACCGGGTACGCGGAGGCGCCCAGCGAATGGGCCTGCTCATCGACGATCTGCTGCAGCTATCGAGGGTCAACCGGAACGCGATGTCTGTGAGCGAGGTCGACCTGGGCAAAGTGGCAGGAGAAGTCATGAGCGACCTGCGCACCGCAGAACCGACCCGCCAGGTGGACTGGATCCTCGACCCGGAGCTGAAAGTAAACGGCGACCCGCGCCTGCTGCGGGTGCTGCTGGACAACCTGCTCGGCAACGCCTGGAAATTCACTGGCAAGGAATCTCATGCCCAAATCTCCCTGAAGCGATCCGAATCCGACCCCGACGTCTTCGTCATTCAGGATAATGGGGTAGGATTCGACATGCGCTACAGGGACAAGCTGTTCGGTGCCTTCCAACGGCTCCACCGAAGCAGCGAATTTCCCGGCACCGGCATCGGCCTGGCGACCGCGCAGCGCATCGTAAATCGGCACGGTGGAAGGATATGGGCGGAGGCCCGTGAAGGAGAAGGCGCGCGCCTCTTCTTCTCACTGTGTCCCAACGGAACGGATAAGGGGGACATCGCGTGAATCGGAAGACTCTACTCCTGGTCGAGGACAATCCGGACGATGAAGCGCTCACGCTACGCGCCCTGCGCAAGAACAACATCGCGAACGAAATCATCGTGGCCCGCGACGGGCAGGAAGCGCTGGACTACCTGTTCGCCACAGGAGCCTTCGATGGTCGGGACATCAACGAACAACCCCAGGTCATCCTTCTCGACCTGAAATTGCCCAAGGTCGACGGCCTGCAGGTATTGGAGCGCCTGCGCGCCGAGCCCGAGACCCGGCACATACCGGTGGTGGTACTGACCTCTTCGAACGAAGAGCGCGACATCATCCGCAGCTACGACCTCGGGGCGAACAGCTACGTCCGCAAACCGGTGGATTTCGAACAGTTTCTGCAGGCTGCACGCCAGCTGGGCCTCTACTGGATGGTCCTGAACGAGGTCCCCTATGGCCGGGAATGACGATGGCGGCCTGCGGGTATTGATTGCCGAGGATTCGGAAGACGATGCGCTCCTGATCGTCCGGCACCTCCGGCTTGGAGGCTACAAGCCGACGACCAGGAGGGTCGATTCGGCGCAGGATATGCAGGCCGCTCTCGAGAGCGAAAGCTGGGACCTGATCATCACCGATCACAACATGCCCGGGTTTGACTCGCTGGAGGCACTCAAGCTGGTCAAGGCACATGACCCGAACCTGCCCTTCATCATGGTCTCAGGCAGCATTGGTGAAGAGATCGCCGTAGACGTCATGAAATCCGGCGCGCATGACTACGTCATGAAGGGCAATCTGGCCCGCCTGCTGCCAGCGATCGAACGGGAACTCAGGGAGGCCGGGAATCGTCGCGCCCACCAGGAGGCGGAAGCACGCATTCGCCATATGGCCTATCACGACAGTCTCACAGGCCTGGTGAATCGCGCCGAGTTCGAACGTCGCCTGCAGGCGACCCTGAAGGAAGCGCAGCACTCCGAGGAAGCGCATGCGCTGCTGTTCATCGACCTCGACCAGTTCAAGCTGGTCAACGACTCCTGCGGACATGCCGCTGGCGACGAACTGCTGCGTCGACTCACGCGACGCCTGCAGGCCGGCGTGCGTGGCAGTGATTCGCTCTCGCGCCTGGGTGGCGATGAATTCGCCATATTGTTGAAGAACTGCGAACTCGACCAGGCCAGGGAAATCGCCCAGGGACTGCTCGATAGCATCAGCGAGTATCTGTTCATCTGGGAGAACCGGACCTTCCGTGTCGGCGCCAGCGCAGGCCTGGTGAGACTGAACAGGGACAAGGAGGCCCAGACACTCCTGAGCATGGCCGACATGGCCTGCTATGCCGCCAAGGAGCGTGGGCGAAACCGCGTGCATGTTTTCGAGGAAGGCGATGCCGAACTGAATCAACGTCGCGGCGAGATGGTTTGGTTGCAGCGCCTGCAGTCGGCCCTTCTCGATGGGGGACTGACCCTCTACGCGCAGCGTATCCAGGCGCTGCGGGATGCCCCCCCGCACTATGAACTTCTGCTGCGGCTGCGTGGAGAGGATGGGGAAATCATCACCCCGGACAGTTTCATCCCCGCTGCCGAGCGCTATGGCCTGATGCCGGAGATCGATCGCTGGGTCATCCGGGAGGCTTGCGAGCAGCTACGGAATGGCTCGCCGGGCGACCCGGGCAGCTGTTACTTCATCAACCTGTCGGCGCTGTCGCTCAGCGAGGCGGGACTGATGGCCTATATCCACGCGCAATTGAGCGCGCACGGCATTCCTTCAGACAGAATCGGTTTTGAGATTACCGAGACGGCCGCGATCGCCGACTTCGATTGTGCGCTGCACATGATCCGCTCTTTGCGTGACTATGGATGCAAAGTGGCGCTGGACGATTTCGGCACCGGTATGAGTTCCTTCTCTTACCTGAAAAACCTCAAGGTCGATTACCTCAAGATCGATGGCACTTTTGTACGTAACATGCTTGAAGACGAGATGGACGCCGCCATCGTCGAGGCGGTCAATGCCATTGGACACATCGCGGGCATGCAGACGATTGCCGAATTCGTCGAGCAGGAGGCCCATCTCGAGCACCTCTCTCGACTGGGTGTCGATTACGCCCAGGGGTGGGCGGTTGACCGCCCAAGCCCTTTCTCAAGGGACATTGACACGCCTGCCGCCCAAGCACGAACCCCCTGATCGAGCGCAACCAAATCGGCGGAGATGCGGTAAAGGCCCTGTTCGAGGCGCGTTCCCGAAGGTGCGGTTTGTCCCTCGTGCTCGACCTGTCCGGCCCTCCCTTCCGTTTCAGCTGCCTGCATCAAAGGCGTTGTTTGGCCGATGAAGTATTCAGCCTGTACCACTAATGCTCAGCCTTCGGTGCAGCGTCGGACGACCCCTCTACGAGCAAACCCAAACGCCGCGCCCGCCGCTCCCAGCTGCGCCTCGCCAGCACCTGCATATCCACGGCTGTGTCGGTCTCATCGACGATCTCGACACCGAGCAGGGTCTCAACGACATCTTCCATGGTGACGATCCCGTGCATCCCGCCAAACTCGTCGACCACCAGGGCGATCTGCTCCCGTGAAACCAGGAAACGGTTGAACAGTTCCAGGATCGGATAGTTGGACGGCACCGCGATGATCTCGCGCTTGAGGGTCGCGAGCTTTTCTTCCGACCTGCCGTCGACCATCGCCGCCAGCACCTGATCCTTCAACACGTAGCCGATCACGTGGTCACGCGCATCGCCTTCGTACAGTGGAATTCGCGAGAAACGCTGCTCGCGGTTGTTCTCGAAAAACTCCCCCAGTGTCGCGCTCGAGGGGGATGACCGCACCACCGTGCGCGGGGTCATGACATCCTTGGCCTCGACCGAGCGGAACTGCAACAGATTGGCAATGATCTCGGACTCGTGTTCCTCGAATATCCCGTGCCTGGCGCCGATATCCGCCATCGCCAGGAAATCGCTGCGGGTGAAAGCGCTGCCAACGTCCTTCTTCTTCAGCTTGCTGGTCACCAGTTGGCTGAACCACACCAGCGGCCCGAGCAGCCGGATCACCCATGCCAGCGAGCGCGCCGTGAATGGCGCCAACGCCTGCCAGTAATTCGCCCCCAGGGTCTTGGGAATCAGCTCGGACAGCACCAGGATCGCCAGGGTCATGACCGCCGGCACGGCCAGACCGGTTATCAACGGATGGGCTTCGCGCCAGATGATGGTGGCCTGTTCGCCCACCCCTATCGCGCCAACCGTGTGCGCAATGGTGTTGAGCGTGAGAATGGCCGCCAAGGGACGGTCAATGTCTTCCTTGAAGGACTGCAGGCATTTGCCAAAGCTGCCCCCCTGCTCCACCTGGATCTGCGCATAGGACGGCGTGATGCTCAACAACACCGCCTCCCACAGTGAGCACAGGAAGGAGACGAGAATGGCGAGCAGAAAAAACAGTACGAGAAGTGAAATCATGGCGGCTCTTGTTCTTTGGGCCAGCAAAGTATGCCGCCGCCAGCGTCTGCCCGCCATATGTCTGAAGCGGATATCGGTTCGCGGTCAGGCTCTCATACCCATCGGCTATCCGCGTAGCAGCGGCCTTGGCCGCGTAGAAGCCCGGTCCTGGTTCGGAAAAGACGCCTGTTCGCGAGCAAGCTCGCTCCTACGACCAAGGCAATCCCGAGCGCTAAACCCGTAGGAGCGGCCTTGGCCGCGAACAAGCCCGGCCCTGGTTCGGAAAAGGCGCCTGTTCGCGAGTAAGCTCGCTCCGACCGTGGCAATCCCGAGCGCTAAACCCGTAGGAGCGGCCTTGGCCGCGAACAAGCCGGCAGGGGTGCTGTTTTCAAGAACAGGATTCGCCAGCAAGCTGGCTCCTACGGCATAGGGAAAGTGATGGAGCGAAATACATTGTAGGAGCGGCCTTGGCCGCGAAGAAGCCCGGTCCTGGTTCAGAAAAGACGCCTGTTCGCGAGTAAGCTCGCTCCTACGACCGTGGCAATCCCGAGCGCTAAACCCGTAGGAGCGGCCTTGGCCGCGAACAAGCCCGCGCCTACCCCTCGGTTCGATGGATCCAATCCGCGCCGAGGCTGCCTTGCAGGGATTGCAGATACTCGGGCTCCCCGCGGCGCTGCAACTCCCCTTGCACCTGCTGCTGTTTTTCCCGCAGGGCGGGAGGGGCCACCCCAGTCAGGGCCTCACCCTCTTCGAGACGTGCCTCGATGTATGCGAGATGTCGCTCCAGGAGCGCGATTTCGCGATCACGCTTGATCCTCAATCGCTCCTGGTACCAGTCGCTCGCAAGCAGGTACTCGCGGGTGAACAGGGCGCGGAACGCCGGACTCTCGCTGTCGAGACCCTCATATTCCCCGGTCGCCATGATATGCAGCAGCGCCCGCAGCGGTGGACAGGCATCCTCGATGGAACCGTCCTCGAGGTAAGAGCGGGCGACCCCGGCCTGCGCCTCCACGATGTTGTTCACCCCATCGACAAACGCCTCCGGATCCTGGGATTCCGGTTTCAGGATGGCCTCGTCGAACACCACGTTGGGATTATCGAAAATCTTGCCAAGGTAGCTGCGCACGAACTGCCCGGTAACCCGGTAACCGAGCCGGCTGGCAAGCACCTTCACGCCATCTTGTTCGAAGTCGCGCACTTTCTCCAGGTGGCCGTTCTCAATCATGTAAGCGGCGCGTCGCTGATGTGGCTGGACACGGCACCAGATCTCCGGCACCAGCATGCTGATGTCATGTTCGACATGGATGGCCGAGCCGACATGCCCGGCCGCGGTGGAAAAACCCTCGTGACCGCAGAGAATCATGGAAACCAGGGCGTTGTTCAGATCCGCCGTGGGCGCGAGCGAGTTGAACGGACCCTTGGTCAGCGCACCCTCCGAACCGGCGCCCGTGGTGGACGGTGACTTTCCGGTCAGGCTGGCGATGTAATCCATGAACAGTTCCGGCAGTTCCTGGTAATGGATCGGGTTGTAAACCGCCAAGGGTCGGATCCCCCGCACCCGGTCGATCGGATTATTGCGTCGCCCGGGCAGCGTCGCATCCACCGGGATGTGCAGCTCCCGTGACAGTGGAATACGGCGGTACAGGCGCAGCCCGATTTCCGCAATGTAGCGATCACGCGGAATTTTCAGGTCGGGACGACGCTGCAGGTACCGCATGTTGGGACTGGGACGGCCATTCACCAGGCGCGGGTGGGCCGATGACACGAACCAGGCGCCCTCTTCGCCCTCTGCCGCTGCGCGTATGAGCGCCTGCATCGGCGGCGTGTAGTTGAGGAAATCGATCGCGTCTTCGACCAGGTCGATCGCGTCCTGGCGAGCGAGTGGCTGGAAGTTCGAAATGAAACTGTCCGGCTCGGCAAGATCCATCTCCGCCTGGGCATCCAGGCCACGATGAACCACATCGTCGGGACGCTGAAAAAGCATCGACTCACAGTTCTCGACCAGCTTGACCGAAGCCTCCGTCTCAGCGTCCAGGCCCAGCGCATCCGCAGGCAGCGTGATGGAGACGCTGATATCGTCCTCCATCTGGACCTTGTCCGCCCCGACAAAATCCTGCCTCAGCTTGTAGATGCGCCACTCACCAACCTTTGACTTGGCGACGCGCAGATAGCTCGCGACCAGGGTGCGCCCCGCGTACTTGAGTTCGTGCCCGGGATAGCCATTGACGATATCAACGCTGAAATGGCCGCGCCAGTCTTCGCCCCATTCCTGGCGATAGAAGCGCTTGATGACAAAGGCCAGGGCACGGATATGCTGCGGAATCCCGGCCAGCCAGGCGTTGTACTCCGGGGTGTATTCCTCCTCGGAGGGCATCAGCAGGCGGATCACCGAGCCAAGCGAGCGGTCCGTGCTGAGAAACGGTCGACTATCCACCCCCTCGGGCGGTTTCTCAATAAAGCGACAGGAGTAATCCTTGCAGAAGATCTCCTCGACCTGGTCGAGGTCGGCCTCGAAATCCGAAACGTAGAAGGGACCGGAGAGGACCGAGCCGGCAATCGACTTGGAGATCTCCGACTTGCCGCCGCCCGACACCGTGCAGGGCTTGTGGCAGTAAGTCCCGACCGAGTCGGTTCCGATGAGACGCCAACTCGGCGAGTGCGGGTGTTTTTCCATCCTGACCTTGTAGCCACAAGGGTGGATATAGGTGTACCCGGGATGCAGCTTTATCCCGATGGCGCCATTACCGCTCGGCCAGGAGACCCGCTGCTGCAGCAAATCGATCCGGGTGTCCTCCGGGACATACAGGATATCCGGATACTGCCTGTCGACCGCGTAACCTTCGGGCTGCAGGGTCATGATCTGGCCGAACATTTTCACCATTTCGGCAAAGCTGTGGTCTTCCATGCGCACGCGCGAATCGGGGCGAAAGACGTCTCCCAGATTGTAGGAGGGGAAGACCAGGGCGCCCCCGGCGTGTTCCTCCTCGCTGCCACCGAGCAGGTTGGCCGAGTAGCTGATCTGGGACTTGATCTCTTTCTTGCTGTAGCCGAAGTAGTTGTCGGCGATCAAGGTGAAAACCACCCCGCTCATATCGCGACAGACCACCTTGAACGCCTGGCCATCGTTGTAGAGTTCGTCCGGCTCCTGCCAGCACATACCGTCGGCCCGCTGGCGCTCCGTGGCCTGGTCGTAATGTGGCAGGCCGAGCGCCTTCTTGCTCAACTGGGTCAGATGCGGCGCCAGCATCACGCCACCGCTGTGCCCGGTCCAACCCTCGACATCCAGCGCCGCATCGTTCTCCGGCAGGTTGGGATCGCCCGCATTGCCGAATATGCGCTCGACAAAATCGAGATTGGCCACCAGTCCGCCCGGCACGAAGAAGCGCGTCTCCATGCTCAGACGCGGCGATACGCCGCGGACCTGCGGCGACACCGTCGGGCGCATCAGGAGCGAAACCCAGGTCTTGGCCGATGTCTCCTGGCCATGGGTGAAAGGCAATGCCAGCAGCCCATCGGGGGGCTGCAGTGCATATTCGAGCAGTCGCGCGAATGTCAGGGACGGGACCGCCTTCTTGCCTGCGGGAATGGGCAGGCCATCCTCGACGACATGAAAGACGCCCGCGGTCGTGCGCCGGTCCTTGACCGGGTTGTGCAATACCCCCTGGCGCACACGGTAAGAGGAGATGTAGTCCGAAATGAATTCGTTGCCGCAAGGCGGAATCGACAGCTCACGCGCGAGCCCGGCCTGTTGCAGCAGGAAATTCTGGGTTGGCAGCGAGAAGCGGTAATCGACACCGGCCTTGCGCAGATAGGCATTGATGAACGCCTCGATACGCCGATCCGCCGGACAGCGGTAGTCTGCCAGCAAGCGGCGATTCTGCTGCAGCTTGTGCACCATATCGCTCGCCACCAACAGGTAATCGTCCTGCTCGTCGACGCTGCAGGTGGGCTGTCCCAGCGCCGCCAGCTGCAGGTTGATCTTTTGCACCAGGCGCTTCCTCTCCGGCGAGAGATCACACCCTGGCTTGCCCTTCCTGGCGCCCGAATCCTCAGTCTGTTGTTGTGTTGCCGCCAAGTCTAATCCCATCGCATCAATCCCAGCTCAAAGGGGTGAGTCATCAGGGGGTGGAACGGGTAGACCCGGATCTTGTAATACTGCAGACCGGCCAGTCCCGGCTGGAAGTCCAGACCATACTCCATTTCACCCTGTTCATTCAGATCCATCGGCGTCAGACGCTTCGAGTCAACGACCTCGAGGCCGCCGTTGCTCGCGGCTCGTCCGATCAGGCACTCGACGATCACGTCTGCCGGCGTGAGGGAGGCCAGCTTCACGCCGACCCGCAGGTGCACGCTCTCACCCACATTGATCTGCGCAACCGGCTCATCCAGTCGGCGCAGAGACACCCCCGGCCAGCATTCGGTCACCCGGTGCTTCCACTGGGCGAGTAGAGATGCACCCTCGACACCCTCGCGCGACATTCGCTGACCTTCCGCGATCGCCCTGGCGTAATAGTTGCGAGCGTAGTCCATCACCATTCGTTGCGAGTTGAAGCGCGGCAGGATGGTCTTCATCGAGGCCTTGGAGCGGCGCACCCAACTCTCGGAATAGCCGGCCCCGTCGAAATCGAAGAAGGATGGAATGACCTCGTATTCGAGCAGGTCCAGGAGGGTGCGGGCCTCCATCTGGTCTCTTTCCCCGCCGCTTCGCTTGGGGTGTGGACTGACCGCCCAGCCGTTGTTCCCGTCATAACCCTCGCCCCACCATCCATCCAGCACACTGAGATTGATGACGCCATTGAGACCCGCTTTCTGGCCCGATGTGCCACTGGCCTCGAGCGGGTACTCGGGCGTGTTCAACCAGACATCCACCCCGGCGACCAGTCGTCGGGCCATGCCCATGTTGTAGCCCTCCAGGAAGATGATCTTGCCGCGGAAATCCCTCTCCTGGGAGAGTTCGTAGACGTGCCGGATCAGTTCCTGTCCCGGCAGATCGCTGGGGTGCGCCTTGCCGGCGAAAAGCATGATCACCGGTTTCCCGGGGGTATTCAGAAGCCGGCGTAGCCGCTCGATATCGCGCAGGATGAGTGTCGCCCGCTTGTAGGTGGCAAAGCGCCGGGCGAAGCCGATCACGAGCGTGTTGGAATTCGAGGGATCGAGACAGCGCAGCGAATGTTCGATATCCGAGCGGCTGTCACCAATGCGCTCCAGGCGCATCCGGATACGCCACTGCACATCCTTGATCAGCTGTGACTTGAGGGTCTGGCGGACGCTCCAGTAGCGGTAATCCGGAATCTGGTCGAGGCGATTCCAGTACTCGGGATTGATGAGCTGGTTACGCCATTCGTGGCCCAGCTCCATGTCGAACAGGTTGCGCCACTCGGGCGCCAGAAACGTGTGCAGATGCACCCCGTTGGTAACGTACCCAATGGGGTTCTCCTCGTGGGAAACCTCCGGCCAGATGAAGCCCTCCATGGAGGAGGCCACGGTTCCGTGGATCCGGCTGACCCCGTTGCAAAAACGTGCTCCCCGCAATGCCAGTGCGGTCATGTTGAAGCCCCCCTGGGCGGAGGAGCTGGAACCGAGCGAAAGGAAGGCGTCCGGGGTGATATCCAGATTTGTCAGGTAGCGGCCGAAAAGGCGCAGCACCAGATCCTGGTTGAAGATGTCATGCCCGGCAGCGACCGGGGTGTGGGTGGTGAACACGGTATTCTTGCCCACCAGTTCGAGGGCCGCATCGAATGCCATGCCGGCAGCCACCTGCTCCCTGCAACGTTCGAGTATCTGAAAGGCACCGTGACCCTCATTGATATGCCAGGCATTGGGACTCAGGCCCAGGGCCCGCAACGCCATCACCCCACCGATTCCCAGCAGCATCTCCTGGCGTATGCGGGTTCCCGAGTCCCCGCCGTATAGCTGGTAGGTGATGGTGCGGTTGGCGGCGCTGTTTTCCGGCACATCTGAATCGAGCAGATACAGCCGCACCCGACCTACCCTGGCCTCCCACACGCGCGCATGGATCGGCCCGTCTTCCACATCGATACGGATGACCGCGTCCCGCCCACCGGGATCCTTGGCCGGCGTGATCGGCAGGTGCGAGAAGTCCGTTTCGAGGTAATTGGCGTGCTGGTTGCCGTACTCGTCGATGTCCTGGTGGAAATAGCCCTGCCGGTACAGCAGGCCGACCGCGACCAGCGGCAGCCCGACATCGCTGGCCGCCTTGCAATGATCCCCTGCCAGGATGCCGAGGCCACCCGAGTAGATGGGCACGCTCTCGTGGAATCCGAACTCCATGGAGAAATAGGCGATCAGGTCCTGGTCCCGATCGAGTAGTTTGGGCAAGCCTGTGCGGACCGGCTTTTCCAGGTAGTAGTCGTAATTCGCGAGCGCGATGCGGTAGCTGTCGAGAAAGACCGGATCGTCCGCCGCCAGGTCCAGGCGCCGCTGGGAAACCCGGCGCAGAAACAGTTTGGGGTTGTGTCCACACTGAATCCAGAGTTCCGCATGCAGTTGATAGAACAAGCCGCGCACCTCGAAAGACCAGCTGTAATAGAGGTCTTCGGCCAGCTGCTGCAGGCGCCCCAGCGCCGCCGGCAATTTCGGGGTTACCTCGATGCTGTAACAGGTGCCGTGCATAGAGGGCCTTTTGCCAGGCCCCGGTAGCTGCATTGGGCTGTCGTATCCACTATCGCTCATACTGCTCGCTCGACTGAATTCCAATTGGTGGGCGCCCACAGCGGACAGATTCACGCGGGCATCAGCGGATGGCATCGCATGACTGCGTCACAGAGACCCGCACGAAACCCCAGTCGCGCCTGCGGTTGGCTCCCCGGTGAGGGTTGCAGAAACGCGCTCGCTCCCGAACCCCGTTCTCTCTGGGCTGCAATACGCATGCCACAAAGGGCCGTTAGGGTTCCGCTTG
Source organism: Gammaproteobacteria bacterium Milos-ODIII6 (assembly GCA_029228645.1). Classification (GTDB taxonomy): domain Bacteria; phylum Pseudomonadota; class Gammaproteobacteria; order Chromatiales; family Chromatiaceae; genus MONJU. The sequence continues at coordinate 29,122 of JAPTHR010000008.1, forward strand.
TCGTGAACGACCGCCGCGCCCGATGGCGACCCGGCAACCCGCACTCAAAGTGTGCATGCAATCCGGAATGCCCATGATTCGGGCATGCCGGATGCCGCCAAATAGGACATAATTCACGCACTGACACGGGCAACCGCGATGCAAGACGCCTCCCCCGCGCAGATCGCGCCGTCCAGCAGACCCGCCCATGAATCTGGCATTGTTTGTGCTACTCGGAAAACCAAGATGTACACCTCCGCTCGCACCCTTTCACTCCATCCCCCACCCCATTCCGGAGTCTCCTGAATGATCGAGATACGCATCCACGGCCGGGGGGGACAGGGCAATGTCGTCGGCGCCTACCTGCTGGCTACCGCGGCCATCGTGCAGGGCAAGTTCGGCCAGGCCTTCCCGGCCTTCGGCGCCGAGCGTCGCGGCGCGCCCGTGGTGGCCTTCGTTCGTATCGCCGAACAGCACCTGCGTCGCCGCAGCCAGGTACAGAATCCCGCGTTTCTCATCATCCAGGACCAGGCCCTGCTGCATGTGCCCGGGGTACTCGACGGCCTGCGCGACAACGGCCGTATCCTGGTCAACTCGACACTGGATTCCGAGACCCTCGGGCAACAACTCGGGCACGAGGTGGTTTCGGTGCCGGCAGACAGCTGGTCGCAGGAGTTTCTCGGCCGCCCCCTGCCCAATACCTCGCTGCTGGCCACCTTCCTGGTGCTCACCCAGCTCCTGCCGGTCGAGGCCCTGGCGGCGGCGCTGCGGGAACGTTTCAAGGGCAAACTGCTCGAACGCAATCTGAGCCTGGTCGAGGAAATCACGCAGCGCGTGCCGACCGGTCTCTGGTCAGGAGGTGAACATGCCTAGCGCCCTGGAAGGCTCCCAGGCAATTGCCCGGACAGTCGCTTTGTGCCGTCCGCAGGTGGTGGCCGCTTATCCGATCACACCCCAGACGCACATCGTGGAGAACATCGCCCGGCTGGTGGCGGACGGCGAGCTCGAGTGCGAGTACGTCAGCGTGGAGAGCGAGTTCTCCGCCGCCTCGGTGGCGCTCGGCGCCGCTGCGGCGGGGTCGCGCGCCTATACCGCGAGCGCCTCGCAGGGCATCCTGTTGATGACCGAGGTCCTGTACAACATCGCCGGGCTGCGCATTCCGATGGTCATGACCTGCGCCAACCGCGCGGTGTCCGCGCCACTTTCGATCTGGAACGATCACCAGGACTCGATGTCGGTGCGCGACGCGGGCTGGATCCAGCTCTACTGCGCCGACAACCAGGAGGCCATCGACACCACCATTCAGGCCTACCGGATCGCGGAACGCACCGAGCTGCCGGTCATGGTCTGCGTGGACGGATTCAGCCTCACTCACACCCTCGAACCCCTCGAGCTGCCCAGCCAGGAGCAGGTCGACAGTTTCCTGCCGCCCTACCAGTTCCGGCGCGCACTGGACCCGAGCCAGCCGATCTCCATGGGCACCCTGGTGTCCCCGGATTTCTACCCCGAGGCACGCCATTCGCATCATCAGGCGCTGATCAACGCGGCGGATGAGATCGTGGCGGCGGACCAGGACTGGGCCGCGGTCTGCGGGCGTCCCAGCGGCGGGCTGCTCAGGACCGAGGGCAGCGAGGATGCGGAGATCGGCATCCTGACCCTGGGCTCGATCATGGGAACCCTGCTGGACGCGCACGAGCAGCACCCGGATCAGGGCAGGGTGAAACTGATCCAGCTGCGTTGTTTCCGTCCGTTTCCATTCGAGGCGATCAAGGCGGCCTGTCGCGGACTCAAGCACCTGGTCGTCCTCGAGCGGGCGCTCTCCCCCGGCAGCGGGGGGATCGTGAGCCATGAAGTCCAGGCGGCCCTGAGCTCCCTCGAGCAGGCACCGCGGATACACAGTTTTGCGGTCGGACTCGGTGGGCGCGATGTGCCCCTCGAGCTGTACCAGAGCGTCCTGGATGCGATCGCGCAAGGCGGCGACGGCGGGTTCCGCGTGTTCGATGCCGACCTCAGCAAGCTGCCACCAGAGGACCGATAGGAGAGACAAATGGAAGGCGACAACAACGCATTGGCGGCCCTGCGCAAGGCCCAGCCGAGGTTCCAGGGGATCGTGTCCGGCCACCGTGCCTGCCTCGGCTGCGGCGAGGCACTCGCGACCCGCCTGGTGGTGGAGACCTGCGGTCCGGATATCATGATCGCGAACGCCACCGGCTGCCTCGAGATCTTCACCACCCCGTGGCCGGAGTCCGCCTGGCGGGTGCCATGGATGCATTCATTGTTCGAGAACACCGGGGCGGTAGCAGCAGGCATGGAGGCCGCCCTCAAGGCCCAGGGACGCCAGACCAAGGTGGTCGCCTTTGCCGGTGATGGCGGCACCTTCGATATCGGTTTCCAGGCGCTCTCGGGGATGCTCGAGCGCGGCCACGACGTGCTGTTCGTGTGCTTCGACAACGAGGCCTATATGAACACCGGCATCCAACGCTCCAGCTCGACCCCGCATGCGGCGATGACCACCACCTCGCCACCCGGTCGGAATCGGATGGGCAAGCGTCACCTGAAAAAAGACATCATCTCGATCGTCGCATCGCACCATATTCCCTATGCGGCGACCGCCTCGGTGGCCTATCCCTCCGACCTGCGGCAAAAGGTACGCCGCGCGATGAGCATCAGCGGCCCGACCTTCCTGGTGATCCACTCACCCTGCCCGCTCGGCTGGGGGCACGACGGCGCTGTCAGCATCGAGGTTGCGCGCCTCGCGGTACAGACCGGACTGATGCCGCTGATCGATCTCGAACGCGGCGAACTGACCGGCGCGATGCCGATCCGCACGCCCCGCCCGGTCACCGATTACCTGAAAATGCAGAAACGTTTCGCGCACCTGTTCGCGGACACGTCCGAAGCGCATACCGAGCTGGAGCATTTCCAGGCGCTCGCCGATCACAACATCGAGAAGTTCGGCCTGCTCGGCATTGACAGCCAATCCCAGGACAGCGAGGGCGCGGACACGGTCCAGCGCGGGGGGATGCATTATGCGTAAACACAATCAGAGGAATTGCTCGTGAGCACACCGCTCTTCACCCGCGGCGGCTATGCCCTGCCCGGCACCTCGGGCGAATTCAAGACCGGCGAATGGCGCGTGCGCAAACCGGTTTACCAGCGCGTGAACGCGCCCTGCCACGGGGCCTGTCCGGCCGGGGAAGACCCGCAGGCCTACATCGCCGAATTCGACGCCGGGAATCCGCAGAAGGCCTGGGAACGCCTGGTCGAGGTCAACCCCCTGCCGGCGATCACCGGCCGGGTCTGCCCGCACCCTTGCGAATCCAAATGCAACCGCCGCGAGTACGACAGCGCGGTGGCGATCCACAGCATCGAGCGCTACCTCGGCGACCAGGCGATCGCAAACGACTGGCCCTACCCGATGCCGGAGCTCGCGCCGGATGCGCCACGGGTGGCGGTGGTCGGCTCCGGCCCGGCCGGCCTGGCCTGCGCCTATCACCTGGTGCGGCGCGGTTATCGCGCCACCCTGTTCACCGCCCTGGGGGAGCCCGGCGGTACCCTGCGCGCCATTCCCGGCTACCGCCTGCCGGACGAGGTGATCGATGCCGAGGTGAACCGGGTGTTGCAGACCGGCATCGATTTCCGGCCGCACCAGCGTCTCGGGCGCGACATCTACCTGGATGAACTGCGCGCCGAGTTCGCCGCCGTGTTCCTCGCCATCGGTACCGAGGCCTCGCGCGAATGGAGCGTCGGCGGTGTGACCCCCAAGGACCTGCACTCCGGACTGAACGTGCTCAAGGAATGGATGGCGATCGGCTCGGTCCCGCAGGCCGGCAGCGTCGCGGTGGTCGGCGGGGGTAATACCGCGGTGGATGTTTCGCGCATCCTCAAGCGTGCCGGCATACCCGAGGTGCACATCATCACGCACAACGCCCTGCCACCGGCCGACGACTCGACACCACCTCCGGATGTCATGCGGGCCGTCCCGAGGGAGATCGGCCAGGCCGTCGAGGAGGGCGTGGTCATCCACCCACACCGTGGCATCCACCGCCTGCTGCTGCGCGGAGCGCGCGTCGTCGGGGTCGAGATGACCCACATGAAGAAAATGCCGGACGCCAACGGGCGGCTGCGGCGCAACACCTTCGAAGGCACCGAGACGGTGCTGCATGTCGACCAGGTGATCCCGGCCATCGGCCAGGTGGTAGACCGCAACGGGCTCGAGGCCGTGCTCGACGGGCATGCCTTTCTCGAGGTGGATACTTGGCGCCGGGTCGAAGGGCACGAGCACCTGTTTGCCGGTGGCGATGCCTGCAGTCTCAGCGGCGGCACGGTCACCTCGGCCGTCGGGGATGGACGTGTTGCCGCGGAAAACATTGCCCGGGTCCTGGAGGGCATGCCATTGCCCGAGCCGGGCGAGCCGGCGACGATCCCCATGGCACAACTCAATCCGAGCTACTTCGAGCCGCTCGCACGCAACGAGCAGGCCATCCTGCCCCCCGAGGAGCGGATCGGGGAAATCGAAACCGAACAAACGCTGAGCCATGGCCAGGCGAGTGCCGAGGCGCGCCGCTGCCTCTCCTGTGGCAACTGCATGAGCTGCGACAACTGCTGGACGCTCTGTCCCGACAGCGCGGTCTTGAAACTTCCCGGGAACACCCTGCACGAGAATGCGCCTTACCGCTTCGATTACGACTACTGCAAGGGATGCGGCCTGTGTGCGCACGAGTGCCCGTGCGGCTTCATCGCCATGACCGACGATTTGTAAAGGCACCCGAGCCTCGCCCGCCCGGATGAGACAAGTTGGTGCAGACACCCTCTGCAGCGCGCCATGGTGATGCGCCAATGAGCTGCATCGGGGCACCCGCTCGTCCACCGCATCTCTCCCACCCCCGGCCACGCGGGCTGCACAAGCGCTGACAACACCACATCGGGAATTGGCGCACATCTTGCCGGTGATTCCCTGATTTCGGTTATTCACAGGACGGACTTCAGCATGACCCGCTCGCTCGACTTTCCACGCCACGGTGACAAGGAGAACTCCGCGTTCTTCGAGGACTATCTGGTCCGTCTGCTGGAGGAGCGCGACCGTATCGGCCTGACCGATATGATCTTCGAGATCGACGCGATCATGCTGACGGTCGATCCCGGCGCCTCGATCGAGTACGTGGCCGAACTGTGCCTGATGACGCCTTACCACTACCTGGTGACGCTCGAGAGCGAGACCCACTGGACCCATGTCCTGCGGATCGACCTCGACTTTCCGGACGTATTGGTGCGCGAGGTCAAAGACCCCCGGATCAGCGGCATCTTCCGCAGCCTGAACGAGGTCTATCCCATCGGTGCGCGCAAACCGAACAGCCGTTACATGGGCGAGATCCTGCGGGTCAGCGACCTGCACGGGGTCACCAGCCTGCAGAAAGAGCGGGAGTTCCGTTTCTTCTCCCAGGACCAGGTCCGCAGGATGGAATTGCCAGGCAATCTCGCGGTCGGCAAGCCCTCGCCCTACACCCACAACGTGGTCTCCTACATGGAGCGCCCCAAGGACCAGCTGCGGGTGTATGCGCTCGGCATGAGCTCCATCCGGTCCGATCTGCAGGAGGCCTACCTCGCAGCAAAGGCGCTCCAGGCGCAGCGCGGGATCGACGACCTGCTGCTGCCCATCGATCACCTCGCCACCCGGGTCTATGCGCAGAATCGCGAGGTCGCCATCCTCGAATGGCTCTCGCTGTCGAGCTACCACTACTGGGGTTCTTACGACATAAGCGACCAGAACTCGTCGACCAATGTCACCAAGAGCGTCCACTACGAGGACGAGGTGTACAGTCCCGCCAAGGTGTTCACCGCCAACAACACGCCCTACTTCGTCAATCACCTCGAGAAACTGCCCTCCCCGACCGAGACCTTCGTACGCAACTACGGGCCGCGTCTGCACCACCTCGCCTTCGCGGTGCGCGACGGGGATCGCGGCGGCAAAGAGAATATCGAGTACGTGGTCGACCAGATACGCCAGGAGGGTCAGGACTTCCTGCTGGACGTGATCGGGTCCAAGGAAGAGGGTCTGAAACAGATCTTCTCCAACGCCTCGGAGCATTCCTCGCTGATCATCGAGTACGTGCAGCGCTTCGGCGAGTTCAAGGGCTTCTTCACCAAGCAGAACGTCGCCCACCTGACCCATGCCGCGGGCGTCGCGGACGAATTGCTGGAGCTGCAGGCAGAGGCGAATGAAGGGGTAAACGCTGGTTGATCCCGGCACCCGCCGGGCTGTCACCTGCGGTGTGAGACAGGAATTCGCGGGCAAGCCCGCTCCTACAATCGAAGACCGATTTTCATCCCGCAGGAGCGCCCTTGGCCGCGAACGCATAAGGATTCGCGGGCAAGCCCGCTCCTACGGTCCCTGGCAAATCGTCCGGTCCTGGTGGCGGCACCTTCGCGGGCAAGCCCGCTCCTACAATCGAAGACCGATTTTCATCCCGTAGGACCGCCCTTGGCCGCGAACGCATAGGGATTCGCGGGCAAGCCCGCTCCTACGGTCCCTGGCAAATGGTCCGGTCCTGGTGGCGGCACCTTCGCGGGCAAGCCCGCTCCTACGACACCTCGGTACTGCCGAGAACCGCTGGACTCGTAGGAGCGGGCTTGCCCGCGAACAATCATCGGCGCCTATTCAGCCCCCAGCGCGGCGTGCGCCGCTGCGAGGCGCGCCACCGGCACGCGTGGTGCGGAACAGGAGACGTAGTTCAGGCCGGCGGCGTGGCAGAAGGCGATCGAGGACGGGTGCCCGCCATGCTCGCCACAGATACCGACTGACAGGTCGGGCTTGGTCTGCCGGCCCCAATCGACTGCCAGGTGCATGAGCTTGCCCACGCCCTTGGCATCCAGGACCTCGAACGGATTGTCCTGCAGGATGCCGCGCTGGTTGTACATCGGCAGGAACTTGTTCTCGGCATCCTCGCGCGAGAACGAGAAGGTCGCCTGGGTGAGGTCGTTGGTACCGAAGGAGAAGAAGTCCGCCACCTCGGCGAGGTTCTCGGCGCGCATACAGGCGCGCACCACCTCGATCATGGTGCCGAAACGGCAGTTGAGCTTGTGCCCACTGGACTCTTCCACTTCGGCGCGGATTTCGTCCACGTACTCCCGGATGACGTTCAGTTCCTCCGCAGTACAGACCTGCGGCACCATCATCTGCGGACGCACCTCCAGGCCCTTGGCGACGCACTCCGCCTCCGCTTCGAGGATCGCGCGGATCTGCATGCGGTAGATCTCGGGGAAGGTGATCCCGAGGCGCACGCCGCGGTGGCCGAGCATCGGGTTGACCTCGGTCAGTAACCGCACCTTGCGCAGCATCTGCTCCTTCTTTTCGAGCACGGCCTCGACCATTTCGAGGCGTACGATATTGGTCGGTGCGCCCTCGCCCTTCTGCTCCAGCAGCATCATGGAACTCGTCAGCACCTCCAGGCCCTGCACCGAATCACGCAGGTGATTGAGCTGCTCGATGTCGCTCAGCAGCTGGCGCTCGCTCGGCAGGAACTCGTGAATCGGCGGATCCAGCAGGCGAATGGTGACCGGGAAGGGCGCCATCGTCTCGAACAGGCCACGGAAGTCGGCGCGCTGCATGGGCAGCAGTCGGTCCAGGGCGCTCTGACGCTGTTCGAGCGTCTCGGCGACGATCATCTCGACCACCACGGGCAGCCTTTCGACCGCGTTGAACATCCGCTCGGTGCGACACAAGCCGATACCCCGTGCACCGAACTTGAGTGCGCGTGCGGCATCTTCCGGGGTGTCGGCGTTGGCCATGACCTTGAGCAGCGCCGCTTCGTCTGCCCAGCCGAGCAGCTCGGTCAACTCGCCGGTGAACTCGGGTTCGACCATCGGCACCTGCCCGAGGTAGACGTTACCGCTGGAGCCGTCGATGGTGATCATGTCGCCTTCACGGATCAGCTGGCTGCCGATGTGCGCCTCGCGGCGTTGCACATCGACGTGGATGCCCTCGGCCCCGGCCACGCAGGGCTTGCCCATGCCACGCGCGACCACCGCGGCGTGCGAGGTCTTGCCGCCGCGGCTGGTCAGGATACCCTCGGCCGCGAAGAAGCCATGGATGTCCTCCGGCTTGGTCTCCTCGCGCACCAGGATCACCGGACGGCCCATGTCCTTGCCCTGCACCTCGGCCCGGTCGGCATCGAAAACCGCATAGCCGGACGCCGCTCCCGGCGAGGCCGGCAGCCCCTGCGCAACCGACTCGCCGGTGAACCCAGGGCTGAGACGGGGATAGAGCATCTGTTCCAGGTGCATCGGATCGACCCGCAAGAGCGCCTGCTCTCGCGTGATCAGGCCGGCCTTGGCCATCTCCACCGAGGTCCGCACCATGGCCACGGCGTTCATCTTGCCGTTGCGTGTCTGCAGGCAATAGAGCACGCCGCGCTCGATGGTGAACTCGAAGTCCTGAACCTCGTGGTAGTGGCGCTCGAGGTTGTCACGCAGCGCGTCCAGTTGGTTCGCCATCTCCGGCATCTCGTTACGCAGCTCGTGAATCGGCTTGGGGGTACGAATACCGGCGACCACGTCCTCGCCCTGGGCGTTGACCAGGTATTCGCCATACAGCTTGTCCTCGCCGGTACCCGGGTTACGGGTGAACGCGACGCCGGTCGCGGAGTCATTGCCCCGGTTGCCGAACACCATGGTGCAGACGTTCACCGCGGTGCCATTGGCCATATCCGGCGTGATCTTGAACTGGCGCCGGTAGTCGATCGCCCGCTTGCCCATCCAGGAACCGAAGACCGCCTTGATCGAGATCTCGAGCTGCTCGAACGGGTCTTCCGGGAAGGGACGCCCGGTGTGCTCCTCGAACACCCGCAGGAAGCGTTCGCTGACCTCCTTGAGATCATCCGCGGACAGGCCGACGTCGGTGGTCACATGCGCGGCCTGCTTGACCGCATTGAACTCGTCGTCGAAGGCCTCGTCCGGCACGCCCATCGCGACCTTGCCGAACAGCTGGATGAAGCGGCGGTAGGCGTCGTAGCCGAAGCGCGCGTCACCGGTCTGGCGGATTTCTCCCTGCAGGGTCTGTTTGTTCAGGCCGAGGTTGAGAATGGTATCCATCATGCCCGGCATGGACAGCGCGGAGCCGCTGCGAACCGACACCAGCAATGGGTTCTCGGGATTGCCGAAACCTTTGCCGGTGGCCTCCTCCACCTGGGCCATGTGCTCGCGCACCTGGCTCAGCATCGCCTCGGGCACGCTCTTGCTGCCGGAATCGAGGTAGTGCAGGCAGGCCTCGGTGGTGATCACGAAGCCCGGCGGGACGTTCAGCCCGATCTGAGTCATCTCGCACAGGTTGGCTCCCTTGCCGCCAAGCAGTTGCTTGTTCTTCCCATCACCTTCGGAAAAGGCATATACCCACTTCTTTCCACCGGACTCAGCATTCATCTGTCGACTTCCTCAACCGCTAGTTACTACAAGACAAACAGCCGCTCCTCAGCTACTCGATCGCTGGTCGCGACAGCTGTCAGCATTTAATCATGCTTGCGCCTGCAGCAGAATGACATTTGCCAGATTCAGAGCAGTTTTCTTGATCAAGGACACACCACCGCCGGATAAGTATTCAGAGCCAGTCCCTTGTGGTCGCGATCAACTGCAGGTCCGGGGCCTCCTCGCACAACTGTTGCACCCGTCCCGCCTCTGATTCCAGGTGCCGCCGCTCACTGCCCACCAGTGCAACGCCAAGCAGCGCCCGCTGCCATTTGTCGAGATAACCGACCTCGGCGACCGAGGCATTGAAACGGCTGCGGATACGGTCCTTCAGACCCTTGATGGCGCCGCGTTTGTCCTTGAGCGAGCGCGCATGCGGGATCAGCACCTCGATCTGTATCAGCAGCACCAGCGCGTAAGACTCGCTCATAAGCGGCCCGGTCCCTGGTCGGTGTGAAAACCAGTCTCACTATCCGCTTGCCGGTCCTCGCTGTCCTCGAGGGTGCAACGCTCGAATTCGGCGATCACCTGCGCGCCGAAGAGCAGGATCAGTGCGGCCGCCTCGAAGCTCAGCAGCACGATCACTGCAGTCGCGAGCGAGCCGTAAACGACATTCACCACCGACAGGGTGCTGAAATACCACACCAGCAGGTGACGGGTGAGCTCCCACAACAGCGCCGCGACGAAACCGCCGATCAAGGCATGCCGCACCGCGATCCGCCCGACCGGCATGACCAGGTAGAGCGCCGTCAGCAGCAGCACCAGTCCGGTGACGCCCAACAGGTACAAAACCACCCCTTCGATGCCTTGCAGGTGCCATTCCTGCCCGAACAGCCAGATGCTGGCCCCATCGATGGACTGCAAGGCCCCGCTGATGAGGGTGATCAGGAGCAGACCCAAACCGATCAGCGCAATGAAAATGAACGGGATCACCGCCGACACCAGGAAATGACGCCGCTGGATCGCGACCCGGTGGAAGAAGATCACCGACATGGTGTTCTCCAGCACGGTGAAAGCCAGGGTCGAGAAGAACACCAGGATGGCGATGCCGACCCAGCCAACCAGCTCACGATGCCCCAGAAAACCCTCGATGTGTTCGGTCAGAACCGCACCGCCAGCGGGAATGACCAGCTGCACCTCGCGATTGATGGTTTCCATGAGCGCGTCTGTCGGGTAGATCTGGGACAGCCCGACCAGCAGCAGCGCCAACAGCGGCACGATCGACAGAAGCATATAGTAGGCCACCGCGCCGGAGAGCAGCAGCCCCTGGTTTTTGCGGAAGCCCCCGATCACTCGCCAGAGAAAGCGACCGGGGCGGCGCATAATGCCCTCGGCGCAACGGTTCAGGCGGAACATGACCGTCTGCCTGTCGGCGTCATTTGCGAATGTCTGGACATGGGCTCTGCTGCGCGCGTGGCAAGGCGGATGGAATCGCCGCTCCAGCGGATGACACACCCGGTTGATCAGGCAGTATAGCCCTGGCGGCCAGCAGTCGCGTCTGCCGTTGTCAGCGGCAGAGCTCGTCCGCGAGCTGGCCGAGACGCTCCAGACGTCCCTCGATATCGCCGAGGACTGCCTGCAGGCGAGCGTCCGGGAGGACGCTATCCGCATCCGCTGACCGCTCGCCGCCATCCCGGATCCGCAGTTCGCGCTCGATCCACACACCACAGCACACGCTGTCGGCCAGCAAGCGGACTTCCTCGGGCAGCGCATGACAATCATGGAAGGCAGCCAGGACGATCTCCTCCGGCAGCTGCCAGTGGCGCGCCACGGTTTCGCCGGCTGCGAGATAACCTATCCCGCACTCTGCCTGGAGCAGGTGATCGAGGCTGCCAGCCGGCTCGGTCTCGCACAGCCGCAATGCCCGCTGGGTGGCCTCGGAGCGACTGTCGGCCAACCACAGCAGTCCGATGGTGCGCAGCAGGCCGGCGGTTCGCGCCTGGTTCGCATTGACATCCGCTGAGTCACTCGCGATCAGGGAAGCCGCCTCAGCGGTCAGCAGCGCGCTCATCCAGTAGCGACGCGAGTTGAACGCCGGGCAGGCCGCGGGGTTGAATACCTCGGCGATCACGAGTGCCATGGCCACGCTCCGGATCACACCCAGACCCAGCCGGCCACAGGCCATGTCGAGTGATGTGATCGGCGCAACGGGCGCGGACCACGCGGAGTTTGCCAATCCGAGCACGCGCAATGCGATCGAGGGCGATTCACCGATGACCTGGGCGATATCAGCGTAACCCAGGCTCTCATCGTTGATCGCATGTAGCAGGCGGTCGACACTGGCCGGCAGGACCGGCACCCGCATGTGTCGGTCCTTTGCCTGCCCGTTTTTACCGATCGGGATATTCACGACTTCCAGGCCTTACTCATCGGACTCCGCTTTGACGGCCCGCAGCGCGTGGAAGTCTTTGTCCAGCAGGGGTGTCAGCTCCTCGGGGGGCACCGGGCGTGAAAGATAATAGCCCTGCACCATGTCCACACCGAGCGCATGCAGCACCTTGACCTGATCGAGGTCCTCCGCACCCTCCGCGACCAGGCAGTACTGCATCGCGTGCGCCAGCCCCACGATCGTACCCAGCACGATGGTGTCGTGTTTGTCGCTCAACATGTCGCTGACGAAGGAACGGTCGATCTTGAGGGTGTCGATCGGCAGTTTCTTGAGCGACCCGAGGGCCGAGTAACCGGTACCGAAATCGTCGATGGCGATCTGCACCCCCAGGGCGCGCAAATCCTGCAGTACCTTTATCAGTTCGCGCCCCTCCTGAACCGCGCTCTCGGTGACCTCGACCTGAAACTGCCCGGGCGACAGCCCGGCGGCATCCAGCGCCGCCTGCAGTTGCTCCTGCAGGTTGGCCTCAGCGAGTTGACGCGGCGAGAAGTTGACCGCCACCTTGAGTTTGTCGTGCCCGGCACGGCTCCAGCGTCCCATCTGCTGGCAGGCCTCGCGCACCACCCAGTGACCGAGCGCATCGATCAGCCCCATGCGCTCGACCATCGGGATGAAATCGTCAGGCGCCACGATCCCCCGTTCAGGGTGCTGCCAACGGACCAGGGCCTCCACCCCGACGCAGCAGCCGCTGTCGAGATCCACCTGCGGCTGATAGTGGAGCACGAACTCATCGTGCTGGATGGCGTTGCGGATCTCCTGCTCCAGGGCGAGGCGTTGTTCCGCCGCACGGGTCATTTCCACGCGGTAATAGGCATAGCGGTTCTTGCCGGCCTCTTTGGCCGCATACATGGCGCTGTCAGCCGCCTTGAGCAGACCCATCGGGGTGTCGGCGTCTTCCGGGAAGCGCGCGATACCGACACTGACCTGCGGCCGAATCCGCTGGTGTTTGAGTTCGAAGGGCTCGTTGACGCGCGCAATACAGCGCGACGCCACCTCGGCCGCATCCAGCCCATCCTCGCTTTCCGAAGCCAGGATGCAGAACTCGTCTCCACCCAGGCGTACCACCAGGTCCTCGTCCCGGATGGCGTCTTCGAGGCGTCGTGCGACCTCCTGCAACAACTGGTCACCGACATCGTGTCCCAGGCTGTCATTGACGTCCTTGAAAGAATCGAGGTCGAGGAAAAGCAGCGACACCAGCTCGTTGTGCCGGCGCGCACTGCTGAGAATCTCCTCCAGGCGGGAGAAAAACAGCACCCGGTTGGGCAAACCCGTCAGGCTGTCATAGAAGGCCAGATTGCGCAGCTGGTTTTCCATCGCGCGGATATGGGTCACGTCCTGCACCACGCCCAGCAGGACCTGGCTACCGGCCCCCTCCTGCTGCAGCTCGATCGCCTGCTGCACGTGCACGCGACTGCCGCTGACCGATTTGAGATGGAAATCGATCGGCTGGCCGGTGTCGCCATTGCGCGCCTTTTCCAGCACCAGCTCCAGCCGTTTGCGATCCGCGTTGTTTACCAGCGTAAGCAGGCCCTCGTAGCCGGGCAGGCTTGGACTGGACTGCAGGCCACACATTGCCGCCAGTTCCTGCGATATCTCGAAGACATCACGATGGGTATCCCAGCGCCAGTAACCCAGATGGGCCAGGCGCTGCGCACTCTCCAGCTGCAACTGCCGCTCGAGCAGAGCCTTTTCGTTCTGCCGCGCGCGCAACAGGAAACGGATCCGTTGCGTCAGGATCGGGTATGAGAGCGGCTTGGATGTGAAACCCGAGGCACCTGCGGCAAAAGCGCGTTGCGCCGCCTCTGCATCTTCGAGACCCGTCACCATCAACACCGGGATATCCGCGGCGCGAACGTCTTCCTTGAGGCGCTGGCAGACCTCGAAACCGTCCATGCCCTCCATGAGCGCATCCATCAGGACCAGGTCCGGGCGCACCTGCTTTACAAGCGCCAATGCATCGGGCCCGTTGGCGGCCTGTTCCACCCGGAAGCCCTCGCGCCGCAGGGCCTCGGCCGTCACCAGGCGAAAAGCCGGATCGTCATCGACCATCAACAGGATTTCGCCGTCCGAGCTCGCCGCCGCATTCTCTGGTGACCGCGTTTCTTCCCAGGCCGCCGGCCCGGCCAGGGCCTCCATGAAGCGCGCCATATCCGCTTCCAGCCCAGGCATGTCCCGTTCCAGGCCATCGCGCGAGCCTGCCTGAGCCAGCTGTTCCATCCGGCGGACCCGTTCCGAAAGATGCGCCGCACCGATGTGCGCGCATGAGGATTTCAGGGTATGCGCAGCGAGACGCACGCCATCAAGGTCGCCCCGATGCAGCGCACGGCTCAGCTTGTCGAGGAGCTTGGGAGCCTCCTGGCGCAACAGCGCCGCCAGCTTGCCGAACATAGAAGGATCTTCGACCCCGAGTGCGCCGGAGAAAGGGGTTTCCTCCAGGGAATCCGGTGCAAACGCCAGTGGATCGGAATCCTCCGCCACGGTGGCATGCATCCCGGAATCATCCCCGGGCTTTCGCCTGTGCAGCCAGGTATCCAGGGTCCGACGGAGCGATTCGCGGGTAAAGGGCTTGCCCATGCGGGCATCCATCCCGGCGTCCTGACAGCGCTGTCCGGTATCCGCACTGGCATCCGCTGTGAGTGCGATGATCGGGAGCGGCGCCCGTTTCTGCTCCGCTTCCCATGCTCGAATGAGGCGCGTCGCGGTGAAACCGTCCATCCCCGGCATGTGGCAGTCCATCAACACCAGGTCGTAGTCGTTGCGCTGCACAGCCTCGACCGCCTCACGGCCGTCCTGGGCAAGGTCGGCCTGATAGCCGAGCAGCCTGAGCATGCCGGAGGCAACCTCCTGGTTCAGGAGGCTGTCCTCGACCACGAGTACCCGGCGCCCCTCGGGACGCTCCGGCGCGCTCACCCGCTCGCTGCCGATGGTGGCCGTCATGGAACGGCCCCAGGACTGGAACTTCCGGCATTCATCGGCCGCAGCCGCTCCCGCGATCCCTGTCCCTCAATCGCCAGGCGATCGCGACTTGCACCGCTTGTGCCCGCATAGTGTCTGAGCCGCCTCAATCGTAAGCCCTCGATTACCTTTTCCCTGGGTGCGTCCAGCGAGCCAAAGGGGAGCTCCCGGTGGCCCGTGGGTGAAAACAGTTCGTATCCCTCAGCGATCATAGCGGCCGCGTAATCGGGAAACTTAATCAGGTTCCACGGCATCCAGCAGACGCCGTACCGGCGCGAAGCTGCGCCGATGGATGACCGTCACCCCGAGGGTTTGCAGTGCCTCGATATGCGCCCTGGTCGGATAACCCTTGTGCTTTTCCAGACCATAGCCGGGGAAGCGCTGCGCGAGGTCGACCATCTCGCGGTCACGCGCGACCTTGGCCAGGATGGAGGCGGCCGCGATCGCGGGTTCGCTGGCATCGCCGCCGACGATCGCCTCGCCATCGCATGCAAGGCCTTCCGGGATACGGTTGCCATCGATCAGCGCTCGTCGCGGCGCGAGCGCAAGGCCCTCGACCGCACGCCGCATGGCGCGCATGCTGGCGTGCAGGATATTTATCCGGTCGATCTCCTCGACCTCGGCGCGGCCGAGTGACCAGGCCAGCGCATGCGCCCGTATCTCATCGGCGAGCTGCTCGCGCCGTTTTTCACTCAGCTTTTTGGAATCATCCAGGCCGGCGATCGGGCGCAGGGGGTCGAGAATGACCGCCGCGGCGACCACCGCACCGGCCAAAGGGCCGCGTCCGACCTCGTCCACCCCGCAGACCAGGTGTTCAGAGCTCACGTACCACCCGAAAACCCAGGTTCACATCCAGTTCGTCACGCAGGCGCGGGCGCCGCGCCGCACTCCGGGCATGGACCGCCGCGTCGAACCAGGAACCGCCACGCACCACGATCCACTTATTGCGCCGTACCGCTGGCGCCGGGTGGGAGCGTGGCAGGGATGTATAGGAATTGCTCCAGTTCGAGCCAGTCATCTCCCAGACATTGCCGTGCATGTCGTGCAGCCCCCAGATGTTTGCCTGGTAACTGCCGACCGGCACGGTTTTGGCGACCGGCGCGCACTTGGGCAGGTAGAAGCGACGCCTGTCGCGTGCCTCCTCGTAGGGGAAGGCGGGCTTGAAATGCACCTCGCGACAGCTGACCGAGTCCCCGAAAGCGAACGGCGTGCTGGTGCCGGCACGGCAGGCGTACTCCCACTCCGCCTCGCTCGGCAGCCGGTAATGCTGTCCCGCCTGCTCGCTCAGCCAGGCGCAGTAGGCCTCGGCCTCGCCGTGCCGGATATTGATGACCGGGTGGCGACCCTCGCTGGTGATCAGGTCGGGACGCCAGCGCCAGCCGGTCGCGCGCTCAAACTCAAGGAATTCCTCGGCGGTCACCGGGTGGATGCCGATGGCGAAAGGCTGCGCAATCTGTTGGTAATGCGACGGCCCCTCCTCCCTGCTGTGACCGAACTCACCCGGATGTGAACCCATGTCGAACATGCCCGCCGGCACGACGGCCAGTTCCGGCCCCTCCGCATTGCGCGTAAGGCGATCGCGAAAGAACGCTTCCAGCCGCAGTGCGCGCGCCGCCTCACGTTGCAGTTCCTGCCGTTCCGATTCCGACAGGTCGGGCATGAACAACCGTCGCTCACTCGTGGGGCGGATGGAGAAGGGCATCGGATCAGCACGTCCATGTTTCGGGAGTTGGATAGTTGAAATTATCCTCAATCCCGGGAGGGTGTCCATGCTGATCGCAGCAACTATGGCGTTGCCGATACCCGACAGGCTCGAGATTGTCGCGCAGCCTCCTCAGGGAATATGCTCCGCTTCGATGATACGCTTGGGCCGCCGGGCAGGATCAAAACCTGCTTGTAAGCCGACCCGGCACCACCAGGACCCCAACCAGAGAGGAATGAAGAAAATGGCCGATTACCTAGCCGACGTACAACGCTACGATGCCGATGCCGATGCCGCCGTGGTGGACAAGATCGTGAAATACCTCGGTATTGCCCTGCGCAGCAGCCGCGACGCGGCGCTCGTCTCCTGTTCCGAGAAAAGCGAGCTTGAGCGCGTGCGCGAGAAATGGTGCATGAAAAAGCTTGGCGCGGACGAGAGCGCTTCGGACGCCGCCATCAAGGCCGTCTGCGCGACCATGAAAGGCGATCGCCAGAAGGGCCGTGTGACCTTCTACTACCTGGCAGCCAAGGAACTGGGCAAGCTCGGCGACTTCTGATTGCAGCGACCGCAGGCCGGGACTTTTCCGGCCTGCGCTGCGATCGCTATTCACCCGCACTCCCTTCCCGTCTTCTGTTCCTGCGCCCAAGCCCCCCTTCGGCTGGCTCCACACCCTGACCGGGCCCGGGTTATGCTCGCCACATGAAGTTCCTGTGCGACGAGATGCTCAAGGGCGTGGCGCGATGGCTGCGCGCCGCCGGCTACGACACCCTGATCGCGCCCGACGGCACACCGGACAGAAAGCTGATCGAACAGGCGCGCCAACAGCAACGCGTTTTCCTCACCCGCGACCGGCGCCTGGTGGCGGAACAATCGCCCGCCGACGACCTCGTGCTGCTGACATGCAACGGGCAGAACAGCTGCCTGGAGGAATTGCGCCGCAGGCTCGGCGTGGACTGGCTCCGGCAGCCCTTCAGCCGCTGCCTCCGGTGCAACACGCTACTGATCGAGGCCGATCCGGAAAGATGGCGGGAGGTCCCCGAACAGTCGCGCGAACTGGCCACCCGCCTGCTTTACTGCCCCAGCTGCAATCAGTTGTTCTGGGACGGTGGACACGTTGCCCGGATGCGCGCCCGCCTGCAACAGGCAAACGCGGCGGCGATCGCCCCACACCGGCACTCCAGCAACTGAGCGGTTCAATGAAAATCGCGTGAGCGGACCCGGAGCGCCCCCAGCAGGTCCGAGTGGTTTTCGAGCGTCCGGCACACCAGGTGCTGCACGCCCTCGGCCCGCTGGACCTCCGCCACCACCCCCAGCAGCCCGGCACCGAGCAACACCTTGCGCTGGCGTTCCGCCAGGTCGGCCCAGATCAACAGGTTCTGGGTGCCGGTCTCGTCCTCGATGGTAACGAACACCGCCCTGCCCCCGCCCGGGCGCTGTCGGATCAGCACCAGTCCGGCGGTGCGCACCAGTTCGCCCGGGTGTCTCTCCCTGACCTGTGCTGCACTGAGCAGCCCCCTTGCCTGCAGGTACTCGCGCAGCAGGGCCAGGGGATGCGCCCTCAGGCTGAGGCCGAGATGGCGGTAATCGGCCAGCACCTCGTGTCCCAGGTCGGGTTCGGGCAGGCGGGTTGACTCCTCGGCAATCGAGAACTCGGGAAACAGCGGCAAGGCGCGCTCCACCCCGGCGGCCTCCCAGGCGGCGCGGTAACGATGACCACTCAACCCCTGCAGGGCATCTGCCGCGGCCAGGGCCGACAAATCGCCTCGGTCGAGCGCGGCCCGAAGGGCGAGTTGCTGCAGATCCTGAAAGGAACGCCCGGCGCGCGCCTCGAGCAGGCGTTGCGCACCGCTGTGCGACAACCCGGCAACCAGGCGCAGGCCCAGGCGCAATGCCGGTCGGCCCTCTGGGTCCGCCTCCAGCGAGCAATCCCAGGCGCTGAAACGCACATCCACCGGCAGCACCTCGACGCCATGCTCACGCGCATCCCGCACCAGCTGTGCCGGCTGGTAAAAGCCCATCGGCTGGCTGTTGATGATCGCCGCGCAGAAGGCCGCCGGATGATGGCACTTGAGCCACGCCGAGACATACACCAGCAGGGCGAAGCTGGCCGCATGTGACTCGGGGAAGCCGTATTCACCGAAGCCGAGGATCTGACGGTAGATACGCTCGGCAAAGTCCTGCGCATAACCACGCGCCGCCATGCCCTGCATCAGCTTGTCGCGGTACGGCTCCAACCCGCCGCGGCGGCGCCAGGCGGCCATGGCACGCCGCAGGCCATCCGCCTCGCCCGCGGAAAAGCCGGCCGCCACCATCGCCAGCTTGATCACCTGCTCCTGGAAGATAGGCACCCCGAGGGTGCGCTCCAGCACCTCGCGCACCGCCTCGGAGGGGTATTCGACCGGCTCCCTGCCCTGCCGCCGGCGCAGATAGGGATGCACCATGTCGCCCTGGATGGGGCCGGGACGCACGATCGCGACCTCGATCACCAGGTCGTAGAAACCCGCCGGCCGCAGGCGCGGCAGCATCGCCATCTGCGCGCGCGACTCGATCTGGAACACTCCGATGGTGTCGGCGCGCTGGATCATGGCGTAGGTGGCCGGGTCTTCGGGGGGGATGTTGGAGAGGTTCAGACTCCCCTCCCCAGCCCTCCCCGCAGGCGGGGAGGGGGCAGATACCTGTTCGGAGTACGCCGGACTATTCACCTCCCCCACCTGTGGCGGAGGCACCGCGGTCATTCCCCTCCCCCACGTGTGGGGGAGGCTGGGAGGGGGAACCTGCCTCTCCCCGGCTCTCTCTACGAGTGGGGAGGGAGCAGATACCTGCCCGGGATACGCCGGACTGTTCCCCTCCCCCACCTCCGGCGGAGGCAGCGCGATCATTCCCCTCCCCCACGTGTGGGGGAGGCCGGGAGGGGGAACCTGCCTCTCCCCAGCTTTCCCTACGAGTGGTGAGGGGGCAGATACCTGTTCGGGATACGCCGGACTGTTCACCTCCCCCACCTGTGGGGAGGACGTTTCCCTGTGCGCTGAACACCCGCGACCATTCACCTCCGCCACAGGTGGGGGAGGCAGCGCGGTCATTCCCCTCCCCCACGTGTGGGGGAGGCCGGGAGGGGGAACCTGCCTCTCCCCAGCTCTCCCTACGAGTGGGGAGGGAGCAGATACCTGCCCGGGATACGCCGGACTGTCCACCTCCCCCACCTGTGGGGAGGACGTTTCCCTGTGCGCTGAACACCCGCGACCATTCCCCTCCCCCACCTGTGGGGGAGGCCGGGAGGGGGAAAATCCATTGATCAGGTCCAGCGCCCGCCGGATCGCGCTCAGCATGCCCAGCGCCAGGATGTCGATCTTGAGCAGGCCGAGCGACTCCAGGTCGTCCTTCTCCCACTGGATCACGGTCCGCTCCGGCATGGCAGCGTTCTCGATCGGCACCAGTTCGTCGAGGCGTTCGCGTGCAATCACGAACCCGCCCACGTGCTGTGACAGATGGCGTGGAAAACCGAGCAACTGGTTGACCAGCACCCGCAGGCGGCACAGGCGTGGGTTCTCCGGATCGAAACCGGCCTCGACCAGGTGATCCGCCTGCAGCTCACCACTGCGGCGCCAGGCCGAAACCGACTCCACCAGGGTGCTGATCTGCCCCTCCTCCAGTCCCAGGGCCTTGCCCAGGTCACGCACCGCACTGCGGCTGCGGTAGGTGATCACGCAGGCCGCCAGTGCCGCCCGCTCGCGCCCGTACTTGTTATAGATGTACTGGATCACTTCCTCGCGTCGCTGGTGTTCGAAGTCCACATCGATATCCGGCGGCTCGCCCCGTTCGCGCGAGATGAAACGCTCGAACAGCAGGTTCATGCGCGCCGGATCGACTTCGGTGATGCCGAGGCAGTAGCACACCGCGGAATTGGCCGCCGAGCCCCGCCCCTGACACAGGATTCCCTCGGCCCGGGCGAAACGCACGATGTCCCAGACCGTCAGGAAATAGGGTTCGTATTCCAGCTCTGCAATCAGGCTCAACTCGTGCTCGATCTGTGCGCGCACCCGCTCGCGGCAACCATCCGGCCAACGCCTTTGTATGCCCTGCTCCACCAGCTCGCGCAGGAAGGTACGCGGTGTCTGCTGTTGGGGTGTCACATCGTCCGGATACTGGTAACGCAGCTCGTCCAGAGAAAAGGTGCAGCGATCGGCGAGCTGCAGGGTCGCCTGCAACAGCTCCGCCGGGTACAGCGCCTGCAGCTCGGCCAGTGGACGCAGGTGACGTTCGCCATTGAGCAGCGCCTCGGCACCCAGCTCGGATAACGGCCGGCCGAGACGGATCGCGCTCAGGGCATCCCGCAGGGCCCGCCGCCCGCGCGCATGCATGCAGACATCTCCGACCGCCACCAGTGGCAGCCCACTGGCCTGCGACCAGGCACGGTATTGCGCCAGGCGCTGCGCATCATCGCCCTCGCGCAACAGGGCCAGCCCCAACCAAGCGCGTCCCGCGAAGTGCCGTGCGAACCAGCTGAGCGCCTCTTCGCAAGACGGCAACAGGACCCCGAGACAGTCATCCAGATGGGCCTCGAAGTCGATCTGGGCAATCTGGTAGTGCCCTTTTTCCGCATGCCGACGGGCGTGCGTGATAAGGCGGCACAACCCGGCATAGCCGCTGCGGTTGCGCGCCAGCAGGATGATCCGGCTGCCGTCATCGAGCACGAAGTGGCTGCCGACCAGCAGCTTGAGCCCGGCTTCCCCGGCCGCCTCGTGCGCCCGCACCACGCCGGATAGCGAGCACTCGTCGGTGAGCGCCAGCGCGGCATAGCCCAGCTCCGCGGCACGCCGAACCAGTTCCTCGGGATGGGAGGCGCCCTGCAGGAAGGTGAAGTTGCTGATACAGGAGAGTTCGGCGTACATCAGTTTTTGATGCGCGCGGCGGCGCGCACCCGCAACCAATAGCAGAGGCTTTTTCTTTGTTGATCCGGCTTTTTTTCTTTCGAAAAAGATCTCTTTGTTACTTTTGTTGACTCGCTAACGCTTGCCCTTTGTGCCAGCCTGCGGCTGTTCTGCACAGCAAGCTGTTTGTCGCCAAAAGCAACCAGGACAATCTCCTTCATACGAGGACGCATCGGTATACGTTCAATCAAACAGGCCATGCAGAAACCATTTTCCTGATCGCCGCTCCTGGTACACCCACAAGCGCGCCCCCTCCGGATTGATCGCCTGGTAGTAATCGCGCGCGATGTCCTGCCCATCCCACCAGCCGCTCTCGATACGACGATGTCCACCCTCTAGCCGCAGCGGCCCCCCGTGCTGCGGCACGCCCTTGCTGACCGTGAGTGGACGTGGCCTGGGTAACAGCCACACCGGCAGTTCCCCCCTGGGTGGCGCGCCGGAACGGCCATGGCCGGGCGGACACAGGGCGATGCTCTGCTCGGGACGATGATCCGCCGGCATTCCGAGGCCACGTATCCGCTGCGGGCCGAGGCGGCTGCCGAGACGTTCCAGCAGGCTGTCGTCACGATCGCCGCTCGATTCGAACAGGTCCGTGCCCCGCTCGGCATAGGGCAGGCAATCGTCCACCCGCAGACGCAGTGCGATTACCGGGGCCTCCAGCCGGACCCGTTCAATGCGCTCCCGGAACAGTTCCATCAAATGCTCCGGATCGCGCTCGGCCTTCAACAATCCCTGGCGGAAACGGGTATCCGGATGCCCGTCGCGGTGCTGCAAAGACCACTCCAGGCGCTGGGTGGCGATCCCACGTCCACGCAGAAACCCTCCCAGCGCCAGCAGCAGGCGGCGCGCCGGAAAGACCAGCGCGTTGTGATGCACGATCTCGGCCTGCAGTTCCACGCCCTGCTCGAAATGAGCCGGTGGCTGCCAGGCCTCGCGCGGGTCGGGCGCGCGTCCCAGGAGCCGGTCGAAAAGCTGCAGCAATAACGGTCCGGCGCGTCTTGCCAGTTCGGGACGCGGCAGTGCCAGGCACTCGCCAATGGTGTGCAGGCCGATATCCTCAACCAGGCGGCGTATAGCCCGCTCACGCGTCAGGCGTGCGAGCGGGATCTGCTCCAGCTCCGCATGCAATGCCGGTTCGTTCAGGACCCGGCTTGTCGGGCGTTCACGCGCCAGCAGGCCGGCCGCCATCGGCGTCGGCGCCACCCCCCATGCCAATTCGAACCCGAGCTGCGGCGCCTCTGCGATAACCCGTTGCAGCAGCGCCTCCAGGCCGTTGAACAGGCGCAGACTGGCACCGATCTCGAGCAGGATCAGCGAGGGCTCAAAGCTGATCCGCGAACTGAATTGCAGCGCCCAAAACGCCAGTTCGCGCAGTGTCTCCTGCTCACGGGCCGGATCCCGCTGATGCATCTGCAGGCTGGCATCCAGCGCCAGGGCGCTCTGCAGGCGCAGCCCCGGGCGGACACCGGCGGCACGTGCCAGCCGGTTGCAGCGCAACACCTGCTCGCCGTTTTTCCGATGCACGATGACCGCCAGCGGAACATCCGGGGTATCCGTCCGGGCAAAGACCTCCAACGGCAGCTCCGGAAAATACAGTCCCAGCCACAACATCGTTCAAAGAGGCACGCTGCAGTGCTGCCCGCCCCAGCCACCGGGACGCTTCAGGACCGCGACGTCCAGTCCGATGGGGCTGGGCATCACCCGCAGGCGCAGGGCGGCATGGCTGGCCTGGGCGGTGGCCCGCAGCGAGCGGAACAACACCCCGGTGCCGCCACCCTGCTCGGCAGCCAGCTGCAGGCGCCGTAACTGCGCCGCCTGCAGTCCTTCCGGCCAGGCCAGCACCAGGGCGCAGGAGGAGGAACGCAGCAGCTGTTCGCTCGCCCACAGGCACTGCTGCCGGTCTTCCTCCTGGACCAACAGGATGCGCTGCAGATCGACCCCGGCGGCGACCAGCGCCGGGGCATAAGGCAGGTACGGCGGCCCCACCCAGGCCAGCCAGCGCTCGCTCCGACTGAGATACGCCAGCAACGGCAGCAACAGCGACAGCCCCTGGCGACCGGGACTGAGCAGCTCACAGACCGCGCCCCTGGGCCAACCGCCAATGCAGTCATCCAGGACCCGCCAGCCGGTCGGCTCGTAACGCTGCCCCGGCGACGCCGGGGCACGCCCACGCCACAACGCTCCCTGGCTGATCAGTTCTTCGATGGGCTCGCCCGGCATGTGTATTCTCCTCGAGAGATGGAGAACCAATATAGAACAAACGAGGCAAAACAAAAACCCGGGATTTGACCCGGGCTGCCTGACCATCGAGGGGGCGCACTTTATCGAGGGGTCGGAGTCAAACAGGTGCCGAGTCCAAAACCGAACATGAATCCTTCGCGGCCAAGGCCGCTCCTACACAAAGCCCTCGGCCTGTTTTGTAGGAGCGAGCTTGCTCGCGAACCCTTTCCTTTCGCGGGCAAGCCCGCCTCCTACGAATCGAGGTACCGCCACCCCACAGGCGTGTAGGAGCGAGCTTGCTCGCGAATGTTCTTTCGCGGCCAAGGCCGCTACGAACAGCGCCGTGGGGTGTGGTGACGAAGGAACCGCACCCCATGCGGGTTTGCTTACAGGCCGAGCGGGTTTTCGGGATCGACACCGTCCATGAAGGGAATCCTGCGATCGCTGTTCGTGACCTGGTACACCAGGCCCATCCAGTTGCCCACGACCGCCTCGGCGGTGTCGTGCCAGGTGTTGTCGAGCCGGGATACCAGCAGGTTTTCAGGAAACTCCGGGATGGCCTGCCCGCCAGCGAGCGCCTCTTCCAGGCGCAGCCGGTACTCGCAAATCATCGCCTTCTGGTTGGTATTGAAATAATTCGCCACGAAGGGCGGAAAATCAGGAACCTCTCCGGTCGCGTAGCGCATGGCCTCGCGTTTGAATTCCTTTATCAGGGAAATGGTGTCGTACTCGGGATGGCCCTGGAAGAACACAAAGCGGAAGCCGTCCGGGCTGGTCGCCAGGTGCACACCGACCTGCTCGCTCTCGACCAGGACGCGCAAGCCGGCCGCATCGAACTGGTCGCGCTCGACCGCGTTCCAGCGTGAATGCGGCACGTCGAAACGGGTATTGACGTCGTTCACCAGAGGATGCGCCAGGTCCACCACGCGGTGCGGGAACACGCCCCAGATTTTGTCCGGCTGCGGACGTCGCTTCTGCCGGTAACGGAACTGCAGCACCGCATGCGTGGCGAGACAGGAACAGAGGGTCGAGGTGACGTTCTCCGCCGCCCAGTCGATGACCTCGATCAGGGGCTCCCAGAAGGGCTGGTTCGACAGTTCCGGCCCCTCCACATTGGCGCCGGTGATGATCAAGGCATCCAGTCCATCCGCGCGAATTTTGTCGAATGGCTCGTAATAGTTATCGATATGCGCCTGCGCCTTCCCGCTGCGGGCCAGTTGCGGCAGGGTGAAGGGATGCACATAGAACTGGGCGATCGGGTTGCTCTCTCCGACCAGGCGGAAGAACTGTCGCTCGGTCGCCGCCAGCGCGGCATCCGGCATCATGTTGAGCAGCCCGACATGCAGTTCGCGGATATCCTGGTTGGCTGCGCGTTCCGGGGTGAGCACGCACACGCCTTCCTCTTTCAGACGGTCCAGACTCGGGAGGGCGGTATGGTCGACTATCGGCATGGCGGTTCTCAACTGCGCGCGATGGCGCTCTCGATCAGCGAAAGGAAGTCCTGCTGGTCACGCACGGCCGCCACCTCTTGTGAGGTCACGGTGTAGCCCCGCCGTGCGATCTCCTCGTAGCGCGGGATGCGCGAGTGGAACAGACGCGGAAAGATCCAACGGGTGAAGGTATCCGGATCCATCTGGGCGGCATACTGCAGGCCGTTCTCCTGCAGATAGACCGCGAGCTGCTGGTCCAGGAACTCGGGCCGGTAATAGAGCGGCTTGGGGTCGCTCTGGGCGCGCCTGATCAGTTTCTGCTCCTCTTCCTCGTCGGTCACCTTGATGTACAGGATCAGGGTGTGTTCCTCGAGCAACTCGATCACGCCGGGCTCGTCCAGTTCGCACAGCGAGCCGCCCACGTCGTTCACGAAATGCTGGTAAGCGTAGATGGTGCGCGACTTGCGAATGAAGTGCGGCACGTCGTGCATCGCCGCGATTTCGGCCTCACGGTAAAGCCGCTGGTGTTCGCGGAACATCTCCAGTTCGAGACCGCCGCGTTCCGGATCACCGAGCTTGCCCACGAAGGCCAGCACCGGCCCCAGATCCGAGACCTTGATATTGTTGCGGATATAGATCCAGTCGTTGCGCAGCAGATCGCGCAGGAATGGCACCTCCATCGCGCGCGACTTGATCATGTCGAGGATGGATTCATCCAGGTAACGGGTGCCGATGCGGTAGTCGCCAGAGTAATGAAACCAGTCATGCCCGCGCAGCATGCTCGAGATGTGGGTCTTGCCGACACCGGACATCCCCAGCAGGGTGACCTTCTTGTGATCCCAGTTACGAAATTGCTCGACGCTGAAACGCACGCCCATTCTCCCGGTGAAGTGAGGCCGGCATTATCCGGCACGGACGGTGGTAGCTCAAACGCAAGGCCCCCGACCCCCTGTTCGCGGCCAAGGCCGCACCCTTACACGCCGGGTCAAACCAACCATCGAGCCGTAGGAGCGAGCTTGCTCGCGAAGGGTGATTCCTTCGCGGCCAAGGCCAAACCCTTACACGCCGGGTCAAACCAACCATCAAGCCGTAGGAGCGAGCTTGCTCGCGAAGAGTGATGCCTTCGCGGCCAAGGCCGCACCCTTACACGCCGGGTCAAACCAACCATCAAGCCGTAAGCGAGCTTGCTCGCGAAGGGTGATTCCTTCGCGGCCAAGGCCGCTCCTACGCGTTCCGTAAGCATCGGATCGGTCTGACTCCGCCCCCTGCCCTAAAACGGCAACGGTGACTCGAGGCTTATCTCGCGCCCTGTCTGCGGGTGAACAAAGCACAAACGATGCGCGTGCAGCATCAACCTGTCGCTGCGCGCATGGGTTGCCTCATCCGCATACAGCTCATCCCCCAGCATCGGATGTCCGATCGCCGCCATGTGCAGGCGCAGCTGATGGCTGCGCCCGGTCAGCGGTAGCAGGCGCATCCGGCTGCTGTCGCTGGCGGGATCGTGTTCGATCAATTCGTAGCGGGTCCGGGAAGGCTTGCCGATGTCGTGATCGATGCGCTGGCGCGGCCGGTTCGGCCAGTCGGCAATCAAGGGCAGGTCGACCTCCCCCGCGCCGGGTTCCGGCCGCCCGCGCACGACTGCAATGTACTCCTTGAACACCTCGCGCCGCTGGAACAGGCGCCCGAAGTGCGATTGGGCCTCCGGAGTGAGCGCAAACAGCATCAGGCCGGAGGTCGGCTGGTCGAGGCGGTGCACCACCAGGGCCCGCGGGAAGACCGCCTGGGCCCGCACACTCAGGCTGTCGTGCTTGTCCGCGCTGCGCCCCGGCACTGCCAGCAGCCCCGGCGGCTTGTCCAACACCAGCAGCTGCTCGTCGAGATGGACGATGCACAGGCCGCGATTGGGCGGTGGCTGGTACACGCTGTGCGAGCCCGCGTAGCGTACTTAAGATCGGCGGGATCAGAACACGAGGTTCATCATCAACAGCATCACCACCAGGAACAGCACGGTCATGATGCCGCCCGCACGCATGAAGTCCGGTACGCGGTAACCCGCCGGACCCATGATCAGGGCGTTCACCTGGTGGGTGGGAATAAGGAAGGAGTTGGAGGTCGCGATGGCCACGGTAAGCGCATACACCGCGGGATCGGCCCCGACCTGCAGGGCGATGTTGACCGCCAGTGGGACCAACAGCACGGTCGCGCCCACATTGGACATGACCAGGGTGAAGAAGGTCGCCAGCACCGCGATCGCCGCCTGTATGACCCAGGGCGCGGCGCCACCGACCAAAGCGACCACCTCCTCGGCGATCCACTTGGCGGTTCCGGTGGTCTCGACCGCCAGGCCCAACGGAATCAGGGACGCCAGCAGGAACACGGTCTTCCAGCTGACCGCCTGGTAGGCCTCGTCGATCTTGAGCACCCCGGAGAGCACCATCCCGACCGCGCCGGTCAGGAGCGCCACCGAGAGGCGGATGTCGGTGAACAACACCATGCTCAGGGCCACCAGGAAGAACAGCCCCGCCCAGCGCACCTTGTGCGGGCGCAGCTTTTCCTCGCGTGGGTATTCGGTGGTCACGACCAGGAAGTTGCGGTCGGTCTCGATCCGCTCGAGCACGTTCCAGGGCGTATGCACCACCAGGGTGTCGCCGGCCTGGAAAGGCATGTTGCGGATGTCGTCGCCCTCGCGCAGGGTATGACCACCCCGGTGCAGGCCCACCATGGCCAGGCCGTAACTCTTGCGCAGCCAGACATCACGCGCACTCTTGCCGATCAGGTTCGAGCCCGGCGGAATGACCACCTCGGCGATACCGGACTTACTCGCGGAGAGCGCCTCGGCAAAGGTGCGCAACTGGTCCCGCTTCTCTAAACGATACTGCTCGACGAACTCGTTCAGATCCCTGGGATCGGCGACCAGCCCCAGCACCATGCCCGGCACGATCTCGGTATCCCGCGCCAGGGTGCCCGGACCGAAGTTGACCTCGGCGCCAACCCGCTTGTGCGCGATCACTCGAATCCGGTGGGCGGTCTCGATATCGTCCAGCTTCTTGCCGACCAACGAGCTGTCGTCCGGCACCACCAGTTCGCTCAGGCTGTAGTCCACGCCGTAGATGTCGTGGAAGTAGCCCATCACGTCCGAACCGGTGGTACTGCTCTCGCTGCGGGTCGCCGGCAGTACGAAGCGCCCGGCGACGACGAAATAAATGATTCCGGTGGCCACCAGCGCCACCCCGACCGGGGTCACCGAGAACAGCCCCCAGGTCTCCATCTGTTGCCCTGCCGGCAGAGCGCGGTTGGAGGTGAGAATAAGGTCGTTCAACAGGATCAGCGGGCTGGAGCCGACCATGGTGACGGTGCCACCCAGGATCGCGCAGAAGCCCATCGGCATCAGCAGGCGTGACATCGGCAGGCCGGAGCGCGCCGAGATACGCGAAACCACCGGCAGGAACAGGGCTGCCGCGCCGACGTTCTGCATGAACGATGAAATGAAGCCGACCGTGGCGGAGATGATCGGAATGATGCGCGTCTCGGTCTTGCCGCCGACCTTGAGAATGAAGGCCGCCACCTGGGTCATGACCCCGGTCTTGTCCAGGCCGGCGCCGATGATCATTACCGCAATGATCGAGATCACGGCGTTGGAGGCGAAGCCATCGAAGAGGTGCTGGTTGTCCACCAGGCCTTCACTCAGCCCCATGAAAGGCGCCACCAGCGAGGTGAGTCCGAGCAGGACCATCACCGTGACTGCCGCGACATCCACACCGACGACCTCGAAGGCGAACAGGTAGATCGTGAGCAAAAGGATCGCGCTGACCCAGGCGATCTCCACTGTCGGTACGATCCGTGCCATGCCGATCGCCGCGATCAGGAAGATCACCGCGGCAACGATCTGCTTGAAATTCAATCCGGCCGGGCTGGCCTTGCTGTCGGAATCGGACGGTACAGTCATGGGTGTTAGACGGTCTGGCTGAGGTTGCTATAGTGACGAATCGGGCGCTGGCGACCACGTTGGGAGGTGGCCAAAACCCCGAATGAAGTGCAGTATTTTAGGACATTCCGATATAAATCGCCATGCATCACTCGGCTCTCGACGGCATCCTCGCCCTGCTTCTTCTCTCGGTCCTCGCGGTCGCGCTGATGCGGCGCGTACACCTGCCCCCGATCCTCGGCTACCTCCTGGTCGGGGCGGTCTTCGGCCCGCACGCGGCCGGGCTGATTCCGGGAGGTCACGAGATCGAGTTTCTCGCCGAGCTCGGCGTGGTGTTCCTGCTGTTCATGATCGGGCTGGAGGTCTCCATCGGGCACCTCCTGGCGATGCAGCGGGTGCTGCTCGGCCTGGGTGGTTTGCAGGTGCTTTTATCGACCCTGGCCACGGTGATCATCGCCACCCAGCTCGGGCTTTCATGGGAGAGCGCGCTGGCGATTGGCGGCGCCCTGTCGCTTTCCTCCACCGCGATCGTCATCAAGCAGCTGCAGGAACAGCTGGAGATGCACTCACCGCACGGGCGCAAGGCGCTCGGCATCCTGCTGTTCCAGGACCTCGCGGTCGTACCCTTCCTGGTGGTCATCCCGATCCTCGCCGGTGGCGGAGACGACATGACCCCTGCCCTGCTGCTGGCCCTGGGCAAGGCGGTGCTGGCCTTCGGCTTGATGTTCGCGATCGGCCACTGGGCGCTCAGACCGGTGCTCGGCTGGGTCGCTGCAAGCTATTCCATCGAGCTGTTCACCCTGACCATCCTGCTGCTCTCCCTGGCTGCTGCCTGGCTGACCCAACAGATGGGTCTGTCGCTCGCACTGGGCGCCTTCCTGGCCGGCGTGATGCTCGCCGAGACCGAGTACCGGCATCAGATCGAGACCGAGGTACGACCCTTCCGGGATGTCCTGTTGGGACTTTTCTTCGTCACGGTCGGCACCCAGCTGGACATCGCTGCCCTGATGGCGACCTGGCCATGGGTGCTGCTGCTGACCGCCGGCGTCATACTCGGCAAGGGCGCACTGATCGTCATGCTGACCCGCTGGTTCCCGTCGGACTGGAACGTCGCGATCCGCACCGGCACGGTGCTCGCGCAGGGGGGCGAGTTTGGCTTCGCCCTGCTGGCGCTGGCGCTGAGCGCAGGCCTCGTGGACAGCACCCAGATCCAGCCGGTGCTGGCCGCTCTGGTGTTGAGCATGGCGGTCGCGCCGCTGCTAATCCGCTTCAACGGGCAGATCGCCGCCCGGCTGGCGCCAACCCGGGACAGCCACACCCAGCTGCAGGACATGGCGCTCGGTGACCAGCATGATCTCTCCGGGCACGTCATCATCGCCGGCTTCGGCCGGGTCGGGCAGAACCTAGCCCGCTTCCTGCGCGAGGAGGACATGCGATACCTCGCACTGGATCTGGATGCCACCCTCATCCGCGAGGCCTTCGACGCAGGCGAGCCGGTGCATTACGGCGACAGCTCCCACCCCGAAATCCTGGAGAAATCCGGGCTGCGCAATGCTGCGGCCCTGGTGGTCACCTTCCACGATCATCATCTCGCCTCGCGCATTGTGCAGCTCGCGCGTCATCTGGCGAGCGAGCTGCCGATCGTGGTGCGCACCCGCAACGATCATCACATGGAGGAGTTCGAGCAGCTGGGCGCATCCACGGTGGTGCCGGAATCACTGGAATCGAGCCTGATCGTGGCGACCCGTACCCTGGAGCTGCTCGGCATCGATCACGCCGAGGTGGAACGGCTGATCGAGAAAACCCGAAACGAGCACTATGCCCACCTGCGCGGCGTGTTTCACGGCGAGGAGATCGAGATCGAGGCGGAGATGGAAGAGCTGCAGCTGCACACCGTGACCCTGGATGCCCGCGCCGTGACGATCGGCAAGCGCATCCAGGATGCCTGCCTGGACGAACTGGACGTGGTGGTCGAGGCCGTCTGCCGTGCGGGGGTGCGGGGTGAAGAGGTGGACGCGAGCATGGTGCTGCGCGAGGGCGACAAGGTCGTGCTGCAGGGGCACAGCGAACAGATCACGCGTGCGGAACGGCGCCTGCTGCAGGGTTGGAATACCTGACTCGGATCACCGCAGACCGGCAGCCTGGAGGCTGCCGGCCAACCGTTCAGAGATCCCTGAGGTATTCGACAGTCGTGGTGCCGTTCTTCTTGTGGTTGCGCACCATGCGCACCGTGGTGCGCGCTTCCGGCGAGTAGTTGAAAACACGCTTGCCGTTGTGCTCGCTGCACTCGACCCGGTAGGTCGGATAGTCCTTGTCTCCCGCCTTGACCGTCTCGGTACCGGTCACCTCGCACTTGCGGAACGCCTTGCGGTTCTTCTTGCCCTTCGAGTTTTCGGTGACGAAGCGATATTCGACCTTGTTGCCGACCGCCAGCGGCCACAGCTGTCCGGCTTTTTCGAAATCGTAGGCTTTGCCGGTACCCCAGGCCCCCTTGGAACAGTCGCGCCAGTAGAGGTTCGGACCGTAGATATCGTCCACCGCGCGCGCCGAGGTGCAGCCATCCTCGCGCACGACTTCCAGGGTGTTCTGATCCAGGCGCTTGCCGGTCTGCGGAACCTGGTCGCCATTCCTGAGGCGCAGACTCCGGCGCGTCTCACCCACGCTGAGCGGCGTCGACTCGCCACTCACCGCGGGCACCTCGGTCGCAAGCGCCGCAGCCGGCAGCGACAGGCCGGCCGAAACAGTGGCGGCAATGAAAATCTTTGCGGAAATCCCAATCATGCATTTTCTCCTTATTGAATTGCAGCGGAAGGCGGAAATCGCCGGTGTTGGCTTCCCCCCACCATCCATCCCAGCGAGGCGACCCCTGCGCCCCGGATTGAAAGCTTAAAACAGCCAGCAACCCCTACAAACCCCGGGAAAACCCGCCCTGAGAGGACGATCCGGTATACTTCGCGCCTTGTTTTGACTGACTTCGCTTCATCCATGAACTTCATCGAAACCCGCGGCAATGACGGCCGCCGCCCTACCTCGGTCAGCTTCTCGCAGGCCATCCTCACACCGATGTCCTCCTTCGGCGGACTATACGTTCCGGCAACGCTGCCGCAACTCGGCGAGGCATTTCTGCGGCAACATCTGGGCAGCGACTACAAGACCCTGGCCCGCGCGGTCATGGATGCCTTCGAAACAGACGTGGACGGCGAGACACTCGACCGGGCCCTGGCGCGCTACGACGGGTTCGACGACCCGAAACACCCCGTGCCGGTGGTCAAAGTGGATGAGGACCTGTTCGTCAGCGAGCTCTACCACGGCCCGACGCGCGCATTCAAGGACATGGCGCTGCAGCCGTTCGGCGTGGTGCTGTCCACGATCGCGCAGCAGCGCGGGGAACAGTACCTGATTCTCGCCGCCACCAGCGGCGATACCGGGCCGGCCACACTCGAGACTTTCAAGAACGCCGCGAACGTCAAGGTCGCCTGCCTCTACCCGGATGGCGGCACCTCCGATGTGCAACGCCTGCAGATGGTGACCGAGGATGCGCCCAACCTGAAGGTGATCGGCATTCACGGCGCCTTCGACGATGCCCAGACGGCGCTCAAGTCACTGCTGTCTTCGGACACCTTCCAGGCCCGCCTGGCGGACAAGGACTCGCACCTGTCGGCGGCCAACTCGGTCAACTTCGGACGCATCATCTTCCAGCAGATCTACCACATCCACAGCTACCTCGAACTGGTGCGCCAGGGCGCGATAAGCATCGGCGACAAGGTGTACCTGAACGTGCCCAGCGGTAATTTCGGCAACGCCCTCGGCGGCTACTACGCCATGAAGATGGGGCTGCCGGTGGAAAAGATACTGATCGCCTCGAACCGCAACAACGTGCTGACCGACTGGATCCGGACCGGGCGTTACGACCTGCGCGGGCGCGGCGTGGTTGGCACCAGCTCACCGGCCATGGATATCCTGAAATCCTCCAATGTCGAGCGCATCCTGTTCGACCTGTTCGGCCCGGCGCGCACACGCGAGCTGATGGAACAACTGGACCGCGATCGACACTACCAGCTGCAGGACGCCGAACTGGCGCAGCTGCAATCCTTTTTTGCCGCCGATTACGCCACGGATGAAGAGGTCGAGAGCGCGATTCGGGAGACCTTCGCCAAGGGCTATCTGATGGATCCGCACACCGCCACCTGTCTCAAGGCGCATCACAGCTGTCGCGAAAAGGACCTGCCCGATATCGTCTACTCGACCGCGGAATGGACCAAGTTCTCGCCGACCATCGCGCACGCCCTGACGGGTGAAACGGATGCGCACGACATCGACGCGCTGCGCTCCATCGCGGAAACCGCAAAGCTTTCCATACCGCCCATGATCGCAGCGCTTTTCGACAAGCCCGTCACGCAGTCCACGGTGATCGATAAGCAGGATATCGAGAAAGCGGTATTCGCCTTCATCTGAAGCGGATCGAACCCGCCCGAAGAAATGCAAAAAGGGGCCGGAGTCGGTACCCGACTCCGACCCCTTGGTCAGCCAGTCTGCCCTGCCAGGGTAGGATCAGCCACCGAGCAGCGAGGGTGGCCCGCGACGCTGGCCGTTCTGCCCGGAACGCTTCTGCTTGTTGCGTCCATTACCGGACTTGGCTGAGCGTTTCTGACCGGCAGCATTGCCCTTGTCTCCGGGCTTGCCCTTGCCGCCTCGTTTGCGCCGCGCGATCTGATCGCCACCGGCAAGCACGACCGGGTCGCGGTTGCTGTTGTCAGTGAACAGGGTGTTGCCATTGATGTCGCCATGCTCGTCACGAGTCGGGGTACGTGCGGCGTTGCCGTCGCTGGCGCTGTTACCCTTGTTCGGAGTGGCTTTGCCGTCGCTGGCGCCGCTCCCCCTGTTCGGAGTGGCTTTGCCGTCGCTGGCGCCGCTCCCCCTGTTCGGAGTGGCTGCGCGCGGAGCCGGCTTGTTGCGACCGCGCGACCGCTTGGCATTCGGGCGAGGCTCGCCACGGCCGCCCCGACCGGATGGTCGCGGCTGGCGCTGCCCGCGCCCTTTTTGAATCGGCTCCGGCTGGATCGTGGGATCGGGCTCATACCCCTCGACCACCTCGCTCGGAATACCGAAACCGATCAGCTTGTGAATATCCGCCAGCAGGCGGTCCTCGTCCACGCACACCAGTGAGACAGCCTCGCCCTCGCTACCGGCGCGACCGGTGCGTCCAATGCGGTGCACATAGTCCTCGGCCACATTCGGCAGCTCGAAATTGACCACATGGGGCAGTTGGTCGATGTCGAGCCCGCGCGCCGCGATATCGGTGGCAACCAGTACCCGGATATCGCCTGACTTGAAGCCGCCGAGCGCGCGCGTGCGCGCCCCCTGGCTTTTGTTGCCGTGGATCGCGGCGGCGGTGAGACCGTCCTTTTGCAGGTGTTCGGCCAGCCGGTTGGCGCCATGCTTGGTGCGCGTAAACACCAGCACCTGTTTCCAATTGTGCGAGCCGATCAGCCAGGACAGCAGCTCGGATTTGCGCTTGCGGTCGACTCGGTAGACCTTTTGCGCGATCCGCTCGACCGTGGTGTTGGGCGGTGTGACCTGGATCGAGACCGGCTCGTCCAGCAGGCGATGCGCGAGGTCGCGGATCTCACCCGAGAAGGTCGCGGAAAACAGCAGATTCTGCCGTTGCTCCGGCAACAGCGCGAGGATCTTACGGATGTCGTTGATGAAGCCCATGTCGAGCATCCGGTCCGCCTCGTCCAGCACCAGTATCTCGATACCCGACAGGTCAAGAGTCCCCTGCTGTACATGATCGAGCAGCCGTCCGGGCGTGGCGACCAGGACGTCGACACCCGCCTTGAGCGCAGCGATCTGCGGATTGATCTTTACCCCACCGAAGATCACGGTAGAACGCAGGTCGAGGTGGCGTCCATAGGTGCGCACGCTTTCACCAACCTGAGCCGCCAGTTCGCGTGTCGGCGTCAGCACCAGTGCCCGCACATGGTCGGCGGGTCCGGCCTGATTCAGGCGTTGCAGCAAGGGGAGCGTGAAACCGGCGGTCTTGCCTGTACCGGTTTGCGCCCCGGCGAGCACATCCCTGCCCTCGAGGATGAGGGGGATGGCCTCGGACTGCACGGGTGTGGGTTCCACATAGCCCTGGTCGGACAATGCACGCAGTAATTCGGCCGACAGGCCGAGATGCTCAAAAGACATATAGGATTCCCGCGTCGACTTCCGCGAGGCATGAGCCTGGCAACGGTCTGGGAAGCGACGTGTTCTTGTTCAAGAAATTAGGCCAGAACGGCCTTGGCAGCGCGGACCGATAGCGCTACGGACCGGACTATAACACCATTCCGGTTCAAAAATTAACCCTTGGTACGCCAGGAGAGGCCGGTGGATGCCATCGGGCCCCGGCTTCTCCTGGCCCGTTCAGCTCGCCTGACCCTGATAATCAGCGATTCCAGGGTTCTTCAACACGTTCACCAGCGTTGGCGCGTTGATCTTCTTCAGTCGCAGCACCTTGTCCTCGCTGCGGTTCGCGAGGATGTAGTCGTGCACCACATCCCACATCAGGCGGCCTTCCGGCGTCCGGTTGACCGTGGCCCAGCCGGAAACGCTGTAGGTGGCATCCGGATCCAGCTTGCGGCCATCGTCGAGCACGATGTTGGTGATGCGTTCTCCCAGACTCTTGCCCGGGTCGATGGTGTAGTCCAGACCACCCACGCGCACCATGTCGCCACCGGATTGCAGGTAGGGATCGGGGTCGAACAGGTTGTCCGCCACGCCTTCGAGCATGTCGTGAATCTGCTTGCCGGTCATCTCGGACACGTAGGTCTCGGCGTAGGTCATGGAGCACTGGGTCATGACGTCTTCCATGGTGATCCAGTCGCCCTTCAGGGTACTCGTCCCCCAGCGCACCCCGGCGGAGAGCGAGATATCGGCCTGGTGTTCCCAACGCAGGGCATTGCACAGAACCTGGTCCCAGGTGCCCATGAAGTTGCCGCGACGGTAAAGGGTGCGGTCGGCAATCGCCAGTTTCTCTCCGAGGATATCCTCGTAGGTCTTGCCGACGCGGTCCGGGTTGAAGAACACGTCGGAGCGGCGCGATTCAACGATGTTCTCGTCGTACGTGGTCTGGCGCATCTGGTTGATGTAGGCCTCCATTTCGGGATCGGCCGGCAGCCAGTCGGTGATGACCGGCAGCATCTGGTAATGCATCCCCTTGAGTTCGCCATCCCGGATATCGAAGTCCATCACACCGACGAACTTGCTGTTGGAGCCCGCGTTGGTGACCCAGCACTCGTGGCCCTCGACGTTCTTGACCTTGACCGGCTTGGGCATACCGTCGTGCGTGTGGCCGCCGAATACGGCATTCAGGCCCGGCACCCGCTCGGCCATCTTGATGTCGACGTCCATGCCGTTGTGCGACAGCAGTACCACGGCATCCGGCGACTCGTCCTCGCGAATCTGTTGCACCAGCGTGATCATGTCGTCCTCGCGCAGACCGAAGGACCAGTCCGGGAAAAACTCCTGCGGGTTCGCGTTCGCGGTCCGAGGGAAGGCCTGCCCGACGATGGCGATGCGCGCACCGTTGACCTCCTTGATCACGTACGGCTGGAAGGCGTGTCCGGAATCCTCGTCGTAGAGACCGCGGCCGTCGTACT
Source organism: Gammaproteobacteria bacterium Milos-ODIII6 (assembly GCA_029228645.1). Taxonomy (GTDB): domain Bacteria; phylum Pseudomonadota; class Gammaproteobacteria; order Chromatiales; family Chromatiaceae; genus MONJU. The sequence continues at coordinate 65,752 of JAPTHR010000008.1, forward strand.
TCTCGACCATTTCCAGGTACTCATCACCGAACAGCGAGTCCGGTTTGACGCGCACGTTCTGGCCGATGAAATCACCCTTGAAGAGCGCCACGTTGGAAAGCACCTCGTCCTCGCGGTAGGTGAATTCCCAGTGCCCGACCATCACGTCCAGGCCGAGGATGTTGGAAGCCTCGACCATGTCCACGCCACGTGTCCAGAGCGACGTGCCCGACCCCTGCCACAGGTCGCCACCATCGATGGTCAGGGTGTTGCTTGGACCGCCTGCCTGCTCGCGCAACTGGTCCAGCAGCGTCTTGAGGTGCGCAAAACCACCGGTGCGGCCGTACTTCAGGGAATCGGCGTCGAAGTTGAGATAACTGTATGCGTAGGATTCCGGGGTGCCGGGTTTCAGGCCCATGGCATCGAGCAGCTTCTTCCCAACGATGTGCGGCGGACGGCCATAGGCCTCGCCGACGCCAAGGTTGACGTTTGGTTCGCGGAAGTAGACCGGCTTGAGCTGGCCGTGCACATCCGTGATGTGAAGGAAGCGCACGGTGCCTTTCATCGGCAGGTCATAGAAACCCTGCGGTGGCTTGGGCCCGGCAAGCGCATGTTTCGCAGCCAGCGGCACGGCGCCTGCGGCGGCCCCAATTCCGAGCAGTTTCATGAAGTCACGGCGATCAATTTTTTTGGTCATATCGGCTTTCGTCTCTCGTTTTCTTGATTTGGATATCCGGCCCAACGGCTGCATACTCCCCTCCATCAGGCGAGAGTCTAGCAAGCCAGGATTTCTTGATCTGAATTAAAGCCTCTTTACCCCGATTATTTGTGTTTATCGTTGTATCGGAAGAGCCTTGTAGCCACGTCCGACGCGTTATATCAGTTGGGTTTTATGGCGCCGGATTCGGATTTGACGGCCCTGCCCGCGATTTTATTCCGTTCTCAAACATGTATCTGTTTCGATTTCTGTGGCTGCTCAGCCTTGTTTTTCCGCCTGGCATGGCGAGCGCGGATGTGGTCAAGCCCGCGCTGGTGGAAATCAGCGTCTTTGCGCAAGGACACTTCCGGGTCGAACTGCGCGCCAGCATCGAGGCGCTCCTGACTGGCATCAATGCGAAGTACAAGAACACCCAGGATGCCCCGAACGCGGCGGAATACGACACCCTGCGCGAACTCCCACCGGAGGAACTGGCACGGCGATTCCAGCCCTTTCGCGAGCGTCTGTTGCGCGAAATCAAGCTCGAATTCGATGGCGAGCGCGCGGCAGCCGGGATCAGCGAGGTGGACATTCCGGCGCGCGGCTACACCAAGGTGCCGCGCATCAGTGTGATCCTTCTCGAGGGCCGGTTTCCGCAACATGCACGCCAGCTGACCTGGTACTACCCGGCAGCCTTCGGAGACAACGCGGTCCGGGTACGCCAGGTCAATCTCGAACAAACGCAGTACCACTGGTCCGAATGGCAATGGATACGCGAAGACCGTGTCAGCCGGCCGTTTTCCATTACCGAGATCGCCAGTCGCCCGGGGGTTCTCGAGGTCGCCAAAGAGTACCTGGTCGCCGGCTACTGGCATATCCTGCCGCGTGGCCTCGATCACATCCTTTTCATCCTTGGCCTGTACCTTTTCAGCACCCGGATACGCCCCCTGCTATGGCAGGTCACGATGTTCACCCTCGCACACACCATCACCCTCGGGCTGGCGGTGTACGGTTGGCTGACTCTCCCGGAAGCCGTGGTGCAACCCCTGATCGCGCTCTCCATCGTGTACGTGGGATTCGAAAACATCTGGCGTCAGCGCCTGCAAAACAGTCGTCTTGCGCTGGTGTTCGGCTTCGGTCTGCTGCACGGGATCGGGTTCGCCGGGATGCTCAATGATTTCGGCATGGCCAGGGAGGCCTTCGCGACGTCCCTGCTCAGCTTCAATGTCGGCGTGGAACTCGGTCAGATCAGCGTCATCCTGCTTGCCTGGCTCGCGGTCGGACTCTGGTTCGGCACACGGCCCTGGTATCGCACCCTGGTGATCGTCCCCGCCTCCCTGCTGATCAGCCTGGTGGGCGCTTACTGGTTCTGGGACCGCCTGCAATGGGATGCCCTGGTGGCAATGGTGTGATCGCTTTGAGGACGCATCGAGGCGTCGGAGTCAAACCGTGCGATCCCGATCTCTTCGCGGCCAAGGCCGCTCCTACGGTCCGCTGGTGTTGCTGGCGTCCAACCCGTAGGAGCCAGCTTGCTGGCGAAAAATTTTTCTCACGCCGCCGGCGCCAGCAGCAATGCCAGCACCAGCAGCGCACTGGCGGCAATCCAGGACCCGATGATCCTCACCCCCACTCGCAGCCAGGGGTGCACGTCGAAGCGCTCTGCCAACGCCATCGGATAGAGCAGCAGCAGGTAAAGGGCCACAGCGCTGCCGAACAGCGCCACATGGCGCGCTGTCCCTTGCAGTTCGGCCTGAACCGAATCAAGCCCGAGCAATACCCCACCCGAGAGTCCCAGCAACATCAGGAATGCGGAAGGAAGACGCACCGCCAGAACCACCAGCAGCGCGATGCCCATCGCGGTGACCAGCACTGCCAGCTCAAGCAGCGCCATCGGCCCAGGCAGGACAGGACCCGCACCCGCAATTACGGCACCCATCGCCACGCCAAGCAGATAGGCCCAGATCGCATTGAGATTCGCCTGCACGCCCTGCTGGCCGATCAACAGGCCAAGTGCAAAAACCAGCAGCAGGTGCGCCGGTACGAACACCGGATGCAGGATGCCATTGAAAAAATCGCCCAGGCCCTCGATCGGGCTATGCGCCCAAGCCGATGTCGGCAGGGCCAGCAGCAGGATGGCGACTCGCCACATCCTCACAGCAACCCGCCGAGGTAGGCCACACCGACGAGCGCGATCAGCCCACCGCCGGCACGCACCAGGCCCCGCCCGACCGGCCAGCGCGCCAACAGCCCGAAGGCGACACCCAGGAGGTGCAGCAAGCCGGTGGAAATGACGAAGCCCAGGCTAAAGGCAAGCGGACTGGCCGAGGCGGGCAGCTCGGTACCGTGCGCGTAGCCGTGGAAAATGGCAAACAGCGCCACGATCATTGCCGCGACCGGCATCGCCGGTCGCACTGCCAGCGCAACCATCAGGCCGAGCACGATGGCCGAGAGCGCGATACCGGTCTCGACCGCGGGGATCGGTATACCCAGGATGCCAAGCACGCCGCCGACGGTCATCACCAGCGGAAAAACGACCGGCAGCAGCCAGATCGCCGGGTTGCCCAGGAACGCGCCCCATAAACCCACCGCCAGCATGGCGACGACGTGATCCAGGCCCAGTACCGGATGCAGCAGACCGCTGCCAAAGCCACCGGCCAGGCCACCCTCCGCGTGCGCCTGTGCCGTGTTGCTGAGCAGGAACAAAAAGGAAATCAGCAGGTATCTCATAACGTGCGCATTCTAGCCCACCGACTGATTCAGCGTCGCCGTGCAGGCGGGCGTGGAAACTACTGCGCCGCCTGTGCATGGTGCAGGAAACGTGCGACATGCTGCGATGCCCGACCTGCTTGTACGCCAGCGTAAACCAGCCGTTGCAAGCTATCGGCAGCGTCCAGCCGGGGTTACACTTCGCCCATGCCAAGATCCCGCCTGCCTCATCTGCTCGCGCTCGCACTCATCCTGCTGATTGGGTGGTCCGGCCTGGCGCCCTACGCACGCGATGTATGGCTGGCGGAGATCATCCCCGTGCTGCTGGTATTCGCGGGGCTGGCATGGCTCTATCCGAAATTCCGCTTCAGCAATGCGGCCTATCTCCTGGCGGCGGTGTGGCTGTTCATGCATACAGTCGGCTCGCACTACACCTTCGCGCATGTCCCGTTCGACTGGTTCAACGACCTGATCGGCGCGCAGCGCAACCAATACGATCGAATCAGTCACGCCGCAGTCGGGCTGTATGCCTTCGCCATCATGGAATGGCTGCTGCGTACGCGACAATGCCGCGCATCCATGGCAGCCCTGTTCAGCCTGAGCGTTGTCATGGCGATCGCGGCAGGCTATGAGATCATCGAATGGTTGTTCGCAGTCCTTTACGGTGGAGACGCCGGGGTGGAGTTTCTCGGCGCCCAGGGCGACGTCTGGGACGCACAGAAAGACATGCTTGCCGATACCCTGGGTGCCGTCTTCGCGCTCGCCCTGTATGCCTGGCTGCGCCCCGACCTGCGAATGCGCGCGCATGACACATGACCACCAGGTGCCGCTGACCGGCGACCGGGAAGGCTTGCTGCTAAGCGTGAACAACCGCCTCGCGCGCGAGCTGCAGCGCGAGCATGCCCGCCTTCAGATCGCGGCCGGTCGGAAAATCTGGCACACCCCGGCGATCCTGGCCTGGAACACCTGGTTGTTGCAGCAGCACAAGGTGCTGCTCGAGAGCGGCTATACCCTCAGCGCGCTGCTCAACGCGCACCAGGAACGCCTGCTCTGGGAGCAGGCCGTCGCGGAAAGCCCGCAGGGCGGGAGCCTGCTTCGCCCGGCAGCCGCCGCCCGCACTGCGCGCCAGGCCTGGCAGACCCTGCACGACTGGCGGATCGCCCCGGAAACCCTGCTGCAACATCCGGACCCCGAAACACGCTTGTTCGCGGGCTGGGCCAGGCGCTTCGCGCAGTTGTGTGAACAGGCGCGCAGCATCAGCGTCGCGGAACTCGGCGCGCTCTTCGTCGGAGCGCTCCGGGAGCGGCTGATTTCCCCACCGGTTCGTGTTCGCCTGGCGGGCTTCGACAATCTCACGCCGATGCAGACGCTGATCCTGGATAGCCTGAGTGAGGCCGGTTGCGAGGTGAACAGTCTCGATGAAGGTGAGCGGATCGCGCAGGCGCGGCGTATTTCGCTCCCGCAACGCCAGGATGAACACCTCGCCGCGGCCGAGTGGGCCAGGCAACGCCTTGCGGCGCAGCCCGAGGCGCGCCTGGCGATCGTCAGTGCGCGACTGGAGAAGGATCGGGACGGCCTGCAGCGAACCCTGACCCAGGTCCTCGATCCAGGCGGATTTCTGAATCCGGGCGCACCTGCGGCTGCATTCAACATCTCCCTGGGAAGGCCGCTCAGCGACTACCCCCTGGTCGGCGACCTGCTGCTGGCGCTGCGCCTGGCGCTGGATACACCTCTGCAGCTGAACGACATCGGGCTGCTGCTGCGCTCTGCTTTCCTCGGCGGGCATGCGCGCGAGTGGCTGCCGCGTGCCGAACTCGACCGCTGGCTGCGTGAGCGCGGGCAGGCGCTGCTGCGGCGCAGTGAGTTGCTCTACCAGGCTGGCCGCCTGGAACAGGGACATCCGGCACATTGTCCCGAGCTGATCTCGCGCCTGCAGCAGCTCAGCGATTGGCTGACGACCATACCGCGGGAGGACTCGCCGAACGCGTGGTCGGGTCACCTGCTGCGCCTGATGGATCTTCTCGGTTGGCCGGGCGACCAGCCCCTCAACAGCAGCGAGCATCAGCAGGCGGAGCGGCTGCGGCGCCTGGTGAGCGAGTTCTCCACTTTCAGCCGGGTGCGTTCGGAATTCCGTCTCTCACAGGCGATCACCCAGTTTCGCGCCCTGTGCGAGGAAACCGAGTTCCAGCCGAGACACGAGCAGGCGCGACTGCAGGCTCTGGGGATGCTGGAGGCCGCAGGCCTTTCCTTCGATGCCGTCTGGATCCTCGGCCTGGACGATCAGTCGTGGCCGCCCGCCCCCTCGCCCAATCCGCTCCTGCCCGTCAGCCTGCAGCGTGAAAAGGACATGCCGCATGCCTCGGCGGAGCGCGAGCTGGCGTTCGCCCAGCGGGTCCTGCAACGGCTGCTGCACGGCGCCGGCGAAGTCGTGATCAGCCACGCCCAGCAGGAGGACGAGCGCGAGTTGCGTGCCAGCGCCCTGATCCGGGAAATCGCAGCGGCCTCGCCTGAAGACCTGGGGCTGACCCTGGTCAATCCGCTGCATGCCGCCAGCGCGCGCGGCGATGCGCCGGAACCCCTGCCCGTGCCGGAGCATGTCCCGGCAAGTGGCACGCCCGGCGGGGGCTCGTCGCTGTTGTCCGACCAGGCCGCCTGTCCTTTTCGCGCGATGGCGCACCATCGTCTCGCAGCGCACGCCCTGCCGGAGGCGCAGCTGGCGCCGGACCCGCGGCTGCTGGGCAATCTGGTACACCAGCTCCTGGAGCGTGTCTGGTCCCATCTGCACGACTCGAGCACTTTGAAGACCAGCAGCCAAAGCGAACTCGAACAACTGGTGGCGAACGCCGCCGAGCAGACCCTGGCGGACCTCGGGCGCGACCGTCCGGATCTTTATCGCGGCGCCTTCCGCGAGCTCGAACAGGCCCGCCTTACTGAGCTGGCGCTTGCCTGGCTGGCGCACGAGGCGCGGCGCGAACGGGATTTCACGGTAGTCGCCTGCGAGCAGCGCGTGGAAATACGGCTCAACGATCTGCCCCTGCGGCTGCGCGTGGATCGCATCGACCAGCTTGACGACGGCAGCCTGGTGATCATCGATTACAAGACCGGCCAGCGGGTCAGCGCCAACGGCTGGACCGAAGAGCGCCCATCCGAACCGCAGGTGCCGCTGTATTGCATCAGCCACCCGGGGGTGAGCGCGGGCATCCTTGCGCAGGTCAATCGTGGCAAGCTGCGGATGCACGGCATCGCACGCGATCCCGGTATCGCGCCGGGAGTGGTTTCCGTGGAACAGGACGGGATACCGGCCTGGGACGAACTCCTGGGGCAGTGGCGCCTGCGCCTCGAGGGTTTGGCCCACGAGATCCTGGACGGCTTTGCGCGGGTCGCGCCCAGGGGGCCGGACAGCTGCAGCCACTGCGACCTGCCATCCCTGTGCCGGGTCGCGCTGCGCCCGACCGGCGAAGACCCCAACTCATGAAGCCGATTCCCGATCGCGATGCGCGCCGCCAGGCCCTCGATCCCGAGGGGTCATTCATCGTCCAGGCCCCGGCCGGCTCCGGCAAGACCGAGTTGCTCACCCAGCGCTTCCTGCGACTGCTGGGAAGCGTCATGCAGCCCGAAGAGATCGTGGCGATCACCTTCACCCGCAAGGCAGCGGCGGAGATGCGTAACCGCGTCCTGAGCGCGCTCGACGATGCGCAAGGCCCCTGCCCGGCCGAAGCCCACCGGGCGGAGACCTGGTCGCTGGCGCGCGAGGCCCTGCAACGCGACCAGCAGCGCCAGTGGCAACTGCGGCTCAATCCGAGTCGCCTGCGCATCCAGACCTTTGACAGCCTGTCCGCCTCGCTTGCCCGCCAGCTGCCCCTGCTCAGCGAGATGGGCGCCCCGCCGCGCACCCGCGAAGATGCCAGCGCCCTCCATCGCGAAGCCGCGCAGGCCACTCTCATGCGTCTTGAGGAAACCCACCTGGCGCAGCCCCTCACGACCCTGTTGCGCCACCTCGACAATCGTCTTGCGCAACTGGCGGACCTGCTGGTGCAGATGTTGGGCAAACGCGACCAGTGGCTGCCACACCTGCATGCCACCGGAAACATCGACTTCCTGGAGCAGGCCCTGGGAAACCTGATAGCTCAGCATCTGGCCGGTCTCGACCGGGGCTTCAGCGCTGCCCTCATGGGAGAACTGATCAAGCTGGCCCGCTTCGCCGCCGAGCACCTGCCAGCGGACAAGCGCTCCCAGGCCGGGCTTGCGACCCTGGCTGCATGGCAGGAGCGACGCTTTCGCCCCGGTACCGCCTGGACAGATCTGGGGCTTTGGCAGGGACTGGCCAAGTTGCTGCTGACCGACAAGGGCGAACCGCGGCGCCGGGTGGACAAGAACCTCGGCTTCCCGCCCGGCGAAAAAGAAGCCAAGGATCAGCTTATTTCGCTGATCGAGTACCTGCATGCGGAGCCGATCCTGATGTCCCGCTTGCATGCGACCCGGGGCCTGCCGCTGAGGTCATTCGACGCCAGGCAGGCCGAGTTGCTCGAGGCCTTGCGCGCGGTGCTCATGGACGCGACCGCGCAGCTCGACCTGGTTTTCCAGGAGCATGCCGAGCTGGACTTCATCGAAGTGCAGCTACGCGCCCAGCGCGCGCTCGGTACGAGCGAGCAACCCGGCGAGCTGGCGATGCTGCTCGACTACCGCATCCGGCATCTGCTGGTGGACGAGTTTCAGGATACCTCGATCGGCCAGTACCGCCTGCTGGAGGGCCTGACCGCCGGCTGGCAGCCGGACGACGGGCGTACCCTGTTCGTCGTCGGCGACCCGATGCAGTCGATCTATCGCTTCCGCAAGGCGGAGGTCGGCCTGTTTCTGCGGGCGAACCAGGAGGGCATGCGCGATGTGCCCCTCGACGCCTTGCGCCTGGAGATGAATTTCCGCTCGCAGGCCGGCGTGGTCGATTGGGTCAACCACTGCTTCTCGCGGCTGTTCCCGGATGAGGTCGACCTCACCCTGGGCGCCATGCCCTACGCCGCCTCGGTGGCGCGGCATGCGTCCCTCGAAGGCAATGCGGTACAGGTGCATGGCTTCGCAGAACGCGACGACATCGCCGAGGCCGGGCAGGTGGTGCAGCTGGTGCGCGAAGCCATCCGCAACCTGCCGGAAGGCAGCATCGCGGTGCTGGCGCGCGCGCGGTCCCATCTGCACGCGATCGCCAACGCGCTGCAGCAGGCGGATATCCCCTACCAGGCGGTCAAGGTCGATCCCCTCGCCAGCCGACCCACGGTCCAGGACCTGCACAGCCTCACCCAGGCGCTGCTGCATCCTGCCGATCGGCTCGCCTGGCTCAGCCTGCTGCGATCACCGCTGGTGGGAATGGCCAGCGAGGACCTGGTGCGCCTGTGCGCCGGCGAGACCCGTCGGACCCTGTGGGCCCTGCTGGGTGACGAACGACGGGTCGATTCTCTCGATGTGGACGGGCAACAGCGGCTGCGGCGCGCGCGCGCGATCCTGCAGCCACAGCTGCCAGGTCGCGGTCGCCGCTCACTGCGGGACTGGGTCGAGAGCGTATGGCTGTCCCTGGGCGGCGCGCTGGTCGGAGACATCGCCGATGCGCACGCCTACCTGGAGCTGCTCGAGGCCAGGGAAGAACGCGGCACGATCGCGGATTTCGCGCAACTCGAAGAGGCGCTCGCACAGCTGTTTGCGCCACCGGCCAGCCAGGTTGACGGACGCCTGCAACTGATGACCATGCACCAGGCGAAGGGCCTGGAGTTCGACACCGTGATTCTCCCGGGCCTCGGACGGCGTCCACCCAACGAGTCGCACGAACTGCTCTACTGGCTGGAACTGCCGGATCCGCACGAGGAGGCCGCGCTGCTGATGGCGCCGATCAAGGGCGCCTACCAGGACGACGAACCCATCTCCGCTTACATCCGCGTGATCAACCGTGGCAAACAGGAACACGAGGACCTGCGCCTGCTGTACGTCGCCGCCACGCGCGCCCGCCAAAGGCTGCATCTGCTTGGCCACGTCCGGTTCGCCGCAGACGGCGATTGCAAGCCCGAGAAAAACAGCCTGCTGGCACGCCTGTGGCCGGTATTACACAACGAACTCGGGCAACTGGATCCACCTTCGGCGACCGGCACGGAACCGGCCTGGACGCTGGCACCCCGCCTGGAGCAACGCATACCGGGCGACTGGCAGCCGGATCTTCCCTCGCCCGCAGGAGCCAGCCCGGAAGCGGCCAGGGAGCGTGCCGCTGCCGCTGCAACGATCGACTTCGGCTGGAGTGGTGATACGGCACGTCACGTCGGCACTGTTACCCACCGCTATCTCGAGCGCATCGCGCTGGAGGGATTGTCGCGCTGGCCACTGCAGGATATCGACATGCAGCGCGACACCATCATGGCGGCGCTCGCCACCCTGGGCGTGGACCCGACGCAACAGGAGAGCGCCTGCGAGCGGATTCTGCAGGCCCTGCGCCTGACCCTGCAGGATGAACGCGGGCGCTGGATCCTGGCCTCGCATGCAGAGGCCGCATGCGAACTCGCGCTCACCATCCTGGATGACGCGGGCCAGCCCTGCCAGTACGTCATCGACCGCACCTTCATCGCGGATGGCGTGCGTTGGATAATCGACTACAAGACCAGCGAACCGGGTGAGCTCGCGTTGCAGACCTTCCTGGACCAGGAGCAGGCGCATTACCAGCCGCAACTGGAAAACTACGCCCGCATCCTGCGCCTGCTGGAAGACCGTCCGACCCGGCTGGCGCTGTATTTTCCGCTGGCTCAGGCCTGGTGCGACTGGGAGGCCGCAGAGCCCCCGGAAGGCGCCCCGCCCGGCTGACAGGGCATGTCCGCCCGGGCGAGCGCCCCCTCAGGGCGCGAGGCGCTGAATCGCCCAACCGCCGTCGCGGGGCCGGTATTCGAAGCGGTCGTGGAGGCGATTCTCCCGCCCCTGCCAGAATTCGATCCGATGGGGCTTCACCCGGTACCCCCCCCAGAAATCGGGCAGCGGAATATCGCCGTCGGCGAATTTTCGCTTCATCGAATCGAATGCCTGTTCCAGCAGCGTGCGCGAGCCGACGGGTGAACTCTGCTGCGAACACCAGGCGCCGATCTGGCTGCCGCGCGGTCGAGTGCTGAAGTAGCGCAGCGACTCGGCCACGCTGACGCGTGAGGCCGTCCCCTCGATCTTGACCTGGCGATCGAACTCCAGCCAGTGGAACAACATGGCGGCATGTGGGTTGGCCTCGATATCGCGGGCCTTGCGACTGCCGTAGTTGGTGTAGAAGACAAAACCCTCGTGGTCGAAGGCCTTGAGAAGAACCGTGCGCAGCGAAGGCATGCCGTCCGGCCCCACGGTTGCCAGACTGAGTGCATTGGCATTTTCCAGTCCACCCTCGGTGGCATCGTGGAACCAGCGTTCGAACTGCACGATCGGATCCGGATCGAGTTGCTCGCGGGAAAGCCCCGCGTATCGGTATTCACGGCGCAGATTGGCTATATCCATGGGTCTTGCGTTTCTCCAGTATGTCTCTCGGGTGGCGCCCGCCTCCACAACGGTATACTCGCTTCAATCGCATCCGGGAAGGGTTGTGATCCGCTCAAGCCCCCAGGATGTTCCACCATTTTTCAGGCCAAAGACATGAGTCACGTTATCGTCGATCCCGAATCCCGCTCGCTGGAGGAGCGCTGCGTCCTGATCAAGACACCGCGCAAGAACAGAAAGCGCTATCCCGAGGCCTGTGTGCAGGTCATGCCGGATGTCGCGAGTGCGACCGAAGCGGCAGATCCGGAGCGCAATCTGCATGCGGCGATTGTCTACGGCCCTTCGGTCTCTTCGGAAAGCCAACGCATCTACTACCTCGTTCGCTGGTTATGACGGTACCCGGTGAACCCGGCGCCGCGTTCTTCGCGGCCAAGGCCGCTCCTACGGAAAGCGTCTGGTCCAGCCACAGTCCGCGTAGGAGCGAGCTTGCTCGCGAAGGGTTCTCGCGGCGAGCAGGGGATCGGAGTCGGTGATCCAATCTGAATGGACCCGGCAAACCCAAAGCCCCGTTCATTCGCGGCCAAGGCCGCTCCTACGGAAAGCGTCTGCTCCAGCCACAGTCCGCGTAGGGGCGGGCTTGCTCGCGAAACCTGTGCCGCAACCCGGCAATGGCCCCTGTTCATTCGCGGCCAAGGCCGCTCCTACGGGAAGCGTCTGATCCAGCCACAGTCCGCGTAGGAGCGAGCTTGCTCGCGAAACCTGTGCCGCAACCCGGCAATGGCCCCTGTTCATTCGCGGCCAAGGCCGCTCCTGCAGAAAGCCCCTGGCCCAGCAATATCCCGCGTAGGAGCGAGCTTGCTCGCGAAACCTGTGCCGCAACCCGGCAATGGCCCCTGTTCATTCGCGGCCAAGGCCGCTCCTACGGAAAGCGTCTTATCCAGCAACAGCCCGTGTAGGAGCGAGCTTGCTCGCGAAACCTGTGCCGCAACCCGGCAATGGCCCCTGTTCATTCGCGGCCAAGGCCGCTCCTACGGATAGCGTCTGGTCCAGCAACAGCCCGCGTAGGGGCGAGCTTGCTCGCGAACATCACTATCGAATTGCGCTGATCCGCGGCAAGGGGCTGAGCAGCTCCGGCTCATCGTGCAAGAAGCCCTGCACATAATCGAACCCGAGGTCGCGGACCCGCTGCAGGGCCGCCGCGTCCTCCACCCCTTCCGCAACCGTTTCCTGGCCGGCCGAGGAGATGAATTCGAGCAGGTGTGCAACCAGGCGCCGATGCGGATCGTCATCCAGGGAGCGGATCAGGCTGATGTCGAACTTGACGATATCCACCGGCATGCTGGTGAGGTAACTGAGTGATGAGTAGCCGCTGCCGAAATCGTCCAGGGCGACCAGGAACCCCCGCGCACGGAGCTCCGCGAGATGCGTATTGGCGTACTCCATCTGGGTGATCAGGGCGGTTTCGGTGACCTCCAGAACCAGCTTGTAGTCGCCCATGAAATGTCGGAATGGCTCCAGACGGGCGATGATATCGGGGTCACTGATCGAAACCGCGGACAGGTTGATCGATATGCCCGTGCCTACAGGCAGGGTGCTGTCGTAAAGGTCCTTGAGCAACTGCTCGATGACGGCCTGGTCCAGTTCCTTTTCCAGATGGCGGGACTCCACGATGGGCATGATCTCGGCGGGCTGTATCAGCCGGTCGCCGTGGTCGATGCGCATCAGCGCCTCGTAGTAGCTGGGCTCGCCGCTCTCGGTGTGCCGCACCAGCTGGTAGTGCATGATCAGACCCTCGCCCTGCTCCACGACCCGGTACACGGCCTCGTTGATGCTGCTCGAGAATACCGCCCCGGAGACCGACTCCATGGACTCGCGGTAGATGCAGACCGACCCGGAGGCTGGGCGCTTGGATTGATACATGGCCACGTCCGCCTGTCGCAGCGGGACCTTCACCGAGATGCTGCTGTTCTCCGCCACCGGGGAAATGCCGATGCTGAGACGCACCGGCTCACGCAGCCCGAGTTCATCAGTGAACGGATAGTGCGCGACCTCGCGCTCGCAGCGGGATGCCACCAGGAGCGCCTGTTGATCGTCGCAATCGATCAGCACGCAGGCGAATTCATCCCCGCCGAGGCGAAAAAGCTGTTCTTCGCGGCGGACCGCGCGGTGCAGGCACTGCACTATGGCCTGCAACACCGCGTCCCCGATGTCGTGCCCATAGGTATCGTTGATCGATTTGAAGCGGTTGACATCGCACAGCATCAGGCGCAGTGAACGAGGCTTACGCTCGCTCATCGCCTGCAGGGTCTGCCAGAAGGTGTCGAACGCGCGTCGGTTCTGTGCGCCGGTCAGGCTGTCGCGGTGAGCGAGATCCCAGAGTTCACGATTCTTTTCATCCAGTCTCGCGTTTGCGCTGAGGAGTTCCCGCTGGTAATCGATCAGTGACTGCTCGGTGACATCGAGCTCCCTGATCCGAAAGCGGCCGGCCCGCTCGAGGATCTGCTGTGCCCCTTTGACCCCATGCGAGCGCAGGGTCTCGACCACGCGGGACAACTCCTCCACCGCGCGTCCGAGGTGGCGATTGAAGAAGAACATCAACATCAGGGTCGGGACCAGTGCCGCGATGCCCAGCAGCAGGATCAGCCGTTTCACCAGGGTGTCCATGGTCTCGCGACTGGTGGTCGACACCAGCGCGTACCTCAGGCTGCCCTCCACCCTGCCGGCATCCTGGCTCTCCCCGTCAAGACGGAACAGCAGGGTGTTGGGGTCGATGCGATTGAATCCGCTCAGTCGCAGCATGGCGGGCAGGAGCGGGGCGCGTAACGCGAGGTAACCGTGCACACGATCGTCCGCCTGACGCTGGAGGCGCCGGAACAGGATCATGTGCGCGTCTCCATCGACGGCCACGAAACGTTCCTGCAGGCCATCCGTATCCAGGCGCGACGGCAACTGGCTGTCCTGCAGGTGCGCCAGGGCTTCGCCATCGGGACCGTAGAGCATCAGATCGAGGAAGCGCGGCGCGAGACTGGCGCCGTTCTGTACGCGATACGCATGCCAGTACGGGTAGTAGACCGGGTTGCCCAACTGGAGGAAAAGTTCATCCCACTCTGCAAGCGCATCGGCCCCTTCGCGCACATCCCGCAGGGTGTTGAGAAAGGCGGTGTGCAGTTCCTCACGCGCCGCCTGCGATTCGAGGCGCTCGATATCATTCACCGCCCCCCGGTATTGCTGGTACCCCAGCAGGCCGAGCAGCACGCACAAGGTGAAGACGAAGGCGCCAAAGATCAGCGCGTAGCGGCGGATGGACAGGGAGACCGCGAACATCAGGGTTGGCCCCCGGGCATCAGGTCGATGACAGTCTCGAGCAGATCGAATTCATAGGTGCTGTCGAAAAAGTGATCCGCGCCGGGAACCAGCTCGATCGCAATATTGCTGTCGCGCAAGGACTGGACCCAGCCGGGCGATAGACGATTGTCCATCGTCCCGAAGATGACATGCACGGGCACAGTCGCTTGCTGCAGGGCCTGCAGTATCTTCTGCGGTCCCCAGCCGATATACGAGCGGAAGGCCTCTGGCGTGGTCGGATAACTCTGGCAGAAGTCCAGGGCATAGATGCCCAGGCTTTTCTGCTGCGGCGGTTCGGGGCTGACGGGGCGTCCGCGCGGATAGCCCAGACTGATAAGCAGCACACGCTGCGTTGGCGCCTGCGGATGATCGTGCAGATAACGGGTGATGGCGTGCCCCCCGGAACTGTGTCCCACCAGCACGACCGCACGTCCGGTCTCGCGATGCAGCCATTCCACCCAGTGTGCGATCTCCGCCACATCGTCCTCCAGCCGTTGCAGATGCAAGGCCTCGCAGGACTGGCTCTGACGGCGACGGGTGATCTTGAGCGACAGCGTCGGCGCCAATACCGGGTACCCCTCTTCGGCCAGGCCCTCCGCCAGGCGGTTTACCGTCGGGAAACGGGCAGTCTGCAGAAAGCCATGCAGCACGAGCACTGGAGCCAGGTCGGCTTTGCCAGGCAGATAGCGGGCGGTCGCGACGATACCCGGCGCAACCTCGAGCTCCTGGATCCCCGCCTGAAGCGCGCCGATGGGCGACACGCAAAGCCACAGCAGCAGCTGCGCCAGAAACCGGCCGGACAGCTGCCGCCATGAACGTGCGCCCGATCCCCGCGCGGAGCATGCGCTGGCGTCGCAACATGCGGGTGGCGAAGATGCAGCCATCGATTACTCGAAGGGGTGCCGCAGCACCATGGTCTCCTCGCGGTCGGGGCCGGTGGATATGATATCGACCGGGGCCTCGCAGAGCGCTTCGACTTTCTTCAGGTAGTCGCGCGCCGCGCGCGGCAGGTCGTCGAAATTCTTCACACCCACGGTCGACTCCTGCCAACCCGGCATCTCGATGAGAACCGGCTCGCACTGCTCGAAACGGTCCGCGCCGACCGGAGGGGTATCGACCTCCACACCATCGAGTTTGTAGGCGACGCAGATCTTGACCTTGTCCAGGCCATCCAGCACGTCCAGCTTGGTAACGCACATACCGGTCACGCTGTTGATCCGCAGGGAACGACGCAGAGCAACCGTATCGAGCCAGCCGCAACGCCGCTGGCGCCCGGTGGTGGCGCCGAATTCGTGGCCTTTCTCGCCGAGATACTGCCCGACTTCGTCGAACAGCTCGGTCGGGAAAGGACCTGCGCCAACGCGGGTGGTATAGGCCTTGACGATCCCGAGCACGTAGTCGAGATCGCGCGGACCGACTCCGGACCCGCTGGCGGCACCGCCCGCCGTGGTGGTCGAAGAGGTGACATACGGGTAGGTGCCATGATCGATATCGAGCAGCGCGCCCTGGGCGCCCTCGAACATCACGCTCTTGCCCTCCGCCCGGAGACGATGCAGGGTACCCGGCACATCCTCGATCATCGGCCGGATCCGCTCGGCCTGTGCCAGCGCCTCGTCCAGCACCTTGTGGTAGTCCACGGTCTCGTACTTGAAGTAGTGCTCGAGCGCAAAATTGTGGTACTCCATGACCTCGCGCAGACGCTCGCTGAAATGCGCCTCGTCGAGCATCTCGCCGAGCCGGATACCGCGCCGCGAGACCTTGTCCTCGTAACAGGGGCCGATACCCCGGCCGGTGGTGCCGATCGCCTTCTTGCCACGCGCCGCTTCGCGCGCCTGATCCAGGGTGACATGATAGGGAAGGATGACCGGGCAGGACTCGCTGATGCCCATACGCGAGACGGCAGACACGCCGCCTTTCTCGAGCATGTCGAGTTCATCCAGCAGGGCCGAGGGTGACAGCACCACGCCGTTACCGATCAGGCAACGCACCTCGTCCCGCAGGATGCCGGAGGGAATCAGGTGCAGAACGGTTTTCTTGCCGTCGATCACCAGGGTATGGCCCGCATTGTGCCCCCCCTGAAAACGCACCACGGCGTCAGCACGATCGGTCAGCAGATCGACGACCTTGCCCTTACCTTCGTCACCCCACTGGGTGCCGATCACCACTACGTTCTTGCCCATAGGTTTACCTGTCTATCTATCGTTTTAACAAGCGCGTTCAGGGTCAGGAGGACTCGCCATCCTGCACCGGGGTCAAGACCCACTCCTGTCCAGCCCTCTCCAATCTCTCTGTGATCCCTGCCTCGCTGTAATCGGCGGGCTTGCCGGGCAGTTCCTGCACCACCACGCGACCACTTGCGCGCAGTTCGCGTACCCTGGCCTGCAGATCGGGATCACGCGACGCAGGCGCCAGCACGGCACCGGGCAACTCGCCCCGTGCGCGCTTTCCGAGCATCATCAAGGCCTTCAGATCCGCACTGAATCCGGTCGCCGGGCGCGCCCGGCCGAACTTCTCGCCGATCTGATCATAGCGTCCACCGCGTGCGACCTCGTTGCCCTGCCCCGGCACGAACGCAGCGAAAACCACACCGGTCTGGTAGCGATAGGCGCGCAGTTCTGCGAGATCGTAGTGGACCGGCACGTCCGGGATGCAGGCAGCCAGCTCGGCGCCGAGCTCCTCGAGGTAGTCGATCGCGGCCATAACCTCCGACGACGCGCCGTCGAGTTCCTCGCGCGCCTGTTCCAGGACCTCCGGACCACCATTCAGATCGGCCAGGGCGTTGAGCATCTGTGCCTGCCTGAGCGGTAATCCATAGCCTGAGACGAGCTCGGCGATCTCCGGTTGCGCCTTGCGCTGCAAGGCTTCGAACAGCTCCGACTCCTGCTCGGGCTGGAGCCCCGCCTGGGCGGCCAGGTTGCGGAATATTCCGACATGCCCGAGGTCGAGGAAGAGCTGCTCGAGCCCCGCCATGCGCAGGGTCTCCATCATCAGGCAGAGCACCTCGGCATCCGACGCCACCCCGGCGTGACCGTACAATTCTGCGCCGATCTGCAAGGGGCTGCGCGAGGAGGAAAACCCATCCGGGCGGGTGCGCAGCACACTGCCGATGTAACACAGCCGGGTGGGACCCTGCTGCTGCAGCTGGTGCGCATCGATACGCGCCGCCTGCGGTGTGATATCGGCACGAATTCCCAGCTGACGACCGCTGAGCTGGTCGGTCAGCTGGAAGGTCTGGTGCTCGAGATCCTTGCCCGTGCCGGTCAGCAGGGATTCGAGGTATTCAATGAACGGCGGGATAACCAGGCGGTAGCCCCAGCTCGCGTACATATCGAGCAGATGGCGCCGCAGGGACTCGAGTTCAGCCGCCTGGTCCGGCAACAATTCATCGATGCCATCGGGCAACAACCAGCTTTTGCTACGCATCGTCTCCCTATCTCACCAGGTACAGCATCACCAGGCCGACCAGCATGGCGCCGAGGCCCAGCCGGCGCAGCGAGCGCTCATCCAGACCCAGGACCGACTGCATGGCCCGCTTGTAACCCGCCGGATTGAGAAAGGGCAGGATGCCTTCGATCACGAATACCAGCGCCAACGCCGAAAGCAGGTCCTGCCACATGACTCATCCACAAAAAAACCGGGCAAACCCGGCAAGCCACTAAAAACGCGGGGAATTGTCGCAAACAGGGGCGGCAAAGTACAGGTGGCGGGGCGCTACACGCGCCCCGCCGCCTGTGCCTCCCCTCAGGGCTGCGCCGGGTCAGCCTTGAAGTAACGGAAGAAGGAGGAGTCGGGATCCAGCACCATCATGCTGTTGCCATCCCGAAATACGTCCCGATAGGCCTTGAGGCTACGCCAGAAGCTGTAGAACTCGGCATCTTGTTTGAATGCCTTGGCGTAGATCTCGGCCGCCTTGGCGTCGCCTTCACCGCGCAGCGTTTCGGCGTCCCGGTAGGCGTCGGCCACGATCTCGGTGCGTTGACGATCGGCATCCGCCTGGATCTTCTCCGCCGCCTCGGCGCCCTCGGCGCGCAGCTCCGCCGCGACCCGATGCCGATCGGTGCGCATCCGCTCGTAGATGTTCTCGCTGATCGCCTCCTCGAAGTCGATTTGCTTGACCCGTACATCGACGATCTCCACCCCAAGGTCGGAGGCCGACTCGTCCGCCTCGCGCGCGAGCTTGCGCATGATTTCGGTCCGTTCGCCGGAGACTACCTCCACGATGGTGCGTTTACCGAATTCATCCCGCAACGCCGCGTTGATCCGGGCCGACAGCAGACGCGCGGTCTGGGTGGGACTGCCCCGGGTGGACCGGAAATACTGGGCCACGTCCGAGATGCGCCACTTGGCGAAGGAATCCACCACCACGAACTTCTGTTCGATCGTGAGGAAACGCTCCGGCTCCAGGTCGAGCGTTTGGATCCGCTTGTCGAACACCTGGATGCTCTGCACCATCGGCAGTTTGAAGTGCAGGCCAGGCAGATAATCGGAATCGACGATTTCACCCAGCTGCAGGCGGAGGCCCATCTCGTTCTCCTTCACGATGAAGAACGAGGCGTTCACCAGCAGCGCAAGCGCCGCCAGACCAATAATCAAAAACATGGGTTTTCCGGAAGTCATCAACGGCGTCCTCTCTCACGCGACAGGGGGGTACGGTCACCGCCCGGTGTAACCATACCGGGAACGTCGACCCTGCTCGAATCGCTTTGCTGTGGGCGCAGAACCGTGTCCGGATCGAAGCTGGTGGGTCCAGACCCCGGCCGTATCATCCGGTCGAGCGGAAGGTAGGTCAGGTTGCTGCCCTCCTTGACGTCCAGCAGCACCTTGCCGGTGCCCTGTAGCACGTCCTGCATGCTGTCCAGATAGAGACGCTCGCGCGTTACCTGCGGCGCCTTGCGGTACTCGGCGAGCAGCGCCCCGAAGCGCGAGGATTCACCCTCGGCCTCGGCGACCACCTTGGCCTTGTACGCCTTGGCGTCCTCCAGCTGGCGGGCAGCCGCACCACGCGCCCGCGGCACCACGTCGTTGGCGTAGGCCTTGGCCTGGTTCTGGGCCCGCTCGCGGTCCTCGCGCGCCCTGATCGCGTCCGCGAAGGCGTCCGCAACCGCCTCCGGGGGCTTGGCGTCCTGGATGTTGATATTGAGCACCTTGAGACCGGAGCGGTACAGGTCGACCAGGTCCTGGGTGCCCTTCTGCACCGCGAGCGCGATGCCGCTGCGGTTCTCGGTGATGATCTCGTCCAGATTGCTCTTGCCGATCACCTCGCGCAGGGTCGATTCCATCGCATTATGCAGCGTCCTCGGCGGGTTCGCGTCCTGGAACAGGAAATCCGCGGGATCCTGAACACGGAACTGGACCTCGACCGTGACGTCCGCGATGTTCTCGTCCTTGGTGAGCATCTGCGCCCGATGTACGAACTTGTTGATCTGGTCGACGTTGACCGGCTGTTGAGTGTCTATGAAGGGGAGCTTCAGGTGCGGCCCCGGCCCCACCACCTCGTGGTAGGCCCCGAAGCGCTGTATCACGCCCCGCTCGGCAGGCTGGATGATATAGAAGCTGTTGACCGCGGCTGCGATCACCGCCGCAGCGGCAAGTCCGGCGAATACCAGGCCAAAGCCGCCGCCACCGCCAGCGCGCGCGCCGCCGCCGTCACCATTGCCACCGCGACCTCCGCCGCCGAACAGGCCACCGACCTTGTCCTGCAGCTTGCGCACCACCTCGTCGAGGTCAGGTGGCCCTTGGTTGCCACCCTTGTTGTTCCATGGGTCGCGATTATCGTTCCCCGGCTCGTTCCAGGCCATGCCCTACTCCGATGATTCAAATGTAAATATGACAGCGGGAGTCTACCAAGACTGCCGCTCCGTGTTCGACTGCAAAAACATCCGGTCTAGCCCGGGTATTTTCCGGGCATCCCGATCAGCGCCGGAATTCGCCGCGCCCGAATACCTGCCGTCCGCCTGAATCGCTTGCCAGCACGGCGTTTATCCGGCGCTGTAGCCCAGTGGGCCAAGCGGATCACGCCGGCGGATCCGCCCACTGCGCGGACAGGCTTGGCTCGCTTTTGCGCAGACGCGCATAGTCGCGCGCACTGAGTTCGACCTCGAGGCAGCATTGGCCACTCTCATCGACGCGCTCATCCAGCACCCGCCCCTCGCGAAAAAGCAGCGCGCGCAACCGTCCCTCCGCAGGCGCAAGGCAGACACGCTGGCGCACCGGGTGACCTGCGAAGCGTTCATCCAGGGCCTCCAACAACAAGCCGGCGCCTGCACCACTGGCGGCCGACAGCCACACCGCGACCACGCCCCCGTCGGCATCCCGGTCTATCCTGGGCTCGCCGCCCTCGAGCAAATCGATCTTGTTGAAGACGTTCACGCGCGGCACCTCGGCCGCTCCAATCTGGGCAAGCACGTCCTCGACCTCGGCCACCTGTTCCTGCCGCTGCGGGCTGGCCGCATCGATGACATGCAGCAGCAGGTCCGCTTCCGCGGTCTCCTGAAGGGTGCTGCGGAAGGCCGCGACCAGTTCGTGCGGCAGGCGCGAGACAAACCCCACGGTATCCGCCAGAACGACGGCGCCAGCCTGCGGCAATTCCAGCCGGCGCAGGGTCGGATCGAGGGTCGCGAAGAGCTGATCGCGGGCATAGACATCCGCGGCAGCGATACGATTGAACAGCGTCGACTTGCCCGCATTGGTGTAGCCGACCAGCGAGATGGTCGGCGTCTCGGCGCGTCGCCGCGCCCGCCGGCTCTGGTCGCGCTGGCTGTCGACACGTGCGAGTCGACGCCGGATCTGGTCGATCCGTTTCCCCAGCAGGCGACGGTCGGTCTCCAGCTGGGTCTCACCCGGCCCACGCAGGCCAATGCCGCCTTTCTGTCGCTCCAGGTGAGTCCACCCGCGCACCAGGCGCGTGGACAGATGCCGCAACTGCGCCAGCTCGACCTGCAGCTTGCCCTCATGCGATCGCGCCCGCTGCGCGAAGATGTCCAGAATGAGTCCGGTGCGGTCCAGCACGCGGCACTCCAGGAGGCGCTCGAGGTTGCGCTCCTGGCTGGGACTGAGTTCGTGATCGAAGATCACCACTTCCGCCTGGTGGGTCAATACCGCCTGGTGTATCTCCTCGGCCTTGCCGGTGCCGACAAACAGCCGCCTGTCGGGCACCTGGCGCTGGCCAGTCACCAGCGACTGCGCTTCCGCACCTGCCGAGCGAGCCAACTCCTGGAACTCACGCAGCGCCTCGGAATCCGGCTGCCCGTGAAATCCAATGTGCACCAGGATGGCCCGCTCCCCGGTCTCTGGCCGCTCAAACATCGCACCGCCCAGCGTGGATGCAGCAACACAGGGGACCGACACCGGGATGTCCGGCGCGCAAACGAAACAGGCCCGGCGGTCTGGCCGCCAGGCCTGTCACAGGCGTGCAGCAGAGGTCACTGATTACCGTTGTCCTCTTCTTCCTCGCCCGCAGCGTGCTGGATGCGCACATTGCGTGCCGGCACCACGGTGGAAATGGCGTGTTTGTAAACCATCTGACTGACGCTGTTCTTCAACAGGACAACGAACTGGTCGAAGGACTCGATCGTCCCCTGCAGCTTGATCCCGTTGACCAGAAAAATAGACACCGGCACCCGCTCCCTGCGCAGGGCGTTGAGAAAAGGATCCTGGAGGCTCTGCCCCTTTGACATTGTTATCTCCCCTAATGGTTCTGGCTTCCCGATGAGACCCGGCGGACCCATCTACCAGACGACGGCGTAAAACGTCGGTTAATGTAGCACATTCAAATTGCCGGCCGTAACCTCCGGGGCGCCTGCGGGGCGCCGAATTGCACCTGCTTCAGGCCCGAAGCGGGACATCGGTCACAACAGGCCCCGGACCACACGCAGCGCACGCTGCGCGACATCGCCGCCCGAATCGTCGAGCCAGTTCACCGATTGCTCGGAACGCAACCAGGTCAGCTGCCGCTTGGCCAGCTGGCGGGTCGCCGCGATGGCGCGCTCGACCATCTCGGCGTAACTGCTCTCGCCCCGCAACCATGCCCACATCTGACGGTATCCGACCGACCGCATCGAGGGGAGTTCCGGCCGTAAGTCGGGCCTCGCCACCAATGCGCGCACCTCCGCTTCGAAGCCCGCATCGAGCATCGACAGGAAGCGGCGTTCGATACGCGCATGCAGCTCGGTGCGCGCCAGCGGAGTGCGCGCCAGCTTGATCGCGCGATACGGCATGCGCTCACCCTGCTGCTGAGCCTGCAGCTCGCTCAGAGGACAACCGCTGATACGCCATACCTCGAGAGCACGCAGGGTACGCTGGGTATCGTTGGCGTGGATCCGGCGCGCTGATGCCGGATCCACGCCCGCCAGCTGCGCATGCAGGGCCCCCAGTCCCAGCTGCGCGAGTTCCTCCTCGAGACTCGCACGCACCTCCGGGTCGGACGCCGGCAGTGGCGACAGGCCGTACTGCAGAGCGCGGTAATAGAGCATGGTGCCCCCGACCAGCAGCGGAATTCGACCGGCCGCGCTGATCCCGGCCATCTCGTCCAGGGCGTCGCGGCGAAAACGCTCCGCCGAGTAGGCCTCGGCCGGATCGCAGATGTCGACCAGTCGGTGCGGATAGCGTCGCAGCTCATCCAGGCCGGGCTTGGCAGTGCCGATATCCAGACCGCGGTATACCAGCGCGGAATCGACGCTGATCAAATCGACCGGCAGGACGTCGGCCAGCGCCATCGCCAGTTCGGTCTTGCCCGAGGCGGTCGGCCCCATGAGCAGGATCGCCGGGGGCAGTTCGCGCTTCATTGTCCGCGCAGGAACAGGCGGTCGAGTTGCTGCATGGACAGGGGTATCCAGGTCGGCCGGCCATGGTTGCACTGGCCGCTGCGTTCGGTCGTTTCGATATCTCTCAGGAGGGCGTTCATCTCCTCCACAGTGAGGCGGCGATTGGCGCGCACCGAACCGTGGCAGGCCATGGTGGCAAGGACCTCGTTGATCGAGGCCAGCACCCGCTGGCTGGTGCCGAAGGTGGCCAGATCGGAAAGCACGTCGCGCAGCAGGCGCTCGGCATCGGCCCCGCGCAACAGCGCCGGCAGCGCGCGCACCACCAACACCTGCTCGCCAAGGCGATCGACCTCCATCCCGAGGGTTTCGAAAGTACCGTGGTGCTGTTCGGCCAGCTCGGCCTCGCGCGGGCTGACGTTGACGCTGACCGGCACCAGCAGCGGTTGTGAGCGGATGCCCTCGCCCTCGCGCGCCTGCTTGAAGCGCTCGTAGGTGATCCGCTCGTGCGCCGCGTGCATATCGACCAGTACCAGACCCTCGGCGTTCTGCGCGAGCACGTAGACCCCGTGCAATTGCGCCAGGGCGAATCCCAGCGGGGGCACCTCCCGCTCATCACCTCCGTCCGGTGCAGCCGGTGCTTGCGGCGCCTGCCACGCGCTGGCTGCCCGGTACTGCGCTGTTGCCTGCGCCACCCCGAGACCCAGCCCGGGTTGTCGCGGGCGGTAACCGTCCGGCACGCCTTCACCCAAAGGGGCATCGCCGCGGACCGATGTACTCGAAACCGGGGAGTGGCCAACCAAGCCTGCATCCAGGGATGCAGCATTTTCGGGCGCCTCGGGGCGCTCTTCGGCCAACACCTGGTGGAGCGTTCGGAAGATGAAATCATGCACCAGGCGACCCTCGCGGAAGCGCACCTCGTGCTTGGTCGGATGCACGTTCACGTCCACCTGCGCGGGATCCAGTTCAAGGAACAGCACGTACGCCGGGTGGCGCCCGTGGAACAGGACATCCTGGAAGGACTGACGCACCGCATGGCTGACCAGCTTGTCGCGCACGCTGCGACCGTTCACATAGAAGTGCTGCATGTCCGCCTGGCTGCGGGAGAAGGTCGGGCGCGCGACCCAGCCCCACAGCCGCAGGCCCACCGCCGCGTGCTCGAAGAACAGGGCGTTGGCGACGAAGCTCTCCCCCAGAAGCGCGCCAATGCGGGCCTCCTGCTCGGCGCGCTGCATCGCCGGCCGGGTGCTGAACACCCGCCGGCCGTTGTGACTCAGCTGAAAAGCCACCTCGGGGCGCGCCAGCGCGAGCCGGCGCACGGTCTGCTCGAGGTGACCGAACTCGGTCTTCTCCGTCTTCAGGAAGCGACGTCGGGCGGGGGTGTTGAAGAACAGATCCTGGACCTCGATGGTGGTCCCCTGGGGATGCGCCGCCGGCTCGGGCTGCGACTGGTCGGCGTCCAGGCGCCAGGCATGCGCCGCATCGGGCTCGCACGAGATCATGGAGAGTCGCGCCACCGAGGCGATGCTCGGCAGGGCCTCGCCGCGGAAACCCATGCTCGCGATGTGCTCCAGGTCATCCAGCGAGCGGATCTTGCTGGTCGCATGGCGTGACAGCGCCAGCGGCATATCGCGCGGAGACAGGCCCTGCCCGTCATCCGTGATGCGGATGCGCTTTACCCCACCCTGCTGCACGTCGATATCGATTCGCCCGGCCCCGGCGTCCAGGCTGTTCTCGACCAGTTCCTTAACCACCGAGGCCGGGCGCTCCACCACCTCGCCGGCGGCGATCTGGTTGATGAGCTGGGAAGGCAGTTGCTGAATGCGGTCCGGCATACGCGCATTCTGCCATGCTTGCGCGCGAAGAAGGCCGCCCGGACGAGACCGGCGGGGTCTCAGGTCTCGGGAATCTGCAGCACCTGACCGACGCGGATGCGCCGATCGTTGCGGATGCGGTTGGCACTGCGCAGATCGACCAGGCTGACCTGGTAGCGTTGCGCGATGACCGAGAGCGTCTCGCCACGCTCGATCACATGCTCCACCGGGCGCGAGTCGCGCTCCAGCTTGGCCAGCCGGGTTCCAGGCGGCGGCGCTTCCCTGAAGTAACGCGAGATGCCCTGGGTAATCGCCGCGGCCAGTTTTTGCTGGTAGCCGGCGTTGCGCAGATTCTGCTCTTCCGACGGGTTCGAGATGAAACCGGTCTCGATCAGCATCGAGGGAATATCCGGCGACTTCAGCACCATGAAACCCGCCTGCTGGATGCGACGACCATGCACCTTGCCCAGCTTGCCCAGGTTTGTGTAAATCTGCTGCGCGGCGGCAAGGCTGGCCTCCTGGGCCGCTGACTGGGACAGGTCCAGCAGTACCGAGGCGAGCATGTCGTCCTTGTCGTCCAGACTCACCCCGCCCACCAGGTCGGCGGCGTTCTCGCGCGCCGCCAGCCAGCGGGCCGCCTCGCTGGAAGCGCCCCGCCGCGAGAGCACGTACACGGAAGAACCCCTGACACGCTTGTCGCGGAAGGCGTCCGCGTGGATCGAAACGAACAGGTCGGCTTTATGCCGTCGCGCCAGCTGCATGCGTTTACGCAACCCGATGTAGTAGTCACCGTCGCGGGTCAACACCGCGCGCATGCCCGGTTTGCGATCGATCAGCTGCTTGAGTCGATTGGCGATCTGCAGGGTGATGTCCTTCTCGCGCGTGCGATGCAGGGAACCCACGGCGCCGGGATCTTCGCCGCCATGGCCCGCATCGATTGCGATCACCACGTCGCGCAAATCCTGAATATCGCGCTCGCTCTTGGCGATGCGGGGCTTGTCGGCGACCGGGTCCTTGGGATACACGTCCACCACCAGCCGGTGACCGTACTCACCGCCCGGCTTGAGCAGGAAGCTCTTGGGTTTGACCGGCTGCTTCAGATCCAGGACCAGTCGCAGAGTCCGGTTCTTCTGCATCGCGTAGCGCAGACCCTCGATATGCCGGTCCTTGACGTGATCCTTTTCGAGGCGCCCCTTGACCTTCGCCTGCGGCAGGTCGATCACCAGCCGATTCGGCGACGGCAGGGAAAACACGCGGTGTTCCACCGCGCTGTCGACATCGATGACCAAGCGGGTGTGGTCGGGCGCGCTCCACAGGCGCACGCCCTCCACCAGGGCCGCAGTGGCGGCCGAGGACAAAGAAAGCAGGATGCCGAGCAGGCATAGCAGGCGTTTCATCGACCCAGAACCCTCTTCCCCAAGATATTATTGGTTTGAAAGTAGCACAGCCCCCCAATAATTACTACATAAAACATTGGGATAAGTGACTATTCTCAGAAATCGAACGAGTTAAGCGCCCGAAAGTCTTGAAACCACCTCCTCCCCGGCGGCCGTGCGCGGCTCGAGAACCGCGCGCCGGGCCGTTCCTTCGGCGGCATATTCGAGGCGCACCACAAGATCCGGCTCCGGCAACCAGCCTGCCCCGCGCTGCGGCCACTCGACCAGCAGGACCGCGTCCTCCTCGAGCATCTCGCGCAGGCCGAGGTATTCCAGCTCCTCCGGGTGTCCGAGGCGGTAGAGATCGAGGTGATAGAGCCTGCCGTCTCCCAGCTCGTAGGGCTCGATCAGGGTATAGGTGGGGCTCTTGACGCGGCCGGTGTGGCCTCTCGCCTCGAGGAACCCTCGCACCAGGGTGGTCTTGCCTGCCCCCAAGTCGCCCTCGAGGAAGATCAGCGCACGCCGGCCGACAACGGCCCCCAACTCCCGCCCGAAGCCTACCTGGCGCGCCTCGCCTTCGAGCAGGACAGGCTTCACGCCGGATTCACCAGGCGTCGCAGATACGGCATGAGGTCACTCGCCAGCAGCCCGCGCTCACCGTCGGCGCGCGCCGCGGCATCGCCGGCGGCGGCGTGCAGACATACGCCCAGTTCCGCTGCCTCCGAAAACGACCAGCCCTGCGCCATGAAGGAGGCGATGACCCCGGCGAGCACGTCCCCCATGCCGCCGCTGGCCATGCCGGGATTGCCGTCCGAGCAAACCGCGACCGGACGACTCCCGGACCCGAGCACGAGCGTCCCCGCCCCCTTGAGCACCACGCAGCCGCCGTAGCGTCGCTGCAGGGCCTCGACGGCCGCGAAACGATCCGCATGTATCTCGGCGATGCAGGTCTGCAGCAGGCGCGCCGCCTCCCCGGGGTGCGGGGTCAGCACCCAGTCATCGCGCGACAGGCCGGGATGCTCGCTGAGCAGATTGAGGGCATCCGCATCCAGCACCAGGGGCCGCTGCTGGGCGAGTACCTGTTCGAACAGGCGACGCCCCCACGCGGCACGGCCCAGCCCGGGTCCGGCCAGAATGACATTGCAATGCGCCACGACCGGGTCCAGCTCCGCGTGCCTGCCGACCGCATGCACCATCAACTCCGGGACCACTGCAAGCACCCCGGATACATGCCGCTTGCGCGTCGCGAGCGTGACCAGGCCGGCGCCCGCGCGTGCGCTCGCGCGGGCCGCCAACAACGGCGCGCCGCCGTAGCCATGGTCGCCGCCCACCACCAGGACATGCCCGAAGTGGCCCTTGTGCGCGCTGCGGCGTCGCGGCGACATCCGGGTCGACTGCTGCGCCCAATCGATGCGCCGCGCGCTCAGGATCTGGCTCGCGTAGACCGCGGCCGGCACCTCGAGGGCATCGAAGCGTATCTCGCCACAGCAATCCACGGCATCCGCGGTGAACATGCCCCGCTTCAGCCCGATAAAGGAAACGCTCAGGTCGGCACGGACCGCGGCGCCGAGGATCGTGCCCCGGTCCGCGTCCAGGCCGGTGGGGATATCCATCGCCAGTACCGGGGCGCGATGCGCGTTGACCGCCTCCACCGCCGCTTTGAACTCTCCACCCAGGTCACGTTGCAGACCGGTGCCCAACATGGCATCGACAATCAGCTCGCAATCGCCCGGAATGCCATCGAAGCGGCGCCACTCGCCACCGGCTGCGTCCCACGCGGTGGCATGCACTCGCGCGGTCTCCGAGATGGCCTCACGCTCACCGAGTTGCAGTACGGCAGCCTCCAGACCCGCCTCGCGCGCCAGGCGGGCCAGGACGAAGCCATCCCCGCCGTTATTGCCGGTACCGGCCAGGACGCACACCCGGCGCGCATCCGGCCAGCGCTTGCGCAGCAGCTCGAAGGCCGCCGCCCCGGCACGCTGCATCAGCTCCGGCGCAGGGATGCCGAAGCGCTCGATAGTTTGACGATCGAGCTCGCGCACCTGCGCCGCGGTGTACAGCGCGCTCGGAAGACGATCGCTCCTGGGCATCGGCCGGACTTTCATGCGCTTACTGGGTTCTCCTGGTCAGGGGCGCCGGGGAATACGCGCAGGGCGATCGCGAGGCAGCAGCGGAATCCGGCTAAACTGGCTCGCACTATCCATCTCAAGGTTCGCCCTCGCGGGCAAGCGCCACCCCATGACGCAGGACAGAGACATCGATTCTAAGGCACTCGCCGCGCGCATCAAGCGCTGGGGACGCGAACTCGGCTTCGCCGCCGTGGGGATCGCGGACACCGACCTGAGCGAGGCGGAGCGCCACCTGCAGACCTGGCTTGCCAAGGGCTACCAGGGCGAGATGGACTACATGGCGCGTCATGGCAGCAAGCGCACCCGGCCGCAGGAACTGGTCCCTGCAACACTGCGGGTTATCAGTGTACGCATGGACTATCTCCCGGACGAACCGGACCCGGCCGACTTGCTGGGCGACCCGATCCAGGCCTTTATCTCACGCTATGCACTCGGACGCGACTATCACAAGGTGTTGCGCGCGCGTCTGAAGAAACTGACCCAACGCATCGCGAACGAGATCGGGCCCTTCGGCCACCGCGTGTTCGTCGACAGCGCACCGGTCATGGAGAAGGCACTGGCGCAAAAAGCGGGCCTCGGCTGGATCGGCAAGCATTCCAACCTGCTGGCGCGGGAGGCCGGCAGCTGGTTCTTCCTCGGAGAGATCTACGTCGACCTGGCGCTGCCCGTGGACAGCCCCGTTTCGGATCACTGCGGCGATTGTCAGGCGTGTCTCGATGTCTGCCCCACCCAGGCCATCGTGGCGCCCTTCCAGGTGGACGCCCGGCGCTGCATCTCCTACCTCACGATCGAACTGAAGGGATCGATTCCGGAGGCACTGCGTCCGCTGATCGGCAACCGGATCTACGGCTGCGACGACTGTCAGCAGTGCTGTCCCTGGAACCGTTTTGCAAAGATCAGCAGCGAGCCCGATTTTGCCCCCCGGCATGGACTCGGGCGCGTCTCGCTGGAGACGCTGTTCCAGTGGTCGGAAGAGGATTTCCTGCGTTATACCGAGGGCTCGGCGATCCGTCGGATCGGGTACCAGCGCTGGCGGCGCAATCTCGCGGTGGCGCTGGGCAACAGCGGGAACATCGGCAGCATGCCACTGCTGCGGAGCGCCCTCCCGGCTGCATCGGACATGCTCAGGGAGCACATCGAGTGGGCCTTGCGAAAACTCAGCAGCTCAGGAGGTGCTCCCGGTAGTACTTCAGCTCGGCAATCGAGTCCTTGATATCCTCGAGAGCGAGGTGCTGGGCGTCCTTGTTGAAGCCCTGGTAGACCGCCGGCGCCCAGCGACGCGCCAGCTCCTTGAGCGAGGACACGTCCAGATTGCGGTAATGGAAATAGTCCTCCAGGTCCGGCATCAGGCGTGCCATGAAGCGCCGATCCTGGCAGATCGAATTGCCGCACATCGGCGAGATCCCCTTGGGCACCCACTGCTGCAGGAAGGCGAGCGTCTCGCGTTCCGCATCCGCGGCGGAATGCGTGCTCTGCAACACCCGCGTGGTCAGTCCCGACTGGCCATGCTGCCGGGTATTCCACTCGTCCATGCCGTCCATGACCTCGCGCGGCTGCTTGATCGCGATGACCGGCCCCTCGGCCAGCACCTCGAGATTGACATCGGTCACGATGGTGGCGATTTCGATGATACGGTCCTCGAAGGTGTCCAGGCCGGTCATCTCCAGGTCGATCCAGATCAGGTTGTTTTCATCGCTCGCCATCCAGCCCTCGCAAATCGGTCGTACTCGAGCGGGAATTCTAACCGACCTTATCGCTAGAATGCCGGTATGAACTGGTTTTCCGTGACATTCCTGCTGGTCCTGATCGTCGGCGTCGTGCTCGAGCTGTGGCTCAACCGGCGCCAGGCGCGCAGTGTTCGCACCCACCGTGAGCGGGTCCCCACGGCCTTCGCAGGACACATCCCGCTGCAGGCGCACCAGAAGGCGGCCGACTACACCCAGGCACGACTTTCCCTGGCCCGCTGGCAGATCCTGCTCTCCGCCCTGCTGGTCCTGGCCTGGACCCTCGCGGGGGGCCTCGAGATGGCCGCCTCGCTGATCGATGCCGCCGCATGGGGCCCGCTGACAAGCGGGGTGGCGATCGTTCTGCTGGTCCTGCTGGTCAACGGCCTGGTCGAGCTGCCGCTCGGGATATGGAGCACCTTTGGCATCGAACAGCGCTTCGGATTCAATCGCTCCACCCCGGCGCGCTTCCTACGCGACAAATTACTGCAGGCCTTGCTGTTGCTGCTGCTCGGCAGCCCCTTGCTGCTCGCGATACTGTGGCTGATGCAAGTCGGCGGGGAGATGTGGTGGTTGCTCGCCTGGGGCGTGTGGATCGGTTTCCTGCTCCTGCTGACCTGGATCTACCCCAGCTGGATCGCGCCGCTGTTCAACCGCTTCAAGCCGCTTCCCGAAGGCCCGCTGAAGAAACGACTGGAACAGTTGCTGGCCGCCTGCGGGTTCGAGAACCGCGGCATGTACGTGATGGACGGTTCGACACGCTCGAGCCACGGCAATGCCTATTTCACCGGATTCGGACGCAACCGGCGGATCGTCTTTTTCGATACCCTCCTGGATGGCCTGGAGGACAACCAGGTGGAGGCCGTCCTGGCGCACGAACTGGGTCATTTCAAACGCCGCCATGTACCCCGGATGCTGTTCCTGAATGCGCTGATGTCGCTGCTCGGCCTGGGTCTGCTGGGCTGGCTGGCTCAGCAGGGCTGGTTCTATGCCGGGCTCGGGGTCGAGACCCGGATGCCGGCGACCGCTCTGGTGCTTTTCCTGCTGGTATCGCCCGCGTTCACGCTATTCTTGTCACCGTTGCTGTCCATGCTGTCGCGGCGACATGAATTCGAGGCGGACGCGTTCGCGGCGCAGCACACCTCCGCCGACGCCCTGGTGGAAGGCCTGCTGCGCATGTACCGCGACAACGCCAGCACCCTGACACCCGACCGGCTGTACTCGCTGTTTCACCACAGCCACCCGCCGGCCGCGGAACGCATCGCGCGCCTGCGTGGCAGCGTATCCACCGATACACCTCTGATTGACCCAAGCTGAACCCATAGGAGACCCTCGCATGAAGAACCTGCTCGCCGCCCTACTCTTCGTCCTGAGCCTGCCGGTCATGGCATCCACGGACTTTGACTCGCACCGTTTCATCCAGGAGAAGTGCTCCGCCTGTCACGACGAGCGGGTCTACACCCGCCCCGACCGACGCGTGCAGAACCTCTCCCAGCTGGATGCCCAGGTGCGCCGTTGCGATGCCAATCTCGGCACGCGCCTGTTCGACGAGGACCTCGCGGCGCTCGTCGAGCACCTGAACGAGCGTTACTACCGGTTCGGCCCATAAACCCGGCCGCCAACAGCATCGCATGACGCGGCGCAAGCTCAGCAAGCGGCAGCGCGAGCGGATCGCACGCATCCAGGAGGAGCGCCGCCGCAGCGCCTCACAGCGGGCGGAGTGCGCGCTTGCGGACAGCGATGCGGAGATCCAGCTCGAAGGCCGCGTCGTGGTGCGGCACGGTCGCAATCTCTCGGTACGGGACTCGGCGGGCCGGGAGGTGCACTGCCTGTTCCGCCAGAACCTCGGGGAAATCGTGTGCGGCGACCGGGTACTGTGGCAACCGGTGGCCGGCGACGAAGGCGTGGTGGTGGCCCTGATGGGGCGAGCCAGCACCCTCTCACGACCCGATTACAGCGGCCGCGACAAGCCGATCGCGGCCAACATCAGCCAGCTGGTGGTGGTGCTCGCCCCGTTCCCCGAGCCGAGCGGCTACCTCCTCGATCAGTACCTGATCGCCGCCGAGCACATCGGCATCCGGGGCGCGCTCTGCCTGAACAAGGCCGACCTGCTCGGGCCCGCGGAGCGCGCGGCATTCCGCGAGCGCTTTGCCCACTACGAAAGACTCGGCTACCCGGTGATCCAGGTCAGCGCCAAGCACGAACACGGCCTGGACCCGCTGCTGGCGCTCCTGCGGCACAACACCAGCATCCTGGTGGGACAGTCCGGGGTCGGCAAGTCTTCCCTGATCAACGCCCTGCTGCCCACCACGCAGCTCGTCGAAGGCGCCCTCTCGGACGCCACGGGGCTGGGCCGACACACGACTTCCGCCGCCACCCTTTACCGCCTGGAAAACGGTGGCGAGATCATCGATTCCCCCGGGGTGCGCAGCTTTCGACTGGGAAAACTCGACCGCGCGGCGCTTGAGAATGGCTTTCCGGAATTGCGCGCGCTGCGCGGCAAGTGCCGTTTCAGCAACTGCACACACCAACAGGAACCGGACTGCGCCGTGAAAGAGGCGCTCGAGGCAGGGCGTATCAACCCGGAGCGGCTGGCGAGCTTTCAGCACCTCGCCGCTGATCTGAACGCACGCTGAGGCGCTTCGCGACGCCTCAGTGGCGGGTGGGATTGAATTGCACCACCTGGGCTTCGGGAGCTGGCTTCTGGTACGGGTTTTCGTAGTCCAGGTCGACCTGCATGCCGAGCTCCCCAGGCTGGATCTTCACCTGCTTGAGCTCGGGACGGCGCACGCCCAGCCAGGTGATCATCGCCATGGCCAGGTTCTCGTTGCCCTGCGCCAGGGCATTCGCCAGGCCGGTCGCGACGAAGCGGGTGCGCGCATCCTGGTCCGGGTTGGCAATGAACTCGCCGTGCGCCTCGATCCCGGCGTCCATCTTCCGGTCCATCTGTTCCAGGCGCAGGCTGTGCCCTTCCGGCAAGGGCTTGTCGCGATCGAATTCGTACTGCGCCTGCCCGTCCACCAGGACCCCGAGAATGTCACCCATGCCGCTGCTCCCAGCCAAAATCGATATCCGATTCTAAATACAATCCACTCGCCCTATACCGGGTCTCCTGCGCGGATTAGGCCATCAGCCGATGTACTGCGCACCCGGCAGGAGATCCTCGGTGAAG
Organism: Gammaproteobacteria bacterium Milos-ODIII6; assembly: GCA_029228645.1. Lineage (GTDB taxonomy): Bacteria > Pseudomonadota > Gammaproteobacteria > Chromatiales > Chromatiaceae > MONJU. Next base: position 98,929 of record JAPTHR010000008.1, read on the forward strand.
GTCTCGGGCAGTTCGGACAACAAGGCGAGCGCCTCCCGGCGCGGCAGTTGACGACGCAACAGCCCCTTGTCCTCCGGATAGACGATTTCCAGGATCACCGAATCGGGTTCGTCTCCCGGGTACACCTGCAACACGAGCTCGCCCGAGTCGAACACGCCAAGAAAGTTGTCCGCGTGCTGCATAAGACGCTCCGCCAGGGGCACGATGCGATCCGCGAGCAGCGATTCCGGCTGCAGCGAGGAGACCGCGGCGCCGTGCTCGTCGTCGCGGTAGAAGACCCTCAGGACGCGTTGTTTGCGCGGCGCTTCCACCCGCCTCAACCCCGCCGCCAGGTGGTGCCGCCCGGGCCGTCCTCCAGCACGATGCCAGCGGCCTGCAGTTCGTCGCGGATACGATCCGCTTCGGTCCAATCCTTATCCTGCTTTGCCTGCGCGCGCCGGGCGATGAGATCCTCGATATCGGTATCCGTCAGACCCTCCTGTTCGGATGCCTCCCCGCGCAGGTAGCCCTCGGGGTCCTGCTGCAGGATCCCGAGGATGTCTCCCATGCGGCGCAGCGCCGCGGCCAGTCCCGCGGCCGCCTGCGCATCCTGCTCGCGGGTCCGGTTGATGCTGCGCACCAACTCGAACATCGTGGCGAGCGCCTCGGGGGTGTTGAAGTCGTCCCGCATCGCCTGGTGAAAAGCGGTTTCGAACTCCTCGGCGCCCGCCGGCTCGACCGGAGCCAGACCACGCAGGGCGGTGTAGAAGCGGGTCAGGGCGGCGCGCGCGTTATCCAGGTGCTCCTCGTCGTAATTGAGCGGGCTGCGGTAGTGGCTGGTGAGGATGAAATAACGCACCTCCTCCGGGCGGTAACGCTGCAGCACTTCGCGCACGGTGAAGAAGTTGCCGAGCGACTTGGACATCTTCTCGTCGTCGATACGCACGAAGCCGTTGTGCATCCAATAGCGGACGAAGGGATGTCCGGTCGCCCCCTCGGACTGTGCGATCTCGTTCTCGTGGTGCGGAAAGGTCAGGTCGGCGCCGCCACCGTGGATATCGAAGGTGTCCCCGAGCGCCTCGGTCGACATCGCGGAGCACTCGATGTGCCAACCGGGCCGGCCCGCGCCCCAGGGCGAATCCCAGGACGGCTCGCCCGGCTTGACCGCCTTCCACAAGGCAAAATCCAGGGGGTCGCGCTTGACCTCGTCGGGTTCGACGCGCGCGCCCGACTCGAGGTCATCGATCGACTTGCCCGAGAGGCGCCCGTACTCGGGGAAGCTGCGCACGTCGTAGTACACATCGCCGTTACCCGCCGCATAGGCGTGGCCACGCTCGATCAGTTTCTCGATCATGCGAATGATCTCCGGCAGATGCTCAGTCGCGCGCGGTTCATGATCGGGCGCGAGAACCCCGAGCGCCTGGGCGTCCGCGTGCATGGCGTCGATGAACCGCTGGGTCAGTTCGGTGAAAGGTTCGCCACGCTCGTTGGCCCGCTGGATGATCTTGTCGTCGATGTCGGTGATATTGCGCACATAGTTAACATCGAAGCCAGCCGCCTTGAGGTAGCGATAGACGACGTCGAAAACCACCATGACGCGCGCATGCCCGAGATGGCACAGGTCGTACACGGTCATGCCACACACGTACATGCTCACCTTGCCGGGCTTTAGCGGCTCGAAGACTTCCTTGGAACGCGTCAGATCGTTGTAAATGCTGAGCATGGGTTACCACCACTTGGCGCAAAGGCGCGGATTTTAACCCAATCCCCTGCAGGGCACCGGCTTTCTCCACCCGGACCGAGTCGGTACACTTCGCCCTCCGAAGATCAGAACAAGAGGAATCTCCATGCTGCGAAGCCTTGTCACCGCCGTACTGCTGTTTGCCGCCACAGGGCTTGCGCAGGCCGCCCCTGTCAGCGTCCTGATGAAGACCAGCCACGGCGAAATCACCCTGTCACTCGACCCGGACAAGGCGCCTCAGACGGTGCAGAACTTTCTCCGTTACGTGGACGAAGGCTTCTACAACGGCACCGTGTTCCATCGCGTGATTCCGGGCTTCATGATCCAGGGTGGCGGGCTGACCGCTGAACTGGAGAAAAAACCGGCCCACGAGCCGATCGAGAACGAAGCCAGGAACGGCCTCAAGAACGGGCGTGGGAGCGTCGCCATGGCGCGCACCTCGGACCCGCATTCGGCCACCGCACAGTTTTTCATCAACCACCGCGACAACCCGAGTCTCGACTACCCCAGCTTCGACGGCTGGGGTTATGCGGTATTCGGCCGGGTGACCCAGGGCATGGATGTGGTGGACGCCATCGCCGAGGTCAAGACGACCAGCAAGGCGGGGCGCTCTGACGTCCCGGTCGAAACCGTCACCATCGAATCCATCTCACGTATCGAGGAAGCAAAATGATCCACCTGAAAACCAGCATGGGCGACATCAGCATCGAGCTGAACCACAAGGCAGCGCCCAAGACCTGCGAGAACTTCGAGCAGTACGTGCGCGACGGGCATTTCGACGGCACCATCTTCCACCGGGTGATCAACAACTTCATGATCCAGGGCGGCGGCTTCCTGCCCGACATGACCCAGAAACCGACCCGGGAACCGATCGAGAACGAGGCCAAGAACGGTCTCAGCAACGAGAACGGCAGCATCGCCATGGCCCGCACCATGGCGCCGCATTCCGCGAGCGCGCAGTTTTTCATCAATGTCTCGGACAACAAGTTTCTCGACTACCCGGGGCAGGACGGCTGGGGCTACTGCGTGTTCGGCAAGGTCGTCGAAGGCATGGACGTGGTCAACCGCATCAAGGACACGGAGACAGGCAATGTCGCCGGGCATGCCGACGTCCCGGTCGAACCCGTGGTGATCGAATCGGCGAGCATCGAGGAGTAAGTATTCTGCGAGGCCCGCCGGGGCCCGGTTCACCCCGGGCGCGGCGAGGCGTCACTCCCCTTTCGCCTGGCGGTTGCACATCGTCCGCTCGACCGCGATGACCGCCGCCTCCACCCGCGAATGCACCTGCAATTTGCGCAGGATCGACTTGACGTGCAGCTTGACCGTGCCGTCGCTGATCCCGAGGTTGCGCGCAATCACCTTGTTACTCTGCCCCTCGGCCAGGAGGCACAGGATTTCGTGCTCGCGCGGGGTCAGGTCGGGCAGATCGGGGCCATCCTGCGTCCCGGCCGGCGGGGCGACATCGCCCTGCACCGCACGCGCCAGCACCCCCGCCAGTTCCGGCGCCACCACCGTGCGTCCCGCGACGATCTCGTTGAGCGCCTCGATCAGGGCATCCGGCTCCATGTCCTTGAGGAGATAGCCGTTGGCGCCGCCCTGCAGGGACTGAATGACGTCGCTCTCGTCGCGGCTGGTGGTCAGGATCACGATCGGCATGCGCTCGCCCGCCTCGCGCAGGGCACGCAGCACCTCGATCCCGGTCATGGCGGGCATGCGCATATCCAGCAGGACCACGTCCGGGCCGGTCTCGATAACCAGTCCGATACCCCGCTCGCAGTCCCCCTCGGCGGCCACGACCGTGATACCACGCCGTTCCAGAAGCTCACCCAGGCCCATGCGGAAAAGCGCGTGGTCGTCGATCAGCAACACCCTCATACGGCGGCCCCTGTCATGTGCAATCCTCTTCGGTTCATCTGCGAGCGGGTGTCTCGGAGGTAACAGCGGCTCATACGATCCAGCGCCTGTGGTTTTCTTTCGCCTGGCGCAAGGGCTTGTAAGTCAGTTCCAGGCGGGTACCTTCGCCCGCTTCGCTCTCGATCCGCAGGGCGCCACCGAGACGCTGGGCGCGTTCCTCCATGATCGACAGCCCGATGTGTTCTCCGGGCCGCCCCTCCTTGGCCGCGCTGTCGAAACCCACCCCGTCGTCCTCGACCAGCATGACGATGCCTCGCTGACTGGAACAGTTGAGCAGGATGCGCACGTTCTGCGCCTGGGCATGCTTGCGGATATTCGCCAGCGACTCCTGCACAATCCGCAGGATCTGCATTTCCTCGGACGAGCCCAGTTCGACATCGCGGCAATTGTTCTGGAAGAAGGCATGCACGCCGCTTTCCTGTTCGAAGCGCCGCACCAGCTTGTCCAGGGCGTTGACCAGCCCCCTCTGCCCGACCGGCGCCCGGAAATTGTGCAGCAGCGTGCGCAACTCCGTATGCGCCTCGTCCAGACCGGCGCTGATTTTGGCGATGTCGTCGCAGGCGGCCTGGCGGTCCCCGCTGCGGATCACATCCTGGAGCATGCGCACCTGGAAACGCAGGCTGGCCAGGGTCTGGGCGAGCGAGTCGTGCAGCTCGTGCGCGAGCGCGGTGCGCTCTTCCATGATCGACAGGCGCCGCGCCTCGCGGTCGGATCGCTGTTTCGCGACCGCCATGCCGAGATGATTGCCGATCGTCTGCAACAGTTCCAGGATGTCCTCGCGCCCGGATATGCCGGGTCTTTGCACGTAGATCTGGTAGTGACCGAGCAGGTCGTCGTGATACTCCATGGGCATACTGACCAGCTCGATCTCGTCGCTGCCGAACATATTGCGTCCCAGTCGCCGGCTGCAGTAACGCTCTTCCTGCTCGCAGAGAATATCGCCGGGCGAGAGCGCCTTGCCACACACGCACAGATCGAGCGGCAGCAGTTCCTGCTCTGTCAGGAGCGCATCGTTGAGTCCGATGGCCCCGACCAGACGCATCTGACCGTTTTCCTGCACCAGGCGCACGGTGGCCGCCATGCCGTTGGCCATCTCCTTGAGCACACGCAGGTAGCGAAGCAGTAACTCGTCCAGGCTGTCAGCCTGGTTGATGCTCGCGGCGACGTCATACAGGATCTTGAGCGAGGCGGTTTTCTGCGCCAGCCGGGTGGTGTGCCGCGCGACCCGGCTGTCCATGTCTTCGTAGAGGTCGGTCAGTTCCTCGTTCAGGCTGTCGATGTCCTCGACCATCGCCGCCAGCACACCGGGATCCTCGCGCGCCAGGCTGGCGCCCGGCTCCCCCTGGCATACCCGGGACACGGAATCCTCGAGTCGCGCCAGCGGCTCGAGCAGTTGCCGGCGCAGGCGGCGCGCGGCCAGCAGCAGGGACAGAACCGTGACCGTGACGCCGAGCAGCAGCAGCCAGGCGCCGACCATGGGCTCGATCATGCCCATCGGGATCATGGTGGCCGCGAGTACGATGACGCCCATGCCGATCATGAGAAAACTCAGTGGCATCACCAGCCGTGCACGCCACAGCATCCGCAGGACCCGGTTCTCCACGGAACCCGTGTGCGACGCGGACGGCAGCGGCGCTGCCAACGCTTCGGGGACAGCAGTTTGCACTTTACTCAGTCGCATCAGACGGTTCCGGCCTCAGACCAACTTGTCAGTTTGCAGCCAGCCCCGCAGGCATACAAGCCTCATGCGCCGGACGCCGCGATGGCGGCGCAGCGCGCCGCCGTGATGGCGCGGCCGAGCGCCGCCCCCTGGAATCCCTCGCGCCGCAGGACATCGATATCGACCGCCGCGGCGGCGAGGCGCAGCTCCTCGAGACGCGCCACCGCTTCGGGCGCATCCGGCTGCGCCCTGAAGAGCATCAGCAGAACTTCGAATTCGCCGTTGTCGCGCCAGGCGCCCATTGCGCTCAGCAAGGACTCCAACTCCGCGGCTTGCATGTTCCCGGCGTCCTGCAGCCGGCCCCACAGCGAACGTCCGGTGCGCAACCAGCGGGCAACCCGGCGCGACAGGCCGAGCCGCGACTGGAGCGTCTCGAGCGGATCCGGCAGGGACAGCAGCAAGGCCGCCAGGCGGATATCCGGATCGGCGCTCTGCTGGCTGGCCGTGCGCAGCGCCGCGAGTTCCGGATTCGCTTCGCTGCCGCCATGGCCGCTCTTCATCCCCTCCGCCAGACCGGGCAACAGCTCGCGCAAGCCCTGGCAGGCATGCAAGACCTCGAAAAAGCGCCACGCTTGCCTGCACCCGAGGGCCTTGCCCAGTTCGCGTGCGATCCGGGGGGCCTGCAGCTCGGCGATTGCGCCGTCTTGCACCATCTGTTTCATCAGGCGGTGGGTCGAGTGCGCCACGCGGAAGCCGTACTCCCCCAGGCAGGCCGCGAAACGGGCCACCCGGAGCAGTCGCACCGGGTCCTCGACAAAGGCGGGGCTGACATGCCGCAACAGACCCTCGCGCAGGTCGATTTCGCCATCGAAGGGGTCGATCAGATCACCGTCCGGGCCACGCGCCATCGCGTTGATGGTCAGGTCGCGACGCGCGAGATCCTGCCGCAGGGTCACCTCCGGACCCGCCTCGGTGCGGAATCCGCGGTAGCCCGCGCCGGTCTTGAACTCACGCCGCGCGAGCGCGTACTCCTCGCCACTCTCCGGGTGCAGGAACACCGGGAAATCGGGATCGACCTGGCGAAAACCGGCGGCACGCATCGCCTCGGGCGTTGCGCCCACCACGACCCAGTCGCGCTCCTGCACCGGCAGACCCAGCAGCCCGTCGCGCACCGCGCCTCCCACGAGGTAGGTTTTTCCGCGCATCGCCGCGCTCACGCCGAACGCCCCCCGCCGCTGAGCGGAGAGCGCATTACGCCGAGGTTCCCCCTGTCGCAATTCGACGACACGCCGACGTGGCAACAAGCCCTTGATTCTTTGTCGTATATTAGCATATTATAAATTACTATTTTTTGATCATGGATCGCGGTGACGCCATCATGTCCGTCCTACTGCTGAGTGCGATAGCGGCCACGCTGTTCGGGATCGTCGCCACCCTCTATCTGGGGCCCGCCGACCTGGTCGCCTATGCGTGGGTCGACGTCGTCTTCTGGAGCTTGATCGGCGCCGGAGTGGCGCTCGCGGCCATCAATATCGCCTGGGAATGCCTGCCCTGCCAGGTTTCGCGCCTGTGGCGGCGTCGCCCCCTGAGCAAGCGCCTGTGCGGCAAGCCCACCTGCCTGAAACCACCCGAGGCATGAGCGCACGCCGCGCCGCCCGGCTCAACCGGCCTGCCCGGTGACCTGGTCCTTTGCTTCCTGGCGCTGCAATTCCCACATGCGGAAGTAGGCGCCGCGCGCGCCCATCAGTTCGGCGTGGGTCCCCTGCTCGATCAATCGCCCCTTGTCCATCACCAGGATGCGATCCGCATCCACGACCGTGGAGAGGCGGTGCGCTATCACCAGGGTGGTGTGATGGGCCGCCACCTCGGAGAGCGTCTCCTGGATCGCCTGCTCGGTATGACTGTCGAGCGAAGAGGTCGCCTCGTCGAAGATCAGGATGCGCGGCTGCTTGAGGATCGCGCGCGCAATCGCGACACGCTGTTTCTCGCCGCCGGACAGCTTCAGGCCGCGTTCTCCGACCACGCTGTCCCAGCCGTCCGGAAGTCCCTCGACGAAGTCCGCGATACAGGCCATGCGCGCCGCCTGGAGCACATCCTCGCGGCTGGCATCCGGGCGTCCATAGGCGATGTTGTAGTAGATCGTGTCATTGAACAGCACCGTGTCCTGGGGAACGATCCCGATGGCCGCGCGCAGGCTGTCCTGGGTCACATCCCTGACGTCCTGCCCGTCGATACTGACCGCGCCGGCATTGACGTCGTAGAAACGGAATATCAGGCGTGAAAGGGTCGACTTGCCGGCGCCGCTGTGCCCCACCACGGCCACTTTGTGTCCGGCCGGCACCTCGAAACTCAGGTCGTGCAGGATGGCGCGTTCCGTCTGGTAGCTGAAATCCACGTGGCTGAAGCGGATCTCGCCCTGCCTCAGCTGCAGGGGCACCGCCCCCTCGCGATCGCGTATCTCGGGCTCGGTATCCAGCAGCTTGAAGATCAGGTCCATATCCGCCAGCGAGTACTTGATCTGGCGGTACACGATTCCGAGGAACCCCAGGGGTATGAACAACTGCAGCAGAAAGGCGTTGATTAGCACCAGGTCACCGATGCCCATGCTGCCCTGCGCAACGGCATTGGCCGCCAGCACCATCACCAGGGTGACCCCGAGCGCGATGATCGCTCCCTGGCCGAAATTGAGCATCGACATGGACGACTGGCTCTTGACCGCCCAGTGCTCCCAGTCCTGCAGGGTATCGTCGTAACGGTTCAGCTCGAGACGCTCGTTTCCGAAGTACTTGACCGTCTCGTAGTTGATCAGGCTGTCGAAGGCAATCGAGTTTCCCTTGGAGTCGAGCTGGTTCATGCGATGCCGGAAATCCATGCGCCACTCGGTGATCAGGAAGGTGAACAACATGTACAGGGCCACCGCGCCGAACATGGCCCCGGCGAAAATGGGGTCGTAATTGCTCAGCATGATGACCGCCACCAGGCTGAACTCGACCACGATCGGCAGGATGCTGAACGCCATGTAGTTGAGTATCTGGCTGACCGAGCGGGTGCCGCGCTCGAGGTCGCGGCTGACCGCTCCCATCTTGCGCCCGAGATGGAAGCGTAAGGACAGCTGCAGCAGGTGGGTCAGGACGCGGGTGGAGAGCCGCCGCATGGCGCGGTAGCGCACCTTGGCGAACACCACGTCGCGCAGCTCGTTGAACAGGCTCGCGCTCAGCTTGAGCACCCCATACGCCACCAGCAGGGCGATTGGCATCGCCAGGGCCAACCCGGCGGCCGAGGCCTGCTCGAAGTGGTCGATGATGCCCTTCAGGGTCAGGGGTATGCCGACGTTGGCGGACTTGGATGCCACCAGGCAGGTGAGCGCGAACAGCGCCCGCCCGCGAAATTCCCAGATGAAGGGCAGCATGCCGCGCAGATTGTACCAATCCCGGCGATTCTTGTGGACTTGTGGTGAGGTTCCGGTGGCGTGCACCATGGTAAAATTCGGCCTTGAACAGCGGCTAATCGGCAAGCGGCCAGCATACCAAATCGCTTGCGAGTGAATCCCCATGGCAGACAACGAATTTTCCGGCGGCAGCGCCTGCAGCGAATCCGAACCCTTCGCCCTCCAGGTCCTGGGCAACAGCATGGAGCCGGAGTTTCCGGACGGCTGCATCGTCACGATCGAACCAGCCAAGCTGTGCGAGCATGGCATGTTCATCATGTGCCTGGTGGAGGACACCCGCTGGTTCCGGCTGTACCTCAAAGACGACGACGGCGAACGCCTGGTGGCGCTCAACGATCTCTACCCGGAGATCCCGCTCGAAGACCTGGAGTGGCAGGTGGAAGGCATCGTCACCCAGCGTACGCTGTTGCGCAGCCAGAGCCCGAGCGGCCGGCGCGAGAGCAAGCATTACGAATACGCTTGAGCGGCCCAACGGGCAGCCCCATGCCCATTCCCCCGCTGGACGCCAGGGGTCGTAGCCGGTTTTCGACCCCTTTGCTGCGGTGGCTCGTCCAGCGTAAGGCTCATGGCGGCATAAATCCGTGCAGTTGTCGGCATGAATGCAAACCATCTACGATAGCGAATCATTGTTTCATGATTTTCTAATCTATCGACCCCCGAAGTCGTCGTTGCCCACATGAATCTCAGCCAACTCCACAGCGGCGAAACCGGGACCATCTCGGCCCTGGTCGGCGACCCCGAAATCCGCGCGCGCATGCAGTCGATCGGCCTGCGGGTGGGCCGCGAGATCGCCGTCATTCGCCGCTCACGCTTCGGCGGTCCCCTGCAGGTGCGGATCGGCACCACGGACCTGCTGATCCGACCGCAACAGGCCATGCAGGTGATCCTGGCATGAAGCGTATCGCCCTGCTCGGAATGCCCAACACGGGCAAATCCACCCTTTTCAATCGTCTCACCGGCTCTTCCGCGCGGGTCGGCAACTGGCCGGGCGTGACCGTCGACCTGCTCATGGCCAAAGTTCTGCTCGGGGTCGATATGGTCGAGATCGTCGACCTGCCGGGCATCTACAACCTGCATGGCTTCTCGGAAGACGAACGCGTGGCGCGCACCTTCCTGGAGGAAAACCCGGTCGATCTGCTGCTGGTGATCGCCAACTCGACCCAGCTCGACCGCCAACTGGCGTTGATCCTGCAATTACAGGCACTGGAGCTGCCGATGGTGGTCGCGCTCAACATGGACGACGAGGCGCGCCGGCTCGGCATCCAGGTCGACACGGCGCTTCTCACGCGGGAACTGAAGGTCCCGGTGCTGAGCATCAGCGCCAAGCAGGGTTTCGGCATGGGCAGGATGCGCCAGCTGCTGACCGATACCCTCGCGCAGGTGGGGACGGCCAAATCCGCCGACCTGAATCGCGTCTTTGGCGACGACGATGCACTCGAGGCGCGCCTCGACCAGGTGTTTCGCAGCGCGGTGCAGATGCCGCTGACTGCCACCGACCGGCTGACCGACCGCATCGACCGGGTGCTGCTGCACCCCTGGTTCGGTCTGCCCCTGTTCTTCGCCGCCATGCTCGCCCTGTTCGAAGCCGTCTATACCCTGGGCGCACCCTTGCAGGAGGGCGTGGCGTGGTTGCTCCAAACCATCAAGACCGAAGCGGTCGAAGCGGCGGTCGCGGAATGGCATCCGATGCTGCAGAGCTTCCTGCTGGACGGCATCTTCGATGGCGTGGGTACGGTGGTGTCCTTCCTTCCCATCATCGTGCTGTTTTTCCTGTTCATGGCGATCGTCGAGGACAGCGGCTACCTGTCGCGGGCCGCGTTTCTCATGGATGCCTTCATGGCGCGCCTGGGTCTCGACGGGCGCGCCTTCGTGATGCAACTGATGGGTTTCGGCTGCAACGTACCCGCCCTGATGGGCACCCGCGTGATGCGTTCCCGCGGGCTGCGCCTGCTGACCATGCTGATCATCCCTTTCTCGCTGTGCTCGGCGCGCCTGCAGGTGTTCGTGTTCTTCATCAGCGCGGTATTCGATCCCTGGGCCGCGCCGCTGGTGTTGTTCAGCCTGTACATCATGAGCTTTGCGGCGGCCTTCCTCACCGCGCTGCTCTATCGCGGCCGGCTCGCCAACCAGGACCCGCTGTTGCTCGAACTGCCGCCGTACCGCTTCCCCACACTGCCGCAGATGTGGCTGCGTGGCTGGCGCGAGGTGGCCCATTTCCTGCGCGAGGCGAGCGGCTTCATCCTGCTCGGGGTGGTCCTGGTCTGGGCCCTGACCCACTATCCTGCTGACGTCGCCCCAGCCGGCCCGGAAACCCTCGCCGGGCAACTGGCCGCGCTGTTTGCGCCCATTTTCGCGCCGCTGGGCATCGACCACCTGATGACCATCGCCTTGCTGTTCGGCTTCGTCGCCAAGGAGGTCGTACTTGGCGCCATGGCGGTCATTTACGGCGCCGGCGAAGGCGAACTGGCCGGCATCGTGGCCGGCAGCACGGATTGGGTACAGGCCTATGCCTTCATGCTGTTCGTCCTGATCTACACCCCCTGCCTGTCGACCGTCGCGGTGCTCAAGCAGGAGTCGAAGAGCTGGCGGTTCACCGCGCTGGCCGTCGCCTGGCCACTCGCCCTGGCCTGGCTGCTGAGTTTCACCTTCTACCAGACGGCCCGCTGGCTGGGCTTCTGAGGCTCCCTGAGGGGGCTTCTAAATACTCTGGGCATTTCAGATTGAGATGCCAAATGTTTCAGGTCGAGGCGCGAACCGCACGTAATAGCCAGCTATTGCGAAGGTTCGGAACGAAGAGCTGGGGCATTTGGCGCTCAAGCTGTTTGCTTACGAGTAATTAGAAGCCCCCTTCAGGAGGTCTCCAGGCTCTTCGCCGCCACCTCGTACACGTCCTTGGACACCTTGGTCTGCATCACGCGTTCGAGTTGTTCGCGCATCAGCGCCTGGCGCTCCGCGTCGTAGCGCTGCCAACGCGCCATCCCGCGCAGCAGGCGCGCCGCGATCTGCGGGTTGAGCGCATCCAGGGTCAGCACCTGGTCAGCCAGGAAACGATAGCCACTGCCGTCCGCCGCATGGAAATGCACCGGGTTGGCGTTCACGAAGGCGCCGATCAGGGACCGCACCTTGTTGGGGTTCTTGATCGAGAAGGCCGGGTGTTGCATCAGGTCCTGCACCTCCTGCAGTACCTGCGGGCGGTCCGCGACCGCCTGCACGCTGAACCACTTGTCCATCACCAGGGCATCCTGCCGCCAGCGCTGCGCGAAGTCCGCGAGCGCCTCCTCGCGCGCGGGGTGTTCGCCTTCGGCCAGCAGGGCGAGCGCCGCCATGACATCGGTCATGTTGTGCCGCGAGTCGTATTGCGACTTGACCAGATCAATGCAGCCCGGATCGTCATGCAGGCTCGCGAGATACCCCAGCAGGGTGTTCTTCAGACGGCGCCGTCCGATGGCATCCGCCTCCGGCTGGTACGGGGCGTCATCCTGCAACCCGCGGTAGCGTGCCAACAGCAGCTCGCGCAGCTCGCCCGCGAGCACCGCACGAATGCGCTGCCTGGCGGCGTGCAGTCGCTCCACGTCGACCACTGGCATGAAATCACCCAGGTAGCCGATGCCGGGGAGCGTCAGCAGTTCCGCGGTCAAGGCATCCTCCGATTCGGCATCCTGCACGCTCAGCCGGACCGCCTCGACCAGCGCGGCGGGTACCGTCATTGCCTGGCCCGCACGGTGTTCCTCGATCATGCGCAGGATGATCCGCTGCAGCAGGGTCTGGGCGGCGTCCCAGCGGTTGAAGCCGTCGCTGTCGTGCGCCATCAGATGCAGCAGCTGTTCATCGCTCCAGTCGTACTCGACCTTGACCGGAGCGCTGAAGCCGCGCAGCAGCGAGGGCACCGGGCGCTCCGGTACATTCTCGAACACGAACTCCTGCTCGCGCTGGTTCAGCTCCAGCATCAGGCTCCCGGCCTGCTCGCTCGCCTCTGGGTGACTCACATCCAGCGCCTGTCCACGGGCATCCAGCAGGCCCAGCGCCAGTGGAATCAGGAAAGGCGGTTTGTCCGACTGGCCGGGGGTGTCGGGCACCTCCTGCTGGACCCGCAGCCGGTATTGGCGTGTCGCGGCATCGTAGCCATCGCTCACCCGCACGCAGGGCGTGCCCGCATAGTCGTACCAGTGCTTGAACTGGGACAGGTCGCGACCGACTACTTGCTGCATGCAGGCGACGAAATCCTCGGTGGTGACCGCCTCGCCGTCGTGCCGCTCGAAATACAGGTCCATCGCCTGGCGAAAACGTTCCGGTCCGAGCAGGCGCGCCTGCATGCGCACCACCTCGGCGCCCTTCTCGTACACCGTGACGGTATAGAAATTGTTGATTTCGATGTACGAATCCGGACGCACCGGATGCGCCATGGGCCCGGCGTCCTCGGCGAACTGGTGTGCGCGCAACAGGCGCACGTCATCGATCCGTTTGACCCCGCGCGAACCCATGTCGGCGGAGAACTCCTGGTCGCGGTACACGGTCAGCCCCTCTTTCAGGGACAGCTGGAACCAGTCGCGGCAGGTGATCCGGTTGCCGGTCCAGTTGTGGAAATACTCATGCGCGACCACGCCCTCGATGCCCTGGTAGTCGTGGTCGGTGGCGGTGTCCGCGCTCGCCAGGATGAACTTGCTGTTGAAGATATTGAGGCCCTTGTTCTCCATCGCCCCCATGTTGAAGTCATTTACCGCGACGATATTGAACACGTCCAGATCGTACTCGCGCCCGTATTGCTGCTCGTCCCAGCGCATCGCGCGCTCCAGCGAATCCATCGCGTAATCGCAGCGCTCGATGTTCTCCGGTTCGACATAGATACGCAGGCGTACCGGCCGGCCGGAGCCAGTGCGGTAGTCCCGCTCGATGTGGCGCAGGTCGCCAGCCACCAGGGCGAACAGGTAGCTGGGCTTGGGGAAGGGATCGTGCCATTCCGCGAAGTGACGCCCCCCGGGGAGCTCGCCGCTCGCGGCCGGGTTACCGTTCGACAGCAGGACCGGGTAACGCCCGCGGTCGGCCTCGATGCGCACCTCGAAGGGCGCCATCACGTCCGGCCGATCGGGATACCAGGTGATCTTGCGGAACCCTTCGGCCTCGCACTGGGTGCAGAACATGCCGCCGGAGCGGAACAGGCCCTCCAGGGCGGTATTCGTCTGCGGCGAGATGCGCACCGCGCTGGTGAATTCGAAACGCTGCGGCAGATTCAACAGGCGCAGGCCGCCCTCCTCCAGACGATAGGCCTCTTTCCCGAGGCGCGTACCGTTCAGCTCCAGCCATTCCAGCTCGAGTTCCTCACCGTGCAGGAACCACTGGCCGGTATCGCCACGGTAGGCCGGGTTCGCGCAGACCTGCATCCGGCTGGTCACGCGCGCACCATCCTCGTGCAGCTCGAATTCGAGGCGTACGCCCTCGACCCGATGGCTCGGTGGCTGGTACTCGCTCAGATGGATGGCTTTGGGTGTGGCTTCTCTCATGTCGGGTCCGGTGAGTTGATTCATGGCTGCAGCGAGCGCTTCGGATGGGGGTTCCGTCGGGGTTTTCCCGGTGTCGATGCCAGCAGGCAATTGTTAACATCGGTCAATATTTGGAGGAGATATAATGACACCGAAAATCGAGATGTATACCACCGGCATGTGCCCGTATTGCGTGCGCGCCAAGATGTTGCTGCAGAACAAGGGAATGCATTGGGAAGAGATCCGCGTGGATGTCGAGCGTGACCGCATGCTCGAGATGATGCAGCGCAGCGAGCGCCGCACCGTGCCGCAGATCTTCATCGACGACCACCATGTGGGCGGCTTCGACGACATGGCGGCGCTGGATGCCCGCGGCGAGCTGGATGCCCTGCTGCACATCCCCAGCCACGAGGCCCCGGTACACAGTTTCGACCACTCGGAAGACGCCCCTACCTGAGAAACATGACGCAAACCGAACCTGCAGACAGCATGCGCCTGGACAAGTGGCTCTGGGCCGCCCGCTTCTTCAAGACGCGCAAGCTGGCCGCAGAGGCCGTGCAGGGAGGCAAGGTCCACCTCAACGGGCAGCGCACCAAGGCAGGCAAGGAAATCCACCCGGGTAGCCAGCTGACCATCAGCAAGGGCCCTTTCGAATGGGACATCACGGTGGCGGCAATCCCCAAGCAGCGCCGTCCCGCCAGTGAAGCGCGTCATTTCTACACCGAGACCGAGCGGAGCCATGCCCGCCGCCAGGAATTGACCGAGCGCATCCGCGCCGAAAAGGCGGCCCACCCGGGCTCCGATCATCGCCCCAACAAGCGCGAACGCCGCCTCATCCATCGCTTCAAACAGTCCGTTCAATAATGGATCAGGACGCCTTCCGCGAGACCTACCGTGAGGTCAACGAACGTTTCTGCGCGTTCGAGAAGAGCGTGCTGACCAACCGTTGCGACTGTACCCGCGCGGAGCGCTTCTGCATCGCGGAGCGCGAGGGGGTGCACTGCGGATCACAGACCGGGCAGCGACGTTGCCTGCGGTTCCTGGCGCTGGTGCGCGAGCATGCCCAGTTCGCCCTGCGCACCCACGAGGACAAGGCGACCCTCCCGCATGGCAAGGCCATGCGCCTGCAGGTCGGCGGAATGCGTGGGGTACGGGCGCTGCTCGAGCCGGAAAACCCTTCCCCGCTGGAGGTCCCGGACGTGGATGCCCTGCTGGCGTCCGCCGAGCAAAGCTTCGGGGACCTCGAACGCCTGCCCTTCTCCGAGCTCATGCCCCACATTGCCGCCTACGAGGTCCGGCCGCGACGATCGCGTCGACGCTAGGGGTGACTTTCACCACCCTCTGCAGCTAAGCTCCCGGCCCCGCTTCTCCAGCTGTACCGGTCACCCCAGATGAAATTTGCCGTATCCCTGATTGCAGTCCTGCTTCCCTCGCTCGCCCTCGCCGGGGACCTGCACATTCCCGACATGACCGCCGCCCCGGTGGGTTTCGCGGCCCTGCTCGTCTTCGGTCTGGCTTATCTGCTGGTCATGGCGGAGGAATTCACCAACCTGCGCAAATCCAAGCCGGTCATCCTGGCCGCCGGGATCATCTGGGTGATGATCGCCATCACCTACCGATCCTACGGACTGCACACGGAGGTGGAATACGCGGTGCGGCACTACCTGCTCGAATACGCCGAGCTGATGCTGTTCCTGCTGGTTGCGATGACCTATATCAACGCCCTCGAGGAGCGCAACCTGTTTGCAGCCCTGCGCAGCTGGTTGATCCAGAAACAGTTCAGCCTGCAGCAGCTGTTCTGGATCACCGGGGTACTGACCTTCATGATCTCCCCCATTGCCGACAATCTGACCACCGCCCTGCTGATGAGCGCGGTCGTTCTGGCGGTTGGCGGGGACAAGCGGCGCTTCGTGGTGCTCGCCTGCATCAATATCGTGGTGGCGGCCAATGCCGGGGGCGCCTTCAGCCCCTTCGGCGACATCACCACCCTGATGGTGTGGCAGAAACACATCGAAACCCCGACTGGCGTGATCGACTTCTGGTCTTTCTTTTCGCTGTTCCTGCCCTCGCTGGTCAATTGGATCCTGCCCGCAGTGATCATGTCCCGTTTCATCGGCGCCGGACAGCCTGAGGCAGAGACCAGCATCCAGTGCCCGAAACGCTTCGCTTTCGCGGTGGTCTTTCTGTTTCTGCTCACGATCGTCACCGCGGTCAGCTTCCACAGCCTGCTCGGCTTGCCGCCAGTCATCGGCATGCTCACCGGGCTCGCCTACCTGCAGCTGCTCGGCTACTACCTCAAGATGACCCACACGCGCGACTGCATGATCGACCGCGAAGACTGCGAGGATATCGGCACCCCGGTGCCCTTCGACGTGTTCCGCAGCGTGGCGCGTTCCGAGTGGGACACCCTGCTGTTCTTCTACGGGGTGGTCATGTGCGTCGGCGGGCTGGGCTTTCTCGGCTACCTCTCGCTCGCCTCGGAGGTCATGTACACCCAATGGGGACCTACCGAAGCCAACGTGACCGCCGGCCTGATGTCCGCGCTGATCGACAACATTCCGGTGATGTTCGCGGTGCTCACGATGCATCCCGAAATGAGCCAGGGCCAGTGGCTGCTGGTCACCCTCACCGCCGGCGTCGGCGGCTCGCTGCTGTCGATCGGATCCGCCGCCGGCGTTGCCCTGATGGGACAGAGCAAAGGCATGTACACCTTCTTCGGCCACCTCAAATGGACACCGGTGATCGCGACGGGCTACGTGGCCAGCATCGCCACGCACTTTTTGGTCAACCAAAGCCTGTTCACCTGACACTGGCGAGCCGCGCTACGGCTTCGGCATCAAGGTTTTGCCGGGATGACCGATAAAATTGGACAGGTTTGAAAACAGGTCGGTCAGCGTGACAGAAGAAACAAAGCCCCCTCCAGCCGATGGCGGCGCTGCTGGCGCCGGCCCGCAGATATGGCTTGGCGGCCGCTGGATACCGGCGCACCAGGCCTGGACCCGCATGGAATTCGCCACCGATATCGTCAACTCGATCGAGAGCTTCAACCAGCGTTTTCCCAAACTCAGCACGCCAAACACCCGCGAGGTCGTCCCCCTGGTGCGCCAGCGCCTGCGTGAAATCTCGCTGCGCATGCCCGAAAGCGCCGAGCCGATCGACCCCGGAGCGCTGCTCGGGCAACTGCTCGAGACGGTGTCCCCGGAGGATGCAATCGTGGAACTGCGCCGGCGCACCGGGCAGGGCATCGACTTGCGCGAGCTGATTTCCCTGGCGGGTGAGGCGGCCTACGTCGCCGCGCTCACGCGCGAGGTCGAGGAATTCCGCAGCAACAGTATCTCGGCCGAGCAGACCGCCCAGATCTGGAACGAATCGGGTCGCCCGCTGCCTGGCGGCGGACTCTGGTCCGGCAAGCGCATCGAGGAGATGCGCGTTCAGTCTCCGCCCTCATCCGACTCGAAATCCAGCGACGCCGAGTTGATGCAGTAGCGCATCCCGGTGGGCGCCGGACCATCCGGGAACAGGTGTCCAAGGTGCGAGCCACATCGCTGGCAATGCACCTCGGTGCGCGCCATGCCGTGGCTGCTGTCCCGCTGCTCCTCCACCGTCGGCCCCTGCAGTGCTTGGGTGAAACTCGGCCACCCGGTGCCCGAATCGAACTTGCTGTCCGAGCCGAACAGCGGCTGCCCGCAAACAGCGCAGCGATAGGTCCCCTTCGCCTTGTTATCCCAGTACCGGCCGGTGAACGGCCGCTCCGTGCCCTGCTCCGCACAGACGTGGTACTGCTCCGGCGAGAGACGTTCACGCCATGTGGACTTGTCCCGGTATTCCTCGTCGCTCATGTCCAATTCTCCCAGTTTTCCTGTAGCCAGCAGGGGTCGGAGTCGGAAACCGACTCCGACCCCTGCCAATGCTATCTCCGCAAATGAAACCCTGGCCGTGAAGTCCCGCGTTTTTGCGGGGTTAAAGGCCAATCACCTTGCACCCGGTTTTCCAGGCTCAATATACTGAAGAGATGAAGCTTTCCCAGCCACTTTCCGGAATCCCCCATGTCTGACCAGTCTTTTCATCCGCCGCTCCGCACCCTGATGGGGCCTGGCCCCTCCGACGTGCCACCCCGCGTACTGGAGGCCCTCGGCCGTCCCACCATCGGCCATCTCGATCCCGCCTTCGTCGACCTGATGGACGAGATCAAGGGGCTGCTGCAATACGCCTACCAGACCGAGAGCGCGCTGACGATGCCGATCTCGGCGCCCGGTTCGGCCGGCATGGAGGCCTGCTTCGTCAACCTGGTCGAGCCCGGTGACAAGGTCATTGTTTGCCAGAACGGTGTGTTCGGCGGACGCATGAAGGAGAACGTCGAGCGCTGCGGCGGCGAGGCCGTGATGGTCATGGATGACTGGGGCAAGCCGGTGGATCCGGGCAAGGTCGATGATGCGCTCAAGGCGCATCCGGATGCCAGCATCCTCGCGTTCGTACATGCCGAGACCTCGACCGGGGCGCGCTCGGATGCCAAGACCCTGGCGGAGCTGGCCCGGAAACATGATTGCCTGAGCATCGTGGACGCGGTCACTTCGCTGGCCGGCAGCGAGCTGCGCGTGGACGACTGGGGCATTGACGCCATCTACTCCGGCACCCAGAAGTGCCTCAGCTGCGTACCCGGCATCTCGCCGGTGAGCTTCGGCGAGCGCGCCCAGCAGCGCATCGCCAACCGCAGCCAGCGGGTGCAGAGCTGGTTCCTCGACATGAACCTGATCATGGCTTACTGGGGCGGGAGCGCCAAACGTGCCTATCACCACACCGCACCGGTCAACGCCATGTACGCGCTGCACGAGTCGCTGCTGATGCTCAAGGAAGAGGGCCTGGAGAATGCCTGGGCGCGCCACCAGCACAACCACCTCGCCCTGCGTGCCGGGCTCGAGGCCATGGGGCTGAATTTTATCGTGGACGAGGCCTCGCGCCTTCCGCAGCTGAACGCGGTCACAATACCGGCGGGCGCCGACGATGCCGCCGTGCGCACCCGCCTGTTGCAGGAGCACCACCTCGAGATCGGGGCCGGCCTGGGCGACCTCGCGGGCAAGGTCTGGCGCATCGGCCTGATGGGTTACGCCAGCCGGGTGGAGAACATCACCCTCTGCCTCGGCGCACTGGATGCGGTCCTGAGCGATATGGGGGCGGATATCAAGCCGGGCGTTGCGCTGCCCGCCGCGGAGAAAGTGCTCGCCGGCGCCTGACGCGTGCGGCGACGCCGACCCTCACGTCTGCAGCTGCTGGTCGCGGTATTCGCGACCTTGCTGGTGGGTTACACCCTAGGGCAGCTGTACCAGCAGCACCGCCTGGAACGCCAGGGGGTGTATCGGGTAGATCGCCCGGCCGTGATCCGGACCCCGGCCCGGTTGCCGCTATCCGGCCACTGGACCCTGTTGATCGCCGGCGAACCGGGGCCCGGCTGCGAGCAGCTGGCGCAGGAATTGACCGAAGTGATGAACCGCCTCGCCGACCAGGCCAAGCTGCAGCAGCAACTGCGGGTGAGGCTGTTGGCGACGCGCCCAACGCCGCCGGGTTCGCTGTGGCATTACCTGCCCTGGGCGGACGCGCACTACTTCGGCGGCGTGCAGCGTGACGAGCTGCTGCAGGTGCTGGATTTGTACCCGGCAGCGAGCGACAACTGCGGCCCCGGATCGCAGCTGGCGCTGGTGGGACCCGACCGGCGGCTGTATGCCCGACTGCAACTGGACAAGCCGGAGCGGATGACCGAGAGTCTGCGCCAATTGAATGAAACCCTGGAGCCCATGATCGACAAACCCGCTACAGAACCCGGCTGGCTCGACCGCCTCAACAACTGGCTGGTGCAGGTGCTGCCGCAGCACTGGCTGTCCGCGCGCATGTACCAGCTCGCGCGCAGCGAAATCACCTGGCTGAAGAACACCCTGATCCGCTTCGTCAGCTGGCGTTTCGGCATCGACATGCACGAGGCGGCCGTCGAGGACCGCTTCGCCTACCCGAGCTTCAATGCCTTTTTCACGCGCGCGCTCAAACCCGAAGCGCGCCCCATCGATAGCGCCGCGGTGGTCAGCCCCGCGGACGGGGTGCTCAGCCAGGCCGGACCGATCGACCACGACCGCCTGATCCAGGCCAAGGGTCACGACTACACCCTGTCTGCGCTTCTCGCGGGCGACGAAGAGGCCGCACAGCAGTTCGAATCCGGCAGCTTCGCCACCATCTATCTCTCGCCCCGCGACTACCACCGCGTGCACATTCCACTGGCCGGCACCCTGCGCGAGATGGTGTTCGTGCCCGGCGACCTGTTCAGTGTCAGCGAGGCGACAGCTCAGCTGGTGCCGAACCTGTTCGCGCGCAACGAGCGGGTGATCCTGTACTTCGATACCGAACGCGGCCCACTGGCGGTGATCCTGGTGGGCGCCATCTTCGTCGGCAGCATGCAGACCGTGTGGCACGGCGAGGTCAAGGCGGACCGGATCCGCCGCTGGCAGTACCCGCCGGAGAGCGCACCGCGCTTCGACAAGGGCGAGGAGATCGGGCGCTTCAACATGGGCTCGACCGTGATCACCCTGCATCCGCCGGGGACTGCCACGATGCATTCTGCGCTTGTCGGAAGCCATGTGCGCATAGGACAGGCGATAGCTGACTGAGCCGCTGAATTCAAGGCAGCGGAGCGAACCCACGTTCGCGAGCAAGCTCGCTCCACAAAGCCTCTAGCAGTACCGTAGGAGTGGCCTTGGCCGCGAAAGAAAGAAAATTCGCGAGCAAGCTCGCTCCTACAAAGCCTCTAGCAGTACCGTAGGAGCGGCCTTGGCCGCGAAAGAAAGAAAATTCGCGAGCAAGCTCGCTCCTACAAAGCCTCTAGTAGTACCGTAGGAGCGGCCTTGGCCGCGAAAGAAAGAAAGTTCGCGAGCAAGCTCGCTCCTACAAAAATGTCGAGCAGTACCGTAGGAGCGGCCTTGGCCGCGAAAGATCAGCGATCGGGTATCGATTGGATCGCCTTGCGCGGACAAGCTTGCTCTTATCAACCACGATGGCCGACATCCCGGCTCGAGTCGACTTCGCCCCCTCTCACCCTGCCCCCTCTCTCGGGTGCGGAGGAATCGCGAGTGGCTTGAATACCCTGCCCTCGGCACGCAAGAAGCGGATGAAGAATTCGTAGAGGACCAGTCGGGTGGTCTGCACGAAGACCACCAATGCCTCCAGGGCGATCAGCACCGCATGCCCAGCAACCAGGAACAACCACCTGGGCAGGACAGCATCGATATCCTCCGCCAGGGCGAGCAATGCCTGGTTCAAGGCCGCGTGCGCCAGTGCAAACGCCCCGACTCTCACAAAGGAAAGCGTGTTGAGGGCCAGCGCAAAGAGGCTCTCCAGCAGGTTACCGAGCACCTGCGACAGACCAAGTGTTTGGTGACGGTGGATCAACACGAAGCCTCCCAGCAGGTACCAGGCCAAGCCCGCCCCCGACACCCACAGGGCCGGCGGATAGAAAAACGCAACGGTCAGCGATGCATACAACAACAGCACCGCCGCTTCAGACAACAGCCATGGCGCGAACGCTTCGCGCCAATAGGCCTCGATACCATTGAAGACCAGGCCGAGCAGAATCAGAAAAACACCGAACACCATGGGCAGCGCGAGGATGACAAAGGGCTCCTGCAATGGATCGACCCACAGGCGCGGCAGGATGCCATGCAGCCCAAAAACTTCGCCCTGCAAAAAGCCAAAGGCGCTCGCCGATAACCCGCAGGGAATAAGAAAACGGCCGCTCCGCCAGCGCCGGTAAAGCAACGCACTCAGAAGAACCAGCACCAGGCCGTGCCCGACATCCGCAAACATGTAACCGAACAGCAGCGGAACGACCAGCGCCAACAGCGGGCCGGGATCCACTTCCGCCCTGCCCGGCGCGCCCAGCATGGCGGTGAATAGCTGGAAAGGCTGGGCCCACCAGGCCCCGAACAGCGCAACCGGCGGTTCGATTCCCTCGGGCGCCAGCGGAAACTGGACGATGGCATCGATCTTTTCCGCATCCAGCGCCTTTTGCAGCTGATCCGACTTCCCGGCGGCCACCCATCCTGTCACGTGACACAACTGCTCTTTTCCGCCGGTCTCCCTGGACTCACCCAGGTACCAGCGCAGAACGGAGATATTGGCGACCGCCAGTTTGACCGCCGGCTCCTGCCTCAGTCGCGACAGCGCCGCTTCCGCATCGAGCAGAGAGCTTGCCCTTCTCTGCAAGGCCTTCTCCAGACCCACCATCTGTTTTTCGGGCGAGCGCATGAGCCAGGCGGGAAAAGCCAACAGCACACACGCGTTGTCGGCAAAAAAGGCATGGATCGCATCGGCCTGCTCCGGCAAATCCGCCACGACATAAAAATCGTGCGCCACACCCGGAATCAGTTCGTGAACCGAACCGGCAACAGACGGCACATCCAGGCAACACGCCTTGGGGCAGGCAAAGGCCCCTTTGAAAAGGAGCCTCGAGGCATGCGACAGCGGCCCGAGCAGGCCCGACTCCCGTTGCAGGGCCATAAGGCACTCCCTCACCAGCGCGAGGTTGTCTCGCTCGGCGATCAGGCGCTGCCGCTTTTTCCATACCGCTTCGAATCGCTGCGCCCAGGCCTCGATTCTTTGCAGCGCCTGAGCGGCCTCTCTCTCGGGCGCCACCGTCATTCTCGTCGCAGTGGCTACCGCAGACGGCAAGTCCTTTTCGTACTTTTCCCGGATGCTGTCGAACCGACTGATCGTCTCGCGAAGCAGCGCCAGGTCCATCGGGACCGCGAGCGCGGGATCCATTTGCAATTCCACCGCATCGGTGCGCGACAGGGCGTCCAACGCAAACACCGTCTGTTCGCGCGGGACATAAGTCTCGAACCACTGGGCCTGCTGAGCGCGTAGGGAGAAAAGGGGCATACGAAGCCAAGCGGGTTGCCGGTGTTTGCGTCATTCTACGCCCCTGCTGCAGGTTCCCGTTGCATCAACTATTGACCGGATACTTCACCAAATGGACGAAACAGGGTCGAGAAGGTGGACTTTCGCGAGCAAGCTCGCTCCTACGAATTCGCTCGGGTTCGAAGCCTCCTCGATCCGTAGGAGCGGCCTTGGCCGCGAAGAAAACGGGTACTGATTAGGGAATGGCGACTGTTCGCGGGCAAGCCCGCTCCTACGAATTCGCTCGGGTTCGGAGCCTCCTCGATCCGTAGGAGCGGCCTTGGCCGCGAAGAAAACGGGTACTGCTTAAGGAATGGCGACTGTTCGCGGGCAAGCCCGCTCCTACGAATTCGCTCGGGTTCGAAGCCTCCTCGATTTGTAGGAGCGGCCTTGGCCGCGAAGAAAACGGGTACGGATTAAGAAATGGAGCCTGTTCGCGGGCAAGCCCGCTCCTACGAATTCGCTCGGGTTCGAAGCCTCCTCGATCCGTAGGAGCGGCCTTGGCCGCGAAGAAAACGGGTACTGATCTAGGAATGGCGACTGTTCGCGGGCAAGCCCGCTCCTACGAATTCGCTCGGGTTCGAAAAATCCTCGATCCGTAGCAGCGGCCTTGGCCGCGAAGGGTTCGCCAGGTCAGGTGTCGGAGTCGAGGTTGCCGACTACGCGCCCTGAGTCCGATCCATTTCCGTGCTATCGTGCTGAATGGCATCGATCCCCGGCAGATGGCCGGAAAGTCGAGTTTAAACAAGCGGCTGGCGGGAAAGGCCCACCAGCCGAAGACCTCGTTCCTCTCCAAGCTCTCTCCTTAACCTTCACCCCTTTTTGAGCGACCAGGCCGTACGGAAGCATCGTATCGCCTGGCCTCTTTTCCCACGGGCCAGATACATGTCCTCATTGCGATACCGCTATCAGACCCTGGAATTCGACGAAACCGATATTCATGTAAGGACCCTGCGGGACAACCAACAATTCTCAGACGACGAGGGTATCGCCGCCGGGCTGGGCATCTCCTCGGCTCACTGGCCGCTTTTTGGAGTGATCTGGCCCTCGGGTGAGGCCCTTGCCCATCTGATGTTTCATTACGACATCGAAGGCAAAAAAATCCTCGAGGTCGGCTGTGGCATTGGCCTGGCCAGCCTGGTACTCAACCATCGCACAGCGGATATCACTGCGACCGATCACCACCCGGAAGCGGAAGCTTTCCTGAAGATCAATGCAGCGCTCAACGACGACAGGAAAATCCCGTTTGTCCGCATGAAATGGTCCGATCCGAAGAGCCTGCTGGGCAGGTTCGATCTCATCATCGGGAGCGATGTGCTCTACGAGAGCGAGCATGCGCAACAACTGGCGGGTTTCATCAATGATCACGCCGAACTGCATTGCGATGTGATCATCGTCGACCCGGGACGCCGACAGCGGGGGCGATTCAGAACACAGATGGCTGGACACGGCTTCGCCTGCATCGAAATCCAACCCCATCAGGACGAGAGTGGATCCCGCCCGTATGCAGGGCAAATAATGCACCTCTACAAATAGGCAACCTGGCTCATTGAGGGTGGCGTTGCAGTCGGCCTCCTGGCCGGACGTCTCATCGATCGTTTCCGGCATCCCGACGCCGGCACCTGACAGCCGACCGCCGAAGTTCAGTGCTGCAGTATCTGGCTCAGGAACAGCTGGGTACGCTCGTGCTGCGGGTTGTCGAAGAATGCGTACGGCTCGTTGACCTCGATGATCTCGCCACCATCCATGAACACGACGCGATCGGCCACGGTCTTGGCAAAGCCCATCTCGTGGGTCACGCACAGCATGGTCACGCCTGTTTCGGCCAGCTCGATCATGGTATCGAGCACCTCCTTTATCATCTCCGGGTCGAGCGCCGAGGTCGGCTCGTCGAACAGCATAATGTTGGGATTCATGCACAGGCTGCGCGCGATCGCGACCCGCTGCTGTTGCCCGCCGGACAGCTGCCCCGGGTACTTGTCCGCCTGCTCCGGGATGCGCACCTTTTCCAGGTACTGCCTGGCGATCTCCTCGGCCTCGTGCTTCGGCATCCTGCGCACCCAGATCGGCGCCAGGGTGCAGTTCTCGAGCACGGTCAGGTGCGGGAACAGGTTGAAGTGCTGAAACACCATGCCGACCTCGCGCCGGATCTGCTCGATGTTCTTCACATCGCTGGTCAGCTCGGTGCCGTCGACGATGATGTGTCCGCGCTGGTGCTCCTCGAGGCGGTTGATGCAGCGGATCAGGGTCGACTTGCCGGAGCCGGAGGGTCCGCAGATGACGATCCGCTCGCCCTTGGCCACCGAGAGGTCGATGTTCTTGAGCACGTGAAACTCGCCGTACCACTTGTGCACGCCCTGCAGCTGTACGATCGGCTGCGACTCCGGCCGCCTGCGCCCGCTGTTCTCACTCATGTGACCGCCTCAACGTCGATGCCCGGTATGCAGGCGTCGCTCGATCGCAAGCGAGTAGCGCGACATACCAAAACAGAAAATCCAGAAAACCGTGGCCGCGAACAAATAGCCCTCGATCGAGTAGCCCAGCCACTTGGGGTCCTCTAGCGCCGCCTGGATGATCGCCAGCAGGTCCAGCAGGCCGATGATCAGGACCAGGGTGGTGTCCTTGAACAGCTCATTGAAGGTGTTCACGATGCCGGGGATGACCATCTTGAGCGCCTGCGGCAGGATCACCAGACCCATCTTCTTCCAGTAGCTCAGGCCGAGCGCATCCGCCGCCTCGTACTGTCCCTGGGGGATCGCCTGCAGGCCGCCGCGCACCACCTCCGCGATGTAGGCGGCCTGGAACAGGGTGATCCCGATCAGGGCGCGCAGCAGCTTGTCGAAGTTGACCCCTTCGGGCAGGAACAGCGGCAGCATCACCGAGGACATGAACAGCACCGTGATCAGCGGCACGCCGCGCCACAACTCGATATAGGCGACGCTGAAGGCGCGCACGATCGGCATCTGCGAGCGCCGCCCCAGGGCCAGCAGGATTCCGAGGGGAAAGGCCGCCACGATGCCCGCCGCCGCCAGGATGAGCGTCAGGGTGAGCCCGCCCCAGCGCGTGGTCTCGACCTCGCTCAGCCCGAAGTTGCCACCGCCGATCAGCTGCGCGGTGATAACCGGAAAGAAGAACAGCGCGAACACCACGCCATAGCGCTTGTAGGGGATGCGCGGCACCGTCAGCCACGCCATTGTCGCCACCATCAGGCCCGCGACCAGGTTGATGCGCCAGTACTCGCTGCTCGGATAGAGCCCGTACATGAACTGCTCGAAGCGGATGCGCACGAACACCCAGCAGGCCCCGCCCGAGCTGCAGGCCTCGCGCGAGTCCCCCGACCAGTCCGCGCGCAGGATCGCCCAGTCGAGCAGGGGCACGACGACCAGGTAGATGATGTACAGCCCGAGGAAGGTCAGCGCGCTGTTGAACCAGCTGGAGAACAAATTGGCCCGCAGCCAGCCCAGCACGCCGACCGAACTGGCGGGCGGCTCCCAGTCGGGATGATCACCCGGTGCGTATTGTTGTCGAGACAATCGCGCCATCTCCCCGGCTCACCTTTCCACCAGCGCGACGCGCCGGTTGTACCAGTTCATGAAGGCCGAGATCGTGAGGCTGATCGTGAGGTAAACCCCCATGGTGATGCCGATGATCTCGACCGCCTGCCCGGTCTGGTTGAGGGTGGTGCCGGCAAACACCGCCACCAGGTCAGGGTAGCCGATCGCCGGCGCCAGCGAGGAGTTCTTGGTCAGGTTGAGGTACTGCGAGGTCAGCTGCGGGATGATCACGCGCATCGCCTGCGGGATGATCACCAGACGCAGGGTCGTGCCGGGCTTCAGCCCCAGCGCATAGGCCGCCTCGGTCTGGCCGTGGCTGACCGACTGGATGCCGGAACGCACGATCTCCGCGATATAGGCCGCGGTATAGATCGCGAGCGCGAGCGCCAGCGCGACCAGTTCCGGGATCACCGTGATCCCGCCGCGGAAGTTGAACCCCTTGAGCGCGGGGTAGTCCCAGGACAGCGGCATGCCCGCGAGGCCGAAGGCCAGCAAGGGCAGCCCCACCAGCATCGCGGCCGAGGTCCAGAACACCGGGAAAGTCCGCCCGGTGCCATCCTGGCGACGACGCGCCCAGCGCCACAACAGCAGCACGCCGAGGATCGCCACCGCCAGCGCCGCCAGGACCCAGCCGAAACCGCTCTCGGTCACCGGCCCCGGCAGGTAGAGGCCACGCTTGTTGAGAAAAACCGATTCCCAGAAGGCCAGGCTCTGGCGCGGATGCGGCAGCAAAGGCAGCATCGCGAAGTACCAGAACAGGATCTGCAGCAGCAGCGGGATATTGCGGAAGATCTCGATGTACACGCCCGCCAGGCGACTGATGATCCAGTTGCCCGACAGCCGTGCCACCCCGATCACCAACCCCAGCACGGTCGCGATCACGATACCGATGGCCGAGACCAGCAGGGTGTTCAGCAGGCCGACCAGGAAGGTCCGCCCGAAGGTATGGGTCTCATCGTAGTCGATCAGGGTCTGCAGGATGCCGAAGCCGGCCTCGTTCTGCAGGAAGCCGAAGCCGGTGCTGATGCCGCGCTTCTCGAGGTTGTGCAGGGTGTTGTCGAAAATAAAGGCGAACAGGCCCACCACCGCGGCGAGCACGAACGCCTGCACCAGCCAGCCCCGCTTGCGCGGGTCCCGCCAGAAAAGCGTCGGCGCGGGCGCCTTGTCATCGGGGTTATCGCTCATGCCATCGCAGCGGGCTGGGGGTACGGCTGGAGAAGCTCATCGGTAGCGGCCCCGTGAAAAGGGGCCGCATCGGACAGGCTCAGCGGATCGGCGGGGCGTACTGCACGCCGCCATCGGTCCAGAGTGCATTCAGGCCGCGCGAAATCTTGAGCGGCGAGCCCATGCCGACATTGCGCTCGAACATCTCGCCGTAGTTTCCGACCTGCTTGACGATATTGTATGCCCAGTCGTCGCTCAGCTCGAGCCCCTGCCCCTTGATCCCGCTCAGGCCGAGCAGACGCTGGATGCCCGGGTCCTTGCTCGTCTCGCGCATCTGCTCGACATTGACCGAGCTGACACCCAGCTCCTCTGCGTTGAGCATCGCGAACAGCGACCAGCGCACGATCTTGAACCAGTCCTCGTCACCGTTGCGCACGACCGGGCCGAGCGGCTCCTTGGAGACGACCTCCGGCAGCACGATCGCGCTCTCCGGGTCGTCCAACTTGATGCGCAATGCATACAGCTGCGACTGGTCGGAGGTGAGCACGTCGCAACGCCCGGCGGCAAAGCCCTTCACCGTTTCGTCCGACTTGTCGTAGGTCACCGGGGTGTAGCTCATGCCGTGGGTGCGGAAATAATCCGCCAGGTTGAGCTCGGTGGTGGTCCCGGCCTGGATACAGATCGCGGCCCCATCCAGTTCGCGGGCGCTGCTCACCCCGAGGTCCTTGCTCACCATGAAACCCTGGCCGTCGTAGTAATTGACCCCGGTGAAGTTAAGCCCCAGATTGGTGTCGCGGGTCAGGGTCCAGGTGGTGTTGCGCGAGAGCAGATCGATCTCGCCCGATTGCAGCGCGGTGAAACGCTCCTTGGCAGTCAGCGGGGTGAAGCGGACCTTGTCGGCATCGCCGAACACCGCCGCCGCGACCGCGCGGCAGGTATCCACGTCCAGCCCGGTCCAGCGCCCCTTCTCGTCCGCGGCAGAGAACCCGGCCAGCCCGGTGGTCACGCCGCATTGCAGATAGCCCTTGGCCTTGACCGCATCCAGGGTCGCGCCGGCATGGGTTACCGGAAGAGTGCTGATCGCCAGCAGGGAACCCATGGCCAATATACGTTTCAACATCGAAAATCCTCCGTCTGCGCGTTCCGGGGTGAGATGAATTAAAACCGAGTGTCCCGTGTGGTCCCGGCAGCGTCAACCTAAAGGGCACCTCTAACAATTCATGAATCAGCACTTTGAACGACATAATCCGCCATCTCATCGTTGAAGATCTTCACAATAGCCAGCTATTACGTGCGATCTTCGCCTTGATCTGGCGAATTATGTCGCCCCCTTTGCTGACCCAGAACTATTAGAGGTGCCCTAAAGCAGCCATCGTAGGAGCGGCCTTGGCCGCGAAGAACCCCGGCCACGGTTCGAAAAGGCCTGTTCGCGGGCAAGCCCGCTCCTACGCGAGGTATCGCGGATACCACATACCATCGTAGGAGATATCGCCGAACCACATACCATCGTAGGAGCAGCCTTGGCCGCGAAGCATCCCGGCCACGGTTCGAAAAGGCCTGTTCGCGGGCAAGCCCGCTCCTACGCGAGATATCGCCCAAACCACATACCATCGTAGGAGGTATCGCCGAACCACATACCATCGTAGGAGCGGCCTTGGCCGCGAAGAACCCCGGCCACGGTTCAAAACGAAGCCTGTTCGCGGGCAAGCCCGCTCCTACGCGAGATATCGCCGATACCACATACCATCGTAGGAGATATCGCCGTACCACACACCGTCGTAGGAGCGGGCTTGCCCGCGAACAATCCAGCAACGAACCGGAAAGGGCCGGAGTCGGTAATCGGAGTCGGTAATCGACCCCTGCCCGTGCCCACCTTCGATCAGCCCTGTTTCTCCAGCAACTTCAACAGCGCCTGTTCGTCAATGACCGCAACCCCCAGTTCCTGCGCCTTTTTCAGCTTCGAGCCCGCCGCCTCGCCCGCGACCACGTAATCGGTGTTCTTCGACACACTGCCCACCACCTTGGCGCCGTGTGCGAGCAGCAACTCCTTGTAGTGGTCCCTCGGCTGCTCGAGCTTGCCGGTCAGGACGAAGGTCAGACCCTCGAGCGGTTGCGCGCCGGCCCTGGCGGGGCGCGGGTCGGGCCAGTGCACACCCGCGTTCACCAGCCCATCGATCACCTCGCGGTTATGCGGCTGGCGGAAGAAGGTGACGATCTTCTCCGAAAGCACCTCGCCGACTCCCTCGATACGCACACGCGGATCGTTGGCGAGCTCTTCGGGCTGCGCCGCCTGGATCGCCGCCAGGGTCGCGAAGCGCTCTTCCAGCATCAGCAGGTGCACGTGCCGGCACCACTTCAGGTCGGCCGGGGGCAACACGCGGCCCAAGGGGGTTTGTCCATCCTCATCCAGATCGCTCAGGCGCGCATGCAGCTTCACGGCCTGGCTGGCGCTGACCCCGATCAGGTCGCTCAGGGTGAGCGACTCGATCGCATCCAGCGAACCCAGGTCGCGCGCCAGCGTATTGGCCATGGTCTCGCCAATCCCCAGGATGCCGAGCGCGAACAGAAATCGGCCGAGGGTGGTCTCTTTCGACGCCTCGAGGGCCGCGACCAGGTTGGCGGCGGACTTCTCGCCCATCCGCTCGAGCGCTGCGATCTGCTCCTGGCGCAGCGCATACAGATCGGCAGGGCTGCCAACCAGGCCCTGGTCAACCAGCTGCTCGACCAGCTTGTCCCCCAGGCCCTCGATGTCCATCGCCTTGCGCGAGGCGAAGTGCTTGATCGCCTCCTTGCGCTGCGCCTGGCAGTACAGACCGCCGCTGCAGCGCGCGACTGCCTCGCCCTCGGGACGGATGACCGCCGAGCCGCAGACCGGGCAATGCGCGGGAAGCTGCACCGCGTGCGTATCCGGCGGCCGCCGTTCCCTGACCACGGACACCACCTCGGGGATCACGTCGCCGGCGCGGCGCACGATCACGCTGTCGCCGATGCGGACATCCTTGCGCTCGATCTCGTCCATGTTGTGCAGGGTCGCGTTGCTGACCGTGACGCCGCCGACGAAGATCGGCTCCAGCCTCGCCACCGGGGTGAGCGCACCGGTGCGCCCGACCTGGAACTCGACATCCTCGACCCGGGTCATCTCCTCCTGCGCCGGGAACTTGCGCGCGATCGCCCAGCGCGGGGCGCGCGCCACGAAGCCGAGCTGTTGCTGTTGCGCGAGGTCATCGACCTTGAACACCACCCCGTCGATGTCGTAGTCGAGCTTGTCGCGGCGCCCGCCCATGCGATCGTAGTAGCGGTGACAGGCGGCGATCCCGTCACATGCCGCCAGCTCCGACGAGACCGGCAGACCCCACTCCCGCACCAGGGCCATGTTGCCGCTGTGGGTGGCGCTCATCGGGTGGCCCACGACCTCACCGGTGCCGTAACAGAAGAACGCCAGCGGCCGCTGCGCGGTGATGCGCGGATCCAGCTGGCGCAGGCTGCCGGCGGCGGCGTTGCGCGGGTTGACGAAGGTCTTCTCGCCGCGCTCGCGCTGGACGCTGTTGAGGGTCTCGAAACCCGCGCGCGGCATGAAGATCTCGCCGCGCACCTCGAGCACCTCGGGCCAGCCCTCGCCCATAAGGCGCAGCGGGATGGAGGGGATGGTGCGCACGTTCTGGGTCACGTCCTCGCCGTGCCGCCCGTCGCCGCGGGTCGCGCCCTGCACCAGCCGCCCCGCCTCGTAGCGCAGGCTGATCGCGAGCCCGTCGAGCTTCGGCTCGGCCGAGTAGACAACCTTCGCGGCGGCCTTCTTCAGACGCTCGCGCACGCGACGGTCGAAGTCCTCCAGCTCCTGCTCGCTGAAGGCATTGTCCAGCGACAGCATCGGGATGCGGTGGGCCACCTCGTCGAAGCGCTCCAGCGGGCGCGCGCCGACCCGCTGGGTGGGCGAGTCCGGGGTGACCAGTTCGGGATGGGTCTCTTCGAGTTGCTGCAACTCGCGCAACAGGCGGTCGTACTCGGCGTCCGGAATCTCTGGCTCGTCGAGCACGTAGTAGCAGTAGTTGTGGTGATCGAGTTGGCGCCTGAGCGCCTCCGCGCGTGCGGCCGGCTCGGCAGCGCTCAACGCCTCCTCCTGAGGCGTTCCAACTGACGGCGGTGCTCGAGGATCTTGTCGCGCGTGTGCTCGATGGTCTGGCGGGTCAGTACGCTGCGGGATTCATCGTGCAGTTCCGCGTTCAACAGGGCGGCCAGGCGCTCCCCGGTGAACAGCATGTCGCTGTAGATCGACAGCCCTTCCTGTACCCCGGGCAACTGGGTGAACAGCACCAGCCCGGGCGTGCTGAAGTCCTCGTTCTGGTTCTCGGGGAAGCTGCCGGGTTCGACCACGCTGGCGAGGCTGAACAAGGCCTGGCCGTGCGCATTCAGGCGATGGTAGATGTTCATCTCCCCGAAGCGCATATCCACGGTCTGGAGCGCCTCGCGGATCTGCTTACCGCTTACCGGGCCGTCCCGCGCAATCAGCACGACCTGGACGATCAGACGCGGCACCTCGTGGAGCAGGGCCGGGTCGATGTGCAGATAATCGCTTTCGCCCTGGGCGCTGAAGGTCAGCTCCATAGCCAGCTGGCTGTCCTTGTCTGCAGTCGGCGTGTCCCAGCGGTGCCGCACCACCGGCTCGCCGACGAACTCGCCCGGCGGCAGGTTGTCATCCGCCGGCGCCCCGCTGGCCTGCGGCGGCTCTCCATCGAGGGTCGGCTCCAGCTGGCGTTTGCGGCGCGACTTGCGCGGAGTTCTTGGCAAGTGCAGCCCGCTGCGCTTGTAGCGGTCCCAAAGGTAGATCCCGGCCACCAGCAGGACACCGAGAATCAGCAGGATGAGGCGTAACAGGTCTGAATCCATCTCGAAACTTCGTGCTTGGCTCGATACTTCGCTTTCTGGCCCAACTCAAACCGCGGCCATGGCCGCTGCCGCCTCCACGTCCACCGACACCAGGCGCGACACCCCCGGCTCGTGCATGGTGACGCCCATCAGCTGGTTGGCGATTTCCATGGTCACCTTGTTGTGCGTGATGAAGATGAACTGTACATGCTCGGACATCTCCTTCACCAGTTTGGAATAGCGCCCGACGTTGGCGTCATCCAGTGGCGCATCGACCTCGTCGAGCATACAGAAGGGGGCCGGATTGAGCTGGAAGATGGAGAACACCAGCGCCACCGCGGTGAGCGCCTTCTCGCCGCCCGAGAGGAGATGGATCGAAGAGTTACGCTTGCCAGGCGGGCGCGCCATGACCGTCACGCCGGTGTCGAGCAGGTCCTCGCCGGTCAGTTCGAGGTAGGCGTGACCGCCACCGAACAGCTTGGGGAACAGCCCCTTGAAGCCGGCGTCGACCTTGTCGAAGGTCTCCTTGAAGCGGGTGCGCGTCTCGCGATCGATCTTGCGGATCGCCTCCTCGAGGGTATCCAGGGAACGCGTCACGTCGTCGTGCTGCCGGTCGAGGTATTGCATGCGTTCGCTCTGCTCGCGGAACTCATCGATCGCCGCCAGGTTGATCGGACCGAGGCGTTGGATGCGCGCCGCGAGGTGCTCGGACCGCTCCTGCCAGGCCTGCACGCCGGCCTCTTCCGGCATCTCGTCGAGCAGGGTCTGTAGCTCGAAGCCCGTTTCACCCAGTTGCTCCTGCAGAGTGCCGCTGCGGACCACGATTTCCTGGCGGCCCATGCGCGCCTGGTCGAGCTTGATGCGCTCGTCCTGGACCCGTTGCTCCGAGCCATGCCGCGACTGCTCGAGTTGGCGCAGGCTGTGGTCGATCGCCTCGAGCGCCTTGCGCGCGCCCGCCAGCTCCTGCTCGACCGTGACGCGCGCGGCCAGCTTGGCATCCAGCGCCAACTGCTGTTCGCCGATCGGCGACTTGCCCTCCTGCAGCGCCTCGCGCAGTTCGGTGCAACGGGCGTCGAGCTGGCCCACCTGCGAGCTCATGCGATCGATGCCCGAGCGCAGTGACCCCTCGGTACTGCGGATCGATTCCAGGCGCAGCGCGAGTTCGTGACTGCGGGCGCGCTCGCGCGCGTGCGCGCCGCGGGCCTCGTCCAGTACGACGCGGTTCTGCTCGCGCCGCTCCAGCCAGCCCTCGCGCTCGCGCGCCAGCTGGTCGACCCGCTCCAGCGCGGCGTGCAGCCGCTCGCGCGCCTGTTTCATCTCCTCGACGCCGGCGTTGAGCTGTTCCTGGATCTCCTTACCCTCTTCGCGCAGGCTTTCCAGCCGCTGCCGGATCTGCTCGGCGCGCGCCTGCTTGCCGCTCAACAGCGCCTTGATGTCGGACAGGGCCCGCGCCGCGTTCTGTTGCTGCGCCTGCGCCTGATCGCGCTGCTGCTCGGCCTGGCGCAGGCGCTCGCGCGCCTCGTCGAGGTCGGCTTCGAGCTGCGCGATGTGTGGCAGCAGCTCGCGTTCGCGCGCCGCGAGCTCGCGCAGTTCCTGCTCGCGCGCCAGCACCCCGCTGCCGGCCTCGTCCGGGCGCGGCGCCAGCAACCAGCCCCGCCCGAGCAGGATGCCCTGCGGGGTGATCAGGGTCTCGCCGTCGGCCAGTTGATCGCGCCGCGCCAGGGCCTCGTCCAGACCGGGCGCGGTGCGGATGCCGTTCAGCAGGCCGGTCAGCGCGGCCGGACCGCGCACCTTCTCCGCCAGGGTGCCGGAACGGGGCGATCCAATCGCCCCGCCCTGCTCGAACAGGCAGGCGCCCGCCGCCAGGAGCGCCTCGGGGTCATCCCCGACACTGGCCATGTCATCGACCAGCACGGCCTGCAGGTGACGCCCCAGCGCGACCTCGACCGCTTGCTGCCAGTCCGACTCGACCTCGACCGCTTCCAGAAGACGCCGCGCCGCCTGCAGGCCATGCCGTTCCAGCCAGTCGTTGAGCGCCTGCTGATCGTCACCCTGCGCGGCCTGCTGCAGCGCCTGCAGCGAGGCCAGCCGACCCTTGAGGGTCTGCGCCTCCGAGCGGGCCTCGTCGAGGCCCTCCTGGATGCTGTGGATCGACTCGCGATCCTGCTCGATCCGGGCGCGGGAGCCCTCGGACTGTTCGCGCATCGTCTCGAGGGCGGCCAGGGATTCCTGCTCGCGCCGCTGCAGCTCGCGGATCTCGGCCTCCAGCTCGATATCCGAGAGGCGGTGCTGCTCCTCCTGGTTGCGCTCGATGCGGCGCTTGAGTTGCTGCTCCTGCTGCTCGAGGTGATTGATCCGGGTGCGCTCGACCTGCGACTGCTGCGCGGGCTCGTTGACCGTCTGGTTGAACCGGTCCCAATCCGCCTGCCACTCGGACATGACTTTCTCGGCCTGCGCCAGCCGCCCGGCCGCGGCCTCCTCCGCCGCACGAGCCTCTTCCAGACGGGGCTGGTCACGCTCCAGCTCCTCCGCCAGCTGCTGCAGGCGGCTCTGATCCTGCTGGCTGAGTTCGCTCGCCTCCAACAGCGCCTTCTCGGCCTGCTGCAGATCGGCCTCCTGGCGGCGGCGCGCCTCACGCGCGTACTGGATCGCCTCCTCGAGGCGCGCGATCTCGGAACCGACCGCATAGAACCGGCCCTGAATCGTGTTGAAGTCCTCGTTCGCCTCGACGTGTGCGGCGCGCTGTTCTTCGATCCGCGCCTCGAGGTCGCGCTGCCCGGAAAGGGCGGCCTGCAGGATGTTTTCCTGTTCCGCGATCTGGCGGTCGCGCTGCCCGATGTCCTCCTGCATGGTCGCCAGGCGCAGGGCCAGCAACTCGGCGCGCACCCGCCGCTCCTCTTCCTTGAGGGTCTTGTACTTCTCCGCGGTCGCGGCCTGGCGTTCGAGATGACGCAGCTGCTTCTGCACCTCTTCGCGCAGGTCGTCGAGCCGCTCGAGGTTCTCGCGGGTGTGGCGGATGCGGTTCTCGGTTTCGCGGCGGCGCTCCTTGTACTTGGAGATGCCAGCCGCCTCCTCGAGATAGACGCGCAGCTCCTCGGGACGCGCTTCGATGAGGCGCGAGATCATGCCCTGCTCGATGATCGAATAGCTGCGGGGTCCCAGGCCGGTGCCAAGGAAAAGGTCGGTGATATCGCGCCGCCGGCAACGCACGCCGTTCAGGAAGTACAGGGATTGCCCATCGCGGGAGACCTGGCGCTTGACCGATATCTGCGAGTACTGGGCGTACTGGCCGCCAGCGCTGCCATCGGCGTTATCAAACAGGAGTTCGATGCTCGCGGTGCCGACCGGCTTGCGGCTCGAGGAGCCGTTGAAGATGACGTCCGCCATCGACTCGCCACGCAGCATCTTCGCCGAACTTTCGCCCATCACCCAGCGAACGGCGTCGATCACGTTGGATTTGCCGCAACCGTTGGGACCCACGACACCCACCAGGTTGCTCGGAAACTGGACCGTGGTTGGATCGACGAAGGACTTGAAGCCGGCGAGTTTGATTTTTTCCAGGCGCATGGGGCGCAACGATACAGGAAGCAAACCCCCGGATACAAGCTGAAACAAAACCTCAAACCAGGCTGAACAAAACTCCCTATCTATCTGATTTCATTATTTTTCACGCTGCCGTCCAGGACCGGAAAAGGACCAGGTGTCGGGTTTTGCGTATACTCCCGCGCCTGAAACTGTTTGGCGGAATCACACATGCCTTCTACCCCCAGCAAAGATCTCGAAACCTTCGATAACCCGCAACCCGAGCGCGACTACACTATTCGCATCCGGATGCCGGAATTCACCTGCCTGTGCCCCAAGACCGGCCAGCCGGATTTCGCGGAACTGGATCTCGAGTACGTCCCCAACGAGCGCTGCGTCGAGCTCAAGGCGCTCAAGATGTACATCTGGTCCTTCCGCGACGAGGGCGCCTTCCACGAGGCGGTCACCAACCGCATCCTGGACGACCTGGTCGCCGCGACCGCGCCGCGCTTCATGCGCCTGACCGCCGACTTCAACGTGCGCGGCGGGGTGTATACAAAGGTGATCGCGGAGCACCGCGATCCGGCCTGGCAGCCACCGCTGCCCGTCCAGTTGCCGTGACATTCATCGCAGGGGCGGCCTTGCCCGGTACCGTAGGAGCGGCCTTGGCCGCGAAAGAACAGGCGCCTGTGCTGGACCACCGCGCGATCTTCGCGAGCAAGCTCGCTCCTACGGCCAGGTGGTCGCCATTGCCCGGTACCGTAGGAGCGGCCTTGGCCGCGAAAGAACAGGCGCCTGTGCCGGACCACCGCGCGATCTTCGCGAGCAAGCTCGCTCCTACGACCGGATGGTCGCTATTGCCCGGCACCGTAGGAGCGGCCTTGGCCGCGAAAGAACAGGCGCCTGTGCTGGACCACCGCGCGATCTTCGCGAGCAAGCTCGCTCCTACGACCGGGTGGTCGCTATTGCCCGGCACCGTAGGAGCGGCCTTGGCCGCGAAAGAACAGGCGCCTGTGCTGGACCATCGCGCGATCTTCGCGAGCAAGCTCGCTCCTACGGCCGGATGGTCGCTATTGCCCGGTACCGTAGGAGCGGCCTTGGCCGCGAAAGAACAGGTGCTTGTGCCGGACCACCGCGCGACCTTCGCGAGCAAGCTCGCTCCTACGACCGGATGGTCGCCATTGCCCGATACCGTAGGAGCGGCCTTGGCCGCGAAAGAACAGGCGCCTGTGCTGGACCATCGCGCAATCTTCGCGAGCAAGCTCGCTCCTACGACCGGATGGTCGCTATTGCCCGGTGCCGTAGGAGCGGCCTTGGCCGCGAAGGAAATTTCAGACCCTATTCGCGAGCAAGCTCGCTCCTACAAGGGGTTAACCTGATTGGCCTCGGACACCTTCCTCGGTATCGACCTCGGCACCTCGGGCGTGCGTTCGGTAATCATCGACACGCAAGGCACCCTGCTCGCCGAGGCCCGCGCGCCCTTGCCCGCCTCGCTTGAACCCCAACCCGGCTGGCGCGAACAGGACCCGAACGCCTGGTGGCAGGCGGTTGCAGCCACTGTGGATTCCCTTCCATCGGATTACCTGCAAGACCTCAAGGCCATCTGCGTCGACGGCACCTCCGGCACCCTGCTGCTGTGTGACGAACAGGGCACACCGACCAGCCCGGCGCTGATGTACAACGACCAGCGCGCCACCGGACAGGCCGCCAGACTCAAATCGATCGCCCCACCCGAAACCGCGGTGCACTCCGCCAGTTCGGGGCTGGCCAAGCTGATGTGGCTGCACGATCACGGCTACCGCGGCGCGCATGCCTTGCACCAGGCCGACTGGATCGCGATGCGGCTCGGAGCCAGACCGGGTGTGAGCGACGAGAACAACTGCCTGAAACTGGGGTACGACCCGAATAATCGCCGCTGGCCCGACTGGTTGGACCAGGCAGGCATCGATCGCCGCCAGCTGCCGCAGGTGCACCCGGTCGGCGATCGCTTCGGCACCCTGGCCGAAACTCTCCGGCAACGCTGGAACTGCCGCGACGAGGTCGCCCTGGTCGCCGGCACCACCGACAGCAATGCGGCCACACTGGCCACCGGTGTTAGCGACATCGGCGATGCCTCGACCGCGCTCGGGTCGACCCTGGTGGTGAAGATCCTCTCCGACCGGCCGGTGTTCGCCCCCGAATACGGCATTTACAGCCACCGCATCGGCGACCGCTGGCTGGTCGGGGGCGCCTCCAATACGGGCGGTGCGGTGCTGCGGCAGTTTTTCAGTGACGGGGAACTCGCAGCGCTGAGCCGCGGAATCGATCCGAGCCAGGACTCCGGGCTGGACTACTGTCCCCTCACAGCACCCGGAGAGCGCTTCCCGGTCAACGATCCCTCGCTTCCGCCCAGGGTCACTCCCCGACCCGACGATGACGCACGCTTCCTGCACGGCCTGCTCGAGGGCATGGCGCGCATCGAACACCTCGGCTACCAGCGCCTGGCGGAACTGGGCGCCCCCTATCCAAAAAGAGTAAAGACCAGTGGTGGTGGTGCCGTTAACAATGCGTGGCGCGCCCTGCGCGAACGCCTCATCGGCGTGCCGGTGGAAACCGCAGCGCAGAGCGAGGCCGCCTACGGCGCCGCGCTGATCGCGGCCGCAAAGGTGGCGTGCTAGCATCGCGCGCCGAACGATCAACGGAATTTGGCTTTACCCAAGGAAACGACATGCGAGTACTGATCACCGGCGCGGCCGGCTTTATCGGCAACCAGTTGGCCCTGCGACTGTTGGATCGCGGCGATGAGGTCATCGGCGTGGACGCGCTCGACGACTACTACGACGTTGGTCTGAAAGAGGCGCGCCTGGCACGCACCCTGGCTTACGACGGCTTCACCGACGTACGCGCCCGCATCGAGGACCGCGAGGCCATGGCCGAGACCTTTAAGAAGTACAAGCCGCAGGGCGTGGTCAACCTCGCCGCCCAGGCCGGCGTGCGTTACTCGATTGAGAACCCGGCCGCCTACGTCGACAGCAACCTGGTCGGTTTCGGCAACATCCTCGAAGGCTGCCGCCATAACGGCGTCGAGCACCTGGTGTATGCCTCTTCGAGCTCGGTGTACGGATCCAATACCAACATGCCGTTCTCCACGCACCACAACGTCAACCACCCGGTCAGCCTGTACGCCGCGAGCAAGAAGGCCAACGAGTTGATGGCGCACACCTACAGCCACCTGTACGACATTCCGACCACCGGTTTGCGTTTCTTCACCGTGTACGGCCCCTGGGGCCGACCGGACATGGCGCTGTTCCTGTTCACCAAAAAGATCCTCGCCGGCGAGCCCATCCCGGTGTTCAACTACGGCAAGCACCGGCGTGACTTCACCTACATCGACGACATCGTCGAGGGCGTGATCCGGGTGCTCGACCACCCCGCCCAGCCGAACCCGGACTGGGACAGCAACAACCCCGACAACGCCACCAGCCGCGCCCCCTGGCGGCTGTACAACATCGGCAACAACCAGCCGGTCGAGCTGATGCACTACATCGAGACGCTGGAGAAGTGCCTCGGCAAAGAAGCCGAGAAAGAACTGCTGCCGCTGCAGCCCGGCGACGTGCCGGACACCTATGCCGATGTCACCGACCTGGTCAACGATTTGGGTTACAAGCCGGAGACCTCGGTCGAGGAAG
The DNA here is from genome assembly GCA_029228645.1 of Gammaproteobacteria bacterium Milos-ODIII6. GTDB lineage: Bacteria > Pseudomonadota > Gammaproteobacteria > Chromatiales > Chromatiaceae > MONJU. The sequence goes on from JAPTHR010000008.1 coordinate 138,853, forward strand.
GCGTGGCCAACTTCGTCGAGTGGTATAAGGATTACTTCAAGGTCTGAGGAAGACTCCCCTCGCTCTCCCCTCCCTAACCCTCCCCACATGTGGGGAGGGGACCTGAATCCAACTCCCCTCCCTAACCCTCCCCGCAAGCGGGGCGGGGACAAGCTCCCCTCCCTAACCGTCCCCGCGGGCGGGGCGGGAACAAGCTCCCCTCCCTAACCCTCCCCGCAGGCGGGGCGGGAACAACTCCCCTCCCTGACACTCCCCGCGGGCGGAGCGGGGACAAGCTCCCCTCCCTAACCCTCCCCGCAGGCGGGGCGGGAACAAGCTCCCCCCCTGGCCCTCCCCGCGGGTGGGGCGGGGACAACTCCCCTCCCTGGCCCTCCCCGCAGGCGGGGCGGGAACAACTCCCCTCCCCGGCCCTCCCCGCAAACGGGGCGGGAACAACTCCCCTCCCTGGCCCTCCCCGCAGGCGGGGCGGGAACAACTCCCCTCCCTGGCCCTCCCCGCAGGCGGGGCGGGAACAAGCTCCCCTCCCTAACCCTCCCCGCAAGCGGGGCGGGGACAAGCTCCCCTCCCTAACCCTCCCCGCAGGCGGGGCGGGGACCTCAATCCAACCTCCCTCCCTAGCCCCCCCCCCGCAAGCGGGGCGGGAAAAAAAGTGCTGCTTTCTTACCCCTCCCCCACTCGTGGGGGAGGCTGGGAGGGGGAAGTTTTGCTATCCTCCCCGAAAACAAGCGTCGCCAAGGACGGCGGCGCGATAAGGGGAGACCACCATGCAGGGATTGCATTCTGAACGCGCGTCCGCCGCCAGCGAATCCATCGACAGCGAAAGTACCCTCTGGCTCTTACAGGGCCTTGCCAACCTCTTCCGCACACCGCTCGACAGCGGGCTGGCACGACGCCGGATCGGGCCGTGGTTGACACCGACCGCGCTCGCGGACGCCATCTCGCAACTCGACCTCGAAACCCGGTCCAGCGACTGGCCTGATCAGGCCCGGTTGCAGCAACTGCCGCTGCCCGCCGTGGTTTTCCTGCACTCCGGCAACGAAAACAGGCTGACTCCCGCGATCATCATCCAGAGCGATGGCGCCCAAGTGGCCCTGATGCGTCCCGACAGGTCGGACCCCCAGGTGATACCGCTGGACGCCCTCAGGCGCGAGGCGCACGGGCCGCTGCTGCTGGTGTCCCGGGTTGAATCGCTTCAGGACACGGATGAGTCCGGAGAAACCGACCCCGCCGAGCGCCCCTTCGGCTTTTCCTGGTTCGTGCCCGAGATCCTGCGGCACCGCTCGCTGTGGCGCGACGTGCTTCTGGCCAGCCTCGCTATCCAGCTGGTCGGCCTGAGCACACCGCTGTTCACCCAGGTGGTCATCGACAAGGTGATCGCGCACCACAGCCAGTCGACCCTGATGGTACTGGGCGTGGCCATGCTGGTGTTCATGCTGTTCACCAGCGTGATGAGCTGGCTACGCCAGTACCTGATCGTGCACACCGGCAGCCGCATCGATGCGGTCCTGGGCGACAAGGTCCTGCGACACCTGCTGCACCTGCCCATGGCCTATTTCGAGCGCCGCCCGACCGGCACCCTGGTGGCGCGCCTGCAGGGGGTTGAGACCCTGCGCGAGTTCGTCTCCGGCGCGGCCATCGGGCTGCTGCTCGACCTGCCCTTCCTGCTGTTGCTGCTGGTGGTGATGTTCAGCTACAGCGTGCCGCTGACCCTGATCGCACTCGCCATCCTCTCGCTAATACTGCTCGCCAGCCTGGTCATGGTGCCGGTGTTCCGGCGTCGCCTCGACCGGCAGTTCCTGCTCGGGGCGCGTAACCAGGCCTTCCTGACCGAGCACATCGCCGGCATGGCCACGGTCAAGTCATTGCAGATGGAACCGGGCCTGCAGCATCGCTACGGCGACTACCTGGCGCAGTACCTGACCTCGGGTGTCGCCACGCGCCAGACCGCGAATACCTACCAGGTCACGGCCTCGGCGCTGGAACAGACCATGACCCTGAGCATCCTGGTGGTTGGCGCCTGGATATTGATGAACAACCCCGGGTTCACCGTTGGCATGCTGGTCGCGTTCCAGATGTTCGCCAGCCGCCTGTCGCAGCCGATGATGCGCCTGGTCGGGTTGTGGCAGGAGTTCCAGCAGGCCTCGGTGGCGGCGCGCCGGCTCGCCGACATCCTGGACATGCCCACCGAACCGGTCTCGCTCGCGGGTCATGGCGCGCGCCAGGGCGCCGGCCGGATCGAGCTGCAGCAACTGGGATTCCGCTACTCCGATCATCACCCCTGGCTCTATCGCCAGCTCGACCTCGAACTGAGACCGGGCGAGCTGACCGTGCTCACCGGCCGCTCCGGCTGCGGCAAGAGCACCCTCGCGAAGCTGCTGCTCGGCTTCCTGCTGCCTGGCGAAGGACGCATCCTGCTGGACGGCCGCGACACCCGCAACCTGGCAGCCAACGAACTGCGCGCCGCCTTCGGCGTGGTGCCGCAGGAGACGGTGCTGTTCTCCGGCAGCGTGCACGAGAACCTGTTGATGGCCAATCCGCATGCCAGCCAGACACAGCTCATCGACGCCTGCCGCCTGGCCGGCATCCACGACACCATCGAGCAACTGCCGCAGGGCTACCAGACAGCGGTGGGTGAACAGGGTGTCGGACTATCCGGCGGGCAGCGGCAGCGCATAGCAATTGCGCGCGCCCTGTTGAAGCAGCCTCGCATACTCATCTTCGACGAGGCGACCGCGAGTCTGGATGCAGAGACCTCGGAGCAACTGGCCACCACCATCAATGCCCTGAAGGGCAAGGTGACGATGCTGTTCATCGCGCACCGGGTGCCGGAGTCGCTGATGGTCGATCGGCATATCGATCTGGAGCAAAAGGTCGCGGCATCGGGTGATCATCATGGTTAGGCGCAGAGAAACTGCAAAGGCAAAGACCCCCATCCCAAAATATTGCAAATATTGGAGATTCCGCAATGAACCTTAGTCGCGCCTGTCACAGCGGCAGGCAACCGTTCGCGTTTACGCTCCTGCTGCTTTTGGCGACCGATGCCATGGCGGTGCCAATGGACCTGTTTGGCACCACGGTCTACATGACCAGTCTGGGCGTGTTTCTTTACAAGTATTTGTACCTGCCACTGATGGCAGTGCTGCTTGCCCTGCTCTATCGCCTGCTCCTGCGCCGGGTCCGTCCGACCGCGATGAAGTGGTCGTTGCTGGCGATGCTGGTCGTCGGGCTGGCTTTGCTGCCCTGGTGGGACGTGTATCGCACCGGCTCACAGGTCACCGAACTGTGCCGCAACGAAGGCGGGTTGCACGTATACCGGACGGTGGAGGCGGATGGGTTCTACGGCGGCAGCAGCATCAAGTACTGGGCAAAGTATGGCTTTCAATATGTCGAGAGCGGCAAGACCAAAAACGGCGTGAGTCACTGGACGCTGATCGATGGCGAAGAGCACCACGAGTATTTACCTCAACCTACAGCCCGCTACCAATGGAAGGGCAAGGAGAACCACGTCCGGATCGCCCCGCTCATCGAACGTTCCTCCAGCCATGTCATCGACCGCCAAAGCGGCGGGGAACTCGGCACCCTGGTGTGGTTCACCATCGGGAAAGGCTGGTTCGACCGGCTTGCCATGACAATGCTGCCGGGGGAGGCCAATCCCTGGATTTGCGGCTGGGATGCCCCTCCAGGAAAGGGCCAATATTGGGAAGCCAAAAAGAAATGGGTCTACAGCTCGGACGACTTGATAAAGGGAACCATTCAGCCGCTGTCTCACAAGGATAGTGATAGATGAACATCAGCGACTATTTCAAATATTCCTGGTTTTCTGACTTGGCCTATGTGGATTGGCGAACCACCGCGGTAGGGACAGCCGGAAAACCATCGCATGCCATCGAAGATGCCAACGCCGCCAAGCGCATCCCTGGCAACGCAGACACATCCACAGTGGACGCACTCGGTGACCGCATTTTCATGCAGCCAACTGACGGCGGCCTCGGCTGGAAACTCCTCGATTACCAACCCAACGACGCCACCGGGTTTGCGGCTTCGCTGTTTGGCGATGGCAACGAGAAGGTGCTGGCGATCCGTGGCACCGAGACGGATGGTGAACAGATGGATCTCGATCTGTTTCAGGCGGACCTGCAGGAGATCGGCGGCCTGGGGATGGCCATTTCGCAGTTCGTCTCGCTGTTCAACTATATCCACGTTCTGCACACTGCGGAGGGGGCACCTTCGCTCCAGCTCAAGTTACATCGAGCCAAGGAAAAACCGCCGGAAGTGAATGAAGACGCCCTCGTTTTCGGAAACGGCGAATATTTCTGGGTTACCGGGTCGACTGACCCGGACAGGGAAGGCCTCGGGCTTCTTTCGTCAGCCGATCGAGTCACTGTCACCGGACACAGCCTGGGCGGGCACCTGGCGGCGCTGGCGATGCGGGTCTTCCCCGACCTGTTCGACCAGGCGGCCACCTTCAATGCACCCGGTAACGATCCGCACATCGGACTGGAAGAAGGGGTCGGCCTGAGCAAACTCCTGCTCAACCTTGGAATCACCGCCCTGGCAACAAACCCGCTCGACAAATTCGGCGCAATAGAAAATATCGTGACCGGCGGAGCGAAGCTCACAGACCAATTTCTCATCAACATGATCGGTGAGTTTCAGGCGCCGATGGTGTCCGGTTTTGATGACCCACAGATCGCTGGGCGCCTTCACTCGCTGGCCAGCGAAAGTGAGGCACCGGGCGACGACCACAGCGTTGCATCCTCGACACTGATTGCAGGCAAACCCGCATCAGACCATGTTTTCGTCACCACCGAGGCCAACAGTCACAGCATGTCACAACTGGTCGATGCACTTGGCGTCCAGGCACTGCTGGAGCGCTTATCACCAGACATCGGCCTGACAGGTGCGGGCCAGCTGGTGGAAGTTGCCTCGGATCATGGTTCTGACAGCCTTGAACGCCTGGTCGGCTCGCTCTACCGCCTGCTGATCGACAGTTCGGCGGATGATCCCCAGGAAACCGTCTCCCAAGGCGCGTTCTATATCATCGACCCACCGACGCCCTTCGAAGGAAGAGGGTCGCTGCATTCTCAACTGCTGGCGCTGGAACAGAAACTGGCCGATACACCGGGCCTTTCACTGATCTCCCTGGCGGCCAGGAACCCTGCCGAACTGGCAACACTTGCCGGATCGGATAGTGTAGAAGGCCTGGCCTACCGCTATGCCCTGCAGCAGCTCAACCCGTTTGCCGTACTGGGGCCAGCGGATTTGTATGCCGCACACACTACCGACGGCGCCCTGAATGCCGATCAATTCAGCGAACAATTCCTGACAGACCGGGCGCGTTTTCTGTCACAGGCCCTGGCGGGTAACCGCGCCGATTCTCACTATATTCTCGAAAGCCCCTATTCCCATGAGGCTTACAGGGACCTGGAGACCGGATACCGGTTTGTCACTGGCGACGCACTCCAGGACCCCCACCACTATTCCATCAGCCAATGGCCGAAGGAGGCCGACCGTCTTGTGTTCGGTTCGCATGCCGGAGAAGAGATCCAGGGTGGTGAGCATGACGATCACCTCTATGGCCAGGCCGGAGACGACATTCTGCAGGGCAATGCCGGGGATGACTATCTCGAGGGCGGGTCCGGCAATGACCTGTACATCGCGCATCAAGGCGACGGGCTGGACACCATTCTCGACACCGATGGCATCGGCCGCATCCTCATCGATGGCGACACCCTGAGCGGCGGCCAGCGGATCGCAGAAGGTCTTTGGGAAAGCACGGACGGACAGCACCAATTCGCCTTCGACGGTGATATGGAGACCGGCGGAACCCTGTACATCGACAACCGCGCGCGCGTCGAAAACTTTGCCAACGGCTCACTTGGCATCACACTCACTGACTCGCTTTCCGGCCCGGTCGAGACACCCCACAGCCTCGATGGAGGCATCGGGAGTGAGGCCCTGTGGGCCGGCCAGCTGCCGGACAGCGCCCGGGTCGACGGCCGCTACGGTGACCTCTTTGCCACCGGCGAACAGGGCAACGACCTGCTGACCACGGCAGAGGGTCACGACCACATCGACGGCGGCGACGGCAACGACTGGATCGTCGCTTTCGACGGCGATGACCATATCCACGGCGGCGATGGGAACGACGCCATCTTCACCGCCGCAGGAGAAGACTGGGTCGACGCGGGCGCCGGCGACGATCTGATCGTCGACAGCCACTATCGCCTGTTCAACACCTCCGGCAATGCCCTTCGCGATGCACAGATCTGGTCCGACCTCGATGGGGCCTTTTTTCAACAGGTCAACAGCATCCTTCAGGCCAACGACAGCGGCGAGATGGAGAGCTTCTACACCCTGCTGCCCCCGCAGGACCTCATCGAGGGTGAAAACGGCGAAACAACCTTCGTGTACACCCCCAAGAACGGCATCGATGGCGAGATCGTGTACACCTCGTCCGAAGACAACAGCGACAACTATCTGGTGTCGCACGACATCACCCCGAGCGAGGACGATGCCCCCAACCATTTCTCCGGCGGCGCCGGCGACGACTTCATCGGCGGCAACCTCGGCGACGACATCCTGCTCGGCGGGCCAGGTAACGATCGCCTCACCGCAGGAGCCGGCAACGACCTGCTCCTGGGGGGGAGTGAGCGTGACATCCTCATCGGCGCGCAGGGGGCCGACCAGCTCGACGGGGGCACGGACGATGACATCCTCTACGGGGGTTCCGGCAGGGATCATATCTCTGGCGGTCCCGGTAACGACCGTCTCTACGGCGACAACGCAAACCCGGGCGAAGGGGATGCGGACACGCTCCTCGGCGGAGCCGGCGACGACCGGCTGTACGGTAACGGCGGCGATGACCGGCTCGATGGTGGTGCGGATGACGATCGCCTGTATGGCGAGGACGGGCGCGACCACCTGATCGGCTCCGACGGCGATGACCGCCTGTACGGCGGGGCCTCGGCGGATTACCTGTTCGGCGGCGTGGGCGACGATCAGCTCTTCGGCGAGGATGGCGACGATCACCTCTACGGTGGCGAGGGCGTCGATCGGCTCGAGGGCGGCGCTGGCAATGACTGGCTCGACGGTGGCGCGGACGGCGCCATGGACACCCTGCTCGGCGGTCCCGGCCTGGATCATTTCATCTACCACCCCAACAGCGGTTTCGACCTGGTATCGGACGCCGCCGCCGACGATCGCATCGTGTTGCAGGACATCCTGCTCGAAGACGTCCTGATCGATACCCTGCAGGGCAGTGACGGGCGCTCGCTGCTGGCGCTGCAGATCGATGCCGCCAACGCGCTGTTGATCGCCGATGGGCTCACCGGCGGGCCGGACAGCTACCGCTTTGCCGACGGCAGCGAGCTGTCGCGCATCGAACTGCTCAGCCACGTGCTGCAGCGTCCGGTGGTTCACCGGCTGGATTCCGCCGGCACACTCAGCGGCGGGCGCGCCGACGACACCCTCGCCGGCAGCTCAGGTGACGACCACCTGCTCGGCCAGGCCGGTGACGACGTTCTCTCCGGGGGCGGCGGCAACGATCGGCTCGAGGGCGGCAGCGGCACCGACCGCTACCGGTTCGGCCCCGGCACCGGCCTCGACAGCATCGAGGAGATCGCCGACGAAACCACCCAGCTGGAACTGCTGCCCGGGGCTCAGATCGATCAGCTGCAATTCCACCGCCGCGGCGACGACCTGGCGCTCTCACTGCCCGGGGATACCGACCAGGTCACCCTGCGCGACTTCTTCAGCCTGTCGCACAGCTGGCACCTACGCGACCAGCAGGGCAACACCCGCGCGCTGTCCCCCGAATCGATGGCATCCGAAATCGAACGGGTGGCAACCGGTCAGACGCTGGCGCAACTGCGCGAGGACTTCAGTGCGCGGGTGGAACAGGCCTTCGGCAATGCCCTGTTCTTCAGCGGCTACCAGTTGCAGGCGGACGGCCTGTGGCATGGAGAGAGCCGCAATGGCAACAACGTCTACCGCCGTGCATTCGGTTTCGGGGTGATCACCGAATCGGTTGCGGGCAACTACACCCGCACCCAGCGTCTCTTCGACACGCTCGAGAGCAACACCCGATCCTACTGGGACAGAGGCCGCTACGAGGTCTACCAGCGCAGCAGCATCTGGGCACCGGCCGGACAGGAGGCATCGCAGTTCGTCTCGCTCGAGCAACTCGCCGAGAGCGGCGCCTCCGGATTCAGGGTATCCGGCGAGGTCATCCCGGTACACGGCCCCGGAAGCACCTACAACCCGCTCACCGGCCAGTTGCAGCCCGAGATCACCGGCTACCGCGTCTTCCCCAACGGTACCGGCACAGTCAGCACGCGCAATTACTCGATCCAGCGCAGCGTCACCGAATCGACGCTGCAGATCAACATCCTCGATGTCACCCTCGGGCAAGGCGACGACCGGTTCTCGCTGCGGTATTCAAGCAACCAGGGCTTCAACCGGGTCGACGGCGGCGCAGGCAATGACACCCTGGATGCCGGTGGCGGATTTGGTTCCTGGTACCGCGCCCCCGCGAAACTGTACATTCCCGTGGACGAGTACTGGCCATCGGGCAACCTGCCCGGCAGCCTGCTGTTCGGCAACGATGGCGACGACCGCCTGATCGGCAGCGACGGTGCAGACGAGCTGATCGGCGGTAGCGGCAACGACTACCTGCAGGGCGGATTCGGCGACGACAGCTATCACCTGCTATCGCTCAGCGGCACCGACACGATCTACGAGGACGGTCATACCGCCTCCGGCAATGACCGTTTGATGTTACCCGCCGGTATTACGCCTGAAGATCTGTCTTTTTCCTGGGACACCCGGCTGCATGCCCATGCCGATAGCGGTGAATGGGGCGAGCGCATGACCTCGCTGCACAATGCCTTCAGCATGCATTGGAGCCAGGATGCGGGCGTCACCCTGATACTGCCGCATGCCGACCAGCAGGCCGGCAATGGCATCGAGACGGTGGTGTTCGGTGACGGACAGGAGATCCCGTTGACCACCCTGTTCGAATCTGCGGGCGCGCCGCCGGATCCGAATCCGCATCATGCCGACAATACCCTCGCGGGCAGCAATTTCCTGCACGGCTACGCGGGCGATGACACCCTGGTCGCAGAGTACTCCGGCGAAACGACTTCGCGGGGACGCAGCACCCGCCAGCAGTCGATTCTGATCGGCGGCGCCGGCGCCGACCGCCTGATCGGCGGCGAGAGCGACGACCAGCTCTTCGGCAACGACATCGTGGCGGATTACAGCCGCGACATGCGCGAGGCCATCGGCAACCTTTGGGATGCCGGCAACGAGTATGACGGCGGGCCAGGCAGGGACATGATCTGGGCGACCGCGGGCAACGATCGGTTCCACTTCGAGCTGGGTGACGGCAGCGATCGGATCACCGATGCCCTGCACCACGACAGCTACATCAGCAACCGTGACCGCTATGGCTACACCGACGGCGACCCACGCCTGAATGAGCTCTGGTATGCCGCGCAGGACCCGGCCGCGATCGAGCCCGGCCACCGCGAGCAGCTGCTGGATAACATCGATACCCTGCGCTTCGGCAACGGCATCGCCCCGGGCGATATCACAGTGGCGCCGGATGGCGATGAAGGCCTGGTATTCGCCCATAGCAACGGGCAGGACAAGCTGACCTTCGAGAACTGGTTTGTGTCCGACTTCAACCAGCTCGGGCGGGTCGAATTCAGCGATGGCACCACCTGGGACCGAACCGCGATCGACCTGCTGGCCGAGGGCATGGTTCCCTCGCTTCTCCCCGCCCCGAGCCCCGAAACTGGCGATCGGCAGGCAACTACGGGCAACAACATCCAAGCTCTCGTCCTATCCTCGACGGAGCAGAGTGAACTGGAACCTGATATCGGGGCATCCTCTGGCCAGGCCGGACCCGAGACCGCATCGACCGGTTCGGTGGTCCCCACAGAGGAGGACGCGGCAATATCGGCCTCAGCCCCGATCGGTAATCCTGTTGGACCGGCAGCAGACCATGCCCCGCAAGGGCCCGTGGTCGATGAGCAGCAAAGCGACGAAGCGGGCACGAATGGCAGTCTGCCCTATCCGCATGCACCCGATCCTGGCGTCACGAACCTGTTTATCGCCTCGACACCGGATGATTTTGCCGACGTGAGGCACCGCTTTGTCGGCACTAACGAGCCTGTCATATCGGGATACCAGACTGTCCCATCGAAGCCGGCTTTCGATACTCGGGAATTAGCGATGAGAGGCGCAAGCAACCCGACTGCGGTCGCGCTCGAGCGAGCCAATGGCATCGCGCTGCAATGGGAACGAATGCAACAGGCCATGCAATCGCTGCAAGGGACCGACAACGCCAGTAATCAGAACGCGACGCCCGTCCGCCAAGGCCTGGGCGCGGCCCCGATCGTCGGCCCGCAAAACAAGACGTCCGGGCCAGCGATCACCGGAGTGGATCCGATCTCGCTGTCACCGGCACACGTCAACCTGCAATCGCTTGGCGGCCTGCCGTCCGGGCTTCAGGTATTTGGCGCATAGGAATTGTAGGAGCGGCCTTGGCCGCGAATGAGAACCCGTAGGAGCGGCCTTGGCCGCGAAGAACATTCGCGAGCAAGCTCGCTCCTACATCCGAGGCGCAAAACCAACCCCATTCGTAGGAGCGGCCTTGGCCGCGAAGAAAAACGGCACTGATTGAAAAATCGGCCCCTGTTCGCGAGCAAGCTCGCTCCTACGGCTTGGTGGTTGGAATACCCGGTTCGCGTAGGAGCGGCCTTGGCCGCGAAGAACATTCGCGAGCAAGCTCGCTCCTACGGCTTGGTGGTTGGAATACCCGGTTCGCGTAGGAGCGGCCTTGGCCGCGAAGAACATTCGCGAGCAAGCTCGCTCCTACGGCTCGGTGGTTGGAATACCCGGTTCGCGTAGGAGCGGCCTTGGCCGCGAAGAAAATAGGTAATGATTCAAAAATCGATTTCTTTTCGCGAGCAAGCTCGCTCCTACGGCTCGGTGGTTGAAACGCCCGGATCGATCCCACAATCACTGTATAACGATTCATATCGAAAACAAGGAAAGAGGTCAAACAAGGATGTCCGACTCAACACCTCCTAAAAACCAGCCGGATACGTCACGCGACTACCACCCCGCACTGGTCCGCCTGCAACACAATCCGCCCCACCCCGCCGGACGGCGGATCCTGTGGGGCCTGGCCCTGCTGCTGGGCTTCGTCCTCGCCTGGGGCTTCTGGGGACAACTGGATATCGTCTCGGTCGCCGAGGGTCGCCTGATCCCCACCGACCGCCTCAAGATCATCCAACCGGCCGAGGCCGGGGTCATCGAGGCCATCCGGGTGCGCGAAGGCGACAAGGTAAAGGCCGGCCAGGAACTGATCCGCCTGCTCGGTACCGAGACCGAGGCGGACACCCAGAACCTTGTGGGTGAACGTACCCGCCTGCGCGCAGAACTGGAACGCCTGGAAGCACAACTCGCCAACAAGCCCTTCGATCTCTCGCCCGACATCCCCTCGCACATTGCCAGCCAAAACCGCGCCCGCGACACCGCCGATCGCAATGCCCTGGAAAGCGATCTCGCAGAGGAACAGGCCCGCCTGAACCGGGCCGAGAAGGAACTGGCCGCCGCGATCCAGCACAAGGCGGCGCTGGAGGCGACACTGCCCTACTACCGAAGACGCGAGCAGGCCCTGACCGAACTGCTGAAGAAAGGCGGCGCCACCCAGCTGCAAATCGACGAAGAACAGCGCGAGCGGATCGAGAAAGAGCACGAACTCAAGACCCAGGACCACTCGATCGCAGCGGTTCGCGCCAGTATCGAGCTATCCGAAAAAAAGATAAACGGCATTCACGCTCGCCACATCCAGCGCCTCAACGAACGACAGCAGGAAGTGAGCGCGCGTCTGGAACAGCTGGAGCTGCAGATTCACAAGCAACAGCACCGCGAGAGCCGCCTGTCGCTGCGCGCGCCCGCGGATGGCATCGTGAAACAACTCGCCACCCATACCGTCGGCACCGTGGTGCAGCCCGGCACCATCCTCGCCAGCCTGGTCCCTACCGACAGCGCTCTGCAGGCGGAGGTGTGGCTGCCGAATCAGGACATCGGGTTCATTTACGAAGGCCAGGAAGTCAAACTAAAGTTTGCGGCCTATCCGTTCCAGAAATACGGCTTGCTCTCAGGGACCCTGACGCACCTCAGCCCGGACGCGCAAAGCGGCGAGGAGGCACGAGATGCAGGCGCCTCAGGCATGATTCAGACTGCCCTACGCTACCGGGGATTAGTGGAAATCGGGAAGGAGCCCCCCGAATGGGACCGGATCGACCACTCCCTGCACCCGGGTATGCGCGTCACCGCTGAGATCCATCTCGGGACTCGGTCAGTAGCGGAATACCTGTTGTCACCGATCAGCCAAGCCTGGGGCAAGGCAGGCAGGGAAAGATAACCCCTTCAACAATTCCCCTTCTGGCCGATAAGATACCGAAGCCAACATTGCGTACCTATATCGTTACCGAATCGGCGTAGCTTCCAATTCGAACCCGCCGCCAAACCCTAAAAATCATATACTACTGGGAAAAAATACATCCACGACCAGTTGCTCGAGCCAATGAAAATGCTTATCAACCAGCTCACCTCCGCAAAAGTCGCATCCCTTTTTATTTTGATTGCGGCGTCAAGAATCTTATTCATACACCACTTTCCTGTATATGATGACGCTTTTATCACATTCCGCTATGCGGAAAACTTAATTGACATCGGCCAGTACGTTTACAATGAAAATGATTGGGTTCTCGGCACAACCACCCCTCTCTTCGGGCTCTTGGTATCCCTTATATACTTTCTCGGCATGGCGCCCGATGCGATTACCCCTTTCTTTAACGCGACACTCGACATCGCCATCTGCGCAACAATACTACTAATCCTCAAAAACAACGAAAACTATTACACCGCCATATCATTTTTAATTCTATATGCCATCAGCCCCATCTTGGGCCGAATTACGGCAGGCGGCATGGAAGCGAATACATTCGCACTGGTCTCACTAGCGTCCCTTGCTCTATACCAATACAGATACACAACTTTAAGCGTAATAATCGGGTCATTGGCATTCTTTATTCGCCCCGAAGCTGCCGTAACTGTTGGAACCATCTTACTGCTATACTACATTGACACAAGAAGCTTAAAAAATGCGTCGAAGTTAGCTCTATATTCTCTAATTATTCCATTGACTGGAATGCTCATCCTGTATCTGCTTTACGGGCAAGCCATCCCTCAATCCGTCGTTGCGAAAAGCGAAGTATCGCACATTGGTTTACTTCCTTTGTTGAAGGAATTTTTTGCCCCCGATCCGCTTACTCTGATGCTGGCACCTTTGGCTATATGGGGGGGAGTCATAGGTTTGAAGAGCGGCAATCCGGCACGAATAATTGTTGCTTGGGCTCTACTCTACCTCATCTTCTATGCGCTGCGCGGTCCGAAGATGTGGTCTTGGTATGTGTTTCCCTTTCAAGTCGGCTACTTGATATGTGCTGCAATCGCCATGAACCGCATCATAAAATACATGACGGCCAAAAAATACCGAATAACAGAATATTTTCACTCGGCTGCATTGTTCTTCGGGATTATGGCTGTTTCGTTGGAATTCCTCTACCTTAAACCGGAAACCATCTCGAAAAATATTTACGACGAAATAAAAAATACATGTGAAACGTTTATCCCTGAGGATACCGTCATTCTAGCCAGCGATATTGGAATAATAGGCTATGCCTGCAAACAGTCACGAATAATTGACAGCGAGGGACTGGTTTCCAAAAATGTCATCCAACTACATCAAGAGCAGCTGATCGAAAAATATCATCCAGATTATGTTTTTCTAACCGCCTCTTTTCTCAACTACCACAATTTTATTCATTCGAATCCGGCCGGCAACTATGCGGCTATCGCCCGATACGCAAAATCCGGCGAAAAAGACTTAAGCTTTAAAAAAGAAAGCTTTTCATCACATGAAGGGTGGACACAGGAGTACATTTTATTTGAACGCAGTAAATCATAAGGCCGCGCTTTTTCATACTTAATGTAGCTACAGAGATAGCGCGACGGCAACCTAATCTCGACCAATACTTACGACACTCTTTATATCATCTGCCCTTTTTATATCAATTGGCGGCAGCGCTTAGCAAGCTTTCTTAGATGGAATCACAGCTCAAAGACAACTTACCCCAACGCCTGCTCAGACCACTACTCCTGTCGGTCGTGGCTGCGATCGGAGTTTATGCCGGCACCGTTATTCTTAGCGATATAAAAGCTGTAGGGAGTTCCATAGCAAAACTTGGCTTATCAGGCTGGGGGATCATCCTGGGATTGTCTTTAGTTAATTATGGATTACGGTTTGCACGATGGGAGCTTTATTTACAGCAACTCCAAAGCCGCATACCCGTTTTTCAGAGCCTGCTCTATTACCTCGCGGGATTCGCCTTCACGACGACACCGGGCAAGGCCGGGGAGGCCGTCCGGTCGCTGTATTTAAAACGCCATGGGGTAGCGTATGTCCATAGCCTGGCCGCGTTCTTTACCGAGCGGTTCGTCGACCTGGTTGCGATGATATTACTTTCATTGCTCGCCGCGTTGACGTTCCCCGATTATCAGTGGCCAATACTGGCTGTCACGGCATTGATGGTAGCCCTATTACCCTTGATCCGTGCCAGGGTTTTTCACTCTTTTCTCGACAGGCAGATACGCCGATTGCGCCTAGGCAATATCCGAACCCTGGGCTCTCGGTCACTGGAACTACTTCGCTCCTCATCCACCCTGTTGCGATCCGGCCCACTGCTAATCGGAGCCGCGCTAGCATTGATTGCGTGGGGTGCAGAAGGTGTGGCCTTGTATGTCATTTTAGAAAAGCTAGAGGTCGGCACCTCGCTGACATTGGCAATAGGCATCTATTCTGTCAGCGTGCTTGTAGGTGCTTTGTCATTCATTCCGGGCGGTCTAGGCAGCACCGAGGCGATCATGATCCTGTTGTTGAAACTGATTGGCGCCGACCTGCCTACCGCAATCGCGGCGACTCTGATATGCCGGTTGGCGACATTATGGTTTGCGGTTGTCATCGGTGGCTTCGCCATGGTTGCGGTAGAAGGAAAATCCCGAAAGTCACTCAATTCAAGTCGAATAGAAAAGCGCTAAATCATGAACGATAGAGATCTCATGGACGGTAGGATCGAGAACGCCTCTGACAAGCTTCCTCTTGCTGTCGACATGGACGGCACACTGATTCGCAGTGATCTTTTGATCGAGTCGGTATTTGCGTTGTTAAAACGCAACATCCTGTTCACCTTTCTGCTCCCGATATGGCTCCTCAAGGGCAAAGCGCATCTGAAACATGAGATCGCGCAACGGGTCGAGATAGACGTCGGGCTGCTGCCCTACCACGACGAGTTTCTCGATTACCTCAAGAGAGAGCATGCTGCTGGACGACGGTTGATACTTGCCACCGCGTCGAACGAAAAATTCGCCACCGCTGTTGCGCTGCATCTCCGTATTTTCGACGACGTCCTGGCGAGTAACTCTCGGGTAAACCTGTCCGGAAAACGCAAGCTCGAAAAGTTAAGGGAGGGCTTCGGCGATCAGGGATTTGATTACGCCGCTAACGCCATGGTCGATCTCCCTTTGTGGGAGGCTGCCAATTCAGCCTTGTTGATCAACCCCGAACGCGGCGTCGAACAGGTGGCGAAACGTGCATGCAACGTCACACGCGTTTTCGACGACCGCAAAGGCAGCCCCCTCAAGCGCTACCTAAAGGCCTTGCGCCTCCACCAATGGCTGAAAAACATCCTGGTCTTTGTACCGCTCTTGATGGCCCACCGGTTCGGTGACCCTCTACTTGTCGGACAGGCTGTGCTCGCCTTTTTCGCATTCGGAATGTGCGCGTCCAGCGTCTACCTGCTCAACGACTTGCTGGACCTTCCAGACGATCGACAACACCCAACCAAGCGGAAGCGTCCCTTTGCTGCAGGCAGTATCTCCATTGTTTATGGCGCGCTATTGATTCCCGCTTTGCTCATCGCCGCTTTCACCATCGCGCTGTTACTTCCCTTTGAGTTTATCGCCGTACTCGCCCTTTACTACGTCATCACCTTGGCGTACTCGTTCAGGCTCAAACGCGCCGCATTGGTAGATGTCTTGACCCTTGCCAGTCTCTACACAATGCGAATTATCGCCGGTGCTGCAGCAATTTCTCTTGTACCTTCCTTCTGGCTACTGGCATTCTCAATGTTTCTTTTCTTGAGTCTGGCACTGGTGAAGCGGTTTACCGAGTTGCTAACCATGCAACAACAGGAACGCACAGACTCATCTGGCCGTGGTTACACCACGACAGATCTCGAAACGCTTTCGCAGTTTGGCAGCACCAGCGCCTATATGGCGATTCTCGTCTTGGCCCTCTACATCAACAGTGAAGCAGTGCGTGATCTCTACACTCACCCGGAAGTCATTTGGCTTCTTTGTCCGCTGATGCTCTATATGGTGACACGGATATGGTTGCTCACACGTCGGGACGAACTGCATGAAGACCCGGTAGTGTTCGTGATTCGTGATCGTCGCAGCCAGTGGCTCGCAGGGGTCGGGGCTATTTTACTTTGGCTGGCGGTTTAACATGACAAGCAAGCATTATCAATCGTGGGGGCGCTTTCCCAACGTGGACCAAGAGGCCCACAGTATTTTTTGGCGCAATGACTCTTTGTCAATAGAGGCGAAGTCCGATAAGACATTCCTCCCGTTCGGCAACGGCAGAAGCTACGGCGACGTCTGCCTGAACGAAGGAGGATACGTCCTGAATTGTCGTCCTCTGGATCGATTCATAGGTTTTGATCGTGAAACGGGCGTTCTTCGCTGCGAGGCGGGCGTGTTGCTTGGGGATATCCTGCAACTGATAGTCTCTAGAGGGTGGTTCTTGCCGGTCACCCCCGGAACCCAATTCGTGACAGTCGGCGGAGCGATTGCCAACGATGTCCATGGCAAAAATCATCACAAAGCCGGAACCTTCGGGCAGCATGTGCGGTGTTTCGAACTGCTGCGCTCAGACGGCACCCGGATGATCTGCTCACCCAGTGAAAACAACGCTTTTTACCGCGCGACGATCGGCGGGTTGGGTTTGACCGGCGTGATCACCTGGGCCGAGATCCAGCTGCATCCCATCAATAACGCCTTCATTGACCATGAGGTGCTTCGCTACAAGAACCTCGATGAGTTTTTCACGCTGGCGCGCGAATCCGATCAGGCCTTCGAGCACACGGTAGCGTGGATCGATTGCCTTGCGAAGGGTGATCAGCTTGGACGTGGCTTGTTTATCCGAGGCAATTACGCCGGGGCGATCGAAGGTAAGGCGCCGACACCTTCGAAGCTGCGCCTTACCTTTCCCGCCGACCCGCCGTTTGCACTAATCAATGGGTTGACGCTCAAGTTATTCAATACGCTTTACTACCACAAACAATGGTCGGAACGTGTGAAGGGTTTAGTGCACTATCAGCCGTTCTTTTATCCCTTGGATGCAATTAACGACTGGAACCGCATCTACGGCTCGAAGGGGTTTTTCCAGTACCAATGCGCGGTACCCACTGATCATATGGAGGGTGCGATACGCGAGATACTGGTGCGCATCGGCAAGGCCGGCGTCGGGTCATTCCTTGCCGTGCTCAAGCTGTTCGGCGACAAACCCTCACCCGGTTTGTTGTCCTTCCCGCTACCTGGGGCGACGCTGGCACTCGATTTTCCCAACAACGGTGAGAAGACATTGCGCCTGCTCGATCAACTGGACGAGGTGACGCGGTCGGTGGGAGGGCGCGTGAATCCATCCAAGGATGCCCGTATGCAGCCTAGCGACTTCCAACAGGGCTACCCAAACTGGACAAAGATGTCGGACTACATCGATCCACACATTTCTTCGAGCTTTTGGCGGCGGGTGACGACAAGCGTATGAGAAAGACACTGATCATCGGGGCAACTTCAGCAATCGCCCAAGCAACTGCGCGGCTATTTGCCGAAGCGGGAGATGCTTTATTCCTTGTAGCGCGAGACACCGACAAGCTCAACGCGACCGCGGAAGATCTTACGGTGCGCGGCGCATCTACTGTCCAAACCGCCACGTTGGATGTGCTTGACTACGATCGACACCAGTCGGTGATCGACTCTGCCATCGAGGCCTTGGACGGTCTTGATCTGATCCTTATCGCGCACGGCACTCTGCCAGACCAAACGACCTGCGAACAATCTTTTGAGCTTACGAAGAAAGAATTTGAGATCAATGCACTTAGCACCATTTCGCTGCTTACCCATTCGGCCAACCATTTTGAACAGAAGGGCCACGGAACAATTGCAGTGATTTCCTCCGTTGCGGGGGACCGGGGAAGACAAAGCAATTATGTCTATGGCACTGCAAAAGGGGCCGTGACAATATTCCTGCAGGGTCTTCGAAATCGACTCTACAAATCCGGCGTAAATGTATTGACGATAAAGCCCGGTTTTGTCGATACGCCGATGACGAGTTCGTTTGAAAAAGGAATTATGTGGGCGAAGCCGGAATCGGTTGCTTTAGATATCTCGAACGCAATAGCCCGCAACAAAAACACGCGCTATACACCGTGGATTTGGAGTCCGATCATGCGGATCATTCGCGCTATTCCGGAGTCTATTTTTAAGAGATTGTCACTGTGACTGGCTTATCCAGATTGATCCCCAGCCCAAGCTAAATTCATTTATTTACCTTAAGACCCCTTGCGCGATCCTGTTTCGCAGTCATTGCTCTTTCTCCCGGCATGTCGAAAATCACAAAAGGCGTTGCCTTTTGGCTACCAACAGGCAAGAGGGTGCGTACGGAATTAGATTCCAGACATTTTTCGCTGCCATGCTCGGGCACTCATTCATAATCATTATTTTTTTGGAGATACAAGTGCGATTTTTTAACAAGCATCATTTTTCTCTTCTGTTAATTTTATTGCTTTTATTAAGTGGCAATAATCACGCCAAGACTTTTGTTCTTTTCACCGTTGATGTCGAATCCTACTCCAACGGAAACCCAGACGCCCAAATCTGGGGGCGTTTTGACGGCATAGAAGAGGAGTGGGGAATTACCAAAATAATGGATATCTTAGATTCCCATGGAACAAAAGGGACGTTTTATTTAAACGTTTACGAATCCGCCGCCCATGGGGCTCTTCCAATAAGGTTGGCCGCAAATGCAATACATGAACAAGGCCATGACCTTCAACTGCATACACACCCACAACCAATGTTTGGGGTTTCAGTGATGTCCAAAGCCAGTTACGAAAAACAAGTCGAAATCCTCTCCAAAGGAATCGAACTGATTCACAATTGGACGGGGAAACCGGTGATCGCACACAGAGCAGGTGCGTTTGAAGCAAATTTAAATACGGTTAAGGCTGTTAAAGATTCCGGACTGTCGATTGACTCCTCTCTAGGCTTTGGCTCATCTTTGGCAGAAGATATACCTTTGAGCAATACTGTATCGTCGATCGAGGGAGTAATCCAATTACCACTTACGCACTACAATCAGGTAAAAATTGGCAATTGGGAATCGAAACGCCATGTGGATATTGAGGGGAGCACCTACAGGGAATTAAAAGAAATTCTGGAGCAAGCCACTGATAACGGGTTATGCAGCGTCAATATATTGATGCATAGCTTTAGCCTAAGTCGCTACGGAGCTCCTGACCCTGACGTAGCCGAAAGGCTTGGGCGCATACTGGAATACATTAATAACAACAACAATCTCACAGCCACAACAACTTCAGACTTCTATAAATTATTGCAACAAGAAAATATTTGCGTTAACGAAAAAGACTTCACACCGACAACTGGACTATTTTTAACATACCTTAGAGCGGTTGAAGATTTTGACAAAGGCCATAAAAATATAATTGTGGCCATTGGCACCCCAGTTGTCTTATTTTTGTTGATTTTATTTTTTACATTTATTACTTTGCGCCGGATACGCTCAAAAAGCCATTGATTGAAAAATATTGTTACAGCTAAGTTATTTCTTTTTCAGGCAGCAAGAGCCAGGGTACGCGGATACCGGAACTACCAGACCTTCATCGCAATGATCTACGTGATTGCCAGCCTGGCGGGCTCCATCCTAAAATCCACTTGAAACGACAAAGATCCCCCAAACCCATCGTAAGCTCCCCCAATAGGTAGACAGCTCATTAGTAGAGACCTCTGGCATGATTAGCCGAGGAGGCACTGATGAAAAAGTCGCGATTCACCGAGACGCAGATCGTCTCGATCCTGAAAGAGGCCGAGGCCGGCCTGGCGGTCAATGAGGTGTGCCGGAAGCACGGCATCAGCTCGGCTTTTATTCATCGGCAGATATCAAGCATACCCTGGAGAATTATCTGGATGTCTACAATCACCATATCTCGCAAAAAGCGCTAGGACACATCACACATATACAGGCGTTAAAACAGTGGTAGAAAGATCAGCCGAATTTATTTTCAAA
The DNA here is from genome assembly GCA_029228645.1 of Gammaproteobacteria bacterium Milos-ODIII6. Taxonomy (GTDB): domain Bacteria; phylum Pseudomonadota; class Gammaproteobacteria; order Chromatiales; family Chromatiaceae; genus MONJU. The sequence goes on from JAPTHR010000008.1 coordinate 159,362, forward strand.
GAAGGTTTATAAGCACTCGGGACTGGACAATTAAGGATAATTACTTAGTTCACATTGAACGAATTATGTCCCGGTTACCACACGTCTTTTCGATTTCAACCGGATCGCTCGAGTAAAACGGCCCAGCCTTGACTATGTAGTGAGAATCCTTGTGCCAGAATGACGCGTACAAGAAAGGCTCATTTGCACGATCCAATGCGAGACAACTATTACCTTTACCTCTAGCGGATTCGAGGATATTTGGGTTTACCCGCTCCTCCAGCAGCTCTGCTAACGATTTGAACTTGGGGCGTACGAAGTTCTGATCACTGGCATCGACAACAATCAACACAACTGCAAAAAATAACGCGGAAAAACCTACCCTTATCGTCAAAGAATAACTTGAAAGGTAATGTAGATTTAATGAGATAAGACAGATAAACCAAAACATGTAATATCGGACAAGGTGCGAGGCGGGCATCAACGCCGCGCCCATAACGCATAAACCGATAAAAGCCAGCGGGTAGACGCGGGATCTTCTAGCTGCACCTGAAACCAATAGCCACCCGAACAACAACAATTGAAAGATCACGTAGTAGCCGAATAATCCGCCCTGGATACCCATGGGCGACCCTTCTGGGGCAGCTGAATCGATACTCCAGCGCTTGACGTGGATGACGGGCCCCATTCCGATTTCGAAAACCGAGTAGAACCATTTCTTTACCCTGGAGGCATCGGCCAACTCACCCGCATGCAGATCCTTCGGCGGAGGCACCTCCGCGTAGTTCAGGGCATGTCCCAAAACCTCGACTTTGATCGGGAAAAAGGGGTTTCCATGCAGGGCCAGGTTTTTAAGCGGAACAAAAAACACCAGTGACAGGCAGATCACTACCAGGATGGACCTCATCCCTGGTTTTCCATCGAATCCGATCGCTCGACCGAGTTGTTTTCTCAACACAAGCGCAGCAAAAAGGGTTCCAACCGCGATCAAAGGAATAAGCTGTAGTTTGCTATTTGCTGCAATAAAAGCACTCAGTACAAGGACAACAAAGAATTTCTTATTGACAGCATTCTCTCGCGTGTAGGCGAGGTAAATCAGTAGCAGGAAGGCTGCAAATGCGAGGTTGGCGAGCAAATCCACATACGTGGACGTGGCCTGCCCCTGGATAAGCGGTACCGCCAACAGGGCAGGCACTGCCAGCCAGAAGCGAATCCTGAAGAAATGCTGCAAAAACCAGACGAAGGCCAGAAGTCCAAACATGCTTACCAGATTGGCACTTTCGACCCTTCCGGTCACTCGCCAAAGCACGCCCTGCAGAAACTCCGGCAGTAAAGGGAATCCTTGGTATCGGACGGCGGCGATGGGTTCGAACTGAAACGCTTCCGGAGAGATCAGCCCCACGAGCCTCGCGGCCCACGGCAGGTGATACCACCAGGAATCGAAATGCGCATCGACATCCACGATGCTTTTGAGTAACAGCAACCCTAGTAGTCCCAGGGAGGCTGCGGCCAGGAAAACGACTGCGTACTTGGTCGCCAATACAGGTAGTGGTTGTTTCATGGATCGAAAAACTCTCCGGAACCGGATGCGAAAATTCAGGATCGCACCTGGTTGAAAACAAAATGTCTTGACAAGGTGTAATTGAATACAAGCCCAGCGATTGATCCCGCCATGACCCCTACCAGCGGCGCAAGCAGGTGGTCTGCATAGGCCAGGACGATAAGTGTATAGACCCCGTAATTGACCAACCCGCCGACCCCGTTGGTCACGAGAAACCTGGCCCACTGCTTGACCGGATGCATGTAAGCCGCGTCGCCAAAGGTGAACAGCTTGTTCAGATACCAGGTCGTGGTCGCAGCAGCCATGTAGGAAAACACACGCCCCAAAAGCAACCCTGCATCCGCGAGGTAGATCAGCGCGTAGAGAACCAGTGCATCGACAAAAAAGCCGATCCCGCCGACAAGCGAAAAGCGAAAGAACTGCGACCGGTACAGTCTGCTCAGCCTGAGCATGGTTCTGCTCTCGTCACGCTCAGAAACGAACAACCGTTACCGCCTTACAGCAAGGTAGGCCATACGCTTCATCTCACGACGGCCATGGGTAACCGTATCCAGTATCAAGCCGCTGAAGAGTGCATGAAACGCGAGCAGCATGACTCCTGTTGCAAGAATTGCGGTTGGGAAACGAGGCACCAACCCGGTGTGCAGATATTCCATGACTATGGGGACAGCGAGGCCGAGGGATACCAGCGACAGCGCCGCGAACAACCAAGTGAAGAAGAGTAGTGGCCGCTCCTCTTTGACCAGAATCACAATGGTCTTCAGTATTCTGAAACCATCGCGGTAGGTGCTCAGCTTGCTGACCGATCCCTCCGGACGGTCCTTGTAATCCGTTTTGACCTCGGAGATCGGCATGTGCAGCTCCAGGGCATGCACGGTTAGCTCCGTCTCTATCTCGAAACCCGATGACAGCGCCGGAAACGACTTCACGTACCGTCTGCTGAACACCCGGTAGCCTGAAAGCATGTCGTCAATCTGCTTGCCGAATATCTGCTGCACAAGCCCCGTCAACAGCTTATTGCCGAAGCGGTGCCCAAGCCGGTAGGCCTCCTTGAGGTTCGTTATCCGCGCGCCATTGACCATATCCAGCTTCTCGCTTTCGAGGTGCTCAATCAATGCGGGCGCAGCAGAGGCCTCGTAGGTATCGTCCCCATCCACAAGAACGTACACATCCGCTTCGATATCGGAAAACATTCGCCGGACGACGTGACCTTTTCCCTGGAGGCGCTCCCGACCCACGACTGCACCGGCAGCCTCTGCCCGCTCGATGGTCCGGTCAGCCGAATTGTTGTCGTAAACGTAAACCGCGGCCTGCGGTAGCGCCTTACGGAAATCTTCCACCACCCGGGCGATAGTGACCTCTTCGTTATAGCAGGGGATCAACACCGCAATATCGAGCTCATTGAAGTCTTTCATTTTCTGACGTCTTCCATAAACAAATTTTGCCCAGCAACAAGTCCGTCATCAGGGTTACCTGTGGAGCCCTGAGAATCCCCTGACAATCCACATCACCCAAGGAATGTGGATTGTCAGTCGGAACTAACCTTTTTTCGTCACTCATCGAGTGTTCTTTAACTTCGTGGCCCTGGCCTCTGGCATGTCTAGCGAACGCTGGCTACCATAACACCCGACGCCTACAGAAATAATTCCATCAAGAGTTCCGAACCTACATGCTGCGACTACCCGGCGCCATCGTACGCAAGCTCACCTACCCGCTACACGAATACCTGCTCAAACGGCCGACCTTTTCCATGCTGGACGACCTCGAGCAGTCGCAGTGGCTATCGCGCGAGGGCATCGAGCAGCTACAGATGAAAAAGCTTCATCTTCTGCTCCAATCAGCAAGCCAGCATAGCCCCTGGCATGCGCAGCATATCGACGAGGCCGGCCTGGACACCTCCTCGGATGCGCAACTGGGCTTAGAGGACCTGCGCAAGCTGCCGACCACCGACAAGGGCGATATGCAGAAACACCAGGACGCGATGGTCTGGCACGGCGTCCCGGGCGGAACCTACCAGTACAACACCGGCGGCTCGAGCGGCTCACCGCTGATCTTCTACTACGGTCGTCTGCGCCAGGCCTCGGATGCCGCCGGACGGATGCGGGCACGCCGCTGGTGGGGCGTCCGTGAAGGGGAGCCCGAGGTCTACCTGTGGGGCGCCCCGGTCGAACTCAACAAGACCGACCGGATCAAGACCATCCGCGACCGCCTGTTCAACCAGCTGGTGTTGAATGCGTTCGACATGTCGCCACAGCACATGGATGACTACATCCAGGCGATCCGCTCGTTCCGGCCCGTCTGCGTGTACGGCTATGCCAGCAGCATCGCGCTGCTGGCCGCACGCGCGCTGGAAACCGGGCAGTCGCTGCAGACAACCAAGCTGCGAGTGGTCTGCACGACCGGCGAGCCACTCTATCCGCAACAGCGCGAGCTCATCTCACAGGCCTTCGGCGTACCGGTGGCCAACGAATTCGGTAGCCGCGATATCGGTTTCACCGCGCACGAATCGCCGGCCGGCCAGATGCTGCTGCTCAGCGAGAACCATATCCTCGAGGTACTCGATCCCAGGGGCCGACCCGTGGCGCCGGGCGATTATGGCGAGGCGGTGATCACCGGACTCACGTCCTTCGCCCAGCCCTTCATCCGCTACCGCACCGGGGATATCGTTCAGGCCACCGACGCACTGTGCGAACAGGGTCGGGGGCTGCATGTGCTCGGCGAAGTCAAAGGCCGGACTACAGATTTCATCGTGCGTGCCGATGGCACCATCATGCATGCCCTGGCGCTGATCTATGTGCTTCGGGCTGTTCCGGGCGTCCAGGAGTTCAAAGTCATACAGCACGACATCACCACAGTCGAGGCACAGGTGGTGCGGTCCAGCGGCTGGCAGCCACAGGGCGCAACGGCGATCGTCGCCGGGATTCAGGCGCGCCTGGGCGAACAGGTCAGAGTCGAGGTGAAACTGGTCGACACGATACCGCCGGAACGCTCAGGCAAGCATCGCTACGTAGTCAGCCATGTCCCCCTGCCGGAATCGCTCTCCCTGGCGACGGACGCGTCCATCGAATAAGTTCTGAGCATTTGAAAGGAAGTATCCCACTGTGAAACGGCTGCTCGCCCTGCCCTTCCGCTACCGGCCCTGGCGCCCTTACTGCCTGCAATTGATCGGTGCCGACCTGGTCGGCACGGCACGGCAAGCGGCACTGGACGACCGCACCCATCTCGAAGCCGCGATCGACTGGCTGTGCCGCGCACAGGATATCCGCGAAGGCCAATCCGACCAGGGTGGTGTCTCCGCGGGCTGGAGCTTCGAGGACAACTGGCTACCGAGCTATCCGGAGACCAGCGGCTACATCGTCGAGACTTTCGTTGCCGCGGAAGAGGTCCTCTCACGGCCCGAGCTACGATCACGCGCCAACCGCATCATCGACTGGGAACTGAGCATCCAGAACACCGATGGCTCCTTCCCCGGGCATTTCGGCGAGGCGGGCAGCAAACCGGTGATCTTCAACACCGGCCAGATCCTGCATGGCATCGTGGCAGGCGCAACCCGTCTGGACCGCCCCGAGTGCGCCGAAGCGGCCGTGAAGGCAGGCCATTGGATGGTGCAGCAGCAGGACGAGGACGGTTGCTGGCGCCGCAGCGTGCATAACGACGTACCGCACACTTACAACACGCGTGCCGCCTGGGCGCTGTTGCGCGCCGGGCTGCTCGCGGATGAGCCCGCCTTCGTGGACGCCGTGAAAAAGAACATGTCCTGGGCGCTCAGCCAGCAGAACGAGAAGGGGTGGTACGCGACCAACGCCTTCGTACCGAACGTCGCCCCCTTCACCCACACCATCGCCTACGCAATCCGCGGCATCCTCGAATGCGGCCTGCTGCTGCAGGACGAGGCCCTGATCGATTCCGCCACGCGCGCCGCCAGGGCAATGTCGGATGCACAGCGTGCCGATGGCTGGCTGGCCGGCACCTATGACGAGAACTGGCAGCCCAAGGCGAGCTACTGCTGCCTCACCGGGGTGGCCCAGATGAGTCTTATCTGGCTACGCATCAACCAGCATACAAAGAGCCCCTGGGCGGCCGACAGTGCCGCGCGGGGCATCCAGTACCTCAAACGCAATCAGCGCCTGAGCGGCGACCATCAGCCGCACGATGGCGCCATCGCGGGCTCGGCCCCGATCTGGGGTGGTTACTCGCGGTTCGAGTTCCCCAATTGGGCGACCAAGTTCTACGCAGACGCCCTGATGATGCAGATGGCCGACATCGCCATCCCTTAGCGCAGGAAGCCCCGGCATGTCCAATCTCTCCGTTGTGATCCTGTGTGGCCAGTCGCCACGCCACCTGCATTTCGCCAACCGGCTGTGCGAGGCCTGTGACCCCAAGGCCATCGTCCAGGAATCGGGCAGTGAACTGACCCTGAAGAAGATCTGGAAACTGCTGCGCAAGCCGGCCCTGCTGCAGCGCAAAGTGTCGCGCTGGCTTCGCGACCGCAAGCGCTACACCGGCAACAGGGAGGCCGAATTCTTCTTTGGCCTGGAAACACCCCGCCTGGCGAGGGAAGACCTGCGCCAGGAAGTGCCCCACATCAATCACCCGGACGTACTGGCGATCGTGGATCGCATCCAGCCGGACCTGATCGCGGTGTTCGGCACCTCATTGATCAAGGGAGAACTGCTGGAGAAAGGACGGCTCGGCATCGTGAACCTGCATGGCGGGTTGTCACCCGAGTACCGCGGCGCGGACTGCACCTTTTGGGCTCTGTACAACCAGGAGCCGGAAAAAATCGGCTGCACCATCCACTACATCAACGCCGGCATCGATACCGGCGACCTGATTGCGCATGTCAGCCCCGAGGTGAAGGCCTCGGATGACGAACTGACCCTGTTCTGGCGCGCCGTTTCCGACAGCACCGAGGCCTTCGTCGAACTGATGGATCGGCTGGAGAAAGGCGAGCGGTTCGGCTCGCTGCAAACCGCGAAGGGTCGGCTCTACCAGGTGAAGGACCGCCAGGGTTCGCACGAAGCGGAACTCGACCGGCTGATGAGAGATGGGTTACTGAGAGACTTGCATCTGGGGAAACGCATCCAGTGGTTCAAGCGCTGAGGCTGCCGGCAAAGCCCACGGGGGAACGTCGCAGGGTGTATCGAACAATCGGAGCTGGATCGATTATCTCTCACTACAGCCAAGCTCTCGTCATACGCGCTTGAGCCAAATCCGTATCCATAGAATATGATGAACAATATCGTTAATTATAAAGAAGCCGTTGCTACAGCACGATGTCTCTCTCCTTCATAATCTGCACCCATAACCGTATCGACCTGCTGAAAGACGCCCTTATACGTTTTTTCCACGCCGACAAGCCAACTGGACAACAAATAGAGTTACTCGTAATAGCCAATGCCTGTACCGACAAAACGGTTGACTACGTCAATGCGCTTGCTGACTCAAAAAAACTCGCGCCTCTCACCCTACGCTGTATCGAGGAGCCCAAGCCTGGTAAATCTTACGCTCTGAATCGAGCAATAGCAGAAACTCAATCGGATGCTCTCTGCTTTCTGGATGACGATCAACTAATCCAACCGGATTTTATAACTAACTTATTGGAAGCCCTCTCCTCATACCCTGATTACGGCATCATCTGCGGACGCCTGGTACCTGCCTGGGATGGAACTGAACCGACGTGGGTTCATGTGACCGGTGAATACAGAATCCGGATACGCCCTTTTCCAGAATTCGACTTGGGCGAAACACCAAAGGAATTGTTACCCAGTGACAAGTTACCAAGTGGAGGCAATCTGACAGTACGCCGGTCAACGTTAGATAAGGTTGGAGGCTTTTCAGTCGACATTGGCCCGCAGGGCCACAATTTGATGGGAGGAGAAGACATCGACTTCGTAAGGCGTTGTCTTGATCATGGGCTCCGCATCTTCTATTTCCCACGGTTGCGCCAGCAGCACATGATATTAAAGGATAGGATGAAAACCACCTACATGATGAGAAAAAGCTACATCCGATCCTATACCGCCGGAACGCTGACACCTTCCCGCCCGAGTGGATTAAAAATCTATATGTTCAGGAAAATGACTGTATATACCTTACGCACGCTTACCACTTTCGACTCGAATCGAAGGTTCTATTTTCTCATGCGTCTCTCCGCCATGCTCGGCGAAATGCGTGCAGCCATGAAGCGTAAAGTTGAAACCGCCAGATAAAAACAACTCCTGTTTACTATTTTTATCCTTGTTTTCCATATAAAACGCATCGAAGATGCCCAGACTAGCAGGCCCCCTCTGTCAGCATAGATGCCCGGCGAGTTGGTTTGAAATTCTTAATCTCTGAGGGAGCGGAAAGTGAGTTATTCATGTCGCGTTACAGCGATGAATTCAAAGAGCAGGTGGTTCGCAAGATGATGCCGCCGAATGCCCAAGCGGTTGCCCAGGTGCACCGGGATACGGGCGTTTCCGAGCCAACCCTTTATGCTTGGCGTAATCGTTACCGAGCAGAGGGTCAGGTGGTGCCGGCAGATCCGTCGAATCCCGAGAGTTGGAGTGGAGAGAACAAGCTGGCGGTCGTCATCGAGACGGCCGCGCTGAACGAGCAGGAACTGGCCGAGTACTGTCGGCGCAAGGGCTTGTATCCGGAACAGATCCAGCGTTGGCGTGAAGCGGCGGCGGGCGGTACTGATGATACGCAGCGACTGAGTCCGACCGAGCGGCGCGAGTTGCAAGCTGAGCGCAAGAAGACACGTCGGCTGGAGAAGGAACTCCGGCGCAAGGACAAGGCGCTGGCCGAGGCGGCTGCGTTGTTGGTGCTGCAAAAAAAAGCCCAGGCCATCTGGGGGGGCGACGGGGACGATTGATCATGCCTGAAGACCGTCAGATGGCCATTGAACTGATAGACGAAGCCTGTACGGCCGGCGCCCGGCAGGCACGCGCCTGCGCAGTACTCGAGATCGACGTGCGCACGCTGCGGCGTTGGCAATGCCAGCAACGTGACGAGAAGCGGTTGTCAGACCGACGCCGTGAAGCGGCTGCCGAGCGGGTGCCGGTCAACAAGCTGTCACCCGAGGAACGTGAGCGGATTGTGGCAGTGTGCAACGAGCCGACCTGCCAGAGTCTGCCACCGTCACAGATCGTGCCGCGACTGGCCGATGAAGGCGAATACCTGGCCTCGGAATCGACCTTCTACCGAGTGTTGCGCGAGGACGGCCAGCAGCAACGGCGTGGCCGTGCTCAGGCGCCCCGAAAAGTCCCGAAGCCGCAGGGTTTCAAGGCCGAGGGACCCAATCAGGTTTACTCGTGGGACATCACCTATCTGGCCGCGGCGATCCGTGGGGTCTTCTACCGGCTTTACATGGTGGAAGACATCTTCAACCGCAAGATCGTCGGCTGGGAGGTCCACGAAGACGAAAGGGCCGATCATGCCAGCGTGCTGATCCGCAAGACCTGCCTGGCCGAGGGTATCTGTGAAGAGGGCTTGGTGCTGCATTCCGATAACGGTGGCCCGATGAAGGGTGCGACCATGCTGGCGACCTTGCAGCGGCTGGGCGTCGTGCCGTCATTCAGTCGCCCGTCAGTCAGTGATGACAACCCGTACTCGGAAAGTTTGTTCCGGACACTGAAATACACGCCAGCCTATCCGAGCAAGCCGTTTGCGAGTTTGAGCGCGGCCCGCGAATGGGTCCACCGTTTCGTGCAGTGGTACAACGAGGAACACCGCCACAGCAGCATCCGGTACGTCACACCCGGTCAGCGACATCGTGGCGAAGATATCGCGATTCTGGCTGCAAGGAAGCGGCTCTATGAAGACGCCAAACAAGCACGGCCAGAGCGCTGGTCAGGTGAAACGCGGAACTGGACGCCGATCGATGAGGTGTGGCTGAACCCAACACGGGACCAGGAATCAGACGGCACCGCGCAAAAGAAAGTCGCATGAAAAAATCGGGCAACTTCGTTGACAAACACCGAGCCTAGTGTCATTTGAGTTGCGTGGATAATGAATTGAGTAAGAATCGACAGAAGGTGATTCGCCAGACGGGTTGTTGGATCACGGCCAAGCGGAAAAGAAGGAAACACAGCTATGGAAATTGCCTCGGGAAGTAACAAAAGAATCAGCGCCGACCTGTACAACGTACTGATTTTGGCATGCATCTGGATAGTTCTGGCTTTTATCAACAATCCCACTGGAAACTTTCCTCTGAACGATGACTGGGTTTACGCGCTTTCGGTAAAGGCTATTGTCGATATTGGCCGCTTCGAACTCCACGCTTGGTCCCAATCTATGGGTTTCGTGCAGGCGTATTGGGCTGCCGCGTTCGTTTACGTTCTCGGCTTTGACTTCTGGGTCCTGAGATTGTCAACACTACTGGCTGGACTTGGCGGAATTGTTGCCACTTACGCATTGATGCGAAATCTGAAGGTAGAGTCGCGAATATCTCTGTTGGGTGCAACCGCTGTTGCTGTCAATCCTGTCTATTACTCACTATCCAACACCTTTATGACTGATGTGCCGTTCTATTTTCTGGCTGTCACATCGGTGATCATGCTGATGCGTGAACTTCAGGGCGACGGTGTCAAGTGGCTCGTTGGCGGTGTGGTCTTTTCATGTGCTGCAATATTGAACCGCCAACTCGGTTTCGTCATTCCCCTCGGCTTTGCCGCAGCTTATGTGTGGGCGCAGCCGAACAAATCTATAAAAGGAGTACTGATCGCGCTCCTCCCATTTGCAGTAGGCGCCCTTGCTTACCAAGCGTTGCAGCTGTGGCTCTCAGTAAACGGACGGGCGGACATCGGAGTTGCTCCGACTTTACAGAGCACGTTGTCAAAAATTATTTGGAACCCACTTGATTTTGCGGGCGACGTTGCCGCCAGAGGGCTTTCACTCCTGCAGTACGTAGGCCTTTCGATCTTGCCGGTTTCAGGTTTTGTTTTTCTCAAGGCGTCGCTTGGCGAGGAACACAGAGAAAGAAGGAAGCTCATCGTTAGGGTGGTCCTCATGGTCTTTCTCCTGTCAGTCATTTTCTTCTTTACGTCGGTGCGAATGCCTTCAGGTGGAAACGTCCTGGCCTATTGGGGTATCGGACCGTTGACGCTTAGAGACACGTTCTTGCTGAATCAGAATTTTCCGCCTCACCCGATGTGGTTGTATCACGCATGGACGGCAGCAACGGTTTTGTCATTTCTCGGCATGCTGGTGCTCCTGGAACGTTTGTGGGCATTCGTGGAAACGTCGTTCAAAAAGCTGAAGCGGCGGGAGAGAAGTCCAGCTGTTGCCACAGCGGTAATGCTCGGGGTCATCTTGCTTGGATATTCAGCACTGATCATCGTTGCGACGGAATCATTTTTCGATCGTTACATTCTGTTCTGCGTTCCTATTGCACTGGTGCTGGTCACCACACAGATGCAGTTCGAAAAACATATTCGCTCTTTCAGGATAGCCCTTTATTCAGGCTGGTTGGTTGTTGTTGCGGCGGGATTGTTCTCTGTAGTCGCAACAAGAGATTATCTCGAATGGAACAGCAAGCGATGGGAGGCGTTGAGGTGGCTGATGGAAGAACAACGGGTCGAGCCCACCGCAATCGATGGCGGATATGAGTTTAACGCGTGGTACTTGAACAAGGCGGGTTCTCCTAGGGGCAGGGAAGGAAAGAGTTGGTGGTGGGTAGAGGACGATGAATATATCGTCGCGTCGGGGCCTGTTGACGGTTATCAGGAAATCGCGACTTTCCCCTTTAGGCGGTGGCTACAACAGATCGATGGCCGCGTGGTTGTGTTGAAGCGCGTAGGTGAAGAATTACCTTAGCTATGGGCTTGATGCTGGTCGGGTCGCGAGCGAACTCAACAGGTTCGGTGGCGCAGCGCATACACTTACCCAAGGCTCCGACGAAAGCTGAACTGGTCCAGTTGACCCACACCCTGGCGCACCGTATTGGCTACTATCTTTTTTGATCGTACCCCCGTAATCCGAGCCATGCGGAATGTGGGATTTCCTTGTATTTTGACCCCAAGGAGGTCCCAAGATGAAGCGCGAGCGCTACTCGGAAAAACAGATCATCTCGATCCTCAAGGAGCACCAGGCCGGCGCCTCGGTGCTGGATCTGGCCCGCCGTCACGGTGTGGTTGAGAACACGATCTATCGTTGGAAATCGAAGTACGGCGGCATGGAGGTCTCCGAAGCGAAACGGCTGCGTGATCTCGAGCAGACAGAGCTAGACCCATCTGATTGGACAGTCATTGGACGAAGATAAGTGGTTCCTCCATCATGAGCAATATGCTCTGGAGAGAAGTCATGAGACGGAAAAGACGTAACCATTCCCCCGAGTTCAAGGCCAAGGTAGCCCTGGCGGCACTCCAAGGTGATCTGACGATGGCCGAGCTGGTAAAGAAGTTCGACGTGCATGCCAACCAGATCACCGACTGGAAGAAGCAGTTGCTGAGCAATGCACCGGATGTCTTCGGCAAAGGGGCACAGAAAGCCGAGGCCTCGGTGGAAGCCATCGAACAGCTGCATGCCAAGATCGGCCAGCTGACGATGGAGAATGATTTTTTAGAACGCGGGCTCGAACGGATTCACGGGCCCAGAGGAAAAAAATGGTGACCTATGCAAAACCGACTTTGCCAGGATCACCCCCCTGGGAGGGAGAAGGCCCATCTTGGACCCCGCTTCGCCGATCAAGTCATTTACCACGAAGTCTTCGTCGCCCCCCACTCTCTCTGTATCCCAACACATTCCGTACAACTGAACTCATCGCTCAATATTTTTTGAACAGGGTCGAAAAGAGATGGACCCACTTGATTGGACAGTCATTGGACGGAGATAAGTGCCTTCCTCCATCATGAGCATCCTGCTCTGGAGAAAAGCGATGAGAAGGAAGAGAAGAACCCATTCACCTGAATTCAAAGCCAAAGTGGCCTTGGCGGCGATACAGGGCGAGCTAACGATGGCCGAGCTGGTCAAGAAGTTTGACGTGCACGCCAACCAGATCACCGACTGGAAGAAGCAGCTGCTGAACAGCGCCCCGGATGTCTTCGGCAAGGGCGCGACGAAGGCCGAGGACGCTGCCGAGACGGTCCAGGAATTA
>JAPTHR010000009.1 GCA_029228645.1 Gammaproteobacteria bacterium Milos-ODIII6
CGCGACGAATCAGTTTCAATGCCAGTGTGGAGGCACTACGCCAATGGGAGCCGCTACTCAATCAGCCCGATCTCAAAGATCGTGAACTTCGCCAGCGAATGGCTTCGCTACGCGCCACCATTGCCGACGCCATTACCCCCGATAGACCTGGGCGGCAGGAGCCACGTTGTGTGAAACGAAGGCCAAAACCTTTCCAGCTAATGAACCGCCCTCGACACGAAATGAAAGAGATACAACACCGCAACCGATACCGTGCTGAACGTCCTTAACTTAGTGCCATTCGGGTCAGTTTCGATTGATCCGTTGAGCCTTTCGATAGTCTGCCGACTTTCGGTCGCCTCCCCTGGCCTGCCTTCGTACCGGCCGGGCCAACATCGCCTCGATCCTTTGCAGGAACGATGGACTGCCCAATGCCCACCCCTTGTTTGCAGCATCCCTGATCTCTTCCAGGGTCTCACCCAAAAGATCGCTATTGAATAAAGCACGATAAGCCAATTGACGCTCGGCCGCGGTAGCACCCAGCTGTAAATACAATTCATGTTGGGTAACCATATCCGATCGCTTGTCCCCTGCATTCACCAAGTAGCTGGACCAGGGATATTCAGCTGGATGCTCAACCATGTTGGCACGCACAGGATTCATTTCGATATAGCGTTGGCAAGTGAACAAGTACTGTTCTGAATCGACCAGGCTTGCTTTGTACCGTCCCTCCCACAGCGTACCGGTCCGCCGGTATTGATGGTTGAAATACTGGACATAGTACCTTCCAACCATCTGCACCATTTTGCCCAATCCGTGTTCTGTCGACGGTGTGACCAGGATGTGGACATGATTGGTCATCAACACATAGGCGTGTATCGCGCAACCATGCTTTACCGCAGCAGATCGTAACCACTCCAGATACGCCGAGAAGTCTTCTTCCGCTAAAAAGATGGGATCACGATTGTTGCCACGGACAATCACGTGCTGAGGCAAGCCGGGAATCACAAAACGAGGGGGTCTTGGCATATCGCATCCTTGCAATCATTTGCCCAACCCTGAGGCTACCGCTCTAGCCCAGCGGTATCAATCGAAACTGACCCCTTTGATCCCAGCGGCATCAATCGAAACTGACCCCCTTGATCCTTGCAATCATTTGCCCAACCGTGAGGCTACCGCTCTAGCCCAGCGGTATCAATCGAAACTGACCCCTTTGATCTCCAATCGAAACTGACCCCTTTGATCGCTTTGATCCGACCCCTTTGATCCTATACCCGGAGCCGCAAGCCCGATAAGCCAGCGAAGCATGAGCCGGGCTTTTCGGGCGCCGTGCTTCACTCCTTGCGCGCTCAAACTTGAAGGAGGATCATTTGAAGACTAAATTTAGACCGACTAATCCAGTAGCCAACCCATCAACAGCATGAAACTGACCAACCAGATCAAACCGATCAGCTATCTCAAAGCCCATGCGGCCGACGTCGTGCGCGACCTGAGCGAACAAAGGCAGCCATTGATCATCACGCAGAACGGCGAAGCGAAAATGGTGTTGCAGGATATCGAAAGTTATGAAGAAACCCAGGAGACCCTGGCACTGCTGAAAATACTGGCCCTTGGAAATCGGCAGGTGGAAGAGGGAAAGGTCATGCCTGCAGGCAGCGTGCTGACCCGACTGCGCAACAAAACCTCCTAAGCGGAGATGCCGTACAAGGTTTTTTTGACCCGGGATGCAGAGCGCGACCTGGAAGGTCTGTACGATTTTGTCTTCAAACACGATTCGCCGCGCAGTGCGCAACGACTGCTCGATCAGATCGAAACCACGCTAGGCAAACTCGCCGACTTCCCCGAACGGGGCAATCATCCCGGAGAACTCGCGGCCCTGGGCGTAACCGACTACCGGGAGGTGTTCTTCAAGCCTTACCGGATCATCTATCGCGTGCTGAAAAAGCGTGTCTATATCTACTTGATAGTGGACGGTCGCAGGGATATGCAAACCCTGCTGCAACGTCGCCTGCTTACCCGTTAGCAATCACGAAGCTGTGTTCTGTCCCGGTTTTCCGCACCACGCCCCTTTCCCGAGGGCTGGCGAGAGAGATGACGAAGCGCAGCCTCGAGTACGCTATCAGGCGTATGTGCGGCAAGGGGCATCGGATCAGGAGATCGCGTTGTTACGCTCGGCGTGGTCGCGTAACCAACTGACCGGCACCCCGCGTTTTGTCGACGAGATTGAGCGGCGTGGTCGTGGTAGGCCGAAATCAACTTGATGGGGCGTTAACTAGATGCGTCCCCTTTTTTCGAGCGCTATTCTGATGGTGATCGGCGTAAGTTGCTTCTTACGCGACTCGGTGCCTTGCGTGCCACATATCAAAATCCAACTGCATGCCGGCCCATAGTTCAGCGCGGCCGCCGTTCTCAACGCCTAACCAATTCTCGATACGCAGCGCCATCTCTGGCGATATGGCTGCGTGTTCGTTCAGCACCCGCGACAATGAGTTTCGGCTAACGCCAAGCTGGTTTGCTGCCTCGGTAATCGACAAGCCCAGCTCGGGTAATACATCTTCCCTAAGTATCGCTCCGGGGTGTGGTGGGTTGTGCATCGTCATTAGTGGTAATCCTGATAGTCAACGAGAACGGCATCGCCATTTTCAAACTTGAATGTCATTCGCCAGTTTCCATTGACCTTCACTGACCAGTGACCGCGAAGATCTCCTTTCAGTTCGTGCAGTTTCCAGCCGTACTGGTTCATGTCTTCGGGGCGGATTGCTCGAATTAAGACAAACAGGTGACGAGACAACTTGTCGGCATGGGTAGCTTGGATACCCTTCTTCGAGCCAGTCTCATAGTATTTCTGCAGCCCTTTATGTTGGAAAATCTTAATTCGGTCACTATCAGTCCTGACTCGCTGATTCAAAGAGCAACCCACATAATGCTGCATCACGGGAGTGTGCTTAACTTCCTTATTCAAGGAATTCGCTACCCATGCCTGCGGCTTGGCCGATGT
The DNA here is from genome assembly GCA_029228645.1 of Gammaproteobacteria bacterium Milos-ODIII6. Classification (GTDB taxonomy): domain Bacteria; phylum Pseudomonadota; class Gammaproteobacteria; order Chromatiales; family Chromatiaceae; genus MONJU. The sequence continues at coordinate 2,978 of JAPTHR010000009.1, forward strand.
TTGCGGCCGGCGTCGCTTTTGTCGGGTTCATCGCCAGACGCCGCGATCGGGATCCCGACAGGCATTGAAGCAGCAGCCTTTCGGGCGGCTTGATCCTGACGCGGTCCGGTCGTGTCGCTCGAGGCCTCGCGGCGAATGGTGTTCTCCAATTGCCGATTGTGGCTCAAGTTCAGTCGCCATCAAACGATTTCCATTTCGTTGAAGATCCTTATCCGGTGATCGCCGGATGCCCTGATCACCCCGAGTTTCGAATGGACCGAATTACAGGAAGCACTATGAGTAGCCCGGTGACATCCGATCACAGCGATACCCGTCATTTTGGTGCACATGGCACCCTGCGTGCACTGATCGAGTCGCTTCACCATATGTTCATCGCCGTTGCGACGCGTCTACGTCACGTACATATTCGTGATCGAAAGCAAATGGAACACCCTAAGGGCAGTTTCGATATCTGGGCCAGGATCGGCAGCTATATCGAACAGATTCCCGTCGAAGAAGAACCCGCCGGCAAGCCACATCTCTCCCGTCAATCCCCGTCGGAGAAGCCGTCCCGGCAAAGGCCGTACGTCGACGTTAAAACCGCCGAATCCAGCGCACTGGGCAAGTACTACACGCACAGGGCGGTGGTCGAACACCACCCCCACATGGACGAAGTGCTGCGTGCGCGGACGATGGAGCACATCGGTTCTGCCATGCAGCATGCCAGGAGGGGCGACCAGGACAGCGCCAAACTGCGCGTCGGGCTGGCCGAGACCGCGATGCATACGGCCAGTCGTTTCATGGACCACGACGACTACGAGGTGTTCGAGCGGGAGGTCGAGCATCGCCTGGAGTCCCTCCTCGAGGACACTCCGTACGCGCGGGAATCGGCCGCATCGTGACACCCGGATTCACGTCGACGATGTGAGCCGTGGGCCGCTTCAGCCGTTACCCGCTTCCCAGGGCCGCCCGTTGGACTTTATCGCCCAGCCGGTCCCTCCGCCTCGGGCAAACCTGACCCGATTCCATGGCTTATTTGCCCCGAACCGTCGCTACCGAGACCGCCTGGTTCGCGAGCGACGGGGCAGGATGGGCGAGGATGGGGAGGTGCAGAGTTGCCTTCGGAGTGCCAGGAGGAGAACGGGACGGATGGGGATAGACCGGAATGTTATCGAGTGAGGGAAAGCGTGTTTACGTTTCCTTTGCCTGGCTAATAGTTGACAGGATTACTGGGGATTACTATACCTTTGCAGTGAGGCGATTCCCTCAAAGGTAGTAATTACCCCTGAATGGGAGGGTGCTGACATGTCTGGAATACTCTTCTTTATTGTTCTCGCGGCTATTGCCTCCCTGGCAATTCTCATTGCGGGGAGCGTGTCGATGGCCAGGGGCGGCAAATACGACGAGGCGCACTCCATTCCCCTGATGGAGGCGGAGGTCATCGTGCAGGCGCTGATCGTCGGCATGCTGCTGATTGCCGCCCTGTTCTGGATGTAGCCATCGCTGGGGCTCCGGCCGGGTCTCTATCGGGGAACCGGTGTTCGTGTCAGGGCCGGAGCGGCTTATCCAGGCCAATCTACAGCCCGGCCCGTCATTCTGCCTGGTAGATGGACATGAACCACGGTTTTCGAGTCAGGCGATAGCCCTTGACCGAAAACCTTTGGATTGCTTCCGGTGACCGTTCCTTATTGCCTGCTTCAGGGCTTACGCGCTGGCACCTGCGGGAATTGTCCGAGCCGTTCGGTCTGCCAGATGTCGCCGCTGCGCGCGCGCTCTTCCGGCGTGCTGAAGCGGAAGCGGTAGGCCATTACCCGCAGCTGGCGTGGTGGTTTGTCGGCGAAGGGGTTGTGACGCAGCAGGGCGGTGACGTCGGGTTCGTTGTGCTTGAGGCGGTAGAGGAGGGCGCCGAACCAGTAGCGCTCGCGATCCCCCTGTGGTGGTACGAACCACAGCATCCAGTCCAGGCGCGGGTGGATGGGCATGATCAGGCGCGGCGGGTCGCCGGCAAAGTCGGGCTTGTAGCGGAAGTCGTAAGGCTGCCAGTTCGTGCCGTCGTGACTGCCTTCTATCACCAGTTCCTGGCGCTCGGTCTGCATCACCGGGAAGATATGGTAGACGTTGCCCAGTCCCCAGGCGCGCACCCAGTTGACCGGCGAGTTGACCGCGAAACGCACCCCGTCTTCCCGCACCAGTTCGTAGGCAGTGGCCAGGCTGGTGCTGAGCAGCATGACGGCGGCGAGCAGTTGCAGCAGCGAGCCTTTCAGCCGCGCCGCGCCGCCCGCCAGTGCAGGAAGCCAGCGCTGCGGCAGTAGTGCGCGCACCGCGCGATCATCGAGCAGGAACAGGCACAGCGCGATGGTCAGCAGGTTCACAAAGTTGTGATTGCTGGTCAGCATGATCGCCAGCTGGATCGCGATGGTGGCAGCCGCGGCGAACAGGCGGAACGGCCGTGGCAGGAAGATGAAGAACGGCACCACCAGTTCGACGAACAGGTTCGCGCCGGTGCCGAAACGCAGCAGCCAATCCGGCAGGTGGTGCGCGTACCACGCGCCCATGTGCGGCAGGGGCTGGGTCTCGAAGTAATAGTTCAGGGTGGTCAGGTTGGCCCAGGTGGGGTCGCCACTGAATACTTTGGAGAAGCCGGACAGGAAGCGCAGCCGGAACAGCAGCCAGTGCAGCAGGAACACCAGCACGCGATTGGGCCCGCCGGCGAGGAAGATGCTGATGAAGCCGGTCTCCAGCAGCAGGAACTCCCACTGGAAGCTGAAGAAACGATCACCGACCTGGTACAGCGACAGGTACAACACGAATAGCCCGATCAGCACCAGGCGCGGCCGCCAGTTCAGCAGCAGGCCGATCGACAGCAGGCAGCCAGCATAACTGGCGCCGAGCAGCGCCCAGTTGTCGCTGCCAAGCCAGAACAGGGTGGGATAGCGCAGCCATGCCAACTCGCCGAGGCGGCCGAAGCGCGCATCCAGCAATATCTGGGCCGGCAGGATGCCTCGCTCGCCGACCAGGCCGGTGATCTCCAGCGCGGTGGAGAGAAAGGCGAACAGGTAGACCAGTGCGAGCAGGCGCAGAAACAGCCAGCTGACCACGCGGTAGCGCGGGTCCTCGCGCAACAGCCAGTCGAGCAGCCCGCCCGGGTACGACACGACTCTCCTCCGCTGATCGGAAACCTGTTGCTGTTATAGCCCATTCAGGGCGTGCCGCGGACGACCCGGTTGATCCGGTAGCCGCTCGGGCCGCTGGTTCACCTCTTTCCTGAATGGAAGTGCCGGTATGGGTGTGTTTCTGTTTCCCGCACCGCCCGGCACAAGGGGTTCGCGCACGACCGGCAATGCCGCCTGCCCTGATTCATGCCGGGGCCTGTTGGCCTGTCTGAACCGTCTCCCGGTAGGCGTGCCAGGTCGCATGACCGATCAGCGGGAGCACCACCGCAAGACCGATGTAGGCGGTGACGAAGCCGAGCAGCATCAGGCCGACGATAAGCGCCGCCCAGAGCAGCATCACGCCCTTGTTATTGACCACCGCGTTGACGCTCGTCAGCGCGCTGGTGATCGCATCAGTATCGCGGTCGAGCATCATTGGCAGCGACACGGCACTCGCCGAGAACACGATGGTGGCGAAGATCGACCCGACCGCACTGCCGACGGCCAGGAACTCGATCCAGCCGAGTACGCTGAGCTCTTCGCCGACCGGAAAGAATACGTGGACCATGGAGGCGGCACGTGCCCAGACCAACAGCACGATGAGTATGACCAGGGCGAACAACAGTTCGTTGCGCAGCTGGTTGCGGCTCTCCAGCCAACACACCCCGAGGCGCGGCTCACGCCCCAAATCGAGCTGGCGGCTGATCGAATAAAGGCCGAATGCGAGCACCGGCCCTGCCAGGATAAACGCCACCGCCAGGGTGAACAGCGCAAAGGTGTTGCCATCCCCCCAGGCCAGGCCGGTGACGAGGTAGCCCAGCAGCACCAGGCCGACGCCGTAGATGAGGCTCTGGCGCCAAGCCCGGCGGAAGTCCTGCCAGCCCAGGGCGAGCCAGCGCCTTGGCGCGTCGATGCCGAGCTTGTTGCACGGGTAGAAAAGGGGTTCGATCTCAGCGCCGGGCGGTTCCGGGCCGACCACATCGGGTTCTGGCATGCCATCCTCCTGAAAAACGGACGCCCCGTGTTTCCGGGGTCTGGTATTTCCGGCCTGCTGGCGCAGACACCCCGAACATAGCGCAGCTGTGCAGTGCGGGGCGTTTTTTTTGGCCAAAACGCGGCAATGACGGGATTTCCCCGCGCAAGTTATGCTGATGCCGACCGGATCCGCGCCAAAGTGCCAGCAAAGATCAGCCAGTGCCTCGCAGGAACCGTTTCAGTTCTTCCGCCGCGACCTTTGGATCACCCAGGCGGTGCCTGGAGTAGTACCAGAAGCCGGTTGAGCCGATTCTGAACACCGGGGCTCCTTCGGCGTTCAGCGCGGTATCCACTTCCAATGCATCGTTAAGCGGGACTGAAATCTGTATCAGGTTCTTGGCTTCACGCGTGTTTTTGTCATCCAGAATGAAGAAAACCCGCTTTTGGGTTGCTACCAGCCAGGTGTGCTGCTGGGAGGTTTCGAGTGCCAGCAAGCCCCTTGTCGCCTTTTCATCGGGGTCGAGCCTGGGGTAGGCGTTCACCAGTTCCATCACCCCCCGCAAGGAGAAGAATCCGGCGGCGTCTCTCAGCTCCAGCGCGGGGGAATCCACCGATGCGGTTTCCGGTGTTTCGCTGACCGCTTTCTGGAAGACGATCTCCGCCCCACCGGCCTTGAAGCCGGCAATTCTGCCCAGCAGATTCTGCAACTCCTGGGAGAAAAGCAGGATGGTGACGACAATAATGGCCTGCCAAATCAGCGTGGAGATAAATCTGGCTGTGTGCTCGTTCACTCCGGTACTCCCTGGCAAGGGTGGGTGGCCGACAGTAAAAATAAGTCTAGAAGGTTTGCGGGCGGATAGCTCGCAGGGTAGGGGATTGCTGCCCAGCTATCGCATCACTGGGGTTTCCCGGGGCGTGCTGGTCGCCAGTGCGACATGCAATCAGCCGAAGTCGTAGTGCTTCTCGACATCCTCGAGAATCTCCCAGGTGCAGTTCATCCCCTGGGGAAAGGTGATCAGGTCGCCGCGTTTGAATTCCTGGGGTTCGCCGCCCTCAGGCGTCACGATGAATTTGCCACGCAGGATGTAGCAGGTCTCGCGCTGCGCGTAGCTCCAGTCGAACTTGCTGGCCTCTTTGCGCCAGATAGGCCAGTCGTATACCCCCAGGACTTCGAGTTTCATGGGCGAGGGATTACGTTCCAGGAGGATATCTTGGACAGACATTTTTCGGGTCCGACAGGTGGAAAAGAGGCGCTATTGTAACCAGGGCCGGCGCGACGGACGTGGCGCTTGTGCTAAAAAGCCGGGATGAGAGAGGAAACGAACCTGGCGAACTTGGTGGAGTCGGTCGCGCTGGGGCTCGGCGAGCGCAACTGGATGCTGGCCACGGCGGAATCCTGCACTGGTGGTTGGATAGCCAAGGTGTTGACCGACCGGCCGGGTTCCAGCGCCTGGTTCGATCGCGGCTTTGTCAGCTACAGCAACCAATCCAAGCAGGACATGCTCGGGGTGCTCCCGGAGACCCTGCGCGAGCACGGTGCCGTGAGCCGGGAAACGGTGCTGGAAATGGCGGGCGGGGCGCTCGCCAACAGCGCTGCGCAGCTCAGCGTGGCAGTTAGCGGAATTGCCGGTCCGGAGGGTGGCACGCAGGAAAAGCCGGTCGGCACTGTGTGGCTGGCCTGGGGCGCGCCGGATGGGGTCGAGGCGGTTTGCGAGCATTTTCCGGGAGGGCGCGAGCAGGTCCGAAGGTTGACGGTGGTGCGCGCCCTGCAGGGGCTGTTGAGCCGCTTGTGACCGCGCGCCGACTGTTTTTCGCGCTTTGGCCCGGGGAGGAGACACGCCGTGCGCTGGCGGCTTGGCAGCGGGAGCACCTGCCGGCCACGGTAAGGGCGACACACGCACAGGATCTGCACCTGACGCTGCATTTCCTGGGGCAAGTGGGGGAGGAGAAGGTGGCTCTGCTACGCGCTCTGGGTGAGCACCTCTCGCTGCCGCCGTTCGAACTGACGCTCGACCACATCGGGCATTGGCCGCGACCCGCGGTGTTGTGGGTGGGTCCGAGTGAAATGCCCGTTCAACTCCGGCATTTTCAGCAAGGTCTCGAAGAGGCGCTCGCCGCGATCGGGTTCGAGCCCGAGACTCGAACCTACAGGCCGCATGTCACCCTCGCGCGTAAAATCCGCCGGCCACTGCAGGAGGCTGAGTTCGACCCCCTGGTCTGGCCGGTCGGGGAATGGGTCCTGGCGGAATCGCGCCCCGGGCAGCGGCCGCTGTACCATCCGATTGCCGGCTGGGGCGCGAAAAATTCGTTTTCGGACTAGAAAACAAAAAGAGAACAAACTACACTCTGGCCAACAACATCCAACCGCATCCGGGAGAGCACCTGATGGACGACAACCGTAAAAAAGCATTGGCAGCCGCACTGACGCAGATCGAGAAACAGTTCGGCAAGGGGTCGGTCATGCGCATGGGCGACAGCAGCGCCGTGCGCAACATCGAGGCGATCTCGACCGGCTCCATAAGTCTCGATATCGCGCTCGGCATCGGTGGCATCCCGAAGGGACGGGTGGTCGAGATCTACGGCCCCGAGTCATCGGGCAAGACGACCCTGACCCTGCACTTTATCGCCGAGTCGCAGAAGGTGGGCGGTACCTGCGCCTTTGTCGATGCCGAACACGCGCTCGACCCTGGCTATGCGGAAAAGCTGGGCGTGGACATGGACGAACTGCTGGTATCCCAGCCGGATACCGGCGAACAGGCGCTCGAGATCACCGACATGCTGGTGCGCTCCGGCGCGGTCGATCTGATCGTGGTCGACTCGGTTGCAGCGCTCACGCCGAAGGCGGAAATTGAAGGCGACATGGGCGACTCGCACGTTGGCCTGCAGGCGCGTCTCATGTCCCAGGCGCTGCGTAAACTCACCGCCAACATCAAGAAGTCCAACTGCATCGTCGTGTTCATCAACCAGATCCGCATGAAAATCGGCGTCATGTTCGGTAACCCCGAAACCACCACCGGCGGCAATGCGCTCAAGTTCTACTCCTCGGTGCGTCTGGATATCCGCCGCACCGGCGCGATCAAGAAAGGCGATGAAGTGGTCGGTAATGAGACCCGGGTCAAGGTGGTCAAGAACAAGGTGGCGCCACCCTTCAAGCAGGCTACTTTCGAGATTCTCTACGGTGAGGGTGTGTCGCGCGAAGGCGAGATCATCGAGCTGGGTGTGGCGCTGGGGCTGATTGAAAAATCCGGCGCCTGGTACAGCCAGGGCGGCAACCGTATCGGCCAGGGCAAAGAGAACGTGCGCAACTTCCTCAAGGAAAACCCCGAAATTTCGCAATCGATCGAAACCCAGATCCGGGCGGCGATGTTCCCGGATCAGCAGGTGGCCGGGGAGGCCGCGGAAGGCGAGAGTGAGCAGGCCAAATCCTGAGGCGCTTGACGGGGCGGCGGATGCCCCGGTTGATTTGGCGCTAGAGATAGAAAACAGCGTCATCCGCCTGCTCGCGCAGCGGGAGCACAGTCGCGCCGAACTGGAGCGCAAGCTGGTGCGGCGTTTCGCTGCCGGCGAGCGCATGCAAGAGGTGCTGGATGAACTCGAGCAGCGGGGGCTGCTGTCCGATCAGCGCTTCACCGAAAGTTATGTCGCGATGCGGGTGCGCAAGGGATTCGGTCCACTGCGCATCCGCGCGGAACTGCAGGAGCGGGGCGTCGACAAAACGCTGATCGAGCCCGAACTGGATATCGGCCGTGAGGCCTGGACTCAGCATCTCAGAGAGGCCGCGGCGCAACGGTTTGGGGGTGAGAAACCCTCTGCCAGGTCGGAACAGGCAAAACAGGCCCGTTTTCTTCAGTATCGTGGCTTCCCGGATTCGTTGATCCGGGATTTTCTGTGGGGATAGCACAGCTTTCGATGCCGCTTGCGGCAGGTGACAAGGCGGGCGAAGCTGCCTAACATTCATCCTTTGTCTGTTACCCCTCGTTGTATGCGATGAAGACCAGCGCAGAGATCCGTTCCGCCTTTCTCGATTACTTTGCCGAGCACGGTCACCAGGTCGTCGATTCGAGTCCGCTTGTGCCGGGCAATGATCCGACCCTGTTGTTCACCAATGCCGGCATGGTGCAGTTCAAGGATGTCTTTCTGGGCAAGGAGACGCGCAGCTATGCCCGCGCCGCCAGCTCCCAGCGCTGCGTGCGCGCCGGTGGCAAGCACAATGATCTTGAAAACGTCGGCTACACCGCGCGACATCACACCTTCTTCGAAATGCTGGGCAACTTCAGCTTCGGCGACTATTTCAAGCGCGAGGCCATCGGGTTCGCCTGGGAGTTCCTGACCGGGACGCTTCAGCTTCCGCCGGAGAAACTCTGGGTCACGGTCTATGCGGAGGACGACGAGGCGGCGGATATCTGGCTGAACGAGATCAAGGTTGATCCGGCACGCTTCACCCGGATCGGTGACAAGCCCGGCGGCAAACGCTACGAGAGCGATAACTTCTGGTCGATGGGCGATACCGGCCCCTGTGGACCCTGCTCGGAGATTTTCTTCGATCACGGGGCGGGGGTCTGGGGCGGTCCTCCGGGAACACCCGAGGAGGATGGTGATCGCTATATCGAGATCTGGAATCTGGTGTTCATGCAGTACAACCGGGATGCGGCCGGGGAAATGACCGCGTTGCCCAAGCCGTCGGTGGACACGGGCATGGGGCTGGAACGGCTGGCGGCGGTCCTGCAGGGAGTGCACTCCAACTACGAAATAGACCTGTTCCAGGCGCTCATCTCGGCCGCGGCTGCCGCCGTCGGCACCCAGGATATGGAGTCCAAGTCGTTGCGGGTCATCGCAGACCACATACGTTCCTGCGCCTTCCTGGTCGTGGATGGCGTATTGCCTGGAAACGAGGGGCGCGGTTATGTCCTGCGCAGAATCATCCGTCGAGCCATCCGCCACGGGTACCAGCTCGGACAGCAGCAGCCCTTTTTCCATCTGCTGGTCGAGGCGCTCGACCAGCAGATGGGGGACGCCTACCCCGAGCTGCGACGCGCCAGGGAGCATGTCAAACGTGTCCTCAAGGTCGAGGAGGAGCGCTTTGCCGAGACCATCGAACAGGGGATGCGTATTCTGGATGACGCGATCGCAGAACTTGAGAGCGATGTGATCCCGGGGGAGGTCCTGTTCCGGCTGTACGACACTTATGGATTCCCCCTCGACCTCACCGCGGATATCGCGCGCGAGAAAGGACTCGAGGTCGACGAAGCCGGTTTCGACCGCGCGATGGCGGCGCAGCGTGAGCGTGCCCGTGCCGCCAGTCAGTTCGGCGTCCGGCAAGCCGTCGGGGTCGAGCTCGACGGCACGACTGATTTCACCGGCTATGAACGCCTCGAAGACCAATCCGTGGTGACGGCGCTGTTTCGTGGCGGCGAGAGCGTGGATGCGCTCGCGGCCGGCGAGGAGGGCATGGTCATCCTCGACAGGACGCCGTTCTACGCCGAGTCGGGTGGCCAGGTGGGTGACACCGGTCGGTTGGTCGCCAACAACGTCAGTTTCGAAGTGGACGACACCCGCAAGCAGGGGGGCGCGGTATTTGGGCATGTCGGGCGGCTGCTGGAGGGCCGGCTGAAGGTCGGCGACTCCGTCAGTGCGCGTGTCGATCACCAGCGACGGGCGGCTGTCGCGCTAAACCATTCCGCGACTCACCTGCTGCACGCCGCGCTGCGTGAGATCCTCGGTGAACATGTGCAGCAGAAAGGCTCTCTGGTGGAGGCGTCCCGCCTGCGCTTCGATTTCTCGCATTACGAACCGATCACGACGGAAGTCCTGTACAGCATCGAACGTCGTGTAAACGCCGAGGTTCGGGCCAACCACCCGGTCGAGACACGCATCATGTCGCTGGACGATGCCAAGGCAGTGGGTGCGATGGCCTTGTTCGGGGAGAAGTATGACGAGGAGGTCCGGGTGTTGCGCATGGGGGAATTTTCCGTCGAGCTCTGTGGCGGCACCCATGTATCCGCGACCGGGGATATCGGTCTGTTCAAAATCACCGCCGAGACTGGGATCGCATCCGGTGTTCGGCGGATCGAGGCGGTCACCGGTGACAGGGCGATCGAGTGGATCGAGCGTGACGAGCAGCGCCTGGCGCAGTTGGCCTCGCAGCTGAACTGCGGCCGGGACGAGGTCGAGGACAAGCTCGGCAAGGTGCTGGACCAGGGGCGGATGCTGGAAAAGGAACTGCAACAGCTCAAAGGCAAGCTGGCATCGGCAGCAGGTTCCGACCTTGCCGCTGAGGCGGTCACGGTCGGGGGCGCCAAGGTCATTGCGGCGCGCCTGGACGGAGTCGATCCCAAGGCCATGCGGGACATGCTCGACCAGCTGAAGAACAAGCTTGGTAGCGCCATCATCCTGCTGGCCGCCGTCAACGCGGACAAGGTCAACCTGATCGCGGGAGTGACCAAGGACCTGACTGGCCAGTGCAGGGCTGGGGACCTGGTCAAGCTCGCAGCCGAAAAGGTTGGGGGTAAAGGCGGCGGCCGGCCGGACATGGCGCAGGCGGGCGGCTCCGATCCTGCCGGGGTGCCAGCGGCATTGGCTCTGGTCGAGCCCTGGGTGCGCGAACAACTCGGTGATTGAGCATGCATTCCGGGGACTGCCCTTTCCTCCGGTCGGGGATTAGGGTCTAATACCGCGCCTTTAATCCGGCATCGACAGCCAGCAGAGAACGACATGGCACTGATTGTCCAGAAGTATGGCGGCACCTCCGTGGGCACGGTGGAACGCATCCAAAACGTCGCAAGGCGCGTCAAGAAGTACCACGATGCAGGTAATCAGGTGGTCGTGGTGGTATCGGCCATGTCCGGGGAGACCAACCGTCTGATAGGCCTTGCGGGGGAGATCAGTGCGAACCCGGTGCCGCGTGAACTGGACGTGCTGGTAACGACAGGCGAGCAGGTCACGATTGCCCTGCTGGCGATGGCACTGCAGGAGCTGGGCTGCGATGCGCGATCCTACACCGGTGCGCAGGTACGCATACTGACCGATAACGCCCACGGCAAGGCCCGCATAAACGACATTGACGATACCCGGGTACGGGCCGACCTGAATGCCGGCCGCGTCGTGGTGGTGGCCGGATTCCAGGGGGTTGACGAAAACGGGAATATCACGACCCTGGGCCGCGGTGGATCGGATACGACCGCGGTGGCGATGGCTGCGGCGCTGAAGGCCGACGAGTGTCAGATCTTCACCGATGTGGATGGGGTGTATACCACCGACCCCAGGGTCGAGCCCAAGGCACGCAAGCTCGACCGCATCACTTTCGAGGAAATGCTCGAGATGGCGAGTCTCGGGTCCAAAGTCCTGCAGATACGCTCGGTTGAGTTTGCCGGGAAGTACAACGTGCCGCTGCGCGTACTCTCCAGTTTTGAGGAGGGAGGCGAAGGCACCCTGATTACATTCGAGGAGGATGGCGTGGAAGCGGCAAAGATCTCCGGTATCGCGTTCAACCGTGATGAGGCCAAACTCACCATACGCGGCGTGCCTGACAAACCGGGGGTGGCTTACAACATCCTCGGTCCAATCGGTGACGCCAATGTCGAGGTGGATATGATCGTTCAGAACATCTCGAATGACGGCACCACCGACTTCACTTTTACTGTGAACCGCCCCGAGTTCGGTAAGGCGGAACAAATTCTGCGTCGCACGGCGGAGACACTCGGCGCGCGCGAGGTGATCGGAGACGATCGCATTGCGAAGATTTCCCTCGTCGGGGTCGGCATGCGTTCGCATGCCGGTATCGCGAGTCAGATGTTCCAGGCCCTCTCGCAGGAGGGTATCAACATCCAAATGATTTCCACTTCAGAGATAAAGATTTCTGTCGTGGTCGACGAGAAATACCTGGAACTGGGAGTACGTGCCCTGCACGACGCTTTCGGCCTGGACGAGGAATGAAAAGCAAGGATCCGACGCTGAATTCACCGTGCCTGCTTCTGCTTAACCCAGGTTGTTGTTAGAATCGCCGGGCCCAAAAAAAACAATATCCGGGTTGGTTGGCAAACGATGGCGAATCGCCAAGGATGATTCGCCGGGATTCATTTCAGGAGTTCGGCATATGTTGATTCTTACGCGCAGGGTCGGAGAGACCCTGATGATTGGCGACGAGGTATCGGTCACGGTATTGGGCGTCAAAGGTAACCAGGTCCGTATTGGTGTGAATGCCCCGCGCGATGTCTCTGTGCACCGTGAGGAAATATACGAACGGATCAAGAACGAACAGCTCTCGCAAGAGGACTGAAGTGCCCTGTTGAATGGCTTGCGGGCTGTTTCGCGAAACAATTGAAACGCAGCTCCCGAATTCCATTACAATCCGGGCGCTAAAGATGTTGGGTACGAACTGAACTTCTTTCGCTTGCGGTGGCCCGAAGGCTCACTGGCAGCAAGGAATCTGGCAGAGCTGGCCGAGCGGCTGACGGAGCTGGCGCAGCCAGCGGAGAACGGCGGAGGGAAGCGACGCCGGCCCCGATAGGGGTGAGGGCGAAGCCCGAATAACGCGCTCCCCTGCGGTGGCCCGAAGGGTCACTGGCAGCAAAGAATCTGGAGAGTTGGCCGAGCGGCTGAAGGCGCTCCCCTGCTAAGGGAGTATGGGGTTAATAGCTCCATCGAGGGTTCGAATCCCTCACTCTCCGCCATGCAGACCGAGGCCCCTTTTTGGGGCCTTTTGCATTCTCGGGTCATGCGACCGGCGTCTGGAACGCGCTGAGGATCTGGCCGTTGCCGAAATCCATCCCCGTGGTACGTGAGAGGATCCCTTGTTCACCAAGCTTCGCAACCGGATTTCCAGGGTTCGCCTCAAATGGCGGCCCGCCATGCGCTACCCCGGCATCATGGAGGCTGAAACAAGGATTGACATTGCCCGGATCGCCAGCATGTCGGACGCGGAACTCGAGCGTCTGAACGCCTTGTTGCCATGGGCCGCGTTTGTGAATGACGCCGAAGGCAGGTGTTTCGGTCGCGCCTATTCGTCGAGGAAGCGCAACGAGCCCCAGGCCGTCCCCGACCGACGCATCCTGGAACTGGACAGGCGCTTTGGTCTTGCAGGCAAACGCGTTCTGGAGGCGGGCTGTTTCGAAGGTATTCACACGGTGGGGCTCATGCAGCAAAAGGCCAGCGTGAGCGCATTCGACGGACGCATTGAAAACGTGGTCAAGACACTGGTACGTGCGTGGGCCTTCGGCCAGAAGCCTGACGTGTTCCTCTGGAACCTCGAGGAGGACGGCGAGCCACCCTTCGATATCGGCTGCGACATCCTGCACCATGTCGGAGTCCTCTACCACCTGACCGATCCGATCGGGCACCTGGCGCAAGTCTTACCCCGGGTCCGTGAGGCGATCATGCTGGATACGCACATTGCGCGTGCGGGTGAGGGACAGACCGGAAAATCCGCCGGCTTCGAATACCGCTACTGCAACTTCCGCGAGGCCGGGCGGGCGCCGCCCTTTGCCGGGCTTGGTGATCATGCCAAATGGGTTGAACTTGACGATCTCAGGCGTTTCCTTGTGCAGGCGGGCTTTGCCAATGTGGATGTGGCGGAACAACGCGACGAGCGTAATGGGCTGCGCGTGCTGATCTTCGCCCACCGCTGAGGCGGATGCTGGCATCAATATCCAGAAATGGTAATATTCAAACATTACTCGTTTCAAACGGTGAAGGCCGCATGCGCAAACACACCCGCATTGACGAATGTGTCGAGAAGCTTTGCCAGAAGGGGTGTAGCCAGGTCTGGGGGGATATCGATACCCTCGAGAACGGCGAATCCCTGCCGGAAACCCAAGGCTTTGACGCCTCTGAGCGCGGTCGCGTTCTCTCAGAACTCAAGACCGTGATGGCGGTCTACCAGGGACGTTGTAAACTTCCGGACTGATCCGAGCGACTTCCACAACCATCTCCCGCCTATTTAATGCGTCCAATCCAAGCCCGTGAACAGCGGTAAGCGCACCAGCAACAGTCATCTTCGCGAATGGGTCTATGCGGCTGATTCCGGCATCCATGGCACCGGTCTGTTCGCCGTCAAAGCCATCCAGGAAAGCGAGTACATCGGGACCTACTGGGGTCCTGAGGCCAGGCGTAATGGCACCTATGTGCTGTGGGTTTACGATGAAGGCGATGAAGACAACGCGGTAGGCCGCAGTGGGCGCAACTTACTGCGCTACCTCAATCACCGTTGCCCGGGCAACACCGCCTTCGATGGCTTCGACCTGTACGCCCTGCAAGACATTGAGCCCGGCGAGGAATTGACCTTCGATTACCTCGAGTCCGAGTTTGACTGACTCCCGCGATCGCCTTTTCGAGCGTCCCGGCTCGGTGGGGGACTTCGTATTCGATGCCGCGGTGGCGAAGGTCTTCCCCGACATGATCTCCCGTTCAGTACCTGGATACGCGGCGATCCTGAACATGGTCGAGCTGCTGACAGGCCTGCATGCCCAGGCGAATACCCGTCTTTATGACCTGGGGTGTTCTCTCGGGGCCGCCAGTATTGCTATGGCGCGGGGTTTGCACCAGCAGGGCTGTCGCATCATCGCCGTGGACAATGCCCCGGCGATGCTGGAAAAAGCACGTGAACACAGCGCGCATCTGGGTGGCGGTGCGATTGAATTCCAGCTTGCGGACCTGCGCGAGGTGGACATCGCGAATGCCTCCATGGTGGTGCTCAATTTCACCCTGCAGTTTTTGCCGCTCGCACAACGGGCCGGCCTGCTGCAGCGCATCCGTGACGGCTTGCGGCCGGGCGGTGTGCTGATTCTTTCGGAGAAGATCGCCGGCGCCAACCCGGATGAGGATGCGGCGCTGGTCGCCATGCACCACGCTTTCAAGCGCCAGCAGGGTTACAGCGACCTGGAGATCAGCCAGAAGCGCGCGGCCCTGGAAAAGGTGCTGCTGCCGGAGACCCTGGAGACCCATCTGCAGAGATTGGCGAAGACCGGTTTCCAGCAGGCTCATCCCTGGTTTCAGTGTTTTAACTTCGTTTCGATCGTCGCGCGGGCGTGATCGATCCGTCACAGGCATGTGCCATCCTGGCGGCGGCCGGCATGGATGTCTGGGCCGAACGCCTGCCGCGTCAAATTGAACGCATCCTGGAGCGCCCGCATGGCGATCAGGCGCGATGGCAGCGGGCCATCGAGCAGCTGCCCATCCCGCTTAGCGACAACCTGAAACTGGATAAAGGGTCCATCGAACTCGGCCGCGCAGCGGACCTCGGCGAAGCGCAACGGGCAGCGCTTCGCGAGCACTTGCAGGCGCTGCACCCGTGGCGCAAGGGGCCCTTCCGGCTGTTCGGGATGGATATCGATAGCGAATGGCGCTCGGACTGCAAGTGGGAGAGGCTGCTTCCGCATATCGCGCCGCTGAATGGCCGGCGCGTTCTCGACGTTGGTTGCGGTAATGGCTACTACGCCTGGCGCATGTTGGGCGAGGGCGCGGACCTGATCGTCGGCATCGATCCCACGGCGCTTTTTCATGCGCAATTCCGGGCCTTGCAGAAACTGTTTCTTGGCGCGCGGAGCGCCTACCGACTCGAGCGGATATTGCACTTGCCGCTGGGTATCGAAGATGTACCGCCCGGGATCGCTGCCTTCGACACGACCTTCTCGATGGGTGTGCTCTACCATCGACGCTCCCCGATCGACCACCTGCTGGAACTGCGTGACACCCTCCGCCCCGGGGGAGAGCTGGTGCTGGAGACGCTGGTGGTCGAAGGAGAAGAGGATCGCGTGCTGCTGCCGCCCGGGCGCTACGCCAAGATGCGCAATGTCTGGTTCATCCCCAGTACGGCGGCGTTGGCGCTGTGGCTGCAACGCGCTGGCTTCCAAAACGTGCGCACAGTCGATGTAACGCGAACCACGCCACAGGAACAGCGCAGGAGCGACTGGATGCGCTTCGAGTCACTTTCAGATTTTCTCGACCCGGCCGATAGCTCTCTCACAATCGAGGGTCACCCTGCCCCCTGCAGGGCTGTGCTACTGGCAAACAAGCCGGACTAGAGAGCGATGAACACGCGAGCAAGGTTTTACATTGGGCAGATAGTGCAGCACCGACGCTTTGGTTACCGTGGTGTGGTGGCCGATGTGGATCCGGAATTTCGCGGCAGCGACAGCTGGTACGAGTCCGTTGCGCGCACCCGGCCGGCTCGAAATCAGCCGTGGTACCGGGTGATGGTCGATGGTGCGGAACAGGAAACCTACGTGGCCGAGCACCACCTCGAGCCGGATATGCAGGCGCAACCGGTGAACAACCCTTCGGTGTTGCAGTACTTCTCCACTTACGAGGATGGTCGCTACCGCCTGACCACCCATTGAGCCCCCCGTCGCACTGGCGACAGCAGGTCCGGGGACGGGGCGTCCCGCGTCAAGCCCTCAGTGGTAGCGTCGCATCTGGCCAACCAGTACCCCCTGGATGCGTACCTCGGCCGGGTGGAAGTGCATCGCCCGCATATTGCTGTTGGCGGGATGCAAGACGATTTCGCTGCGTCCTTTTTCGAAACGCTTCAGGGTGGCTTCCTCGTCGCGCACCAGGGCGACCACGATTTCCCCATTGCGCGCGCTGTCGCGTTGCTCTATCACCACCCAGTCGCCGTCCAGAATGCCTTCGTCGATCATGGAATCGCCACGCACCTCGAGCACGTAGCAGGGCTTGCTGGTGCGCAGCGCGGACGGCACCGCGATGGTGTCCGGATTGCTGATCGCCTCGATTGGCTGACCCGCCGCGATGTATCCGTACAGCGGCAGTTCCTCCAGGTCGCTCGCGACAGGCTCGTCCTGCGCGGGTGTGTTATCCCGCAAGCGGATGCCGCGACGCAGGTTGTGCATCGGTTCGATCAGCCCGGCATCGATGAGCGCCTGTATCTGTTTGTGCAGTGATCCGCGCGACTTCAGCCCCAATGCCTGACAGAGTTCATCCAGGGTTGGGGGATTTGGCATGCGGGGGAGTTGTTCGCGCAGGTAGTCGTAGATTTCCTGCTGTCGCCGGGTCAGGCTGGCTGGCATGCTTGTGCTCCGATGTTCTGTAGCTCTAGCGGCAATTATAGAACAAAAAGAGAACCATGCGAGCGCTTATCGCTGCCCCGTCACGATGAGATAGCCGCAGGCATCGCGTGTCGGCAGACAAGCGCTCAGGTGCCCATTGCGTCGCTCTGCCAGCAGGGCGCGCCCGAGCGGCTGGAACAAGGTCTCGCAGCCGTCGCCACGCGCTGGCGAAAACTTCAGCAGGTAGCGTTGTCCGGGCGGTGCGTTCGCGATAAGGCGCGCCACTTGCGAGAGCGCCTCCTGCGGGGAAAGGTCGTGCAGGTCGATTGTCTCGTCAACTTCCTCTGAGCCCAGCGGGAGTTGCTGCAATGGGTCGGTTTCGGAATCAGGCATCGATGCGCCTTGCTCTGGGTGTTGTAGGACAGTGGCTGATACCCTGCGACTCTATAGCAAGCCGCGCCCCTGTGGTTCAATAGGTGTTCACACGCCATCCGGGGGGAGTCGTAATGGCCACTGCGTATGATGTGATCGTAATCGGTTCGGGGCCGGGCGGCGAGGGCGCGAGCATGAGGCTCTCCAAGCTGGGCAAGCGCGTTGCCGCGATCGAAATGCAGGCCCAGGTCGGCGGCAATTGCACCCACAAGGGAACCATCCCCAGCAAAGCCCTGCGACACGCGGTCCAGTTGCTGGCCGACTACCGCCATCATCCCCTCTTCGAACATACGGTCGGGGTCATGGACATCGGGTGGCCCGAGCTGCTGCGCACCTCGGAGCAGGTGATCAGTCACCAGGTCAGCATGCGACACCGTTTCTACAGCCGCAACCGGGTGGACCTGTATCACGGCTGGGCGCGCTTCGTCGGACCCCGGCACGTCGAGGTCCAGCGTGCCGGTGGTGACCACGTGACGCTCGAGGCCGATCATTTCGTGATCGCGACGGGATCGAGTCCTTATCGCCCGGCGGACGTCGACTTCGATCATCCGCTGGTGGTCGACAGTGACACGGTCCTGGAACTGGGGCACACGCCACGCCGGGTGACGATCTATGGGGCCGGCGTGATCGGGTGCGAGTATGCATCGATCTTTGCAAACCTGGACGTGAAGGTGAACCTGGTCAACACGCGTGACCGGCTGCTGTCGTTCCTCGATGATGAGATCACCGACGCGCTCAGCTACCACCTGCGTGACCAGGGCGTGGTGGTGATCAACAAGGAACGCGCCACCCGGGTGGAAACCCGGGATGACCGTGTCAGCCTGCATTGTGACTCCGGAAAGCAGATCCACGCTGACCTGCTGTTCTGGGCCAACGGGCGCACTGGCAACACCGGGGGACTCGGGCTGGACAGCGTCGATATCGAGGTCAATTCGCGCGGGCAGATCCCGGTCAACGAGCGCTTTCAGACCGCCCAGGCGCACATCTACGCGGTAGGCGACGTGGCCGGGCCACCGGCACTGGCAAGCGCGAGTTATGACCAGGGTCGATTCGTCGCAAAATTGATCGCTGCCGGCGAGGTCGATTACAGCCTGATCAAGGAGGTTCCGGCTGGCATCTATACGAGCCCGGAGATCAGCTCGATCGGACGCACGGAACGCGAACTGACCGAGCAGAACGTGCCGTACGAGGTGGGACGGGCCGAGTTCAAGAACCTCGCGCGTGCGCAGATCGCCGGGCGCAAGGTCGGTATGCTCAAGCTGCTGTTCCATCGGGAGACCCTGCAGCTACTCGGGATCCATTGTTTCGGTGAACAGGCCTCCGAGATCGTACACATCGGGCAGGCCATAATGGCGCAATCAGGCGAGGCCAATTCGATCACCTATTTCACCAACACGACATTCAACTATCCCACCATGGCCGAGGCTTACCGCGTGGCCGCGCTGTATGGGCTCAACCGCATGCGTTAGCCAGGTTCTCGATTGTTGCGCCTGTGAGAGGGCGGGTTGTTCGGCGGATCGGACCGGCGGGGCTATACTCGCCCTCACCTGATGCAAACCCTCCTGCCGACAAGAAACAAGAAAAAAGGAAACGCATGAACGCCTACATTCTCAGCCTGAGCGATGTGCACATGGGCAACGTCGCCGAGGTCGGTGGCAAGAACGCCTCGCTCGGCGAAATGTTGCGCAATCTGACCGCAGAGGGCGAGGTCAAGGTGCCCGGCGGCTTTGCCACCACGGCGCACGCCTACCGTGAATTCCTGGCGCATGAGGGCCTCGCCAATCGCATCAAGGGACTGTTGGACGAACTGGACGTCGATGATGTGCGTCGACTGGCCGAAGTGGGCGCGCGGATCCGCGACTGGATCAAGCAGACGCCTTTCCCGCCCGCCTTCGAGCAGGCGCTGGAAGATGCCTACCTGGCGCTGGAGGCGGAGTGCGGGGGCCAGATCAGCTTCGCGATTCGCTCCTCTGCGACCGCAGAGGACCTGCCGGAAGCCTCTTTCGCCGGGCAGCAGGAGACCCTCCTCAATGTGCAGGGACTGGAGGCGGTCAAGGCCGCCGTGCACGAGGTGTTCGCCTCACTGTTCAACGACCGCGCGATCGCCTACCGGGTGCACCAGGGCTTCGACCATTCACAGGTCGCCCTGTCTGCCGCGGTGCAGAAGATGGTGCGCTCGGATATCGGCGCGAGTGGCGTCATGTTCACCCTGGACACCGAATCCGGCTTCCGCGAGGTGGTCTTCATCACCGGCAGTTACGGGCTGGGCGAGATGGTGGTCCAGGGCGCGGTCAACCCGGACGAGTTTTACGTGCACAAGCCTACCCTGACTGCCGGGCGACCGGCGGTGCTGCGCCGCTCGGTCGGCGCCAAGGCGATCAAGATGGTGTACGCCGCGGAGGAGGGCGAGAAGCCGGTCAGGATCGTGGATGTGCCGGTCGAGGAGCGGGTGCACTTCTGCCTCTCGGACGAACAGATCGAGGAACTGGCTCGCCAGGCAATCGCGATCGAGCGGCATTACCAGCGTCCGATGGACATTGAATGGGCCCTGGATGGGGTCGACGGCGAAATCTACATCGTGCAGGCCCGACCGGAGACGGTCGAGAGCCATTCCGGGCGCGTGCTCGAGCGCTATGCGCTCAAGGCGCGCGGCGAGGTCCTGTCCGAGGGCCGCTCCATCGGTGCGCGCATCGGCAGCGGCACCGCCAAGGTGCTGACGAGCCTGGACCAGATGGACAAGGTGCAGCGCGGCGATGTGCTGGTCACGGACATGACCGACCCGGACTGGGAGCCGATCATGAAGCGCGCCGCGGCGATTGTGACCAACCGCGGCGGGCGTACCTGTCATGCCGCTATCATCGCGCGGGAAATGGGTGTGCCGGCGGTGGTCGGGTGCGGCGACGCGACCGGGAAGATCCGGGACAACACCCCGGTGACGGTCAGCTGCGCCGAGGGGGACAATGGCTATATCTACGCCGGCGAGCTGCCCTTCGAGATCAAACGGATAGAGCTGGACAGCATGCCCGAGGTGCCGCTCAAGTTGATGATGAACGTGGGCAATCCCAAGCGCGCGTTCAGTTTCGCGCAGATACCCAATCACGGGGTTGGCCTGGCGCGGCTGGAGTTCGTGATCAACAACATGGTGGGGATACACCCCAAGGCACTGCTTGATTTCGACAAACTCAAGCCGGATCTGCAAAAGCAGATATCCGGTCGGGTCGCTGCCTATCACTATCCGCGCGAGTTTTTCGTCAAGCGGGTGGCCGAGGGTATCTCCACCATTGCCGCCGCGTTCGCACCCAAGCCGGTCATCCTGCGAATGTCCGACTTCAAGTCGAACGAATACGCCAACCTGCTCGGCGGATCGCTGTATGAGCCGCACGAGGAAAATCCCATGATCGGCTTCCGCGGTGCATCGCGTTACATCTCAGAGAGCTTCCGGCCCTGTTTCGAGATGGAATGCGAGGCGATCCGCTACGTGCGCGAGAGCATGGGGCTGACCAACCTGCAGGTGATGATCCCGTTCGTGCGCACCCTGAACGAGGCCGCGCGGGTAACCGAACTGCTGGCGCAAAATGGGCTTGCGCGTGGCAGCAACGGTCTCAAGGTCATTATGATGTGTGAACTGCCCTCGAATGCGGTGCTGGCCGAGGAATTCCTGGAGTATTTCGACGGCTTCTCGATCGGATCAAACGACATGACCCAGCTTGCCCTGGGTCTGGACCGCGACTCCGCCCTGGTCGCCGAGAGTTTCGACGAGCGCAATCCGGCGGTGAAAAAACTGCTCGCAATGGCGATCAGCGCGGCGCGCGCGAAGGGCAAGTACATTGGTATCTGCGGCCAGGGTCCCTCGGATCATCCGGACCTGGCCGACTGGCTGATGAAGCAGGGGATAGAGAGCATCTCGCTCAACCCCGATACGGTTGTCGACACCTGGCTGCACCTGGCCGGGAAGGAAGTCTGAAATGCTACGCCTGATCCTTTTCCGTCATGCCAAGTCCGACTGGAGCGATGTCAGCCGCCCCGACGAGGACCGTCCCCTGACCAACCGCGGCATTCGTGCCGCGCGCACGATGGGCGAGTTCCTGACCGCGATCGACCAGGTGCCGTCGCTGGCGCTCACTTCTTCGGCCAGGCGCGCCCGTGACAGCGTCGACCTGGCGCGGCGCCAGGGCGGCTGGCAATGCGAACAGCGGGTCGAGCCGCGCCTGTACACCTTCGAGGCGGATGATCTGATGGGCGCGGTGCAATCGCTGCGGGATGTCCCCCCGCGACTGCTCATCACCGGTCACGAACCGGCCCTCTCCGGGCTGGCGGGACGTCTCATGGGCGGGGCAAGACTGCGCATGCCGACCGGCTGCATGGCGCGCATCGACCTTGAGGTGGACGACTGGTCCGAGGTGGCAACCGGCTGTGGCGAGTTGCGCTGGCTGATGCCGCCCAAGCTATTGACCAGGGTCGGTATAAACTTCACGCGCTGAGCGCGCGCCGCCAGCGTATGCGGTACCGGTCGTGGGCGGGGCGGAAAATACCCCGCATGGCGCCACCGACTGCCGTTTGGTTTGGAAACGGCCGGTCAGTGTCGCTGACTGAAGTGCGCGTGCGTCGCATCCCCCAGCAGGCGGCGAAAATCGCGCTGCATCATGTGCACCAGGTGCGAATGGTCGCCACCCTCGAAGAACACGTCGGGCTGGTCCAGCAGACTGTCTTCGACCAGCGTATCGATGTCATAAAGTAGCCCGGTCGGCGGTATCGCACCCGTCTCGCAATCGGCAAACACTTTGGCTACCTCCGCCTCGGTGGCCAAGCCCAGATGATGGCCGTAATGCCGGTGCAGCTCGCCCAGGTGAACCCGCTGGTCCGCGGGCAGGACGGCTAACAGGTAGTGCTCGCCATCGCGTAGCAGGACCGACTTGGCGAGTTTCTCCGGCGACTGCCAGCTCAACTCCGCGGTCTCCCGGCTACTCGCGCTGTGGGGATGCCGATAGGTTTCGTAGGGCAGATGATGCGTGTCCAGAAACTCGCGCAAGGTGATGGAAATGGCCATGGAAACCTCCTCTTGCTGTGGTAGGACCTGTACACGCAAATATAGAAGAGAATTCCTCGCGTGGCGGCGTCGAGTCACTACTTTGTCCAATAGTATCCGCGCGGGTACTGGGGGATTGCCGGCGGAATCGACGCGGCCCGGGCTTGGTCCCGCTCACGCCAGCCGATGTTGCTCCCGTAGCAGGATCAGCACCATCAGCAGCGCCAGCAGCACTGCCCAGAAAAGCCCGTACAGCCAACTCGACTGATGCGCCTTGCGTTTCTCCAGCCAGGTGCGGGGACGCACGCCCTTGGCCAGGAATACCAGCTTGGAGGACAGGATCACGCACACGACGTTGACCGCGAGCAGCAATGTGGCGCCAAACGCCGGGGCGTAAAGACCACTGCCGGCCAGCAGTCCGGCGGTCACCGTGGGTGGCAGCAGGGCAACGGCGACCATGACGCCTACCAGCGTGCTGGAGAGGCCGGTGGTGAGCGAGAGCGCGGCCGCGGCGCCCGAGGCCAGGGCCAGCGCCACGCTGTCGAGCCCGACGTCGGTGCGGCTGCGGATTTCCGCGCTTTCCAGGCCGACTGCCCAGGTCATTCCCATCAGGATGCCCAGCACCCCGGCCAGTCCGATGCCGGCGAAGCTGGTGCGCAGCGCTTTCCGGATCAGGTCACTGTCCCCCAGCGAGGAGGCCAGCGCCAGGGCCATATTGGGTCCGAGCAGCGGCGCGATCACCATCGCGCCGATGATTACGGCGACGTTGTCCTCGATCAGGCCGACCGCGGCAACCACTGTCGAGAGCACCGTCAGGATCAGGAAGTTGCGGTCCAGGCGGGCGCCCTGTTCGACCGTCTGGTAGAGCTCTTCGCGAGTCGCGGCGACCCGCTGCGGTCCGGCCTGCTGTTGCGCGCCGCTCTTCGGCAGCACCACATCCACCGGTTGCACGATGATGCGGCTGGTCTCCGAACTGCCGAGCAGATGTTGCAGGCTGTCGAGCACCTTCTGGCGCGCATCGTCGGACACCAGCAGACGAAAAGCCTGGCGGCCGTCCGGCATGCTTGCCCCGCACCAGAGATCAGCGATCTCGTGCTGGCTGGCGAGTCCCTTGATGGTGTCCAGGTTGCCCGCGTCGGTGATGACCTCGATGATCCGCATGGAGACGCTTGTCAGCTGCTCCTGGGACGCGAGCCGAGGTAGTAGTTGACCAGCCCGTTGGTGGACGCATCATGGCCCGCGACCGGCTTGCCCTCGTTGATTTCGCCGAGAATGTTCTTCGCCAGGACCTTGCCGAGTTCCACGCCCCACTGGTCGAAGGAGTTGATGTTCCAGATCACGCCCTGGACGAAGATCTTGTGCTCGTACAGCGCGACCAGGGTGCCGAGGGTCCTGGGGTCGAGGGTGAAGAACATGAAAGTGTTGGTGGGGCGGTTGCCGGGAAACACCTTGTAGGGCAGCAGGGATGCAATCTCATCCTCGGACATGCCGGCGGCAGTCAACTCCTGGTGCGCCTGCTCCGCGGTCTTGCCCATCATCAGGGCCTCGGACTGTGCCAGCACGTTCGACATCAGGGCGCGGTGGTGGCGCGCGATGCACTGGTAATTGGTGACCGCGGCGAGCATATCGGCCGGCACCAGCTTGGTGCCCTGGTGCAGTAACTGATAGAAGGCATGCTGGCCGGCGATCCCGATCTCCCCAAAGATCACCGGGCCGGTCTGGCATTCGACCGGCTTACCGTCGCGGTCCACGCCCTTGCCGTTGCTTTCCATGTCCGCCTGCTGCAGATAGGCGGGGAAGCGATGAAGGTTTTGGTCGTATGGCAGAATCGCATGCGCCTCGGCGCCGAAGAAGTTGTTGTACCAGACCCCGAGCAGCGCCATGATCACCGGTATGTTCTGTTCCAGTGGCGCCTCGCGGAAGTGCTGGTCTGCCTCCCAGGCCCCGCGCAGCATGTCCTCGAAATGCTCGGGACCGATCGCGATCACGGTCGCCAGGCCGATCGCAGACCACATCGAGTAGCGTCCACCGACCCAGTCCCACATCTTGAAGATGTTCTCGCGCGCCACGCCGTAGGCAACCGCGGCCTCGGTATTGGAAGTGACTGCCACCATGTGCTTGGCCAGCTGGCTTTCGCTCCCGATGCGGGCGAGCAGCCATTCACGCGCGGTGTCCGCGTTCACCATGGTGTCCTGGGTGGTGAAGCTCTTGGAGGCGATGATGAAAAGGGTGGTCTCGGGAGACAGGCGTTCGAGGGTGCTGGTGATGTGGTTTTCGTCGATGTTGTTGACGAAGTGCACCTTGAGATCATGGATGGTGTAGGGGCGCAGGGCCTCGACCGCCATCTGTGGCCCGAGGTGCGAACCGCCGATGCCGAGGTTGACCACGTCGGTGATCGGCTGGTTGGTCGCGCCTCGCCAGCGACGCCCGCGAATGTCGTCTGCCAGTTTCTTCACGCGTGCAAGTTCCGAGCGGACCTCCGGCATCACATCCATGCCGTTGACCATGACCGGCTCGTCACCAAATTTGCGCAGGGCGGTATGCAGGACCGCGCGGTGCTCGGTGTGGTTGATGTGCTCGCCACCGAACATGCGCTCGCGCCAGCCTTCCAGGTCCATGTCGCGCGCGAGGTCGAAAAGGCCCCGCATGACCGGCTCGTCGATGCGGTTCTTGGAGTAGTCGAACAGGATGTCGTTGAGCTTGAGCGAGAAACGGTCGAACCGTCCCGGATCGGCGGCGAACATGTCGCGCATGTGCAGCGGTTGGATGCGTTCGTATTCTTTCTGCAGGGATTTCCAGCTCGGGCTTCGGGTGGGCTTGGTCATGTCGTTTTAGGGCTCGCTTGGGTACTTCTGGAGGTCTGAAGGCAAGATATGGTCCACCTTACCCGGCGGGGCTTCAAGTCGCCAGATGTGAATCTTTTTGGTGCATGACCATTTTCGTCCGGATAGGCGTTGTGTCATATTGGTGCGCCAGTCTCGGGGCGCGGCGCGGGCGGGCCTGTGCACGCTTATTGCTTGAGTTTGGTTTGGATCGGGAATGGGGCGGCTCATGGCATCGGAGATCAGCGTGAACGGTTTGGGCGTGATTGGCAGTAGCTACGCCCACGCGAATGGCGATCACGCGGTGACGCACCCTTGGTCCCCTGCACTAAAATGGATTCAAGGCGGGCGCTTGATGAGAGTGCCGGTGGGAGGACGCGTGCAACCGCCGGTCGTCAGCCTGCTACAGGCCCAGCGGGGCCAATTGGGTGGGTCTGCGCGATGGAAGAAGCGTCTGGCCCGACACCGCTTTACACACCGGCCGGGCCTTTACTTCAGCGCAGGCCACCTGGAATTCAAGACCGTGTACGGGGTGTCCCCGGAGATGCGTGGTCAACGCCTCGAACACCCGCTCGAGATACTTAAATGACCGCCTGGTTGGCACTGCCCGACGCTGAGGGTGTCGCACGCACTGCAAGCGAGCGTATTGCAGCTGCCGCGGGACGCGCGATATCGCAGCGGGGGGCGTTTTCCCTGGTGCTGGCAGGAGGGACCACTCCCAAGCGCGCCTACGCGCTGTTGAGCGCGTCTGAGCAGGATTGGAACGCATGGTCGCTGTATTACGGCGATGAGCGCTGTCTGCCGCCGGAGGATACGCAGCGCAACAGTCGCATGGTCGAGGCCTCCGGCCTGCTGGCGACCGGGGTGCGGCATTACCCGATACCGGCGGAGAGGGGTGCGGAACAGGCCGCGGCCGATTATTCGCGAATCATTGCGCCGGTCTTGCCTTTCGACATGGTCGTGCTCGGGGTGGGCGAGGATGGCCATACGGCCAGTCTTTTCCCAGGCAGACCATTCGACAGCAATGCGCCGGCTGTCGCGGTGCATCAGGCGCCGAAACCGCCGCCTGACCGGGTCAGCCTGAGTCCGGCTTCGTTGCAGGCGTGCCGCGAGATGCTGGTGCTTGTGACCGGTGCGGGCAAACGCACGGCGGTAGCGGCGTGGCGCGCCGGCGAGTCGCTGCCGGTCGCGCGGGTGGCGGCGCTCCCACAGGCGACGGTCCTGGTCGAGCAGACTCTGGTGGAGGAGTAGTGATGTACCTGCCGGCTGCGGAAATCGGAGCCACCAGGCGCTGGCGTTTACAGGCCAAGCGGGCCGGGGTTCCAACGGTCGCTTATCGAATTTCCGAATATGCTGATCTCCATCAGGAGATCGAGCGCTTTGTGCGGGTCCTTGGCGGGTGGGGCGGTAAAATCTTAAATGGTGGTTTTGGCGATGCTTGGGCCATCTGGCCCAGGATCCACGCAGCGGACCAGGCGGTTCAGCGCGCGAGCCGAACAGGGCGAGGCCCTGGAGACGCGCGCGGTGGATTTTTTTGTCGATACATCGGGGCGTTTCGCGGGCAGACTGTCTCCGCAGTTGAACCCTTTTGCGGGTATCGCTTTGTGTGGCGGCTTGTTCGTTCGTGGGGTGCCCTGGATCGAACGAGGATTGGCCATTTCCCACCTGGACAGCCGGCGACTCCGGTCCCGATCTGCCTGTTTGAGCAACACAGCACCGGCCTGGAAGGGGCCATTCGAATAGCCCGGGGAGCAGTATGATGGAGCAACACGAAGACCAGAGAAAACTATACCGGTACTACGTCGAACCGCAGATGGCGAGTGACCTGACGCGCCGCACGCTGGTACTGGTGCTCGCCGGCGGGGCAGGGTCTCGACTCAGAAACCTGACCAAGTGGCGCGCCAAGCCGGCGGTACCCTTCGGTGGGAAATACCGGATCATCGATTTTGCGCTGTCCAACTGCGTCAATTCCGGCCTGCGGCGAATCGGGGTGCTGACCCAGTACAAGTCGCACTCGCTCATTCGTCACCTGCAGAGAGCCTGGAGTTTCATGCGCCCGGAGATCGGCGAGTTCGTCGAAATCATCCCCGCGCAACAGCGCCTCCGCCAGGAGTGGTACAAGGGCACCGCGGATGCGATCTACCAGAATCTCGACATCATTTACCGCCACCAGCCGGAGTACGTTCTGATACTCGGTGGCGACCACATTTACACCATGGACTACAGCAAGATGATTCAGGCGCACGCCGAGGCGGGCGCGGATCTGACCGTTGGCTGTATCGAGGTGCCGCGGGAAGAGGCCAAGTCCTTCGGCGTGATGTCGGTGGATGAAAATTTCGAGATCAAGAGTTTCGCGGAGAAACCGGATGACCCGGAGCCGATGCCGAACAACCCGGACCTGGCGCTGGCCTCGATGGGTATTTACGTTTTTTCGATGACCTACCTGACCAAGACCCTGATCGACGATGCCGAGGACCATGCCTCGGAGCACGACTTCGGCAAGAACATCATCCCGAAGAGCATCGAGAGCGCCAAGGCGATCGCTTATCCCTTCCTGGACGATCATGGCGAACCGGCTTACTGGCGCGACGTCGGGACCCTGTACTCGTACTGGCAGGCCAATATCGAGCTGTGTGATATCGAACCCGAACTCAATCTGTACCGTCACGACTGGCCGATCTGGACCTACCAGTCGCAGAGCCCGCCGGCGAAATTCGCCTTCGACGACGATGGTCGGCGTGGCATGGCGGTCGACACGCTGGTCGCCGGCGGGGTGATCGTCTCGGGCGCCTACGTGCGTCACTCGGTGATCTTTTTCAATACCAAGATCGAGACGGGCACCGTGATCGAAGACAGCGTGATCCTGCCGAAGGTGACCATCGGCAGTAATTGCGTGCTTAAGCGCGTGATCATCGACAAGGGCACCTACATACCGGACGGAACGCAGATTGGCGTCGATATAGAGAAGGACCGCGAGCGATTCATCGTGACTGAAGAGGGCATCGTGCTGGTAACGCCGGGCATGCTCAATCAGCGATTGCATTTCGAACGGGACGGTTGATGCACCAGACGAAGCTGAAGCTGGTCGTCTGCTGGCACATGCACCAGCCGTGGTATCGGGATGATCTGGACGGTGAGTTCCGTCTCCCCTGGGTGTACCTGCACGCACTCAAGGACTACAGCGACATGGCTGCGCACCTCGAGGCCCATCCCGGCATGCGCGCGGTGGTGAATTTCACCCCGGTGCTACTGGAACAGCTTGGGGACTATGCGCATCAGCTGAATGCCTGGCTCGCACACCGCGAACCGATGGCTGATCCGATCCTGAATCTGCTGGCCGGGGCCACGTCGCTGCCCGGCGAGGCGGCGCAGAGGGAAAAGGTGCTGCGTGACTGCCTGCGGGCACATGCGCCCACCATGATCGAGGTGCATCCGGCCTTCGTGAAGTTGCTTGCGCCGGTATGGCGTGTCGGTATGGCACAGCCGGATTACCGCCTGATGCCATATCTCAACGATCAGTATCTGCTGGACGTACTGACCTGGTATCACCTCGCATGGCTGGGACATTCGCTGCGCCAGCACCCGGTGGTGGAGCGGCTGATAGAGCAGGAAAGCCTGTTCGAAGAGAAGCAGCGCCAGGAATTGCTCAGCCTGATGGCGGAGGTGATCGGTGGCCTGATCGGACGCTACAAAGAGCTTGCGGAGCGCGGCCAGATCGAACTCTCGGTCACGCCCTACAGCCATCCGATCGTGCCACTGATGATCGACTTCAAGAGCGCGCATTGCGCCATGCCGGATGCGCCCCTGCCCGAATACCCCTGCTATCCGGGTGGGGTGGACAGCGCCGAGTGGCAACTCGAGCATGGCCTGGAGGTGTTCGAAGGCTTCTTTGGTTTCCGTCCCAGGGGAATGTGGTTGTCCGAGGGCGCGCTCAGCCGCGAGGCGGTTGAATTGCTGCCCAAGCATGGAATCCAGTGGACCGCGTCCGGTGAGGGCGTGTGGCACGGCAGCAGCGTGCTTTCCGGGCTCGAGCACAACACCACGGCTTCGCGTCGGTGTCTGTTTTCACCGCATCGGCTGCCCGGATGCGAGACACGCCTGCTGTTTCGGGATGACGGTCTGTCAGACCTGATTGGTTTCCAGTACAAGGATTGGCACGCCGAAGATGCGGCGGATGATTTTCTGCGGCATCTGCAAAACATCGCGCGGTTCCTCGACGGCAAGGCGGAGCAGCACGTTGTCAGCGTCATTCTCGATGGGGAGAATGCCTGGGAGTACTACCCCGACAATGCGTTTCATTTCCTTGGCGCGCTGTATGAGAGGCTCGCCGAGGATACCCTCATCGAAGTGACCACCTTCTCCGAAGCCATCGGTCGGATTGAACCGCTCGAATTGCCGCGACTGTGTGCCGGCAGCTGGGTTTACGGCTCCTTCTCCACCTGGATCGGTGACCCCGACAAGAACCTGGCGTGGGACCGATTGGTCGAGGCCAAGGAGATCTACGACTGCGTCATGGCGGAAGGTGCACTGTCTGCTGAAGAAGCAGAGCGTGCGCGCCTGCAACTGGCCGTTTGCGAGGGATCGGACTGGTTCTGGTGGTTCGGGGAATACAACTCATCCGACAGTGTCCGTGACTTCGACCAGCTTTATCGCCAACAGCTGAAGGCGCTCTATCGAATACTGGGGCAGGTGGCGCCAGACAACCTGGACGAGCCGCTATCAATGGGAGGGGGGCACGTGGAAAACGCGGGAACCATGCGACGCGGACATGAGTAGACTTCTCGCCTGCCGTCGCGCAGGAGTGCTGTTGCACCCAACATCCCTGCCTTCAGGGCATATCGACGCCGATGCGGAACGCTTTCTCGATTTCATGCAGGCGCTCAAGCTGCATGTCTGGCAGATGCTGCCGCTCGGTATTCCCGATCACACCGGCTCGCCCTATCAGAGCTGTTCTGCATTTGCCTGTGACCCGGGGCTGCTGCCGCAGGGAGTGGAGGTCGCACCCGACCCGGCCGGACTGCAGCGTTTTCGTGCCCAGGAAGCGCACTGGATCGAGGATTTTGCGCGCTTCATGGTGCTGCGACGCCATTTCGACGGAGCCGCGTGGCCAGCCTGGCCGGCCGCATTTCGGGATCGCGACCCGGACGCGCTGGGCGAATTTGCGCTGCAACATGCGGACGCGATCAGCGCGGAGATAGCGTTGCAGTTTGCCCTCGAGCAGCGCTGGCAATCACTGCGCGCTGCGGCGGCAGAGCGGGGCATCTGTTTTTTTGGTGATATGCCGATATTCGTCGCGCTCGACAGTGCCGACGTTTGGGCCAACCGTGATCAGTTCCTGCTCGATGATCAGGGGCAGCCCACGCTGGTTGCGGGTGTGCCGCCGGACTACTTCTCGGAAACCGGTCAGCGCTGGGGAAACCCGCATTACGACTGGGCGCGCATGCAGCAAGACAATTTCTCCTGGTGGCATGCCAGGATGCGTCGGCAGCTGGGCTGGTTCGACATGGTGCGTCTGGATCATTTCCGTGGCCTCGAGGCAAGCTGGATGATTCCGGCGGAAGCCGATACCGCGATCGACGGATACTGGCAGAAGGTGCCGGGCGAGGCGCTCCTCGAGAGCCTGCATGAAGAGTTTGAGGACCTGCCCATCGTGGCAGAGGATCTCGGTGTGATCACACCGGAGGTCGAGGCGCTGCGGCAACAGTTCTCGCTGCCGGGGATGGCGGTGTTGCAGTTCTCTTTCGACGCCTTTGACGACAACCCACACAAACCCAAAAACATCGGGCCGGACCGCGTGGTTTACACCGGGACGCATGACAACGACACCACCCTGGGCTGGTACCGCTCGCTCGACGAGGAGATGCAGCGGCATGTAGACGAGGTGCTGCAGTGCGCGCCGGGAGAGGACCCGGTGGGCAGAATGATTGAAACCGCGCTCGGCACTCAGGGTGCGCTCGCGATTCTGCCCATGCAGGATTTGCTGGGTATGGATGCCGATGCCCGCATGAACACCCCGGGTCAGGTCGGGCGCAACTGGGAATGGCGTTTCAGCTGGCAGCAGGTCGAGGGGGCCCGCGAGGCGCTCGCGCGTTTTTCAGCGCTGGTCAGCGAAAAGGAGCGTGACCATGCCTGCTGACAACGCGGTCGATGGGCGCCTTCAGGCGGTCATGCATGGCCAGTGCCACGATCCCTTTGCCCTGCTCGGGCGGCATTCCGATGACGAGGGCGAGCTGGTGCGCGCGATGCTTCCACAGGCGGAGCAGGCCTGGCTGGAAGGCGCAGGCGAGATGCAACGGATCGATGGCAGTGAACTGTTCGAATGCCGCCTGGACGTATCCGAGGTCGCCGGGCTGGCGCGCCACTATCGCATCGAATGGCTGGAAAAACGGGATGGCCAGCGCCACGGGAACATTTCCCCCTATACCTTTGAGCCGCTCATCGGTGACAAGGACCTGTACTACTTCGGGCAGGGTCGGCACCATCACGCCTATCGCTTCCTGGGCGCCCATCCGCGCACCATTGATGATGTCTCGGGGGTGCTCTTCAGCGTGTGGGCACCCGGCGCTCGTCGTGTCAGCGTGGTGGGCGATTTCAACGGCTGGCACGGACTGCGGCACCTGATGCGTAGCCGGGGCGGTGGGGGCGTCTGGGAGCTTTTCGTCCCGGGCCTCCAGCCCGATGACCTCTACAAGTTCGAGATCGTCGGGCCGGATGGCCAGCTCGTGACCAAGATCGATCCGTATGCCCTGGGCATGACCTTACGCCCCGACACCGCCTGCCGCGTGGTCGGACTGGACGATTACGCCTGGGGTGACGAGGCGTGGATGGCGCAGCGCGAAAAGTGGGATTGGCAGCACCAGCCGATGAGTGTGTACGAAGTACATCTGGGGTCCTGGCAGAGGGGATCCGATGGCGAATTCCTGAATTACCGCGATCTGGCGGAACGCCTGGTTTCATACCTGCAGGAACTTGGATACACGCATGTCGAACTGATGCCTGTGATGGAGCACCCGCTGGATCAATCCTGGGGCTACCAGGTGACGGGCTACTTTGCGCCGACCGCACGCTTTGGAACGCCGGACGAGCTGCGTCACCTGATCGACCGGCTGCATCAGGCCGGCATCGGGGTGATCCTGGACTGGGTCCCGGGACACTTCCCGCGCGATGATTTCGCATTGGCCCGTTTCGTCGGCGAAACCCTGTATGAACATCCCGACCCCCGCCGCGGAGAGCACCGCGACTGGGGTACGCTGATCTTCGACTACGGCCGTGCCGAGGTGCGGAACTTCCTGCTTTCGAATGCCGTTTACTGGCTGGAGGAATTCCACGTTGACGGCTTACGCGTGGATGCGGTCGCCTCCATGCTCTACCTCGATTACTCGAGACGGGACGGTGAATGGCTTCCCAACGTCCACGGAGGCAGGGAGAACCTGGAAGCCATCTCCTTCCTGCAGGAGATGAACCAGGTGGTGCACGAGCGGTTTCCCGGGGCGGTCACGGTGGCGGAGGAGTCGACCTCCTGGCCGATGGTGTCGCGCCCGGTGGACATGGGCGGTCTGGGTTTCAGCATGAAATGGAACATGGGCTGGATGAATGACACGCTCAGCTATTTCCAGCATGACCCGGTGCACCGTCGTTATCATCATCACAAGCTGACCTTCAGTCAGCTGTATGCATACAACGAAAACTTCGTCCTGCCGCTGTCGCACGATGAAGTGGTCCATATGAAGCGCAGCCTGCTGGACAAGATGCCGGGTGATCTATGGCAGAAGTTTGCCAACCTGCGATTGTTGCTCGGCTGGCAGATGACCCACCCGGGCAAGAAGCTGCTGTTCATGGGCGGCGAAATGGGGCAGTGGGTGGAGTGGGACGAATCGGTGTCGCTGGACTGGTCGCTGTTGGAGAACAACAGCCATCGCGGTATCCATCGCCTGCTGGGTGATCTCAACCGTCTCTACCGCGAGCGCCCGGCCTTGCATCGCCACGATTTCGAACCGGAGGGGTTCGAATGGCTCGACTGCAATGACGAGGCACAGTCCGTGCTGGCGTTCATCCGGCGCGACGGAGAGCAACACCTGGTGTGCCTGATGAACTTCACCCCAATGCCGCGCGAAGACTACCCGGTACCTTTACCCTGGACGGGGACCTACCGGGTTATTTTGAATACGGATTCGGCGCACTACGGCGGCACGGATTTCGGCAGTGAGCGGGTCGTGGCCGAGGAGATCACTCTTAACGGCTGGCCGGCCGCTGCCCGAATCACACTGCCCCCGCTGGGCATGCTGATCCTGCAACCGGATTGACTCGGATTGATGGCGAGAACGAACAAGAAAAGAGCCCGGCCAAAAACGCGGGTGTTGTATGTCACGAGCGAGGCCTTTCCGCTGATAAAGACCGGCGGGCTGGCGGATGTTTCACATGCCCTGCCGAACGCACTGGCGCAACTCCGTATCGATGTGCGCCTGCTTCTGCCGGCCTACCGTGTGGTGCTGCAGCAGTTCGATTCGCTGCGCATCCTGGGCTGGCTCGACCTGGGTGCCATGGGCCAGGTCCGGATACTCGAGGGCGATCACCCCGACTATCGCATGCCGGTCTGGCTGGTCGACCAGAGCACGCTTTTCGATCGGGAAGGCAACCCCTACACCGACTCCAACGGCCGGGACTGGCCGGACAACCCGCTGCGCTTCGCGGCCTTCTGTCGTGCGGCCTCTCTGCTCGGGGTGGATGCCCTTGGCCTCAACTGGCGACCGCATGTCGTGCACGCGCACGATTGGCAGGCCGGCCTGACGCATGCATTCCTGGAGCAGGAGATCGACCCGCCGCGACGGGTCTACACCATCCACAACCTGGCCTACGATTGCCAGTTTGACTACGCCCAGTTTCAGGCACTGCAACTCCCGCCGCACTGGTGGTCGATGGAGCGGGCCGAGTTCTACGGCCGCTTTTCGATGATGAAGGCGGGCTTGATGTTCAGCGACGCGATCACCACCGTCAGCCCGACCTATGCGCGCGAGATATGTACCCCTGAATATGGCTACGGGTATGCCAGCATTCTCGAACATCGGCGTGAACGCCTGCAGGGGATACTCAATGGGATCGATACGGCGGTCTGGGATCCGGCGGGCGACGAACACCTGGTCGCGCATTACTCGC
The DNA here is from genome assembly GCA_029228645.1 of Gammaproteobacteria bacterium Milos-ODIII6. GTDB lineage: Bacteria > Pseudomonadota > Gammaproteobacteria > Chromatiales > Chromatiaceae > MONJU. The sequence continues at coordinate 37,515 of JAPTHR010000009.1, forward strand.
GCGGCAAGGGCGTCGCCAAGGCCAAGCAGAGCAACCGGGCAGAGATGCTTCGCCTGATGGGCTACGAGGTGGACGAAGCTGTGCTGTCCAGGCCGCTGATCGGTTTCGTCGGGCGGCTGGTGTTTCAGAAAGGGGTGGATCTGCTGGTTGAGGCAATGCCGCGCCTGATGCAGAACACCGATGCTTGTTTTGCGCTGGTTGGCACCGGCGAACCGGGCCTGGAGCAGCGATTGCGAGAGCTTGCTTCTGCGCATCATGGACGTGTTTTCATCCATCTCGGCTATTCCGAGAGACTGAGCCACCTGCTGGAGGCGGGTGTGGATATCTTCGCGATGCCATCACGTTATGAGCCCTGTGGTCTCAACCAGATGTACAGTCTGCGTTACGGTACCCCACCGGTGGTGCGAAACACCGGCGGTCTCGCGGATACGGTGATTGATGCCAACCCAGCGACCTTGGAGTCCGGCACGGCGAACGGATTCGTGTTCGAAAACTCCACCCCGGAGGCCTTGGCCATGGCGCTGCGTCGAGCCTTGCAGGCCTGGGCCGAGCCCGGGCTCTGGCAGCAATTGATGGAAAACGGTATGGGCGTCGACTTCGCCTGGAACAGGAGTGCGCGCGAGTACGTGCAGTGCTACCGCGCCGCGCCGGAATATTGACCCGGCCACTGAGTATGTCAGGTTGGGTATGCTTCAAGCCCGTTCCTTAAGCCTGTTCCGTATCAGGGCATGGCTCGCTGGCAAGGGTCGTTCCCTTTTCAAGGGCGATAATGCTGAAAATGGGGCAGGTTTGAAGTCCCTGACAAATAGATTTTAGAAGCTGAGCCCGGGGTGTTTAGAGTCTACTATTTGGAATCCGTAAACCCCCCGGCTTTAGCCGGATTGTCGTTTTCCCCTTCTCCCTCTCGAGGGGAAGGCTGGGAAGGGGCGGCGTTCGAATGGTGAACGAGGTGTATCCCCACCCCAGCCCTCCCCACAAGTGGGGAGGGGGAAGTCGGCCGGATGGCCGACCGATCCGGCTTTCAGCCGTAACCCGAAGCCACCGGCTTTAGCCGGTGGAGTATTCACTGGCTGAGCTAATAACAGGAGCTTGAGAATGACTGAATTGGCGGCGAAACAGCTGTGCCAGATGCAACAGATCGATCAACTGCCATCCTCGGCAGAGGACATTGCGCGGGATTACCGCCGCTATCTCGATTATCACCTCGGCCGCTTTCTCGGTTGCGACCCGGTCTATCTCTACCAGTCGCTGGCCTATTTGGTGCGCGATCGCCTCATGTCGGACTGGCGCAATACCTGGCTCAAGCTGAGGTCGGAAGACGGTATTCGACGTGGCTACTACCTGTCGATGGAATATCTCATCGGCCGCTCGCTCAACAACCATCTCCTGAATAGCGATCTGCAAGGACCGGTAAGGGATGCGCTGAACGAGTTTTCCATGGTTCTCGAGGACGTCGAGTCGAAGGAACCGGATGCGGGTCTCGGGAACGGCGGCCTGGGCCGTCTGGCCGCCTGCTTCCTGGACAGCTGCGCCACGCTCAACTTGCCGGTGATGGGTTATGGCCTGCGCTACGAATACGGGATGTTCCGCCAGCATATCGATGAAGGCCACCAGGTCGAGGATCCGGATCACTGGCTGCGCGATGGACACCCCTGGGAGATCGAGCGGCCGGAGTTCACCCAGCGGGTCAAGTTTGGTGGTCGCGTCGAGCACTACACGGACTCGAAGGGCATCAAGCGAGCGAGTTGGGTGGATACCGATGAGGTGGTCGCGGTCCCCTACGACGTGCCCGTCAGCGGCTATCGCAACAATGTTGTGAACACCTTGCGACTCTGGTCGGCCAATCCGACGGATGAATTCAATCTCAAGGAATTCAATGCCGGTGATTACGCCGAGGCCGTGGCGATGAAGAACCAGGCCGAGAACATCACCATGGTGCTCTACCCGAACGATGCCAACGAGAATGGCAAGGAACTGCGTCTCCGGCAACAGTATCTGCTGACGTCGGCCAGTCTGCAGGATGTGTTCCGTCAGTGGGACGGCAGGCCGCTTGATCAGTTCGCCGAAAACAACGTGTTCCAGCTCAACGACACTCACCCGAGCATCGCGGTGGCCGAGTTGATGCGCATACTCCTGGACGAGAAACATCTCGATTGGGGCGAGGCCTGGAAGATCACCACCTCGTGCATGGCGTACACCAACCACACCCTCCTTCCAGAGGCCTTGGAGCGCTGGTCGGTGAGTCTGTTCCAGCGTCTGCTGCCGCGTCTGCTGGAGATCATCTATCAGATCAATGCCCATTTCCTGGGAGAAGTGCGCACCCGCTGGCCTGGCGATGTCGACCGTGTGCGGCGCATGTCCATTATTGAAGAGGGCGGGGTTCAGCAGGTTCGCATGGCATGGCTGGCGATCGTCGGGAGCTATTCCGTGAATGGCGTTGCGGAGCTTCACTCAGACCTTCTCAAGCAGGGGCTGTTCCGCGATTTCTATGAAATGTGGCCGGGGAAGTTCAACAACAAGACCAATGGTGTGACTCCGCGTCGTTGGTTGGCTTCTGCCAATCCCGGCCTGGCTGACTTGCTGACCGACACCATTGGCGATGGCTGGCAGTCGGACCTCGGGCGTCTGGACGGCTTGCGGGAGCATGTGGATGACCCGGCTTTCGTGGAGCGCTGGAAGGCCATGCGAAATGCCAACAAGCAGCGTCTCGCGGAAATGGTCGAGAACCTCACCGGGATTGTATTCCATACCGATGCCCTGTTCGACGTTCAGGTCAAACGCATCCACGAGTACAAGCGGCAGTTACTCAACGTGCTGCACATTATTCATCTGTACAACCGGATACACAGTGGCTCGACCGAGGGTTGGGTCAATCGCTGTGTGTTGATCGGTGGCAAGGCGGCGCCCGGGTACACGCGCGCCAAAGAGATCATCAAACTGATCAACAATGTCGCCAACGTAGTGAACAGCGACCCGGTGGTTGGCGACCGCCTCAAGGTGGTCTTCGTGCCGAATTACAACGTCAGCAAGATGGAAGTGATCTGTGCGGGTGCCGATCTTTCCGAGCAGATATCGACCGCAGGCAAGGAGGCCTCCGGTACTGGCAACATGAAGTTCATGATGAATGGTGCGGTCACGATAGGAACCTACGACGGCGCCAACATCGAGATCATGCAGGCGGTGGGCGAGGAGAACTTTTTCCTGTTCGGTCTGCATGCCGAAGAAGTGACGGAACTGCGTCGTCACTACGATCCGCAGCACTACATCGATTCCGACGTCGACCTCGCAGCGGTCATGCGCTTACTGGAGAGCGGCCATTTCAACGCCGAGGAGCCCGGGATATTCAATGACATCATCGCTTCGATGAAGAGTCCGCATGATCCCTGGATGACCCTGGCGGATTTCCACCGCTACATCGAGGCGCAGCGGCGTGCAGAGGAGACCTGGCATGACCAAGCGGCCTGGACGCGCATGAGTATTCTCAATACCGCAGCCAGCGGTGTCTTCTCCACCGATCGCACCATCGGCCAGTACAACGACGACATCTGGCATCTGGAGCCAATGGCGTAGGCCGGAAAAGATCCGGGCCAGCGGCCCGGATCTCGTCATCCCGCGAGTGCAGGAGTGTCCTTCAAAGGCGCGCCTGCAGCTATCCGCTTCAGGCCATGCCCAGTACGTGGTAGCCGGAGTCGACGTACAGGACGTCACCGGTGATGCCGGATGCGAGGTCCGAACAAAGGAACGCAGCGGCGTTGCCGACTTCGTCGATGGTGACGTTGCGCCGCAGCGGGACTTTCTTCTCGGCCTCCGAGAGCATGTCGCGGAAGCCGGAGATGCCGGATGCGGCCAGGGTCCGGATGGGACCTGCGGAGACCGCGTTCACCCGCACGCCCTCGGGACCCATGGAGTCGGCCAGATAGCGTACGTTCGCCTCGAGCGAGGCCTTGGCCACGCCCATCACGTTGTAGTTCGGCACCGTGCGCACCGCACCCAGGTAGCTCATGGTGACGATGCTGCCGTTGCGGCCCTGCATCATCGATCGTCCGGCCTTGGCCAGCGCGGCCAGGCTGTATGAGCTGATGTCGTGCGCCACGCGGAAGCCATCGCGCGTGACCGCATCGATGTAGCTGCCTTCGAGCTGTTCACGGGGCGCAAATCCGACCGAATGGACGATGCAGTCCAGCCCGTCCCATTTCTCCCCCAGTTGCGCGAACGCGTCCGCGATTTCCTGATCGTCGCCCACGTCCATCGGCAGCACGATGTCGGAATCGAATTTTTCGGCGAAACCGGCGACCCGGTTGGCCAGTTTTTCCCCCTGATAGGTGAAGGCCAGGCGGGCGCCCTCACGGTGCATGGCCTGGGCGACGCCGTAGGCGATGGAACGATTGCTGGCGACACCGACGATCAGTGCCTTCTTATTGGCGAGAAAACCCATGCGAATATCCTGATTAGGTGATGGAAAAAAAGCGGCTGACAGGGCCTCGGGTGAATGCGATCATCCCAGCCCGGGTATGCAGACCCGGACGCGGCGCCTCTGGCCGTGCGAAGTGGCCGATAAATTACCTGAAAGCCGGATCTTGTTCAAAATAGAGTGCATATCCAAGTATTGGTTTGCCTTCTGCCTGGGCCTGCTGCTCACAGGCTGTGGGGCGCCGCCCTGGAACAACCCCTACCCGGCGAGTGAAGCGGGCGATGATGTTTTCTACAGCTCTTTTTCCGAGCGCCCGAAGCATCTCGACCCCGCCCGCTCCTACAGCTCCAACGAGTGGGCCTTCATTTCGCAGGTCTACGAACCCCCGTTGCAGTACCACTTTCTCAAGAGGCCCTACCAGCTGGTACCCCAGACTGCCGCCCGCATGCCAACGCTGCAGCTGTTCGACAGCGAGGGACGTCTGCTGCCCGAGGACGCGGATCCCTCCTCGGTGGCCATCAGTGAGTATCGCATCAGCATACGACCGGGTATCCGGTACCAGCCACATCCCGCTTTTGCGCGCGCCCCCGGAGGCGATTTCCGCTACTGGCCGTTGGGCGAGCAGGATCTGCTCAACCGTTTCACCCTGAATGACTTTGCCGAGGTCGCCACCCGTGAACTGACGGCGCATGACTACGTGTATCAGATAAAGCGGCTAGCCCTCAGGAGCAATCATTCGCCGATTGCCGGGCTGATGGGCGAACACATCGAGGACTTTGTCGCGTTCGGCAAGGAGGCCGGGGCGCGCCAGGAGATCGATCTCGCGGAGGGGCGTCTCTGGACTGACTTGCGCCCGATTGAAATGCAGGGAGTGAAGGTCCTCGACCGTTACACTTACAGCATTCGGCTCAAGGGGATGTACCCGCAGTTCATCTATTGGCTTGCGATGAACTTCTTCGCCCCGATGCCCTGGGAGGCCGAGCGGTTCTATGCGCAACCGGGGATGGCGGAACGGAATATCACGCTCAACTGGTACCCGGTCGGGACCGGTCCCTTCATGCTGTCAGAGAACAACCCGAATCTGCGCATGGTGCTTGCGCGCAATCCGAATTATCACGCGGAGGCCTATCCCGGTGAGGGCAGCGAGCAGGACCGGCAGGCCGGGCTGCTGGAAGACGCGGGCAAGCCGATGCCCTTCCTGGATAAGGCGGTCTACAGCCTGGAGAAGGAGGCGATTCCGCGTTGGAACAAGTTCCTGCAGGGCTACTACGACAACTCGGGGATCGCTTCGGACAGCTTCGATGAAGCGATCCAGATCGGCGCGAGCGGAGAGGCCCGCCTCACCCCGGATATGCGGGCGAAGGGGATCGAACTGGACACCGCGGTGGAGACCTCGGTGTACTACATGGGCTTCAACATGCGCGACCCGGTGGTTGGTGGAGATCGGGACGACCCTCAGGACCGCGAGCGGGCGCGCAAACTGCGCCAGGCAATTGCGATCGCCATCGACTGGGAGGAGTACATCTCGATCTTCAACAACGGACGGGGCGAGCCGGCCCACGGGCCGATCCCACCCGGTATCTTCGGCAATCAAGGCGGCGAAGCCGGGATCAACCCGGTGGTTTACCGCTGGCACAAGGGACGCGCCGAGCGTCGCGCTCTGGAAGAGGCGAAGCAGCTGCTGAGCGAGGCCGGTTACCCGGACGGAATCGACCCTGGGACCGGCACTGCCCTGGTGCTGTACTACGATACCGCGCTCGCGGGTCCCGGCAGCAAGTCGATGTTGCAGTGGTATGTGAAGCAGTTTCAGAAGCTTGGCATTCAGCTCGTGGTGCGCTCGACCGACTACAACCGCTTTCAGGAGAAGATGCTCAAAGGCAGCGCGCAGATTTTCAGCTGGGGCTGGAATGCGGATTACCCGGACCCGGAAAATTTTCTGTTTTTGCTGTATGGACCCAACAGCAAAATCGAGCACCAGGGCGAGAATGCGGCCAATTTTTCGCACCCGGAGTTCGATCGCCTGTTCGATCGGATGAAGAACATGCCCAATGGCGCCGAGCGCCAGGCGTTGATCGATCGCATGGTCGGCCTGCTGCAGCAGGAGTCGCCCTGGTTGTTTGGTTTCTTCCCCAAGGGGTTCAGCCTGCACCATGCCTGGTACCGCAACGCACGGCCGCACCTGATGGCGAACAACACGCTCAAGTACAAGCGTATCGATGGCGAATTGCGCGCAAGAAAACAGCGTGACTGGAACCGTCCGGTGTTGTGGCCGGTGATCGTGCTCGGGGTTCTGCTGCTGATATCCGTGATCCCCGCGATTCGCGACTTCCGGGCGCGTGAGAGGAGTCGCGCGCGATGATGGCCTATATCGTCCGGCGGACCCTGTACGCGATCCCGATACTGATCGGGGTGAACCTTCTGACCTTCCTATTGTTTTTCGTGGTCAACTCGCCGGATGACATGGCGCGCATGCACCTGGGCGCCAAGCGGGTTACCGTCGAGGCGATTCAACAATGGAAGGCCGAGCGCGGCTACGACCGTCCGCTGGTGATCAATACCTCGGCCGAGGGCATGCGGCGTTTCACCGACACCATCTTTTTCGACAAATCGCTGCGCCTGTTTGCCTTCGACTTCGGCCAGTCCGACAGTGGCCGCAATATTGGGCACGACATCAGCCAGCGGATGTGGCCGAGCCTCGCGATCGCGGTGCCGGTGATGCTGGTCGGGTTGCTGGTCAACATCACGTTCTCGCTTTTGCTGGCGTTTTTCCGTGGCACTTATCTGGACTTCTGGGGCGTGGTGCTATGCGTCACCATGATGTCGATCTCGGGTCTCTTCTACATCATCGGTGGGCAGGTGCTGTTGGGCAAACTGCTCAACCTGTTCCCGATCTCCGGTTACGATGTGGGCGCGCACGCGTGGAAATTCCTTGTCCTGCCGGTGATCATTGGTGTGGTCAGCTCGATCGGTTCCGGATCGCGCTGGTACCGGACCCTGTTCCTCGAGGAGATCAACAAGGACTTCGTGCGCAGCGCCCGGGCCAAGGGGCTTTCCGAGCAGCGGGTCCTGCTCGGACATGTTCTGCGTAACGCATTGATCCCGATACTCACGGGTGTGGTTGTGGTGCTCCCAACCCTGTTCATGGGCAGCCTGCTGCTGGAGTCATTTTTCGGCGTGCCCGGTCTCGGCAGCTACACCATCGATGCCATCGAACGGCAGGACTTCGCGATTGTGCGCGCGATGGTGTTCCTCGGTGCCGTGCTCTACATTCTCGGGCTGCTGATGACCGACATCTCGTACACCATTGCAGACCCGCGGGTGAGGTTGGAATGATGCCGTTTCAGCCGGTGATGCTGGCGACCGACGCACTGATATTTCTGCTGCTGGGCTTATCCGGCGGGTTCGCCTGGTATGCGCGCCGGCATGCTCACCTGCGTGCGCCCTGGCGGCGGGTCGCCCGCAGTCGCACCGCGATGGGCGCACTGGTGGTGATTGCGCTGTACGTCACCATCGGCCTGCTGGATACGCTGCACTTCCGCGCAGCGAGCGGCACCGACGAGCAGGGCAATACCCGCTACGCGGGCGAGATACTGAGTGTGCTGGATCTCATCGCAACACCGCTGCGCGAGCAGAGCGAGAAAACCTACTCGGCGCCCTTCGCCACGCACCTATACGCACGCGAGACCATTGAGCTGCCGCAGGGCGGGCAGGTGCGTGATTTCCCGCGCCTGCAATGGGGTGGGGCGCACCTGGCCGATCCGCTTGCCGACCGTGCCGGCGACATCCTGTTGCGCACCCTGCTGGGCATCGGTATCGGGCTGTTCGCATGGTTGCTGCTGCTGGCGCTGCTCTTGCGGCGCAGCGCGCAAGGCTGGCGGCAATGGTGGTCCGATGAGGAGAGCGGGCCGCAACGCAGCGCCGCCTGGGTTGGCCTGTTGATGTTGATCCTCGTGGGGCTGAGCCTGACGCTTGCCGGCGCCTACCATGTGCTGGGCACGGACAAGGTCGGTGAGGACGTCTACTACCAGTCGCTCAAGAGCATCCGCACCGGCCTGGTGATCGGCACCCTGACGACCCTGGTCATGCTGCCGGCGGCAATTCTGCTGGGGATCATGGCCGGTTACTTCCGTGGCTGGGTGGACGACCTGATCCAGTACCTCTATACCACCCTGAGTTCGGTGCCCGGCGTGCTGTTGATCGCGGCCGCGGTGCTGATGATGCAGATCTACATGAGCAACAACCAGGAGTCGTTCAACAGCTTGACCGAACGCGCCGACATGCGCCTGTTGTTCCTCTGCCTGATCCTCGGTGTGACCAGCTGGACATCGCTGTGCCGTTTGTTGCGCGGCGAGACCCTCAAGCTGCGCCAGCTGGAGTACGTGCAGGCGGCGCAGGCCTTCGGCGTGGGCCATTTCACGACCCTGATGCGCCACATCCTGCCGAACGTGATGCATATCGTGCTGATCGTGGTGGTACTCGATTTCAGTGGGCTGGTGCTCGCCGAAGCGGTGCTCTCCTACATCAACATCGGTGTCGATCCGAATACCAACAGTTGGGGAAACATGATCAACAGCGCGCGTCTTGAACTGGCCCGTGATCCGCTGGTGTGGTGGTCGCTGCTGGCGGCCTTCCTGTTCATGTTCGTGCTGGTGTTGGCGGCCAACCTGTTCGCAGACGTGGTGCGGGATGCCTTCGATCCACGCCTGAGGGAACGCTCGTGAGCGAGGGGCCTGCGGGCGTGCAGGAGACAGTGCTCGAGGTTAGCGGCCTGTGTACCGAACTGGGTCCGCAGGACAAGCCGGTGCGGGCAGTCGACGGGGTCGACCTGCACCTGCATCGGGGCGAGACGTTCGTGCTGGTGGGCGAGTCCGGGTGCGGCAAGTCGATGATTGCGCTTTCCCTGATGCGGCTGCTGCCAAGCACCGGCCGGGTGGTGCAGGGCGAGGTGCGGCTGCAGGGGCGCTCGCTGCTCGACCTGCCCGAAGTCGAAATGCGGCGCGAACGCGGTGGCGGCATCGGGATGATCTTCCAGGAGCCGATGACCTCACTCAACCCGGTCATGAGCGTCGGGAAACAGGTCGCCGAGGCGGTCGAGTTGCACGATCCGGCGCACGCGGCGAGCCCGCGCGCGCGCGTGCTGGAACTGTTCCGCCAAGTCGGGATTCCGGATCCGGAAAGACGCATCGACGAGTACCCGCACCAGCTTTCCGGGGGTATGAAGCAACGCGTGATGATCGCCATGGCGCTCGCCGGGCGCCCCGGGGTGCTGATTGCCGACGAACCGACGACAGCGCTGGATGTCACTATCCAGGCCCAGGTGCTGCAGTTGCTGCGCGACCTCCAGGCGGAGACCGGCATGGGAATCCTGCTGATCACCCACGACCTCGGCGTGGTGGCGGAGATGGCGGACCGGGTCGGCGTGATGTATGCCGGGCAACTGGTGGAAACCGCGGCGGTGGGCAGTTTCTTCAAACAGCCGCGCCACCCCTACAGTCGCAAGCTGTTTCGTTCCCTGCCGGACGCGGGCAAGCGTGAGCTTGGCCTGGACATCATCAAGGGCATGGTGCCGCCACTCAATCAGGCATTTGACTTGTGCCGTTTCCGGGATCGCTGCGAAGCCGCGCAGGCGGTCTGCGGTGAGCGCTTGCCGCCATGGCAGGGAGATCCGCAAGACGGCTATCGCTGTCACCTGGCGGTCGACCGGATCGAGCTTCAGGCGAGCGAATCGGCACGCCATGCACCTGCCGCGGCGGATGCAGGGCAGCCGTTGATGGCGGCATCTGATCTGCGGGTCCATTTCCCGATCCGCAAGGGGGTGCTGCGACGCACGGTGGGATTTGTGAAGGCGGTCGACGGCCTCGATCTGGCGCTCTACCCGGGCCGTACCCTCGCCCTGGTGGGCGAGTCCGGCTGTGGCAAGACCACGGTCGGCAAGGCGCTGCTGCAGTTGCTGCGCGCCAGCGGCGGTCGGGTCGACTACGACGGGGCCAATCTCACCCAGCTGCGCGGTGAGAGCCTGCGTCGCCTGCGGCGCGAGTTCCAGATCATTTTCCAGGATCCCGCGTCTTCGATGAATCCACGCATGCTGGTCGGCGACATCGTTGCCGAGGGGCTGCGCGCACAGGGCATCGCGGGGGACCGCAGGGCCGAGCAGGCGCGCGTGCTGCAGCTGCTCGACCAGGTGGGCCTGCCGGCCAGCTCGGTCGGACGCTATCCACATGAGTTCTCCGGTGGGCAGCGCCAGCGAATCGCTATCGCGCGCGCACTGGCAGTCAAACCGCGCCTGGTGGTGTGCGACGAACCCACCAGCGCGCTCGACGTCAGCGTGCAGGCCCAGGTGCTGAACCTGCTCAAGACGCTACAGGCGGAGCTCGATCTCAGCTATCTCTTCATCACCCATAATATTTCGGTGGTGGCCTACCTCGCGGACGAGGTCGCGGTCATGTATCTCGGGCGGATCGTGGAGCGGGGGCCGGTCGAACGCGTCCTCAACGCCCCGGCGCACCCGTATACTCAGGCCTTGCTGGCCAGTGTGCCGGTACCCGACCCGGACGACCGACGGGAGGTGTTGCGCCTCGAGGGGGATATGCCGTCACCGGCGAATCCGCCGACTGGGTGCCATTTTCACGAACGTTGTCCCCGGGCCGAGGCGCGTTGCCGCCGCGAGTATCCCGCCCGCTTCGAGCTCGAACCGCAACACGAAGTCAGCTGCTGGCTGTATGCCCAGCGGGATTGATGCAATCGATATCGCGCACGGTCTAATCACTGACATGTCGGGCGACGAGGTATGCCTCGGGTCGTCCTGGGCCTACAGATCATCAACGGAGTACATGGATATGAAACGTTTCAGCAAGCGACGCGTATTTCGGTTATTCGCCATGATGTCGGCGATGCTCGCCCTGGCAAGCCCTGGGGTTTCGTTTGCCCTGGATGAGGATCGAAGGAGCTCACTGCAGCAATATTTCGAAGATCCCAGTGAAGCCGACCGTCTCGAGAGGATCGGAATGACACTCTCCGGGCCCTGTCGCTGCTCCGATGCCGAGCCGCTCAACGGTACCCAGGGGCTGTTGTTCAACTGCATCTGCGGTTCCATGCAATGTGTCGTCGCCGGCCAGCGCAACGGCGCGCCCGCAGCAAACGGCGGCTTCGATCTCTTCTGCCGCTGAATCCGCATAGCGTCAAGCGCAACAGGCCCTGCTCATCTCTGGCGGGCTTGTCACCCTAACGTCACGGGAACGTAACTTCCGGGTCATGCACCGGCTCTAGGCTTGCCCCAGCTGGAATTCCAGCGCTGCAACGGGAGGTCGAACCATGTCGGGCATCCGCTACAGAAGCGTGTTCATTTCCGATACTCATCTCGGTCTGCGATCGGCCAGGACCGAATACCTGCACGATTTCCTCCGGCACGTCGACTGCGAGACGCTCTATCTCGTGGGCGACATCGTGGACGGCTGGAAGCTGCGCAAGGGCTGGTACTGGCCGGAAATCAACAATCGCATCATTCGCCTGATCATGGCCAAGGTGCAGCGCGGCACCCGCGTCATCTATGTCCCCGGCAACCACGACGAGGCGCTGCGGGACTACCTCGACATCGAGCTGGCGGGAGTGGAGATCCGCTCGGAGACTGTGTTCGAGGCCGCGGATGGCAGGAACTACCTGGTTCTGCATGGTGACGAGTTCGACTGCGTGGTGATGAACAACAAATGGTTGGCGCACCTCGGCAGTTGGGCCTACGACGTGCTCCTGTGGATCAATCGTTGGTTCAACTTCGCCCGCCGCAAGCTGGGCTTCGGCTACTGGTCACTGTCGGCCCACCTGAAACGGCAGGTCAAGGAGGCCGTCAAGTACATCGGGAACTTCGAAGAGGCGGTGGTCAAGGCTGCCCGTCAACGCGGTATGCACGGTGTGATCTGCGGTCACATCCACCACGCGGTGGTTACAGAGTTCGATGGCATCACCTACGCCAACTGCGGCGACTGGGTGGAGAGCTGCACAGCCCTTACCGAGGATGCCGAGGGGAATCTCAGCCTGATCGACTGGGCCCGGGATTCCGCCCTTCTGCTGGACAACGGGAAAGAGAGAGTCAATGCGCATAGCAATACTGACGGACGCCTGGTTTCCTCAGGTTAACGGGGTCGTACGGACCCTCAACAAAACCATCGAACTACTTCAGGCGGATGGGCACGAGGTGCTCTGCATCAACCCGCAGCAGTTCCGGACCTTCCCGATGCCAACCTACCCGGACATCCGCGTGGCGATACTGCCTGGCCGCGGGGTCAGACGAATGCTGGACGACTTCAGGCCGGATGCGGTGCATCTTGCCACAGAGGGTGCGATCGGCTGGGCGGGACGCCGCTGGTGCCTGCGCCGGAAACAGCCCTATACCACGGCATACCACACCCGTTTCCCAGAGTATGTGCGTCTGCGCGCGCCGGTCCCCCTGTCCCTGAGCTACGCGTTCATGCGTCGCTTCCACGGCAAGGCAATTCGTACCATGGTAGCCACTCAGTCGATGCAGGACTCCCTGCAGCGATGGGGCTTCCGCAACCTGGTACGTTGGTCACGAGGCGTTGACCTGGCGCGTTTTTCTCCCGCGCATGGGGATGTCTACGGCCTGCCACGTCCGGTCATGCTGCATTTGGGGCGTGTCGCGCCGGAGAAGAACATCGAGGCCTTCCTGGCACTCGATCTGCCGGGAAGCAAGGTAGTCATTGGCGACGGCCCGGCGCGAGCGGAGCTGGAGAAACGTCATCCCGATGCCCATTTCCTCGGTTACCGCGAGAATGGGGACCTGGCGCGCCATCTCGCTGCGGCGGACGTGCTGGTATTCCCGAGCCGCACCGATACCTTCGGCCTGGTCATGCTGGAGGCGATGGCGAGCGGTGTGCCGGTCGCCGCCTACCCGGTCGAAGGCCCGCTCGACGTGATCGAGAATGGCGTCAACGGTTGCATGCACGAAGACCTCGCGACAGCCGTGTCGCAGGCATTGCAGGCGAGCCGGGAGGCGTGCCGCCACCATGCGGAGAAATACTCCTGGGAGGCCTGCACCCGTCAGTTCCTGGAGAATCTGCAACCGGTGTCGGAGTCTTCCGGGCAGATGCGCGAAAATATCGCGGGATGAACCCGAAATGCCTGCTGATCCTGGTTTCGGGGTGGTCGCTGGTGACCCTGGGCGTGGCCGTCTTCCCCTTGCCGATACCTTTGGGAGTATTGTTGGTGAGCCTGGGGCTGGGTGTGCTGGTGCCCTGCAGCACCCTCGCGCGTCGCCTCCTGCAAGGGCTCAGACAGCGATGGGCGAGAGTGCTCAGCCGGCGGAGGAACTGAGGTAAACCGTCAATTCCTGACCCGGGCGAATGTAACGGCCGACCTCGTTCCAGCGCTTCAGCTGCGCAATGGATACTGAGAACTGACGCGCGATGGTGTACAGCGAATCGCCCTTACGCACCTCGTAGCGAACCTTGGAGCGGGGTGCTCCCCGGCTCCGGCTCGCCAGTGCAACCGTAGTGCGCCCTGCGAGCGGAATGCGCAGCCGCTGATCTACCCGGATGTGATGTCCCTGGATCCCGTTGGCTTCGCGTATCGCATCCACGCTGATCTGATACCGGCGGGCGATGGCGATCAGGGTGTCACCGGCGCGCACGCGGTGATTGGCAGTACGCCGCCTCTGATCGCGTGGCAATTCCGCGAGACCCTGTTCGAATGCGAGCAGATGCTTTTTCGGTAACAGGATTTTATAGGATCTACGGGCGGGAATAGCCCCCTCGCGGTAGGCCGGGTTGAGCACCAGGAACTCTTTCAGCGAAACACCCGCCAGTTCAGCGGCGATCTCGAGATCGAGCGCCCCTTGCACCGTGGTGGCGTCGAAATACGCTTCATTGGCAACCTCCGGGAGCTCCACGCCATAGCGCTCGGGATCGGCAACGATGCGCGCCATCGCCAGCAGGCGGGGCACATAGGCGTCGGTTTCGGCCGGCAGGTCCAGTTTCCAGTAGCTGGTGCCGTGCTTGCGTGTATTCGCACGGCGTATCGCCCGCCTCACCGTGCCAATACCGCAGTTATAGGCTGCCAGGGCATGCAGCCAGTTGTCGTCCAGGCGACCGTGCAGTCCGGTTAGGTAGTCCAATGCCGCCCGCGTGGAGCGGGTGACGTCGCGCCGCCCGTCGTAGTGCCGGTTCTGTTCCAGGCCGAGCATGCGTCCGGTGGCCGGCATGAACTGCCACAGGCCGGCAGCGCCATTGGCGGAATGGGCGAAGGGACGGAAGCCGCTTTCCACCGCAGGCAGCAGGGCCAGCTCCAGAGGGAGGTCGCGTTGTTCCACCTTTTCCACGATGTGGTGCAGAAAGGGAGTGGAGCGTTTCAGTAAGGCGCGTACCGCGTTCGGGTGACGCCGCAGGCGATCGAGCTCTTTCAGCACCCGGGGATGATCCACCTGTTCGAGGCGGAACCCGGTGCGCACGCGTTCCCAAAGATCGCTTGGCCTGTGCTCGCCCTGCGTTTCGGGCTCGAGCTTGGCCGGGCTCATCCCCGCCGCAGCGGTGGCTTCCTCCGCTGAGGTGGCGTGGCTTTCGATCTCGGCTCGATCCGGCACGCTGAGTGCCACCTCGTGCTCCTCCGGTTCGAGGGGCAGGCTCAGGCAGCCGCCGAGAAGGATGGAAAAAACCAGCACGGAAAGGGGGCGAAATATGCGCTGATACCGTTGCCCTGCCAACCTGCTTTGGTCAGAATCGAGCCTGCTCTTTTTGCCAGAGGACGGATTTTTCATGGCGCGAAACTATACGAAAACTCGGCGGCTCCCGCCACCCTTATGAAGCCTTCCTCAGCGCAGGATAACGTCCCGCCCCGGATGGGGCCTGATTTGGCTGACTGGTTCCGCCGTCCGGGTGGCGCACGCATAGCGGAAGCGGAAAAGGAGATACTGCGGCGCTTCGCCGCAGACCTGTTTGGCTACTACCTCGTATATCTGCATGATTCGGACGATGAGACCGACTTTCTCGAGGAATGCCCGGTACGCAACAAGCTCTGTCTTTGTAGCGGTCAAGCACCCGGTTGCTGCGATGTAGCCGCCTTGGGAGAACAGCTGCCGCTGCGAACCGACAGCCTGGACGCGGTCCTGCTGCGCCATAGTCTCGATTTCGCTCTCGATCCACAGCAGGTGCTGCGCGAGGTCGAGCGTGCGCTGATCCCGGAGGGGCGGGTCCTGATCGTGGGGTTCAATCCGATCAGCCTGTGGGGCCTTTGGCGGTTATTGCTGAAGTGGCGAGGCAGGGCGCCCTGGAATGGTCACTTCCTGTCGTTTCGCCGTGTCAGTGACTGGCTCGGATTGCTCGGATTCGATATCGAGTACACCGACGTGGCGGCATTTGCCCCGCCGTTGCCCGATAGCTGGCAGCGCAAGCTGGGTCCGCTGGAGCGCCTGGGAAGACGCCTGTTTCCAATGTTCGCCGGTGTCTACGTGATTCGGGCGGTCAAGCGGGTGTCCACAGTGACACCGTTACGCCTGCGCTGGCGCGGTCGAAGTATCCTGTCCCCGAGCGGGGTGGCTGAACCATCGACCCGAGAGAGCGGTAGCATGCATCAGGAGGCTGGATCGTGAGTGCAAGAGTGGAGCTTTATACCGACGGTGCCTGCAAGGGCAACCCCGGTCCGGGCGGGTGGGGTGCGCTGCTCCGTTACGCGGGAGTCGAGAAGGAATTGTTCGGGGCTGAACCCCAGACCACCAACAACCGCATGGAGTTGGCGGCGGTCATCAATGGCCTGGAGGCCCTGACACGGCCGAGCCTGGTCCGGATCACCACCGACTCGCAGTACGTCAAAAACGGTATCAGCACCTGGATCCATGCCTGGAAGAAAAACGGCTGGCGCACTGCCGCCCGGAAGCCGGTAAAAAATATCGACCTGTGGCAGCGCCTGGACGAGCTGGTCAGCGGCCACCAGGTGGAATGGGAATGGGTCAAGGGCCATGCCGGTCACCCCGAGAACGAACGTGCCGATGGTCTCGCCAATCGTGCCATCGAGGAATTGAGAAATGGATGAAGTGCAAACCAGGCAGGTTGTTCTCGACACCGAAACGACCGGTCTCGAGCCGGCCCAGGGACACCGGATCATCGAGATCGGCTGTGTCGAGATGAAGGATCGGCGTCTGACCGGTAATAATTTCCATGTCTACCTGCAGCCGGACAGGGAGATCGATCAGGGCGCGATCGAGGTGCATGGGATCACCAACGAATTCCTGACGGACAAGCCGCGCTTCGAGGATGTGGCTGAGGGGCTCATGGATTACCTGCGCGGTGCCGAGGTAATCATCCACAATGCGCCGTTTGATGTCGGCTTCATCGATGCAGAGCTGGCCCGACTGCCGGATGCCAGTCCAATGGACTCCTTCTGCGCCGTTACGGATACCCTGGTGATGGCGCGCCAGATGCGGCCTGGTCAGCGTAACAGCCTGGATGCCTTGTGCAGCCGTTACGACATTGATAACTCTCACCGCACAAAGCACGGCGCGCTGCTCGATGCAGAGATCCTCGCCGACGTCTACCTCGCGATGACCGGCGGACAAAAGGCCCTGTCGCTGGAGGCGGAGGAGGCCTCCAACGACGCCGGGTCGGAGACCGGGATTCGACGATTGTCACGCGAGCGCGCGCCGCTACGCGTGCTGCGTGTCAACGCGCAAGAGGCCGGCTTGCATGAGGCCCGACTGGACGCGATCGCCAAGGCCTGTGGCGGTACACCCTTGTGGCGCGAGCTGGACTCCTGAGGTCAACCAAGAGCCGGCGACTGCTCAGCGCAAAACCACCTTGCCGTTGCGGTGTGGCTGGATTCGTCCCCGCAGGCGCCAGCCGGCCTCCGGGGCGCTCAGCTGGATAATCCAATCTCCTTCCGCAAGATCTTCGGGAAGATCGACCCGATAGCGATTGGGTCCGATAGGCACCGCCACGCGGCTCAGGTCGAGACGCGATCGGGTGGGGTGACGCAGATCGATGCGCAGCTCACCAAACGCCTGGTTCGCCCTCGAATTCAGAGTCATGAGGAGCTTGCGTCCGTTTTCCTCAGCCATGAATTCCGCTTCGATCCCGAGCTGGCGTGCCTTGAGCAGCGCGTCGGCGTCGCGATGAATGGCCAGCCCTTTCTTGTAGTAGTCCTCCGTGACCAGGCCGTCATTTGATGTGATCGCGAGATTGATCGTGATGATGGAGGCAACCACGACCGAGCCCGGCAGGCTTATGAGGAACCAGGGCCAGAACTGGCGGTACCACGGCGGCGGCTTCGCGCCGCCGGTCGATGCTGGGTCGACGGAGTTCATCGTTCCACCGGCCCGATGAACTTGCCGCGTTCATTCTGCAGCAGTTCGGGTTGGTCGGTGGCGCGCACATTGAAGAAAATCTCACTGGAGCGCTGCTTGATTGACACCGGGTCGACCTCCACACGTAAGGGCACCTCCACGACGGCACCGCTCTTTACCATTACCCTCAGGTCGGTTTCGCCGGAGATACGGATACCTTCGAGTCCGTCCACGCCGATACTGAATTCGTGGTCCCTGGCGTCCATGTTGATGACCTTGAGGTGATACACGTTCTCTATCAGTCCCATGTTGTTCTCGTTGTACAGCGCGGCGCGATCGCGGATGACATCGACCTCCAGAGGCGTCCGGGTCAGGATACTGTAGATCAATAATCCGAATACCAGGGTAATGATGCCGACATAGATGAATACGCGCGGGCGCAGGATGTGCGCCGGGTTGCCCTCGAGGGCGTTTTCGGTGGTGTAGCGAATCAGCCCCTTGGGACTGCCTACTTTTTCCATGACCTGGTCACAGACGTCGATACAGGCAGCGCAGCCTATGCACTGGTATTGGAGGCCATTGCGAATGTCGATGCCGGTAGGGCATACCTGCACGCACAGACCACAGTCGACACAATCCCCGCTCGTCTCGCCCGCCTGCAAAGACTTTTTGGTCTTGCGTGAGCGTGGTTCGCCACGCTTTTCATCGTAACTGATGACCAGCGTATCGCGATCGAACATGGCGCTCTGGAAACGCGCGTACGGACACATGTAGATGCACACCTGCTCGCGCATGAAGCCCGCGTTGCCGTAAGTGGCGAAGCCGTAGAAAAAGATCCAGAAGGTCTCCCAAGGGCCAAGATTCCAGGTGATGAAGCTTTCGGTGAGTTCGCGTATCGGGGTGAAATAGCCAACGAAGGTGAAGCCTGTCCAGAGCGAAAAGGCCAGCCACAGCGCATGTTTCGCCACTTTCTTGCCGAAGTAGCCTGAATCACGTTTGCCCTGATCCAGTTTCTTCTGCTTGCGTCCATCCCCCTCGACCAGGCGTTCCATCCACATGTACATCTCTGTCCATACGGTCTGCGGACAGGCGTAGCCGCACCAGAGCCGGCCGGCGACTGAGGTAAACATGAACAGCGCGATGGCCGCGATGATCAGGAGGGCAGAGAGATAGATGAAATCCTGCGGCCAGAACACCAGGCCGAAGATGTAGAACTTGCGCTCCGGCAAATCGAACAGCAGCGCCTGCTGTCCGTCCCAGTTTATCCAGGCCAACCCGTAATAGAGGCCCAGCAGTGCCACCATCGCGGTGTTGCGCAAGGTCGCAAACAGGCCATGCACCTCGCGCACATAGACCTTCTGGTGCTTCTGGTAGAGATCGTCCTGGCCGGAATTCTTGCCGGACGGGGTGGCGGTGCCATTGCTACTCACGGTCTAGACTCCCGTTGGTGTTGGCCTGGAAGGTGGGCTGGCGATAATACTCGCTCAAGGTGCTGCTGATTGAGGTGGACAGCCAGAATCCGAAGAATCCTGCGGTATAGGCGGCGAGCGGGGACAGATCAGGGAAGCCCAGCAGTTCGGCGAGATCATTCGGATCGAACAGGACGAAGAACACGACTGTCGAAGCGGCGGCCGTGATGAATGATGGCCACATCAGGGATACGATCCTCTGAACAACCGGTAACTCCTCCGAGGGACGTCTGTTGACAGGTAGGGTTGGCACGCTGCGGCATCCTCTGAGATAAAAAAACCGGGCATGAAGCCCGGCAAGTATTTTAGCGTTTACTCGTACAGAAAAAAGCCGGGCATTGCGCCCGGCTTCTTCACCTGGGTTTATTTCTTTGACAGGCTGTAGGTGTAGGCCGCCAGGATGTGGACCTTGTCGTCTCCCAGCAACTCCTTGTGCGCAGGCATAACCCCGTTTCTGCCGCCCTTGATGGTCTTGACGATCATGCTCGGGCTGGCGCCGTAGAGCCAGTAGGCGTCGGTGAGATTGGGCGCGCCGATCAGCTGATTACCCTTGCCATCCGCGCCATGGCAGCCAGCGCAGCCATTCGCGATGAATGCCGCTTTGCCGGCCTCGGCGCCGGCGGTATCCGTGGAGCGGTCGGTCAGGCTGAGCACGAACTCGGCGAGTTGCCCGGTGCTTGTCTCATCCAGGTGTGCGTAGGCGGGCATGATGCCATTCCGTCCATTCGCGATCGAGGCAAGAATCGCCTCCGGGCTGCCACCATACTGCCAGTCGTCGTCGGTGAGGTTGGGGAAACCACGTGAGCCGCCTGCATCCGAGCCGTGGCACTGCATGCAGTAGGTCAGGTACAGACGCTTACCCATGTCCCTTGCGTCCTGGTACTCATCCCCCGTGGCCAGGTCGGCGATCGCGACAGCCGCATACTGCTTGTAGATTGGATCGTACTTGGCGCTCGCGGCCGCCATCTCCCCCTCGTACTGACTACCGTGCGAGGACCACCCCAGGACGCCTTTCCAGGTGCCCATGCCCGGGTACAGCACCAGGTAGACGACCGCGAATACCAGCGTGATGTAGAACAGGTACAGCCACCAGCGGGGCAGGGGATTGTTGTATTCCTGCAGATCGGAGTCCCAGGTGTGCCCGGTGACATCACCCTCGGACGATTCACCTGCCCGCTTCTTCATTGTCCAGCGTATCAACCACCAGCAACCGACAATGTTGAGGGCGGTGAGGACGATGATCCATCCACTCCAAAAAGTAGTCATTGCGGATTCTCCTTGTTGGATCCCTGATTGGCCTTCAGTTCTTTGACTGACTGGACGTCGAGGTCGTTATCGGCGAAAGGCAGGTTGGCAGCTTCGTCAAAAGACTTGTGGCGCTTCCGGCTGTAGGCCCAGAAGATGATGCCAAGGAAGGCCACGAGCATCACCACTGTGTGCCAGGATCGCAGGTCATTTACTGAAATTTCGAACATTGCTACCTCCTTACCACTGCTTGGAGGCAAGCCCCAGGCCCTGCATGTAGTGCACGATGGCTTGCGCCTCGGTCTTGCCGGCGACCGCATCTTTCGCAGCTGTCATCTCCTCTTCCGAGTAAAGCTCGCACTTGGGGCAAGTGGCCTTTGAGGCCAAGTTGAGTGCTCGCATTTTGGCGCCGGTGTCCTCGCCGTCCAGGGTGGCATCAAACAGCCAGGGATAGGCCGGCATGTTGGACTCCGGCACCACGTCGCGCGGGTTGTAAAGATGCGCCAGTTGCCAGTCGTCGCTGTAACGCCCGCCGACACGCGCGAGGTCCGGACCGGTGCGCTTTGAGCCCCACTGGAACGGATGGTCGTAAACCGACTCGCCAGCAACCGAGTAGTGCCCATAGCGCTCGGTCTCGGCCCGGAAGGGCCGGATCATCTGCGAATGGCAGTTGTAGCAGCCCTCGCGGACGTACACATCGCGTCCCTCGATGGCCAGGGCGTCGTACTTCTGCACGCCCGGGGCCGGCTCGGTGGTTTCCTTGAGGAAGAAGAGCGGCACGATCTCGACCAGGCCGCCAACACTGATGACCAGGATGATCAGAATGGCCATCAGGCCGATGTTTTTTTCCAAGACTTCATGTGACATGACTGTGCCCCCTTATGCCGTAGCCGGAACAGCGTCGTCGACGGGCTTGGCGTCGGACACCGTCTTCCAAACGTTGTACATCATCAGGAACATACCCAGCAGGAACAGTACGCCGCCGAGCAGGCGCACGTAGTAAAACGGGTAGGTACGCTCCACCGACTCGATGAAGGAGTAGGTCAGGGTGCCGTCAGCGTTGACAGCGCGCCACATCAGGCCCTGCATGACCCCGGCGATCCACATCGCGGCGATGTAGAGCACCACACCGATGGTCGAGATCCAGAAGTGCAGCTCCACCCACTTGGTGCTGTACATGGACTCACGCCCGAACAGCCGCGGGATCAGGAAGTAGAGTGAGCCGATGGACACCATCGCGACCCAACCGAGTGCGCCGGAGTGCACGTGACCAACGGTCCAGTCGGTGTAATGCGAGAGCGCGTTGACGGTCTTGATCGACATCATCGGGCCTTCGAAGGTGGACATGCCGTAGAAGGAGAGCGACACGATCAGGAACTTCAGGATCGGGTCGGTGCGCAGCTTATGCCATGCGCCGGAGAGGGTCATGATGCCGTTGATCATGCCGCCCCAGGAGGGCGCCAGCAGGATCAGCGAGAAGACCATGCCCAGCGTCTGGGTCCAGTCCGGAAGTGCGGTGTAGTGCAGGTGGTGCGGACCGGCCCACATGTAGGTGGAGATCAGTGCCCAGAAGTGCACCACCGACAGGCGGTAGGAGTACACCGGGCGACCGGCTTGCTTCGGTATGAAGTAGTACATCATTCCCAGGAAGCCCGCGGTCAGGAAGAAGCCCACCGCATTGTGTCCGTACCACCACTGGATCATCGCATCCATGGCCCCGGGATAGAGGCTGTAGCTCTTGGTCAGAGTGACCGGGATGAAGGCGCTGTTGACGATGTGCAGCACCGCGATGGTCAGGATGAAGGCGCCGTAGAACCAGTTGGCGACGTAGATGTGCTTGACCTTGCGCTTCGCGATGGTGCCGAAGAACACGATCGCGTACGACACCCAGACAACCGCGATCAGCAGATCGATCGGCCATTCCAGTTCAGCGTACTCCTTGCTGGTGGTGATACCGAGGGGAAGAGTGATTGCGGCCAGGAGGATGACCGCCGTCCAGCCCCAGAAGGTGAACGCTGCCAAGGGGCCGCCAAACAGCCGGGTCTGACAGGTGCGTTGCACCACATAGTAGGAGGTGGCAAACAGGGCGGAACCGCCAAAGGCGAATATGACGGCGTTGGTATGCAGCGGGCGCAGTCGGCCGTAACTGAGCCAGGAAATACCGTCCCACAGAACAAAATCAGGGAAGGCCAGTTGTGCGGCCACGATCACGCCGACGAGCATCCCCACGATGCCCCAAATGACGGTCATGATCGCAAACTGCCGCACGACCTTGTAGTCGTAGGTTTGTGCTTGCATTTTTGTCTCCAACTCCCGGTGTGGATGTAACAGGGGAACGAAAAATCGCCCAAGTGCGGAGACTAAATCGTACAGAGATTTAATTTTTGATGTGGGTCAAATGAGATCGGTGTGGGACGAATAAAGACCTTGGACAATGCCTGGCAGAACAGCCGCAGCCTGAGCCTCAGGAGGGCTGATCCAGCGTGCTGTGGCAGGGCAGATGGTGTTTCAGCATCGATCTCAATTTGTCCAGGTCCTTGATCTGGACGTGCTTGCGATCGACTTTCAGGATTCCGTGATCCTGGAGGCGGGTAAACAGGCGGCTGACGGTTTCCAGCGCGAGGCCCAGGTAGCTGCCGATGTCCTGGCGGGACATCGCAAGAAAGAAGTCGACCGCGGAGAAACCGCGCCGGCTGAAGCGGTCGGAGATGCTGAGCAGGAATGAGGCCAGCCGTTCTTCTGCGGTGCTGTTGTTCAGCAGGGAGATCATGTTGGCCTCAACGCTGATCTCGCGACTCAGAAGCCGCAGCATCTGGTGCTGCAGGCTCGGAATCGTTGCGGACAGGTGTTCCAGCGTGTCGAACGGCAGCTCGCAGACCGCTGTCGTTTCGAGCGCTTTGGCAAAGCAGCCGTGATGATCATTCTGTATCGCGTCCAGGCCCACCATTTCGCCAGGCAGATGGAAGCCGATGACATGTTCGTCCCCCGCGGGGGTTTGGGTAAAGGTTTTCACTGCGCCGGTCTTGATCACGTACAGGCTGCGAAACTGCTCTCCGGGGCTGAAAAGCAATTGGCCTCGATGTACCGGGCGGTTTCTCTTGATGATTCTTTCCAGTCGCTCGACATCCTCTGAATCGAGGCCGAAGGGCAGGCATAGCGTGGTGAGGCTGCAGCCGCTGCAGGCGACCTTGATACCATCTAACGATACCACCTTCGAATTGGCGCTCATTGGAAACCTCTATAAGTCTGCCCACTAGTGGATTCTGCAGCGAAAATCCGGGTACTTCCAGCCCCTTTTCGTCAATGCCTGGCGCGAATTCCAGGACACCTCACGGCTGAGTGTCAGCCTGCCTCCCGCGTAAAAAAACCGCAGCGTGATGCTGCGGTTTTTTCCGGAGAGCGTGCTCTTATTGAGCAGCGGGCCCTTGTGGTGCCGGGCCGCGAGGCGGCATCTGCGGGTAACCGTAACCGGGAGGCGCCGGCGGTTGGTAGCCACCCGGAGCGCCCCCGCCCCAGCCGGGCTGCGGAGGAGCACCATAGGGAGCGCCGCCATAGGGAGCGCCACCATAAGGACCACCCCAGCCCCAGTATGGCGGCTGTTCGTATCCATAGCCACTGCCGCGCCAGTCGGAGTCGCCGCTGCCCTGGAAGTTGCCGCGGGACTTGCCGCGACCCTTGAACTTCATGTCGAACTCGGCCTCACCCTCGCCAGAGCCGTCACCGGTGAAGTCTCCCCGGCCGGCACCGCTGCCGTAGCCGGAGGTGTTCTCGCCGCCGAAGGGCGAGAAAGATTCTGCCTGGACCGCTGCCACGGAGAAAGTGAGGGCGCCGGCAAGTGCCGCTAAGCCCAACGATTTGGCAATAATGCGCATTTTTGTGTTGCTCCTTCCCATTGCTCTGGTAGATGTTTTATCTATAGAAGACGTGCCCGGTGGTAATCCAGCACATAATCTCACCGGGACAGTCGGTTTATAGCGCATTCAATACCGCATCGCCAGAGTTTTTGAGAGAAGGCGCGTCATTTAAGTATCTGTTTATACAGTAATTGAGTGGCTGGGGTTTGCCCTTGCGGAGCGCTCCTGGCGAGTGTCCGCCGGTTGCCTTGCGATCGTTTCCATCGACCGAAAAACGCTGACTCGGGTGGTTAATTCCGGTAGACTCGAATCCCGTCCAAATCCTCTTCACTGCAGTCGATTTTCCGGCCTCATGAGCAAGTGCATCTTTATTACGGGCGGGGTTGTCTCGTCTCTCGGCAAGGGTATCGCCGCAGCTTCCCTGGGAGCTTTGCTGGAAGCGCGTGGCCTGTCCGTCACCATGATCAAGCTCGATCCTTACATCAACGTGGATCCGGGGACCATGAGCCCCTTCCAGCACGGTGAGGTATTCGTCACCGACGATGGTGCGGAAACCGATCTCGACCTCGGACACTACGAGCGTTTCATCCGCACCACCATGGGGAAGAACAACAACTTCACCACGGGGCAGATCTACGACGAGGTGATCCGCAAGGAACGTCGCGGCGAATACCTCGGTGGCACGGTCCAGGTGATTCCGCATATCACCAACCAGATCAAAGAGTGCATCCGGGTGGGAAGCGATGGTGCCGACGTGACGCTGGTCGAAATTGGCGGCACCGTGGGCGACATCGAGTCGCTGCCTTTCCTCGAGGCCATCCGGCAACTCGGGGTCGAGACAGGGCGGCAAAATGCGATGTTTGTTCATCTCACCCTGGTTCCCTACATTGCCGCGGCGGGCGAGATAAAAACCAAGCCAACCCAGCATTCGGTCAAGGAGTTGCGCTCGATCGGGATTCAACCTGACGTACTCGTCTGTCGTGCGGACCGTCCGATTCCGGATGGTGAACGGCGCAAGATCGCGCTGTTCACCAACGTGCCGGAGAAAGCGGTTATCTCGGCGGTCGATGCGGACAGCATCTATCGCATTCCGCTCCTGCTGCACGAACAAAAGCTCGACGATATCGTCGTTGAGCAGTTGCATCTCGAAGTTCCGCCGGCTGACCTGTCGGAGTGGGAGTCCGTGGTGGACGGACTCACCAATACCGAGGGCGAGGTAGACATCGCCATGGTAGGCAAATACGTCGATCTGACCGAGTCCTACAAGTCGCTCAACGAAGCGCTGATCCACGCCGGTATTCGCTCCAAGCGCAAGGTCAACATCCACTTCCTCGATTCGGAAGGGTTGGATGAGGAGGATGCCATCAAGGTCCTCGACGGCATGGACGCTGTTCTGGTGCCGGGCGGATTCGGGGAACGCGGGGTCGAAGGCAAGATTGCTGCGGTTCGGTACGCGCGTGAGAATGGCGTTCCCTACCTGGGGATCTGCCTCGGGATGCAGGTGGCGGTGATCGAGTATGCGCGGCACATGGCCGGCCTCGAGGGGGCGCACAGCACCGAGTTCGTTCGCGATACCCCGCATCCGGTGATCGCGATGATCACCGAGTGGCTCAACCCCGACGGTTCCCTCGAGCAGCGCAGCGAGTCGGCTGATATGGGCGGCACCATGCGCCTCGGCGCACAGCCCTGCAAACTGGCCAAGGGCACCATTTCGCGCAAGCTGTATGGCCGTGACGTCATCCGGGAGCGGCACCGGCACCGCTACGAGTTCAACAACGGCTATCGCCAGGAGCTCGAGGATGCGGGGATGAAAGTCGCGGGAACATCGATCGACGGGCGCCTGGTTGAGATCATCGAGATACCGGCTCACCCCTGGTTTGTCGCGTGCCAGTTCCATCCCGAGTTCACCTCAACGCCCCGCTACGGTCACCCGCTGTTCAGTGGCTTTTTGGAGGCCGCCTCGGCTTACCGGAAGAAAAGGGAACCGGAGGCAATAACGGCATGAAACTTTGTGGTTACGACGTCGGCCTGGACAGGCCGCTTTTTCTGATCGCAGGCACCTGCGTGATAGAAAGCGAGTCTTCGGCGCTCGAGGTCTCGGCCCGCCTGAAGGCGGTGACCGACGAGTTGGGCATTCCGTTCATCTACAAATCCTCTTTCGACAAGGCCAACCGATCGTCGCATGCGAGTTTTCGTGGCCCGGGCCTCGAGGCGGGGCTGCGCATCCTGCAACGTGTCAAAGAGGAAGTGGGTGTGCCGGTGCTGACCGACGTACACGAGGACACGCCGCTGGACGAAGTGGCCGAGGTGGCGGATGTCCTGCAGACGCCAGCATTCCTCTGCCGCCAGACGAACTTCATCCAGAATGTGGCGCGTGCCGGCAAGCCGGTGAATATCAAGAAAGGCCAGTTTCTCGCCCCCTGGGACATGGCCAATGTCGCCGCAAAGGCCAAGGCCACCGGTAACGAGCAGATCATGCTCTGCGAACGCGGCGTGAGCTTCGGCTACAACACCCTGGTGTCGGATATGCGTGGCCTTGCGGTCATGCGGGAGACCGGCTGCCCGATCGTATTCGATGCAACCCATTCGGTTCAGCAACCGGGGGGGCAGGGTAGCAGTTCCGGTGGGGAGCGACAGCATGTGCCCGTGCTGGCGCGCGCGGCTGTCGCTGCCGGCATCTCCGGCCTGTTCATGGAAACGCATCCGGACCCGGAACAGGCACTCTCGGACGGTCCCAATTCATGGCCTTTGGACCGGATGCCTGCATTGCTCGCGGTGTTGCAGGAGATTGACGAGAAGGTGAAGGCTGCCGGCTTCATCGAGAACCAATTGTGACCGCGGGCCGGCTGCCAGGCCGGCGCGTTTCCCGACCGTTTATTCGCATATTTCAGGAGTTACGATGTCTGAGATCATTGAAGTACGAGCACGCGAGATTCTCGACTCCCGAGGCAATCCGACCGTGGAGGCGGATGTCATCACCGCTGACGGCGCCATCGGACGCGCGGTCGCGCCTTCTGGCGCTTCGACGGGTTCGCGCGAGGCACTCGAATTGCGCGACGGGGACAAGTCCCGCTACCTGGGCAAGGGTGTGCTGAAAGCCGTCGGACATGTCAACGGCGAGATCGCATCCAAGGTCAAGGGCATGGAGGTGTCAGAGCAGGCCGCCCTCGATCAGGCGATGATCGACCTGGATGGCACTGAAAACAAGGCCCGGCTCGGCGCCAATTCGATCCTGGCTGTGTCGCTCGCGAGCGCGCATGCGGCGGCCCAGGAACAGGCAATGCCGTTGTACCAGTACCTCGGCGATGGCAACTACCGCATGCCGGTGCCGATGATGAACATCATCAACGGTGGCGAGCACGCGGACAACAGCGTCGATTTACAGGAATTCATGATCCTGCCCGTCAATGCTGGCTCGATCCGTGAGGCGGTGCGCTTTGGGGCCGAGGTTTTTCACGCACTGAAGTCGGTACTCGGGGGCAAGGGCCTGGCGACCACGGTTGGCGATGAAGGTGGATTCGCGCCCAACCTGCGTTCCAACGAGGAGGCCATCGAGGTGATCCTCGAGGCGATCGGAAAGGCGGGCCTGCGTGCCGGCGAGGACATCTATCTCGGGCTGGACGTCGCCAGTTCGGAATTTTTCCGCGACGGGAAGTACGTGCTCGCGTCCGAGGGAAAGAGTTTTGATTCGGCCGGTTTTGCCGACTTCCTCGGCGCCTGGGTTGACCAGTACCCGATCATATCCATCGAGGACGGGATGGATGAGGGTGACTGGGACGGCTGGAAGCTGTTGACCGAGAAGCTGGGCGGGCAGGTGCAACTGGTTGGCGACGACCTGTTCGTGACCAACACCCGGATTCTCTCTGAGGGCATCGAGAAGCGGATCGCCAATTCGATTCTGATCAAGTTCAACCAGATCGGGACCCTGAGTGAGACCCTCGCCGCCATCACCATGGCGCATGATGCCGATTACAGTGCCGTCATTTCCCATCGTTCCGGCGAGACGGAGGACACCACGATCGCTGACTTGGCCGTTGCGGCCAATACCGGGCAGATCAAGACCGGCTCACTCTCCCGTTCGGACCGCGTCGCCAAGTACAACCAACTGATGCGCATCGAAGAGGCGCTCGGCGCGGAGGCCTCCTGGGCAGGCAAAGGGGCTTTTCCCTGCTTTTGACCCGGGCGGTACTGGGGCCGGACAAGGGGCCTGGAAAATCCAGAGCTAGTGGCTACCGGTTTCAAGCTGGCGCGACTGCAATCTGAGAGTTTTGGGAATCGTGCAGTGGCGAAACAGACTGTTGGTGGTGGCTTTGCTGGTCATTCTGGCCGTCCTGCAGTATCGGCTCTGGGTCAGCTACATCGAGATGAGATACCTGGAGCAGCAAATTGCCTCGCAGCGAGAGCAACTCGATGCGCTGGTCGAGAGGAATCAGGCCTTGCTTGCGGAGGTGGAGAGCCTGCGCAAGGAGGACGATGCCATCGAGGCGAGGGCGCGCAAGGAGTTGGGGTTGATTCGTGAAGGGGAAACCTACTTCCAATTGTTGCGTCGGGGTGCGCCAGTAGATGACTGAGGGCAGGCGCTGGGTTGTCATCCCCGCGGCGGGCAAGGGCCGGCGTATGGGCTCGGAGCTGCCCAAGCAGTATCTGCCGCTGTCCGGGCGGATGGTCATCGAGTACACCATCGAACGCCTGCTGCTCCATCCTGCCATCGACGGTGTTTACCTGGCACTTGATCAGCGGGACGTGCACTGGGAGACGACCGAGTATGCCGGCCACCCTGACATCGTCCGAGTGACTGGAGGGGAGGAGAGGGCGCATTCGGTACGGAATGCCTTGCAGGTGCTGCAGCAACGTGCTGATCCGGGTGATTGGGTGCTGGTGCACGATGCCGCCAGGCCGTGTGTTCGTCGTTCCGACATCGATTTGCTGATCAGCCAGGTCGAGCAGCACCCGGTGGGAGGGGTGCTGGGCGTCGCGCTGCATGACACGCTCAAGCGCACGGACGATAGCCAGCACATCCAGGCCACCGTGGATCGACGCGGTCTATGGCGCGCCTTCACCCCGCAGATGTTCCGGCTTGGAATGCTTTCGGAGGCACTGAATGAGGCGCTGGCGGCTGGTGCGGTCGTGACCGACGAGGCCAGTGCGATCGAGTGGGCCGGGCAGCGTCCCCTGATGGTTCAGGGACACGCCGACAACATAAAGATCACCCAAGCGGAGGATCTGGAGCTTGCGTCTTTTTTTCTGCAGCGACAGCACCAGGATGTCCCCCATCGGGGGAACTAGGAGACCCCGCTCTGCCAAGAATACGGATGCGTTTCCCAACTTAGGAATAAAAGGCACCTCTCGGGGTAATTCAGGAACCTTGATTCCGCTTGCCAGGGGAGTGTTGAGGTAACATTTCCACTCTTCGGGAACGCAGTCGCGACATGCCTGGCTTGAATAAGAACACTAAAAATCTGCCTGCAGTGCCTGAGGTCCTGTTGGAGTTGGTCGGTCGCTGTCGTGGCCAGCAACTCGACGTGGAAACAGTCGTGTCGATCGCGCTGCATGATGCCGCTTTGGTCACCCGCCTCCTGCATCTGCTCCCTCCGGAGCGCGGCCTGCTACGTCTCGATCGGGCAGGCCTGACCGAACTGATCTCGAGCATAGGGGTCGATGTCCTCGGTTCGATCGCCAGCTCAGTGGCGGTAAATCAGTTCTATTCGCGTTTCTGGCCGGGCAGGGATCGCCATCTCGAATTGTGGTCCCGCTCGCTCAAGTGTGCCTGCCTGGCAAGAACACTGGCTGAAGTCACCGGCTACCACGAGCCGGACGAGGCCTATCTCGCGGGTCTGATGCACAATCTTGGTCAGTTGTCCTTCCTGGCGGAGGCGCCGGTGCAATACGCAGCCGCGCTGGTGAAAGAGGTCCCGCTGGATGAGCGGCAGGCCTCGGAGAAGGAATGGTTTGGCGCCAACAGCGATCAGTATGCCGCCTCGCTGACCCTTGCCTGGGCGCGCGACGGCCTGCTGAGCGATGCGATCCTTTTGCAGAACAAACCCACCGTGGCGGTTTTGGACAGCCCGGAACTGGTGCGGCTGGTCAATCTCTCCTGCAAGCTGTTGCAGGCGGAGCTCTGGGAAAACAAGGCCCTTTTCGAGGATGCCACGCAGTCGTTTGGATTGAGTGCCGGCCAATTGCTCGATGTCAGGGCTCGCGCCCGGGTGGAGCAAGCAGAGATCGTCTCCGGCTACGGTTTCCTGATCGACGAGGACGGCAACGTCGACCGCGCCGGAGCCGGTCGCAAGGCTCTGAGCGAGCACGTGTGCGATACGGCACTCGTCGGATCGATCGATATCGTCGAATCGCCGGACCCCTGGCAGGCGTCTGCCAGCCAGTTCGAGAACCTGTTCGATACCCCGGGGGTCATCGCCCTGCGATACGAGGGCGAGGACAAGACCCTGCGCGCGGCGGGTTTTGGTTCAGGTGTCAATGGGGAGCGCCTGGAGCGGCTGGAGATTTCGTGCGGGCAGGAACGGAATATCTTCGCCGAAGCGTGTCGTCGAAGCGCTTCGGTTTCCAACCTGGACGAGGATCTCTGCGAACTGCAGTCCGGCTTGCAGCTGCAGCTGCAGCGCATTCTGGGGATGCCAGGGCTGTTGGCGATGCCCCTGCTCAGCCAGGGCTCGCTGTTGGGGCTACTGGTGGTTGGGGTCGACAAGGACCTCCTGGAGACCCTCAGAGCGAGTCGCAAGAGGCTGGACTATCTGCTCTCGAGACTCGGTTCACAGCTGGGGAGCAGCGCCCTGCTGGCGTCGGTGGTTCCTGACACGGCCGAATCCCGCCTGCACGATTACCTGCTGCAAACGCGCCAATTGGTGCATGAGGCGAACAACCCGCTCGGCGTGGTCGCCAACTATCTGCAGGTACTCACTCTGAAGTTTGAACAGGACCCCGAAACCAAGCGACAACTTGATATCCTTCGGGAGGAGGTCCATCGGGTTGCAGACATCCTGACTTCCATGCGGGAATTGCCAAAGGAGGTGCAGAGCAAGGCCGCCGCGGTGGACGTGAACCAGGTTATAGAAGAGCTGGTATCGGTATTCAAAGTATCACTTTTCGAGCCAAATGGGATAAATTGCGTCCTCAGACTCGACCGGAGAATGCAGCAGGTGGATTCGAAGCTGGTCCATCTCAAACAGATCCTGACCAACCTGCTCAAAAATGCGGTAGAGGCGCTGGAGACCAGGGGCAAGGGGGCAATTGCCATCGAGACCAATGCGGCCGTCTATTTTGACGGCAGGAAATGCATCCGGATCGTCGTTTCGGATGATGGGCCGGGGATCGCTCCCAACATCATCGAGCATCTGTTCACCTCGGCGATCAGTACCAAGTCAAAGCCGCACAGTGGTATCGGTTTGCTGGTCGTGAAGCGGCTGGTCGAGGACCTGGGCGGAAAAATTCTGGCCTATTCCGGCGAAGGCGAGGGCGCCCGCTTCGAACTCCTTCTTCCCGCACGCTGACCGGAAGGATAATCTCTGAATCGTGATGACGGTTGCCATGAAGAATACCCCGGGCCAGGGAAGGCAGACCGAGAACAATGTCCTTGGCGGACGCGCGACCCGTAACGGCCACCCATCGGTGATCCTGGTGGTCGACGATGAGAAGCGCATGCGGGAGAGTGTGCGCGACCTGCTGAGCGCCTACGGATTCCTTTGCATCGAAGCCGGAGATGCCGACGAGGCATTGCATGCGCTCGCCAAGCGGAAACCGGACCTCGTGCTGCTTGATATTCAGATGCCCGGGATGAGTGGCATGGACCTGCTGGCCAGGATCAAGCAGGACTTCAGCCATCTGCCGGTCATCATGGTGAGCGCCGACTCCACCTTCGAGAACGCTACCGAGGCGTTACGCAAGGGCGCCGCAGATTTCCTTGGTAAGCCGGTCAAGGCGGAGTCCCTGCTGCTCTCGGTTGAAGGTGTGCTGCAAAAGCAGCGCCTGGAAAAGGCGGTCGAGCAGATGCATCTCAAGCTGGGCCTGTCGGAGAAGCGGCACCGCTTCATCGTGGATAATTCCCCTGACATCATCTACATGCTGGACGAGGACGGAAATTTCTCCTTCGTCAACGAGCGTACCTCCTCTCTCCTGGGTTATTCGCCGGACGAAATGGTCGGGCGGCATTTTGCCGAATTCATTCATCCCGAGGATCTGGAGCGGGTCAAGTACGCCGTGCGCGAACGTCGCTCTGAAAAGCGGGCGAGCAGAAACGTCGAATTCAGGTTCACCAGGAAACCCTGGGAAGAGCGTCTGCACGAGGACAACGACTCATATCTCCCGGTAGAGCTGAATGCCATGGGGGTCTATATCGATTCCAGGGACGAAGAGGGGCCGGATTTCCTCGGAACCTACGGGGTCGCACGCGACATCAGCGAGCGCAAGCGCGCCGAGGAACTGCTGAACTACCAGCTATACCACGATGTGCTTACCGGGCTGCCCAACCGGGCCTTGTTTCAGGACCGTCTGGAACAGGCGGCCTCCTGGGCGCAACGCAACAACACCCGCTTTGCCCTTATCTTCATGGACATGGACCGCTTCAAGGCGATCAATGACTCCTATGGGCACGTCGTCGGAGATGTCCTGCTGCGCAAGGTTTCGCAGACGATGAAACGCTACATCCGCAAGACCGATACCCTGGCGCGCATCGGGGGCGACGAGTTCAATCTGTTGCTGCCGGAGATCAATCAGGTCGAGGATGCCGCCCTGATCGCCGACAAGATCGTCTCCCACTTCAACAACGAGTCCCTGATCGTGGAGGGGCATGAGGTGCTGATCGGCTTCAGTGCAGGCATCGCGGTGTACCCGGATCACGGCACGGACCTCAAGCAGCTGGTGCACAACGCGGACACCGCGATGTATCACGTCAAGAAGCGGGGCAGGCGCGGCTATGCGCTGTTCGAGCCTTCCATGAGCACGCCCAAGCAGACCGCTCACAGCATGGAACGCGAGTTACGCGGGGCGCTGCTGGACAACCAGTTCGAGCTCATGCTGCAGCCGCAGACAGATACCCTCACGGGGCGCATTCTGGGCGCCGAGGCATTGATACGCTGGAATCACCCGGAAAAGGGCCTGATCATGCCCGCCAATTTCATCCCTTGTGCCGAGGAGACTGGCCTTATCACCGAGGTGGGGGACTGGGTCCTGCGCGAGGCATGCCGCATCCTGCGGGACAAGTTGAAAGATGCCCGATTCCAGGACCTCAGGATCGGGGTCAACGTGTCCGCCCACCAACTGGCGCAGCCGGACTTCGCCGCCAGAGTCGTCAAGGTCCTGAAAAACTACGGGATTCAGGGGCGGCGTATCGAGCTGGAGATCACCGAGAACATTCTCATGCAGGATATCGACCACGCGATCGAACAGCTGCAAAGCCTGTCTGATTTCGGTGTGCATGTCGCGGTCGATGACTTCGGCGTGGGTTACTCATCCCTCAGCTACCTGCAAAACCTGCCTCTCAAGACCATGAAGGTCGACCGTTCCTTCATCGCCGATATCCGCTCTCTCGAGGAGAAGCACTCGATCGTCACGGGCCTGATAGCCATGGCGCAGGAACTCGGCCTCGAGGTGGTCGCCGAGGGTGTCGAGACACCGGTGCAGCTCGAGTTCCTCAAGCGCGCCCACTGCCCGCGCTCGCAGGGTTTCCTTATCGGCAGGCCCGCGAAGGTGACCGACTTCTCCGAGGATCACTACGCCTGAGGGGTAATCCGTAGCAGTCGCATTGCATTGCGCATGGTGGCCTCGACGATATCCTCCGCGGACTCGCCGCGCAGGGACGCGAGCACCGTGACGACCTCCGGCAGGTACTCCGGTGAGTTCCGTTGATGGCGGTGCTCGATTCCCGACATGTCGGGCGCATCGGTCTCCAGGACGATATGCTGCAGCGGGATTGCTTGCGCCAATTGGTGCAGGTGACGGGCGTTGGGATGGGTGAGCATGCCGCCAAACCCGAAGCCGAAGCCAAGGTCCATGTAACGCTCCGCCTGCTGTATGCTGCCGTTGAAGGCATGGCAGATGCCGCCGGGTGGCGCATGCCCCTTGAGACTCCTGAGCATCGGTTCATGTGCCTTGCGAACGTGCAGCACCACGGGTAGCCGCTGTCGGGCCGCGATCTCGAGTTGTCCCTCCAGCAGGTCCAGTTGCCTGGACTGGTCGAGCGAACGGATCGCATGGTCGAGCCCGATCTCTCCGATCGCAACCGGTCGGCTTGCACGCACAAAGGCCTCCAGCGCGTCGAGGTCCTCCGCGGCATGTTGTTCGAGCATCACCGGGTGCAGCCCGATCGCGGGATATAGACCGGCATCCTCCAGGCACAGATCCCAAAGCCTTTGCCAACCGTCACGTCGAATGGCGGGGATCAGCAGGCGCTCGACACCCGCACGGCGCGCGCGCGTCAGTACCTCGCTCCGATCGGGATCGAACGCCTCTACGTCGAGATGGCAATGGGTATCGAACAGCGGCAAATTGGCGGACCTCGCGCGACGGCTGTTGTGAACGTGCCGGCAGGGCTATTATGCCGCCCAGATCAGCGAGGTGACCATGCGAATCGGACACGGTTTCGACGCCCATCGCTTGTGCGAGGGAGACCACATCATCATTGGCGGCGTGCGCATCCCGCATACCCACGGCATGTTGGCGCATTCCGACGGGGATGTCCTGATCCACGCGATCTGCGACGCCCTCCTGGGGGCCATTGCGGGTGGCGATATCGGGCGTCTTTTCCCCGACACGGATCCGGCCCTTGCCGGAGTGGACAGCACCCTCCTGCTCGAGCGGGTAATGCAGGAAGTGGTCGCGCGAGCTTATCGGGTCGGCAACCTGGATGCGACCGTGATCGCGCAGGCCCCGCGGATGCAGCCGCACATCGAGGCGATGCGTGAGCGCATCAGCGGGCTCCTCGGTGTGCGGGTCGACGAGGTGAATGTAAAGGCGACCACCACCGAAAAGATGGGGTACACCGGCCGTGGCGAGGGGATCAGCGCGCATGCCGTGGTCCTCCTGATGCCTTCTGATGGCTGAGACGGAAAGTTTTGTATTTCCGGAGGACACGGTCAGGGAACTGCCTCCGGCTTATGCTGGCGCACCGCTGACAGGTCGGCTTCGCGCGCGCCCGGAGGACTTTCGCGTCGAGGAGCTTCTCGGTTATGAATTCACTGGCGACGGTGAGCACCTGCTGCTCACGGTGGAGAAGCGTGGACTCAACACGCGCGATGTGGCGGAAGCCATTGCGCGTTGGGCGGGCGTGAAGCCGGTCGCGGTCGGCTTCGCGGGACTCAAGGATCGTATCGCGGTCGCCACGCAGCACTTCAGCGTTGTGCTTCGCGGCGATTATCCTGACCTGGATTCGCTTGCACAGGAGAATGCGCTCAGGGTGCTCGCAGTCACCCGGCACCGGCGCAAGCTGCGTCGCGGCGAACTCGCGGGCAACCGTTTTGTGCTCACCTTGACCGATGTCAGTGGTGATCGTGGCGAGGCAGAGGAAACACTGTTGCGCTTGCGTTCTTCGGGGTTTCCCAACTATTTCGGGCCGCAACGGTTCGGGCGCGGCTCATCGAATCTGGTGCGGGCGCAGTCGCTGCTCGCTGGAAGGCTGAAAAGGCCGAAGCCCGAGCAACGCCGCATGTTGTTTTCGGCCGCCCGGAGTCACGTTTTCAACCAGGTGCTCGCGGCCCGGGTGCGTTCGGATACCTGGAGCAAGGCACTTCCCGGTGAGGTGCTGCTGCGTGCAAGTGACGGCCATCAGTTGATCGCATCGCAAGTGGACGCCGGACTTCAGCAGCGGGTGCGCGCGGGTGAGTTTGATCCGAGTGGTCCTCTGCCCGGCCGGCGTGGGCGCTGTCTCTCCCCCGAGGGTCGGGCGCATGAATTCGAAGCACGCTGCGTTGCCGATCTCGGGCTCGAACCCTGGAGCATGGCGCTCGCGGATCTCGGGCTGCACGCCGACCGAAGGCCTTTACGCGCCCGGCCTCGACATCTCGAATGGGCCTGGCAGGATGAACGCACGCTTACCCTGAGTTTCGAACTGCCCTCAGGGTGTTATGCGACCTCGCTGGTGAGGGAGTTGATGTCAGCGGAACTTGCGCGAGAGTAGTACGTAGGTTGCGCCGCTCCCCCCGTCCCAGCGAGGAGCGGTTGCGAAGGCGAGCACGGACTCGCTTTGCAGCAGCCACTGGTAGGTCTTTTGCTTGAGTACCGGCTGAGCCTCACTGGACCCCCGACCCTTGCCATGAATGATCCTGACGCATCGAAGGCGCCGTTGGCGTGCGGCGTGCAGGAAGCGGCTGAAGGCCTTGCGTGCCTCCGGCACCCGCATCCCGTGCAGGTCGAGCGAATTCTCCGGGGGGATGAGGCCCCGTTGCAGGTCATGGAACAGTCGATTCTGGATCCCCGGGCGACGGAATTCGAAGAATTCGGGTGTTTCCACGCTGATATCGGCCAAGTCGTGGCCGGGCTCTTCCTGCCCGAAATCGATGGGGCGGGGAGGCTTTTTTCCGCGGTAAGGGGCGACCCGGTCCTGGCGCTGCGCCTCGACGTCCGACATGGCCTCGCGGAACAGGTCGATATCGTCTGCGGGTGGTTTGCCTTTGGTGCTCATACAAGTGATTGGAACCTGAAAAAAACCGCGGATCAAGATGAGCGGACGGGTTGTTTATCGTATAGTTGAGCGCTGAATCTTCAGCAGCGGTTGCGGCTGGCAATGCGCATTCTTCTCTCCAACGACGATGGTTACATGGCGCCCGGCCTGAGGGCCCTGGCAGACGCCCTCGAGCCAATCGCGACCCTGGACGTGGTGGCGCCCGACCGCGACCGCAGTGGCGCGAGTAATTCCCTCACCCTGGAGCGCCCCATCCGGGCGCGCGCCGCGGAGAACGGGTTCGTTCGAGTAGAGGGTACACCGACCGATTGTGTCCATCTCGCGATCACCGGTCTGCTCGAAGAGGAGCCGGACATGGTGATCGCCGGCATCAACTCCGGTCCCAATATGGGCGACGACGTGATCTACTCTGGTACGGTTGCGGCGGCAACCGAGGGGCGCTTCCTCGGATATCCGGCGGTCGCGATATCCATGGCCTCGCATGAACCCGTCCACTATGAAACCGGCGCGCGCGTGGCGGTCGAGTTGGTGGACCGTCTCGCCCATGGCAATCCGCTCGGGGAAAAGATCATCCTGAACGTCAACGTGCCAGACCTGCCATGGCGGGAGATTGCCGGATTCGCGGCAACCCGCCTCGGCCATCGGCACAAGGCAGAGCCGGTGATATGCGACAAGGATCCACGTGGCCGCCCGTTGTATTGGGTGGGTGCGGCCGGACCGGAAGCCGACGCTGGCAGGGGCACGGATTTCCACGCGATCCGCAACGGCTACGTCTCGATAACCCCGATCCAGGTCGATCTTACCCGGCACGACGCGATACCGTCGTTGAGCGAGTGGTTGACGCTATGACGGCCGCGTCGCCCGGGATCGGGATGACCTCGCTGCGCACCCGCGAGCGCCTGGTGGATCGCTTGCGCGCGCAGGGGGTTCGCGACGAGCGGGTCCTGGCCCGGATAAGGGACGTTCCGCGGCATCTTTTCGTGGACGAGGCCCTTGCGACCAGGGCCTACGAGGATACGGCGTTGCCGATCGGGAACAATCAGACCATATCCCAACCCTATATCGTGGCGCGCATGACCGAATTGCTGCTCGAGGGCGGCAACCTCGAAAACGTGTTGGAGGTCGGCACGGGATCCGGTTACCAGGCGGCGGTTCTATCGCCGCTGGTGCGCAGGGTCTACACCGTCGAAAGGATATCGACCCTGCTCAAACAGGCGCGGCAACGTTTTCATGCACTGCATCTTCTGAATATCCGCACCAAACACGCCGACGGTGGGGAAGGGTGGCCCCACTATGCGCCTTACGACGGCATCATAGTGACGGCGGCGCCACAGGGCATACCCCTGGGGTTGATCGAACAATTGAAACCCGGAGGTCGTATGGTCTTACCGATTGGCAACAAGGCGGAGCAGGCGCTGGTGAGAGTCATCCGGACGGATGAGGGATACAGCAGGGAGTTGCTCGAGCGAGTCAGTTTCGTACCCCTGCTCGGAGGAGTGGGTTGATGCGTATTTTCAGTCCCCTTTACGCGCGCGTCATGCAGTGGTCGCGCCATCCGCACGCCAGCTGGTATCTCGCGGGCTTGAGTTTCGCCGAGTCCTCCTTCTTCCCGATACCGCCGGACGTGATGCTGGCTCCGATGAGCATGGCCCGACCTTCCAGGGCTTTTTACCTTGCAACGATCACGACGCTGGCGTCCGCCTTGGGTGGTGTCGCGGGCTATCTCATCGGGATGTTGGCATTCGATGCCGTCGAGCCACTGTTGCACCAGTGGGGCTATTTTGATCGTTACATGCTGGCGCGCGATTGGTTTGCCGAGTGGGGCTTCTGGGCGGTCCTGCTGGCGGGTTTCTCGCCCATCCCCTACAAGGTTTTCACCATAACGGCCGGTGTGGTCGGAATGGTATTCCTGCCGTTCATACTGGCCTCCGTCGTAGGACGGGGCGCGCGTTTCTATCTGGTCTCCGCGCTCATGGCCTGGGGTGGCGAGTCGATGGAAAAGCGTCTGCAGAAATGGGTCGACCTGCTCGGTTGGTTGACCGTGATCCTGGTAGTCGCCATAGTGATCATGGTTAAGCTGTAGCACGCGCGCCCGGCCACTGATGCGGATTCCCGATAGGCAGTACGGCTTTCAGCCTGGCAGACGAGCCCTCGTGCTCGTCATGGCAGTGTTCCTGGCGAGTTGTACCGCCGGCTGGCGTGCCCCAATGGAGAGTCGCTCGGAGCGACCCGGCCATTACCCCTCACATGAATCCCGGAAAGCCCCGATAAGGGCCGGCGCGAGCCATTATCGTGTGCGTCGTGGCGATACGCTGTATGCCATCGCGTGGCGTGCGAATCTCGATTTCCGGGATATCGCGCGATGGAATGGAATCCGCTCACCCTACGTGATCTACGAAGGCCAGCTCCTGCGTCTGAGTCCTGCTCGAGCAGCGCAGAGTCGGACAGCACGGGTTGCTCGGCGCGATACCACGGCGGTCGCACCAGGCAAGCAGGAGAAACGGCCGGCGGGCGGGGTGAAGAAGGCGCCACCAGAGAAGAGCTCGCAACAAAAGAACAGCACCGCCAGGCTGGCGTGGGTCTGGCCAGCCAAGGGGCGGGTGGTATCGGTTTTCAAGTCCGGCGATCCGCTCAACAAGGGGATCAAGATCGCTGCGAGCGAAGGCAGCGATATCCGTGCTGCAGAGGCGGGTAAAGTTGTTTACAGCGGCAGTGGACTGATTGGCTACGGCCAGCTTATTATCATCAAACATAACGAAAAATATCTGAGTGCCTACGGGCACAACAGAAAATTGCTGGTCGAACAGAACCAGCGAGTCACCAAGGGACAGAAAATCGCGGAAATGGGTCGAGCCAACGATGGGCGGCCCCTGCTCCATTTTGAACTACGGCAACACGGTAAGCCGATCAACCCGCTGGCGCTTCTGCCTCGGCGTTGATCCCCGGATGTGACGTGGGAAACGATATGGCGGATGAAGAATTGACGGATGCAGAGAAAAAGCTCGACGGGTCCGTCGGGGGCGGCACAGACGATGCCGACGAGGATGTCGCGGAGGACGACGAGAAGCCGACCAAAGGAAGTGACGCGGACAGGCAGTCCTTCGAGGCCGGTATCGTCCCTGACAGTCAACTCGATGCCACCCGTCTTTATCTCAACGAGATCGGAGCGTCCAAGCTCCTGACCGCGGAGGAAGAGGTCTATTACGCACGTCTAGCCCAGAAGGGCGATGCGGCGGCGCGGCGCAAAATGATCGAATGCAACCTGCGCCTGGTGGTCAAGATTGCACGGCGTTACATGAATCGCGGTCTGGCGCTTCTGGACCTGGTCGAGGAAGGCAATTTGGGGTTGATTCGTGCGGTGGAGAAGTTCGATCCGGAGCGTGGCTTCCGGTTTTCGACGTACGCCACCTGGTGGATTCGACAGACCATCGAGCGCGCGATCATGAACCAGACGCGCACGATCCGTTTGCCGATACACGTGGTCAAAGAGATCAACTCCTACATGCGTGCCGCGCGTCAACTCGCACAGACCCTGGATCACGAACCCACCGCCGACGAGATTGCAGACCTGCTGGACAGGCCCATTGGCGAGGTCAAGCGGCTGCTCGGTCTGAACGAGCGGACCACTTCGGTGGACACGCCTTACGGCAAGGACGCGGACAAGCCGCTCCTCGATACCATCGCGGACGAAAAGGCATCGGACCCGACCAGCTTCCTTCAGGTCGACGGGATCAATGCGCATATCGATGAGTGGCTCGGCAAACTGAATGACAAGCAGCGCGAGGTCGTGGAGCGTCGCTTTGGCCTGCACGGATACGAGAATGCCACCCTGGAACAGGTGGCGCAGGAACTCGGCGTAACCCGTGAGCGGGTGCGCCAGATCCAGATGGACGCGCTCAAGCGGCTGCGCAAGATTCTCGAGCAGGAGGGGTATAACGTGGAGAACGTGTTCGAGGACTAGCTGTGTGAACCCAGCAGGTTGTTCACGAA
This sequence comes from Gammaproteobacteria bacterium Milos-ODIII6, assembly GCA_029228645.1. Classification (GTDB taxonomy): domain Bacteria; phylum Pseudomonadota; class Gammaproteobacteria; order Chromatiales; family Chromatiaceae; genus MONJU. The sequence goes on from JAPTHR010000009.1 coordinate 78,391, forward strand.
TGGCAGACCGCTGACGGGACGGCAAGCTCCACTTGCCCTGGTGCTGTTTGCTTGACCGCTACCCGCGTCGGCACGTGGTAAATGACCGCTGCTTTCCGCTATCCTGCAGGCTTGTTGAGGGAGGCCGCAAACATGAGTGACGCCAACAGTAAAGAACGCCAGGTAATGAAGGTGATGCGCAAGGTGCTGGCGCAGATCATCAAGGACACCACGCCCCCGACCAAGGCGATGAAACACCCCTTGTCTGCGCAGACCATCGAAGACATACGCAATTGCCTGGGCCTCATCTCCGCGAGGGAGCGCGAGCTCGCTGATATCGCCGGCGTTCCGATGGAAAAGCCTTATTACACCGATGAAAAGCCATCAGCCGAGGTCGTGTCGATCGATTCCATCGGCAGGCCCTCCAAAGGCGACAGCAACAAGTCCTGATGCCGGCTGTCCAGCGCTGCGAGTGGCGTGCCCACTCCGGCCTCAATGCTTGGTGCTTGGCAAGTTCTTTCAGGCGACGAGTTCGCGATAGAGCGCCAGGTCGGCGCGCGAATAACAGCAGAAAATCACCTCGCTCACGTTGGGTGTGCAGGCAAGGGTGGCGCGCACGCTGCGCACGGCCACCTCCGCCGCCTGATCCGATGGGTAGCCGAACACGCCGGTGCTGATCGACGGAAAGGCAATGCTGTTGACCGAATGGCTCTCGCTCAGAAGCAGCGATTTGCGATAGCAGGCGGCCAGCAGGGCGGGCTCGTCGTTTTGACCTCCCTGCCACACCGGCCCCACGGTGTGGATGATCCATGCCGCCGGCAAGCGGAATCCGGGCGTGATTCTGACCTCGCCCGCTGGGCAGGCGCCCCACTGGCGGGTCGCGTCGAGTAGCCGTTGGTAACCCGCTGCGCGGTGAATCGCGCCGTCCACGCCGCCGCCGCCAGCAAGACGACTGTTCGCCGCGTTGACGATGGCGTCCACCTCGAGCCCGGTGATATCCGCCAGGATGGCCTTGAGCCAGGGCATCTGGCTTTAAAACGGTCCCGCGAAAACTTGCAGGGGCCGTGGATTAATCCGGCGCCTCCCCTTCGTTCGTGGCTGCCGGCGGTTCGGTCTGAATGACCTCGATATCGGCCTTGTCCCGGAGTCCCTTGATAAAGGCGGTCAGCTTCTCGGTCCGGAGATCTCTGCTGATCTCATTGAGAACCTCTTCCAGCTTGGGGACCGGTACATCACGGACTCCCTCGCGCAGGATAACGTGCCAGCCAAAACGGGTCTTGACGGGTCTGGGGGTGTATTCACCGTCCTTGAGCACCAATACAGCCTCCGAGAATGGCGCCACCATTGTCTTGGGCGTAAACCAGCCGAGATTGCCGCCGTCGCTTCCCGAGGGGCCGGTCGACTTTTCCTTTGCGAGTTGCGCAAAGTCAGCTCCCTGGTCGAGTTCCGCAATCACGGCGATGGCGTCGGATTCGCTTTCCAGCAGGATATGTCTCGCCCGGTACTCCCGGCCGTCGCTGCTGGCGTATTTATCTTTGTATGCCTTCTCGATCTCCTCGTCACTGACCGGCATGTTTTCGATGGCATTGTCGATTACGGTGCTGGCGAGCAGCCGGGCATTCGCAATTTCCATCGCTGCCTTGACCTCCGGATCGGCGGCGAGGGCCCTGCCTTCCGCGGAGTTGGCCACCATGAAGGTGTTGATCAGTTCGTTCAACAGGCGGATCTGTTGCTCCGGCGTCTCTGTCGGTCTCTCGCTATTGGCGGCGAATACCGAAAAGTGCAGGTTGGTCAGCTTGAAGTCGCCAATCCGGACGATGGGCTTGATCCCATTGCCCGCGGGTTCGGGGCTGTCGTCTGCAGCGTTGCCCACGGTCCAAAGTGCGGCCAGGGTCAGCGGGAGTACAAGGTGACGGAGTTTCATGATGGGCCTCAGGGAAGTATTTTCTTAAAGGGTTTCACCGACACCTCGGCGTAAACACCGGCTGCGACGTAAGGATCCGCGTCCGCCCAGGCCTGGGCGGTGGCAAGGCTGTCGAATTCGGCAATGATGAGGCTGCCGGAGAACCCGGCTTCACCCGGATCCTCGGCCTCTATCTGGGGATTCGGCCCAGCCAGCACCAGGCGCCCTTCCTCCAGGAGCGCCTTGAGGCGCTCCAAATGTGCGGGGCGAGCCTGCCTGCGCAGCGGCAGGCTGTTCTGAACGTCTGTGGATACGATGGAAAAAAGCATTCTCTGTCTCTTCAGGATTGATCGGTTTCGACAGCCTCTGGCGCGGGCATGTGGCGGGCCAGGTAGAGACTTTGCAGGACGATGAAGACAAGGCTCAGACCGGTCAGGCCGAACAACTTGAAATCGACCCAGGTCGATTCCGCGAAGTTGTAGGCGACGTACAGATTGAGCAGGCCGGCCGCGCTCAGGAACACCACCCAGGCATAGTTGAGGCGCACCACCACTGCCTCGGGGAAGTCGGCAACCGGCGCCAGCATGCGGTGCAGGAAACCGCGGGCCATGAAGCGCTGGCTCAGCAGCAGTGCTGCCGCAAACAACCAGTTGACGATGGTGGGCTTCCACATGATGAACTGCGGATTACGCAGACCGAGTGTGAGCGCGCCAAAGGCCAGTACCAGCGCCAGCGTGATCCAGTGCATCTTCTCCACCGGGCGGCCGGTGAGCTTCAGTAGCAGGATCTGGCCAGCCATCGCGGCCATCAGTATCAGGGTTGCGGCGTAGATGTCGTACAGCTGGTAGAAGATGAAGAAAAGAACCAGGGGGAGCAGGTCGAGAAGTAATTTCATTCGCGGGTGCCGTTCAGTGCAGGGTGCGTGCAGCGTGCAAAAGGTCATAATAACGCCGCATCGTTTCGCGCACCCGTTCCGGATAGTCGACCTTGTCCATCTGCCGCACGCCTTCTTCAAAGAATCGCGGTGCGTCCTCCGGGAGGTAATCCAGGATCGCCTTGAGTGCCGGCTCCATCAGGCTCGGCTCCAGGGTGCGGGTGGCGATGATCGCACGATTGATCACCAGCAGCCGCCAGGGGTGGCGTGGGTCTTCCGGGCTGGCGTCGACCACATGCGGACTGACCGCCTCGAAGACCTCGCTGGCCAGGTTGTAGAGTTCGCGCATGCGGTTCGGATCGGTGGTCTGATTGGCGTGCCGGGCGAGGGTGTTCACCACCGGCGGTAGCCTCAGGATCTCGCCCCCCTGCCTCGCGATCCAGGCGGCCATCGGCAGGCACAGCTCCTCGAGTTCCCGGCTGCATTCCTGCATGCCCATCGTGTCTGCCAGCTCGCTCATCTCTACCAGGAGATCAAGGCCGTAATTCCCGAGCGCCTCGACTTCGCGTGCTGGCGCGGTTCCTTCGGCTTGCTCTTCAAGGGGAGGTTCGAAGCGTCGCAGTGCCCGACACAGTTCCTGCATCGACTCGGAAAGGCGGGTCGGATCGGAATCCGCTTCCGAACCGGGTAGACAGCGCCACTGTTCGATCAATTGTTCGGCTTGTTCACGGCAGGCGTCCGAGATGTACACCATGTCAACAGTGGCAGTTTTCATGCCGCCAAGTGTAGGGGAACGCTGCAGTTTCGTACAGGATTGCACGGTTTCCCCGTGGCCAGCCCGAACTGAGCGGTGAATATCAACCCGGGGCGCCCGGGGGTATGCTGGAAAGGCCGGATGTGCGCAAAATCCGCGGAGGGGAGTGCATGGCTCTGGTAGAATTTACCCATGCCAATATCCCCTGACCTCCATTCCCATTCGACCGCCTCGGACGGCTGCCTCGCGCCCGCCAAGCTGTTTCAGCGCGCCTATGAGCACGGGGTGCGCGTTCTGGCGCTGACCGACCACGATACGCTGGAAGGCCTGCCCGAGGGGCGGGCGTCGGCCCTGGCGCTCGGCATGGATTTCATCCCCGGGGTCGAGGTTTCGGTGACCTGGAACGGCGGCACCATCCACATCGTCGGGCTTGGCGTGGACAGCGATAGCGACGAGCTGAACCAGGGGCTCGCGAAACTGCGTGAGTTTCGCGACTGGCGTGCCGAGGAGATCGGCCGTCGTCTGGAGCGCAGCGGTTACCCCGGTTTGTTCGAGCGCGCGCGCGATCTTTCGAATGGCCGCCTGATCAGTCGCACGCACTTTGCGCGCGCCCTGGTCGCGAGCGGGCATGCGGACAGCGTGGCCGGCGTATTCCGTCGTTTCCTGGTGCGCGGCAAGCCTGGCCATGTCGCTGGCGAGTGGGCCAGCCTGGAAGATGCGGTCGCCTGGATTCGGGCGGCAGGCGGACAGGCCGTGATCGCGCATCCGGCCCGCTATCGCATGACCCGCACCCGTCTGCGCAAACTGTTTGCCGCATTCGTGGACGCGGGTGGCATTGGCCTGGAGGTGATCTCCGGCAGCCATAATCGCGACGAGACGTTCACGATGGCCGCGCATGCGAGAGACTTCGGTCTGCTTGGTTCGGCGGGTTCTGATTTCCACGATCCGGCCAATCCATGGATAGAAATGGGGCGCTTGCCCGCGATGCCGGGGGGCGTGCAGCCCATCTGGCACGATTGGGAGTTGAAAGGGCTGCACGCAACGGCTGTCCATTGATCATCCAGCAGGTCCCGAGATGTCGCAATTTTTCCAGATCCACCCCGATAATCCCCAGGCGCGCCTGGTGCGGCAGGCCGTGGAAATCATCAACGCCGGAGGGGTCATCGTCTACCCGACCGATTCGAGCTACGCCCTCGGCTGTCACCTCGGTGACAAGCGCGCGATGGACCGGATACGCGACATACGTCGCCTGGATCATCGGCATAATTTCACCCTGGTCGGGCGTGACCTGTCCGAGTTGTCGGCCTATACGAAGATGGGCAACCAGGCGCACCGGTGGATCAAGAACCTGACGCCCGGGCCCTACACCTTCGTGCTGCCTGCGACCAAGCAGGTGCCGAAGCGTCTGATGAATCCCAAGCGCAAGACCATCGGGATCCGGATTCCGGACAACCGCATCGCGCTCGCGCTGTGCGAGGAACTCGGTGAACCCCTGCTGAGCAGCACCCTGATCCTGCCCGGTGAAGACATTCCCATGACCGATCCCTACGAGATGCGCGACATCATCGGCCACGCCGTCGATCTCATCATCGATGGCGGCTACTGCGGGTTCGAGGCCACCAGTGTGATCGTATTCGAGGACGACCTGCCCGAGGTGGCGCGCGAAGGCAAGGGGGACGTCTCCTTGTTCCAGACGGAATAATCCGGTGATGTACGACCTCACCCTGATTCAAAAGCTGGCGGTCATGATCCTGCCTATCATCTTTGCCGTGACTGTGCACGAAGCGGCCCATGGCTGGGTGGCCGATCGCCTGGGGGACGGGACTGCGCGCAAGCTGGGGCGGGTCACTTTCAACCCGATTCCACATATCGATCTGGTCGGCACCATCCTGCTGCCGCTCGGTTTGTACACCCTCTCCTCCATGGCGGGCGGAACCGGTTTCCTGTTCGGCTATGCCAAGCCGGTGCCCGTGAACGCCGCTCGTCTGCATCATCCCCGTCGGGACATGGCGCTGGTGGCGGCGGCTGGACCCGGGGCGAACCTGCTCATGGCGGTGGCCTGGGTGCTGGTCGCGGCAAGCGCCCGGCATGTCGGTGGTGAGCATCCCATGCTTGGGCTGTTTCTCTTCCAGGCGGGCGTGTTTGGGGTGCTGATCAACGCCTTTCTGATGGTCCTCAACCTGCTGCCCATACTCCCGCTCGACGGTGGGCGGGTGCTGGCCTCCCTGTTGCCGGTGCAACTGGCGAGAAGGTATGCCAGTCTTGAGCCCTTTGGGCTGTTCATCCTGCTGGCGTTGCTGCTCAGCGGGATGTTGTCCCCGATCATCCTGCCGATGGTTTCGGGGTTTCAGGAATTGCTTTTCGGCTGGTTCATCGGCTGAACCGGGACAACGGATTTAAGGAGTTGGTTTGAACGCTATCGCTGCGCAACATGCCCGCGTACTTTCGGGAATGCGTCCTACCGGGCGCCTGCACCTGGGGCACTATCACGGAGTGCTGAAGAACTGGGTGGAACTGCAACACGAATACCAGTGTTTCTTTTTTGTCGCCGACTGGCATGCCTTGACCACGCACTACGACGACCCGTCGGATATCCCGCAGAATACCTGGGACATGGTCATCGACTGGCTCGCCGCGGGGGTCAACCCGAAAGAGGCCACGCTTTTCGTGCAATCGCGGGTGCCGGAGCACGCCGAGTTGCACCTGCTGTTGTCGATGATCACGCCGCTGGGTTGGTTGGAGAGAGTGCCGACCTACAAGGACCAACAGGAAAAACTCAAGGAGAAGGATCTCTCCACTTTTGGTTTTCTCGGCTACCCGCTGCTGCAGTCCGCGGACATCCTGGTCTATCGCGCCGGCCTCGTGCCGGTCGGCGAGGATCAGGTGGTGCACGTGGAACTGACCCGCGAGGTGGCGCGCCGCTTCAACCACATCTACGGGCGCGAACCGGATTTCGAGCAAAAGGCGGAGCAGGCGATCCGCAAGATGGGCAAGAAGAACGCCAGGTTGTTCAATAACTACCGCAAGGCCTACCAGGAGAAGGGTGACGATGAGGCCCTCGCCGCGGCGCGCGCCCTGCTGGAGGTGCAGCAGAACATCGGTGTCGCCGATCGTGACCGTCTGTTCGGCTACCTCGAGGGGGGCGGCATGGTGATACTGCCGGAGCCGCAACCCCTGCTGACCCGGGCGCCGCGCATGCCGGGTCTGGATGGGCAGAAGATGTCCAAGTCCTATGGCAACACCATCTCGCTTGCGGCGAGCCCGCAGGAGGTCGAGAAGCAGCTGCGCACCATGCCAACCGATCCGGCGAGGGTGCGGCGCAATGACCCGGGCGATCCGAAGAACTGCCCGGTGTGGCAGTTCCACGAGGTTTACTCCGACGAACGCATGCAGGAATGGGTGCAACAGGGCTGTCTGTCCGCTGGGATAGGCTGTGTCGAATGCAAGCAGCCGATCATCGAGGCGGTTCTGAACGAACTGAAGCCGATCCAGGAGCGCGTGCGGGAATATGAAGAGCAGCCGGACCTGGTCCGCAACATCCTCAACGAGGGCTGCGAAGCCGCGCGCGAGATCGCGCGTGAGACCATGGACGAGGTGCGGCACGCCATGTCGCTGGACTATTGAGCGCTGAAACAATGCCGGTGGAACCGGATCAGGCTACCGCTCCCCAGGCGGAGCCGGCGCCGCAACAGCAGGAGATGCCGTTTGCCGTGGTCGCGGGCGAGCCGCAGTTCACCCTGCCCAAGGATCTTTATATTCCGCCGGATGCGCTCGAGGTTTTTCTGGACGCCTTCGAGGGGCCGCTGGACCTGCTCCTGTACCTGATCCGGCGCCAGAACCTCGACATCCTGGATATTCCGATAGCGGAAATCACCGTTCAGTACATCCAGTACATCGAAATGATGCAGGAGATGCGGTTCGAGCTGGCCGCCGAGTATCTGGTCATGGCCGCCATGCTGGCCGAGATCAAGTCGCGCATGCTGCTGCCGCGGGTCAATCCGGAGAGCGATGAGGAGGAGGGGGATCCGCGAGCCGAGCTGATTCGTCGTCTGCAGGAGTACGAACGTTTCAAACAGGCTGCCGAGGATATCAACGACCTGCCGCAGCTCGGTCGGGACGTCTACCCCGTTCAGGTCGCAGCCCCTCACCGCGACACCGAACAATCCCCGCCGGACGTTGACCTGCGCGAGGTCCTGCTGGCGCTCAAGGACGTATTGCACCGCGCGGATATGTTCAGCAGTCATCAGGTGACGCGCGAACCGCTCTCCCTGCGCGAGCGGATGACCCGCGTCCTCGATACCGTTCGAAGCGAACGCTTCACCGAGTTCACGGACCTGTTCGATATCTCGGAAGGTCGTCAAGGCGTCGTTGTCACTTTCATGGCGATCCTCGAACTGATCAAGCAGCAGCTCATCGAACTGGTCCAGGCGGAGACGTTTGGATCGATTCACGTCAAGTCGAGGACCTGATATGGCGGAGCCGCAAGACCTCAAGAACATCGTCGAGGCGGCCTTGCTGGCCGCCGGTGGACCGCTTTCGCTCGATACCCTGCAGTCGCTCTTCAGCGAAGACGAGCTGCCGGAGAAGAAGCGTCTGCGGGAAATCCTGAATGAACTCAGCCGGGATTACGAGGGCAGGGGCATCGAGGTGCGCGAGGTTGCCAGTGGCTGGCGCATTCAGGTGGTGGAGGCGGTGTCGCCCTGGGTTTCGCGCCTGTGGAGCGAACGGCCGGCCCGCTATTCCCGCGCTCTGATGGAAACGATTGCCCTGATCGCCTACCGTCAGCCCATCACCCGGGGCGAGATCGAGGATATCCGTGGCGTGTCTGTGAGCTCGAACATCGTCAAGACCCTGCTGGAACGGGAATGGATTCGCGTGCTCGGACAACGGGACGTGCCCGGCAAACCCTCGCTGTACGGAACCACGCGCGAGTTCCTGGATTATTTCAATCTGCGCTCCCTGGATGAGCTGCCCACGCTTGCGGAGATCCGCGACCTCGACGAGATCAACCGATCGCTGGAACTCGAGGATCCGGACAAGGCAGCGGAAGAGACGAAGACGGAAAATGCGGACGTCGCTGCGGATCGCCAGGACGTGGTTTCAGCCGAAGAGGAGCACGCGCCATCCGATATCGATCAGAGGGAAGGCGCCGATCCGGAGGTGGAGGCAGCCCATCCGTCCGAACCTGAACCTGTCGATAGCGTGGAAGTGACCGCGGCAAACGAACCGGCCGGGTCCGGCAGGGAGCCTGGTAATGCCTGAACAGCAGGGGGAGCGGCTTCAGAAGGTACTCGCGGACGCGGGCCTGGGTTCGCGTCGCGAGATCGAACAGTGGATCCGCGAGGGGCGGGTGCGGCTGAATGGGCGCACCGCGCGGCTGGGGCAGCGCGCGACGCCGGACGACCGGATCGACGTCGACGGGCGCCCGGTGGGCCAGAAACGCCTGCGCGGTCGCGAACGTCTGGTGATCCTGTACAACAAGCCGGAAGGCGAGGTGGTCACCCGCGATGACCCGGAGGGCCGCCGCACCGTGTTCGAGCGACTGCCGCGCCTGCCCCAGGGACGCTGGATCACGGTCGGACGCCTGGACGTAAACACGGCCGGTCTGCTGCTGTTTACCAACGACGGCGAATTGGCGAACCGCCTGATGCACCCGAAATACCGTATCGATCGCGAGTATGCCGTGCGCGTGCATGGGGAAGTCAGCGATGAGATGGTGCGGGAACTGGTCAGCGGGGTGCAACTGGAGGACGGCCCGGCGCGCTTCGAGGACGTGGTCGACTCCGGGGGGGAAGGCCAGAATCACTGGTTCCACGTGGTCATCATGGAGGGGCGAAAGCGCGAAGTGCGGCGCCTGTGGGATGCCGTCGGCGTGCTGGTTTCCCGCCTCAAGCGCGTGCGTTACGGACCCATCATCCTCGACAGCGCGGTCAAAGCGGGACAGTGGCGTGAACTCAGCCGGGACGAACGCAAAGCGCTGCTCGCCGCCGTGGGCATGAAGGCAGACCGGCCCTGGGGCAAGCTGTTCGGGCCGGGGCACCGCCTGGCGAAGAGGAAGGTTCATGGCAAGCCGGCGCGCTCGAGGCATGCCCGTCACCCGGGGCGCAAAGGCGGCGAACCCGAATAGCAGGCCGGATGAGCGCGTTCTCTCCGACCCGACGGCAGTTGCTCGACGTCTACCAGGGAATGCTGGCCGCCTATGGCCCACAGCAATGGTGGCCGGCGGATTCTGCGTTCGAAGTGGCGGTGGGCGCTGTGCTGACCCAGAACACCAACTGGAGCAATGTCGAGCGCGCCATCGCCAATCTGCGTCAGGCAGACGTGCTCACCTTGCCTGCCATACGGCGCCTGCCGAAGGATCAACTTGCGCAACTGATTCGCCCTGCGGGCTACTACAATCTCAAAACGGAGCGGCTACTGCAGCTGTGCGACTATCTGGCCTCCTGCCAGGACCTGGATGAATTGCGTGAACTGCCGCTGGACGAGGCCCGCTCGGGGCTGCTGTCGGTATGGGGTATTGGCCCGGAGACCGCCGACGACATCCTGCTGTATGCCCTCGACAGGCCGGTCTTCGTGATCGATGCCTACACCCGGCGCCTGCTGGTGCGCATCGGGCTGGCTTCGGGAGGGGAGGACTACGAGCAACTGCGTCGGGGTTTCGAGCGGGCGCTCCCGCCGGATGTCGCTTTGTTCAAGCAGTACCACGCGTTGGTGGTTGAACACGCGAAGTTTGCCTGTCGCAAGACCCCGGTGTGCGAATCCTGCTGTTTCCACGACGGCTGTCTCAAGGTGATTTAGAGTCTGCTATTTGGGATCCGCAAACCCGCCGGCTTTAGCCGGATTGCTGTTTTACCCCTTCCCCCTCTGGAGGGGGAAGGTTGGGATGGGGGTGGAGTATTCACCTGGTGTTACCGATTGGCATCAGCAGCAAGCATCGCCGCTGGATTGCCCAGTGGGCGTAAAAAGCGTGAAGCCCGAGCGGAGTGATGCAGGTAAGCACTTGTTCGATCGCACCCTGCGACTGCTGGGCTGGCTCAATCGGCGACTTCGACCCGGTTACGTCCGTCGGTCTTTGCCCGGTACATGGCATCGTCGGCGCGCAGGAAGAGCGCATCGGGCGATTCTCCCTTGGCCAACTCCGCGATGCCGATACTGACGCTCAGCGACACTTTGCGTCCGCGGATGGTGGTGATGGACGCTACGGCCTCGCGAATACGGTCCGCCAGGAGTCGTGCGCCTTCGGAATGGGTATGCGATGCCAACACCACGAACTCTTCCCCGCCGTAGCGGAACAGCAGGTCGCTGCGTCGAATCGTGGTGGCGGCGGTCTGCGCCAGGGTGCGAAGCACATCGTCACCAAAAACGTGTCCGAATTCGTCGTTGAAACGCTTGAAGTGGTCTGCGTCGATCAGGAGCAGGCTCAGTGGAGTCGCCTGGCGGGTTGCCAGGTCGATCTCGCGCTCGACCGCTGTTTGCAGTGCGAGCCGATTCTGGACGCCGGTCAAGGGATCATGCGAGGCGAGACGCAGCGCCTCCAGGTAGCTGAGCGCGTTGCGCAAGGGGTAAACCAGGCCACACAGCAGGTTTTCCAGCTTCTTCAGTTCCGGTTGCGCAAACGGCATCTCGCGGTAGAAACGCAGGCTGCCCAGTGGCGCGTTCTCGAGTTTCAGGTCGTAAGTGGCCTGATGGGTGGCCTCGATGCCATTCAGGACACTGACCGCCGCGTCGCTGTTGAGGTATCTGACGCCATCAACATTGAGGTAATTCCGAATCGCCTTGGCGAAGAGCTGGATCTGCTGTTCGACGTCCAGGGTCGTCTGCAGCAGTGGGGTCAGTTCCAGAACCTCGGTGCCTGGCGTATCGAAATCCTCTCTCTCGAGGGATGTCTGCACCCGGAGTGAATTATCCGCGGGAATGCTTTCCATCCGGCCTTGAGTCGAGGTGTGCATTGGGAAGTCCTCTTGCCTCGGTGATTACGCGGCTCAAGATGCGATAACTGTGCCAAAAAAATTAATACATTTAATACAGTGGGTTACGCTTTATGCTTTCAGGCCGTCGGCGGAATGTCGTCATGCCAGGGTTGAGCCAGGGATGGCCCTGCCAAACAATCGACGCTGAAATCGGTTTGCTGTATTACCGGCGGGTAGTCGCCGTCGACAGGGGGATTGGCGGGGGTAGGCGGCGCCTCGGGGAGCTCGCGAAGCGGGATCAATCCTTGACCAGTGCGTAGCGGCCACCACCGATGAAGGCGATCACCAGCCCGCAGGCCAGGTACATCCACTGCAGTTCCAGCTGCCAGCCACCGAAGTCGGTCATTTCCCACAGCTGCGCGCGATGCGCAAGGAAGATCGCAAAGCTCATGTTGATGGCTACCAGGACGCCGGCGAGTCGCGAAAAGACGCCGAAGATCAGCATCAGGGGCGCGACGATTTCGCCAACGTATACTCCATGCACCAGGAAGGCCGGCAGGTTGACCTCTGCCAATTCCCCGGAGATGAAATTGATCGCACTCACGTCGAGTATCTTGTCTACGCCGTGCAGCAACATCAGCACGCCAAGCGACAGCCGCAGCAGCAGGCGGCCGAAGGCGTCGGTGAAGGAGACTTCGTCTTCAAACATGGGCTGGTCTCTCACAGCTGGCGGGCGGGTCAGCCGCCCGCCGGCATTGGATGTCTCAAGCGTGTCAGCTTGCGCTGACCTTGTCCAGCGCCTGGTCGATGTCTGCGATGATGTCCTCGATATGTTCGATACCGACCGATATCCTCACCAGATCCTCGCTCACGCCGGCGGTACGCAGTTCCTCCGGACTCAACTGACGATGCGTGGTGCTGGCTGGATGGCAGGCGAGTGACTTGGCATCGCCGATGTTCACCAGGCGCAGGATCATTTCGAGCGCGTCAATGAACTGCCCTCCGGCCTCTCGTCCGCCATGGATCCCGAAACTGAGAATGCCGGAGGCACGCCCGGAAGTGATTTTCTGCGCATTCGCCAGGTGTGGGCTGTCCTCCAGGCCGGCATAGTTGACCCACTCGACCTTCGGGTGATGCTGCAGATGCCTTGCCACCGCAAGCGCATTCTCGCAGTGACGGTCCATGCGCAGCCCCAGGGTCTCGAGGCCCTGCAGGATCAGGAAGGCGCTGTGCGGTGAGAGTGCCGAACCGGTGTTGCGCAACGGCACCACCCGGCAGCGGCCGATGTAGGCCGCGGGGCCGAGCGCCTCGGTGTACACCACGCCGTGGTAGGACGGGTCGGGTTCATTGAGCATCGGGAAGCGCTCCCGGTGAGCCACCCAGTCGAATTTTCCCGAGTCGACGATCACCCCGCCGATGGTGGTGCCATGACCGCCGATGTACTTGGTCAGTGAATGCACCACGATATCCGCACCGTGATCGAAGGCGCGGCACAGATAGGGCGTGGCCACCGTGTTGTCGACGATCAGGGGGATGCCATGCCGATGTGCAATCTCGGCGAGCCGCTCGATATCGACGACATTGCCGGCCGGGTTGCCGATCGACTCGCAGAACATCGCCCGGGTGTTGCCGTCTATGTATCCTTCGAGCGCATCGAAGTCGTCGTAAGAGGCCATGCGCACTTCAATGCCCTGGCGCGGCAGGGTATGGGCGAACAGGTTGTAAGTGCCACCGTACAACTGGCTGGTGCTGACGATATTGTCCCCGGCGGAGCAGATGGCCTGAACCGCATAGGTGATGGCGGCCATGCCGGATGCCACCGCGAGCGCCCCGATCCCGCCTTCCATCGCCGCGAGGCGCTGCTCCAGCACGTCCGTGGTGGGGTTCATGATGCGGGTGTAGATATTTCCCGGCACCTTGAGGTCGAAGAGATCGGCTCCGTGCTGGGTGTCGTCGAAGGTATAGGAGGTCGTTTGGTAGATGGGAACTGCTGCGGCCCGGGTGGTGGCCTCTGATTTGTAGCCATGGTGCAGTGCGATGGATTCGAGTTTCACGCGGTCTCCTCGGTTTGGTGGCAGTTTATTGGACTCGGATTATTGGACTGAGTTTATGCCCGAATCGGCGAATGGGAAGGAAAAACGTTCACCCCGGATTCCCCGACTGTCCGGGCCGAGCAGCCAGAGATAGAGCGAGACCAGGCTCTCGGGAGATTTCACCCGGCTGTTGTCCTCGCCGGGGAAGACCCGCTTGCGCAGCGCGGTCAGGGTCGGACCCGGGTCGACCAGGTTGACCCGAACCGGCGTCCTGGCAAGCTCCTGAGCCCAGGTGCGCGCCAGCCCCTCCACCCCGTACTTGCTTACACCGTATGCACCCCAGAACGGTTTGGCCTCGATCCCGGCGGCGTCGCTGGTGAAGATGACGCTGGCATCGTCCGATTTCTGCAGCAGGTCCAGACAGGACTGGGTGAGCATGAACGGCGCGTTCAGGTTGACCTGGATCACCTTCATCCAGTCATCGACCTCGTGATCCTTCAGGCGCGAGAGATAGGGCAGCAGGGCGGCGTTGTGCAGCAATCCGTCGAGACGCCCGAAATTGCTCCCCAGGGTATCGGCCAGTTGATCGAAATCCGCCGGGCTCGCGCCCTCGAGATTCATCGGGTAGATCGCCGCCTGCGGCCATCCCGCCTGCTCGATCTCGTCATAGGTCGCCTCCAGTTTGCGCACCGTCTTGCCGAGCAGCACCACCGTCGCGCCATGTTCTGCGCAGGCCTTGGCGATGGTCCTGCCGATACCGTCACCGGCGCCCGTAACCAGGATGGTCCGGTCTCTGAGAAGGTCGGGGGAGGGCTGATAATCGGGTGAGAAATCCATCACAGGTACCGTTTGAGGGAGAACTGAAAAGAAGGGCCGCAGACAGGTGAGCGGGGGTGCCCATTGTATTTCAGAGTCTCCCAAATGCACCAAGCAGGATGCAGTCTGCGCGCCGAAGCGGAACTCTCAACGCAGCGCGTCCGCTCAGCGTTTGCGCCATGCGCTCCATAGCAGCCCTATCGGCGTCGGTGACGGTGTCGCGAGATGGGTCTGAAAGTCCTGTCTGCGCATCAGGCGCGCCACCCGGCCTGCCTGAGCGATCAGCCGGATTACCGGGTCCAGGTCGGGGTGCCGCGCGGCGTCGGTCGCGGCTTTTTTCCAGTTCGCTTGCGCATCTGCCAACAGGTCGGCAGCGAGGTGTTTCAGGGCGTCACATTGTGCGCGCGATTCCAGCTCCGCAAGGGTGATCGCGTTTTGCTCCAGGTCCGCCCGTGGCAGTGGCAGGTGGGATTGCGCGATATCGCGGGCGAGATACTGCAGTGCGTCAACCGTTGCGTAGTAACAGCCGCCGGCATCCACGATCCTCGCGGTGCTTTCGGCGCGCGCGTTTCCCAGCAGGCGGAAGCGACTGCCCCAGTTGGCCTCAGCGTTTGCGCGAAAGGCATCCCGGTTGGCCGGCCCTTGCCGCAGGATCCGCTGTTCCGCCGCATCCAGCGTGCGCAATATCTCGCCCAGCTGCCAATCCGCGTCGAGGTGCGGTGACAGGGCATGGCCCAGTGGGTGGCGGGCTTCGCCCTGCAGGGCGCGGCGGGCCTCCTCGCGCCACCAGTCGAGCCGTAGCCGGGCGGCGCCAGGGTCGCGCGCACGGTACGTGATCCGGTCGAGGTGCTGAAACCAGCCCAGCCATGTGGTCACTGCCTCACGCCTTTGCGCAATGCAGAAACGGGCCACATAGTAGTAGGCGCTGCCCTCGCGCAGATGTTCTCCGCCGGGCGCTGGCGCCGCTTCAGGCATCGCTTGCCCGGTCGAGCAGGTCGATCAGCCCTTGTGGGGAGTCGATATCCAGGTCACTGCCCCAGCCCGCCACCGGGTCGTCCGGGTGGATGTAGCCGAAGGTTGCACCGATGGCGAGGCAACCAGCCGCCCGCCCCGCCTGCATGTCGCGTCCGGCGTCGCCCACGTACCAGCAATTCCCGGCCGTAGGCCCCAACAGCTGGCAGGCGTGGTGAATGGGATCGGGGTGCGGTTTGCGGCGCTCACAGGTGTCGCCGCTGACGATCGCGGGGGTGCGTTTGTCGATGCCCAGTGCCTGCACGAGCGGATCGGTCAGCCAGGCGGGCTTGTTGGTCACTATCCCCCAGAGTACGCCACGCTCTTCCAGCGCGTCGAGCACCTCCGGCATGCCCGGGAAGAGCCGGGTTTCGCGGCAGAGATTGCTGCGATAGACGTCGAGCAGGTACTGGCGCCGCGTTTCGAACATGGGGTCCTCGGGCATCAGTCCGAACCCGAGACGGACCAGGGCTATCCCGCCGTGCGAGACCACCGGGCGAATATGCTCGTAGGGCAGCGACGGGCGCCCGAAATGCCTGAGCGTCTCGTTGAGCGCAAACGCGAGGTCGGGTGCCGTATCGGCGAGGGTGCCGTCGAGATCGAACAGCACGGCTTGGGGTCGGAACAGGGGCTTCACGCAAGAGGGGAGAGTGGCTCGATTTGGAATCGATGATCACCGCGCGGGCAAACGGATGTCAAACCTTTGCCGGGAGGCTGTCGTGCCGTCGTCCCGCGGCGATCCGGCGTATACTTCATTACAGGTCAGCGATCTATTGGAGAACCTCCCATGAGCGAGTTGAAACCGCCCCACGACCCGATTGACGTGCTGGGTCAGGCCTACGAAAAGATGTTCGAAACGGTCGCAGAGGACCTTCAGAAAGCCGAGGAGAAAACAGCCCCCCGGCTGCGCGAGTTTATCGCCGGCGCCAAGGAGAAACTGATGGCGGCGGGCGAGGTCACTGCCGAGGAAGGCGAAAAGCTGGCCAACTACCTGGAACGGGATCTGGTCGATCTCGCCGGGGCGATTGCGGAGAACGGGCGCGAGCTGCGCGACTGGCTTGGCTTCGAGACTGCCGTGCTGGAGGACTATTTCCTCACGATGCTGAAAACCGCAGCGGACAAGACCGAGGTGGAATGGCTCAAGTTGAAGATGGAGGCAGCGGCGCGGCGACCGAAGTACAAGACCGGCGAGGTGGTCGCGCCGGGCACCTTCGAATGTGTCGAGTGCGGTGAGCAGATCCATCTGAAGAAGGCAGGACACCTGCCGCCCTGTCCGAAATGCGCGCACACCGAGTTCAAACGTATCTCCTACGATTGATGCCCGCACAAGCCTGAAAGCGCTCCATTGCAGAAGGATCTCATTCGCCTGACCGCGCTGGGTGCGGTCACGGGTCTGCTGGCGGGGTTGGTGGTGCTCGCCTTCCGTTGGGCGATCGAAACCAGTCAGCGGTCGTTTCTTCCCGGCGGGCAGCTGGGTAACTACGAGGCGCTGCCGGCGTGGGCGATATTGGCCCTGCCGGTGTTGGGTGGCATGATTTTGGGGCTGGTTTTCGAGCGCCTGCCGGTCAGCCTGCGTTCGGTCGGGATCGTGCACACCCTGCAGCAGTTGCGCCACACGGGGCGACCCAATCTGCCTCTGGGGAATGCCGTGGTGCAGTTCTTCGGCGGCTTTTTCGCGATCGTTTCGGGACATTCGGTCGATCGCGAAGGCCCCGGTGTGCATCTCGGTGCAGCGACCGGGACCTGGGTGGGAGGCCGATCCGACGATGCCGACACCTACACCCTGACGGTTTGCGGCGCGGCAGCGGGTATCGCGGCGGCCTTCAATACCCCCCTGGCCGGCATCCTGTTCGTGATCGAGGTGCTCGGGGTGCGTTATCGGGTGGACCGCTTCATACCGGTGCTGGCCGCATCCGTGATCGCCGCCATTACGACCCAGCTTGCCTATGGCTCGGCACCGCTGTTCACCGTTGGCGCCGATCTCCAGATGGCATCGCACGACGAGATCCTGGTCCTGGCAGGCCTGGGTCTGGCGACCGGCGTGGTGGCAGCGGCCTTCATTTATCTCACCGAACAGACCCTGGAGCGCGCCGGACATCTGCGTCCCGCGCTCGGTTTTGCCCTCGCTGGCCTGGTGACCGGGCTGATCGGATTACTGGTACCTCAGGTGCTGGGTGTCGGTTACGACACACTCAACAACATCCTCAACAACCATCTCGGGCTCTCGGTTCTGGCCCTGCTGGTGCTTGGCAAAGTGGTTGCGACCGCGGTTGCGATCGGTCTGCGGGTGCCGGGTGGGCTGATCGGCCCGTCGCTCCTGATCGGGGGGGCGCTGGGCGGGGTGGCCGGCGTGCTGGCGCAGTCGCTTGCGTTTCCCACCGGCAGCGAGGCCTTCTACGCGGCGGTGGGCATGGCCGCCATGATGAGCGCGGCGCTGCGCGCGCCGCTGGCTGGCCTGATTGCTCTGCTCGAACTGACCAGCAATCCCAGTGTTCTCTTCCCCGGCATGATTTGCATCGTGTTCGCAGACCTGGTGGTGCGCCAGCTGCTCGGGAGGGAGTCCATATTCGAACATATCCGCCGCTTGTCCGAGGTGGCCCCGGGGGAAAGGGTTTTACCGAAGGCGGAAGACAGGGAGGGGAGCGATCAGGCCGGGCGCTGACAGGCGACCAGGTAATTCACGCTGACGTTCTCTGGGTCGAGGCGGTAGACCTTGGTCAGCGGGTTGTAGCTCATGCCACTGATGTCTTTGACCTCCAGGGCCGCAGCGCGGGCCCAGCGCACCAGTTCGGAGGGTCGAATGAACTTGGCAAAGTCGTGCGTGCCTCGGGGCAGCATATT
The DNA here is from genome assembly GCA_029228645.1 of Gammaproteobacteria bacterium Milos-ODIII6. GTDB lineage: Bacteria > Pseudomonadota > Gammaproteobacteria > Chromatiales > Chromatiaceae > MONJU. The sequence continues at coordinate 96,512 of JAPTHR010000009.1, forward strand.
GAGCACGTACTCCGCGCCGATGATGGCGAAGAGATAGGCCTTGGGATTGCGGTTGATGGTCGAGAAGAAGACCTGGCCGCCCGGTTTGACCAGGTCGTGGCAGGCGCGGATGACCGATGCCGGATCCGGTACGTGTTCCAGCATTTCCATACAGGTCACGACGTCATAAGCGGCTGGCTCGGCCTCGGCCAACTCCTCCGCCGGCATGCGTCGGTAGTCGACCTCGAGTCCGGATTCCAGCAGGTGCAGGCGCGCGACCTCGAGCGGCGCCTCGCCCATGTCGATCCCGGTCACCAGCGCTCCTTGCGCTGCCATGGATTCCGTCAGGATGCCGCCGCCACAACCGACATCCAGGACCCGCTTGCCGTGCAGGCCGGCGCGGCTGTCGATGTAATCGAGGCGCAGCGGGTTGATGTCGTGCAGCGGCTTGAACTCGCTGTTGCGGTCCCACCAGCGATCGGCCAATTCCTCGAACTTGCCGACCTCGGCGTGATCCACGTTCGCGCTGGGGCTCATGTTGCTGTCTGCTCCCGGGGTTGGGTTGCGTCCGCCCGGCGCCTCAGGTGGTCCGGCGTCGGCGTAGCGGATGATCTGACCGGATTATAACGGTTCAATCCTGCCCGATGCGCTGACCCCAGCGCGCCGCGTTCAGGGTGATGCCCTGAACGTCCATGCAGTTGACGCGACTGTTCGATACCAGGCGCTGGCCTGCCACCCAGACATCGCTGACCTGCTCGCGGCCTGCCGCGTAAACAATCTGCGAGACCGGGTTGTAGACCGGCTGCGTCTGTGGCTGACCGAGGTCGATGGCGCTGATGTCCGCGATTTTGCCCTCCAGCAGGGAGCCGGTCTGCTCAGCCAGCCCAAGCGCCCGCGCGCCATTGAGGGTGGCCATGCGCAAGACTGTCTCGGCGGGCAGCGCGCTCGGATCTCCGGCCACGCCCTTGCCCAGCAGGGCGGCGGTGCGCATTTCCGAGAGCATGTCGAGGTCATTGTTGCTGGCGGCGCCGTCGGTCCCGAGGGCGACATTCACCCCGGCACCCAGGAGGCGCTGGACCGGGCAGAAGCCGGAGGCGAGCTTGAGGTTGGATTCCGGGCAATGAACCACGCTGGCGCCGCTCTCGGCGACGCTGGCGATCTCCGCGTCGCTCAGATGGGTCATGTGCACAGCGGCGAGCGAGGGGCCGAGCAGTCCCAGCCTGTTCAGGCGCTCGAGCGGTCGACTGCCATGGGCTTCCATCCCCTGGCGGATCTCATCGTCCGTCTCATGCACGTGCATGTGGACCGGCAGCTCGAGCTCGTTGGCCAGCACCAGCATGCGTTGCAAGGGCGCGTCAGATACCGAGTAGGGTGCGTGTGGTGCGAAACTGGTACTTACCAGTGGCTCGTTGCGCAGGCTGTCGTGAACCTCGACCGCTTTGGAGAGATAGCCATCGGTGTCCTCCGCCCAGGCAGACGGGTAGTCGATCAGTATCAGACCGATGACGCTGCGTATCCCGGCCTCGGCCGCCACCCGGGCGGTGATGTCCGGGAAAAAGTACATGTCGTTGAAGCAGGTCGTACCGCCGCGCAGCATCTCGGCGACCGCCAGGCGGGTGCCGTCGGCGATGAATTCCTCGTGCGCCCACTTGGATTCGGCCGGCCAGATGTGGTTCTGTAACCAGTCCATCAGGGGCAGGTCGTCGGCCAGTCCGCGGAACAGACTCATCGCGGCATGCGTATGCGCGTTCACCAGCCCCGGAATCAGTGCATGCCGGGGCAGGTCGACGGTACGCGCGGCGGTGAACTGCTCGCGTGCCTCTGCGGTCGGCAGAATCGCGTGGATACGCCCGTTTTCGATGGCGATGCTGTGCTGATCCCGGACCGGATGCCCGGGTTCCACCGGTATCACCCAGCGGGCGTTGATCAGGGATTCGACTTGCATGGAACTGATGCTCAAATAATTGCAACGCGGCAAGTTACCGCATGCTTGCGAAAAGATACAATCTGCGCCTGTTTTCCCAATACGCCGCTCCGGAACCATGCGATCGTTGACACTCGATGTTGCCGTTAACGCGGACAGCGCCATTCTCTGGCACGACGATGCCCTGCACCTGCTCGATCAGCGCAGGCTTCCCCTGCGTGAGCTGTTCATTCGCTGCGAGTCGGCGGTCGAGACGGCCGTCGCGATTCGCGCCATGGTGGTGCGCGGCGCGCCCGCGATAGGGATTGCGGCCGCTTACGGGGTGGCGCTCGCGGCCCGCCAGCGTTTCCAGGAATCCGGCGCGCACTGGCGGCGCGCATTGGAGTCGGATCTGGAAGTGCTTGCCGAATCACGGCCGACTGCGGTCAACCTGTTCTGGGCGTTGGCGCACTGCCGAAGCAGGCTGGACGACATCCAGGGAGACCCTTTCCCCCCGATGCTTGCCGAGGCGCGTGCGCTGCACGCGGCAGACCGCGCAATGAACCGACGCATGGGGGAATTCGGTGCTGCCCTGATCGAATCCGGCGCGGCGGTCATCACCCACTGTAATACCGGGGGGCTGGCGACCGGTGGACACGGCACGGCCCTGGGGGTGATCCGCACCGCTTTCGCACAGGGCCGGATCGATCGCGTGTTCGCCGACGAAACACGCCCCTGGCTGCAGGGCGCGCGCCTGACCGCCTGGGAACTGGTGCGCGATGACATCCCGGTGGCCCTGATGGCGGACGGCGCGGCCGCTGCGCGCATGGCGGCAGGCGGCATCGGCTGGGTGATCGTGGGATCGGACCGGATCGCCGCCAATGGCGACGTGGCCAACAAGATCGGCACCTATGCGCTCGCGCTGGCGGCGCGTCATCACGGGGTCGGTTTCATGGTGGCTGCACCGACCTCGACCATCGATCCGGAGACACCCACCGGCGACGCGATACCCATCGAGACCCGGTCCGCGGAAGAGGTGCTCGAATGCGCTGGACAGCGCGTGGCGGCCGAGGGGGCGGACGCCTGGAACCCGGTGTTCGATGTCACCCCCGCGGCGCTGGTGGACGCGATCGTCACGGAGAAGGGGGTTATCCGTAATCCCGACCCCGAGCGGATCGCACAACATCTATCCGCTTAGGTCGGTGTCATCGGCGTTGTTTTCTTTACGCTCCGGTGACAGGGGCGTCGCAGTCCCGCTGTCCCATTGCTTCCGGATCCTCAGCAGTCCCCGACGATAGGCCTCGGCATCCCCGAATTCGAAGAAACCTTCCACCCGAAGGTTCGCCCCGTTGGCGCGCCGCGCATGTTTGATCGGACACCAGTACTGCTCGGTCCGCGCCACGATCTCGTGGGTGTAGGCAATCACCCCGCTGCTGTAGCCGCAGTAGACGCAATTGAGCTTTTCGATCGCGTTCAGGTAGGGCAGTTGATGGCGGTCGACAATGAGGTAATCGCGGCGCCTGACACGCGGTATGCGATAGGCGCGAAAACATATCTGCTGGAAGATGGTCACGCCGGCATCGAGCAGTACGATCGGCACAAACATCAGGTAGATCACCGGCGCGGTGATCAGGTGGCGGGGTGGCGCCGTCAGTACATAGCGCAACAGGCCCTGGCGGTAACGCCGTTGCAGTTCGCGCATCCCCTGTTCGAAGCGGACCCGCCCCTGGCGCACGCTGTAGTGAAACTGGCTGCGTTTCTCCTCCAGCAGGCGATCGATCTCGTCGGCCAGTTCCTGCTGGGTGGCCTGCAGGTGCTGCAGCAGTTCGTCGATGCGATTGTTGTCCATGCGTTGTTTTTCTGCCTTGGATGCTGGTGAAGCCCGGGCCGAACGCTGTCAGTCCGGCTCTATATCGGTTCGCGGGGGGGCGTGTTACCGGTGGCGACAGCAAGACCGCTTGCGCGACCTCGGGTTGTCGCTTCTGCCCGATGTCAGATATCGAAGGATTCGTGTTTTTTTGGCATCACCACCCTGTGCGAGTGGAGTTGCCCGGCGAGCGCCTGCATCGCCTCGGGTTCACCGTGTACCAGGAAGGTCGTCTCCGGGTTGCCGGTCTGCCGATGCCATTGCAGCAGCCTTTGATTGTCCGCGTGCGCGGAGAATCCGCCGATCGTGTACACCTTGGCATGCACCGGCAGGTCCTCGCCAAACAGCCGTACACTCTTCGCCCCGTCCACGATGCGTCGTCCCAGGGTTCCCACCGCGGCATACCCAACGAAAACGATGCTGCTGTCGCGTCGCCACAGGTTGTGCTTGAGGTGATGGCGTACCCGCCCGCCGGTGCACATGCCGCTGCCGGCGATAATCACGGCGCCACCGCTGATCCGGTTGATGGCCATGGATTCCGCGGTCTCACGGGTCATGTGCAGGCCGGGGAGGCCGAAGGGATCCCGGCCGCTGCCGAACAGCTTTGCGGTCTCCTCGTTATAGCACTCGGGGTGTCGCTGGAAGATCTCGGTGGCGGAAATCGCCATCGGTGAATCCAGGAACACCTGCATGCTGCCAGGTAATACGCCGTCATGTACCCCTTGGCGCAGGTAGTAGAGGATCTCCTGGCTGCGCTCCAGGGCGAAGCTCGGAATGATGACGTTGCCGCCGCGTTGGAAGGTGTCCTTTATCGCGTCGTAGAGCTCGTGGATCGAGGGGTCGAGTTGCTTGTGTGGCCGGTCGCCGTAGGTCGACTCCATGACGACGATATCGGCCTGCGGTGGGTCGGCGGGGTCGCGCAGGATGGGGCGGTTTCCCTGCCCGAGGTCGCCGGAGAACAGGATTCGTTTTTTTCCCTTGCCGTGCCCGGCTTCCACCAGGATGCAGGCGGAACCCAGGATGTGTCCGGCGTCCAGGAAGGTGACCCTGACATAGTCGTCCAGATCCAGCGGCTCACCCAGCCGCACCGTGCGCCCGAAATAGTCGAGCGCATTGAGCGCATCGAGCGTGTCGTACAGCGGTTCTATCCCCTCCGCCTGGCGGTTGTGGCGTCGTGCCTTGCGGTTTTGCCACTCGGCATCCTCTTCCTGGAGATGGGCCGCGTCCAGCATCACCAGGCGCGCCAGTTCGCGGCTGGCGGCGGTGGTGATGATCTCGCCGCGAAAGCCGCGCTTGGCCAGCAGGGGGACGCGTCCACAGTGATCCAGGTGGGCGTGGGTCAGCAGCAGGTAGTCGACCTCGGCCGGATCGAAGCCGAAATCACCGGCGTTGTCCTCCTCGATCTCGCGGCTGCCCTGGAAGAGGCCGCAGTCGATCAGCAGTCGCTTGTCGCCGATCTGTAATTGGTGGCAGGAGCCGGTGACTTCCTGGGCCGCACCGTGAAAAGAGATTCTCATTGTTCCTCCGGGTTGTTATTACCCCTTCCCCCTCCCGAGGGGGAAGGTTGGGATGGGGGTGGCTGCAATCATTACTGAAAGGCTGGCGCCAGGCGCGAACTAATCTGAATCAATCCTCGCCGGGGCCAGCCCGGACCAGCCTTGGGCGCGGGAGGCGCTCCCGGATGGTAACCTGCTTCCCTTTCGCGCGCCTGCATCAAGGGCCTGGTTGCCGCTCATCGGCTTTCCGCTCCTGTTCGTCAGTGGAACCGGGAAAGCGATCTGGTCATGAGGTATACAGAATCAATGAAAAAGGCCGAAAAAATGAAAGGCTTTACCATTATCGAGTTGATGGTGGTTTTGGTGGTTGCATCGATTCTCTTGGGGGTTGGAGTGCCGAGTTTTGTCGGGATGATGAAAAATAATCGGCTGGCAACCGCCGCCAACAACGTTGCGGCTTCGATCAATTATGCACGAGGCGAAGCCATTGCGCGGGGCCAGCGCGTCAAGGCGTGCAAAAGTGCGGATGGATTCGACTGCACCGCCGACGATGATTGGGAGCAGGGTTGGGTCGTGATGGTGGACGACGATAACGACGGGACGCCCGACGATATCGATGGCGATGGCAATGATGGTCCGGCGCTCCGGGTGTTCGGAGAGGTGAGTGGGGATATTTCGATCGTGGGGGTCACCGACAGCGATGACAACATGTCCTTTATAGGCAACGGAAGAAGCGTATCGGATGTGATTCAAACGGTCACTCTCTGCGATGACCGCAGCGGTGATTTCGGCTGGCGCCTGGACCTGGGTGCGGACGGTCGCCTGACTGTTATCGGCTATGACGCTGCTGGAAAGGTGACCTGCCCATGATGCGACAAGAGGGTTTCTCTCTGCTGGAGGTCATGATAGCGGTGTTCGTGCTCGCGATCGGTCTGCTGGGTGTGGCTGGCTTGCAGTTGGTCAGCATGAAGAGCGGCCAGAGCGCCTTTCTGCGATCCCAGGCGACCCTTTTGGCCTACACCATCGTGGACGATATTCGCGCCAACCGGCCCAATGTGAGCGACTATGCAATCGCGTTGTCGGATACCTCGAGTAGTGCTTCGGGCCTGGCAGGGGATGACGTGGACGACTGGCTGGGGGATCTGGCTGGGGAACTGCCATCGGGCGACGGTTCGGTAGTCATCAATGGCAGCCGGATCACAGTTTGCGTTGAGTGGGATGACCGGATACCAAAACCGACCGGCTATGTAAATAGATGTGACGCAAACGACAACACCAGGTCCTCTGCACTCATAGAATCGGACGTATGAATATTCGAAGCGCCAAGTTAGACGTGTTGTCGATTCAACGGGGGTTGGGCCTGGTGGAGCTCATGATCGCGATGGTCATCGGCCTGGTGCTGATCGGTGGTGTTATCCAGATCTTCGCCAGCAACAAGCAGGGCTATATCACCCATGAAGCCCTATCGCGCATCCAGGAAAACGGCCGCTACGCGATGGAGATCATGTCGCGTAATGTGCGCATGGCAGGCTTTACGGGTTGCGCCGCACTGGATACGGCTGAGCCGAACATCATCGCGAACAACCCTCCCCAGGGCGGTCTGACTGCATCAACAGCCGTGCTTGGTCATGAGTACAACGGGAGCAGCTGGACGCCGAGTTACTCTGGCACGCCGCCCAGCGGCGCTGGCGGCGTGGTTGCGGGCTCCGACCTGATCAACGTCAACCGGGGCGCCGACTGTGGCGCCTATCTGGTCGGCAACATGGCCACAGACAACGCCAACCTCCAGATCAACGACGACAACACCTGCAATTTCCAGGCGGATGATGTTCTCATCATCAGCGATTGCGCCTCGACCGATATCTTCCGTGCGAGCAGTGTGTCGAGTGGAGCCAGCAAGATCACCATCGCACATGCAAACAACGTGAACACAAGCAACCGCCTGAGCAAGGCTTACGGTGAAGACGCGCGCATCTTCAAGCTTTCCACCTACGATTACTATGTGGCGCTGAACGCCAGTAGCGAGCCTTCTCTGTATGTGCGCGAAGACAACGTCGAGAGTGAGTTGGTCGAAGGGGTGGAGGACATGCAGATTACTTATGGCCTGGACACAGACGGTGACCGGGCGGTAGACAGCTACGTGGACGCCGACGCCTCGGGGCTCGATTGGAGCGAGGTTGTCAGTGTTCGTATTCAACTGGGTCTGCGTTCGATCTCTGACAATATCGCTATCAACAGCAGTACCTACAGCTTCAACGGCGCCAATGAAACCAACCGGCGCCTGCGCAAGAACATGCGTGCCACCATCGGGGTAAGGAATCGGCTGCCATGAAGACGTCTTATCGCAAGCACCTGTCGAGAAACTCAGGCTCGGCGTTGATCATAGCGCTCGTCATCCTGATGGTGATGACCCTGATCGGCCTCACCTCGATGAACACCAGTATCCTCGAGGAGAGGATGGCCGGCAGTATGTTCAACCGCAATCTCGGGTTTCAGGCGGCCGAGTCCGCACTTCGCGAGGGCGAGGGTTGGATTGCCAGCCAGTCGGTCCTGCCGGATGTCAGCAACGATGGCTCGAGCGGCATCTGGGACATCCGGGCCGCCGACCCCGATACCAGCAACAACCTGGGTTGGTGGGACGAGTCCACCCGGGGCGCCACCTGGTGGGGCTCCAGCGCTGTGCCGATCGCCACCAGCTCCAGCGACGCCGAGTGGATTGCTGGCGTTTTTGCTCAGCCCGCGTATGTAATAGAGGAACTGCCCCCGATTGCTGAAAGCCTCGAGGTGGGGAAATCCGTGGACGACAACGACATCTACCTGCAGGTGACTGCCAGGGGGGTCGGCGGGACCGCGAGCTCGGTTGTACTGCTCCAGAGTACCTACAAGTGGTGATGTGTTCGGGGTCGAATGCGAGGAAGGGGATGGTTGTGAAGATTAAAAAGTTTTTGCAGGTGGTTGGATTTGCGCCGGTCTTCCTGCTCAGCCAGCCAACGTACGCGGCGGCCCTCAATATCCACCCGGCACCCCTGTTTCTGGGTGGGGCGATTGAACCGAATATCATGCTCATCCTGGATGACTCCGGTTCGATGCATTGGGAGAACCTTCCGGAGGACAACTGGACCTATTTCGTCTACCCGCGGGCATCTAATATATATAGCACTTCCGACTATGGGAACTTCGTCGTGGCGTTCGACGACAGCCTTTCGTATAGCGTCCGAGTCCGGAGCAATCATTCCAACGACTTGTATTACAATCCGGAGATTACCTACACACCCTGGGTGAGTTCGACCGGTGCCCCCTATCTTACTTCTTCGCCTAACGCAGACTCTTCAGGCAATGCCTCCATAACCTGCGCCCCGCACAACCCGGCCAAAACCAGCGTTGGATGCCGTAACCTCACTGTCAACAATACGGAGAGTGCGTCTTGGGAGTCCTACAATGGACTGGCATCTGGCTTTCCGGCGGGCGTAAGCACCACGACGGAGAGCCGGACCTTCTGGCCTGCCGTTTATTACCGCTACACGGGCACCATTGGGGACGAGACGCAGGAGTGGACGGCGAGCAATTACTCCAAGGTGGAGATCAAATCGAGCGTGTCCACCTATACCGATGGTGACCGTTCGGGCCGAACCGACTGCGCCTCAGCGCCGACCTGTAGCTATGCCGAGGAGATCCAGAATTTCGCCAACTGGTACAGCTACTACCGCTCGAGGATCCTGTTGGCCCGCAACGGCATCGGCAAGGCCTTCGCCTCGCAATCCAGCGGAATACGTGTGGGTTTCGCTGCCTTCAACAAGGGTAGTGACACCATCGACGGTTACTCCAGTTCGGGCGGACTGGTCTCTGGTGTCAGGCCGTTCAGCGGTACGGATCGCACTGACTTCTTCGACACACTTTACGGCTATGCAATCGGCACCGGAAACACACCTACCCGACGTGCGCTCGACGATGTCGGGCAGTATTTCGAGTGGGCTGACGACCGCGGTCCCTGGAGCGCGACGCCGGGTGTGGATGCCGACACATCCAACGCCGAGGCGCAATACGAATGCCGGCTGAGTTTCTCGGTCCTGATGACTGACGGATATTGGAACTCTTCAGCCGCAGGTACTTCCGGTGCAAATGCCAACGTGGACAATGCGAGTGGTCCGACCATCAACGACCCGGATGCGAACAGCTATCAGTACACGCCCGTAAATCCCTATTCAGACGGGCACACGGGCACATTGGCCGACGTCGCCATGTACTACTGGAACCGAGACCTTCGCTCCGACCTCGCCAACGAGGTGCCGACCAGTGCGGTAGACGAGGCCTTCTGGCAGCACATGGTGACCTATACCGTGGGCTTGGGGGTGACAGGCACCCTGGATCCGGCCAGCGATCTTGCCGGGTTGACGGCCGGAACCACCCTCTGGCCCCAGCCTTCCAGCGGCGGCACGGGAGCGAACATCGATGACCTCTGGCACGCGGCGCTCAACAGTCGGGGTGAATACTTCTCGGCCTCGGACCCGGAGCAGTTCGCGACCACATTGGAGGCCACCCTGGCGTCGATTGGGCAGCGCGTTTCCTCTGCAGCGGCCATCGCCACCAATTCCACACGCCTGAATGACTCCACCTTTGTTTACCAGGCGCGATTTGATAGTACCGACTGGAGTGGCCAATTTCTCGCGTATGCGGTCGATCAGAACACCGGTGACGTGGCCACCACCGCCTCCTGGGATTCCAGCGCGGCCATGCCCGCGCATAGTGCGAGGACTGTTCTCACCTACGATCCAACCGCGAACTCGGGAGCCGGAGGCGGGGCCGACTTCCTCTGGGCCAGTCTCAACGCGACCCAGAAGAGCCAGCTCAATAATGGCGGAAGCGATACCGATGGGCAGAACCGCCTGGGCTGGTTGCGTGGTGATCCCAATAATGAACAGCGCAACGGAGGAACTTTGCGCAACCGCAACAATGGCGTGCTCGGTGATATCGTGAACTCCGACCCGTGGCGAGTTTCTCAGGACAACTTCGGTTATCACATTCTGCCCGGCACCGAAGGTTCCAGTTACCTCACATACCGCGCCAGTACTGCCTACCAGGAACGCAGCAAGGTGATCTATGTCGGCGCCAATGACGGCATGCTGCACGCGTTTGATGCCGGCACCTGGGATGCTTCTTTGGATCTGGATGATGACGGTACAGCGGAAGGCGGATTTGCAGCAGGTACGGGCGTGGAGAAGTTCGCCTATGTGCCCAACGCGCTGCTTCCCGACCTCCATCTGCTTACCGACCCCAACTACACCCACCGTTACTTCGTGGACGGACCCTCCCGCGCCAGTGATGCCTATATCAATGGTGCCTGGAAGACAGTCCTGGTTGGAACTCTGGGAGCCGGAGGGCAAGGCGTATTTGCCCTCGACGTGAGCAATCCGGACAGTATGGATGCCAGCAAGGTGCTATGGGAACTGACCGATGCGACAGATCTGGGTTACACCATGGGGCAGCCCACCGTCGCCCGGATGTACAACGGTCATTGGGCGGCGATTTTCGGTAACGGTTACAACTCGGCGTCCGGCAAGGCGATCCTCTTTATCAAGGATCTGGAGGACGGCACTGTCTACAAGCTCGATACCGAGGCGGGGGATTCGGTCAACAAGAACGGCCTGTCGACCCCAACGGCCATTGACATCAACAATGACGGGATCGTGGATGCCATCTACGCCGGTGACCTGTTCGGCAACCTGTGGAAGTTCGATGTGACCGCCGCTAACGAGAACCAGTGGGATGTGGCATTCAAACAGGGGTCCACGCCCGAACCGTTGTTCACGGCAACCGACGCCACGTCCAATCCGCAACCCATCACCGCCAAGGTGGATGTCGGCACGCACCCGAACGGAGGTGTGATGGTGTATTTCGGTACTGGCAAATACATCGAAGTCTATGACACCGGATCGACCGACATTCAAACGCTTTACGGGATATGGGACGATGGTGTAGCCGTTGCCGGACGGGGTGCGCTGGCAGAGCAACAAATTCTGTTGGAGAAAACTGAAACGTTCGAAGATTCGGAAGGTAATCCCAGTTCGTCCAGTGTTCGGGTAACCTCCAGCAACCCGGTGAATTACACCTCTGAGGGAGACAACCCCGATCGCAAAGGTTGGTTTATGGACTTGTTGACGCCCGATATTGAATCGGTCTCCGTGGACGACGAAGGGAATCTCTCGGCGACGAACTGGGCGGCAATAGGCGAGCGGGTGGTCAGCGCGCCAATCCTACACGATGGGCGCGTGTTGTTTACCACCATGATTCCGGAGGAGAACCCCTGTGATTTCGGTGGCACCAGTTGGTCGATGGACCTAACTGCTTTCGATGGGAGTCGACCGTCTGTCTCGTCTTTCGACTTGAATAACGACAATTATTTTGACGCTGACGATTATTTTGACGCCCAGGAATATTTGGTTTCGGAAACGGGCGGCGATGTCGGCGATGGCAGTGGCGGCGATGGCAGTGGCGGCGATGGCGGTGGCGGCGATGGCGGTGGCGGCGATGGCAGTGGCGGCGATGGCAGTGGCGGCGATGGCAGTGGCGGCGATGGCAGTGGCGGCGATGGCAGTGGCGGCGATGGCAGTGGCGGCGATGGCAGTGGCGGCGGCACGGACATCTTGAACTTGCTCAAGTACATAGTCTCGGGTAAGCAGTCGACTGTAGGCATTACCAAGACGCCGGCCGTCATCAAGGTGGGTGATCGGGAATACCGTTATGCCGGTGGTTCCGAGGGCGGTATCGAGAAGACTACGGGCGCGCGCAGTACCAAGACCGGTCGACAGTCCTGGTGGCAGATACGCTGACGGCCTGAGAAACGCGCACGACGGTTGAAAATTGAGGACAGAAGAATGAAACGGTTAGCCTTGTTGGGATTGGCGGTAGTCTGCCTGTGTCTGGTTTCGAACGGTCTTGCGAGGCCCGAGATGATTCAGACACTGGATCGAATCGACTTCGCGGGCAAGTCCTTGACCCTGGAAGGGAAGACCTACCGCCTGGCAGAAGATGTCCGTTGGTTTGGCTTGGGCGACAGAAAACCGATTCACGCTCTTCCTCTGATGCAGGGCAAGCGTCTGGGTGTCGAGATCGACCATTCCGGCGATCAGCCAGTCGTTACCGAAATCTGGATTCAGCCATGAAGCAAAGCGATAAAAAGGGTTCAAGCAGAGGCCGTCTGAACGCGCACCTTCTGCAGGGGAAAAGGGGCGTCACGCTCGTGGAACTGATGATCGTGGTGACCATCGTCGCGATTCTCGGGGCGATCGCCTATCCTGCCTATGAGAACCAGGTGCGCAAGTCCTATCGGGCCGATGCCCAGTCGGATCTGATGCAACTGGCCAGTTTTATGGAGCGCTTCTTCACGGAAAATAATACTTACGATCTAACTGTGACCAATCCGGACACAGAGCTTCCGTTCGACCAGACACCGCGTTCCGGTAATGCACGTTACAACCTCACGGCTACGATCGTTGCAGGGCCGCCATCGACTTACACTCTCACTGCGACTGCTCAGTCTTTGGGCGGGCAGGACTCAGACTCCTGCGGTGACATGACCATCACTGACACTGGAGTCAGGAGTCCGACGACGGGAACCGATGGTAGAAATTGTTGGTAAGTTAATTACTGCCAGGATGACTAATTTGTTCTCCTTGCGTTGAGCTGGCATTTTGCCTATTTCCTGCCGTACGGATCTTTGAGCGCAAATCTGCAGCAACGTGAGAAACGTGCCGTCTGGCACCCCTACAGCGCGCTCGGCTCCGATCTGCCGGTATACCCGGTGCGATCCGCGCGTGGGGTGCGCCTGCAGCTGGAGAACGGACGTGAGCTCATCGATGGCATGGCCTCCTGGTGGTGTGTTATCCACGGCTATAATCACCCGGTGCTGAACGCCGCGATCGAGTCGCAGCTGGGCGACATGGCGCACGTCATGTTTGGCGGGCTCACGCATGAGCCGGCCGTCTCTCTGGCGGAGCGCCTGGTCGAACTGACACCCGATGGCCTCGAGGCGGTCTTTTTCACGGACTCCGGCTCGGTCGCAGTCGAGGCGGCGATGAAGATGGCGATCCAGTACTGGATCGCCCGGGGGCAACCCGGCAAGCGGCGCTTCCTGTCGCCGCGCAACGGTTACCACGGCGACACCCTGCATGCGATGTCGGTATGCGACCCGGTGACCGGCATGCACGGGCTGTTTCGCGATGTCCTGCCGCAGCAGGTGTTCATCGGTCGCCCAGAGCCTGGGTTCGGCCAAGCGGCGCAATCGCACCACCTTCAGGAACTCGAGCAGGCACTCGACCAGCATGCGGATGAACTCGCCGCGCTGATCCTGGAGCCGGTCGTGCAGGGTGCCGGTGGGATGCGTTTCTATTCCGCGGATTATCTGAAGGCAGCGCGCGAGCTGTGCGATCGGCACGGGGTACTGCTAATCGCGGACGAGATCGCGACCGGTTTCGGCCGCACCGGGCGGCTGTTCGCCTGCGAGCATGCGGGCATCTCCCCGGACATCATGACCGTGGGCAAGGCCCTGACCGGTGGCTACATGACCCTGGGCGCGACCCTGACCACGCAGACGGTCGCCGGGACGATCAGCGAGGGAAACCCGGGTGTGTTCATGCACGGCCCGACCTTTATGGCGAACCCGCTCGCCTGCGCCGTGGCCAACGCCAGTATCGAACTGTTGCTGGATTCCCCCTGGCAGGAACGTATCGAGGCCATCGGCAAGGGCCTGCGGGCGGGGCTCGCGCCCTGCCGCTCACTTTCGCACGTCGCGGAGGTGCGCGTCCTCGGCGCTATTGGCGTGGTTGAGTTGACCGCGCCGGTGGATATGCAGCGCGTTCAGCCGATGTTTGTCGATAGAGGCGTCTGGGTGCGGCCCTTCGGCCGCCTGGTCTACCTGATGCCGCCGTTCATCATGCAGCCGAATGACCTTGCCACGTTGACGGCTGGGGTCGTTGAGGTGGTGTCATCCCTCACCGAGAACGATGGCGTCTGCGCGCCGGATTGATTTCCTCGGTTTTCATGGTCGCGCGCGGGCCGATATAATCCCGGCTCACTCAAGCTTGCCTCGGTTCGTCCGGTGCATTTTTCATTCACGTGGCCTTTGGTAGGGGTCACCACTGATAGGGCGGGGGCGCCAGTCCCGGCTCCAAGGAAAGCAGTATGCCTGTAGTTACGCTCCCGGACGGCTCCCAACGCAGTTTCGACAAGCCGGTGACGGTGGCCGAGGTGGCCGCCGATATCGGTCCCGGCCTGGCCAAAGCCGCGCTCGCCGGCAGGATCGATGGCCACATGGTCGATACCTCGTTCCGGATCGAGCGCGATAGCGATCTGGCGATCGTGACCGGCAGGGACGAGGATGCCCTCGAGTTGATCCGTCACGATGCCGCGCACGTGATGGCCCAGGCCGTTCAGGAGCTCTTCCCGGGAACCCAGGTGACCATCGGCCCGGCGATCGAGGATGGCTTCTACTACGACTTCGCCCGCGACGAGCCGTTTCACCCGGATGACCTGAAGAAGATCGAGGACCGCATGCGCGAGATCGTCGGGCGCGACCTGCCGATCCAGCGCGAGGTGTGGGATCGCGAGCAGGCCAAAGAGACCTTCGGTGGGATCGGCGAAGGCTACAAGGTCGAGATCATCGAGGACATCATTCCCGAAGGGGAGGAGGTCTCCGTGTACCGCCAGGGCGAGTGGTTCGACGTGTGCCGCGGGCCGCACCTGCCGAGCACCGGCAAGCTGCCCAAGGCCTTCAAGCTGATGAAGCTCGCCGGGGCCTACTGGCGCGGCGACTCGAACAACCAGATGCTGCAGCGCATCTATGGCACCGCCTGGCGGGACAAGAAGGAACTCAAAGCCTACCTGCACCGGCTGGAGGAGGCGGAAAAGCGCGACCACCGCAAGATCGGCAAGGCGCTCGATCTGTTCCATGCCCAGGAAGAGGCGCCCGGCATGGTGTTCTGGCACGATCGGGGCTGGAGCATCTACCTGGCGGTACAGCAGTACATCCGCGACAAGCTGCGCGACCACGGCTACCTCGAGGTTCATACCCCGCAGGTGATCGACCGCAGTCTGTGGGAGAAGTCCGGGCACTGGGACAAGTTCGGCGACATGATCTTCACCACGCACTCGGAAAATCGCGACTACGCGATCAAGCCGATGAACTGCCCGGCGCACATCCAGATCTACAACCACGGCCTGAAGTCCTACCGTGACCTGCCATTGCGCCTGGCCGAGTTCGGCTCCTGCCATCGCAACGAGCCGTCCGGCACCCTGCACGGCCTGATGCGGGTGCGCAACTTCGTGCAGGACGATGCGCACATCTTCTGCACCGAGGACCAGATCCTCTCCGAGGTGAAGGCCTTCAACGACCTGCTGTTCGAGGTCTACCGCGACTTCGGTTTCGTGGACGTCCTGATCAAGCTCTCCACCCGTCCGGAAAAACGGGTCGGTTCGGACGACACCTGGGACAAGGCCGAAAAGGCGCTCCAGGATGCGCTGGAAGAGCAGGGCCTGGAATGGGAACTGCAGCCGGGCGAGGGGGCCTTCTACGGGCCCAAGATCGAGTACTCGCTGCGTGACTGCCTCAACCGCGTCTGGCAACTCGGGACCATCCAGCTGGATTTCTCCATGCCGGAGCGCCTGGATGCGACCTATATTGCCGAGGACAACAGCAAGCAGACCCCGGTCATGCTGCACCGGGCCATCCTGGGGTCTCTGGAGCGTTTCATCGGTATTCTGATCGAACATTACGCCGGCGCGATGCCCTTGTGGCTCGCTCCAGTCCAGGCCGTGGTGATGACGATTACCGACAAGCAGGCCGAATTTGCCGTGGAAGTGAACGAATTTCTGCAGAAACAAGGGTTTCGGGTCGAAACTGACTTGAGAAACGAAAAAATCGGTTTTAAAATCCGCGAGCACACCCTGCAGAAGGTTCCCTACCTGTTGGTCGTTGGGGACCGCGAGGTCGAAGACCGAAGTGTTGCCGTTCGCACCCGCGACGGAAAGGAGATCGGAACCCTGTCCCTCGAGGACCTGGCCCGTCACCTGGACGAGCAGGTGCAACAGCGGGTGTGATCGTAACCGCTGCCTGATAACAGAGAGCACCAGCGTGTGTTTCCCGGGAGCCCCTGATGCATTCAGGGGCTCCCGCGTTATCGGGTCGCTTTTGTTTTAACGCTTGGAGGAACCAGAACATCGCCAAACAAGATAAGCGCAACCGCCTGAACCGTGACATCACGGCACCTGAAGTCAGGCTGATCGGCGCAGATGGAGAGCAGGTCGGTATTGTCAGCATCGAAGAGGCGCTCAAAGCGGCTTCGGAAGGCGACCTGGATTTGGTGGAAATCGTTCCCAACGCGGAGCCGCCCGTATGCCGGGTCATGGACTACGGCAAATTTGTCTTCGAAGCGAAGAAGCAAAAGCAGGAGGCCCGCAAGAAACAGAAGCAGACCCAGCTCAAGGAGATCAAGTTCCGTCCCGGTACGGATATCGGTGACTACAACGTCAAGCTGCGTAATTTGCGCAAGTTTCTCGAGAACGGCGATAAGTGCAAGGTGACCATGCGTTTCCGCGGTCGCGAACATGCGCACCGGGAACTGGGGCTGGAAGTGCTCGAACGGGTGGAGAAGGATCTCGAGGAGATCTCGCAGATCGAGCAGCGGCCCATGATGGAGGGGCGCCAGATGGTGATGGTGCTCGGTCCGATTCGGAAGAAATAATTGAATTCGGCGGCATCCGCCGCCACGGGTGGCCGGGCCCAAGGCATTGCCTTGGTCACCTCGAAGCAACCTTGGCTGTCAAGCCAGTAGATACAGGAGAAGCAAAATGCCCAAGATCAAGACCCTTAGGGGTGCTGCCAAGCGTTTCCGCATCACCGCCGGTGGTGTGAAGCGCAACCAGTCTCACCGTCGTCACATCCTGACGAAGAAATCCACCAAGCGTAAACGCCATCTGCGCGCGCCTTCCATGCTGCACAAGGCCGATGTGGCTGCAGCGCGCCGCATGATTCCTTACGCCTGATCCGGGAGACTGAACGATGTCAAGAGTTAAGCGTGGTGTGCAGGCGCACGCCAAACACAAGAAAGTACTGAAGGCGGCCAAGGGTTACTACGGTGCCCGCCGCAAGGTCTACCGTGTCGCCAAGCAGGCCGTCATCAAGGCGGGCCAGTACGCCTACCGTGACCGTCGGGTCAAGAAGCGTCAGTTTCGTGCGCTCTGGATCCAGCGTATCAACGCCGCAGCCCGCATGAACGGCCTATCCTACAGTCGCATGATCAACGGCCTCAACAAGGCCGGTGTGGTGGTGGACCGCAAGATGCTGGCCGACATCGCGGTGCACGATATGCCCGCCTTCAGCCAACTCGCGGAAAAGGCCAAGGCTGCCCTCGCGAGCTGATGGGCGAGGCCATCCGGCCCGCTCATCGATGAAGCGTTTGAAAGGGGGAAAGTCTGGCAAGGCTTTCCCCTTTTTTGTGTTTTCACCGCCAAGGACGCGAAGGACGCAAAGGTGTTCCGGCGTTCGCGCGCAATTGCTGGCATTCATATCAGCGAGGGAGTGTCTCTGGAGTTGGAAGCGGCCCTCATTTGAGGTCTTGGCGCTCTTTGCGTCCTTTGCGGTTCAAATTCCAAAACTCAGAAGAAAGCGATGGCTACAGAATTAGAGCAAGTGTTGGAAGAGGCCCAGGCGGCGGTCGAGAGCGCGCAGGATCTGCGCGCCTTGGACGAGGTGCGTGTGCAGTACCTGGGCAAGAGCGGCGTGTTCACCGAGCAGCTCAAAGGACTGGGTAAGCTGCCGAAAGAAGAACGCCCCGCGGCCGGTCAGCTGATCAACCAGGCCAAGAAGGCCCTGCAGGCGCTTATCGAGGCGCGCAAGGTGGGACTGGAGCAGGCTGCACTCGATCAGCGCCTGGCATCGGAGCGCATCGACGTGACGCTGCCTGGCCGTGATCTTGGGAGGGGAGGGCTGCACCCGGTCACCCGCACCATGCAGCGGATCGACGATATCTTCGGTGGTGCCGGTTTCCGGGTCGCCGAGGGACCGGAGATCGAGGACGACTTCCACAACTTCGAGGCCCTCAACATCCCCGCGCACCACCCCGCGCGTGCGATGCACGATACCTTTTATTTCGATGAGCACCTGCTGCTGCGGACGCACACCTCACCGGTCCAGATCCGCGTGATGAAGGATGCCGAACCCCCGCTCAAGGTGATCGCCCCCGGGCGGGTCTACCGTTGCGATTCGGACCTGACCCATACCCCGATGTTCCACCAGGTCGAAGGCTTCATGGTCGACGAGCATGTCACCTTCGCGGATCTGAAAGGGGTCATCATCGCCTTCCTGCAGGCCTTCTTCGAACAGGAGGATCTCGCGGTGCGCTTCCGACCCTCTTATTTCCCGTTCACAGAGCCGTCCGCCGAGGTGGACATACGCTGCGTGATGTGTGGTGGTGACGGTTGTCGCGTGTGTAGCGGGACCGGCTGGCTGGAGGTATTGGGCTGCGGCATGATCCACCCCGAGGTGATGCGTCATGTCGGTATCGACAGCGAGCGTTACACCGGCTACGCCTTTGGCATGGGCGTGGAGCGACTCGCCATGCTGCGCTACGGTGTCAACGACCTGCGCCTGTTCTTCGAGAACGACCTGCGTTTTTTGAAGCAGTTCGCGTAGGGGTTCACCGCAAAGGGCGCCAAGGACGCGAAGAGTTTTTTACTTTGACGCGCCTGCTGTCCGATGGCTGCGGAAGTTTTCGATACGTGAGCTTTGGAACCCAGCGGACATAAGATCCTGCCTTTGCGACCTTCGCGTCCTTGGCGGTAAATAAATAAGATAGGAAATAACAATGCGATTCAGCGAAGCCTGGTTGCGGGAATGGGTGGACCCTTCGGTGACTACCCAGGAGTTGGCCGACCAGTTGAGTATGGCGGGCCTTGAGGTGGACTCGGTCGAGCCCGCCGCCCCGCCGTTCGATGGCGTGGTCGTGGGACATGTGCTCGCGTGTGAAAAGCATCCGGATGCCGACAAGCTCAATGTTTGCCAGGTCGATATCGGTGTGGGTGAGACGCAACAGATCGTGTGCGGCGCCAGCAATGTCGCGGCGGGCCAGCGGGTGCCGGTCGCTACCGTGGGTGCGCGTCTGGCTCCGGATTTCAGGATCAAGAAGGCCAAACTTCGCGGCGTGCCGTCCAACGGCATGATCTGCTCCGCCTCGGAGCTGGGCCTGGCCGATTCCTCGGACGGCATCCTGGTGCTGCCGCCGGATGCGCCTGTGGGAGAGGATTTCCGCGTGTACATGAACCTCGATGACCAATGCATCGAGGTCGATCTGACGCCGGACCGTGGCGACTGTCTCAGTCTCGCCGGCATCGCCCGCGAGGTCTCGGTGATCAACCGGGTGCCGTTGCGGGGAGAGGTGATCGATAGCGTCGACGCCCAGATCGACGACGCGTTTGCGGTCCGCGTGACCGATCCGGCGGCCTGCCCCCGCTATCTCTGCCGCGTGATCCGCGACATCGATGCGGGCGCCACGACCCCGGACTGGATGGTCGAGCGCCTGCGGCGCAGCGGGCTGCGCGCGATCTCGCCGGTGGTCGATATCACCAACTACGTCCTTCTGACGCTTGGTCAGCCGATGCACGGCTTCGATCTCGACAGGCTGAGCGGCGGGATTCAAGTGCGCTTCGCCGCGGCAGGGGAGCACCTGAAACTGCTGGATGGCAGCGAGGCGGAACTGCGCCCGGACACCCTGGTGATCGCGGACGAGCAGGGGCCGGTCGCGATGGCCGGCATCATGGGTGGAGAGCCGACCGGCGTGACCGGCGAAACGCGGCATGTGCTGCTCGAGGCGGCCTTTTTTGCGCCGCTTGCCATCGCCGGCAAGGCGCGCAGCTATGGCCTGCATACCGATTCCTCGCATCGTTTCGAACGTGGGGTGGATTTCGAACTGGCGCGTGTTGCGATGGAGTATGCGACCGCGCTGATGCTCGATATCGTCGGTGGTCGTTGCGGCCCGGCAATCGAGGTGAGTGATGAGAGTCATTTACCGGCCCGTGAGCCGATCAGGCTGCGCCGCGAAAGAATCCAGCGGATCCTCGGCATTTCCATCGATGACGACGAGGTCAGCGACATCCTCGAGCGTCTGGGTATGGATCTGCAGCCGGCTGAGGACGGCTGGCTGGTGACCGCGCCGAGCGCGCGCTTCGACATTGCCATCGAAGTCGACCTGATTGAGGAAATCGGGCGTATTCATGGCTATGAGCGCATCCCGGCCAGCCTGCGTTCCGCGCCGGTCAGTATCGAAGCGCGCCCGGAGACCCGTTTCAGTCTGGAGCGGGCCTACGCTGCGCTGGTGGATCGCGCTTATCACGAGGCGATTACCTACAGCTTCATC
Source organism: Gammaproteobacteria bacterium Milos-ODIII6 (assembly GCA_029228645.1). Classification (GTDB taxonomy): domain Bacteria; phylum Pseudomonadota; class Gammaproteobacteria; order Chromatiales; family Chromatiaceae; genus MONJU. The sequence continues at coordinate 117,161 of JAPTHR010000009.1, forward strand.
AGTCCGGAGATGGCGCGCCGGGTCACGCCGACCCAGGAGCCGATCACGCTCGCGAACCCGATATCCAGTGACATGTCGGTGATGCGTGCGAGCCTTTGGCCGGGTCTCCTGGCGGCAGCGCAACATAATCTTGCGCGCCAGCAGGATCGCGTGCGCCTGTTCGAGAGCGGCCTGACCTTCGAGCGGGTCGAGGGCAGGATCGTGCAGAAGCCGCATCTCGCGGGTCTGGTATGCGGTTCGGTCCAGCCGGAGCAGTGGGGTGTTGCGACCCGCAAGGTGGATTTTTTCGACCTCAAGGGTGACCTTGAGGTCGTTTTGAGCCAGGTCGCTCCGCTGCAAGCCTTCCGCTTCATTGCGGCGGAACATCCCGCGCTGCATCCAGGACAGGCTGCGCGCATCGAGCGCGACGGTCAGGCGATCGGTTGGGTGGGTGCGCTCCATCCTGCGCTGCAGCAGGCGCTCGACCTTCCCGCCGTCTTTCTCTTCGAAGTGCTTCTGGAGGGCTTGTCCGAGGGTGAACTTCCGTCTTTCAGCCCGGTTTCCAAGTTCCCCTCGATTCGCCGCGACATGGCCATCGTGCTCGCCCGGGAAATTCCCTCGGCACGGGTGCTGGAGGTCGCGCGAGCGGCAGCGCCCGAGTTTGTGCAGGAGATCAGCCTGTTCGACGTCTACACAGGCGAGAACATAGATTCCAGTCTAAAAAGTATCGCTTTGAGCTTGATTTTACAGGAGTCTTCGCACACCCTTACGGATCAGGAAGTGGAGCAGGCCGGCGCACTCGTCCTTCAGGCGCTGACTCAAGAATTGTCCGCAAAGCTCAGAGATTAGGGAACTTTCCAATGGCGCTTACCAAAGCAGATATGGCTGAACACCTTTTCGAGGAACTTGGGCTGAACAAGCGTGAAGCCAAGGACATGGTGGAGATGTTCTTCGAAGAGATTCGTCAGGCTCTGGAAGACGGGCGGCAGGTCAAGCTGTCCGGCTTCGGCAATTTCGACCTGCGCGAGAAGAAGCAACGGCCCGGACGCAATCCGAAGACGGGTGAGGAAATCCCGATCACCGCGCGTCGCGTGGTGACCTTCCGCCCGGGGCAGAAGCTCAAGGCACGGGTGGAGGCCTTTTCCGAACAGCAAGCGGCCTCAGCAAAGCCGCATACCGGCTAGAGGTATAGGGAATGCTCGATCCGGAAAGCAGTAATCTCGAGTTGCCGCCGATCCCCGGCAAGCGCTATTTCACCATCGGAGAGGTGGCGGAGCTCTGTCAGGTCAAGCCGCATGTGCTGCGCTACTGGGAACAGGAGTTTCCGCAACTCAAGCCGGTCAAGCGCCGCGGCAACCGCCGCTACTACCAGCGGCACGACGTCGAACTGATCCGGCGAATCCGTGGCCTGCTGTACGAGCAGGGGTTCACCATTGGCGGCGCACGCCAGCGTCTCGAGGGAGACGAAGGGAAGTCGGAAGCGGGCGAGGCAGCCAATCCGCAACTCCTGCGCGAACTGCGTCAGGAGCTCGAAAGCATCCTGAAACTGCTCGAACGTTAGCGACCTAAATTGACAAACAGCCGCTCGTTCCTTAGCATGCTGCCTCTTCCGGAGCGTAGCGCAGCTTGGTAGCGCACCACAATGGGGTTGTGGGGGTCGGGAGTTCGAATCTCCCCGCTCCGACCAATAAAAACAAAGACTTAGGCTAACAACCTAAGTCTTTTTTTATGTCTGGAGCAAATGGGTGCCGGAATAGGTGCCGTTTTTCGTCCAGAAGACCCAAAAGACCTCATTCGGTGTTTGTCCAGGAATCGCGATTGGTTGATCCGAAGGCATCGGCGCTTCCCTCTGCGGTTCAGGATCGCTGGCCACTGTTCATTCCCATTCCATCTCCTGGAACACCTGCTGGGTGTTGCGGCCCTTGAGCGTCTCGTAGTCTTCCAGGTAGGAAAAACGGGACTGGTCCAGGGTGCCGATCTGGGTGATGTCGCCGCCGGACTCCATGAATGCGCCGACGGTCTCGCGCAGGAACACCAGGTAGTCGAGCGAATCCGCGCGCGCCCGGGTGAGGTCGGTGGCCGGACCGTGTCCCGGCACGACGGTCGCGGGCTCGAATGCTGCCATCGTCTCGAACGCCTCGATCCAGTGGCTGCTTTTGGAATGAGGCAGCACACCGAGCATGCGGCCGACGAAGACCACGTCGCCGCTGAACACGACGCGCTGTTCCGGCAGCCAGACCAGGCTGTCGCCCGGGGTGTGGGCCGGGCCGACCCTGCGCAGTTCGAAGGCGGTGCCACCCAGGGTGAAGGTCATGCTGTCATCGAAGGTCTCGTCCGCATAAACGGCCTCGGTGCCGGCCATGCCTTGTGCCCCGACGAGATTGTCGAGCATGAACAGCTGTTCCTCGGCACGTACGCGCTGATCCTCGACTGCGGCCTTGCTGGCGATGATGCGCGCGCCGCGCTCCCTGAAGTAGCCGTTGCCCAGCCAGCGGTGATCCTGCCCGCCGCTGTTGATCACCACCCCGACCGGCTGGTCGGTGATCGTCCTGATGAGCGCGTCAATCTCCGCTGCACCCTGGTAGCTGGCGCCGGAATCGACCAGCACGACGCCCTCGTCGGTCACGACGAAGCCGAAGGTCGCGTTGTTGCCCAGGTTCTCGGGCGAACGGTTGCCGAACGGTCCGACGATCGCATAGATCTGATCGCTGACCTTCTGCAGGCGCAGGCCGTCGCCGTTGTCGGCGGCCATCGCCACACCGGCGAGCAACAGGATTGCCGTCATCAGCAACCCGGGAAGACGTCTTGGATGGGGCATGGGGTCTCCTCTTGATTCGGGGTCAGTCGGCGCGGAACCGGGCGTGACAGGCGAGGCACTGTTCCAGCGTCCTGCCGGTCAGGATTGTAGGATCGGCCATGTCGTCGGTTTCCGCGCGGATGGCAATCTCCTCGAACAGCAGGTGGGTAGGGCCACCGATCTCCTTGAAGGACTGGGGCAGCTTGGCGCCCACCGACGCCGGTGTCGCCCGCGCCATGCGGTTGCCGGACAGCCGTGCTGCTGCGGCGATCGCGTCGCGATCTTCCGTGCCGATCCCGGCGACGATGCCCTGGATGCTGGCCAGCATCTGGCGCATCTCGGCGAGGAATTCGATCTGTTCGGCGTCGCTGAGGCCCAGTGATTGGCGAGTGTCCACCGCATCGGCCTGGCTCGCCGGCGTGATCATGAACATTACCAGGGTGAGCAGTACGGTAGGCGTGATTTTTCCGGGCATGAGGGACCTCGCTGGATGGTGACAATCAGTCACGCAGTTTGATACGAATACCTGGCTCATTGCACCCGGAAGCCTTCGTGACAGGCGACGCACTGTGCAGTCACGTTTGCCAGCGCGGCGAGCGCTGGTTTTACATCACCGCTCGCCGACGCGTCGCCGGCCGCTATCGCAAACTGGCTGGCGGCACGGTGCATGCCTGAACCGATCTTGCGCATCGGTGCCGGCATGTGCCGGGCGACATCGTGTGCACCGTGAAGTTCGAGCGAGGTCATGCCCAACCGCTCTTCGGCGATCTGCGCGGCGTTGTCAAACCGCTCGTTGGCCAATGCGTCCTGGATCTGTTGCAGGGCCAGGAGGTGGTCGCGCATGTTGGACAGCATGTGCAGGCGCATCTGTTCCGGCAACGCCACCAGTGGACGTGTGTCGTCCGGTGCCTGCGGCATCGCGTGTTGCTCATGCTGCATGTGCTGCCGGTGCATGTTGTGTTCGGGCTGATCGGCGCCTGTTGCCGCGAGCGGGCCAGCCGTAACGGCGGCAGTCACCAGGTAGGCCGCGAGTTGTTTTGGTCGCATTGACGTTCCCCATTGAACGAAATCCGCCTGGCATGCTAGGAGTCTGCGCGGCAGAAATCAATCTGCTGCAAAAGCGCCATGAATCATCATCTCAGCTTATCCAACTCGTTAAATAGGCCCACTATTCGTCTCGTTCGATAAACTGACCTGATAATCCCTATCGCCTTTTCGCTTCGATCGTTTCTACCGCGCAGACTCCTAGGCGATTCGATCCCGGGTAGATATGATTGCGATCATATCGAGCGACAAAAACAAGGTGTTCATGCGCAATCGCTTCGTCATCCTGGGTACCGCGGCGTTCGTCGTGCTGAGCGTCGGGGTCGCCGTGGTGTTCGGCATCGCGGCCCATCCTGCGGCGAGAAAGAGATGGCAGAAAGGTTAGCTCAGGCGATCGATTGGGCGGTGGTGGCCGCGCGGCAGCCGGTGCTCGGTGCGCTGCCATCGACACTGCGTGAGGTCGCGCGCCTGACGCCGGTGGCCGGCGGACAGGTGATTGCCCGGCGCGGCGAGCGGCCGAAGGCCATGTGGTGTGTGCTGTCGGGCGAGGTGCAGCTGGTTCGCACATCGCGCCAGGGGGCGGAGACGGTCCTGCAGCGCTCACGCGAGGGCTTCATTGCCGAGGCCAGCCTGGATGCACGGCAGTACCACTGTGATCTCGTTGCGGTCACATCGGGCCAGGTGCTGCGTTTCCCGATGGCGGCTTTTCGACAGGCCCTCGACCAGGACGCCGCGTTTCGCCGTGCCTGGATCGCCAGGCTTGCCTGCGAGGTGCGCGCCCTGCGCGGACAGTGTGAACGGCTCGGCCTGAAAACCGCGGCCGAGCGCATCCTGCACTACATCGAAGCCGAAGGAAGCGATGGGACGATCACCCTGACCCGGCCGCGCAAGGCCTGGGCGGCAGAGCTCGGGCTGACTCACGAGGTGTTGTACCGGACGCTGAGACGCTTGCGAGAAGAAGGTGTTTTGCGGGTGGACGGCAACCGTATCGTTATACAAACGGTCAGGCGAGGTCTGCACTGATGCGCCAGCGCGACAAGGTCAAGGGTCCCATCCTGATCCCGTTCAGCCTGGTGTTGATCTGCGCGGTTGGAGCGCTGTTTCTGCTCGCATACAGCTACGAGAGTGAAGTCCGTCAACGCGATCTGTCCAGCACGCTCAGGTCCGTCGAGCGTCTGTTCAGTCTGCAGATCGAGAACGACGCGTCGCGACTGCATGCGGCACTCTGTCCGATCAGCCGTGACGGCGATATTGCGGAAGCCTTTCTTGAGGGTGATCGCGATGCGCTGTTGGCCGAGACGGCGCCACTGTTCGAGCGCCTGCGCAGCCGGCACCGGGTGACGCATTTCTACATTCTGGATATCGAGCGCCGGGTGGTGCTGCGCGTCCATCAGCCGGACATGCGCGGCGACATCGTGGCGCGCGCGACCACCCTGCAGGCGCAGCGCTCGGGCAACGAGACCCACGGCATCGAGCTCGGTCCACTCGGCACCTTGACGCTGCGCGCCGTCAAGCCGTGGCGACACGAGGGACGGCTGATCGGCTACCTCGAGTTGGGCGAGGAGATCGGTCACGTCGGCGAGGAGATCCACCATGCCCTCGGCGTCGACCTGATCGTGGCCGTGCAGCCGCGCTTCCTCGGGTCCGCCGGGGAGCCGGTCGAGTCGGTCGAGTCGGTCGAGTCGGTCGAGTCGGTCGAGTCGGTCGAGTCGGTCGAGTCGGTCGGGAGGGCGGAGCCGGTCATTCTGAGCAATACCCTGGACGAGGTGCCCCCGGATATCGCCACACATCTGCGCGGCGTGGATGGCGCACGGACCATGCACGAGACGCTGTATCGCGGCCAGTCGCTGTACACGGCGATGCTGCCATTAACAGACGCAGCGGGGCGCGAGATCGGCGACATCGTGGTGGTTCGTGACGTGACTTCTCTCCAGGCGGGTTTCCGCAAGTCACTGGTGTTCGCCGCCGTACTGAGCTTGCTGTCGGGCGCACTGGTGTTTGGGCTGTTCTACGTCATCCTCGACCGCATCGAACGCGACTACAGGCACCAGCGAGAGATCGAAACCCGGTTCGCGAGGCTCAGTACTGAGCATCAACGGATCGTACAGATCGAAAAATTGTCCGAGGTCGGCCGAACGATCGGCGAGATAGCCCACCAGATCAACAACCCATTGGTCGGCGTGGTCAACATGGCGCAGCTCGCCGAGCGCGAGGCGGATGATCCAGTGAGGGTGCGTGAACTTCTCGCCGATATCCGGCAGGCCGGCGCCGACAGCCACGCCTTCCTGCAGCGTATGCTGGCATTTACCAAGATCTCGCGCTTTGAGCGCAAACCGACCGAGATGAGCGATCTGATCGCGCAGACCATCGCGCTCTTCCAGCAGAGCACCGAGCAACACCCGGTGATCGATACTGAATTGCCACCGTCGCCAATGATGCTGGACGTCGATCCGGTGCTGGTTCGCCATGCCCTGTTCAACCTGCTGTCGAACGCAGCCCAGTTCAGTCCGCCAGGCGGGCGGATTCGCGTCCGGCTGCGACAGGAGCCGGGACCCGACATGCGCACGGGTTGGACCCTCGATGTCAGCGATCAGGGGCCGGGGTTGTCGAAGGAGGTGCGGGAAAAGCTCTTCACGCCGTTCTTCACGACCCAGTCGAGCGGGACAGGGCTCGGGCTCGCCGTGGTCCAACACGTGGCGATGCTGCATGATGGTCACGCGAGAGGAGACAATCAACGGGGAGGTGGCGCAGTTTTTGCGTTGTGGTTACCCCAAAACCCCTCAGATCAGGAAGCCCCCGCGTGACCAGCAAGATCCTACTCGTCGACGACGACCGGCACACGGTCAAGCTGTTCGAGAATCTGTTCCGCAAGCGCCCGGAATCCCTCGAGGTGGCGGCGGATGCGGCCAGCGCGCGGGAGCGCTTTCGTGGCACGGATTACAACCTGATCCTGATGGACCAGCGACTGCCCGACGGCAACGGCCTCGACCTGATCCAGCAGATGCGCCGCGAACGTCCGCACCAGATTGCGATCATGATCACCGGCTATGCCGATGTGCGGGATGCGGTGAGGGCGGTGCGCGAGGGCCTGTTCGATTATCTCACCAAGCCTTTCGACAACCTCGACAGCCTCGAGACCGGCATCGAAAAGGCACTGGAACTCGACCGCGCCTACCGCGAGATCGACAGTCTGCGGCGTACCCTGGACGGACGGGCCGAAGGTCACAGCTTGATCGGCCAGTCGCTCGCCATCGAGCAGCTGTTGCAGCAGATCCGCCAGGTGGCGGGGCTGGATACCACGGTGTTGCTCGAGGGTGAGAGTGGTGTCGGCAAGGAGTTGGTATCGCGCATCCTGCATGCGGGCAGTCCGCGTGCCGAGCGGCCGTTTTTTGCAGTCAACTGCGGGGCGCTCTCAGAACAATTGCTTGAGAGTACGCTGTTCGGTTACGAGAAAGGAGCCTTCACCGGCGCCGCCAAGGCGACCCCGGGTTACCTCGAACAGGCGGACGGGGGCACCCTGTTGCTCGACGAGGTGGCGGATATGAGTCCCAAGCTGCAGTCCAGCCTGCTGCGGGTGTTGCAGGAGCGCAGCTTTCGCCGGCTTGGCGGGTCCCGCCTGGTATCCAGCGATTTCCGCCTCATCTGCGCCTGTAATCGCTGCCTGGCCGACGAGGTGCGCAACAAGCTGTTCCGCGAGGACCTGTATTACCGGGTGAACGTGGTTGCCCTGCGTATCCCTCCGCTACGCGAAAGGCGGGAAGACATCCTGGCGTTGGCTTTGCATTTTCTCGAGCTGTTCAATACCAAGTTCGACAAGGCGGTCGGCCCTCTCACCCCGGAAGCCATCCGCCTGCTGGAGAATCACGCCTGGCCCGGCAATGTGCGCCAGTTGCGCCATGCGACCGAACGCCTGGTCGCGCTGCACCCAGGTGGGCCGGTGAGTGCCTCGCATCTCGGTTTTCTGCGTAAACCGGATGGGGCATCCGGCGATCCGGAAACTTCGCTCAAGTACGAGGATGAAAGGGCCCGGTTTGAACGTTCCTACCTCGACCGGCTGCTGAGCGCCGCGGACGGTAATGTCAGCGAGGCGGCCCGTATCAGCGGGATTGCCCGGCAGAACCTCTACGAGCGCATGAAGCGTTGGGGCCTGTCATGATTCAATGACAACTGTCATTGAATTATGACAACAGGTCTCGCTGAAGTGGGCTTTTCCTCGATAGAACCACTCCACTTTCCGTGGGTTTTCGTGGGAAATCACCTTTCATTTCCGATGGCACGGTATATGCGTAAGTACCTGTGGATACCTGCGGCCAGTGCCGGGTGTCTCTGTACCAGTTTCGGTGATTGTCCACAGGGGGAGGGCGTCGGCGTGCCGATCTGGATCGACAAACAGGCGGTCGAACCACGGGCGGTCGCGTTCGCCCGCGGACCCGATACGAGGTTCGCGTGGCGGGAAAAAAATAACCACGAACGACACCAGAGGAAGAGGAGAAATAATGATGAAGCTCAACAGACTTTCGCGGTCCAGGCTCCTGGCAGGCGCCCTTGCGGCGATCTGCCTGGGCGTCGGGAGCGCACATGCGATCACGCTAAGCGGGGTGGTTGAAGATGGCGACGGCATCAAGGTGGCGGGCGCCACCGTGTGGCTGATACCGGCCGCGGACGTGGCGGAGATGGGCAAGACGCCGATCGAAATCAAGAAAAACGCCGGCAACGACGAGCCACTGGAGGATAACCTCGCCGCGAACCGTGACCGCTACATGAAGGCGCAGACCGACGATAAGGGCCAGTTCACCCTGGCGGCCGTGCCGGCAGCCAGGTTCTTTCCCTACGTGGAGCCGGCCGGCAACCGCTACCTGCCCGGTGGCGACAAATCCCGCAAGGCCCTGACGGCAATAGAGCTGGCCAAGGAGCCATTGATCATCAAGCTCTCGGGCAATACCCCGCCGAACTCGCACTATGTCGGCACCTCGAAATGCCTGAAGTGTCATGAGGATCAGGAGCATTTCCCCTCGACGCTGCACCGCCTCGGTATCCGGGTCATCGGCGCCGAGCCGGGCGACCTGCAAAACTATGCCAGGTTCCCGGACTGGAACATGGGCGTGGACGAACTCCTGGCCGGCAAGAAATTCTGGCTCTACGACTTCGACGAGAAGCGTAGCTTCGACAAATACAAGATCAGCGACAAGTCGCCCGCGAGCAACGCCAAGGTGAGCTATACCGCGACCTTCTTCAAGGAGGCCGATGGCAAGCTGAAGTTTCGTACCGAGAACGCCAAAGACCCTTCAGACCCACCGCGGGTCTACCCGGTCGATTGGACCTACGGCGGCGGCCTGTACAAGCAGCGCTACCTGTACCGCGTGGGCGACAACCGCTTCGCCTTCGTGCAGCGCAACTACGAGGGTGACAACAGCTATGGCAGTCGCACCCGCAAGGAGTGGCGTGATTACCACGGGGACTGGCTGTATGACGAAAAGACCTCGAAGCTGAAAAATCCGCCAAGCAAAAAGTCATTCGATAAGAACTGCGCCGCTTGCCATTACAACGGTTATACCGTGGTCAAGAACACCAACGGTGACTATATCGCGGGGTCGGTGAACGATAAGCATGGCGAGTTGGATATCGATGGCGACGGCAAGCCCAACGAACTGAACATGGGCTGCGAGGTCTGTCACGGACCGGGCTCGGTACATGCGAAGAGCGAGGAGTACGCGGACATCGTCAGCCCGAACAAGCTACCGGCCGAGCGCTCCGTGGTCATCTGCGCCCAGTGTCACACCCGTCCCATGGGCAACCTGGAGAACGACGAGCCGGTCAACAAGGATCACAAGATGCTGCCTCCGGGAAGCAGTCGCAATACCTTCCTGGTGGAGCATACGATCCGCGAGGATGCGGCTCCGAAGAGCTACTGGCCCGATGGTTTGCACTCCAAGTCGCATCACCAGCAGGACACCGACTTCGTCAAGTCCGCGCACTACCGCAACGGCGATGAGCTGTTGACCTGTACCAGTTGCCACGACCTGCACGGCGGTGCCAAGTTCGCGCATCAGTTGAAAAAGGACCCGCAATCGGCCGAGATCTGCACCAGTTGTCATAAGGACACGACGGACATGAAGCAGCACGTGCTCAAGACCACCAAGTGCACCGTTGCCCCGGACAAGATCGCCTGTACCGGTTGCCACGATACCAAGACCATGCAGAGTGGTGCCGGCAAGGGCAAGGGCAAGGGCATGATGGGGCGTGACGGCCAGAACTACTGGGTCAATGACATCACCTCACACATCTACGATGTGCCCCGCAAGGACAATGTCGGTGTGAAAGGGGTGGAGCCCGGTAAGGCAATGCCAATCCCGTACACCAATGCGTGCGGCGCGGCCTGCCACGACACATCGAACCTGTGATGCCCAGGCCAATCCACTCGCTTCGCGAGTGGATTGGTAAGCATGCCACCAGCGAGGGAGCCAATCCTTGCGTGCATTGAGGACTCCGATATCATCGAGAAGATCCTCACCCACCGGGATACGAAAGGGGCTGAGTCCGGAGCCACCCGGCGGCCGCCACCGCAGCGCGAGTTGTTCGACTGATTCGGATCGCCGGACGAGTACGCCCCGGGGCTGCGAAACGCGCAGGCGCTCCGGATACTGGGGAAAATATTCGGGCTAGCCGATGATGCTTGGGGATCGGCTGAGTGTTACCGAACTGACCAGGCAGTCCAGCAGGCAGCCGATGCCTTGGCCGTATCTGTTATGCGGGAGGAAGTAGCAGCTGCTGTCCCGCGATGAGGAACACGACTGGCAGACCGATGTCGCGCAAAACGGGCAGGAGTACGTGTTCCAATCGGAGAACGCCCTCCCGATGCAGATCGCTTTCTTCAGCAACCACCGCAACCGTGTCGTCGAATTGCATGAGATGATCGGGAAGCCAATCCGCGGCGTTGCCCGCATGCGAATGATGCTCGAATTGGATGCCGGCTGCATTGAGTGTCACGACTTCAGGAATGATGGTGTGTGCGTCACTTGGGGTATGTGTGATTTCCAGCAGATCGACAAACAGATGTAATTTCTTCGCCAGGGTCAGGGCGACTTGAAATCCGAATGTTGAATCCTGGTCGCTGATAACCAAGACAATCCGTGGCATACGGGGCGGCCCAGAAACGGCCCCGGATTGCGCAAACGAGACTTCTCCAAGAAAATCCTCAAACTCCTCCGCGAGCATAAACGGGTCTTGTGCGGCCTCGCCGCTGGGTTGGAAATGTTGGTTGGCCAAGAAATCGAGCACGAGTCTATCTCCTAATTCGGATGGCAAGGCTGAACGTCTGCGACTGTTCCGATCGAGCGCAGCACTTTGTTAGAAGGTGGAATGGCGCCGCTTCATGATGAGATCACCGGCTTCAGCAACGCGGGTCGTCGGTCATGTCGATGTCAAGCATTCTTCACTGCGGTAACGCGGCTGGGTTCGAGTCGCGCGAAGGCCTCGGAGGCCTCGTCCACCAGATGGTTGGGATCGACCAGATCGAGTAATCCAAGCCTGGTTAGTTCGGCCTTGTTTCGTGTGCTCAGGCCGACCAGGTAGACTGGAACTCCGCGGGCACGGGCCGCGCGAACGAAGTCCTCGATCAGCATCGTGGTCGATAACCCGACCAGGGATGCCGCTTTCAGATCCACGATGGCACCATCGAACTGACTGAACCGATTCAGGTGGCCAGTCAATGCGCGAGATACCCCATAACTGAGTGGGCCTTTTATTCTCAAAAGTACAACCTTGCCATCGAATCTCTGCAGCTCCGATTCTTCGTCGGCGGGCAGCTCTCCGTGGTGATCCCTTCCATTCGATAGAACGACCCCATCGAGTTGCAGGGTGGTAAGTTGATCGAGTGTCACCAGGTTTTTGATGAATATGCCGATGACTACCGCAGTGATGAGGTCGACGAAAACCGTCAGCGTCAGCACCAGCAACATCAGAAACACCGCGAATCCGGGCAGTCGGTGAATACGCCGGAGAAATGGCCAGTCGATAATATCGATGCCAACTTTGAGGAGCAGGCCGGCCAGCAGCGGGATGGGAATGGCCTCGAAGTAGCCACCCAGGCCGAGGACAATGCCAAGCAATATCAGGGCGTGTAACACCCCAGACAACGGCGCATCCCCGCCGGCCCGAATATTCACCATCGTTCGCATGGTCGCCCCGGCACCGGGCAATCCGCCAAACAAACCGGACAGGGCATTGCCGATTCCCTGGCCAATCAATTCGCGGTCGGAATCGTGTTGCGTGTTCGTTACGTTGTCCGCTACCAGCGAAGTCAACAGGGAGTCGATGCTTCCCAGCACCGCCAGCATGACGGCGTTGACCAGCATTTCCTTCAGTATGTCCACTTCAAAAGCAGGCAACACCAGGTGGGGTAGGGCCGAAGGTATTTCGCCGATTCGGGCAACATCTGCGCCCGGCGCCAGAAAGTGCAGCCCGAGCGTTCCCGCCACCAGCACCAGCAGGGGGGACGGAAGCAGGCGATTGAGGCGGCCCCGCCAAGCGAACAGCGTTGCCAGTGTCGCCAGCCCCAGGAGCAGGGCAGACATATTAAGCCGGGTCAGTTGTTCGGGAATTGCTACCACGGCCTGGATCACGCCGGGAGCCGACTCAAAGCCCAGAAAGGGGCCGATCTGCAACAGGATAATGATCAGTCCAATGCCGGTCATGAATCCCGAAATAACCGGATACGGCACCATGATAATGAAGCGGCCCAGACGCAGCCAACCCAGCAGTATTTGTAAAAAACCGCCGAGCATGACAACCGTGAAGGCAATTGCCAGACCTTGCTCCGGATAGCGCGCCAGCAGGTCGCTGATCATCGCGGTCATGACCACGGTCATCGGTCCGGTCGGACCGGAAATCTGGGTCGCCGTGCCACCGAAAATGGCGGCAAAAAATCCGAGCACGATGGCGCCGTAGAGTCCGGCAACCGGGCCGGCGCCCGAGGCAATGCCAAATGCCAGCGCCAGTGGCAGGGCGATAATGGCGGCGGTCATCCCGCCATATAGGTTGCCTCCGAGGTTGCCGACAAATCCAGATAGCTTGTTGATGGCGTGTCTCCTCCCGGACGAAACACTCGGATAGTAAGAAAGATGATGCGCTCGGCTTTGTGTCTTCGCGGCTTGTCGTCTAGGCAAACTCAAGTACTGGGAAGTACCTGGCTTACCGGCGACGATTCCCGCTTATAGTCGAGCTAAACAGGGTGAGTGGAGTGCCACTCAACATCAAAAGTATATGGAAAACTGCCTGGCCCAAAAAAAATAAAAAGATCAGCCTCGTCTCAAATATATCTAATATAAAAAAGACAATGAGGAAAGGTAAATCAACGCCTCGATGGGAAAAAAGATAATATCGGTCAATGACGCCGGCTATGTGCAAATACTGAAGTGCAATTTAGATTATGTCTTTTAAAAAGTGGAGTTGTTGTTAAATTGACCTGGTTTTATATCCGAACTCATTCTGACATTCCGAAAATATGCGTTTGTCACACGTCGCGCAGATTGACTTGTCGAGCTTCTGGTACACGGCATGTACGGCAGTGTGTTTGCCCTCAAAGACGTGGCGGCTGTCAATCTCGTCCAGGCATCCAGTGTTCTCGAGGGTGTCCCACAGCCCCCGGTTGACGTTGATCAGGTAGAGATCCCCGCCCATCGCCTTGCGTTTCCTGGCTTCTTCGACGAGCGCCTCCGCGCCTTCGAGGTCGACGACACCAACGCCTTGCATCGCAAGTGCCAAGTGCTTTTTCTCCGGATCACGGGTACGAAACATGTCAAAAGCATTCTGCAGTCGATTGACGGACCCGAAGAACAATGAGCCGTCCACCCGGACAATGCGAAACTGTGGGCATTCGGGAAGCGATGCATCTGTGGTGAAAGGCCGGCCCGGCAACCTCGGGTCGGGCACACGGCGATACACCGAAGGCTTCGACACCTGCTCCAGGTAGAGCACCAGGGAGAGCAGTACACCGGCGAAGATCGCCATTTCAAGCTCGAGAAATAAGGCGCTAAGGAAGGTTACGATGAGCACCGACGACTCACGTTTCGAAGCACTCAGGATATGCCGTATCTGCTTGAAATCGATCAGGCCCCAGGCGACGGCGAACAGTACCCCGGCCATAGCCGCCTTGGGCAGGTAGGCAGCCAGCGGCGCGACCAGGAGAACGATCACCAGCAGCAGGACACCTGCAAATACCGCAGCCAGCGGCGTGCGCGCGCCGGCCTCGTAGTTGAGGCCGGATCGATTGAATGAGCCGGTGGCGACATAGCTGGAAAAAAAGCTGCCGGCGATGTTTGACAGGCCCTGGCCGATGAACTCCTGGTTGCCGTCGATCCGGTAACCGCCGCGTGCGGCGAGCGAACGTCCAATGGAAACCGCTTCGGTGAGTGCAAACAGGGTAACGGCGAGGGCTGTTGGGGCCAGCGTTCTTATATTGTCAAGCGAAAGGTCCGGGGCCGACAGCGGAGGTAGCGATGCAGGCAACGCGCCGACCTGGGCGATCTGTGTTAACTGCTCGCCGAAAAAAGAATTGAGCACATAGGCCAGGAGGCTTCCGAACAGCATCGCGAAGATCAGGTAGGGCAGTTTCGGCCACAGATGCTTGATGATGATGCCAATCAAGAGGGTGCCGAGTGCGACCGCGGTGACGTAGGGATTAATCTCGCCTATCCGCTGCGCGAACTCGCGGATAATGTCGTGCAGGTGTCCGCCGGATGGCATATCGATGCCGAAAAAGTACTTGAGCTGTTTCGCTGCAATCAGAATGGCCGCGCCGGCGGTGAATCCAACGATGACGGAGTGGGAGATAAAGTTCACCAGTGTGCCCATCCGGGCGAGTCCGAGCACCAGTTCAAAGACGCCGACCATGAAGGTGAGTGTCAATGCGAGGGAGACGTAATCGGCACTGCCCGGCGTCGCATAGGCGGAAAGCGCCGAAAACAGCACAATCGATGCAGCTGTCGTGGGGCCGGAAACCAAGTGACGCGACGAGCCGAACAGAGCGGCGACGACGGCCGGAACCATGCCGGCATAGAGTCCGTACTGTGGCGGCATGCCGGCAATCGTCGCAAATGCCACGGCCTGCGGCAGCACGACGATGCTGCCGGACAGTCCGGCCATCAAATCTGCCTTGAAATCATCGCGGCCAACTCTTGGCAGCCACGTGGTGAATGGTAGAAATCGTGACAACATCATTTTTTGCCAAAGGTCCTTAAGTGGGGCGCCGAACCGACGTCGTTTGCGTGACGATACTCACGATGGTGCCTGCCAGGTTGATGCATGGGGTGTTCTGGAGAGAACGCCCGGTCTGCAATGTGTGGGAAGGAGCGAAACACAATCACCTCACCGCTTCGGGGTTCCCGGCTTAACCAGGCGTACGCCACCCTGGCTGACCGCGTCGTCATCAAGCAGCTCGACTCCGGCCTTTTTAAGCGCATCGACGACCTTCATCAGGGAATCCACGTTGCCTCTGACCACGCCTTCCGCCGCTTCCATGCGCTGGATCGTTGGCAGTGAGAGCCCCGCCATTTCGGCCAGTGTTGCGCGATCCAGATTCAGCAGCGCTCTCGCTGCCCGTAGCTGGCGGCCAGTAAGCATCGTCGATACTCTTTTCTTGAGATTTCTAAAATGATACAAAAAATATCAGAAGTGTGTCAAATAGGATGCATTTTTAGGTATTCTGTCTCAGTCGTCTCTTCTATAATTGCGGCGTTCGGAGCTCGCGCGGCCAGGACGCCGGTGCTCAAAGAGCTCAGGGGCGCTGATTCGGGCTAGGAGTCTGCGCGGTAGAAACGATCGAAGCGAAAAGGCGATAGGGATTATCAGGTCAGTTTATCGAACGAGACGAATAGTGGGCCTATTTAACGAGTTGGATAAGCTGAGATGATGATTCATGGCGCTTTTGCAGCAGATTGATTTCTGCCGCGCAGACTCCTAGTGGTTAAGGGGAGGGAAAGGTCGCATGGCCACAGCGGCAATCAGCAGCAGTCTGTATGCCGACTCAACAGCTCAGAGCGCTACTCGGAGACACGGCAGCAATGGGTAAGCAATTGCGTGCATGGCGCGCGTGGTGGAGACCTTTTGCCGCAACCAACCAGATAGGAAACGAAACGTGCAACATATGAGTCAGCCAAGAGACACCGTCAGGCGCGAAATCACCCCGAGGCATGTCGGTCTATTACTTGTTCCGGCGTTTTTCCTTCCGGAGCTTGCCTTGGCAATGGGACAAGACGGGCTGCCGGATTTCACGGCCCACTGGGTGGGATATGCATCGATAGCGATCTTTGTTGTTGCCTATCTATTCGTGATCGGCGAGGAGGCCTTGCACCTGCGCAAGTCGAAACCCGTGATTTTTGCCGCAGGCATTATCTGGGCACTCGTGGCGTTCGTTTTTGCACAGCACGGTGACACCACTACCGCCGAACATGCAGTTCGCCACAATCTGCTCGAGTTTGCGGAGCTGTTCCTGTTTCTCTTGGCGGCCATGACGTACATCAACACCATGGAGGAGCGAGGTGTCTTCGACGGTCTGCGCATCCAGCTGGTTTCGCGCGGCTACTCTTTACGCACCATCTACTGGCTGACCGGTTTGCTGGCCTTCTTCATTTCACCGGTGGCCGACAACCTGACGACAGCGCTGTTGATGGCCACGGTGGCGATGGCGGTCGGCGGCAGCAACCAACGATTCGTGGTCGTGGCCTGCGTCAATATCGTCGTTGCGGCAAACGCCGGGGGGGCTTTCTCGCCCTTTGGTGATATCACCACGTTGATGGTTTGGCAGAAAGGGATGGTGGCGTTTCACGAGTTCTTCGCGCTTTTCGTGCCCTCGGTGGTGAACTGGCTCGTCCCTGCGGCGATCATGTCGCTGGCGGTCTCAAACGGCCAACCGGACCCACTTACTACGGCGCAATCGCCGCTCAAGCGTGGGGCATGGGTGGTCGTCGGTTTGTTTGTCGTGACGATTGTGATGGCTGTCTCGGCCCATAATTTTCTGCATCTTCCCCCGGTGCTGGGCATGATGACTGGTCTGGGTTTGCTCAAGTTCTACGGCTATTACCTGAAGCGGCGCGACTCGCATACGGATGATCATCGCCAGCTCGGCGAAAATGCCCTCGAGGTGGAGGGTGGTTCGGCAGCCTCCGCGCCGCCCAGCAGAGATCAAGCCCATTTCAACATTTTTCGCTCTATGGAGCGCGCCGAATGGGACACCTTGATGTTTTTCTACGGCATCATCCTCTGTGTCGGGGGGTTGGGTACCTTGGGCTACCTGGCGCTGGTTTCCGAGTTGATGTATACGGGGCTGGGTCCGAGCGTCGCCAATATCATCGTGGGTGGGCTGTCGGCAGTTGTCGACAACATTCCAGTCATGTTTGCGGTACTGGCCATGCAACCGGATATGTCGCATGGTCAGTGGCTCCTGGTGACGCTAACGGCCGGCGTCGGCGGGTCGCTGTTGTCGGTCGGCTCCGCGGCTGGAGTTGCCGTCATGGGCCAGGCGCGAGGCGTCTATACATTCTTCGCCCACCTCAAGTGGACGTGGGCCATCGCCCTGGGTTACGCCGCCAGTATCTGGGTGCACTTCTTGATCAATGATGATCTATTCCATGTCGTTGGGCCGCTTGGATCGTGAGTTTTATCATCCAGTGTCCGCGGCGCCGGCGTCCCGAGCCAGGATGAACGAATCGCTCTTAACTCGACCGTCCGTGGAAACGGGGTAAGACCCGGGAAAGTCGGGTCGGGGCCTCCCCCCCGTTGATCGTTGGTCCGTCTAACGCATTGCCGCCTCACTGATCTGAACTCTGGGGTGAGATCAGGCGCACGCCTCGACCGCCGCCTTGACTCACCTGGTCTTCCCCGATCAACTCGATCCCTGCCGATTTCAGCGCCTCGATGACCCTCATCAGTGATTCCACGTTGCCTCCGACGATGCCTTCCGCCGATTCCATGCGTTGGATGGTGGGTAGTGAAAGCCCCGCCAGTTCGGCGAGGGAAGAGCGGTCCAGATTCAGTAGCGCCCGTGCTGCGCGTAGTTGACTGCCAGTCACCATGGGAGATTGCTCGTTAAGAGTAAGCGCCAAAGAATCGGCCTTCTTGCATGCAGGCCTGATGTGACAAAGCCCCATGCGCATCCTTGTACATGGGGCTTTACGGGAATTCCTACCGGATGACCTTTCCTTGTCGGTCGGTGTTCAACATTCCCTGTCGGATACAAAGCTACGGCTTATGCCTTTCCCACGCAAATCATCCGGTTCCTGACATGTAGTCAGATTTGTCCCCGCTGTCGGCCAAGCGGGCATTCCACGGTAGCAGCGCTTCAATCCTCTCGACGCTATCGGCCGCCGCGATGTGCGTCAGCACATGCCGCAGATAGTCGTAGGGCTCCAGGCCGTTGGCCTTCGCGGTTTCGATCAGGCTGTAGACCGTGGCACTGGCTTTCGCACCGCGCGAGGTGTCGGCGAACAACCAATTGCGCCGGCCGACCGCGAACGGGCG